>NZ_CANMOO010000001.1 GCF_947499585.1 uncultured Allomuricauda sp. | reverse complement strand
TAAGCCCGTTTGCGCCGATGGTACTGCTATACCAAGTGGGAGAGTAGGTCGCCGCCTTCCTTGAACGCCCTTTACATCACGTAAAGGGCGTTTTTTTGTTTTTAGCTATCTTTAGAAAAAAGAAAAAACAATGCTTAAACTTCGATTGACCTCCTGTATCTTTTTAGTTACATTTTTTACGTTTTCACAGCAAACTAACCTTAAAGCTTTGGTTGGCGGAACCTTGATAGACGGTTTTGGTTCTGACCCTATAAAAAACAGCGTTATTTTAATTGAAGGAGAACGAATTAAAGCAGTGGGAACAGTAGAAACATTAGAAGTTCCTGCAAATGCAGAAGTGATATCAACTGAAGGTATGAGTGTCTTGCCCGGTCTTTGGGATATGCACGTACATACTATGATCAATGGTCATGCAGATTATGCATATTGGGACAAAACGTATCCACCATTATTAAAAGACGTAATAATGCCATCTTCTGCACATCAATTACTTATGGCTGGAGTTACTAGTGCTCGGGATTTGGGAGCTCCTTTGGAAGAAAGTATTGCAGTAAGGGACGCTATCAACAATGGAGAGATTCCAGGAGCAACACTATATGTTTCTGGTCCATTTATTCAAAAAAAACCTTATCCGGGAACGGAAGATTTTAGGTGGGGAGTAAATGGTGCAGACGATGGAAGACGAAAGATTAAAAAATTGGCTAATGCTGGAGTGGATGTTATTAAGTTGATTGATCAAGATCAGATGACTATGGATGAGCTTCGAGCAATTGTTGATGAAGCGCATAAGAACAATTTAAAAGTTGTAGCACACGGACATCGACCTGAAGAAATTAGAAGAGGGTTAACTGTTGGAGCCGATTGTTTTGAGCATACCGGACTTTCTTCATCTCCTAGATATCCAGATGATGTTATGACCATGATAAAGGAGCGTACGGCAGATATGAGCCAAGGACCTCTATTTTGGTGTCCAACTGTTGAGGGGTTATACAATTATGAATATGTTCGCGATAATCGTGAAAAACTGGATAATGATTCATGGCACAGAGGGTTACCCGATAGTGTAATAACAGATATAAAAAATAGTATAGCACATCCTGACAGACTTCCCTATTTCCAATTAACACCATCACGTAAGCCAACTTTAAAAACAAAAATCCAACAGTTATTGGATGCAGGTGTAGTTTTATTGGTAGGAACAGATAGTGGTATTCCTATGAAGTTCCATAGCCAGTCCACTTGGAACGAACTTGATGTTTGGGTGAATGAATTTGGCATTGATCCAATGTATGCCATTCGAGGAGCCACGTATTGGCCAGCACTTTGGATGGGAGTTGCTGATGAAGTGGGAACCATTACTCCTGGTAAATATGCTGATATTATTGCTGTGGACGGAGATGTTTTAAGATATATCAGCCTTCTTCAAGATGTGGATATGGTAATAAAACATGGAAAGCAATACAAGTAGGTTGATAGGACAATTCCCTTAAAATCATCGTTTTCAATATTTCTAAAAAAAAAATTATATGATCAACCGAATTTTATCTATTGTATTTATACTGTTTTCTATACTTCTTACTGCACAAGAAAACAATGTAAAAGCGCTTGTTGGAGGAACATTAATCGATGGCTTTGGATCGGATCCAATTAAAAACTGCGTTGTTATTATTAAGGGAGAAAAAATAGTTTCTGTTGGGAACATAGAGAACACCATAATACCTAGCAACGCTGAGATTATCTCTACCGAAGGAATGACTGTATTGCCTGGTCTTTGGGATATGCATGTCCATACAAAATTGATAGGTCATTCAGATTATGGATATTGGGATAAAGTATATCAACCGCTATGGAAGGATGTAATTATGCCAGCTTCCGTGCACCAATTGTTGATGGCAGGAGTTACAAGTGCTAGGGATTTGGGTGCACCGCTTGAAGAAAGTATTGCTGTGAGGGATGCCGTTAATAATGGTGAAATTCCTGGCGCAACATTATATGTTTCGGGACCATTTATACAGCACAAACCATATCCTGGCACAGAAAATTCTAGATGGGGTGTTGATAGTCCAGAAGATGGTAGAAGAAAGGTTAAAAAATTAGCTACTGCTGGAGTGGATGTCATCAAGTTGATTGACCATGATCAGATGACCATGGATGAACTCAGGGCAGTTGTAGATGAAGCTCATAAGAACAATTTGAAAGTTGTAGCCCATAGTCACAGACCTGAAGAAATTAGAAGAGGACTAGAGGTGGGAGTTGATTGTTTTGAACATACTGGATTATCTTCTGCGCCAAGATACCCTGATGATGTCATGACGATGATAAAAGAGCGTACTGCAGATATGAGTCAAGGACCATTGTTTTGGTGCCCAACGGTTGAAGTGCTATACAATTTTGAATACAATAGGGATAACTTGGAGTTTATTGATGATGATTCATGGCATTTGGGATTACCAGATAGTGTTATTGTGGATATCAAAAATAGTGTTCAACACCCTGACAGACTTCCTTATTTCCAATTGATGCCTTCAAGGAAGCCTACTTTGGAAACTAAAATCAACCAATTGTTGGATGCAGGTGTTGTTTTAATGATTGGAACAGACAGTGGCATTCCAATGAAATTCCACAGTCAATCTACATGGCATGAGTTGGATGTTTGGGTGAATGAATTTGGTATAGACCCTATGTATGCCATTAGGGGAGCAACATATTGGCCAGCACTTTGGATGGGAGTTGCTGACGAAGTTGGTACCATAACTCCTGGAAAGTATGCAGATATTATCGCAGTAAAAGGAGATGTACTGCGTTACATTAGTTTGCTTCAAGATGTGGATATGGTTATTAAACATGGTAAACGTTACAAATAGGTTTTCTTGACTTCTGACCCCAAATCTGTTTTAATAGAAGAAAAATGGAATGCGTATTCGCATGCTCTGGGCATTGTACTTTCTATTTTGGGTATGGTGTTTTTCTTTCAGAAAGATATGACGAGAGAGCCATTTCTTTTTGAAAGTATTCTGGTTTATAGTTTATCGTTAATTCTTCTTTTTACTGCTTCAACGGTTTATCATGCCGTACAGAATCCAAAACTCAAGAAGAAACTTCGAGCATTAGATCATATAAGCATCTATTATTTGATTGCGGGCACGTATACCCCAGTTTGTTTAACTGTTCTTTCGGATTCAAAAGGATGGTTGCTCTTTTATCTTGTATGGAGTATAGCACTCTTCGGAACTATTCTAAAACTGTTTTTTACTGGAAGATTTGAAGTTTTTTCGTTAGTGCTTTATGGAATAATGGGATGGTTGATTGTCATTGATGTTCCTTTTCTTTCAAAAAACATATCTATGGAAGGATTGCTTTTTCTTGGCCTAGGAGGTGCTTTTTATACTGTTGGCATTCTGTTTTATGCGCTTAAAAAAATACCCTACAATCACTTGATTTGGCATTTTTTTGTGCTAGGTGGAGCAATTTGTCATTGGATTTTAATTCAAAAAGAAATATTCGCCTAATTGTATGGCGATATCAAAGTTTTTATAGAGAAATAATAAAAACTACACTAGATACGCAATACCAATTCCTAGTATAATGACAATAAGTTTACGCAGATTAAAAGAGTGTCCTTGAGAACTTTCAAACAGAATTACTGTAGAAATATGAAGGAACACGCCAATGGCCAATGAAGTCATTAAATGTCCGTTAACTTCCATCCAAGGTGATTGTGTTGCAATGTAGCTTCCCAAGGGAGTCATAATAGAAAAGGCAGTTATAAATAAAATCACCAAACCTGTTTTCATTTTTGAATTAACCAAAAAAATGCTCAGAATAATGGCCACAGGAATTTTATGGATAACAATGCCATATAAAATGGAATTATTACCATCTACGGGAACACCTTCAATTAGAGCATGTACCGCTAAACTCAGAAATAGAAGCAAAGGAAATTTATTCTCTTGAAGATCAATGTGCATATGACCATGTTCAGCTCCTTTAGAAAAGAATTCCAAAAAGACTTGAAGTAATATTCCGGCTAAAATTAATACTGCGATGGTTTTAGGACTGTTGTCTTCGTAGACTTCAGGTAACAACTCAAAAAAAGTCAATGCCAATAAAAATGCACCACTAAAAGCCAATAAAAGCTTTATGTTTTTTTTGTCTTTGGGCTTTGCAATCCATACAAAAGCAAAACTTGCCCATACAGCCAATATGGGAACTGCATATATCATTAAAAAGGGAAAATCCATCAGCTAGGTTGAAGGGATAAAAATAGCCTATTTTTACCGAAAGTTTTTTATAAAAAATGGCAGAAAATTTTAGAATGTTGGCCAAAACTTTATATGGTTTTGAACCCATTTTGGCCAAGGAGTTGAGAAACCTTGGAGCAGGAAACGTGGAGGAAGGAGTACGGAATGTTTCTTTTGACGGGGATACTGGCTTTTTGTATAAAGCAAACCTTTGTCTACGCACGGCGTTGAAAATTATGAAACCCATTGAACGGTTTAAGGTGTTCAATGAAAAGGAATTGTATGATAGGGTATATGCTATTGATTGGACGGACTATTTTGAGCATGATAAAACTTTTGCTATTGATACTACAATGAATTCTGAGGTATTCAATAATTCAATGTACGTTTCGCAAAAGGCCAAAGATGCCTTGGTCGATAAGTTCAGGGCAGTGGTAAGGCAACGCCCTAACGTAAATACCCAAGACCCAGATGTGCGTATCAACATCCATTTGTATAACAATACATGCACAATTTCTTTGGACAGCTCTGGAAACTCTTTACACCAGCGTGGTTATCGCATTGCTACCAATATTGCCCCTATCAATGAGGTGCTGGCGGCTGGTTTGTTACTTTTAAGCGGTTGGGATGGACAGTTGGACTTTTTAGACCCTATGTGTGGTAGTGGCACTTTTTTAATTGAAGCAGCAATGATTGCTTGCAATATCCCAGCCAATATTAATAGGGAAACATATGCATTTATGAAATGGAATGATTATGATGCTGAACTTCATGAAAAAATTGTGACGGCAAGTCTAAATAAGACCAGAGAGTTTCATCATAAGATTATTGGGTACGATAAAGCTCCTTCGGCAACACGGAAGGCCCAAGAAAATGTAGACAACGCCAATCTTTCTGAATATGTTACTATAGAACGAAAAGATTTTTTTAGAACAGAAAAGCCTTTGGATGCGAGATTGCATATGGTTTTTAACCCGCCTTATGGAGAACGGCTTCAAATTGATGTTGAAGATTTTTACAGTAAAATTGGAGACACGTTAAAACAGCATTACCCAGGTACAAATGCTTGGTTGATTACTTCCAACCTTGAAGCATTGAAATATGTTGGTCTTAGACCTTCTCGAAAAATTAAAGCGTTCAATGGAAAACTGGAATCCAGATTAGTTAAATATGAAATGTATGAAGGTAGTAAGAAAGCAAAGCATAAAACGGATACCATATGAAACCAAAACATAAAGCATTGTTGTTCAATTTTATCGCCTTTGTGGCATTGTTCTTAATAGCTCGTATGGTATTGGGATACTATTTGCCTATAAACCCAATTTTCTTGGCTGTAACTTCTGCTATTATTGCCAATGTGTTAGCTCCCAAGTTTGGGGCTATTCAAACGGATGATGGTGAAAAAGTATTAATGAAATGGATTTTCATTAAAGGAATGAGGGAAATTTAATGTTTTCTCTTTTTCCTTATTTATCTGACCAGACTGCAAGTTCGTTTCCAGAAGGGTCCAGAAAATGAAACCTACGTCCTCCTGGAAAAGAAAAAATGGCCTTGGATATTTTTCCGCCAGCTGTTTCAATACTATCCTTTATAATATCAAGGTTTTCGTGGTATAACACCACAAGAGCTCCATTTATTATTTCTTCCCCTGTTGTCTCAAATCCCCCTTCAATACCACTTTCTTCAAAAGCAGTATACGTTGGACCATAATCTGTAAAGACCCATCCAAAGGATTCATTGTAAAACTGTTTTATTTGTTCTAAGTCTTTTGCCTTGAATTCAATATAGTTGATATGACCATTTTTCATGCCCATTTTATTTTTTATTCTGTTTCTGGTAACTTCTCTTTTTTCTTTTTCGCTTTTTTGTATAAGGGAATAAAATAGGAGATGGAATAATTATAACTCACTCCAAAATTACTACCATCAGTTACTCTATTAAAGCCAGGAATCCAGAGGTTGGGAAAACGTTCCTCTTCTTTGTTTGTAACCAAAAAACCTAGACGAGCGCTCATTCCAATATAGATATTGGCAAAAAGCTCTGCTTTTATACCAAAAACAAACTCTAGCCAAGAGGCACTAAGACCACTAAACTCTTCTCCTGGTTGCGCTCCTGGTAAAAATTCAGTTGGATTGAAGAATCGATTGCTTTCAAAAATGCTGTACTCATTTAACGTTTGGCTAAAACTGGCAACAGAATATCTGCCACCAATAATAATAGCATTGTTCATTCCAAACCAGTTTTCATATGTATTTAGGTCTACTCCCAGTTTTATATAGCTTCCAGAGGAGGTATAGTTATACAATGGAGTATTACTCAATTCTTCGGTTTGAGTTTTTTCTTCATTACCCAATTCTGCAGCCAGATAAAGCTTTTCGGTTATTCTGTAATCGCCAACTATTTCAAAACCTGTATAATCTTCATCAATAAAAGAAAATAGCAATCTATTTATATCGGCACCAATGCGCAAGCCGTACTCTTGTTTGTATTCCACCGTATCTTTTGGTTGAAGGTCCACAGGTTTATCTTGGCCTTTTGCCAAAAACGAAAGCGAAAGAAAAATAATACTAATGAAATATCTTAACATGGATGTTATTGGAGTTTTCGATGGTGTCTTGTATCACAGTAATATCTTGAATCCAGTTGGTGCCGTCAGATGTCAATCCTATAGTGACGGTATTGTAATTAGCAACAAAACCGCAAGCTTTTGAAGTAAATTGCTCACTAACCGTATAGCTAAACGATAAGGTATCCCTATTGCCAGTTTCTTCCATGCTTGTTTCATCATCATCTGAATCTGTTATAAATTCATAAGTGGTACTTGTGCCATCAATTCTTAACGGAATCGATAGTGAATCTGGTGAATTTGAACGGTCACTAAACGAATCAGTTTCTAAAATACTGTCGTTATCAATGCCCTTAATTCTTATAGAAGGAACGGATTTAAACACAGTGGTATCTGTGGCATCATAAAAACCGATTACTATCAAAGGAGTGTCACCGTCAACACAAATGTCATCTTTTTCACAGGAAGAAACATAAATAAGTGAGAGGGCAATAAGTAAGATGGGAAGTATTTTTTTCATTCTAGAGTAAAAACAAATTTTATCAAAAACTATACCCGTTTCTCCAAAAGTACAACATTTTCTACGTGGTGTGTTTGCGGAAACATATCTACAGGCTGTACTCTTGTCACCTGATATTTTTCGTCTAAAAGAGCTAAATCTCTAGCCTGGGTTGCACTGTTGCAACTTACGTAAACTATTTTTTCAGGAGCTATCTGTATAAGTTGTTCTACCACTAATTTGTGCATACCATCTCGTGGAGGATCAGTTATTATGACATCTGGTTGTCCATGCTGCTCTATGAATGAACTATTAAAGACTTTTTTCATATCACCCACAAAAAATTCCACATTGGAAATGTTGTTGTGAAGGGCATTATTTTTGGCATCTTCAATTGCTTCCGGTACTGATTCCACCCCTATTACTTTCTTTGCTTTTTTAGATATAAATTGAGCAATGGTTCCAGTCCCGGTATATAGGTCATAGACAAGTTCGTTTCCAGTAAGATTTGCAAAATCACGTGTTACTTTATAAAGCTCATAGGCCTGCTCTGAGTTGGTCTGATAAAACGATTTGGCATTTATTTTGAAACGCAATCCTTCCATTTCCTCAAAAATATGGTCTCGTCCAGCAAAACAAACTACCTCTTGGTCATAAATAGTGTCATTCTGTTTTTGGTTGATGACGTAAAGCAATGACGTAATTTCTGGGAAAGTTTGTTCTATGTGGTTCAATAGCAGCTCCCGTTCTTCCAAAGCATCCTCAAAAAACTGAATTAGCAGCATAATTTCACCTGTGGAAGCGGTTCTCAACATCATAGTACGCAATAATCCTTGTTGTTGTCTAGGATTAAAAAAAGCAAGCCCATTCTTGCTCGCGAAATTTTTTATTTCCAGCCTTATAGCGTTGGATGGGTCTTCTTGCAAGTGACATTTTTTTATATCCAGAATTTTATCCCACATACCAGGAATATGAAACCCTAAAGCATTTCTATCTTCAATTTGAGATTCGGAACTAATCTCTTCTTGAGTCAACCAACGACTGCTAGAAAATGAAAACTCCATTTTATTTCTATAAAAATATTGTTCTTTAGAACCAAGAATGGGCGTTGTTTCGGGCAGTTCAAGATTTCCAATACGTTTTAGGTTGTTTTCAACTTCCTTTTGTTTAAAATGGAGCTGGTGCTCATATGCCATGTGCTGCCACTTGCACCCTCCACAAACACCAAAATGCTCACATTGGGGAGTTGTTCTTCTTTTGGACAGGGTATGAAAATTTGTTGCTACACCTTCAAAAAAAGCCTTTCTCTTTTTGGTGGTCATTACATCAACGACATCTCCAGGCACCGCATTGGATAGAAATATGATTCTTCCATCAGGAGCTTTCCCAACTGATTTTCCTTTTGCCCCTGCATCTATTACTTCGACATTTTCAAACGTTAGTCGACTTCTTTTTTTGCGCATGTGGCAAAAGTAAGAATAGGTTTCTATTAAGAACAAGTAACTTGTGAAAATGAAAGGATAAAAATTTTCTTTTTTTTGAACCTTTCCAATATTTCGCTGTCTATAGGTTAGTAAGTGATATGAAAACAACAGAAAAAGTTTTTGATGGGTTAGTGGTATTGGAATATCAATCTGGTAATAAAAAATCGTTATCCATATTGGTAAAGAGACATCATATTAGATTGTGCAAGCATTCGTATAGGTACACTTATGACTTTGAGGCATCCAAAGACATTGTGCAGGATTCCTGGAAAACCATAATTAGTAAACTTTATACGCTAAAGGACCCAAATTCTTTTAGTAGTTGGGCTACAAAAATTGTAACAAGAAAGTCCTTGGATCATTTGAACAAATTAAAAAGAAGTAAAAAGAACATTGAGGGCATTTATAACAACTCAATAACCAATGATGTAGCTAATGATAAAGAAGCTGAAATAAGAAAACTTCTTTTAGCAATCAAAGAATTACCAGAAAATCAACAGATGGTATTGAAGCTATTTTATTTGGAAGAATATTCATTGAAAGAAATAAGCGGGATACTTAGCATATCAGAAGGAACAACAAAATCAAGGTTGTTTCATGCTAGAGAAAAATTAAAAGGAATTTTAAAGAAAAAAAGATGAAAAAAGACATTGAAAAAATAGACGAACTTATCAAGGAGGCACTGACCCAAGAAGAGGCAAAGTTTTATGATGAACTTGGGGAACAAAACCTTATTGAAAAATTTGGTAGTGTATTTAAGGGAAAGACAGGGTGGTTAGCTATTATCATGAATTTGTTTAACCTGGTTATTTTTGGATTGCTCATATTTTGTGTTGTTCAATTTTTAAATACCGAGGTCACAAATGAACTTATTAAATGGGGAACCGGAATATTTGCTTGCTTGATTTTTATGGGTATGATAAAACTGTTTGTATGGATGCAAATGGATAAGAATGATATTCTGCGAGAACTTAAGAGGTTAGAACTACAAATAACAACTTTATCCACTAAAAGAATGGCTGATTAAAACAGACAATCTTTTAAGTTTGAATAAATATTTAATATTTTAGCAGCTCTTCAGGGATGATTTCTCTCCCACGCTGAATTTTCGAGACTTCGAAAGGATAAAGGTATTGCAGGAATGGTTATTTTATTAATTCAAAAACAATTAAAATGGCTGTTTTAGAACATTTAACATCGCAACAAGCGATAGATTTAGAAAACAAGTACGGTGCCCACAATTATCACCCACTTCCCGTTGTATTGAGCAGGGGAGAAGGTGTCTTTGTATGGGATGTAGAAGGCAAGAAGTATTACGATTTCTTATCCGCTTACTCTGCCGTAAACCAAGGACATTGTCATCCAAAAATTGTAGGAGCAATGAGAG
This sequence comes from uncultured Allomuricauda sp., assembly GCF_947499585.1. GTDB lineage: Bacteria > Bacteroidota > Bacteroidia > Flavobacteriales > Flavobacteriaceae > Flagellimonas. The sequence goes on along the minus strand of NZ_CANMOO010000001.1, from coordinate 1,672,479 downwards.
AACAAGCAAAAACTTTGACCTTAACGTCAAGGGCTTTCTACAACGATATGTTGGGAAAGTATGAAAAGTATGCTACGTCTACTTTTAAGTTTGATAAAGTTTTGCCCATGAATACTGGAGCAGAAGCAGTGGAAACTGCTTTAAAAATCTGCAGACGTTGGGCTTATCAGAAAAAAGGAATCTCGGAAAACCAAGCCAAGATTGTTGTTTGCAAGAACAATTTTCATGGAAGAACAACAACGATTATATCATTTTCCAATGATGATGTAGCAAGAAAGAATTATGGTCCGTATACGGAGGGCTTTATCCAAATTGAATATGATAATTTAAATGCCTTGGAGGAAACATTGGAAAACAATGCGAATGTTGCAGGGTTTTTAGTTGAGCCCATTCAAGGTGAAGCGGGGGTTTATGTACCATCTGAAGGATACTTAAAAGCTGCCAAGTTACTTTGTGAAAAACACAATGTACTTTTTATTGCTGATGAAGTACAGACAGGTATTGCCCGTACAGGACGATTATTGGCCACATGTGGAAATTGCTCTTGTAGTGATAAGCATTGCAGTGGAACTCCAGATGTAAAACCGGACGTTTTAATTTTAGGCAAGGCAATTTCGGGTGGAGCATATCCTATATCTGCAGTTTTGGCAAATGATGATGTTATGGATGTAATTACACCAGGTAGTCATGGAAGTACTTTTGGAGGCAACCCTGTAGCTGCTGCTGTAGGTATTGCAGCATTAGAAGTTGTTAAGGATGAAGAACTGGCGCAAAATGCTTTTGAGCTAGGTGAAGTCTTTAGAGAAGAACTCAATACATTCATCTCAACTTGTGACCTCGTAGTAAAAGTTAGAGGAAGAGGATTGCTCAATGCAATTGTTATTAATGATAGTGAAGATAGTTCTACAGCATGGGACATTTGCATGGCTTTAAAAGAAAATGGTCTTTTGGCAAAACCAACCCATGGTAACATTATTCGTTTTGCACCGCCTTTGGTAATGAACCGAGAACAATTACTGGATTGTGTTTCCATCATTATAAAAACACTGCAAGAGTTTGAGAAATAAAAAAAAGCCCCTTTAAGGGGCTTTTTTAATATTAAAATTTGAGTTAATTAAGGAGCTGAGGCTCCACCTTTTGCTTTTGACCTGCGCAATTGTCGCTGTATTTTCTTAATTGCCGACTCTATGGACTTTTCAGGTTCTATGATATTATATTGACCCCAAAAATCTGGATCGGAAAACCCAATCGCCTCATCACTTAAAATAATGGATTTTTTAAGTCTCTCCCTGTTCTTTGGCAATTCGCCAGTAATATTTTTTTCCCAATCAGTAACAGCCATTTCAGCTGTCATACTGTATACAGAATTGAACAACTTGTCTTCCCAATCAACTTTAAATTCTAATAGAACATTACTGTAGCCGTAGTACCATTTCCCGCCTTTTTCCCTGTAATCAACACGGTATGCAACTTCAGTTGGCCATACATCTACTTTTGCTGGTTTTTTACGTACAAAAAGTCGAGCAGCCTTTTCTCTATCGGTTATATTCAAGGTATAAATGGCACTGGTCAACGTTCTATTTTCAACATCAATAAAGAGTTCACCTTTATATAGAGGGTCGCTAATGGTCTCTAACTGATCGAATTTGATAACATAGATTAATTTATCATTTATTCTTGTGGAACGACTAAATGTGAATTTATAGTCGGTAATAGCTCCCTCTGCAAAAATATACTCAGGATATTTTATGATATCGACATACAAAGTATTGAAAGGCCCTCCTTGCAATTTAAGGGCCACAGTGTCAAGCCTGCTATAATCTGTACTTTTCCTAGCTTTATAAAGCTCAACGGCGTCTTTACGAAGCGAGCTATAGGGTGTTTTATAGATATTGACTACCGCTTCTGACAAGGATACGTTCTTTCTTCTCTTTTTTATGGTTTCCCTATAAAACGCAGTCATCAAAGTTGGGTCGTCAAAATAATTGTCTCCCTTTCTTGCTAAAGTTTCTCTTACCAAAGCAGCAGCATCTTTTGGAGCATTTATATTAACTTCAGAAAGTTCGGTTACAGAAATAATAAGCGAAATCTTGTTCTTATTAGATTTTAATTGGGAGAGCGGAATGTTTTTGCTTTTGTACCCTAAGAAAGATACGACTACTGTTCCGTCCGTAATACTTTCCGGAATTTTTAAAAGAAAGCTTCCTTCTGTGTTGGTAATTGTACTAATATTAGTGCCTTCTACGGAAAGCGTGGCAAAAACTAAAGCTTTTTTTGAAGATCCATCAACAACCTCTCCTCTATACTGCTTAAAATTTTCAGTTTTTTCTTCTTGTTGAAACGCAAATACGCTCGTTGTTCCAAATGCCAAAACATATAATACTGATAATACTATAGTTAGGGTCTTTTTTTGAATTCTTTGACATCTCTCGTTCATAGCAAATGTGTTTTTTAGTTAAAAAACTACCACTCTAAATTAGTGATTTTTAACGACATAAAGAAATTGTAGAGCTTTGCGGAAAACAAAGCTAGGATTCAATTCTTAAAAAAGAAAAACATTAATCTACCATAAAAAGCGCGTTGGCAAAAAACAGTTTCCCATTTTCCCAAAAACCTCTAAACAATGGATTGTCTATCATGTATATAACTTGCCCTTTACCGTATTGCTCGGCTCCAAAAACCAAAGAATTACCAATGTTTTTTTGTGCATGGCTCCCTGCAAAACCAGAAATAGGTTTTGTATTGTTCTCTAGATAAACTGCATTTCCACTTTTAAGGTACTCATAGCTAGAACTTCCTAGTTTCAAGGTGAAATAATTAGATCCATAACCATAGGCTAGTGGATGGGTGTTGTCCACCTTGGTTTTAAAAATTGCTCCTGTAATAGCATTTTTGATGCGTTCCCTCTGCGTATTCTTATGTGGTTTTGGTTTAACGTCTGTTGAGTCTTTTGCAACTTCTTTCTTTTTGATACTAAACCCTTTTTCACCATCAATGGCATTGATGGCTCCTCCCATTGCAATAATCTTACCGCCTGTTTTAACCCAATCCTGGAGCTTTTTCAGCTGCTTTTCATTGAAAAAATCACCATAACGGCCGCTAGGTAAAATCAGCACATGATAATCCTTTAAATCAACTTTATTGAAATATTCGTTATCAAGTACTGTTAGCGGATAATGTAATTGTTGTTCAAAAAAGTGCCAGATTTCGCCAAAACGATAGGTTGATGTTGGTTTCCCCGATAGCACTGCAATTTTTGGTTTTGTTATCATTTGTACGTATGAGGACCCAAAATCTTTTCCAGAATCTACAAAACCAGTGCTTGAAGGAGTAATATCCTTTTTAAATTTATCCGAAGTTTTTTTCAAAATTTCGGTAAAGTCTGCCTCATTCTGATTGTCCGATTTGGTTATAATTAGGCTTCCTCGGGCAAAAGACTTGCCTTGTAGCGAAAATGGATGATCCGTTTTTCGCACACGCACTCCTTCCTTTAATAATTCAGCCAAGAAGCGAGCATCCTTCATACTGTTCCAGTCCGTAATGTGGGCGTAGGTATTGGCATTTATGGATTGACTACTTGGTATTTGAGTATTCACTTCCTCAGACCCATTTGGAACAATTGAGGTAGACGCGATTCCATCTAAACCATATGCATAAGGCAATGACCACGCGGTAATATCATAAGTAAGGGAATCACTTAGTTTTGCATTGGGTTCAAATAAAACTTTTACCAATGTACCTTTGGTCTGATTTGTTGAAACTACAAGACTGTTTTTTGAACCAGTTATACTTCCATTAGTCCCCGTGCTATAATTAAATCCTTTAAAAGACCCTTTGTCGGCATTACTAAACTCAATCTTATGTTTTGATAGTAGATTTTTAAGTGCATCAATTTTATCTTCATCTCCATTCAACACATAGCTTTTGTATTTAAAGTTTTTGTTTTGATAGAACTTCTTGAACTCAGCATTCAGCTTACCTGCATTTTTAGCAGAAACTTCTATAGTGGAAAGACCAGTAGTAAAATGATGCGCTATACGGTCTTTTAGCGTCAAAGTGTCTCCGATTCCTGTAATCACTCCAAGGCCTCCACGTCCGCTTCCTCCTTGTTCATAGGTCATTCCAATAGCACCATTGTAGGTAGGGTAGGTATCTCCATAACTGGGATAGAAAAGATCAAACATTTCTTTTGTGAAATAAAACCAACCATTTGCATCAAAGTATTTTGCGTGATTTTTTCCAAGAGTAACCTGAAAATCTCTTTGAAAATCAGTAACCACTTCATGATAAGGTTCCGCTGCTGGAGCAAAAAAGTAAGGGTTATCTACCCCTTGTTCATGAAAATCCACATGTATATGGGGCAGCCATTTATTATATACCTTTATTCGCTGTTGACTTTCAACTTGTGTTAACCAGGCCCAATCTCTATTTAAATCAAACATATAGTGATTGCTTCTGCCACTCCACCAGCCTTCATGATGTTCTTTACTATTAGGATCAACTTCGTATGGAGAATTTTTATATTGATTGTACCAATTGCTGTAACGGTCCCTACCATCGGGGTTTATACAGGGGTCCATAATGACAACGACATCTTCCAAATAAGAACTTTTATTGGTTAGCAATTCATAAATGGTCTGCATAGATGCCTCTGTACTTACACTTTCATTGCCGTGAACATTATAACTTAACCAAACTATTGCTTTAGATGTATTTCCACCACCTTGAGTATCTTTTAAATGCTCTTGCCTTATGTTTTCTAGATTAGAGATATTAGTTGCAGAAGATACATAGACCAATAGTAAAGGCCTTCGCTCATTAGTTTGTCCGTAGATGGTGAGTTTAACCCTGTCTGAAGCTTCCTTGGCCAGGTATTCATAATAATCTACCACCTCATAGTGTCGGGTGAATTCCGTGCCAAGTTCATACCCTAAAAATTCTGAAGGAGATTTCAGCTGTTGGGCGGATATGGAAAAAGAAACAAATACAAAAAATAATAGTAAAAATCTTGTCATGTAAAGGTTAATTTGCCAAAATCAAATCTAACGATAAATTCCATAATTACCATTCTTACCCTATGTAGTACTCGGTTAATTGACTAAAAACGTAATTAACGTATTTTTAGGAACTGAAAAAAAGAAGAGGATTATCTTTAGCACGATATTAAAACTTTAATGGAAGTAGATTGTATACCTTTTAAGGAAACGGGTTATTTTTCTAAACTTATTTGCGATTATCTTGACCAGAACAAGAATTTGCAACCGTTTTTTAACAGATTTCCCCTATTAGAAAATTTTGAAGACCAATTAAAAGAGAAGAAGGCCAACTATCCTGCTTCAAATAGGCTTGTTCTTTCTAATGCGCTTAAGCATCAATATGAAGGCTTTACGGTTTCAGAAGCTACAGCAAGCCAAATTTCTTTATTGGAAGGAGAAAATACCTTTACCATAGTTACGGGGCACCAGCTAAACCTTTTTACTGGACCACTGTATTTTTTATACAAGATTATTTCCACCATTAATCTAACTAGGCAATTAAAGGAACGATATCCTGACTATGACTTTGTTCCCATATATTGGATGGCTACAGAAGACCATGACTTTGATGAAATAAACTATTTCAATTTTAAAGGACAGAAAGTTCAATGGAACAGAGAAGCTTCTGGAGCAGTTGGAAATTTAAAAACAGAGGGATTAGATACTGTTTTTAATACATTTTCTTCTGAATTAGGGAATACTATAAATGCCAATGAGCTAAAAGCATTATTTAAAAGTGCTTATTTAGAGCATGATAACCTGTCTGATGCCACTCGTTTTCTTGCAAATGAATTGTTCGGTGAATATGGTTTGGTGATTGTTGATGGGGATGATGTGGCGCTAAAGAAATTATTGATTCCTTTTGCCAAACGGGATATTTTTGAAAATCTTGCATTTAAAAAGGTTTCAGAATCTATTGGTACATTGGCAGAAGTATCACCTGCTTATAATATACAAGTAAACCCAAGAGAGATAAATTACTTCTATCTTTTGGATGACATCAGGGAACGAATCGTGGAAAAAGAAGGAAATTTTCACGTTAACAATACAGAGATAAGATTTTCAAAAGAAGAACTTGCAGCAGAACTTGAGAACTATCCTGAACGTTTTTCTCCAAATGTAATAGCCCGTCCGCTATACCAAGAAGTTATTCTTCCCAATCTCTGTTATATTGGAGGAGGAGGGGAGCTGGCATATTGGCTAGAGCTAAAATCGTATTTTGAAGCTATGGATGTTACTTTTCCCATGCTGTTATTACGAAATTCGGCCTTGGTGATGACCGAAAAGCAGGCAAAAAAAGTGGAAAAACTCAGTTTGAAGATTTCAGACCTTTTTTTAAAGCAAAATAGCTTCATCAACAAGAGGATAAGAGAAATTTCCAATATTGATATCGATTTTTCGCCACAACAAAAACATTTGGAAGAGCAGTTCCAAGCCTTATATAAACTTGCGGAAGAAACAGATAAAACTTTTGTAAATGCAGTAAAGGCCCAAGAGGTAAAGCAAAAGAAGGGACTGGATGCATTGGAAAAGAGATTATTGCAGGCACAAAAGAGAAAATTGAAGGACCATGTTATTAGAATGACGGATATGCAGAACGAACTTTTTCCAAACTTATCATTACAGGAGCGACAACTTAATTTTTCAGAATTGTACTTGGAATTAGGTAATCAACTTATCCCGGAGTTAATGGATAGTTTAGATCCACTCTCAAACAGCTTTACACTACTGAAAACAACTTAGGTGGTAAAGAATAGGGAAAAGATACCGTTGGCTTGGTTATTGGCATCCGTATCTTTCGTTTCCATTATCATCATTAGTTTTTTAAAAACTTCCCTGGAGTTGGAAGATGCAGAACAAGCCTATTATTCGCAATGGTGGAGGCTAGGATATGATGATCAACCACCTTTGTTCACTTGGATTCAAAAAGCCATTAATAGCATTTTTGGAGTTACTAAATTCTCCTTGTCCTTTTTACGCGGAACACTTTTTGGAGCTGTAATCTTGTCTTTTTATGGACTCGCTAAAAGAGTTTTAAATGATAAGGCTAGGGCTGAAATTGTAGTGTTGAGTTCAGCTTTAATTCCTGTTTTTATTGATTTTACTTTCAGAAGACTTTCACACACTTTATTACTCTGTTTGATGATTCTTTTGACGCTTCATGTGATGGCACAATTGATAGAAAGGAAATCTATACGTAAGTATCTTTTGCTGGGAATTTGTTTTGGTTTAGGAATGCTTTGCAAATACAACTATTCAATTTTTTTAATGATGGTTTTGGGAGCTTCTTTTTTTGATGCTTCGCTAAAACGGATTGTATGGAACCCTAAGATTCTGTTATCCTGTACAATCGCTTTTCTACTCTTTTCTCCTCATTTTTACTGGTTGATACAAGGGGAGTATTTAAGCTTTATTGGTAAAAGTATTAGCACAAAGTTGGAGACTGAAGGGCCTGGAGTTTTTGTTCTAACCCCTATTTTGGAATTGATAAAAGCGCTTTTAGAAATATTGCTCCCATTACTATTGGTAGTAGGATTGTTTTTGGTATTGAAAAAAGTGAGGTGGGAATCTAAAAACGTTCCAAAATGGCTACGGAACATGGGAGTGATACAAATAGCGGTACTAGTCCTGTTTTTTATATTTATGAATGTAAAAGAAGTGCAAGCCCGTTGGTTGGTTCCATTGCTGTTACCTTACTTTATATTTTTGATAGGAAACCTAGGTTTAGATAATAAAAAAGTTAGAAAATGGGGCATGCCACTATTTCTATTGATTTTGGTATTTCAAGTATTCCGTACTCCTGCAGAACGATTTCTTGGTATTACTTCGGATATCCATTTTGATTATACTGGTTTGTCAGACAAATTGCAGACAGAATACTCAAATTCGGTTTGGGTGTTACCAAATGTTACTTACGGAGGACAAATTAAATTGCACAACCCTAAAAAAGAACTGTTCACTTTGGACGACTTCTCCATTCCAGAATCCAAAAAGTATGATAGACCTCATGTAATCTTGTCATCTTTGAATAGGCTTTCTGAAAGTTTAAAACCGACAGATAGTTTATCGCAATATGGTCCAGACAAGGAAGACTTATATTTTTTTGAAGTTTATGGAACAGAAAATTTACCTTTCCATTCGTTATCTACCAATGAAAATTGAACGCGGGTATGATAGTGATTCCCCAGTTTTAAAAAATCCATTTTATCTGGAAGAATATGCACCATGCTAAAATGGTTTTTTTCGCTTAGATATTCAATTTCGTTATGATTGTTTATGGAATCTCCTGGAGACTTACTTGCGTTGTACTCTTTTTGTCCTTTTACAGGAACATTGTCCCAGTGCGCTTTTAATACCTCCTTGTTAGTTTCAATGATGGCTTTCCCCTCAATTCTTAGCTGTGTCATTTTGGTGGGATTATAAAAAAGTCCACTAACCGTATTGTTATTCTGCAACTGCGCTATTTTAGGGGAACGATTATCTGTATAAAATGTTAATCGTAATTCGGGTGATACCTGTCGTAAAACAAGCATGCGTTGTCCAACAGAATTGTCCAACCCAAGGGTTCCCAATACAAAATACCTGAAAGGATGCCCTTTTTCAATGGCTCCCAACTTAAGTTCTTCGCATAATTCTTTAAAAAAAGGAGTAGTCATTATACGTGAAAGTAACTTTTTTCAAAAAAAGTTTAAAAATAAAGTAGGGTTTTTTTAGAGGTAGTTGTTTTACTACTGAAAATTGCTATGAAATTTTCAAAGATATGAGTAGGTTAACTCATATGTTTAGGTTGGTTTTGATTTTATTTAAAAGCCCCGGAGTGGTTCCCGGGGCTTTTGTTTTTAACTAACTTAACTCTGAATGTTTAATTGGTACAGGCATCTGGAATATCCCTTGTCACTATTTCTTTTGATATTAAATGGCTTATTACGGTGGTGCCCCTAAGTGTTATATCGATAAAGTCGGAACCAATCTCATTTATAACACCTGAAAACCCATTAAAGTTGAATTGAGACATAATTTCTAGTCCAGTCAAAAAGTTTCCATTTTGATAATCCCCACGAATACGATATTCTTGGACATAGGGTACACGAATGTTTTCGTACTCTTGATAAATGTCTGCTGCAGCGGTTCCCCTACCAGCCGGAACAGTAATGGTTCTTTTAGATGAAAGTTCTAAAGTTTCTGAAGTGCTGGTCTCAGCAGTTTCGGTTCTAGTTTCTGTTGTGGTATGCCCCACACTTAAACCTGCCGTTACAGAAGCCGTCGTTGAATTGGAGGCTCCAAAAAATTGTGTGTTCACGCTAGTTTCTACCGTAGAAGAAATTGTTGTGGACAAACTCGCTTCCACGGAAGTCGCTACCTGAATGGATTCAGACCATGAGTAGGTGTCCGTTCTGGTCAAAGTTTTTACTACCCCAACTTCATCGGTCAATGGGCCGCTACTACAATTTTTAAGAGCTGTATTGTAAGCAGCGATAGTTTTTGATGGAGGAAGTATTGGAGCTAGAAAACTGGTGTTACGTGATTCGAAGTTCCAGTCAATTTCAAAATTTAAAATTCTAAAATGTGAGGGAGTTTCCACAGTTTGGGAAGTAATGGATTCCAAACTTGCTGAAGCAATTAAGGGGATGTTCGTTGTTTGTGGAATGATAAAAAATTTGCCAGTGTCTATTTTTTGTATCTTAAATTGATAGTTGGTCCTTGAAGCAGCATCTGGAGTGTTGCCGCCATTTGTGGTATAGTTCGCCTCAGATTGCACGTTTAATCTATTGTTGGCATCCATGTACAGATAATGTTTTTTACTTCCGTTGGGGTTAAAAATGTTGAAGATATTGTTTTCGGCATCTACAGTTTCAAATCTAAATTTGGTAAACGGAATAGTCTGTTGTGTATCGTTTATATAGTCCAAATCTGAAGCTCGACGCACCCTAACTTCAGTATCAAGATCAGTTGTGGATGTGCGCAAAGTTGCTGAGGGTGCTCCAAAAACCGAAGTAATGCTGGCATCTAAAATTTGTAGGTAATAGTCCACTTCGGGGTTTAAAACTATAGGGTTGATATCGATTTTGTTCGGGTCGTCTACCTCAGTTTCCGAAGGACTGGAGGTGAAAGACTTTTTAGTGCTGGTAAACACAGCTAGGACTTCACCAAGAGCATTTTCAACAGTGATACTCATGGCCACACCATCTTCAAGCTCATTCCTTTCCGTTTCTGATAGGTCTTTATTTTCAAATGAAAAGCTGGCTAAAAAGGTATCTTGGCCTATGTTGACATCATAATCACCGGCTTTTTCTCCTTCGGATAGGGTAATAATAGCCTTAGTTGGAGCGTATCCCTTTCGTTTTAAACTTCTTGCACTAATGCTAAGGCCCAATTGCCCCTCGTCTATTTCATATTCATCGGTATCAACATTGGACTGGGTAGTTTCCAATTCCGAATTGGGTCCAGGTGGCATGGTTGTCCCAGGGTCATCTTTGCTGCATGCTACTACAGTAATAAGCAGGAGTAGCGTAAAAATTCGATTGAATACTAGATTTGTTGTTTTCATCACTTTTTGTTTTGTGGGTTAAACTGGATTTGTTGTTTTGTGTGACCTGCCCGGGAAACGGTCTGCAGCCCTTAGCCGAGCAAGACCACAAAACTGTTGTCATGGGTTCATATAGAATTCTCATGACACCACAAACCTAAAGCGCTGTTTTTGAGGCATAAAAAAAGAGGGGTGGACAATGGGTGGACACACCAAAATTTGCATGAGGACAAAGAGTGGACTTCTTTGTTAGTACCTATTTTTAAAGGCTTAGCACTAAATCTTGTAAAGAGTCTTCTGTGGTGATATCCAGTTTTTTACGTAGTCGATAACGTGCTTTTTTTATCCCTTCGGGTGAAATATTAAGGATATTGGCAATCTCTTTTGAGGAAAGATTCATTTTTAAAAGCGCCATTAAACGAAGTTCATTGGAGGTGACATCTGGGAACTTGGATTTTACATTACTATTGAAATCTTTATGTACTTCTTCAAAATAACGTGCAAAATTTTCCCAATTATTGTCGTCCTGAAGGTCAAAATTAATGGTACGGATCAACTGCTGATAGCCCTTTTGGGACTCTTCGTTTTCTTTGAGCTCTTGGGCCTTTTGTTTTAGGCTTTCTAAAACTTCGTTCTTTTTGGCAAGGTGCAACGCATGGGTGGTCAGTTCTTTCTTTTTAAAGGCCAATTCAGCATCTACTTTTTCTTTTTCGAGCTTGTTGCGTTTTAATTTTTGGCGAATTGCGTAAAAACCAATTAAAGAGAGTAAAAGACCAATACCCAAAAGAAGTTTTTGAAGATTACTTATGGAGGCTTGCTGTTCCAAAACCGTTATCTCCTTTTCTTGAAGTGTTATTTGTTGTTCTTTTTTTTCAGTTTCGTATTGGGTTTTGAGTTCTTCAACTTCCTTTCCTAACTGTATATCCTGGATGCTATCATGAACTTGTTGATATTTTCTGTGATTTTTTAGAGCAAGTCTATAATCCCCCATTTGCTCAAAAATATAAGCTTGTCTAAAGTATCCGTCTTCCAAAAGTTCCGGTACTTTGATTGAATCTGCTATTTGGATAGCTGAATCCGTATGTCGCAAGGCTTGAGGATAGTTTTCGAGCCCAATATAAGCTCTTGCTAAATCGTTATGGCTAACGATTAAGTTGTTAATAGATTTAGATTTTCTGGTACTTCCATGTGCTTTTTTTAGATAGATAAGCGCTTTTGCAAATTCCCCTATTTCCGCATAGGTAGCACCAATATTATTATTATTTGCAGCTATAAAATCTTCACGGTTCATCTGTTGGCTGATGACCAAGCTTTTTTTATACTCTGCGATACATTTGTCATATTCTTTGAGATGCCAGTAGCAATTTCCCAATTCTATATATACAGTAGCCAACCAAACCAAGTCATTTAGTTCCTTAAAAATTTCTAAGGACTCTTCCATATATGGAATGGCCTCTTTTTCCTCTCCTCGTAACATCTGAATCCTGCCGAGGTCTGCCAACACAATTGCTTTTCTTTTCTTATCCTCTGGTTGAATCGTATCTAAAACCTTGGAAGCGTATATTGTTTCCGATATTGCGGCTGGGTAATCGGTTTTATCCGTATAAATGGCCGCTTTTCGCTGCAGATTGTCAACGAGTTTAATCCCATCTTTAAGTTCTAAAGCAAGTGCCTTGCCTTCCTCAGCTAATTCTAGGGCATATTCGAACTCCCCAAGACGGGTTTCATAGGTTGCATATTCATCTAACGCGGTCCACAAATCGGTTTTTAAGTCTATATCCTTAAAGGTCTGAATTGAATTTTTATAATGGTACCTTGACGAATCAATATTGGGTAGAAACCTATAATAAAGAGCGAGGGACAGAAACGCATATCCTTTCCCTCTCTTATAACCTATATTATTTGAAATTTTTAATGCTCGAGTGGCATATAGATACGACTCTTCTGGCTTATCATGTCTGAGGAGATTTGAAAGTTCTTTGGCAGCATCCACTTTCACTCTACTTTCTAGTTGTGAGTTGTATACATTTAGAAGGCTATCCAACTTTAAATTTTCCTGTGCATGAAGAAAAGGGAAAAGAAAGAAAACAAAGAAGAAAAAGGGCGTTGAGGTTTTCATGGAGCTTGGTTTACCTACTAAAAATAGGAAATTTTAAGCCAAGCTTTTGAAATAGAAATGTTTATAAACAAAAAGCCCCAGATAGGTTCCCAGGGCTTTTGTGCTTTATAAACTCAAATTGATGTATGATTATTCTCCACAATTGGAAGGCACGTCATCAGAAATAGTTTCAGTTTCTATTAGTCTATTGATAACGTTTGTTCCTCGAACGGTCACTTCAATAAAATCGTCTTGGACATCTGTTATTACTCCTGTAAAACTATTAAAAGCAAATTGTGTGGTTATTTCTTGACCGGTTAGGGCTTCGTTATTTTCTTGATAGATTCCTTTTATTCTAAAACGCTGCACATATGGAATTCTAACATTTTCATAGGTTTGATATACATCGGCTACCGTAATGGCGGTTTTTGGAGGTACTTCTTGAGTACGTTCTGTAGAAATTTCTGTAGATCGCGTTTCTTCAAATGCGCCAGATCTAGTACTCGTATTTGTTTTTGATTTGCTAAACCCGTAACTACCGGTCACAGAACTTTTCACAGAACCCCCAGCGCCAAAGAATTTAGTAGAAACTTCGGCTTCAATGGTCACAGAAACTGAGTAGTCTTGGGAGGTGCTAACAGACATTGATTCTTCCCAACCCAATATTTCCTTGGTCTCTAAAGATTCAGACCTACCTACCGTTTGTTGTAGCCCTCCACTACTGCAATTTCTTAATGTACTGTTATAGGCTTCTGATGTTCCTGAAGGGGGTAATATTGGCCTCATGAATTTTGATTCTATGGGTTGTATATCCCAATCAATATCAAAGGACATTATTCTAAAATAAGCGGGATTTGAATCACTAACCCCTGCATTTAAGCGATCATTTGTTAGTGCTAAAGGGTTTCCAGTAAAAGTTGGTGTAATAGTATATAGCCCAGCTTCAATTTTATCAATTTTAAATTTATAGTTTGGAGGAGTTCCTGTATTATTACCTCCGTTTCTGATTAAATTTGCTTTGCTCTGAATTCGAAGTTCAGAATTGGCAGGGACTATGTACAAATAGTGTATATCCTCACCATTATGCACAGAAATGGTAAACACGCCTTCTTCTCCCGGAACTTCTTCAAATCTATACGTAGTGAACGTTTCCGTATTTTCAGAGGTGTAATCCAAATCAGTTAAATTACTTACTAATATTGGAGTGTTTAAAAGAATAGTGTTTACAAATAAAGTAGAATTCGGCGCTCCATAAATCTCGTCGTTATCACTTGTAACGATTTGCATATAATATTTTATATCTTCCCTTATACTTACCTTGGCATACAAATCTTCAAGGTCATCTGCAGCTATTTCTAGTTCTGAAGGACTGGAAGTGAAGGAGATTTTAGAAATTATTTTAGTAGTCAACACATTGTCATCCTCATCCAGAACGTTTATGGTAACCTCAACACCATTTTTTAGTTCGGTTTTTGCTTCTTCGGATAGGTCTTCATTTTTAAATGATAAGTTCGCAATATTATTAAATTCATCAAAGAGTATTCTTTGACTATAGTCTCCTGTAGTTGCAGTTACAACAATGTCCGCTGTTGTAGGGGCATATCCTTTTCTAGCAATCCCTCGGACACTAATACTAATACCTACTTCTCCCTCATCAGTTTCAAATTCATCAAGAGAAATAGTACTGGGAAGCTCTTCTAATTCATTTTCTCCTGTTAACGGGGGAGTAGATTCATCTTTACTGCACCCTGTATAGATAAGAATCAATGCAAAGGTCAAAAAAGTACTTAATAATTTTCTGGTTGTTTTCATCACGTTTTGTTTTGTGGTTGAACTTTGTTCTGTTTTGTGAGACCTGCCCGGGAAATGGTCTGCAGCCCTTAGCCGAGCAAGACCACAAAACGGTTGTCAGGATTCATATAGAATTCCGATGACAGGACAAACATAGAATAGCGATTCTGGTCTTAAAAATTTAGAGGGGGTACAAAGGGGGTACGTGCCATAAGGCCAATAAAAAACAGGCGGTTCGGGAGTTTTTGTAAAGGATTTTAAATGGCGAAAACGGCATTTTCCAGTGAATCTTCAGATGCAAGATCCATTTTTTTTCGAAGACGTTGTCTTGCTTTTTTGATACCATCAGTAGAGACATTTAGAATGGTGGCAATCTCTTTGGAGGACATGTTCATCTTTAACAAAGCCATAAAGCGTAGCTCGTTTTTGGTAACATCTGGATACTTGGACTTTGCATTAGAGGCAAAGTCTTTGTGGACCTGCTCAAAGTATTGGGTAAAGTTTTCCCAATTTTTGTCATCCTGTTGATCAAAGTTGATGGTCTGTATCAATTGTTGATAGCTTTGTTTGTTTTCGCTGATTTTTAGCTCCTTGGCCTTTTGTTTTATATGCTCTAAAACTTCGTTCTTTTTGGCCAAATGCAATGCATGCGTTGTGAGTTCTTTCTTTTTAAAGGCAAGCTCGGTATCTACCTGTTCTTTTTCCAGTTTGTTGCGTTTCATTTTTTGACGTAGCGCATAGTAGCCAAGCCCAAAAATTAAGAAGGACAGTCCAAGACCCACTCCCAAGAGCAATCTTTGTAGATTGTTTATTTCTGCCTTTTGTTCTAAAAGAGCAATTTCCTGCTCCTTTTTTTCAGTTTCATAGATGGTTTTTAGCTCCAAAGTAGCCTTTTCGCGACTGAGGGTAAAGATGGAATCGCTAATTGCTTTGTTTCTCTTGAAATAGGTCAAAGCTTCTTTATGGTTTTGTAAAGCTTCTAGTGTAACTGATTTTTCCAAATATACCTTGCTTAAAACTTCAGGGTCTTTAATTGATTCAGCTATTTCAATGCTTGAATCAAAAAAAACTATTGCTTTTGAAGCTTCCTTTTTCCTTAAGTAACAACGTCCTAAATAAAATAGTGCATTAGCTTGATTGTTTGGAGAGCCAATCTTTTCCCATATTTCCAAACTCGATTCAAGATTGTCAACAGCCGAGGGATAATTCCCAGTCACATATCCAAGTACTCCCTTATTGTAATAAGTTCTTGCAATATTGGATGTATATTCCAATTTTTTTGAAAGTGTTAAGGCATCCTCTATATCTTTTCTAGCAGATTCAAATAACTTTAACTTGATTTTTGAATCGGCCATATAGTTTAAAGCTTGAGCAATACTTTGATCGCTGTCCACTTTTTTATAATACGCAATACTTTCGTTAAAAATGTCGACTGCTTTTTTGTTTTCACCCGTACCCTGATAGATTATTCCAATTTGTAATAAATCTTCTGCTATTCTAAAATCATCGTTAATTTCCTTGTGCATTTTTAGGGCATTATAGGTTTCTTGAAGGGCAATGTTTAAAAATCCGTCTGAAATACCAATTTTACCTTTGAGCAAGAAAGCGTTGCCAAGGTGAAGTGAATCGTTGTATTTTTTAAATATTGGAATATTCAAATCCATTATGACCTTAGCATTTTCAGTATTGCCTTGATAGTGATCAAGGATTCCAATATTGTGTCGAATTGTCGCTCCTCTTAAAGTATCACCAATAAAAAAGGATTTATCCACAGAATTTACAAGGTAGTGTCTAGCTGAATCTATTTCTCCAAGTCTGTAATAATAATTTGCTTTTTGGGCATAGAGTTTAGCAACTCCTTTATCGTTATTGGATTTTTTGTAAAGAGCAGTGGCCTTTTCTATATACCTAATTGTTCCTTTTTGGTCATTATACATGGTAAGATCAGATAGCTCCAAATATTTTTCAGCCTTTATGGTGTCAATTTTGGTTTCATCAATAATTTCAAGAAGACTATCAATTTTTTTTTGATTTTCCTGAGCCTGAGTTTTTAAAACGAAGCAACTACATAAAAAAAAGAAAAATAGTGACAGAGGTTTCATGAAGGTAGATTTACCCATTAAAAATAGATATTTTAACCCAACTTTTTGAAAAATAGGAACTTAGCGTTTACTCTATTTTATATGTTTCTCTTTTTGACCCAATACCTTTTAAGGTTAGAGATTTCCATTCTTTAGGTAGAATAGGATTTTTTTGAACAATTCCTTCATTAGTAATGTCCAACCCACCAAAACCAAATAAGACTACTTGTAGCATGCCGCCTGCGCCAGTTGCAAAATAAGGATTATCGCTTGTTGCGGCTTCAGCCAGAGCACCAAAAGGAGGTCTTTTGTTAGGCTCATAACTTCTCCTAAATAATCGGTATGCTTCTTTGGCATTACCCAAACGTGCATAAATAACAGCAAACACGGATTGACCCATGGCTGGGCCTTCTTCCGCCAATTTGGGTTCGTAGTATTTCAAATCTTTCAACACCGTTTCCTCATCGTTTACCACATCCAAAGGATAGGTCAATAGATTGACATCTGCCTGTTTTATGCGTTCCCCATTGTAAGTGGCATGCTCCTTAGTTGTTCCATCTTCAAATTTTAATATCCTGATTTTGGAAGCAACCTTATTCCACAGTGGGTCCGCTGTTTCTCCAACTGTTTTTGCAGCTTCTGTGGCATATTGCAATGCTGTTATGGCCGAGCCATTGGTAAAGGCATTGTCATCCACATTGGGAGCAAATTCATTCGCACCAACTACATTCTTAATGCTGTAGGTCCCATCTTCATTTTTTATGGCACGGCTTACCCAATAATCCGCAACTTCCTTCATTAATGGATATCCTTTGGATTTTAACCATTCTAAATTTTGAGAAACGCGATAGTAGTTCCAAAAAGCAATGGAGACATCTGCAGTAATATGATGCTCAAAAGTTCCTGTCAAGGCCCATGCCGGAGTAGCCTCCTCACCCGTATCATCACTTTCCCATGGGAACATAGCACCTTTGTATCCAAAATTGATTGCTTTTTCTTTGGCTTTGCCTAGTCGGTCTGAGCGGTAATTGACCAAGGAACGTGCAATGTCTTGGTTCAATAAGAGAAGGGGTGGGAACATCCAAAGCTCTGAATCCCAAAAAATATGTCCGTTGTAACTCTGTGAGGATAGTCCCATGGGTGCTATGCTCAAATCAGAATCTCCTCTAGAAAAGGCATACAAATGATACAAGGCCAAACGAACATCTAACTGATCTTGTAAATTTCCCTCAATAATAATATCTCCCTCCCACAATTCTTCCCACAGTTTTTTATGTTGCCCCAATAAGTCAGCCCTTGGAGTCAACAAATTGAAAATTACAAATCGTTCAGACTCTGTTTGTGGATCATCAAAATCTTGGGTAGAGCATTCTGCACCGGTCCAAGCAAATTGAAAAGTATCTCCTTTTTTTAAGGTCTTTTTAAATGACAAACGGTTATCATAAGCGGAAACTTGCTCATGAATAAGCTCTGGACGTTCATGTTCTCGTGTTGAATTGATGGCATGCCAAATAAATGTAGCCGAAGTGCCTACAATATGCTTACCCAAACGGCTTTCCGCAACAGTTTGCAGAATGGGCATTGTGGTTTCCAAATCTTGAAGCACCCTAAAAGTACTGTTAGGACTATGATATTCGCCCGGAGTGCTTATAATTCCAGTTGCTTTTACATCGATATTTTTTAATGGTTCTATTTGAACATCTATATAACCCGAATACTGAACATTGCGCAATGCATAAATGGTGTAAGAAACTTTAGCTTTGTCTTTAAATATAAAACTGGTGGTGAAACCAGCAGTCTTCATATTTAGTGTCTGTTGCCAATTGGATACATTTTTTTCAGTGATTTTTTCGCCATCAACTTCAACCTCCATGTTTGCGAAGTTCATTCCCAATAGAATACGACTTACCCCTAAAGGAGATTCTTTGTCATATACATTATTGAGAATTATGGATTTGGTTTGGAAAGGTTTGTCCTCGGGTAAAATCCCTATTCTTCCATTTGCGGTAACAATTCCGGTATATTTTTCTACTTTTTTAGAGGAAATGCTCCAACCATCTTCTTGAGCAAGAATAGAAACACCCATGAAAAGGGTGAGTAAAGCACAGCATGTATTTTTCATTTAAAATAGGTCTTTAAAGTATGATTTTATTTCGAATAATGTAGCTTCGGCCATGGTGTCAAAACATAAATCTGCATGACCTACTCTGTCTTTAGGCCCAATGCCCACACTATGGAAGCCCCCAGCTTTAGCTGCATCAATACCGCTTTCTGCATCTTCAAAAACAATGCATTCTTCAGGCTGTAGATTTAATTTTTCAGCACCATATAGAAAAATATCTGGTTCTGGTTTGCTTTTGGAAACACTATTACCGTCGCCAATAACATCAAAGTACCCAGATGCATTTAACTGTTGTAGCACTTTTATCGCATTTTTACTGGCGCTTCCCAATGCTACACTAAATCCTTCTGTTCTTAAATGGGTCAACAATTCTTTGGCTCCAGGCAGGTAATCATCAGGAGTCATGGTCTCAAGACTGGTAACGTAAATGTCATTTTTTTTAGTCGCAAGGGTCGCTAAAGTCTTCTCATCTAGAGTAGTATTGTTATGGTCTAAGATAACTTGGATGGAATCCATGCGGGAAATACCCCGGAGTTTATCATTAACCTCATGGTCAAAATTCCAACCCATGTCATCAGATAGTTTTTTCCATGCTTTGTAATGAGATTCTGCCGTATCGGTAATGACCCCGTCTAAATCGAAGATAAATCCTTTAATCATGGTTTGTGTGTTTAGGAAACGCAAAGAAATGATGAATAATGTTAAGAAAAAAACTACTTAACGTTATATTCCCGTCGTTTTAGGCTAAAAACAGTTAATAAAAGCAAGAAAACAGAGATGATAAAGCTATGTTGATAAAACCTTAAAAAAGTTGTTATAAATATCCCTGAAAAGATACTTTTTCTACTGAAGCAAATTGCTATTTTTGCCCATGCATAACAACGTACTTATCCTAGATTTTGGTTCCCAGTACACACAATTGATCGCAAGACGCGTTAGGGAGCTTAACATTTACTCAGAAATAAAACCTTATAACAATCCACCCAAGGATTTATCAGCCTATAAAGCGGTAATACTTTCTGGGTCTCCACATTCTGTTAGAGGAGATAATGTTCCGCATCCAGATTTATCTGAGATAAAAGGAAAAAAACCTTTGCTAGGCATTTGCTATGGAGCTCAATATTTGGCGCACTTTCACGGAGGTAATGTGGCACCATCAGCCACTCGAGAATACGGAAGGGCTAATTTGTCTTATGTGAAGGAGAACGAGGAGTTTTTAAAAGGTATTGATGAAAACAGTCAGGTTTGGATGAGCCATAGTGATACCATAAAAGAATTACCTGATGGTGCAACACGCTTAGCAAGCACACAGGATGTAGAAAATGCTGCTTTTCGAATTGAGGATGAAAAAACCTTTGGTATTCAGTTCCATCCAGAGGTATATCATACTAAAGATGGAAAAAAGCTATTGGAAAACTTTCTGGTAAATATTGCAGATCTACAACAGGATTGGACCCCGGATGCTTTTGTGGAAACCACCGTAGAAGAACTCAAAGAAAAAATTGGAGATGATAAAGTAATCCTAGGCCTTTCTGGAGGAGTGGATTCAAGTGTGGCGGCCATGTTATTGCATAAAGCTATTGGGCCACATTTGCATTGCATCTTTGTGAACAATGGATTGCTTAGAAAAAATGAGTTTGAAAGCGTACTGGATCAGTACAAGCACATGGGCTTAAATGTAAAGGGCGTTGATGCTTCGGCACGTTTTTTGGATGCTCTGAAAGGAGAATCGGATCCTGAAGGAAAAAGAAAGATCATTGGCAGGGTGTTTATTGAAGTTTTTGATGATGAGGCACACCAGGTAGAAAATGCCAAATGGCTGGCTCAAGGTACTATTTACCCTGACCGGATTGAATCGGTTTCAGCAAGTGGAGGACCTTCGGCAGTTATTAAAAGTCATCACAACGTAGGCGGGTTGCCTGATTACATGAAGTTGAAAATTGTGGAACCCTTGCAATTGTTATTTAAAGATGAGGTACGAAGGGTTGGAAGAAATTTAGATATGGACCCAACGATTCTTGGTCGCCATCCTTTTCCCGGCCCAGGTTTGGGAATCCGTATTTTAGGTGACATTACAGAAGAAAAGGTGTCTATTTTACAAGAAGTGGATGCTATTTTTATTGATGGATTGAAAAAATGGGGATTATATGATAAGGTATGGCAGGCCGGAGCTATGCTTTTACCCGTAAATAGTGTAGGAGTAATGGGAGACGAACGTACATATGAAAAATGTGTAGCTTTAAGAGCTGTGGAAAGCACAGATGGTATGACTGCAGATTGGGTCAATTTGCCCTATGAATTCCTACAAAAGACATCCAATGATATAATAAATAAGGTCAAAGGCGTTAATAGAGTAGTGTATGACATTAGCTCAAAGCCACCTGCAACTATAGAATGGGAATGAAAAAACATATTTTAAGGCTTAGTATTGTTGTCTTTTTCTTGGCTTCAATTCAAGTTTCTGCACAGAAGTATACAACTCATGCGGTTAAAGAAGGGGAAACTTTACAAAGTATCTCCCAAAAGTATAGGGTCACCCCTTTTACCATTTTACAATCCAATAAGGAGATTAAAACAGCTTCGGATGTAAAAGCAAATACAATCTTAATTATTCCATTAGATGGTTCTGTAATAACCCATGAGGAAAAACCTAAAGTGGAAAAGATCGAGGAGCAAGAAAAACCTTTAAGCTTTTCTAGACATAGGGTAAGGAAAAGAGAAACCTTGTTTGGACTTACACAACGCTACAAAATCACAGAAGAGCAGTTAAAGCGGTACAACAGACAATTGTATTCAGAACCGCTAAAAAAAGGGATGATATTACAAGTGCCGAAATTCCCAGAGCCTACACCAGAGGATGAACGTGCACTTGATTTTGAAACGTATACGGTACAACCTAAAGAGACTAGATGGAGTATTGCCCATAAGTACGGGATTACGGTTGATAGCTTGGTTATACTAAATCCTGATCTAAGTAAAAGCTCAGATTATTTGGCGGTGGGCCAAGAACTAAATTTACCAAGACCTAAAGGTGACAGCCTAGAAAATCAACAAGTTGATTTATATACTTCTTTTACAGTGCCACCCAAACAAACTCTATACAGTTTAGGAAAAGAGTATGGTATTCCTTCGGATTCCATTGTAAAACTGAATCCAGAAATTATGAAACTTGGCGGCCTTAAGGAAGGAATGGTTATACGTCTTCCCAAGAAAAAGGATACCTCAGGAGAAGTAAATACAGAAAATTTCATTTTTTATGAAGTAAAGCCTAAGCAAAATATCTTTAGACTTACCCAAAACTTAAAGATTACAAGGGATGAATTGTTTCAATTGAACCCAGATTTGGAAAATGGACTTAAAGCTGGTATGGTTTTAAAACTTCCTAAGGATAGTGGTAATGGTCTAGAAGTTAAAAATGCGCTTGTCTTAGATAAAATTAGTTTGATAGATAGCATCAATGTTCTAAACAGACCAAAATTGGTTTTTATGCTACCTTTTAGATTGGATAGGGTTGATTTTAAGGATAGAAAGAAGACCATTAGTCAAATAGAAACAAGAAGAGACATCAGTTTAAGTGTTGGATTCTATTCGGGAGCATTGGTCGCCTTGGACTCTATTAAGAAAATGGGTGTCTCTGTTGATGTAAAAACTTTTGATACGGAGCTAAGTCAAACAAAGGTCAAAGAAATTTTATTTAGGGAAAATCTTTTAGGGGTAAACGCCATTATCGGTCCGGTATCTTCAGGAGCTTTAAATGAGGTGGCGGTTCAGGCTGCTTCAAAAAATATTCCAGTGATCTCTCCAATAGCTTCAGATAGTCAATTGAGTCATAGCAATGTATATTTCTCAGTTCCAACAGATGATATTCTTCGACAAAAAATGCTTTCCTACATGGAAAAAAACTACACAGATCAAAATGTAGTTATTATTGCCGATTCTACTCATCAAGTGGCCTATGACTCTATTATATCCAAGTTTCCTACTGCTCAAATTGCAAAAATCATTGATAATAAGTCATTGCACTTAGACGAGTTTTTGATTATGCTTTCTGAAACTAAGGAGAACTGGGTATTTGTGGAAACAGATCAACCCAATATGGTTTCTAGCGTTAGTTCTATTCTAAATTCAGCAATTTCTGAAGAGGCTCCCGTAAGAATGTTCACTACAAATTTTAATAGTGCCTTTGAAAGCGATGCGGTATCCAGCACCCACCTTTCCAATTTAAAATTTAGTTACCCTTCTTTTTATAGAGAAGCGGGAACCGATGCCTTTACTAAAGCATATAGAAAGCGGTACAAAGGTTTAAAACCTGATCGTTATGCAGTGCGGGGTTTTGATGTGACCTTTGATGTTTTACTGAAACTGGCCCATAAAAACAACCTTTTTGAAACCTCCAAAATTATTGGGCTTACAGAATATACAGGGAACAGTTTCAACTACTTGAATAATAGGTCTTCTGGATATTATAACACGGCCTGCTATTTAATGGAGTATGATAGTTTACGAATTAAAGAAATAAAGTTAGATGACCTCTAAAGTTACTTATACAGGAGAATTACGGACCACATGTTTGCATCTAAGGTCTAACAATGAATTTATTACAGATGCTCCAGTTGATAACAACGGATTGGGACAAGCATTCTCACCAACAGATACGGTAGCTACTGGTCTAGGAAGTTGCATGCTGACAATGATGGGTATTAAAGCTAGAGACTTGGAAGTGGACCTATCGGGTTCAACCGCCGAAATTACCAAACACATGGCTGCAAATCCTAGGCGCATTTCTAAAATTGAAGTGAAAATGGAACTTCCTGAAAATGTTTCTGAAAAGCATAGGAAAATTTTAACGAATACTGCGAACACCTGTCCTGTACATTATAGTTTACACCCTGATATTGAAAAAATAATTGAATTTCATTGGGTAAAGTAATTTCAATAGGATGCCTTTTATTTCTTTGTTTCTTCGGATACGCCCAAGAAATTGAAGAGGGCATTTTATGGGATTCCGGTAAACGACTTACTTGGTCAGATTTTAGAGGTAAAATCCCACCAGCTGCAGTACCTGCAGCCACTACTGCAAGTGGGATAAGTTATAAATACTCTGCAAATTTAATTCATCATGAAGTAGAGCTGGATTTTGAAGTAAATGCTTTTTTCTACCCAAATGAATCTTGGTACAAACCAGAAATTTGTGATGACTTGATCTTGAGTCATGAACAACTCCATTTTGATATTTCTGAACTCTTTGCTCGTAAGATGAGGGATAAGCTGAAACGTACTTCTTTTTCAGATAACGTAAAGGCCGAAATACGGAAAATCTACAAGGAAATTTTAAAGGAATTAGAAGATTTTCAAGATTTATACGACTGGGAAACCAGCTTTTCCAGAAACGCTGAAAAGCAATTGGAGTGGAACAAGAGGATAGCTAAGGCTTTGGATAAAAACTAAATTTTATTGTCGGTTGTAACGTTTGGCATATTTCGTATTCTTTATAGTGTATGAAAATTCTAGAAAAGGGCAACTATTACGGCATCCGTAAATTGGAATTAGAGAATGTAGGTGTTTCTTTTTCCGAATATGATTATAATTTACCGCAAACAGATTGGCATTATCATGAAAACCCCTACTTCATGTATGTCTTGGACGGAAACCTTAAAGATATCAATAGGGGAGGTACTACACTGTGTCCTCCTGGCAGCTTTTTGTTTCATAATTGGCAAGAAATGCACATGAATACTAAAGAAACTCGTTTAGCAAAAGGTTTTCATATTGAATTAGATCGAAATTGTTTCGGAAAGAAAAACCTAAACGAAAACCTTTGGGAAGGCAGCGGACTTATGAAAGATCCAAGATTACACCAAACCTTGGCAAAAATCTACTATGAGTTTAAATGTAACGATAAGTATTCCACTGTATCTTTAGATGTATTGGTTTTGCAACTTTGTGAGGAAGTATGGGGAGAGGATTTGACTCCAATAAAAACAGAACCGGAATGGATAGAGAAATTAAGACAATTGATATATGATGACCCTAATGATTTAACATTATCCTCACTTTCCAAAACTTTGGGTGTGCACCCGGTGCACTTGTCTCGAAGTATCCCAAAATATCTCAATACCACATTGGGAGATTACATTAGAAGCCATAAAATTAAAAAAGCTATTCATCTATTGGGAAATCAGAATTACTCTCTTACTGAGATAGCGCATTCTTGCGGATTTTCTGATCAAAGTCATTTTACACGAACATTCAAAAATTGTTTCCAAGAAACCCCAAAAACCTTTAGACAAAAGTTTCTCTAATCCTGTTTCATGTTAATATCATTCTATTTTTATCATAAATGCTTGATTTACTTTGTTGAAATAATCAAAAAACAATAGAAATGAACAAATTCATCTGGTATGTATTAATGATTGTGATTCCAACTTCTCTAAGCGCTCAATTGGACTTTTCAGAGAAAAACAGAATAGACCATGCACTCTTTAAAGAAATGGATAAAAAGATTGATAATGGGGACTATGAAAGGATTACAAGTGTTTTGGTCGCCAGGCAGGGAAAACTGGTTTTTGAAAAATATTACAACGGAACAGATGTAAATACGTTGAGGAACACACGGTCAGTTACCAAAACTATGGCTACTATCCTTACTGGAATAGCTATAGATAAAGGGTATATAAAGTCAGAAAAGGAAGAGATTTTTAAATACCTGAAACCAGAATTGCCTATAAAGAATCAAGACCCTAGAAAACAAGAAATCACTATAGAAGATTTGTTGACCATGAGCTCTATGCTTGAATGTGATGATGATAATATGTTTTCGAGAGGCAATGAAGAACGCATGTATATAGTTGAAGATTGGCTTCAGTTTTTTGTAGACCTTCCAATACGTTCGTTTCCATTTGGGCCTAAACCGAAAGACTCCCCTTATGGTAGGGCTATGAGCTATTGCTCTGCCGGAGCTGCGACAATGGCTGTAGTTGTTGAAAATGCTATAGAGATGCCTTTGGACAGTTTTGTAGCACAAAACTTATTTGACCCATTAAATATTAAGGATTATAAATTGCACTATACGCCTTCCAGTGTTTTAAACACAGCTGGCGGAAGTGAATACAGAAGCCGTGATTTTTTAAAGATCATCCAAATGTTTCTTCAAAATGGCGAATGGAACGGAAAACAAATTCTTTCAAAAGAATGGATTCAAAAAGCAACTTCACCTAAGGCAAATGCAAGAGAAGGAACTGATTACGCATATTTGTTATGGTTGAAGTCTTTTGGAAGTGATAAAAAGTACAGATCATATTATATGTCCGGAAATGGTGGACAAAAAGTTCTGGCAATTCCAGAATTGGAAGCTGTAGTTGTAATTACAACAACTAACTACGGAAACAGAAAAGCCCATGGTTATACGAACGAGTTAATGAATAATTATATAGTACCAGCCTTATTTAATTAGACATCGCACCGTAAAAAAGCATCTTTAAGGGCTTCAATCTTGTCATCCCAAGTTGTGATAAACTCTTGGGCCACGTGGCCAGTAAAACCTGTATCTAAAATTGCTTTTATGATGGCAGGGTAATACAATTCTTGTGTTTCATCAATCTCATGCCGCCCGGGTACACCGGCGGTATGGTAGTGCCCAAAGTAGGGATGATAATTTTGAATACTTCGAATAATGTCGCCTTCTTGTATTTGCATATGGTAGATATCAAAAAGAAGTTTAAAATTGTCACTGCCCAGATGTTTGCAAAGTTCCACCCCCCATATGGAACTGTCACACATATAATCTGGATGGTTGACCTGATTGAACAATTCCATTTGAATTACAACTCCATGTTTTTCTGCCAAAGGCATGATCTTGGAAAGTCCGTCCACGCAATTTTGTAGCCCTACATAATCGTTAATCCCCCTTCGGTTGCCACTAAAACAGATGAGATTGGTATATCCGGCTTCAGCTACCTGAGGGATTATCTCTGTATAGTTCTTTATGAGTTCTTCATGGTATTTTGGGTCGTTCCACCCTTCTGTCAAGCTAATTTCTGCACCATTGCACATAGAACAATGAATATCATACTTTTTCAAAAGTGGCCAATCTTTTGGACCGATAAGATCAATTGCTTTTATCCCCAATCCATTTAATATTTGAAGAAATTCTTCTAAGGGTAAATGAGCAAAGCACCATTGACATACACTATGGTTAATGTTGTTTTTCAGGTCAAAATCCTTACTTTTTTTTTGGCTTTGTGCTAAGGATGTGGTGGTTGCAATACCCGCCGACCCAACTGCTGCTGCTGCTATGAAATTTCTTCTCTTCATGATTAGGTGTTTATACCAAGAAAGATAGTATTTTAGAAGTATAAATGGAAATTCAACCTGACAAAGAAAAGTTACTGGAACTTGCCCACTATAAAATGCCCTTTGGCAAGTACAAAGATCGCTATTTAGTAGATTTGCCCTTGGCTTATTTGGTGTGGTTCAGACAGAAAGGGTTTCCAAGAGGAAAGCTGGGAGAACACTTAATTACCATGTTAGATGTAAAGGACAATGGTCTGGAACCAATGATTAGGAAAATTAGAAAAGAATTTCCTAAGTAATGATCTTATTTTTCGCTGGCAATTTGTAACTTTACGCCCCGTAATAGAGTTCCCAATATGTCACAAACCAAGTACATTTTCGTTACGGGTGGCGTTACTTCTTCCTTAGGTAAAGGAATTATCGCCGCATCTTTAGCCAAGTTACTACAGGCTAGAGGTTACCGAACTACCATACAAAAACTAGATCCTTATATCAATGTTGATCCAGGGACGTTAAATCCTTATGAGCATGGAGAATGCTACGTTACCGATGATGGGGCCGAGACGGATCTGGATTTGGGGCATTATGAGCGCTTTCTAAACGTTCGCACTTCACAGGCTAACAATGTTACCACTGGCAGGATTTACCAAAGCGTTATTGAAAAGGAACGTAGGGGTGAATTCTTGGGCAAAACGGTACAAGTTGTTCCACATATTACCAATGAGATAAAAGAACGCATTCAGATTTTAGGGAATAGTGGGGATTATGACATTGTAATTACAGAAATTGGAGGTACTGTAGGTGATATTGAATCTTTACCATATATAGAAGCCGTTAGACAACTTTTATGGGAATTGGGAGATAATAATGGGATGGTAATACATCTAACTTTGGTGCCATTTCTTTCTGCAGCAGGTGAACTGAAAACCAAACCCACACAACACTCCGTAAAAACCTTGATGGAGAGTGGAATAAAAGCTGATATTCTGGTTTGTAGAACTGAGCACGAAATATCTGATGACATCAAGGAAAAACTGGCACTTTTCTGTAATGTAAGGAAAGAAGCCGTGATTCAATCCATAGATGCATCCACCATTTATGATGTTCCAGTATTGATGCAAGAAGAGGGATTGGACAAAGTGACACTTGAAAAATTAGCACTTCCTCAGGAAACAGAACCAAACCTTGAGCAATGGAAACAGTTCTTAAAAAAGCATAAGAACCCAAAGAATAAAGTAACTATTGGCCTCATTGGCAAATATGTTGAACTTCAAGATTCCTATAAATCTATTTTAGAATCTTTCATTCATGCAGGTGCAGCTAATGAAGTAAAGGTTGACATACGATCCATACATTCTGAGCATATTACAGCATCAGAAGTTGATGAAAAATTAAAAGGATTGGATGGGATTTTGGTAGCCCCTGGTTTTGGAGAAAGAGGTATTGAGGGCAAAATCTTAGCGGTAAAATATGCTCGTGAAAATGATGTTCCATTTTTAGGAATATGTTTAGGTATGCAAATGGCAGTAATTGAATTTGCACGGAATGTTTTAGGTCTGGAAAACGCTAATTCCACAGAGATGGATGAGAATACCCCAGAACCTGTTATTAGCCTAATGGAAGAGCAAAAATTGGTTACAGATATGGGCGGCACAATGCGTTTAGGAGCATGGGATTGCCAACTCAAAGAAGGTAGTCTGGTAAATAAAGTCTATTTCAAAACGGATATAACCGAACGTCATAGACATCGTTTTGAATACAATAACGACTATAAAGCTCAAATGGAAGAAGCTGGATTATTGGCCACGGGTCTAAATCCAAAAACTGGCTTGGTTGAGGTAATCGAGATTCCCTTGCATCCGTGGTTTGTAGGAGTACAATATCATCCAGAATATAGGAGTACAGTTGCAAACCCCCATCCGTTGTTTGTAGGTTTTGTAAAGGCAGTTTTGGTGCAAAAGCAGCAACAAACTAATGCCAGTTTGGCATAAACTCCAGTTTTGGACATATATTTGCCACCTGAAATAAAGATTTTCACTAAATAACTTTCATGGAAGAAAAGAAACTGGACGTCAAATCCATTATTGGTTTTGTATTGATTTTTGGGATACTCATTTTTATGTTTTACCAAAATCAGCCCACCCCAGAAGAATTAGAAGCCCAAAAAGCAGAACAGGAAAAGGTTGAAGCAGCAGCAAAGGAAACAGAAGCTGTCGCGGAACCAGTTGTAGATAATGACCCTACTCCAATTAACTTGCAAGATTCTACTGCAGTAGCAAGTTATAAAACTTCAGTAGGGGCTTTTGGTTTTACTAATGCCTCAACAGGTACTACAAAATTGGAGAATGGGGTACTTTATTTAGAGATTGATAATAAAGGAGGCCAGATTATAGAGGCCAGAATGAAGAATTTTGTTGACCATGATTCTGTTCCAATATATTTAGTGAAAGATGGGAATGCCAAATTCGGAATAAACTTTTCCACATCTGATAATAGAGTATTGAACACTTTGGACTTGTTTTTTGAACCCTCATTTTCAAATAACGGAGATAATCAAGTGCTTTCCATGAAAGCCAAGATTTCGCAAAATCAATTTTTAGAGTATAGGTATGAAATGAAACCTAATGATTATTTGGTGGATTTTACGATTAGATCGCAAGGGCTAAATGGAGTTCTTAATTCAACCCGTCCTATTGATTTGGAATGGAGCCTTAAGGGAATTAGGCATGACAAAAGTGTCCTATACGAAAATCGCTATACTCGTTTAACGTATAATCATGATGGAGATAAAATCAGCAAGCTTTCGGAGAGTAGCGATTTAGACGAAGAGACCGAAACAGATGTGAAGTGGTTGTCTTATCGACAGCATTTTTTCAGCTCTATTTTAGCAACGGAAACCCACTTTAAGAGTGCGGCACTGAGTTCTACAAATTTAGTGGAGGAAGAAAGCAAAGAAACACTGTTTACAAAGGCATATACTACTAAAACTGCTTTAGAATTGCAAGGTGGAGAGCTTTCTCAAAATATGTACTGGTACTACGGGCCAACAGATGTAAAGGTGTTGGATGAGTACAAAGATTTAGGATTGGTAGAATCCATTCCTTTTGGATGGGGGATTTTTGGCTGGATTAACCGATACATTTTTACACCCTTCTATACTTTTTTAAGTTCATTTCTTCCTTATGGAATAGCCATTGTTATAATGACGATTATTGTTCGTTTGGCATTATCTCCGGTTACTTATAAATCGTATCTGTCACAAGCTAAGATGAAAGTATTGAAGCCTGAGATTACTGAAATTAATGAGCGGTTGAAGGACAATGCCATGAAAAAGCAGCAGGAGACCATGAAACTCTATAATAAAGCAGGAGTGAGTCCTATGAGCGGTTGTATCCCGGCATTGCTACAACTTCCCATTTTTTATTCTTTATTCATGTTTTTCCCAACCTCATTTGCTTTAAGGCAAAAATCTTTTTTATGGGCAGAAGACCTATCATCTTATGATACCATCTTCAATTTACCATTTGCTATTCCATTTTATGGAGATCACGTGAGTCTTTTTCCAATTTTAGCATCGGTTGCCATCTTTTTCTATATGACCATGACTACGGGGCAGAGTATGCAGATGCAACAGCAACCGGGCATGCCGAACATGAAATTTATCATGTACCTTTCTCCTGTAATGATGTTGTTTTTCTTTAACAACTATGCCAGTGGTTTGAGCTTGTATTATTTCGTCTCCAATTTGATTACCATCTTTATTATGTTGGCGATTAAAAAATACATCTTAAATGAGGATAAAATCCATGCCCAAATTCAGGAGAACAAGAAGAAGCCTAAAAAGGAAAACAAGTTCCAGAAAAAGATGCGTGAGATGATGGAGCAGGCCGAAGCACAAAAGAAAACTGGAAAACGCTAAAATCCATTTCTACAAAATAAAAACTCCCCCAGAATTTGGGGGAGCTTTCACCACTGATTAGGTATAGTTTGGAAAGATTTGGGACTTCAAAGATGTGACATAATACTTGCCTAAAAAATTAATAGTTGTCAAAGGGGGTGTTTTTGTATGGTAAAGAGACCTCTTTTGATGTGTCATCGACGAACGGTAAACCCCTATAAAAAAAAGAAACTCCCTTGATTGAAATCAAGGGAGTTTTTAGTAGTATTTAACCTACATATTTGAGGTTTTATTGATATTTAATTTGTAGTATCTGGAATCAATACGGCATCCAATACATGGATTACTCCATTTACGGCTTGTACATCAACTGCGTCAATACCTATACCTGTATTGCCAGCACCATCTGTTACATTTGCAATATTGCCATCAGTACCAGGTAGCGTAATAGTAAACGTATCACCTTCTAGAGTTGCGGGTGTTACCGTATCACCATTAGGAGTTAAATCTCCTGAGCGTATATTGGCTCCGGAAATCACGTGATGTTGTAAAACACTGGTAAGTAAAGCGGAATCAATATCAGGCAATCCGTTCCACATATCATTGCTATCCAAAAGTGCTTGGAACGCATCATTGGTTGGAGCGAAAACAGTGAATGGACCATTACCTTGCAATGTTGTAACAAAATCAGGTTGACCTTCGGTGGTCAAAGCAGCTACTAAAGAATCAAAGTTTGGATTCGCTGTTGCGAAAGTAACTACTGTTGGCAAATCGATTACAGCATCTACAGCATGAATAACTCCATTGGAAGCTACAATGTCTGCAATGGCAACGTTACTTATGCCATTTAAGGTAACGCCATCATCTGTATTAATGTAAAGACTTAAATTTTCATCAGTTGCAAATTCAGCAGCAGTGTTTACATAAGAATTTGTCAATCCTGATGAAAATGCCGCCGCGCCAACGATTACATGGTTGGAAAGGATATCATTAATATCATTGGAATTTGGATTTGTAAATGCACCAAATGCATCATTTACTGGTGCAAAGACGGTAAATACCTCTTCATCATTGGATAATAGATCTGTGAAAGTAGTATTTCCACCATCAGTAAGTGCAGCTACTAAAGAAGTAAGTGCTGGATTGGCCAATGCATGGTCAACGATGTTAGGTATATCTATAACCGCATCCACCACATGCACTACGCCATTTAACGCCTTTATATTTGGAGCTTCAACAGTTGAAGCTGCATTGAACACAACGCCATCAGCAGTATCAAAGAAAATACTAATGTTTTCATCACCGGCACCTGCTGCAAGTGTATTGGCATATCCAGAACCTAAGGCAATTAAGTCTGCAGCCATTAGTTCTCCGCTAATAACATGATTTAGTAAAACATTGGTTAAAACATCAACTGGAATATCACCAAGTTCAGCACCATCCAAGAAAGCTGTGAACGCATCATCTGAGGGAGCCAATACCGTAAAGGGACCATCGCCTCTTAGTACTGTTGGTAAATCTCCGTTAGCTGCAGTTAAGGCTGCTACTAAACTTTGAAGATTTTCATTTCCAATTGCCAAATCTGTAATAGGAATTAGAATAATATCAGCCAATTCATCTAAAATAGTTTGTGGTAGCAATACTTTATTAATCACATGTACTATACCGTTGGTAGTTTCAACGTTAGCTTTTGTAACTTCTGCATTAACGTTAGTTGCATCACCAATAAAAACTCCCCCTTGTGTGGAAATTTCCAAAGTTCCTCCTTGTAATGTGGTCAAACTTTGACCATCGCTCAAATCAGAGGAAAGTGCCCCTGTTCCAGGAATAACATGGTACGTTAATATGGTGGCCAATAGGTTTTGAAGTTCTTGGGTGCTAAAATCATCCAAAGAATCAAATCCGTCCAATTGGGCAAACAAATCTGCAAATGCAGCGTTGGTAGGTGCAAAGACCGTGAAAGGGCCATCACCACTTAAAGCACTAACTAAATCGTTGTCGGCACTTTCATCAGCTTTTTGTAATGCACTTACCAAGCTGCTTAAATCTGCAGTAGCTATTGCAGCTTCTACAATATTACTTGAAGGTACAACCACAGTTGGACCATTGTCATCATCATCCGAACAGGATGTAAAAATCAAGGCAAAAATTAATAATGTCAATTGAGATAATTTCATTAGTGCTTTCATGTATTTGTTTTTAGATAATAAATTGTTTAACGTTCCAAAGATGGAATTAAACAAAATAGGTTGCTTTTGTTTAGTCTTTTTTATAAAAAGTTTAACAAATATGTTTAATCATGAAAATCATAGAACGAAAAAATCCGACTTACTTAATTCAGTAAACCAGATTTTAGTATAAAGGAAAAACTATTACTATAGGGCGAAAAATAGTCTGTTACCTCCTGTGACAGAAGTATTTTACTAATAATATGAATAACACCTTCCAATATTTCTGTATCTGGCAAAGTAACTTTTGGAGGTTCTCCAGTTTTGTGTAGGACCTAAACAGTATCATTTATGTTTAAGTTTTTTTATTAAAAACTAATCATTTCTGATTATCTGTTAGGTCGGTGGTTTTCGCCTTGTTACCGTTTATAAAATGATATATGAGGATTTTTCCTAAGTGCGGAATGGTTTTCATTTTCATTAATTTGGTTTTCTGTTCTAAGTTTTGTCAACAAATACTTCTCTTTAGGCAAAAGGACAGATTTAGGATTTAATGGTGGTCATTTTGTATTTTTGCACGATTATATGGAATAGAGATGAAAAAAGTTGTTGTTGGACTTTCTGGCGGAGTGGATTCAAGCGTTACGGCCTATCTTTTAAAAGAGCAGGGTTATGAGGTAATTGGCCTTTTTATGAAGAATTGGCATGATGATTCTGTAATTATTTCAGAAGAATGCCCGTGGGTAGAAGATAGTAATGATGCACTGATCGTTGCTGATAAATTGGGAATTCCATTTCAGACGGTAGATTTAAGCGTTGAATATAAAGAACGTATAGTAGACTATATGTTCAATGAGTATGAAAGGGGAAGAACACCTAATCCAGATGTACTTTGCAATCGCGAGATAAAGTTTGATGTGTTCATGAAAATTGCATTGCAGTTGGGGGCAGATTATGTTGCCACCGGACACTACTGCAGAAAGGGCATTATACAAAATGAAGATGGTACTGAAACATATCAACTCTTAGCAGGAGTAGATGGTAACAAAGACCAATCTTATTTTCTGTGCCAGTTGTCCCAAGAACAGCTTTCAAAAACGCTGTTTCCAATTGGTGAACTCACAAAACCTGAGGTAAGAAGGATTGCAACAGAAAATGATTTGATAACGGCGGATAAAAAAGATTCACAAGGACTATGCTTTATCGGAAAAGTACATTTGCCCGAATTCTTGCAACAAAAATTAAAGCCCCAAAAAGGTGTGATTGTTGAGGTTCCTTACGATGCCCAGCAGTTTAATATGAGTGTCCCAAAGTTCGATTCTAAAACTGCGGAACTTGCCTTTCATGCTGAAAAGCCATCTTATTCAGAAGCTGATGGAAAAGTAGTGGGGGAGCATCAAGGAGCTCATTATTTTACTATTGGACAACGTAAAGGGTTGAATGTTGGGGGAACCAAAGAACCCCTGTTTGTGATTGATACCGATGTTGATAAAAATATAATTTATACAGGTCAGGGCAAATCTCATCCAGGTTTGTTGCGCCATACCCTTTTTGTAAATGATAACGAATTACATTGGGTTAGAAAGGATCTAGCTTTAAGTGTTGATGAAACCATGGAGGTTATGGCAAGAATCCGATATAGACAACCCTTGCAACAAGCTACGCTGTACAAAACAGATGGTGGACTTTACGTAGATTTTAAAGAAAAGCAATCCGCCATTACAGAAGGTCAGTTTGTGGCTTGGTATATTGCTGATGAACTTATCGGCTCAGGAGTCATTTCATAGGTATGGACCAAAATAGAATCACGCAGCTTTTCGGAATTAAGTATCCAATTGTTCAAGGAGGAATGATTTGGGCTAGTGGCTGGCGAT
The DNA here is from genome assembly GCF_947499585.1 of uncultured Allomuricauda sp. GTDB lineage: Bacteria > Bacteroidota > Bacteroidia > Flavobacteriales > Flavobacteriaceae > Flagellimonas. Next base: position 1,637,592 of record NZ_CANMOO010000001.1, on the reverse strand, counting down.
TGGCATCTGCAGTATCCAATGCAGGAGGTCTTGGATTACTTGGTGCCGGAAGCATGTACCCAGATGTGTTAAAAGAGCATATTGATAAATGTCAAAAAGCTACCGACAAGCCTTTTGGGGTAAACGTTCCAATGTTGTACCCCAATATTGATGAGTTGATGGAAATCATTGTGAGCAGTGGTGTAAAAATAGTTTTTACCTCTGCTGGAAACCCAAAAACATGGACAGCGTTTTTAAAGAAACATGTAATTACGGTGGTACATGTAGTCAGCAGTGTAAAATTTGCTTTAAAAGCACAAGATGCAGGTGTTGATGCTATTGTTGCTGAAGGATTTGAAGCAGGAGGACATAATGGTAGGGATGAAACTACTACCATGGTTTTGATACCTTCTGTTAGAGAAAAAATAAGTATTCCGTTGATTGCAGCAGGGGGAATTGCCACTGGGCAAGCTATTCTTGCAACTATGGTATTGGGCGCAGATGGCGTTCAGTTAGGTAGTAGGTTCGCTGCCAGCACGGAGGGCTCTTCGCATGATTTATTTAAGGAACAGATTATAGCCGCAAAAGAGGGAGACACCCATTTAACCTTAAAGGAATTAGCTCCGGTACGTTTGCTCAAAAATAAATTTTATGAAGATGTGCAAAAGGCATATGAACAAGGTGCCTCACCTGAAGATTTAAAGAATTTATTGGGCAGAGCAAGAGCCAAGCGTGGAATGTTTGAAGGTGATCTTGTAGAAGGAGAATTGGAGATTGGGCAAGTATCTGGGTTGATTCATGAAATTAAGCCGGCAGCAGAAATTGTAAAAGATTTGATGACGGAATTTGGCAAAGCCAAAGAGGCAGTGAAAAATTTTTAAAACAATCAACTTTCTTTACATTTGCCGGGCATATGAAAAAACTAATCCCCACATTAGTATTATTTGTACTTGGATCTCAGCTCTATGGTCAAATAGAGCGTGATAAGGCACTTCACTTTTTGGGTGGAAGTCTTTTTGGTCTGGCAGGTGCAGGTATTGCTAAGCAAGCTTCAGATGGAAATAGAGTTTGGACATTTGTAGGTGCCGTAGCCGGAAGTACACTTATTGGTTTGGCTAAAGAAACAGTGGATTCAGGCCAGCAAGAAAACGGATGGGATAATGATGATTTATTGGCTACTATTTTAGGTGGTGTTACCGTAGGTGTTGCAATTGAAGTCTTTTCAAAAAAACGTAATAAACGACTTCGGGGAAGTTTTACAACGGAACGTATACAAACAGATGATTTTCAGGTTAAAATGGGAGATAAAAATTGGTTGGCTGACGATGGAGAGTTGCCTAGCCTAACTTCATTTGGATTTTCTTCTACATTTTTAAAAAACAGCCTCTCTCATTAGAGATGTTTAGATAAGACCTCTTGCTTTAATTTCCAGATATTTATTGATAGTATTGATGGTCAAGTTTTCAGGTTTGGTCAAGATAGTTTGTATTCCATATTTTCTAAGTTCATTTACAATTAGTTTTTTCTCGTAAATGAATTTCTCAGCAATGGTTTGTTCAAAAATTTGATGTACTGTCTCAGCTTTTTCAGTTGCAAATTTATTCAGCTCAGTATTTTCAAAAAATATGACCACCAACAGATGTTGTTTGGCAATGGCCTGTAAATAGGGTAATTGCCGATGCAGGGCATCCAATGTTTCAAAATTTGTGTAAAGCAGCAAAAGGCTCCTTTGATTTAGATTTCTTTTGACATCAATATATAATCTACTAAAATCAGTTTCAATAAAATTGGTTTCTAAATTATAGAGTGTTTCTAAAATTAAATTCATTTGTGAGCTTCTTCGTTCAGCAACAACGCGGTTTTCAATTTTATCACTGAATGAAAACATACCTGCTTTGTCGTGTTTTTTTATTGCGATATTGCTAATTACCAAAGTTGCATTAATCGCATAATCTAGAAGACTCAGCTCATCAAAAGGCATCTTCATTACTCTTCCCTTATCAATAACAGAATATATTGGTTGGGACTTTTCATCCTGATATTGATTGACCATTAGTTGGTTTCTCTTTGCTGTAGCTTTCCAATTAATGTTTCTAATGTCATCCCCTAGAACATAATCTTTAATTTGCTCAAACTCCATAGTATGTCCAATACGTCTAATTTTTTTTAGGCCATATTCATGTAATCGATTTGTAAAAGCAATGAGGTCATATTTTTGAAGCTGAAGAAAAGAAGGATATACCGATACTTTTTGGTCCAGATTGAACTCATACTTTTTTGCAAGAAAACCAATTGGGGAAATAGCAAAAAGGTTTAGACTGCCAAAAGAATAGACGCCGCGTTCAGTTGGTCTAAGCATATAGTTATAGCTCTTACTTCCACCGCTTGCAATCTTACTGGTTAAACCAAAATCCCTTTTTTGGAATTGAAATGGTATCTCGTCAATTATTTTTGTGTTGACCTGAAAAAGGTAGGTGTTTGTTATTTCTAGCTGGATTAAATTGTCATCTCCGTTAGAAAGTTTGTCCGGCAAGATTCGTTGGCCTACCAATTTTCCTTTTGAAGTGAACAGCAATAACACATCGACTATAAGTAAGAGTGTAAACACATAGAATAAAACTTTTATCGCCCCAAAAATATTTTCTACCATGTATGACAGCAAAAAACTAAATACAATGGCTGTTACCACTATAAAAAAGCGTTTTTGCAAGTAAATATGTCTGAACAGTCTTTTCAAGGATTATGGTTGTTTATCTAGGTATTTCTATGCTTTCTATAATCTGCTTAACCACATGCTCTGCTGTTAACCCTTCCATTTCTCTTTCTGGGGTTAAAATAATCCTGTGAGCCAGTATAGGTGTTGCCACTTTTTTAATATCATCAGGTGTAATAAAATCCCGCCCACTTATAGCGGCCAATGCTTTTGATGCATCCATAATGGCAATTGATGCCCTTGGTGATGCCCCAAGATAAAGATTGGCGTTGGTCCTTGTATTGTCCACTATGGAGGCTATATATTTTATTAGGTTCTTTTCTGCTATTATTTCCTTTATGGTGTTTTGATATTCTGCAATTTGCTTTGCAGACAATATTGAATTTATTAATAGTTCTACCTGGGTATTCTTTTGTTCATGTTTTCTTTCAAGAATTTCCACCTCTTCCTCTAGGGTTGGGTATTGGACATTGATTTTAAAAAGAAAACGGTCCAATTGCGCCTCTGGTAATCTATATGTACCTTCTTGTTCAACAGGGTTCTGGGTGGCGAATACTAAAAATGGAGGTTCCATACTGTATTCTGTGCCGTCTATGGTAATTTGTCTCTCCGCCATGGCTTCAAATAGTGCTGCCTGCGTTTTTGCCGGAGCACGATTGATCTCGTCAATTAGAATGATGTTGGAAAACAATGGACCTTTCTTAAATTCAAACTCCGATGTTTTTACATTAAAAATTGAAGTTCCCAAAATATCACTCGGCATTAAATCTGGAGTAAACTGAATACGGCTAAAATCAACATTCATTGTTTTTGCCAACAGCTTTGCGGTTACCGTTTTGGCCACACCGGGAACACCTTCTATAAGTGAGTGGCCGTTGGAAAGAATTGAAATAATGAGCAATTCAATCATATTTTGTTGGCCAATGATCACTTTCCCCAATTCGGATTTTATTTGGGCAACAGCCTCCTGTAATTTGGTTAGGTCTACTCTTGAATTAAACTGTAATGAATCCTCTTGTTGTTCTTTTTCTTCCATTCTATTATTGCTTAAAGGCAGTTATTTTTTTATTAAGTTCAATGCTATCTTGCTCAGTATGCGTAGCCTTGTTTTTTAGTTTGATGATGTAATCTATTAAGTTTTTTGTTTCTTCTATCCCTTTACCAGATTTAGCTGCCAGAACTTGAATGGTCTTATCGTTTAGCTTTGAAGTGTCTATATGGAAATGGCTTCTAACATGTTCTAAAAAATAGTTGAGTTTTTTATTGATTAAATCTGTGAAATCCTTGTTTTGATTATACAGCGAACCGACAGCTTGTGCAAATTCTACTGATGAGTTTTTTAAAGGCTCAATGACCGGAATAATTCTTTGTTCTCTTTTACTTTTAAAAAACACAAAAAGTAAAACCCCCGAAATCATTAAATAATATGACCATTTAAGCGCTGGTTGGTTTAAAACAAAACGCATTGGTGAATTAATGATAACACGCCCAGCTTTTTTATAATTATCCCAATATAAAATCTCCTTGTCTTTTAAGTAAGAAAAGGTATGGGAAACATACTCTTGGTTTCCTTTGAGCATGTAAAAATTAGAATAGGCTTGCGGGGTAGTGTTTAAAATGAAATGGCCCTTTCCAAATTTTGTTTTTATAAAGTTGGCCCTCCTAAATTTTTGTGCAGGTTTAGCATCAATAAAGTCTTCTTTTAGATAGGTTATGTGGCCCAAAATTGTAGTGTTGGTGGAATCTACACTTGTAAAATGGGAGTTATAAATTCCACGAGAGAGGTCAAATTTTTTAGATTTTAGTTCTTTGTGTGTCAAACTCAATTTAGTGGAGCCTTCTTTCAAGTTATAATCTGATTCAATGCTAATGTTTAATGTGTCGGACAGATAGTTCCCAAAACCTGTGGCAGAAATGAAAATCGTATTTCCATCACTCACATAATCCAACATTTGGTTGGTCTCTTGTTTGTCAAGGTTAATATACTCGTTGATAAATATATAGTTGGACTCAATTGATTTATCCCTGTCTACAAGAACATCATATACACTTTCTTCAACAGTATCAATATCGCTGCCATTAAAAATAGTGGATAGTTCATTGTAAAGAACATAACAGCCAAAAGGTATCTTAGAGGATGCGGTATAGGATGGCCTCCAATTGATTGGTTTTGGCCTAACAATTTCCGCAACGATAATACCCACTACAACTAGAGAGAAGATAATCAGTACTATTTTAGATTTCTTGTCCATAGATACTATTGCGATATTGCGTTGTTTAATTGGGTAAATCTAAAACTGGCATTTGTATAACCTACCTCATCAATGATTTGCTCACCATACCAGATATACTCATATAGATATGAAACTTTCTTAAAGTCATTTCTCAATTTGGATTCCCCAATTTCTTTCTCATAGTCCACATTGGTTTTATCAAAGTGCCATTCAATAATCTCCTTTTGCGATAATTGTTTTAAGATTTTCAGGTATTGGTATCGTATAGCTAGCCGGTAATCTTTGTTTTTAAGTGCTGCACTCATTAAAGAGTCTAAATCGATTACCTCAATATGCTGTTCGGTTAAATCAATATCTAGTATGGCTTTTGCTTTTTTGGTGAATATGGAGTTAAACTTTTCATTGATAAATATTCTTATTAAAAGGTAGATGACCAATATCCCCATTAAACCGTAAATAATATATTCAAGCACTAAGAGCGTATTGGGTGAGATATTTATTCCAACGGCATCACCAATACCTTGAAAAAGCCATTTTATAAAACGAGCCAATAGATTTTTGGACTCCCCGATATTTGTTTCATAATTAAACTCATCTCCAGTGTACTTCTCCTTTAAATCCTCATACATTCTACGTTCTTGTAGCACAGAATTTTCATCAATAGGCAAGACTATAGAATCATTCTGAGAGAATATTGTGGATACCCACAAAAGAAAAAATAAATAGAAGATGTTTTTTATCACTAGTTAGATTGTCCTATTTGCTCTATTTTACTTCTTGTGTTTGCATTATAGGTTTTCTCATGTAGTGTATAGAAAAGAATACCATTTACAATTTGAGAAAGACATTGTGCATAGATTGATAAAATCAACAATAGACAAAGCCCCAACGTATATACAACGGTTGATACTATGGAACTTGCTACATCAACCCCATTTTCTACAACATGAAAAGTATAAAGACCCACAATGATAAGGGGAATAAGCAATATGATGAAAAAAAGGAGGCCATTGAGCAAGCCAAGAATGAAATTTACACCAACGGACTTCCAAAAGTTTTTACTCACCAGATTCCAACCTTCACCAAATGCCTCCGTTACTCCTTTATTCTGTTCTAGCATACTGAAAAAGGAGACCCCGATCCAGGCAGCGAGAGAAAATTGAAGAATATATTGGGCAAACAAACCTATCAATGGAATAAAAGCTGTAATGACTACTACAACTACAAACACCAAGTAAATTGGAATGAGGAGTAAAATAAAAACCAATGTATTGCCAAATTTACTTTTTGTAAGATTCCAAACATCTTTTTTATCAAACCCAAGACCCTTGGATTTTTCATACTGTACCAAATAAGAAGAACTTAGGCTAAAATTTAATCCAGCTACAAGAATAAAAATCACAAAAAACAAAATTCCACCTGTTATAATGTAGATCCAATACGTTTCGTCACCGCTTTGTCCCAGTCCACTTCCAGAAAAACCCCCTTCTTCAGCAATAAGTCCGACAAAACCAGATACCAACAGGTAGCTTGTAATAAGTAAGCCTACAAGAAATATCCCATTGTAGCTAATAAAAACGTTGGTAAATTTCTTTATGTTTTGTTTTAAAAAATCAAAATAAGTGGTTAGAATATCACCAAAATCATGGTTTACTCTAAGTTCTATGTATTTGTCTTTCATATGATCTGTTTACTAAAATGGGATAAAGGATGTAGTAAAATACTATTAACAACAATGACAGGCCAATTATTGCAAAAGCCAACCAATTTGGCATGTTGGAGTAGCGGGTAATAAACCCTTCAATAAATCCGGCGATAATAAAAAATGGAATAGTGCTCACCACAACTTTTAGCCCATCTTTTGCGCCTTTCATAAACGAAACACGCCTAGAAAATGTTTTGGGAAACAAAATACTATTTCCCATAATAAGACCTGCACAACCGGCAATTATAATTACTGATATTTCTATGGTACCATGCAGCCATATCTGTTTGTTGGCTTCAAAGAAAACACCTTTGGTATAAAAAAATGTAATAAAAGCGCCCAGCATAACTCCGTTGCTAAAAAGAATATAAACTGTTCCAATGCTTGTAATTACTCCAAAAGCAAATGCTAAAAATGCCACTCTTATATTATTGATTGTAATGCCAAGAAAGGTTCCAATCTCACTTCCACTTTTGTAAATAGCCGTTGGCTCACCATTTGCAATGTTGTTCAGTGTTTCATTTACATAACCATCTCCTAGTATTAGCCGTACAAAGGTTGAATCATTTAATGCAGAGATGCATCCAATAGCCGAAGCCAAAAGGAAGATTAAGAAAGTTGTAGCTAATGTGCTATGATATTGTTTGAAAAATAGAGGAAACTCACGTGCCCAAAAGTTAATTATTCTGTTGCCCGATTCCTTTTTGTTCTTATAAATCTTCTGATGGGCCTGAGACGCTAATGAGTTCAGATACAATAAAGTCTTACTTTCCTCGTAATACGTTTGTGCATATGCCAAGTCATTTGTAAGTTGAATGTAACCATCTACTAAAACATCAGGGTTGGTTTTGGAACTAAGTGCAATAGCTTTTTCAAATGCTATCCATTTTTCCTTATTTTGTTTTACAAAGGCTGCTTCGCGCATAAAAAGAGATAAGTAAAGCTAAAATTACTGTTATATGGGTAACCTCCAAATCAATACAACGCAAAATGTTAACCTAGATTATAAAATTGTAAGTATTGGAGAAAGAATTGTTGCATTTTTGATTGATGGCCTCATATTGTATATGTACGCATACTTGGTGAGTGTTGTAAGCAATGCTATTGGTTATATCTATGATGACACTTGGACCCAAAGGGGCCTTGCATCACTTATTTTTTTACCTGCCATGTTTTATTCGCTTTTAATGCACAGTATTTTCAATGGTAGAACCGTTGGCAAAATGCTGCTTAAAATGCGAGTTGTTAGATTAGATGGCACACCGGTTCACTGGAGCAATTATTTGGTTAGATGGATGTTACGATTGGTAGATATTTGGATATTTTTAGGCTCCATTGGAATATTGTCAATACTTTTTTCAGAAAGAAGACAACGCGTAGGGGATGCAGCAGCAGGCACTGTGGTAATAAGCACCAAAAACAAAACAAAAGTATCCCACACCATTTTAGAAGAAGTCAATGATGAATATGTTCCTCAATTTACCAATGTGACCTTGCTCACCGATAAAGATGTGAGGCTAATAAAAGATACGTTCCGAATTGCCAGAAAGAGCAATGATTTTAAAACACTTACAGCATTAAGGGTGAAGGTTGAGAGTATTTTAAATACAAACTCCAATTTATACGATGTCCAATTTTTAGATACAGTTTTAAAAGATTATAATTACTACACTCAAAACCTGTAAGTATGTTTTATCAATCCATAGATATTTTAGGAACTGTGGCATTCGCCATATCTGGAGTGTTGGTCGCTATGGAGAAGCGGTTGGATTTATTTGGAGTGCTTATCATTGCTTTTGTAACGGCAATAGGAGGTGGAACTTTGCGCGATTTGCTTATTGGAAATACCCCAGTGGTTTGGATGCGGGATTTGACCTATGTTTCAACAATTGCAATAACCGTTGTTTTCGCCGTTATTTTCGTCAACCAATTAAAATACCTTAGAAAATCATTGTTTTTGTTTGATACCATTGGTATTGGGCTGTATACCATGTTGGGTATAGAACAAGGGTTGCAAGCTGAACTTTCACCTATTATGTGCATTGCTCTCGGTACCATGACAGCAAGTTTTGGTGGAGTACTTAGGGATATTCTTTGTAATGAAATCCCAGTGATCTTTAGAAAAGAAATTTATGCCACTGCCTGTATTTTGGGAGGAGCTAGCTATTTTTTATTTACCCAGCTTCCTATAGAAGAGAATTACGCATACATGGCCGCAATTTTTGTAGTAATTATGTTAAGAGTTTTAGCAGTGAAATTGGGAATACGATTACCCAATATTTATAAAAAAGAAGCTTGATTACAGTACTTCGGCTTTAAGAATATATACGTTTTTCCAAGGCCAATCGCCATCTCCAACCTCAACATTGCTAATGGCGTCTACAACATCCATTCCGTTGATTACCTTTCCAAAAGGGGTATAAGACCCATCTAGATGATAAGACCCTGGTTTGGTCACAACAATAAAAAACTCATATGGTGATGCCAGTTTATGCGGGTTACTCCTATCACTGCTTGGCATAGAAATGGTTCCTCTATGGTGTTTGTGCCCTTTATTAACATCTGGTGGAAGAAGATACCTTCCTATGGCTCTTCTCTTTCTTGGAGTTTCTTTATCATCAGAATTTCCACCTTGAATGATGAAATTTTTAACAATACGGTGGAATTGGGTATTATCAAAATATCCCATTCGGGTTAAATAGATGAAATTTGCTTTGTGGTACGGGACGTTGTCATAAAGTTGAACCGTGAAACTTCCCATGCTGGTGGTCAGCTTCACTTTGTCTTCCTTTAAATCTTTTGCGTAGTTGAAAAAGAAATCAATAGCATTCTCTTCATTCAGAATAAATGCTTCTTCTTCAGATTTCATTTCTTCATCAATAGTTTCTTTAGGAACAGAATCTATCTTTACAGCGGTTTCTTGAGTTGTAGAATTACTTTTTTTAGGAGATTCTCCGCAGGAGACCAGAAAAAATAATAGTATACTTGTAATTATAGCCGATTGTTTGAACAACATGGATTTTAAGGAATTTTATCAACAAGCTTTAAAAATAAAAAATCTACCACTGCCCGGAACAGATTCTCATCATAAAATGTCACCTTTAATGAGAATCCAATGGTTGAAATCCAATGAAATAGCAAAAAAGAACCCCAAAAGGGCAGGAGTTATGGCTCTTTTTTATCCAGATGTAAATCAAAATACCAAATTACTTCTTATTCTGCGTAAAACATATCAAGGGGTTCACTCCAATCAAATTGGATTTCCTGGAGGGAAAGTGGAAGAAAACGACGAAAACATTTTGGAAACTGCGTTGCGAGAAACGCATGAGGAAGTTGGAGTGACCCCAGAATCTGTTGAAGTGCTAAAAGAACTAAGTGAGGTATATATACCACCCAGTAATTTTTTAGTACAACCTTTTATGGGAATCTATCCAAATCCGGGACGTTTTGTAATACAGGAGAGCGAAGTAGAAGCCTTGGTTGAGGTGTATTTACGTGATTTTCTTGATAATTCTAATCATATTGAAGAAAATCTGAGCACCTCCTATGCAAAAAACATTAATGTACCAGCCTATAAATTAAATGGTTATACGGTTTGGGGAGCAACAGCAATGATGATGAGTGAAATCAAGGAACTTTTGGAGCAAGTGCTTTAATCCTATTTTGTAAATTAGCCCATATCAGAATACTACATGGGGCTATTTAAAGAAAATCCTTTTGGGCATATTTTATTTTTAAAGCGATGGTTGATTCGTATTGCTGGAATGATGACCCATCAGCGATACAAAGGATTTAATACTTTGGAAATTGAAGGTTCCCAAATCATTCGCGATTTGCCAGATACGAACGTTCTTTTTGTTAGTAATCATCAAACCTATTTTGCTGATGTGGTTGCGATGTTTCATGTTTTCAATGCCAGTCTAAAAGGTAGGGATGATTCTATAAGAAATCTTGGCTACCTCTGGAACCCTAAGCTGAACATTTATTATGTAGCAGCCAAAGAAACCATGAAGCAAAGCTTGATTGCCAAAATCTTGGCCTATGCGGGTTCCATTAGCATTGAAAGAACTTGGAGAGCAGACGGGCAAGATGTTAAGAGACAAGTTAAATTCAGTGATATTAGCAATATAGCAATGGCTTTGGAAGATGGATGGGTTATTACTTTCCCACAAGGCACAACCACTCCATGGAAACCACTTAGAAAAGGAACAGCCCATATTATTAAGAGGTATAAACCAGTTGTGGTGCCCGTTGTAATTGATGGTTTTAGACGGTCTTTTGATAAAAAAGGATTGCGGGTTAAAAAGAAAGGAATACTCCAGTCCATGCAGATAAAGGAACCACTTGAGATTGACTACGAAAACGAGTCTATTGATTCCATTATGGAGAAGTTGGAATATGCTATAGAACAACATCCTTCTTTCTTAAAGGTGCTTTCTAAAGAAGAACTTGCTGCTTATGAAGCAGATCATCAAAAAAGGAGATATAGTTACCGTGGTGACTAGACTTCCAACTTTTTTAAGTCGTTATAATTTTCTTTGAGTCTTTTAAGAAGAATTCCGTAAAGTAACTTATAAAACAGCCAGATTAATACCAGTAACACTGCTGTAAAAACGATAGAGACCGTAATCACCAAAAACCAGAAAGTAGCCTCATTCCCATCTTGCATCGCAGATGCTATTATTTCCTTTCCTTGTGGACCGAATATAAGAACCCCATAAATGCTTATGATCATCGTAATAGCGAAGATTATGAGGTTGAACCAAACATATTGGGTTACTGTTTTCTTTACATCCAGTATGGTTCTCATTAATTTTTTTGAGGAATCAGTAAAGGATATTTTTCTATAATTTTTATAAAATTTATAAATGAAATATAGAATTACGCCATAGTTCACAAAATTTAAAACCATCATAACATTGTAGATATGCATGGCTTTTAGCTCTTGCATAGATTCTGGGTCACTGAATACAATATTTATTCCTGCCCAAAAGACAAACTCAATAAGACTTATATAAAAAATCCATTTGACTATGGAAGATGATTTTTTCCAAATCATTTTATAGATCTGATCATAGGAGAGTTTAGGAAGATGTTCTTCTTTATTCTGCCAGTCTTTCTTTAAGAGTTCCAGTTCATCCATCATAACTTAAGGATTTAGTATGGTTCTTAACTTATTTTTCACTCTATTCATTTTCACTCGCGCATTTACTTCGGTTATACCCAAGGTTTCCGATATTTCTGCATAATCTTTGTCTTCCAGATATAGAAAAACCAATGCTTTGTCAATATCACCCAATTGCTTTACTGCATCATACATCAGCTTTAGCTGTTTTTCCTCCGTGTCATCATATTCGTCGGTCTTAATTTTAAAAATTACCGAATCGTAATCTTGGGTCTGTACTCGTTTCTTTGATTTTCTATAAAGTGTTATGGCAGTATTCAATGCCACTCTGTACATCCATGTACTAAACTTGGCATCTCCTCTAAATTTGGGATACGCTTTCCATAACTGAATAGTGATTTCTTGGAACAGGTCATTGTGCGAGTCTCTATCGTTGGTGTACAACGTACATACCTTGTGAACAATGTTCTGATTGTTCTCAAGCTCCGTCACAAAGCGATGTTCCAGTTCTTTATTCACTTAGGTTGGTAAGTTTGCCTTATATGTACCCATAAAGCAGCTTTTGTTACATTCTTTTTAAGAAAACCTGTCTTTACTTTCGGTAGTCAAGCGCTGGTGGTCTCTCTCCTAATAAAGGAATATATTTAAAGTCTTTCCCTCTTCGCTCCTCTAGTTCAGCTTTAGCCTTATCAATTGTGTTAGGTTTTTCAAAAAGATCCATTGCAGTAAGTGTGAGGGTTTTTGCAGCCACCATCATGCCTTTTGTACCTATGGAAGTTCCCCCTGCGGCAACAGCTTGCCAGCTGTGAGCGGGAGTGCCTGGTACCCAAGTTGCAGCGCCCATACCTACAGTCGGAATTGTATAGCTGACATCACCAACATCTGTAGATCCGTAAGCTCTTGCCTCTTCTTTATACGGTTGAACTCCTGTTGCTCTATCCATATCCAGTTCCTCATAACCTAAACTAACGGAAATTTTATCTGCAAATGCCTTTTCTTCATCTGTATAGGTAATGCCACCAACTTTTGATAAGTTATCGTGCATTATCTTTTGCAAGGTAAGGTTGGGTAATAGTTCATGTGTACCACCGATCATTTCATATTCCATTGTTGTTCCTGTACCTAAAGCCGCTCCTTCCGCAGCTTTAACCATGCGATCAAAAATATCTATCACAACATCTCTTTTGTTATGTCTGGCATAGTAATAGACTTCTGCATAGTTGGGAACCACATTTGGCGCTTTTCCCCCATCTGTAATCACATAATGTATACGTGCTTCTTGTGGAATATGTTCTCTCATCATATTCACCATATTGTTCATGGCTTCAACGCCATCAAGTGCAGAACGACCTCTTTCTGGTGCACCTGCAGCATGGGCAGAGACCCCATGAAATCTGAATTTCGCAGATTTATTCGCTAAAGCAGCCCCGGCACTTGCCGCATTTTGAGATCCAGGGTGCCAATGCAATGCAGCATCTACATCATTAAAAAGGCCTTCTCTTACCATATACACTTTACCGGAACCTCCTTCTTCTGCAGGGCAGCCATAAAAACGGATGGTGCCTTGTGTTTTACTTTTCTTTAACCAGTCTTTTACTGCGATTGCAGCAGCGGTAGAGGCAGTTCCAAAAAGATGATGTCCACAAGCATGTCCGGCAGCTTTGTCGGCTGATTTCTTTTCAGGAACTGCTTGTTGGGACAAACCTGGTAATGCATCATATTCCCCCAGAATAGCAATTACGGGATAACCAGAACCATATTCAGCAATAAAAGCAGTTGGAATACCGGCAACTCCCTTTTTAATGGAAAAACCTTGATCAGAAAGTGTTTTCTGCAATAAGGCGGAACTCTTGTTTTCCAAATACCCCATTTCAGCGAGCTCCCAGATTTCGTGTGCTATGTCTCCATATTCTTGGGCTTTGCTATTTAAACTCTTTAGTGCAATGTCTCTGTCTTCTTGTGAAAAAGATGAAGAAATAAATAAGACAAGGGCGATGCTGAATAGTAGTATTCTTTTCATTGGATTATTATTTGATTAGTCAGGTTTTAAAGATACTAAAAAACCTATCCTAAAATGATTTTGAACATTAGGGAATGCGTAAATTTGCCGCCATGTCAACTATGAATATTCCTCAATCCAGTTTTCCTCGGGTCATTGTCATAGGTGGTGGCTTTGGAGGTATAGCACTTGCTAAAAAACTCTGTAAAAAAGAAGTACAGGTAGTTTTAATAGATAAGCACAACTACCACACTTTTCAACCTCTATTATACCAAGTATCTACTGGAGGTTTAGAACCAGATTCAATTGCTTACCCTATACGAAAGGTGCTTCAGGGATATCCTAATTTTTACTTTAGATTGGCCGAGGTTAGAAGGATTAATCCTGATAAACAGATGTTGCAAACCAATATTGGAGAAATAGATTATGATTACTTGGTTGTTGCCACAGGATCTGAAACTAATTTCTTCGGAAATAAAAATATTGAGACCAAAGGGATGGCCATGAAGTCCATTCCCCAGTCTTTGAACCTTCGTAGCCTTATTTTAGAAAATTTTGAACAAGCATTGCTGACGGATGATTTACATGAACGTGATGCTTTAATGAATTTTGTTATTGTTGGCGGCGGCCCTACAGGAGTTGAACTTGCAGGTGCGTTGGCAGAAATTAAAAAAGGAATTTTACCAAAGGATTATCCAGATTTAGACACTAGAAGAGCACAAATCAATTTAATACAGGGCAGCGATAGAATTCTTCCTGCTATGAGTGAAATTGCCTCAAGAAAGGCGGAAGGTTTTTTGGAAAACCTGGGAGTCAATGTCTGGAAGAATATTAGAGTCATGGACTATGATGGCAAGCATGTGTCCACTAATACCGATACTTCTTTTGAATCGGAAACTTTGGTTTGGGCAGCTGGAGTAAAAGCGGCTTGTATCGATGGCTTGGATGCAAAAGAGTTGCTTTGTCGTGGCGGTAGATTAAGAGTAAACCAATTCCATCAGGTTGAAGGGTTTAAAGAGATCTTTGCCATAGGCGATGTGGCTCAAATGGAAACCGAAGCCTTTCCACATGGACACCCTATGATGGCGCAACCCGCTATGCAGCAAGGAGAAAATTTGGGAGAGAACTTGGTTAGAATAGTGGAAAATAAACCACTAAAACCTTTTGTGTATAAAGACAAAGGTAGCATGGCCACCGTAGGAAGAAATAAGGCTGTTGTTGATTTACCCAAGTTTAAGTTTCAAGGGGTTTTTGCCTGGTTTGTTTGGATGTTTGTGCACCTCTATTTTTTAATTGGCTTTAGAAATAGGGTAGTGGTCTTTATTAATTGGGTCTATAATTACATTCGGTTTGATCGTGAAGCACGATTGATCATTAGGCCGTTTAAGAAAATAACGGCCAAATAGACTTTATCAGATTAAAAGATTTGGTTGTCAATGTATACTAGCTTCTTTAGTTAAAATTCCCGAACTTCACTTATCAGTTGCTAAAGAATCATTGAAACGATTTTTAGCTTATCGTTGTACGTAATGTAAACCAAATGAAAAATCACATTCTATTATTAATGCTTTTATCCTTTTTTTCTTGTGATTTAGATAGAAAAATTGAGCTCAACGGAAAATGGATAATAATTGAAATGACATATGATGGCAAAAGTGTACATCCAAATACTCTGAATCAGCCAATCAGAATTACATATGGAGAATATGAAAGCTCTGAAAGCGTAACTTTTAAAGTATCTGATTCAACAATAACTCTTCCTGGATTTGAATCGGAGGAAATAAAAACGGATTTCTCTTATGAAAATGAAAAAATCAAGATTACTTCCAATGGTTCTGAAACAGAATTGACCAACAAAATTTTCAGCGGAACTTATGACTGGGGCTTTTCAATGAAAGAAAAGACACTAGAATTAAAATCGAAAAAAACGTATATTAAAATGATAAATCAGAAACAGATTATTAATAAAGCTGTTGACCAAGTATTTGATGGACTCTAAAACACTACGTACAACAAAACCTATAAACAATACGGGCTTCGGGCTTAATTGCAGGGTTTGTGTATTTTTATGATGTCCGCAAAATCTTTGGGATTTTGCTTTAAACAAGGAAAAGAAAAAACAAAACAAAAAGATTTCGCTATGTGCGTGGCAGAAAGCAAACGTTAGTTTGCTCCCGTACTGTTCATAGCTCAACCGATAAGTGTCACCCTAATTTTGAGGTATTATTTTAAATCAAACTAAATTGATTTAATCAATTTTATAAACGCAGGCCTGATACGGATTTAGCTCAAAACGAGTACTGCTTTTCAACGCTTCGTTGGTGTCGTTAGAAATAAGCAGTTGCAGTGTGGAACTTGCTAAATCGCCTAATTCCAAATCTGCCTTTTCCTCAGAAAAACTTAGTAGTATCAAGTAGTTTTCATCATTCATACTTCTGGTATACGCATAAACCTGTTCATTATCTTCTTGTAATAATTGGTAATCTCCATAGACCAATCCCAGATGGTCTTTACGCACCTGAACCATCTTTTTGAAATAATTCAATATAGAATCTTCGTCTTTTTCTTGTTCAGCTACATTGAGTCCTTTTTTATGATTTGGATGCACTTTTAACCATGGTGTTTCATTGGAAAAACCTGCATTTTCTGAAGCATCCCATTGCATTGGTGTTCTTCCGTTATCGCGCCCGGCCTCTTTTTCATTCTCGATAAAAGTTTCCAAATCAACCCCTTGTTGTTTTAACAGCTCATATCTGTTTAGAGTGTTGATATCTTGATAATCATCAATAGAATCAAACCTAATATTGGACATTCCTATTTCATCACCATAATAAAAATATGGGGTGCCTTTCATGGTCAATAAGAAGGTGTGGAGCATGGTGGCGGAATTATGCCAATGTTCAGGAGAATCATTACCCCATCTGCTTACACTTCTTGGATTATCATGATTGCTCAAGAACATGCTGCCCCAGCCTTTTTCGGCAAAGGTTTCATCCCAGTCAGAATGTATCTTTTTGAACTCCGTGAGTTTCCAACGGTCTTCTCGCATCCAAAACACTTCATCTCCATCTCGGTCAAGAGACATCAATTCAAAATGAAAGAACATATTGAGTTCTTCTCTTTCTTCATCCACAAAAAGCAACGCTTGATCTCTTGCAACCCCAGGAGTTTCTCCCACGGTCATGATATCATACTTACTAAGAACTTCTTGGTTCATTTCATGCAAGTACTCATGCAATTTTGGTCCATCGGAATAAAAGGGAATAAAATTCCCATTGTATTTCTCAGGTAATTCTGGATATGTAGTGTCTTTGGAAATAAAAGGAATAACATCCATCCGGAAGCCATCTACCCCTTTTTTGAACCAGAAATGCATCATATCATATATTTCTTGGCGCACTTTTGGGTTTTCCCATTTTAGATCGGGCTGTTTTACGGAAAAGTAATGTAGGTAGTAGCTATCCGTAAGTTCGTCATATTTCCAAGCGTTTCCATCTACATCAAAATAGCTAAAGCGTTTGGGTGGAGTCCCTTTTTCCGCAGGCCACCAATGGTAGTAATCGCGATATGCATTGTCCCTTGACTTTCTGGATTCTTGGAACCATTGGTGCTCATCACTTGTATGGTTTACCACTAAATCCATGACCAATTTTAAACCGCGTGCATGCATTTCTTCAAGCAATGAATCAAAATCGGACATTGAGCCAAATTCTTCCATGATATTACGGTAATCACTAATGTCATACCCGTTATCATCATTTGGAGATTTATATACAGGGCAAAGCCAGATAATATCTACTCCTAAGCTTTTTATATAATCCAGCCGCTTGATGATACCTTGAATATCACCAACGCCATTTCCTGTGGTATCTTGAAAACTTCTAGGGTATATTTGGTATACTACTCCCTCTTTCCACCAAGTACGAGATTGTTCCATGCAAAATTTTTAAGCAACGAATATATTACTTTCTTGGATGAAATTCATTCAAGACTTTTACTAAATGGCTGCGGTTTACATGCATATAAATTTCTGTTGTTGTAATGCTTTCATGTCCCAGCATTTGTTGAATTGCACGTAGATCGGCACCATTTTCTAAAAGATGGGTGGCAAAGGAATGCCTAAAGGTATGGGGGCTAATGTTCTTATCTAATCCAATTTTCTCGGACAACTGTTTGATGATGGTAAAAATCATTGCCCTTGTAAGTTGTTTTCCCCTTCTGTTGAGAAAAAGATAGTCTTCATGTTCTTTCTGAATTTGTAAATGAATCCTAATCTCACCTCTATAGATGTTGATGTATTTCTTGTTCAGATTACTAATAGGCACAAACCTTTGTTTATCGCCTTTACCCGTAACCTTTATAAAATCTTCTTCAAAATAGAGGTCAGAGAGCTTAAGGTTGACCAATTCGGATACTCTGAGCCCACAACCATATAAAGTTTCTAAAATAGCCCTATTACGCTCTCCTTCAGGTTTTGAGAGGTCAATAGCCAGAATAAGTTGATTAATTTCATCAGTGGATAGCGTATCCGGTAATTTTCTGCCAATTTTTGGAGCTTCTATAAGATCCATAGGGTTATCTGTTCTGTAATCTTCAAATATGAGATAATTGAAAAATCCCTTTAAACCAGAAATGATGCGCGCCTGAGAACGTGGATTTACCGTTTTAGCACTATCATAGATAAACTTCTGAACTGTTTCTGGACTTATTTGAATAGGTGAATCAGTAATTTCATATGCCTTTAGATGGATCATTAATTTTTCTAAGTCCAACAGATAACTAGAAATAGAATTTTCAGAAAGGCCACGCTCTATTTTCAAGTAATTATGATAATCCTGTAAAGCCTGTTTCCAGTTCATTGTTTAAAGATAGCTACAAATAAATATCATTTTAGCTTTTTATACAATGCTTTTCGGCAATACACAATTGGTCAATTGAAACAAGGTAACAGTCAAAACAAAGGACTAAAAACTAGCAAGGAATATTACTTTCACTCCACTGTTTTTAGTGACGATTTATTGAAGAAAACGTTGATGCGCATCTCTATTGGGTAATGAATTTTAACAATTACCAATACTATATTTATGAAGAGCACGTTTTAGCTTTTAATAAATTTTAACAACCATGAAAAAAACCATTTTAGTTATTGTAACCGTATTTATTGCAGGTTTTACCACAAATGCCCAGGACAGAAGTAGTTTTAAGGCAGGTTTAATTGCGGGAATACCTGTTGGTGATGCAACAAACGTTTCAAGTTTTGCTATTGGATTAGATGCAGCTTACCATTGGGGTGTTTCAGAAGTATTTGACGTAGGTTTAGCCACGGGATTTATAAATGCTTTTGGCGATAACATTGATGCCTCAGTAGGTGATGTGGAAATACAAGCCGAGTTTGAAGATTTTCAGTTTTTACCGTTGGCCGCCTCAGTAAGGATTTATCCAACGTATCAGTTTAAGTTAGGAGTAGATGCTGGATATGCAGTTGGCATTAATGAAGGGAATGAAGGAGGACTTTATTATAGACCTTTGATTGGTTATAATATCACTGGAAATACAGAACTAAATGTTTCTTACGTTGCAGTGGACAATAATGGTGCAACATTTTCCATTGCTATGGTAGGACTTCTGTTTTTATTTTAATTGAAGCTAAAGAACAGCTTAGATAAGTAAGTAATAACCATAAATAAAGTAAAATGAAAAAATTATCTTTTGTATTTGTCTTAACCCTTATGTTGGCCTTTAGTGCTACAGCACAAACTAGCTATAAAGGAGCAGTTGGACTAGGAATTGATCTTTATGACAATGCCACTTTTGTTGGCCCCAGTGCAAAATACTTTTTCTCAAGTAATCATGTGGGACAAGCAGATTTAGGTTTTGAAGACAATGCCACAATACTCACCTTTCTCTATTCTTATCACAAACAATTTGATGGAGCTCCCGGACTTAGATGGTACGCAGGGATAGGGCCAAGTATAATTTTGATTGACGATTTTGATAATATTTTTTCCCTACGCCCTCATGCTGGTCTAGACTTTAAAATTGATGGCGTACCAATAGTGGTCAATTTTGATTGGAGACCAGCTATAGTTATAAGCGATGCTGGAGATGGAGAAGCGGGTGCTTTTGGCTTTGGTATACAATACGCATTTAACTAGCAAAAAAAGATTTTTTTGTGGAAGCTTTTTTCCATGAATAGTATGGCAATTTTAGTACAATTAAGTACTAAAATTGCCATACTCTGTTTAAGTGAAATATTTATGTTTTGAAGCTTTCCCCCTGTTAAAGGAAATTGTCTTTAGTATATTTGTAACTCATAACTAAATAACATATCATGAAGAAATCATTCATTTTAATTGTATTCTTTATTAGTATTGTATCTACAACCTATGGCCAAGAAGGCTTTGCGGTCAAAGCAGGTTTTAATAACGTATCTATCAGTGTTGATACTGGTGGGTTTTTTGATGCCAGTGATAGTGAACTAGGATTTTTTGTTGGCGGAGGTTATAATTTTGAAGTATGTGAAAGCTTTGATATTGAGCCATCTTTACTTTTTAGTTTTGTGGATGATTTAACATCCTTGTACCTTCCTATAATGGGTAAATACAGGATTACTGATCAATTCAACGTTCAAGCTGGTCCTCAAATCAATTATTTGTTGGAAGACCTTCCTGATGGTGAATTTGGACTGGATATAGCATTTGGAGGTGGTTATCAAATAGATGACAATTGGTTTGTTGAAGCTCGCTATGGTATTCAGGTTTCAAGAGGAGGCGAATTAGGAGATCTTTTGGATATCAATACCCTAACAGTGGGAGCTGGTTATAGATTTAATTAAGAAATTAATAATAGCTTTAAAAAGGGGAAGTTGTTGCTTCCTCTTTTTTTATGCCCTAAAAATATTGGTACATTTATCCTATGAAACTAATTATCATCAACGGCCCTAACTTAAACTTACTGGGAAAACGTGAACCTGAAGTCTACGGAAGTACCACTTTTGAAGACTATTTTTTACAACTACAGCAAAGATTCCCCAAAGTTGAATTGGAATATTTTCAATCCAACATAGAAGGAGAGCTTATAGGTAAAATTCAAGAAGTTGGTTTTACTTATGATGGTATTGTTTTAAATGCTGCATCTTATACACACACTTCAGTAGGTATAGGAGATGCTGTAAAGGCAGTGAATACCCCCGTTGTTGAGGTTCATATTTCAAATACCCATAAACGAGAAGATTTTAGGCATGTTTCCTATATTTCTTCAGGAGCCAAAGGTGTGATTTTAGGTTTTGGACTTCAGAGTTATAACCTTGCTATTCAAAGCTTTTTAGGCTAGGTTACTCAAATATTTCTTATCGGCGTAAAATGTCCCAAAAGGAAGCAATGATGCTATAAAAAGGATAATAAACCTTTTAATGGTCCATTTTCGTTCCCAACAAAAAACCAATGCTACAATCACATAAATAATAAAGAGTGCCCCGTGGGCATAGCCTACAACTTTGTTGGGTTCTAACATACCTGCCCAATACTTTAATGGCATTGTTAGTCCAAATAGAAGTAAATATGATATTCCTTCCAATATCGCTGTTGCCCTGAATACTTTTAACACAGATGATAAAAATTATAAATGAATTACTTCACCATATGCAGCAGCTACAGCTTCCATAACAGCCTCACTCATGGTTGGGTGTGGGTGAACCGCTTTTAGGATTTCATGTCCCGTAGTCTCTAATTTTCTTGCAACCACAGCTTCAGCAATCATGTCCGTTACACCAACACCAATCATGTGGCATCCTAGCCATTCGCCATATTTTGCATCAAAAATAACTTTTACAAAACCATCTGGAGTTCCTGCAGCTTTTGCTTTTCCGCTTGCAGAAAATGGAAATTTACCTACTTTGATATCATATCCCTGTTCTTTGGCCTGTTTTTCGGTAAGACCTACAGAAGCTACTTCTGGGATACAATATGTACATCCTGGTATGTTTCCATAATCTAACGCCTCAACATGCATACCAGCTATTTTTTCAACACAAAGGATTCCTTCAGCTGAGGCTACGTGAGCCAAAGCTTGTCCTGGTGTAACATCGCCTATGGCATAATACCCAGGAATGTTGGTTTGGTAGTAGTCATTGACCAAGATTTTGTCTCTATCAACAGCAATACCAACGTCTTCTAATCCTATATTTTCAATATTGGTTTTAATACCAACCGCTGAAAGAACAACATCAGCTTCAAGAACTTCTTCTCCTTTTGCAGTTTTTATGGTAGCTTTTACACCTTCTCCGGAAGTATCAACATGCGTAACTTCTGCTGAGGTTTTAATCTTAACGCCTGCTTTTTTAAAGCTACGCTCCAATTGTTTGGAGATATCTTCGTCTTCAATAGGGACAATATTTGGAAGGTACTCCACTACGGTTACTTCGGTTCCCATAGCGTTGTAGAAGTAAGCGAACTCAATACCAATGGCACCACTACCTACAACAATCATTTTCTTTGGTTGTGTTTCCAAAGTCATTGCTTCTCTATAACCAATTACTTTTTTGCCATCTTGAGGAAGACTTGGTAATTCCCGACTTCTAGCTCCAGTAGCAATTATAATATGATTAGCAGTATACTCTGCGGGATCCCCATGTTCACCTTTTACCACTACTTTTTTGCCAGGCTGCACTTTTCCATAGCCATTTAGAACTTCAATCTTGTTTTTCTTCATCAAGAATTGAACTCCCTTGCTCATTCCATCAGCAACACCACGACTTCTTTTTACCACGGCATCAAAATCGTGCTCTACTTTTTTGGCACTTAGGCCATAGTCTTCGGCATGCTTTAAATAATCAAAAACCTGAGCAGATTTTAGTAGGGCTTTAGTAGGGATGCATCCCCAATTAAGACATACACCTCCTAGACTTTCCTTTTCTACAATGGCTGTTTTGAGTCCAAGTTGCGAGGCTCTTATAGCCGTTACATATCCTCCAGGACCACTACCCAAAACAATTACATCGAAGTTGCTCATTAGAATTTGATTTTAGTTGTTTAAAATGAAGTGCAAAAGTACGTAATTCAGATACCAAATACCAAGATTTAGGATTCCTGATTTTCTAGAGGCTGAATTTATGATTTAGGTTGCCCGAACATCTTTTTATTGAATGAATCTGAACCTCCTTTTGGAATTGAAAGTGAAATCCAATCAGGGCCTTTTATCATTTTTCCTAGAAAAGCTAACTGTCCTACATGACTTGGGTAATGCGCCAATTGCCGGTTTACAGCTTCAATAATGGTATGTTCTTCGTCCCTGATTTTAATTTTGGTTTCAAAATTTGAACTATCAATACTGTTT
Source organism: uncultured Allomuricauda sp. (assembly GCF_947499585.1). Taxonomy (GTDB): domain Bacteria; phylum Bacteroidota; class Bacteroidia; order Flavobacteriales; family Flavobacteriaceae; genus Flagellimonas. The sequence continues at coordinate 1,614,504 of NZ_CANMOO010000001.1, read as the reverse complement.
AAGGCATCAAATAGGCATTTCCAGCCCCTTTCCCAGGCTGCTGTCATTTCAGCTTTTGAGGTGTATGGTTCTTCAAATTCCATTTCTCGATTACGCCAAGATTTTTCACCATCTTCAGTTAAAAAATTAGTCCATCTACTCAACATATTCCCTACCATATGCTTTACAATTATTGCTATGGAATTGTCTGTGTCTTTATACTTCCAAAGGATTTCGTTATCGGAAAGTTGGGCAAAAGTATTGTCGCCCATTGTTTTGTAACGATGGAATTCAAAAACTATGTTTTTAAGATAGTTTTCTTGAAAATTCATTTTTCCGCTGATGGATCAAAATCTATACTGACTGAATTGATACAATAACGTTGCCCTGTTGTTTCTCTTGGACCGTCGTTAAAAACATGACCTAAATGGCCACCGCAATTGGCGCAAACCGTTTCTGTTCGCATCATTCCATGCGTAGTATCCCTAATATATTCAATGGCGCCTTCTACTGCTTCATCAAAAGAAGGCCAACCACAGCCGCTTTCAAATTTGTGTTCACTTTCAAAAAGCTTGGCATTACAGGCTTTGCAATGATAATCACCATTTTCAAAATGTAGGTCGTATTCCCCTGTATGGGGTCTTTCAGTGCCTTTTTGTCTTAGAACATAGTATTCTTCAGGAGAAAGTTGCTCTTTCCACTCTGCTTCTGATTTTTCTGAGCTGTGCTTGTTATCCATAACCTCAAATTAAAGGAAAAAATGATTTAAATCTTGAAACCGCAAAATTATAATAGGATGTCTCAAATTTTGCACTAATTGGAATCTGGGATAAAATCCAAGGCAACGCCATTAATACAATGTCTTTTTCCTGTGGTATTTCTAGGGCCGTCATTAAAAACATGTCCTAAATGCCCTCCACAAGTGCCACAGTGCTCTTCTGTGCGTTCATAACCAATCTTATAATCAACATCATAAGCAACATTGCCTTCAATTTCCCTATCAAAACTTGGCCATCCAGTGCCAGATTTAAATTTGTTTTCGCTACGGAAAAGTGGCGTAGCGCATGCGGCGCAAACATAGGTTCCCTTTTCCTTATTATCGAGTAGATCACTGGTAAAAGCATTTTCTGTTGCTGCTTTTCTCAGCACATAATACTCCATATCGGTAAGTTCAGCTTTCCATTCAGCATCAGTTTTAGTTATTGCAAAAGCAACTTCTTTTTCTGTTTCTTTTTTCTCTTCCTGTGATACACCCTTACATCCCAACATCATAAGGAATGCGATCAAAAGCAATTGTTTTCCCATTTCTTTATTTTATTAAATAGACGTTTTTTTTTGATTATCCTTTCACAATATCCTTATAATATAAAAAGACCCACTGGTTTCCAGCAGGTCTTTAAATTAAGATTTTTATGAGATTAATCTATATCAATCTTCATAACTTGACTTTCTTCAATACCTAAAGCACTCATTACATTCTCTATGTTAGAGGTATCCATTTTAGAAGAGTTTGCAAACACACTGGGCACAAACACAATTCTAAAGGACTGATTATCTGTGAAATCTGTGCTTATCGCGGAAAGGTCAAAATTTCCGTCAATAAAGATTTCAAGATCTACAAAAGTGTGGGCAAATACATATTGTATGGTACCTTCAGGAAGGAAAAAATTCTGTGGAATTTGACTCCAAGCATCAGCTGTGCTATTATCATCAAGGTCAATAGTTCCATCAAATCGATATACTAAAACGGCATCGGCTTCCCTCACTTCATAATTTGTTTCATCCCCAAAATTTATCAGCGTACTAAATATGTTGCCGTCAACATCATACCCAAAATTGACACCATCTATTTCTACTACTTGTCCCTGTATTCCATCCAGACCATCTTGGCCGTCGACTCCATCAAACCCATCAAAACCAGGAGGTCCTGTTGGTCCTTCGCAGGATACGGTAAGCAAAACAAGGAATGCCCCAATAATTGTGTTGAATTTATTCATGATTTTTGATTTTTGATTTGTACTCATTTCATTTGTTTTCAACTCAAAATCAAAAAGCATTCCATTTTTGCCGTGCCATCAATTTATTTTACAAACAAAGAGAGCAAAATCGGATTCTTGGTCAAAGATGTGTAATATTGTAATTGTAAACCAGCTTATATGTCCAAGGTAGTCGTCCACAGTCTTTTCACCGAGTTTGATATCAATCTTTTTAAAGCTGGAAAGCATTACAGACTTTATGATAAATTGGGTTCGCACTTGACTGAAGTGGATGGTGTAAAAGGCACCTATTTTGCCGTTTGGGCCCCTTCTGCAAAGTCAGTTTCAGTAATTGGAGACTTTAATTTTTGGAAAGCAGACAATCACCAATTATTTGTTCGATGGGATGAAAGCGGTATTTGGGAAGGCTTTATTCCCGGAGTGGACAAGGGCACCAAGTATAAATTTAAGATTCAGTCTAACAATAATGACATCTGGACAGAAAAAGCAGATCCTTTTGGTAGATATTGTGAACAGCCACCCAATACTGCTTCGGTAGTTTGGGAAGCTTCACATAGTTGGAAGGATAAGAAATGGATGGATACCCGTGAGGAGAAAAATGCGTTGGACAAACCTTACTCTGTTTACGAAGTTCATTTAGGTTCTTGGAAGAAAAAAAATGGTTGGGAATCGCTTTCCTATGTGGAACTGGCAGATGAACTTGTGGACTATGTAGAGGAAATGGGATTTACCCATGTGGAGTTCATGCCTATTATGGAATACCCTTATGATCCTTCTTGGGGATATCAGTTAACAGGGTATTTTGCTCCTACATCCAGATTTGGAAAACCTGAGGATTTTAAATTTCTTGTTGATAAATTTCACCAACGTGGAATAGGGGTGATTTTGGACTGGGTACCATCTCATTTTCCAGAAGATGCCCATGGACTTGGGTTTTTTGATGGATCTCACCTTTATGAGCATCCAGATAGAAAAAGGGGTTATCATCCAGATTGGAAAAGTTTAATTTTCAACTATGGAAGAAATGAGGTACGCGCATTTTTGATAAGCAATGCAATTTTTTGGTTGGATCAATATCATGTAGATGGTCTTCGCGTAGATGCGGTGGCTTCTATGTTATATTTGGACTATTCGCGAGAAGAAGGCGAATGGGAACCCAATATATATGGTAATAATGAAAATTTAGAGGCCATGTCTTTCATAAGGGAAATGAACCAAGAAGTGTATGCCAGTTTTAAAGGAGTACAGACCATAGCAGAGGAATCTACTGCTTTTACAGGTGTTTCTAAGCCCGTACATTTTGGTGGACTTGGTTTTGGTATGAAATGGATGATGGGCTGGATGCACGATACATTGGAATTCTTTAAAAAAGAACCGGTACACAGGTCTTATGATCTAAATGATATCACTTTTAGCATGACCTATGCTTTTACTGAAAACTTTATGTTACCATTTTCTCATGATGAAGTGGTGTATGGGAAAAAATCCTTGCTCTATCGTATGCCCGGTGATGAGTGGCAACGATTTGCTAATTTAAGGCTGCTTTTTGGGTTTATGTTTACTCATCCAGGAACTAATCTTCTTTTTATGGGAGCAGAATTTGGTCAATCCTCTGAATGGGATTTTGAAACCGGCTTAGATTGGCACTTGACCCAATTTGATTTTCATGCTGGAATCCAAGAAGTAATAAAAGACTTAAATAAGGTTTATAAAAACAACCCTGCGCTTTATGAAAAACAATTTGACGCAGATGGCTTTCAATGGATTGAATACAATGACCAGGAAAATACGGTATTAACGTATATAAGAAAAGGGCGGGATCCTAAGGATGATTTAATTATAGCCTGTAATTTCACACCTGTTCCAAGAGAAGATTATAGAGTTGGTGTTCCTAAAACATCACAATTAAAATTGCTTTTTAACAGTAATGACACCAAATATGCTGGAAGTGGAATGGGTAAAAAAACACTAAAACCATCATCAAAAGCGTGGAATGGGCATGAGCAATCCGTAGTTATGACACTTCCTCCATTAAGTGTTGTGATTTATCGATAATGAATTTACTAAAACGTTATAGTTAGTTTGTTCAAAACATCTTTTTAATTTCTCGCTCTAAAGTCTTTCTTTTGTTAGTCTTAATCCACTGAGAATGATTACCAATACAGAAGTAGAAAAAAGAGGTAACCAATACCCAAACCATATAGTTGACTTTAAGCAAGAGAATGATAAACTCTATTTTACCACCCATAACGGGGTTATTTTAGAGCTTACCATATTACGAGATAGCGCAATTCGTTTCAGATATGCTACCGAACATGTTTTTGAGCCCGATTTTTCATATGCCATTAGTGACGATGTAAGTTTAGGATATAATGAACTTACCGTAAAAGAAGAAGTTCCTGAGTACGTTATAACTACTTCAAAAATCAAAATATTTGTTAATAAGTCCAATTTGAAGGTTCATATCCTGGATTTAGAAGATATGGTGATTATTGAAGATGAGTTAGGATTTCACTGGGAAGAGAACTACGATTACGGAGGAAACATAGTGAAGATGAGTAAAACTTGCCACTCTGGAGAGAGTTACTATGGAATGGGAGACAAGGCTTCACACACCAATTTAAAAGGAAAGCGAGTTAATAATTGGGCTACAGATTCTTATGCCTATGGTAAAGATCAAGAACCTTTATATAAGTCCATACCATTTTACGTAGGGCTTAAAGAGAATATTGCTTATGGTGTTTTCTTTGATAATTCTTTTAGCACCTATTTTGATTTTGCAAACGAAAAAAGAAATGTGACCAGTTTTTGGGCAGATGGAGGTGAAATGAACTATTATTTCTTCTACGGGCCAAAAATGAACCAAGTAGTAGAAGCGTATACGGATTTAACCGGTGTTCCAGAACTACCACCCTTATGGGCTTTGGGGTTCCACCAATCTAAATGGAGCTATTTTCCAGAAAAAAAGGTAAAAAATATAGCATCAACCTTCAGAAAGCTGAAGATTCCCTGTGATGCTATTTATTTGGATATTGATTATATGGAAGGTTTCCGCTGTTTTACATGGAATAACCGCCACTTTCCCAATCCAAAAAAGATGATAGAAGAACTGGAGGAAGATGGTTTTAAAACTATCACTATGATCGATCCAGGAATAAAAATAGATCGCGATTATTGGGTATATCAACAGGCTATGGATAATGGATTTTTCTGTCGTCGAGCAGATGGTCCGCATTTTAAAGGAAAAGTATGGCCGGGAGAATGCAAATTTCCAGATTTTACAGACCCAGAAGTTAGAGAATGGTGGGCAGGGTTGTATAAAGAGATGATTGCAGATTTAGGCGTAAAAGGCGTTTGGAACGATATGAACGAACCTGCAATCATGGAAGTTCCCAGTAAAACTGCAAACTTAGATGTAAGGCATGATTATGATGGACATCCTTGTAGTCATAGAAAGGCACATAACGTATATGGCATGCAAATGGTGCGTGCTACATACGAAGGGGTTAAAAAATTCATGTTTCCTAGAAGACCATTCGTATTGACTCGAGCCGCATATTCGGGAACACAAAGATACAGTGCAACCTGGACAGGAGATAACGTTGCAACATGGGAACATTTATGGATAGCCAATGTGCAGATGCAGCGTATGTGTATGAGCGGTTATTCTTTTGTAGGATCAGATATTGGTGGTTTTGCAGAACAGCCCAACGGAGAATTGTTTGCTAGATGGATGCAACTGGCAATTTTCCATCCATTTTGTAGAGTTCATTCTAGCGGGGATCATGGAGAACAAGAGCCATGGTCTTTCGGTGATGAAATAACAGATATTGTTAGAAAGTATATTGAGTTAAGATATATGTTACTGCCCTATTTATATACTATGTTTTATAGATATATCAAGAATGGGGTGCCCATGCTTCAGTCTTTGGTTTTTTATGATCAAGAAGATGTCCAAACACATTTTAGAACGGATGAGTTTCTTTTTGGAAAACAGCTGTTAGTGTGTCCAATACAAGAACCAAATGCGCAGGGCAGGAGAATGTATTTCCCTAAAGGAAAGTGGTTTAACTACTGGACGGATGAAGTAGTGACAGGAGGCGCAGAAAAATGGGTGGCAGCAGAAATAGATACAATACCCTTGTTTGTAAAAGAAGGATCAATGATTCCTAAATACCCTGTACAGCAATACGTTGGTGAAAAAGAGATTAAGGAGTTAGAAATAGATGTATACTACAAAGAGGGAATTGAGAACTCAAGTGTTTATGAAGACCAGCAAGATGGATACGATTATAAAAAAGGACGCTACAGCTTAAGAAAATTCAGGTTACGCGGAAAAGAAAACGAATTGATTATACAGCAGTTCAAAGATGGAGACTTCATCACTTCTTATAACAAGTTCAAGCTAAGGTTTCATGGTTTACCGTTTACCATTGGTACCATAGAGTTGGATAATGAGGTGGTTAATGGAAAGGATATAAAACTAAATGGAAACAACACCATTGAAGTGAGCAAGGATTTTACAGAACTTCATATAGTTGGAAAATAATTTTTTGTAATTTACCTACACTAAACACTATAAATAAAATGAAAAAGTTAATCATTACAGCGGTAATTTTTTTAGCCGTTTCAGCATGCAAAACAAACCCCTTTACTGGGAAAAGTACGCTTAATTTTTACCCCAATAGTCAAATTTTCCCAATGGCCTTTGCACAATATGACCAGTTTTTAACCGATAATAAGGTCATAACAGGGACGTCAGATGCTCAGATGATAACCAAAGTTGGACTACGGATATCCTCCGCAGCAGAACGTTGGTTGGATTCAAATGGATATCCCGGGTATTTAAAGGATTACAAATGGGAATACAACTTGGTGAATGATGAAACGGTAAATGCATGGTGTATGCCTGGTGGTAAGATTGTTTTTTATACCGGAATTTTGCCTATCACACAAACAGAAACGGGCGTAGCTGTGGTTATGGGACATGAAGTTGCACATGCTTTAGCAGATCATGGTGCACAACGAATGAGCGCAGGAATGGTGCAGCAAATAGGAGCTGTAGCAGGAAACGTAGCTATTAAAGACCCCGAAAAACGTAACATGTTCAATCAAGCCTATGGCTTAGGTTCAACAGTAGGTGTTATGTTACCATTTAGTAGAAGCCATGAGACTGAGGCGGATAGGATAGGATTGCAAATTATGGCCATTGCCGGCTATAATCCAGATGAGGCTGCTAACCTTTGGAGAAGAATGAAGGCAAAGTCTGGGGGACAGGCACCGCCAGAGTTTATGAGCACACACCCTTCAAACGATACTAGAATTAATAATTTAATGGCATGGGCGCCAGCTGCAAAGCAAGAAGCCGCAAAGTTTGGAGTAACATCATTTAAATAACCAATTGACCAAATTAACCTTTAATGTCATCTCAAACATTCCTAAGAAAATGGGAATGTTTGTGGTGGCATTTTTATTTAAAAACCTATGGCACGAGCACTCGCATTAAAGGGAAGCAAGAAGTTATTAAATGCATGGGCCTTCTATGACTGGGCAAATTCAGTATATAGTTTGGTCATCTCCTCGGCGGTCTTCCCAATTTTTTATGGGGCTTTGTTTCGCGCAGCGGAAATTGAAAAGGTGACCATATTTGGCGGTGAGATTGCGCGGGCTCCTTTAATAAGTTATGTAACCTCTCTGGCTTTTGTTTTTATAGCTATTGTTACGCCTTTAATCTCTGGGATAGCAGATTATCTAGGAAACAAAAAGATTTTCTTGAAATTCTTCTGCTATTTGGGGGCTTTATCCTGTATCGGCCTCTATTGGTTTTCATTGGAAAATATCTATTTTGGTTTGACTTGCTACTTTTTTGGTTTAGTCGGTTTTTGGGTAAGCTTTGCCATCAATAATTCTTATCTGCCAGATGTGGCCTTTCCAGAACAACAAGATGGGATCAGTGCCAAAGGATTCTCCTTGGGATATATAGGTAGTGTGATTTTGTTGGTTTTTAATCTAGCAATGGTAATGCAGCCTGCCGTTTTTGGAATTACGGATAGTGGAGGGGAAGTTGCAGAAATAAAAGCCATGAAATATTCCTTTATCTCCGTAGGAATTTGGTGGATTCTTTTTAGCCAGTATACTTTCATGCATCTACCAAAAGGGTATAAGAGAGAAGGTGAACGCACCAATATTGTTCTTAATGGATTTAGAGAGCTGAAAAGCGTTTGGAAGCAATTGGGTACTGAAACAAGGCTTAAACGCTATTTAGGGGCCTTTTTTGTGTATAGCATGGCTGTACAGACCATAATGCTGATTGCCACGTATTTTGGAGAGGAGGAAATAAGCTGGGGAACAGATGGCGAGCGCACCACTGGGCTTATTATCAGTATTTTGGTGATTCAGATAGTGGCAATTTTTGGAGCTACCGTTACAGCGTATGCCTCCAAAGCATATGGCAACATCAAGACCCTGATTTTTATCAATATTATCTGGATTCTACTTTGTGTGTATGCATACTTTTTACAGACACCTACAGATTTCTATATTGCCGCAGGTTTGGTAGGAGTTGTTATGGGGGGCATTCAGGCCTTATCAAGATCTACCTACTCCAAGTTTTTACCAGAAACCACAGATACCACTTCATTTTTTAGTTTTTACGATGTGGCTGAAAAAATAGGTATTGTAATAGGAACTTTTTTATATGGAGCTGTGGCCCAACTTACCGGAAGTATGCGAAACAGTACTATCTTCTTAGCTGTATTCTTTTTAGTAGGAGCTTTTTTGCTTACAAGAGTGAACAAGAAAACTGAATAGAGAACCTATAGATTCTAAAATTATGAAGTCGCACATATTGTTTTATGCTGTTGTCTTAATCACAACAATTTCTTGCACCACCAAAGACAATGATATTTCAAAAACTATAGAGCAATATTATAAAACCTATCAAGACCGGAATGATTTTGAAAAGTTTTTGGGTTTTTATGATGAAAAAATAGTTCTGGAGGATATTATCAATGCCGATAGAATTGTTGGGAAAAAAGCTCTTGAAGATTTTTTTGATTGGAATAATCCAGGATATAAAAAGATAGCTGCAGACGCACTCGTAATTTATGAACAGACAATTGAAGGGAATAGAGTGGTTACCAGTGGTTATTTTAATGAATTTCTTTGGGGAGAACAGAAATTTGAAGCAATGCACTTTGTCACAATTTTAACATTCAATCAATCTGGGAAGATTGTTAAGCATGTTGATTGGATAAATTATCCATCCAATTTGGTTGACTACACGAAAAGGAAGAATTCTAATGAATGGATAAAAAACTAAAAGCCTTGGCACAAATGCCAAGGCTTTTAAACTATTGATTGATGATGATTTGTTTTTGATTGGTAATAAACTCCTAATTATCCCTTAGAAATATCTCCTGCACCCGAAGATTTACTTTTAATTTTCTTAGGATTCCCACGATAGGAAATATCTCCAGAGCCAGAAACTCGTGCATCAATAGATTGGTTGACAGTCACTTTTACATCTGCAGAACCTGATACTTGTACGGTAGCAAATTCAGCTTCTAGCTCATATGCCTTTATGTCTCCAGAACCTGAAACTTGAATATCCAAATTTGTGGCTCTCCCTTCTAAGTTAATATCACCTGAACCTGACAGTGTGGCCTCTACGTTTTCTGCTTCTATTGCCAAGGTAATGTCTCCAGAACCAGATATTCTAGTATCAAAATTATCAGATTTAAGCGTGGTTTTACCTACTATATCTCCCGAACCCGATAAAGTAACAGAATTGATGGCTTCAACGGGTACGGTTATATAAATCCCTGAATTCCAATTGGAAGGTTTAAGATTGACCCCTTTTTCAACCTTAACAATCAATTTTCCATTTTTCACTTCAGTTTTAATGTATTCCAATAGATTGGATTCTCCTTTTAGCGTTAACTCCCCTTCATCACCAGCAACCAGTTCAACATCAAACCAACCTGCCAGTGCAACGGCATCATAATCGCCTACAGAACGTTCAACGGTTACAACATTGCCATTTCCTTTAATTCTTTTGCCCCATTGGGCATGTGTAATTGCTACCATCGATAGCGCTAATCCTAGTGTGATAATTTTTTTCATGATTGTGTTTTTTGATTGTTTTTTCATCCTTTTACTATTGAAAAACTTTGTTTTGAACGTTCAACAAGAGCACGTTCAATTTCAGTTGTTTTCTCTTTACTTAGTGTATTTTGGTATTCATTTAGATTGTATCCGGTAACACCTTTCAACATTTCCAAATAGAAAAATATAACTTCCTTTTTTCTATCCTCGCTTGCCAAACCAACATATCTAGACATCATAAATTCATCTTCCAATACATATCCTTTTTTTTCTAAAAAGGCACGGGTAAGCGCTCCTTCATTCCTTGGACTTTCCTGTGCTAGCTTTTTGCTGTTGTAAAACCAAGTGTTTTGACGATACTTATTATTTCCGATAAAAGCAGCATTATCAAAATTGTAATTATAGATATAGTCATTATTGTCCAAAAACCCCTCAAATTGAGCAATGAATAATTTCTCTACATTTTGATGTTCATCGGTTACGGCAAAAACAAGCCTTTCACCAGCTGCTAAAGCTTTACCTCTAATATCCTCAGGATATTCATCTGAAGATGCGATTATCTCAAAATCAAACTTGCCAATATAGGTAAACTCATCGTTTATCTCAATTTCTATGTTTGGATATTCTTTTGAAATAAGCCTGTTCCCTTCAACATGCCTTTGCTCGGGTATTTTGGTGAAAGAATCTTGAGCAGCATTATTTTTTTCGTGCTCAGCCTTTATTTTGCAACTATAAAAAGCTACTATTAGAGAGAGTAATGCTATACCTAATTTGCTCATAAACCTTTTATTATAAATGTCTTAGCGAACTCCTAGTTTTTATAAAAAGTAACCCCACCATAATCGCTGGTAATGTATACCGTGTTTCCGGAGTTCTCTTTACCATGATATCCCCTAAAATATTTTTGGTTCGATTTTTCTTTACTTACATTGATTTCAAAAGCATCCCTACCGCTTACACCAGCGTACTCGGTTGAAATTTCAAAATCAAAATAATAATCTGGACTGTATCCTATCTTAATACCCGTGTAATCGGTCTTGATATTCATATCACCTGCATCAGCGGCCATTTCACTTATTTTTAGCGAACCGTAATCAGAATTTATGGTAACGTTTCCGTGTACCGTTCCCAATTTTACTCCAATATAGTCCCCATTGCCATTTACATTATTGACATTGTTTACTTCAATTGAGCCATAATCACTGGAATAGTCCAAATTTTCCATTTCATTTATTACGGCGTTGGTGTAATCCGCTTTTACGGTGAGGTCTCCAGCCTTTTCTATCGTAAAGCCTGAGTAATCTGCTATAATCTCACCACTATTAATATATTCGAATGTAGAGCGGGAGGTGTAATCAAATCGTAGTTCGTTGTTTCTTCCACGTAATTCCCCAATATCAATTTTACCGTAATCACAGTTTATTTTGGCATGTCCGTCTACACGATTAAGATAGATGTTTCCGTAATCGTTGTTGAGATTGACACTGTTCTTCACTGGTATTTTAATGGTGTAGTTTACCTCTACACTTACATTGTTTCGCTTTCCCCATTTCCATCCCCAATTGTTGTTCCTGTCTCCAAAAAGAGTACGTGCAGATACTAAACTGGCGCTGTTTTCAAAGTCTACGTCAATCTCGTTTAGCCTGTTTTGCACTTTATCTTCATTATTGCCATTTGTTTTTATGTGAACTTCTATTACAACCCTATCCTCATTCCAGGATGTGATGTTTAGATTTCCATAGCTGTTCTTTACTTTAAAAAGTGCATCTGGATTTACATTGAATTCCTTTTTTATAGTCTTTTCCTTGGTATACCTGCCACCCATTTTATCGGTATTGGCTCCCAAAGCGAAAGGAATTAGGGCTAATGCCAAAAAGGCATATTTATATAGTAATGTTTTCATCATTGTATGATTTTAAATTTTTAATATTTTCAATATTGGTCAATACTTCCTTTAATAAATCAATTCTGGTTTGGAAATTGGTTATCATGGCATTCAATAAAATTTTGCTGTTACCTCCAGATACTAGCTCTTTCTCTAGATTTTGATAGTTTAACTCCAGTTTTTCCAGTCTTTGTAAAGTATCATCTACCAACTTTGCAGTTTCAGGGGATTTTTCATCCTTTAACAACTGTACTTGTTCTTCAATAAGGCTGGCAAAATAGAACTCGGTTTTTGAAATTTCTGGTGCAATTTCCACCACCTGTTCTTTTATAGAAGGCCTTGTATTGAATACCTGAATACCCAGCAAACAAATAAGAGCAATGGATGCTGCTATGGACAGTGGTTTCCACCAATTTGTTTTTTTCTGGTGTAAGGTCACTACCTCATTGTTTTGGCTCAATTTTTCTAAAAATCGTTCTTGATGCCCATTTTTGGGTTCTTCAAAATCAAAATCATTTTGAAGCTTCTCAAACAATTGTTCTAAATTATCTTTACTCATAATCAAGCATTTACAGTCAATTTTTTTCTTAGACTTTCTTTAGCTCTAGAAATTGTGGTTCTACAATTTGCATAGCTAATGTCCATTATATCACTGATTTCCTCGTAATCATACCCTTCAATTAAATGTAAGGTCAAAGAAACTCTGTAATTGTCTTTTAAACTTTTCATGGTATCAATCACTTTTTGAGCCTTCAATTCAGTGTAACCATTGTGATTCAAAGCAACTTCATCATTGTCTTCGACCTTGTACATTACTTCATCTAGATTAACAGCTCTACTTTTTTGCTGTTTTTTGTAATGATATATACTGTTGTTTATCACAATTCGCTTTAACCATGCGCCAAAGGTGACATCCCCTTTAAATGTATGCAGTTTCGTAAACGCGTTCAAAAACGATTCTTGCATTACATCTTCAGCTTCTGCCGAGTCCTTCACAATCCTAAAAGCAATGTTGTACATAGCTTTATAGTACTTATTGTAAATTTCCAATTGTGCACTTTGCTTGCCCTTTAAGCACGATTGAAGCAGCGTATCAGTATGTTCATTTTGGTGGCTCAAAAAATGAATGGTTTGTCTTATAGATGGATGAATTTATCAATTGTTACACTTTTTTCTAAATTTTTAATTTTTAATGGCACAAGAATTGCCTTAATAGGAGAAGAAAAGAACCTAAACCCTTTTGTAATACTTACTTTTAAGACATTGCGTGGGCTTAATGTTCTAGTATAAACTGAAGATTTGTGTCATTTGTGACAAAATGACCGAAACATATGATATGGGAGAAATAAAAATTTCAACTTTTGACAATATATCCCTGCAAGGTCTTGATGAAGATGCAGAATTGATTCCTTTGTTGACACCAGAGGACGAAGAGGAAATGAATAAGGAAGAATTACCTGAAACTTTACCGGTTTTACCTCTTAGAAATACTGTCCTTTTTCCAGGAGTGGTTATTCCAATTACCGCTGGAAGGGATAAATCCATAAACCTAATTAAAGATGCCAATAACGGCAATAAGACTATTGGGGTAGTTTCCCAAAAGGATGAGGAGACAGAAAACCCTGGAGTAGAAGATATTAATACACTGGGAACCGTTGCTAGAATCTTGAGAGTATTACAAATGCCCGATGGAAATACCACGGTTATTATTCAAGGTAAAAAACGGTTTGAGATTGCTGAGGTAATTACTGAGCAACCTTACCTTACCGCTACGGTAAAAGAAGCATCGGAAGAGCGACCTAATGAAAAGAGCAAGGAGTTTGAGGCGATTATAGATTCTATCAAAGAATTGGCTTTTAAGATTATAAAGGACAACCCAAATATACCCAGTGAAGCTACATTCGCTATTAAGAACATTCAAAGCAATTCGTTCCTCATCAATTTTGTATCCTCTAACCTTAATTTGAGTGTTGGCGAAAAGCAAAAACTTCTGGAAATTCCAAACCTTCAGGAGCGTGCCCTTACAACTTTGAAGTACATGAATATGGAGCTTCAAAAATTGGAATTGAAGAATGATATTCAATCCAAGGTTCGGAGCGATATGGACCAACAACAAAGAGAGTATTTTTTACACCAGCAGATGAAAACAATCCAAGAAGAACTTGGTGGGTTGTCTTATGAGGAAGAGGTGGATGAAATGCGAGTAAAGGCCAAAAAGAAAAAATGGGCTAAAAACATTAAAGAGCATTTTGAAAAAGAACTTGCCAAAATGCAGCGTATGAATCCGCAAGTTGCAGAATACTCTATTCAGCGCAACTATTTGGATTTGTTTTTGGACCTTCCTTGGGATGAATTTTCAAAAGATAAATTTGACTTAAAACGAGCGCAACAAATTTTAGACAGAGATCATTATGGTCTTGAAGATGTAAAACGAAGAATCATAGAGTATTTAGCTGTACTAAAACTACGTAATGATATGAAGTCTCCGATTCTTTGTCTTTATGGTCCTCCAGGAGTTGGTAAAACATCTTTGGGAAAATCAGTTGCGGAAGCTTTAGGAAGAGAGTATGTTAGAATTTCTTTAGGAGGTTTAAGAGATGAAGCTGAGATTAGAGGGCATAGAAAAACCTATATTGGAGCAATGCCCGGAAGGATTATTCAGAGTCTGAAGAAAGCGGGTAAATCCAATCCAGTTTTTATTTTGGATGAAATTGATAAACTTTCCAATAGCCATCAAGGTGACCCTTCCTCAGCAATGTTGGAGGTATTGGATCCCGAACAGAATAGCGAATTCTATGACAACTTCTTGGAGATGGGTTATGACCTGTCAAAAGTAATGTTCATTGCTACCGCAAATAATTTGGGAACCATTCAGCCTGCTCTACGTGATCGTATGGAAATCATCAACGTAACTGGATACACCATTGAAGAAAAGGTTGAAATTGGTAAAAAGCATTTGTTGCCAAAACAGTTAAAAGAGCACGGACTTACTTCTAAAGATTTGAAGATTGGAAAACCCCAAATGGAGAAAATTGTAGAAGGGTATACAAGAGAATCTGGTGTGCGAAGTTTGGAAAAGCAATTGGCTAAAATGGTACGTTATGCTGCAAAATCAATAGCTATTGAAGAAGAATATAACATCAAGGTCAATAACCAGGATGTAGAGAAAATATTAGGTCCTGCAAGATTGGAACGCGACAAGTATGAGAATAATGATGTGGCAGGAGTGGTCACTGGTTTGGCATGGACAAGTGTAGGAGGTGACATTCTTTTTATTGAATCTATTTTATCTAAAGGAAAAGGTACTTTAAACATTACCGGAAACCTTGGTAAAGTGATGAAGGAATCTGCTACCATTGCCATGGAGTATATTAAATCCAATGCCGACACTTTCGGAATAGATTCTGATGTTTTTGAAAAGTATAATGTTCATATCCACGTGCCAGAGGGCGCTACACCAAAAGATGGTCCTAGTGCAGGAATAACAATGCTTACCTCATTGGTTTCGCTCTTTACGCAACGTAAGGTGAAAAAGAGTTTGGCAATGACAGGGGAGATAACCTTGCGTGGTAAAGTATTGCCCGTTGGTGGAATTAAAGAAAAGATTTTAGCTGCAAAGAGAGCGAGAATCAAAGAGATTATTCTTTGTGAGGACAACCGAAAGGATATTGAAGAAATTAAGGAAGATTATTTAAAAGGCCTTACATTTCATTATGTTTCAGATATGAGCGAGGTCATTGATATTGCCGTTACGGATGTAAAGGTGAAGAAGGCAAAAAAATTATAGTTTTATTTTTTTGGTTGGTATCAGTAACTTATTTTCTTGGTATTTTTAAATGATGGGAAAAATTACAATCGCCATAGATGGTTATTCATCAACAGGTAAAAGCACTTTGGCAAAAAGATTGGCTTCCGCACTTAATTATGTTTATGTAGATACAGGCGCCATGTATCGCGCAGTTACACTTTTCGCTTTGAACAATAAGTATGTTGGCACTAATGAAGATATTCCATCCCTGATAAAACAATTGCCCAATATCAATTTAAAGTTCGTGCCAAATAAAACTTTGGGTCTTTCAGAGATGTATTTGAATGATGAAAATGTAGAAAGGCAAATTAGGACGATGGAAGTCTCCGACCATGTAAGTAAAGTTGCAACCATTGAAGAAGTTAGACATATGCTTGTGGCTATGCAACAGCAAATGGGTGAGGAAAAAGGAATTGTGATGGATGGCCGTGATATTGGCACTGTTGTTTTTCCCAATGCGGAATTAAAAATATTTATGACGGCTTCCCCAGAAACACGTGCTACCAGACGTTACAAAGAACTATTGGAGAGAGGGGAAGAGGTAACTTTTGATGAAGTACTTAAGAATGTTCAAAAACGAGACAGAATAGATTCAACACGTGAAATGTCTCCTTTAAAGAAAGCTGAAGATGCTATTGAATTTGATAATAGCGATATGGGACTTGAAGAGCAATTTGAACGAATATATAATTACTCCCTTCGGGTGATAAATAAAAACAATTAAAAAAGGCGCTTAACGAGCGCCTTTTTCAATAAATAACAATCTTCTTTTCCTAGATATTTGGAATTACTAAAACCTGATCAGGGTGAATAACATCTGGATTACTTAGGATGTTAGTGTTTGCATCAAAGATTTTATTGTACTTCATGGCATCACCATAATAGTGTTTTGCGATTTTGCTTAAAGACTCGCCACCTTTTACAGTATGTCTGTGGTAAACAGAATCATCTGCAACACTAATGTTTGCTTTAACATCAGATGGACTTTCACCACCAATTTGTTTGATTTTGTCCCAAATGGCGTTCTTCTCATAAGGCGTATTGGCTACCCCTTTAATTTTCAAGACTCCTCCATCTTCAGATACATCGCCATCTTTTATGCCTAATTCTTGACCTAAATCTAAAACTGCTTGGTATTTTGCTTTTGCACTCATAATATTCTTAATTGTTTTAATGGTTAATATTAAGAAACAAGATATATATAAAAGTCACATTTCAGCCTAATTTTTCACTAATTATTGTTCCAAACGAATAAGTGGGCGGCAAGGGTTTGTAAAACAAGGAATTAATTGTATTTTTGCACTCCTTTTTAACAAATAGACAAGAGGAAAAAGGGAATAGAAAATCAATAACAACTTCTACAGTAATTGTTTAACTCTTGTAAAACTGTAGAATACAAATTTTAATCAGCAAATGGCTGAAGAAAAAACAAACGTTGAGGTAGAAGAAACTACAGCAGCAGTACAAGAAGTAAAAGAAGAAGTTCAAACTCAACAAGATCCAAAAGAATATCTTGAGAATTTTGATTGGGAAAAGTACGAAGAAGGAATTGAGCGCGTAGATGATACGAAGCTTAAAGAATTTGAATTACTTGTAGAGGAGAATTTTGTTGATACCGCTGATGAAGAGGTGGTTAAAGGAACAGTAGTTCACATGACAGATCGTGAGGCTATCATTGATATCAATGCAAAGTCTGAAGGTGTTATTTCATTGAACGAGTTCCGTTACAATCCTGATCTTAAGGTTGGAGATAAAGTTGAGGTTCTTATAGATATCCGTGAAGACAAGACAGGTCAATTGGTATTGTCTCACAGAAAAGCAAGAACAATTATGGCTTGGGACAGAGTTAATGCTGCCCATGACAAAGAAGAAATTGTTCAAGGTTTTGTAAAGTGCAGAACCAAAGGAGGTATGATCGTGGATGTATTTGGAATCGAGGCGTTCTTGCCTGGTTCTCAAATCGATGTTAAACCTATCCGTGATTACGATCAGTATGTTGGTAAGACCATGGAATTCAAAGTGGTTAAGATTAATCATGAGTTCAAGAACGTTGTTGTTTCGCACAAAGCGTTGATTGAAGCTGATATTGAAGAACAGAAGAAAGAAATCATCGGCCAGCTTGAAAAAGGTCAAGTATTGGAAGGTATTGTTAAGAATGTTACTTCATACGGTGTCTTTATTGACCTTGGAGGTGTTGATGGATTAATCCACATTACTGACCTTTCTTGGAGCAGAATCAACCATCCAAATGAAGTTGTTGAGCTAGATCAGAAAATGAATGTTGTAATCCTTGATTTTGATGATAACAAATCAAGAATCCAACTAGGTCTTAAACAATTAGAGAAACATCCATGGGATGCCTTGGGTGATGAAATAAAAATTGGCGATAAAGTTAAAGGTAAAGTTGTGGTTATTGCTGACTACGGCGCCTTTATAGAAGTTGCTGAAGGTGTTGAAGGATTGATTCACGTTTCTGAAATGTCATGGTCTACACACTTAAGATCTGCACAGGATTTTGTAAAAGTAGGCGATGAGGTAGAAGCAGTGGTATTAACATTGGATAGAGAAGATCGCAAAATGTCGTTGGGCATTAAGCAATTAACTCCAGACCCATGGACAGATATTACTTCTAAATACCCTGTAGGTTCAAGACACAAAGGGATCGTTAGAAACTTTACCAACTTTGGCGTATTTGTAGAAATGGAAGAAGGAATAGATGGATTAATTTACATCTCTGACCTTTCATGGACCAAGAAAATTAAGCACCCATCTGAGTTTGTAGCTGTTAGCGATACTTTGGAAGTTGAAGTATTGGAATTGGATGTTGAAGGACGTAAGTTAAGTCTTGGTCACAAACAAACTACAGAAAACCCTTGGGACAAATATGCAGCAGAATTTGCTGAAGGTACTGTTCACAAGGCAGCTATTTCAGAAATTGTTGATAAAGGAGCCACCGTTAATTTCAATGAAGATATTGTAGGATTTGTTCCTTCAAGACACATGGAAAAAGAAGATGGCAAAACCCTTGGAAAAGGTGAAGAAGTAGAATTTAAGATCATAGAATTCAATAAAGACTTCAAACGTGTGGTAGCTAGTCATACAGCTATATTTAAGGCGCAAGAAGAACGCAACGTTAGCACAGCAAAAAGAAAAGCTGCCGCTACTGCAGAGGAAGCAAAAACCACATTGGGTGATGCCAACTCTCAATTGCAAGCATTGAAGGATAAAATGGAAGCTGATTCTAAAAAGTAATCAGGTTTTATTAAAATCAATTAGAAGCCCCGCTGGAAACAGACGGGGCTTTTTTATATAATCAACCTTTTTAAAGAATTGTTTACTTTTGCATACAACAGAGTTGGTAGCATAGCAAATGAGTCAAAAAGTACTTCTTACCTCAAAAGAAATCCACATCATACTGCACCGTCTGGCTTGTCAACTTTTAGAAAACCACTTGGACTTTAGTAACACCGTTTTAATAGGAATTCAGCCAAGAGGTATATTTCTAGCAGAACGCTTGGCAAAAATCCTAAAAGAAGAATATAAAGTAAAAGATATAGACTTGGGTTTTTTGGATATTACATTCTACCGAGACGATTTTAGAAGAGGAGAGAAGACCTTAGAGGCGAACACTACCAAAATAGATTTTCTGGTTGACGATAAAAATGTAGTTTTTGTTGATGATGTATTGTACACCGGAAGGAGTATACGGGCGGCCCTTACCGCCATTCAATCTTTTGGAAGGCCTTCGGATATTGAATTGTTGACCCTAATAGATAGAAGATTCAGTAGGCATTTACCTATACAACCTAACTATAGAGGTAGACAGGTAGATGCAATTAATGAAGAAAAGGTGAAGGTAATGTGGGAGGAAAATGATGGGAAGGATATTGTGTATTTAGTAAACAAATAATTTAAAATGAGCGAATTAAGTGTAAATCACTTACTGGGAATAAAATATCTGGACAAAAAGGATATAGGGCTCATTTTTGAAACTGCTGACCATTTTAAAGAAGTTATAAATAGGTCTATTAAAAAGGTTCCTACCCTAAGAGATACCACCATTGCAAATATCTTTTTTGAGAATAGCACGCGAACAAAACTCTCTTTTGAACTTGCAGAAAAAAGATTGTCAGCAGATGTAATTAATTTTTCAGCTTCGCAGTCATCGGTCAAAAAAGGAGAAACGCTAATAGATACGGTAAACAACATCCTTTCTATGAAGGTGGATATGGTGGTAATGCGCCACCCAAATCCAGGAGCAGGTATTTTCCTTTCAAAACACGTTAAAGCATCTATAATCAATGCAGGAGATGGAGCACATGAGCACCCAACTCAAGCTTTGCTGGATTCCTACTCAATACGAGAAAAATTAGGGGATGTCGGCGGTAAAAATGTGGTTATTGTAGGTGATATTTTGCATTCTAGAGTGGCGTTATCCAATATTTTTGCTCTAAAATTACAGGGAGCCAATGTAAAAGTATGCGGGCCAAGAACACTGATTCCCAAGCATATTGAATCTTTGGGAGTAACTGTTGAGACAAACCTGAAGAAGGCTTTGGAATGGTGCGATGTGGCAAACATGCTACGCGTGCAGAACGAAAGAATGGATATCAGTTATTTTCCAACAACAAGAGAATACACACAACAATTTGGAATTAACAAAAAGCTATTAAATAGCTTGGACAAACAGATTGTAATCATGCATCCAGGACCAATTAACAGGGGTGTTGAGATTACAAGTGACGTAGCGGATTCTAACCAGTCCATCATTTTGGAACAAGTTGAGAATGGAGTTGCAATCCGTATGGCAGTGATTTATTTATTGGCATCAAAAATTAGGTAAAATGATTTTCGACAAAAAAGGAACAACAACCACTGTTTTCCAAGAAAAAATTTCACTTTCTACCTTCTTGGAAAATTTGAACAAAGCTTACCCCAGATTAAAACATGACAATATTATTGTAAACCTTTTCTCTTTTAGCAAATTGACCGCAGGAGATATTTTAGAGTTTTTGGAGATTTCTAACACGCATAGAAGTTCCAATAAGTCTTTTGTTTTGGTAACGAACAAGGTGGCATATGACGAAACACCAGATGAAATTAGTGTAGTGCCAACAATGCAAGAAGCAAAAGACCTCATTGAAATGGAAGAAATAGAACGCGATTTGGGTATATGAAATTGACCATACTTGGCTGCTATTCGGCTACCCCCAGAACATTTACAAACCCCACTTCGCAAATACTGGAGATACGTAACCATCTTTTTTTGATTGATTGCGGTGAAGGAACACAAGTACAACTCAGAAAGAACAAAATCAAGTTCTCCAGAATTAAACATATCTTCATTTCACACTTGCATGGAGACCATTTTTTTGGGTTACCAGGGCTCATTTCTACGTTTAGGCTTTTAGGAAGAGAGACAGAAATGCATGTTTATGGCCCAAAAGGAATCAAAGAAGCGATTACATTGTTCCTCAAGCTTGGGGATTCATGGACCAATTACCCCTTGATTTTTCATGAATTGGACTCTAAAGAATCAGAACTTATTTTTGAAGATGAAAAAGTAAGTGTACATACTATTCCATTGGACCATAGAGTTTATACCAACGGATTTTTGTTTAAAGAAAAGCCGCACCCTCGTAAGCTTGATGTTGATTCCGTTGCTGAACATGAAATTGATAGAAGCCAATATGGTAATATCAAAAATGGGGCAGATGGAGTATTGGAAAATGGTACTATAATTTCTAACAAGGAGCTGACCATTGATCCACCATGCCCAAAAAGTTATGCATTTTGTAGTGATACGGCTTATAATGAAGCTATTCTGCCACTAATAGAAAATGTAGACACGTTATACCACGAATCTACCTTTCTGGAGACCAATGTAGATCTTTGTAAAAAAACGAAGCACGCAACAGCCAAACAAGCGGCCCAAATTGCCCTAAAAGCGAATGTTGGGAACCTTATTTTGGGTCACTATTCCACTAGATACAAATCAATCGATCTTTTTAAAGAAGAAGCATTGGAAGTTTTTCCCAGTGTTGAACTGGCGGATGATGGAAAATCCTTTGAGATATAATTGTAAGGAGGTGAAAACAAAAGGGTATCAACCTTTTTAATCTGCATTCTTTTGCTGAAATTTGTTTATCCCTATAGCAAATCATGCAAAAAGATTTAAGCAATTACAGAAAGTCTTATGAAAAGAGTGCTCTAACGGAGGATTCTATTTTAGAGAACCCCTTAGAGCAGTTTCAAAAATGGTTTTATGAGGTTGAGGCTACCGATGGCTTAGAGGAACCCAATGCTATGACAGTTTCTACCATTGGCTTGGACGGATTCCCCAAAAACAGGGTTGTTCTGATGAAAAGATATACCCATGAAGGGTTTATATTTTACACAAACTATCAAAGCGAAAAAGGAAAAGCGCTTGAAATTAACCCTTCCATCTGTCTTTCATTTTTTTGGCCCAATTTAGAACGTCAAGTAATCATCAAAGGAAAGGCAGAGAAAATAGCTGAAAACCTTTCTGATGGTTATTTTGAATCCAGACCGATTGGCAGTCAACTAGGTGCTATAATATCCCATCAGAGTGATACCATAGCATCAAGGGAGGAAATGGAAGAGAAACTGGCAGAAATGGAAAAAGAATATGAAGGAAAAGAACTGGAAAGACCATCCTATTGGGGGGGCTATTTGGTAAGACCGGTTTCTATGGAGTTTTGGCAAGGGCGCCCCAATCGTTTACATGATAGAATTAGATATAAACTTCAAGAAGATTTTAACTGGAAAATTGAACGTTTACAACCCTAATTTTGTACTTTCTTAGCGTATAATCAAAAGGGACAATGAAAACAATCATCTTGGTAAGGCATGGAAAATCATCGTGGGATTATGAAGTTTCCGATAAGGACCGACCGTTAAAAGAAAGAGGAATCAATGATGCTCATATAGTAGCAAGAAACTTTAAGGCCAAAGACCTTCAAATAGATTTTGCTTATTCAAGCCCTGCAAATAGAGCCTTGCATACCAGTATGATTTTTTTGAGAAACCTTGAGTTTGATTTAAGCAATTTTCAAGTAAACGAGACGCTTTATGATTTTTCTGGACAAAGTGTCAAGGCATTTGTGGACGGCTTTGATAATAAAATGAACACAGTACTGATTTTTGGGCATAATTATGCATTCACAAACCTTGCAAATACTTGGGGAGATCAGTATATTGAAAACGTTCCCACTTCTGGACTGGTGCAAATTAAGTTTGATGCCAATGAATGGTCTAAAATTTCAAAGGGAACCACAGAAGAAATAATCTTTCCAAAACAGCTGAAATAATAAATGATTAAAGTTAAGAACGAGTACGTAAACAGGGAAATTAGTTGGTTGCACTTTAATGCACGTGTGCTTCAAGAAAGTGCAGATAAAAAAGTACCGCTAATCGATAGACTCCGGTTCCTTGGTATTTTCAGTAATAACCTAGATGAGTTTTTCAAAGTAAGGTATGCAACTGTAAAACGTATTGTAGATGCCGGTAAAAAAGGAAAAAGTGTTTTAGGGGGAGAAAAAGCTCAAGACTTGTTGGAAGAAATTACAAAGATTGTAATTGCGCAACAAGCAAGAAGTCTTGAAATTCTTAATAGTATTGAAGAAGAACTTAGGACGGAAAATATTTTTATCATAGATGAGAATGAGATAGATGAAACTCAAGCAGAATTTATAAGGGATTATTTCTTCAAAAAAGTCAACCAAGAGTTGATGACCATTATCCTAAATGATTTAACTGAATTTCCATTATTGAAGGATACTGCAGCCTACTTAGCTGTTAAGATGGTGATGGCAAATGATGAGACATCAGGAACCAATGGAAATAATAGATATGCCTTAATTGAAATCCCCAAGGGGATTGACCGCTTTATAGTGCTTCCCAAACAAGGAGAGAAAAACTATATCATCATTTTGGATGACCTCATACGGTATTGTTTGGATAGTGTTTTTACCATGTTCGAGTTTGAATCCATTAGTGCACACATGATAAAAATTACCCGTGATGCCGAATTGGATATTGACAATGATTTGACAAAAAGTTTTATAGAAAAAATTTCTTCCAGTGTAGAACATAGAAAAATTAGTGATCCGGTGCGTTTTGTCTATGATAAAAGAATTGATAAGGATACGTTACAGTTTCTAAAAGAGAAAATGAATATTGTTAACACAGATAGTGTTATTCCTGGTGGGAGATATCATAATAGAAGGGACTATATGGGTTTCCCAAGTTTAGGGAGACATGATTTAATGTATAAAAAAATTGAACCCCTTCCTGTTAAAGGTTTAAGCATGACAGGAAGTCTTCTGGAGCAAATACACCAAAAAGATTATTTGATCTATACCCCATATCATACATTTACTTATGTTACCAAGTTTTTAAGAGAGGCGGCTCTTGACCCAAAGGTACGTGCTATAAAGATTACCGTGTACCGTTTGGCAAATGATAGTCAAATAGCTTCTGCTTTGATAAATGCTGTAAAAAATGGAAAGCAAGTTACCGTACAGATTGAGTTGCAAGCAAGGTTTGATGAGCAAGCAAATATTCAATATGCGAATCAGTTGCAGGCGGAAGGCATCAACTTAATTTTTGGCGTCCCAGGACTTAAGGTGCATAGTAAAATCTGTTTAATTGAAAGGGAGGAAACAGAAGGAATCAAAAGATATGGTTTTATAAGCACAGGAAACTTTAATGAATCTACGGCCAAGATTTATACAGATTATACCCTTTTCACTGCTCATGAAGGAATACTAAAAGAGATGGGCAAGGTCTTTGAATTCTTTGAGACCAATTACAAAATAAACAAGTATAAACATCTTATTTTATCCCCGCATTATACAAAATCAACATTTATTAAGCTAATTGATAATGAGATAGAAAATGCACTCGCGGGTCAAGAAGCTTATATTAAAGTTAAAATGAACAGCCTCACTTCCTATAAGATGGTTGATAAGTTATACGATGCAAGTAGGGCAGGGGTGAAAATTCAATTGATTATAAGAGGGGTTTGTTGCCTAATTCCTGGAGTTGAGGGGATGAGTGAGAATATTGAGGCAATCAGTATAGTGGATAAATTCTTGGAACACCCTAGATTGTTCATTTTTGGGAATCAAGGGGACCCAAAAATATATCTCTCATCAGCTGATTGGATGACCAGAAATCTTGATTTTAGAGTAGAGGTAGGTTGTCCTATTTATGACCAAGACATTAAACAAGAACTATTGGATACATTTAATATTTCTTGGCAGGATAATCTTAAAGCGCGGGTTTTTTCTGAAAGGCAGGACAACGCTTATCGGGAAAAAGAAGAAACAAGTCCTGGATTAAGGTCTCAGTTTAAACTTTATGATTATTACCAAGATAAGCTAGAATCCTAATTTTGCTAAATTGATAATAAGAAAATTTGCAGCGATTGACATTGGATCTAATGCAATTAGATTATTGATAAACAATGTAATAGAGCAGAAGGGTAAGCCAACTACATTCAAAAAAAGCGAGTTGATAAGGGTTCCAGTCCGCTTGGGAGAAGATTCCTTTATTAAAGGTGAAATATCTGAAGGAACCTTGAATCGCCTTACCAAGACCATGAAATCTTTTGATTTATTAATGCAAGTATACGGTGTTGAGAAGTATATGGCCTGTGCAACTTCAGCGTTAAGAGAGGCAAATAATGGTCGCGAGGTCGTGGAACACATATACAAAGACTCTGGAATAAAGATTGATATCATTGATGGAAAGAAGGAGGCGTCAATTATAGCTTCTACTGATTTAAAAGACCTAATTAACAATGATAGATCATATTTATATGTTGATGTGGGCGGTGGAAGTACTGAGTTTACCATTTTTGATCAAGGAAATCTCATTTCTTCAAAATCATTTAAAATAGGTACAGTAAGAATCTTGAATGATTTGGTAAAAGATTCTGTGTGGGATGAAATAAAGGAATGGATAATGTCTCATTTTAATAAAGAAAGCAAGGTTGAAATCATAGGCTCCGGTGGAAACATTAATAAACTGCATAAAATGTCTGGCAGAAAAGTAGGGCAGCCTTTATCTTTTATTTGGCTGAATGCGCAGTACCATTTTTTGAATAGTATGGAGTACGATGATAGGATTTCAGAACTAGGACTAAATCAAGATAGGGCTGATGTGATCATACCTGCCGCAAAAATATTTTTATCTGCTGCAAAATGGAGCGGTGCAAAGAAAATACACGTTCCAAAAATTGGATTGGCGGATGGTATGATAAAAACACTTTACTACCAATAACTACTTGCAGCTATCCGTGAATAGTTTCTTTCTTACCTAGTTTTTGCATTAAAGTGGCCTCATGGTCCAGAAGTTGTTGCCATTTTTTGTCCACAAGCTCTCGCTCCCCATATTTTCGAGCAAATTTCAGGAACATCGTATAGTGATTTGCCTCACTGACCATAAGGTCACGGTAAAAATCGGCAAGCTCTTTATCATTTATTTCTTCTGAAAGTAGTCTGAAACGTTCGCAACTCCTTGCTTCAATCATTGCTGCATATAAGAGTTTGTGTACCAAATGGGTCTCTTTGCTTCCTCCTTTAGGAAAAAATTTCATTAATTCAAGCACATACTCGTCTTTGCGTTCGCGTCCCAATACCCAGCCTCGTTTTACGATTTTGTCATGAACCATGTTAAAATGCCCCATTTCTTCTCTTGCCAATGAGGTCATCTCTTTTACCAAATCAGATTTTTCTGGAAATCCAATAATAAGGGATATGGCCATGCTGGCAGCTTTTTGTTCGCAATACGCATGGTCTGTTAGAATTTCCTCAATGTTCTTTTCAACAATGTTTACCCATCTTGGGTCTGTAGGTAGTTTTAGGCCGAGCATTTATAAGTTTTTAGTAAAATAATCCACCAACAAAGATAGCGGTATTCCTTATAAAGTTTTATGAACGGTAAAATGATATACTTGGGAGGTTGTTTTAAAAATCCAAATCAAATTCTTTACGGAGAATATCTATGGCCGGATTTTTCTCTCTAAGTTTTTGATATTTCTCTTCGGGGGTAAAAGCAAATTTTTTGGCAACAATTTCATTTACAGTTATGTGCAATGAAATGGAGTAATTATTCATTTTTTCCTTCAAATAATCTAACATGAGGCTTTGTTCCCGCTCCACTTCTTTTTTCATTGTATCATTTGGAAGCTCTATCCAAATAACATAATTGTCTTTTAGTTTTGGAATATCGGTTTGAAGATTACTAGCCAATATTTTACGCCCCTTATCCTCCAATTGTTGTACAAAATCGTTCCAATGCTTTTGCATGTCTTCTTCTGCAAATGGTTGCTTTGGAAGTTCTTTATGGTCAGTTGGTGGGGCCTTCACATTTTCATGTGCTTTTTTTGCCTTGATACTTGACAATGATAATCCAGACACTCTATTTTCTGGGGATTTTAGTTGGATTTTTTTAACCGGTGATGGAGTACGTACTTCAGGTTTGGATAGGTCAACACTTTCAACAGGCGGTTTCAAATCTTTTGCAACCTCTCTTACTTCTTGTTCCTCTTCAACTTTTTTGGCTATCGGGACACCATTAGATTTTGATTCTGAAGTGAAAAATGAAGCTGGAATTATGAAATCAGAGTTTTTTTTTTCTCCATCAAAAGTGATGGACGCCAATTTCATGATAGTAAGCTCAACGAGCAAATGTTGATTTTTACTGGTTTTGTACTTTAGGTCGCAATCATTGGCCATATCCAAAGCTTCTAACAAAAATTCCTTTTGAACCTTCTTGGATTGCTCTTGATAGTGTTGCTTAACATCTTCCCCAACTTCTAACAGTGACAAGGTCTCTTTATGTTGACATACCATTAAATCCCTAAAATGTGTAGCTAAACCAGAAATAAAGTGATGCCCATCAAAGCCATGGGATAATGTTTCATTAAAAAGAACAAGCAAGTCGGGAATCTTGTTTTCAAGAATTAAATCGGTTGCAGTAAAATAGGTGTCATAATCCAGAACATTTAAGTTCTCGGTAACGGCCTTTCTGGTAAGTTCCTTTCCTGAAAAACTAACGACCCTGTCAAAAATAGAGAGCGCATCGCGCATTGCACCGTCTGCTTTTTGTGCTATAACGTGTAAAGCACTTTCCTCAGCCTTAATCCCTTGTTGTTCAGCAATATATTTCAAATATTCTGCAGCATCTTTGACGGTAATGCGCTTAAAGTCAAAAATTTGACAACGAGAAAGGATGGTAGGAATTATTTTATGTTTCTCTGTAGTGGCTAAAATAAAAATGGCATGTTTCGGTGGTTCCTCCAACGTTTTTAGAAAAGCATTAAAGGCAGATTGCGAAAGCATATGTACTTCATCAATAATATAGACCTTATATTTTCCAACTTGCGGAGGTATTCGAACTTGATCTATGAGACTACGTATGTCATCTACTGAGTTGTTGGAAGCGGCATCCAACTCAAAAATGTTAAATGCAAAATCTTCATCTTCTTGATGGGTACCATCTTCATTTATTTTTTTTGCTAAAATACGGGCACAAGTAGTTTTGCCAACACCTCTTGGGCCACAAAACAAAAGCGCTTGTGCCAAATGATTGTTGTCAATAGCGTTTAGCAAAGTATTGGTAATAGCTCCCTGGCCCACAACATCTTTAAAGGTCTGGGGACGATACTTTCTGGCAGATACTACAAAGGGTTCCAAATCAAGAAAATTTTGGATTACTACAAATATAAAAATTGGAATCTGCAAAGCTACTTAAGCTTTGCATAGTAAGCCTTTTTTTATTAACAATTGCTTTACCTTTGCCGACAGCAGGCCACCTTATCGCTGCAATCTTAAGCAATTAAGATTGAAGAGGAAAGTCCGGACACCACAGTGCAACATAGCGGGTAACGCCCGTCAGCCGAGAGGCAAGGACAAGTGCAACAGAAAGCAAGTACAGTTAGGCTGTAGTGAAATCAGGTAAACTCTATGTGGTGAAACGTCATGTAAACCAATGTTTGAGGGCTGCACGCCCAAGTTGGAGGGTAGGCGGTTGGAACTTTTGGGTAACTAAAAGTCTAGATAAATGATAAGGCTAGACAGAATCCGGCTTATGGCCTGCTTTTTTAAACAAAGAATCACCAAATTTTACATTTGGTGATTCTTTGCTTTATTAAGAGACCATCTCTTGTTTTAAAGAGGTCTTTGAATGAGCTATTTTTTTCTCCAAACGGAGACCGCTTTAATTTTGACTACAAACTCAATTCCATCTTGATTTACGGTTTCTTCAACGTTCTGGGTCATTACCAACTCGTTATTTGAGTTAAAGGCAATTTGTGCAACTTGTTGCTCAGAGGTTTCGCTTAAACTGATTCCGTCTGCTTCAAATTCATACAAATTTCCATCAATGGTAATATCGTTTCCATTTAGGGCGTAAGTACCAGTTTCTGAAACATCAGTAATAGAAACCGGATCGAAATCTGTTGGTATACCATTTATTGTACCGGTGGTGATAAGGTCATAACCGCCCACTACGGTATATTCTGTTTCCGTAAAGGTAACGTCATAGTTAAAATTTTCACCAACCGAAGTGGTTGAAGTTTGTATAGGAACTTGTAAAAGATTGGTGTTAACATTAGAATCTGCATTAAGTGAAATTACCGTCCAGGTTCCTAATAAAGATTCTGCATCTACTGGAGATGTACTGTCGTCTTCACTACAGGAATTAAAAAAGAACACGGCAAAAAGAGCTATAAGAAGTTTGAAGGATTTCATAATTTCCATTGGGGTATAAGGTTTTATATCTAGCTAACGAATCTAAACCATAAAACGTATTTATGAAATGTACACTTCTAAAGAGTATGGATGAATTTTATTGGTCTTTTTCAAAAAAACTAAATACACTTCCACCATACTTTCTACTTTCTTTAAAGTATGGGTTTTTAGATAGATCAGTTTGATCAGAGTGTTCTAAAATTAAAAGTCCATCTTCCAATATCAATTCCTTTTCAAAAACTAAATCCACAATTTTGTAAAACTTGTCATCTTCAAAACTATACGGAGGGTCACCAAAGACTATGTTTGTCTTTTGTTTGGATCTTTCCAAATATTTGAAGACATCGGATTTTATTACTGAAATAGGGAAGCTAAGCTCTTTGGTTATTTTTGAAATGTATTGTACGCAACCCGTAAAACTGTCCACAGATATTATTTCAACAGCACCTCTGGAAGCAAATTCAAAACTTATGTTTCCAGTACCAGCAAAAAGATCTAGCACTTTAAGTTCACCTATATGAAAACGGTTATTTAAGATATTGAAGAGTCCTTCTTTGGCCATATCTGTAGTGGGCCTGACAGGGAGTTTTTTAGGTGCAGTAAGTCTTTTGCCTTTATATTTTCCTGAGATAATACGCATTACAGAGAGCTTAATACTGTAAAATCTATCGCTTGATCCTCCAACTGTTCCAATGGATATGAAGAGTTGTTTGGCGCAAAAACGGAAACATGTTTTATATAACGATAGCACAGCTCATAGATAGCATCGCCCTCTTCAACAAGTCCAAAAAGTTTAAGTTGTGTATTCTCTAAATTCAATTGTAATTGTTCCAAACTAAAGAGTAAGTAATAGAGAAAATCCTCTTTGGTTTTATATTCGAAATGATTGTAAAAAAGAAGTTTTTTTTCTGAAATAACTACAACTTCCATTTCCTTTTCAGAAACCTGCACATAGCAAATAGGATCTCTAGAAGCGTTACTTTGATTTAAAAGTGTTCCTATTAGGATAGTGCCACTGTGTTTAAATTCAAATTCCCCAAAAAGATCAAAAATATAATTGTTCACATTGGTAAAAGGGATGTAAACATTGACCATATCATGATTCATTATCTCATCAAAAACAATATGGTCATTTGCCATAATTTTGGCATTGAACTTAAGATAATTGGGCAATTCTTCTTTATTGAAAAGTGTTTTGGGTACCAAACCAAATAAGCCATTCTTATGTATGACCATAACTTCTGAAAAATCACTGTCGGCAATATTGTGTTGATTTAATGCTGATTTTAGCTCTTTGAGTATTAGATAAGGGGTAGAGGATGTTTTGAAAAGTACTTTTTCGAAAACGAGTATTTCATTGGATATGGTATCCAGCACACAAAAAGAAAGTCCATTCAGGCCAACCTGAATGGACAATTTTTTGAAAGTATTATTGTTAGATGTTGAATCTTCTATGCTATTGTTTCTTTTTTCTGTCATAAATAGGAGGCCAATTTCCGTTTGTGCTTACATCTGTTAGTGAGCCAACTTTAATTTCGGTACCATTTACTTCTTCAACACTTTGATGGGCATTCTCTCTTGATAACAAGTCTTTTGGCTGATCATAAAGAATAATATTTTTCTTAGCCTTAGCTTCAAAAACATGTGCTTTGTAACCCTGTTTATCAATAATGTCGGCCTTCATTTCAAATTTCTCACCTCCTTGGGCATAAGGCACTTCCATCATAGTTTTATACCGATCATCATTTTTAAATATAGAATCTTTGACTTTTACGAACCCTAGAGTGTCAATGATAATTGTATCTTTTTGAAGTTCAATCCCATAGGTTTTATCAAACCTCATAAAAGATGAATCTCTTTGCTGGGTGATGGTATAGCTTCCAGTATCTACAAATTTAACCAAGCTGCCAAAGTCCTTGGCAAACCTGCCATTTACTGTTTTGTAAGCTTCTTGGGAATCCCTAATATCTTTAAGCTTAGCAATGACTTGAGAAAATCTTTCCTTTCTAACCTTATTAAATTCAATAGGTGCATTAATAGATTGATAAATTTTATAGCCTAAGAAAATACTTAGGAGACCAAAGACAATAACAAGAATTGGTTTTATCTTTTGAGGTAAATATTTATCAATTAAGAATACTAGGCCTATGGTCAAAAGGCAAATAACTAAAACGATAATAATTAAGTTTAACATACTAATATTGTCTTTCTGAGTTAATTTAGCGGTTACAGACAAATCTACAATTTTTTTTTAATCACGAAACTTTTTGCTTTAAAAATCCATCCTATCTTTAGAAGCTTATGAATGATCTTACATCTTCTGGATTTTTAACCATATTAATTGAAAAATTCCCGCATAATCCAACAATTAAACAGGGTTTGGCAATGGAAAAACTTTCCAGTTTTGTTTTAAATGATAACAAAGAAGAGGTTTTTCTACTTACAGGATTTGCTGGTACTGGCAAAACTACTATTGTTGGAACCATTGTAAGTAGTCTGTGGAAAGTGAAAATGAGTTCTGTGTTGATGGCCCCAACAGGTCGTGCGGCAAAGGTCATGTCAGTTTACTCAGGCAACAAAGCTTTTACCATACATAAAAAAATATATTTCCCCAAAAAACAGACTGGGGGAGGTATCCAATTCGTTTTAGCGCCCAATAAGCATAGAAATACACTTTTTATTGTCGATGAAGCTTCTATGATTCCGGATACACCAGCAGATTCCAAGCTTTTTGAAAATGGTTCCTTGCTTGATGACCTGATGTTTTATGTGTATTCTGGTCATAATTGTAAATTAATGTTGATTGGTGATACGGCGCAATTACCACCTGTAAAATTAGATTTGAGCCCGGCATTGGAAGAACAAAGGCTTTCCTTGAATTATAATAAGGATGTTGAGCATTTGGAATTGGACGAGGTAATGAGACAGACCAGTGACTCAGGAATTCTATACAATGCAACTAACCTTAGAGAACAATTACAATCTCATTTTTTTGATGAATTCAAATTTGAAGTAAATACATTCAAAGATGTTGTAAGATTGATTGATGGTACTGAAATACAGGAAGCTATCGATTCATCCTACAGTCAAAATGGAAAGGAAGAGACCACAATAATAGTTCGTTCCAACAAACGTGCAAACCTGTATAACCAAAATATAAGGGAAAGGATTCTGTTTTTGGACAATGAGTTGGCCGTAGGGGATTATATGATGGTGGTAAAGAATAATTACTTCTGGTTGAAACCAAATTCAGAAGCAGGGTTCATTGCAAATGGAGATATTATTGAAGTATTGGAGTTGTTTTCTATTAAGGAATTGTACGGATTTTCATTTGCCGAGGTAAAAGTGAAAATGGTGGATTACCCAAACCAAAGACCATTTGAAACAGTACTTCTACTAGATACCATAAATGCAGAAACACCTTCACTTTCCTATGAAGAAGGCAACAGATTGTATCAAGAAGTAATGAAGGACTATGCCCATGAAAAATCAAAATACAAAAAGTTTTTAAGTGTAAAGAACAATAAATTCTTCAATGCACTGCAGGTTAAATTCTCATATGCCATAACATGTCATAAATCACAAGGAGGACAATGGGATAACGTCTTTGTGGAACAGCCATATTTACCCAACGGAGTGGATAAGGACTATTTAAGATGGTTGTATACCGCGGTTACAAGAGCTAAGCAAAAACTATTTTTAATAGGATTTAAAGATGATTTTTTTCTTGACTAGGAATAACTTATTTTAGACACAACCATGGGAATAGCACCAGATACAATAATAAGCATATTTTTAGGTATAGGCTTGGCGGCTTCAGTGGGCTTTAGAGTTTTCTTACCTCTTTTTGCACTCAGCTTAGCTGCATATTTAGGTGTGTGGGAACTTAATGAAAGCTGGCAGTGGATAGGAAGTTTAGCAGCCCTTATTGCTCTTGGAGTTGCCACTTTTGTTGAAATCTTTGCTTATTTCATCCCTTGGGTAGATAATGCGTTAGATAGTGTGGCGGTTCCGTTAGCTGCCATCGCAGGAACTGCGGTAGTTGTATCCACAGTGGCAAATTTGGATCCTGTTGTTACTTGGTCTTTAGCAATCATTGCGGGAGGAGGAACGGCGACAGCAATTAAAGGAGCAAATGCTGCGGGCAGGTTAACATCTACAGCAACCACTGGAGGAATTGCAAACCCCATTGTGGCGACCGTAGAAACAGGAACTGCAGTTGTGGTCTCCACAGCATCTATATTGGTGCCCCCAATAGCAGCTATTTTAGTTATTGTAATATTGGTTATCATTTTTAGGATTTACCGCAAGTTGAGACCAAAACCAAAGAGGTAATTTTATCAAATTAATTAATAATAGGAGTGAAGATAATTTCTATGATACCCGCGAGGTACCAGGCCTCAAGATTTCCTGCAAAACTAATGCAGGACCTAGGCGGGAAACCAGTCATTGTGCGAACATATGAGGCAGCTGTGCAAACCGGCTTATTTGATGAGGTCCATGTGGTAACGGATAGTGATATCATCTTCGAAACCATTTCGGGGATAGGCGGACAAGTGCTTATGAGCAAAAATAAGCACGAAAGTGGCAGTGATAGAATTGCCGAGGCCGTGGAGGATATGGACGTTGATATTGTAATTAATGTTCAAGGAGATGAACCCTTTATCGATGGGGGGAGTTTGAAAAAAGTTATTGAAGTATTTAAACAGGATGCTGAAAAAGAAATAGACTTGGCCTCTCTGATGACCCCAATCACAGATTGGGATGAAATTTCCAACCCAAACACCGTAAAAGTAATAGTGGACAATCAAGATTTTGCACTTTACTTTTCACGCTCACCGATTCCTTACCCCAGAGATACAAATGTTGAGGCAACGTATTTTAAGCATAAAGGAATTTACGCCTTTAGAAAAAGAGCCTTGTTGGATTTTCAGCGATTGCCAATGCTTCCATTAGAGGCAAAGGAAAAAATAGAGGCAATCCGATTTTTGGAATACGGAAAAAAAATTAAAATGGTGGAAACACACGTTACTGGCATAGAAATTGACACCCCAGAGGACTTAGAACGCGCTAAAAAGGCATGGAAATAGATTTTAAGGATATTAAGGTAATAGGCTTTGACGCTGATGACACCCTATGGGTGAACGAAACCTATTTTAGGGAAACCGAAGAACGTTTTGCAGAATTATTGGAAGGCTATGAAACCAAAAACAAAGTAGATCAAGAGCTTTTTAAAATGGAGATGGAGAACTTGGAACTTTATGGTTATGGCGTAAAAGGGTTTGTTCTTTCCATGATAGAATCGGCACTTGATTTATCAAACGGCAAGATTCCTCAAGAAACCATTTTAGAAATTTTAAACCTTGGCAAAAAGATGATTTCCCATCCTGTAGAATTATTGGACGGGGTAGAGGAGGTGCTAAGCAAGTTGGCCGATAAATACAGATTAATAGTACTTACCAAAGGAGATTTACTGGATCAAGAACGAAAATTGGATAAATCGGGAATTTCTAAATACTTTCACCATGTGGAGGTACTTAGTGATAAAAAAGAGAACAATTACAGCAACTTATTGGAACATTTGGAGATTAATGTCAGTGAGTTTTTAATGATTGGAAATTCTTTAAAGTCGGATGTATTACCTATATTGAATATTGGGGCGAAGGCAGTACATGTGCCTTTCCATACAACTTGGGCACATGAAATGGTTACAGATGCGGAACAAGTGAACAATCATTTGAAGTTGAATAGCTTAAAGGACATTTTGAAGTATTTGGATAACTGATGAAGACAGAGAACAATTTGAAGAAAAAGGAAATTACATCAAATCAGAACACTTCGTACCGCAATTTCCCCATGGTGCCGAGAGTAGTTTTTGGTCAGGGAAGTTTTAATCAATTAGGTGATGTCTTACTGCCCAAGCGTCATAATTCTGAAGCTCCATTTATTTTTTTAATAGATGATTTTTTTGAAGATAAAGAGTTAGTTGGCCGTATTCCAATAATGTTCAATGATGAAATCATTTTTGTATCTGCTGAGGAAGAACCAAAGACAGAACAAGTAGATGCTATAGTCCAAAGAATCAGAGAAACATTTGAAGAATCACCATCTGGAATTATTGGCATAGGTGGCGGAACCCTGTTAGATTTGGCTAAGGCGGTTGCCATACTTTTAAATAATAAAGGTAAAGCTCAAGACTATCAAGGATGGGATTTAGTTAGTAAACCATCTCTGTACCATGTTGGAATCCCCACAATTAGTGGTACGGGAGCAGAAGTTTCTAGAACAACGGTTCTGCTAGGCCCTGAAAAAAAACTTGGAATCAATTCTGACTTTACTACGTATGACCAGGTAATCTTAGACCCAGATTTAACAATTACAGTACCAAAAGAACAATGGTTCTTTACAGGTATGGACTGTTTTATTCATTGCATAGAATCGTTGAATGGAACATATTTAAATGCATTTAGTCAAAGCTATGGAGAGAAAGCCCTTGAACTTTGTATTGAAGTTTTTTTAGAAGATGTTCCAATTGCAGAATCAAGAGATAAATTGATGATGGCCTCTTGGCATGGAGGTATGAGTATTGCCTATTCTCAAGTAGGGATTGCCCATGCTATGAGCTATGGACTTTCCTACCTTCTTGGCATTAAACATGGAATAGGAAACTGCTTGGTTTTTCAACATCTCGAGGAATTTTATCCAGAAGGAGTTCAGTTATTTCACAGAATGGTGAAAAAACATAGCATTCACCTTCCGCAAGGAGTTTGTGCTAATTTGACACAGAATGATTTTGATATTTTAGTAAATGTTGCATTGGGCATGGAAGCCCTTTGGGAAAATGCGCTAGGAAAAGATTGGAAAAATATCATGACTCCAGAGCGTCTTCAAGAAATTTATCAAAAAATATAGGGCTTTGGCCCACTTCTACATTTTACATAAGTAGATTAAACAAAATGCATGCACAAGTTTTCCAAGTTTTTATATTTTAAAGTTTTAGGCTGGAAGCTCATTGGTTCATTTCCCAATGTGGATAAATGTGTGGTAATTGTGGTTCCTCATACGCATTGGATGGATTTCTTTTTGGGGTTAATAGTCCGCAAAGTACTTAATGAAGAAATTAATTACATAGGAAAGAAAAGCCTTTTTAAACCTCCATTCGGATGGTTTTTTAGGTGGACAGGTGGTGCGCCAATAGATCGTTCAAAAAGTTCCAATACGGTTGAAAGTATTGTTGAGATTTTCAGGGAAAGAAAGATTTTCAGGTTTGCATTAGCACCAGAGGGCACCCGAAAAAAAGTAACTGAACTAAAAACTGGGTTTTACCATATCGCAGTAATGGCCCAAGTACCCATTGTAGCTGTTGCTTTTGACTTTGGAAAAAAACAGGTCAAAATATCAGAAGCTATTTACCCCACAGGTGAAATGAAAGAAGATTTTAAAATATTCCATGAGTTCTATGAAGGAGTTTTAGGCAAAATACCTGGATATAGTTTTTAAATTTTATTTAAAAGCTTAGGTTTAGGCTTTTCCGTCTTTTTTGTATTCCCCGGAAATACAATATTTGTACTTGAATAAGAACCACCAAAGGTAACGGCGGCAGAATATACTTGGTTTATGGCATCCACAACTTGATGCTCCGAAAGTTCCATTAACGGATGAGTGAAAACTGACCAGATAATCTCATCACTTAAAGCATACTTTACATCTAATGCGGAATGAAAGTTAGCTACAAATGCATTTAATAATTCTTCCTCCCCAATTTCTTCACGTTTAACAATAGGTGAGATAATGCGCATTCTGTTGGCATTCTCATCGTAAATACAAATCAGCACAGTCTCTTTCAATAAGAACTGAATGGAATTGCCATTAGCCTTAACCGTATCGGCCTCTTGTTCTATGATTTCAAGAAGTTGGGCAGAGGTCATTTCTTGAGAATACGAGATTCCAAGAGTGAGGAACAGAACAAAACTGACAATTATGATACGCATGGCGGAAGAGTTTGTTAATTGGTCGACAAAGAATGTCTCACTTTACAAACGATAATTTTAAATAAATCCTATTCTTCCATTGTATGATAGACGTTCTGGACGTCATCATCCTCTTCTATTTTTTCCAATAGTTTTTCCACATCAGCGGCTTGTTCTTCGGTTAATGCTTTTGTAACTTGTGGAATACGTTCAAATCCAGAGGATAAGATTTCCAAACTTCTGTTTTCCAATTCTTTTTGGATGGCTCCAAAGCTTTCAAAAGGTGCATATATTAATATGCCGTCCTCGTCAACAAATACTTCCTCCGCTCCAAAATCAATCATTTCCAACTCAAGCTCCTCCGGATCTATTCCTTCAGCAGGAATACGGAAATTACATGTATGGTCAAACATGAATTCTACAGAACCCGATGTTCCCAGACTACCATTGCATTTGTTGAAATAACTTCTGATGTTAGCTACTGTTCTGGTATTATTATCAGTTGCAGTTTCTACAAGTATAGCGATACCATGCGGTGCATAACCTTCAAACAAAACTTCTTTATAATCGCCTAGACTTTTGTCGCTCGCTCTTTTTATTGCTCGCTCCACATTGTCCTTGGGCATGTTGACGGATTTGGCATTCTGAATGACCGCTCGTAACCTAGAGTTGGAATCGGGATCTGGCCCACCTTCTTTTACTGCCATTACAATATCCTTGCCTATACGTGTAAAGGCTTTGGACATTGCAGACCAACGTTTCATTTTTCGCGCTTTTCTAAATTCAAATGCTCTTCCCATGAATTATTTTTGGTTATGGATAGGGGGCAAATTTAGCAAAAAAAGCCCCTTTGTCAAGTGCAACTTATAGCTGTATCACTATTTGTTATTGACAATTTTTTCTATGCTTTTAGCAAGGTTGAAATCATTTTGGGTAATACCACCTACATCATGTGTATTTAATTTGATGGTGAGATTATTGTATACATTTTCCCAGTTAGGATGATGATTTTGTTTTTCACATTCAAAGGCAATCCTCGTCATTATGGAAAAGGTGTCTTTAAAATCTTGGAACTTAAATGATTTCCAAATCGCACCATCCATATAAGCCCATCCGTCTATGTCCTTTAGAAACTCTTCAATCTGGTCAATACTTAACTTTTCCATTAACTTTCAATTTTCCTAAAGTTAGCTAAATCACTTTTAAATTTTCAAAAAACAATTTTCAAAAAATTAATCAACCGTAATGTGATGATCAATAATATCTTGATAGCGAATCCTAAGGTTTTTAGGTAGTTTATTATCCTTGGGCAATGCTGCTAAATAGCGATCTTCATTAGTGGTAAAGACTCGTTTTAGCAAGGGATGAAAATTTCCCATACGTTTTATAACCTCCTTAATGAACTCCTCGTGTTGAATTAGATCTACACTACCTAAATGAAAAACACCGCTTTTATCCCTATTGATCAAATAATGAATTTGTTGGGTAAGTTTGTCATCATTGGTAACATTTATAATAAGATTTGGAAACACGTCAATAGGTTCATTATTTTCCAAACATGTTCTAATTTCCTTAACCCTGGGCGATGTATTTCCAAAAACCATTGGGACTCTCAAAATAGCGGTTTTCTCTTTCGGTAACCGCATCATCATATTCTCTATCTTGATCTTAAGCCTGCCATAAACACTTTCCGAAAGTGTTTTGTCAGATTCGTATGAAGGAAATTTACTATATGCATCAAAAACATTGGCAGAAGAGATAAAATATAATTTGGACTCATGCTTTATAATGTATTCCATTAAATGCTGATGCGCTTGAATCTGGGAGCCAAAATTTCCACGTAAAGCAGAAATAATGAAATCAGGATTTACCTTTTCTAAAACATGAAAAATATCGTCTTCCTCTAAGTCATATCTGTAAAACTGCTGGTTTTTAGAGAAAGAGGTATTGGAACAATAGGTGCCATATGTGTCAAAGTAGGAGCAGAGTTCTTTGTAGATGGCGTTGCCTATAAAACCACTTGCGCCAAGTATAAGTATCTTTTTTTTATCCAAATATTAAAATATTGACAAACCGGTATCGGTCGTTAGTTTTTCCAAAGCCAGCATACCTAGTTTGGAATTTCCTTTTTTATTTAATCCAGGTGACCATGTAGCTACGCAAAACGTATTGGGTAATAAGGCAACAATTCCTCCACCTACACCACTTTTTCCTGGTAGGCCCACTTCAAAAGCAAATTCTCCTGCTTCATCATAAAAGCCACAACTTAACATTATGGCATTAATACGTTTTACCTGTGGCAATTTTAGGTAGTTGTTATTTTGCAAGCAGTTTCCCCTGTTCATGAAAATGTAGAAAACCTTCACCAATTGTTCGCATGACATTTTAATGGAACAAGAATGGAAATAAAAATCCAATACCGTTTCAACATCGTTTTCTAAGTTTCCAAAGGATTTTATTAAATACGCGGCAGCATAGTTTCTGAAACCAGTTCTTTTTTCTGATTCCGCAACTTTTTCATCATAGGAGATGGAAGGGTCATTGGCGATACCTTGAACATATTTTAAAAAATCTAATTTTGGGTCTTTTAGATTTGAAATTAAAATGTCACTTAAAACTATGGCTCCTGCATTTATTAGGGGATTCCTAGGAATACCGTTCTCCATTTCCAATAGTGATAGATGGTTGAATGGATCTCCTGACGGTTCTACACCAACGCGTTTCCACAAATCTTCACCAATTATGGAAAAAGCCATGGATAAGGATAACACTTTTGAAATACTTTGTATTGAAAACTGTTCATTGGAATCACCAGCTTTATATTCAACGCCATTGTTATCCAATATGCAGATACCAAATTTGTTGGGATCAATGTTGGATAGTTCGGGGATATAGTTTGCCACTTTGCCCTTGTCAGTTTGCCTTTTGGCTTCGTTGACAATTTTTTTTATGATGGGCTGAAAGTCTTTCATTTATGATTTGTAAAATGGAAGTTTTACAATAGTGGCGGGAACTTGATTTTTTCTTATCTGAATGTGTATTTTACTATCTACTTTTGAATTTTCCGTAGTAACATATCCCAAACCAATCCCTTTTGAAAGAGAAGGGGACATAGTTCCAGATGTGACTTTTCCAATTTCATCTCCTTCTTCATTCAATATAACATATCCACTTCTTGGAATTCCTTTCTCTTCTATTTGAAAAGCAATTAATTTTCGTTTAGGTCCTTCTTCCTTTTCTTTTGCCAAAGCTTCACTATTGACAAAATCTTTGGTGAATTTGGTAACCCACCCTAATCCTGCTTCTAGCGGAGAAGTAGTGTCATCAATATCGTTACCATAGAGACAATACCCCATTTCTAACCTAAGTGTATCCCTGGCAGCTAAACCAATAGGTTTTATCCCAAAACCTGCTCCTGCCTCCAATACCTTGTCCCAAACCTGTTTCACTTCAGCGTTTTTACAATAAATCTCAAACCCTCCAGAACCTGTATAGCCAGTAGCTGAAATGATAACATGTTCTATACCTGCAAAGTCACCAACAACAAAGTTGTAGAACTTTATTGCAGAAAGGTCTATGGATGATAGGGATTGCATAGCATCAACAGCTTTGGGGCCTTGAATTGCCAATAAGGAATACTCATCAGATAGGTCACGTAGTGTGGCCCCAATCACTTCATTGTATTTTGAAATATGATTCCAATCTTTTTCAATATTTGAAGCATTTACTACCAATAGATACGTTTCTTCTTTTATCTTATAAACGATTAAATCGTCGACAATCCCACCTGTCTCATTAGGAAAGCAACTATATTGCGCTTTACCGATTACTAGTTTGCCAGCATCGTTAGACGTTACTTTTTGGATGAGTTCCAATGCCTTAGGGCCTTCAACAAGAAATTCGCCCATATGCGAAACATCAAATACACCAACGGCATTTCTAACTGTTTCATGTTCAATATTTATCCCCTCATAAGACACTGGCATATTATAGCCGGCAAAGGGAACCATTTTAGCTCCTAAAGAAATATGTGTTTCACTTAATGCGGTAGATTTCATGACATCAATTTATGGGATAAATTTATTGATTTCACCCAAGACGAAACTGTTTACCAACTAATATTTTGAACAAAGTGATGTTAATTGGGAAGAGAAATTAGCTAACTATCCTTCAAATAGGATTTTAGCTCTTCATACGTACTGATTTTGATTGATTTTTTTTCCTTGCCCATTACTTTTTGGATTTGGGGAGGTATTTCTGGAGAAAGACCTAGCGTATCCTCAACAACATCTAAAAACTTCACTGGGTGCGCTGTTTCCAAGAAGATGCCGTACACATTTGGATTTGTTTTTTGATATTCTTTAAGGCCAAGATAACCTACTGCACCATGGGGGTCGGCCACGTATCCAGATTCAGAATAAATCTTTTGCATTGCTGATTTTGTGGCTCCATCCAAGAAAGAATAGGATGAAAGGTTTTCTTGAAGTTTTGAAAAGTTATTTTTATACAAATGTCTAATTCGTACAAAATTACTGGGGTCACCAACATCCATTGCGTTTGAAATTGTTGCTACGGATGGCATAGGTTCATAAACACCATTCTGCATAAAACTGGGAACCACATCATTGGCATTTGTAGATGCTATAAAATGTTTCACGGGCATTCCCAATTTTTGGGCTACTATTCCGGCACAAATATTTCCAAAATTACCAGAGGGTACTGAGAAGACAATTTCTTTGTTTTTGGATTTTGCTTGTTTGTATGCAAATAAGAAATAGAACAGTTGCGGCAACCATCGTGCTATATTAATACTGTTCGCAGAGGTCAATTTCTTTTGATTGGTAATTTCCGTGTCCAGAAAAGCGGTTTTCACCATACGTTGACAATCATCAAAAGTGCCACTCACCTCCATGGCTACAATATTTTGTCCCAAAGTAGTTAATTGCTTCTCTTGAATGTCGCTTACTTTTCCGCTAGGATATAGGATGACCACATTTACCCCTTTAACACTCAAAAAACCGTTTGCCACGGCGCCGCCGGTATCTCCAGATGTAGCTACAAGTACTGTGACCTCACTAGTTTCATTCCTTGAAAAGTAGCCTAGACAGTTGGCCATAAATCTTGCCCCAACATCTTTAAATGCCATGGTGGGACCGTGAAAAAGCTCAAGTGTGGCGACATTCTCTTCAATTTCCACTACAGGAAAATCAAAATCCAGCACATTCTCAATGATTTCCTCTAAAATTTCATCAGGAAGATCAGCACTCACAAATTGATGAATTGCTTTGAAGGCTATCTCATGATTAGAGTAGGAATCTATGTTTTTAAAAAAATCTGAAGATAATGACCGAATTTCTTCTGGAAAATAAAGTCCTTTATCTGGAGCGATACCTGCAATGACCGCTTCTTTAAAGGAAGCTTGAACGTTGGAATTGTTTAAACTGTAAAACTTCATGGGTTTATGCTATTCTTTTTACTCCTTCTGTATTGACTTTGGAAACATGAATATCAAAAGGAATTCCAATATCCCTATAGGTTTCTTTCATGGATTCTGCTACTGCTTGGGCCGTATTTTTTCCTTTGCTCAAAGCAAAAATGGAAGGACCGGAACCCGAAATCCCACATCCTAATGCCCCGACTTCTATCGCATTTGATTTTATATCATCGAAGCCTGGAATCAATATTGACCGAATAGGCTCTACTATATGATCTTCTAAAGAACGTCCTATCAAATCGTAATCATTCTTAAAAAGACCGGCAATAAGACCACCTACATTGCCCCATTGTTGTATCCCTTTTTCTAGGGTGATGTTCGTCTTTAAAATCTTTCTGGAATCAGAGGTTTTAACTTCAATCTGTGGATGGATTACAGTAGCAAAAAGCTCATTTGGGGTTGGAATGGATATAATGTCCAAAGGGTCATAACTTCTTACCAGGGTAAAACCACCATATATAGCAGGGGCAACATTATCTGCAT
Organism: uncultured Allomuricauda sp.; assembly: GCF_947499585.1. Lineage (GTDB taxonomy): Bacteria > Bacteroidota > Bacteroidia > Flavobacteriales > Flavobacteriaceae > Flagellimonas. Next base: position 1,571,001 of record NZ_CANMOO010000001.1, on the reverse strand, counting down.
GAGCAACATCACTTGCCAGTTTTTCTCCTTGCATGGCAAATTGAACCAATTCCAGATTGGAAAAGGGTTTTCCCAACAATTCATTCATTGCCCATACTGCTCCTGCAGAGCTAGCGGCGCTACTTCCTATTCCACTACCTGGTTTAATTCTTTTATCTATTTCAATTTCAAAACCTCCTTGATAATCACTTTTTTCTAATAGTGCTAAACCCGCAACGCCAGAAACATTTAGGTTGGTTTCCAATGGTAGTTTCTGCCCTAAAATTTTGGTGATTGTTATTCCTTTTTCTGATGTTTTTCTGACTATCATTTCATCACCCACAGCATCCAATGCTAGTCCAAGGACATCAAACCCGCAGGATACGTTGGCAATTGTTGCCGGACAAAAAACCTTTATTTCTTCCATCTTAGAAATTTCCGATTCGTATGATATCAGCAAAGATACCAGAAGCTGTGACTTCGGCACCTGCACCTGCACCTTTAATAATTAGGGGTTGATTTGGATATCGTTCTGTATAAAACAACACAATGTTGTCGCTACCCTCTAGATTATAAAAATCGTGTCCCTTGGGTATTTTTTGAAGCCCAACCTTTGCTTTCCCATTTTCAAACTGCGCTACATACTTAAGTTTACTATCAACATCTTTAGCTTCTTTAAACAGTTTTTGAAACGTTACCTCATTTTTCTTCAAGGATTCGAAAAACCCTTCATTGGAATTGGTCTCCAAACTTTCTTTAGGTAGAAAAGCATCGTTTTCTATTTGTTCTATATCCAATTGGTTGCCACTTTCTCTTGCTAGAATTAGAATCTTTCGCATTACATCTATACCACTTAGGTCAATGGTCGGGTCAGGCTCGGTGTATCCTTCTTCTTGAGCTTGCTTTACAATATCATGAAAGGTAACGGAATCATTAAAATTGTTAAAGACAAAATTTAAGCTACCAGACAGTACTGCCTGAATCTTTTTCACTTTATCTCCAGAAGCAATAAGATGTTTTAAAGTATCAATTATAGGAAGCCCGGCCCCAACATTGGTCTCAAACAAAAATGGCGAATTGTATTGCTTTGCCAATTGTTTCAACTTTCTGTAATAGTCATAATCAGAAGAGCAGGCAATTTTATTGCAAGTCACCACTGAGATGCTATTTTTAAGGTAATCAGGATAGCTTTCCGAAACCTGACCACTTGCAGTATTATCCACAAAAACACTATTACGATAGTTTAATGTTTTTACAGTTTTAAAAAACGCCTCTTTATCAGCTTTTTGGCCATTTGCTAAAGTAGTTTCCCAGTCCTTTAATGAGATTCCATCTTCATCAAAGGCCATAGTTCTGGAGTTGCTTATGCCAATAACCCTAACATTTAGTTTAAGCTCTTCTTTTAAATATTTTTTCTGCTGTTTTATTTGGTTAAGGAATTTGGAACCAACATTCCCAACTCCCATTACAAAGAGATTGAGTTGTTTTATATTTTCTTCAAAAAACTCTTCATGCAATGAGTTAAGAGCTTTCTTCACATCTGTTTTTGTAATTACCGCAGAAATGTTGCGTTCTGAAGCACCTTGAGCAATAGCTCTGATATTTACATTGTTCTTTCCTAAAGTACTGAACATTTTACCACTCAGCCCCTGATGGCTTTTCATATTGTCCCCAACTAGAGCAACAATGGCTAAATCCTTTTCAACCAGTACCGGTTTTATTTTTGTACTGGCAATTTCATAGTCAAAAGCCGTATTCACCGATTCTATTGCTTTTTCAACGTCCTCATCAGAAATACCTACACAAATAGAGTGTTCAGAAGAGGCTTGCGTTATCAGTACTACGCTTATATTTTCTAGTGACAAGGTTTCAAAAAAACGTTTTGATATTCCAGGAACACCTATCATACCAGGTCCTTCTAAAGAAAGTAAGCTAATATTCCCTACATGACTGATACCTCTTACTGTTTTTCCGTAGCCATTATTGTTTTTGGCAATATAGGTTCCTTCATCTTCAGGCTTAAAAGTATTTTTGATGACAATTGGGATTTCCTTGCTCAAAACAGGTTGAATAGTAGGAGGATAAAGCACCTTGGCTCCAAAATGCGATAGTTCCATCGCCTCCTCATAACTAATGTTGGATACACACTTTGCCTGTTTCACCAATTTGGGATTGGCCGTAAACATACCGCTAACATCTGTCCAAATCTCAAGAATATCTGCTTCTTGGGCTGCAGCGATAATTGCTGCCGTATAGTCTGAACCACCTCTTCCTAAAGTAGTAGAATTCCCAGAACTGCTTGAAGCAACAAACCCGGGAAGTACAGTTATCCGATGTTTGGCTTTTTCAAAATAAGTATTACAATCGCTATAGGTCTTTTCAACGTTAACATTTGCATTGCCATATTTTTCATCAGTAGTAATTAATTGTCTACTGTCCTTAAATTCTGCATCTAAACCGTCAGCTTTAAAGAATTCACTAATTATAAATGAAGAAAGTAGTTCTCCATAGCTTACTATCTTATCTGATAGTTTGGGAGTGAGTTCTCCAATTAAAAATGAACCTTCCAAAAGGGTTTCCAAAACGTTTAAATCACTTTTTACCTTGCTTAAAATGGTGCTTTGAGTTTGAACGGGGATGAGCTCTCTAATTGCTTCAATGTGTTTATCTTCGATTTCTTTGAGGCCTTTTTTATAGCTTAGATCTTGATTTGAAGCCAAATGAGAGGTATTGAGCAGTAGATCTGTAATACCACCAAATGCAGATACTACAACAGCTACTTTCTTAGCGCTATTGTTTTGAACAATTGCTTTAACTCGATTTATATTTTCTGGATTGGCTACCGATGTACCACCAAATTTTAAGACTTTCATGATTAAATTGTGTTGTAAAATGTTGAAATAGATTAAATACGGACGGAAACAATTAGTAGATTACCCCAAAGGGGTGGTAGTAGCAATAGTGAAGATAGATGAAAAAGATTCCATCAATAAAGGGTTAATATCCGTTTGTTTAAATTGCATAGTACAATAATCGAAATCAAAAGTAGTACTTTTGAGTTCTTCCTCAAATGATTCTAAAATTTTTGCGAAATCTATAGTAATAATCAATTTTTCTTGTTGAATGAAAATTTTTACCGCCAGTCAAATCTATGAAGCTGATAAATTCACAATAAACAAACAGCAAATTACAAGTGACACCCTAATGGAAAGAGCTGCTACCAAGCTATTTGAGTGGATGCATACCAGATTACAGGGCGCGCAAGTTAAAATTCACCTGTTTTGCGGTATTGGCAATAATGGAGGTGATGGTGTTGCATTGGCAAGGCACCTTCATGAGAATGGGTACGATATTGCGGTTTATGTGGTCAATTACAGTGAAAAACGGTCGAAAGATTTTTTGATAAATCTGGATAGATTAAAAGAACGAAAATTGTGGCCCGAGTTTTTAGATTCTGATTGTTCTTTTCCTGAGATAAAGCCCAATGACATTATTGTAGATGCAATTTTTGGAATAGGATTAAATAGGGCGCCAGATGTATGGGTTGCCAAACTTATCAAACATTTAAATTCCTCTTCTGCGTTTGTCCTTTCGGTGGACATTCCTTCAGGATTACCTTCAAATAGAAGTCCATGGGAAGCAGAACATGTTGTACGCGCTAGTTATGTGTTAAGCTTTCAAGTCCCTAAACTGGTATTTTTTCTCCCAGAAACGGGAGTATACCAAAATCAATGGGAAATCTTGGATATTGGATTAGATGCTGAGTTTTTGGTTAATACCGATGCAGATTATGAACTGATGGGTAGACCAGAAATCTTACCAATGTATCGCCCCCGGCTTAAATTTTCTCATAAAGGTACTTACGGGCATTCTGTAATTATTGGTGGAAGTTATGGCAAGATAGGTGCAGTGCAATTGGCAAGCAATGCTTGTTTGTCTGTAGGCAGCGGATTGGTAACTGCCTTTGTGCCAGAATGTGGATATCATTCTTTACAGACTGCAATTCCTGAAATAATGGTTCTTACGGATGATGAGGATGAAAGTATAAGTGAGATTAATGTTCCTTTTGAACCTGCTGCGATAGGAATAGGAATGGGTATGGGGACCAAAGATGAAACAGTCAAGGCTTTTGGTTCGTTTTTAAAGAAGGTTGAAATCCCTGTGGTAATCGATGCGGATGGTCTAAATATTTTGGCAAAACAACCTATCTTGATAAAAGATGTTCCCAAACAATCAGTTTTAACTCCTCATCCAAAAGAATTGAAACGTTTAATAGGGGAGTGGAACGATGACTTTGATAAACTGGAAAAAGCCAAAGCTTTTTCAACCAAAAATGACTGTATTTTGGTAATTAAGGGAGCTCATAGTATTACTATCTATAAGGATAAAGGGTTTGTGAATACAACAGGAAATCCAGGTATGGCCACAGCTGGAAGTGGAGATGCTTTAACAGGAATGATCACAGGTTTAATGGCTCAAGGATATGCTCCTTTACATGCCACTATTTTTGGAGTTTATTTGCATGGTCTGGCTGGAGACATTGGTGTCTCCATGGATGGTTATGAAGCTTTAAAAGCTTCTAGTATAGTTGAAAATATTGGTAAGGCTTATATGGAATTATTAAGACCACCCAATCAAGAAAATGAAGAAGGAGCTTAAATTTTATTTTCTAGTTACTTTTTTTTGAGTCTTTTTTTAACCCAAGCCAGTGCATTGTCATACTCTATAAAGAATTCCATATTCTTTTTGTAAAAAAGCTTCTCTATTTTAAAATTGTGCATATCAATTTCTTTCTTGGAAACAATTGCGAAAGCTTTTAGATTTTCCATCCCTCTTAAATAATTATAGATGGTGGGATCCACGGCATATGAGTTTTTCCGAAGACTTATGTAACCAAAGTCTTTATCCCTAAAGTGTATTTCTGAAATTCCAATGATTTGATAAGCTCTCTCCAGTGTTAATGTAGCACCTTCGTCAAAAGTAGAAACCATATAGTTGTTAAAAACCTGAACACTTCCAATGTCTAGTTGGTATTCACGTACAACAATAGCTTTCTTGTTAGAAGCAATTTTCATTCTCCAATATATTATAGTGTCTCTTTGACGAAAATATACCTAATAGAATAGGAGCAGAAAAATATTAGACTAAAGGCGCAAATATCGTGTGTACGGTAAATTTGCTTAAAAGAAAAAGAGCCAACAAAACTGTCGACTCTTTACTATGATTGTCTTTTATTGTTCCGTTTTGGGCGTTTTTTCAGGTTTTTTGATTTTTATGGTGAGCTCTTCTTTTTTCTCATCCAAGTCCATAAAAATACTATCACCTTCATCCAGTTTGGAATTTACAATTTCCTCAGCAAGGGCATCTTCTATATACTTCTGAATTGCTCTCTTTAAAGGTCTTGCACCATATTGTTTGTCAAATCCTTTTTCGGCAATATAGTCCTTGGCCTTTTTGGTAAGGTTAAGGTCGTATCCAATATCTTTAATTCTGCCAAATAACTTGTCAAGTTCAATATCTATAATCTTATGAATGTCTTCACGTTCTAATGAGTTAAAGACAACGACATCATCAATTCTATTTAAGAACTCTGGCGCAAATGCTTTTTTCAATGCACTTTCAATAACGCTTTTCTGATGACCGTCTGCTTGTGCTTTCTTGGCTGCAGTGCCAAATCCAACACCTTGTCCAAAATCTTTTAACTGACGTGCTCCAATATTGGAGGTCATTATGATTATACTGTTTCTAAAATCGATTTTTCTACCTAAACTATCTGTAAGAAATCCATCATCCAAAACCTGCAACAGCATATTGAAAACATCTGGATGAGCTTTTTCAACTTCATCTAAAAGAATTACTGAATAAGGTTTACGACGCACTTTTTCAGTTAATTGTCCACCTTCTTCATAACCAACATATCCTGGAGGTGCACCTACTAATCTAGAAATGGCGAATTTTTCCATGTATTCGCTCATATCAATTCGGATAAGGGCATCTTCAGAGTCAAAAAGTTCTTTTGCAAGAATCTTGGCCAATTGGGTTTTTCCAACCCCGGTTTGTCCCAAAAAAATAAAAGAGCCGATAGGTTTGTTAGGATCTTTTAATCCGGCTCTATTACGTTGAATTGCCTTGGCCACTTTGGCCACTGCTTCATCTTGCCCAATAACAAAACCTTTTATTAACTCAGGTAATTCAGCAAGTTTATTACTTTCAGTTTGGGCAATTCTGTTTACGGGAATACCGCTCATCATTGAAACTACATCAGCAACATTATCTTCAGAAACCGTCTCACGATTCAGTTTACTATCTTCTTCCCATCTCTCTTGAGCTGAAGCTAGTTCCTTTTCCAATCGTTTTTCGTCATCCCTTAGTTTAGCTGCCTCCTCGTATTTCTGCTTTTTAACGACACTGTTCTTAAGCTCACGAACATCTTCCAATTGGCCCTCAAGTTCCAAAATCTGTTTTGGAACATCCATGTTTACAATATGTACCCTTGAACCTGCCTCATCTAAAGCATCAATTGCTTTGTCCGGCAAGAATCGATCTGTCATATAACGATTGGTCAACTTAACACATGCTTTTATGGCATCATCGGTATACGTAACGTTATGGTGATCTTCATACTTTCCTTTAATGTTCATCAAAATTTCAATAGTCTCTTCCACTGTTGTAGGTTCAACAATTACTTTTTGAAATCTTCTCTCAAGAGCACCATCTTTTTCAATGTATTGACGATATTCATCAAGAGTGGTTGCCCCTATACATTGAATTTCACCTCTTGCAAGTGCAGGTTTGAACATATTTGAAGCATCTAAGCTTCCTGTTGCGCCGCCAGCACCTACAATAGTATGTATTTCATCAATGAATAAAATGATATCGTCATTCTTCTCCAACTCGTTCATGACCGCCTTCATACGTTCTTCAAACTGTCCACGATATTTTGTGCCAGCTACCAATGAGGCTAAATCTAATGTTACAACTCGCTTGTTGTAAAGAATTCTTGAAACCTTTTTGTTAATAATTCTCAAAGCCAGTCCTTCGGCTATTGCACTTTTACCAACACCAGGTTCACCAATAAGCAAGGGATTGTTTTTCTTTCTTCTACTTAATATTTGGGATACCCGCTCAATTTCTTTTTCTCTTCCAACAACAGGGTCCAATTTATTTTCTTCTGCCATTTTGGTCAAATCACGACCAAAGTTGTCTAAAACAGGCGTTTTAGACTTTTTGGCTCCTTTTTGTGCTGAGCCAGAACCAAAAGTACTTTCCTTAGAATCCCCAGTATCATCCGAGTCACTTGGAAAAGATTCAGCATGTGGAGTATCTAAATAATCATCATCACTGGTGATCATAGATTTAAATTGCTCCTTTACATTGTCATAGTCCACTTTAAGCTTGTGCAATAGTTTTGTAGTGGGGTCATTTTCATTTCTAAGAATACAAAGTAAAAGATGCGCTGTATTTATGGAAGAACTTTGAAACAGCTTAGCTTCAAGAAAAGTGGTTTTTAAAGCACGTTCTGCTTGCCTTGTAAGGTGCAAGTTCTTTTTGTCTTTTTGTATTGTACCGGTATTTGGATTAGCTGGACTAAGAATCTCAACTTTTCTTCTTAAATGATCCAAATCCACATCTAAGGCATCCAAAATATTAATGGCTTTGCCATTTCCATCTCTTAAAAGTCCCAACATTAAATGCTCAGTTCCTATAAAATCATGCCCTAATCTAAGGGCTTCCTCCTTGCTATAAGCAATAACGTCTTTTACTCTAGGGGAAAAATTATCGTCCATACACTTCCTTTTCAGCAATTAAAATTAATAAAAGTATCCTTACCGTAGTCAAATACTGTACCCATATTCGATAAAGTAGTAGTTAAAGTCGAAATAAGGGACACTTTTTACAAGGTTTAACATAGCTTTATTACTGATATTAAATCGAAAGTAATACTGTTGATAATTTTTTTAATAAAGTAAGCATCAGTTGTTTTGAAAGGTACGATTTTGCGTATATTGGCATGATATTTTAACCACAAAAAACTACAAGATTTTAGCATGGCGGAAGGAGAAAAGTTAATTCCTATCAACATTGAAGATGAGATGAAATCTGCCTACATTGATTATTCAATGTCGGTCATTGTGTCACGTGCCCTGCCAGATGTAAGGGACGGACTTAAACCTGTTCATAGAAGGGTATTGTATGGTATGCACGAATTAGGTGTTAGATCCAATAGTGCACACAAGAAATCTGCCCGTATTGTAGGGGAGGTATTAGGTAAGTATCACCCACATGGTGACACCTCGGTCTATGATTCAATGGTGCGTATGGCACAGGAATGGAGTTTGAGGTATATGCTTGTTGATGGACAGGGGAACTTTGGTTCAGTAGATGGAGACAGTCCTGCAGCAATGCGTTATACTGAAGCAAGAATGCGTAAGATAGCTGATGATATGTTAGCGGATATTGATAAAGATACCGTTGATCATCAGTTAAATTTTGATGATTCTTTAAAAGAACCTACCGTTCTCCCAACACGTGTTCCAAGCTTATTGGTGAATGGAGCATCTGGTATTGCAGTAGGTATGGCCACTAATATGGCTCCACACAACTTATGCGAAGTAGTTGATGGTACTGTTGCCTATATTGAAAATAACGATATTGAAATAGATGAGCTAATAACCCATATAAAAGCACCAGATTTTCCTACTGGAGGTATCATTTATGGTTATGATGGCGTTAAAGAAGCTTTTCATACTGGTAGAGGACGCGTAGTAATGCGAGCCAAAGCTACTTTTGAAGAAGTGCAGGGTAGAGAATGTATCATTGTGACAGAGATTCCATACCAGGTCAATAAGGCAGACATGATTAAAAAGACTGCTGACCTTGTCAATGACAAAAAGATTGAGGGAATTTCTACAATTCGTGATGAATCAGATAGAAAAGGTATGCGCATCGTTTACATTTTAAAACGAGATGCCATTCCTAACATTGTTCTGAACATGCTGTACAAATACACGGCATTACAATCCTCTTTCAGTGTTAATAATATTGCTCTTGTAAACGGAAGACCAAGATTGCTCAATCTTAAAGAAATTATCCACTATTTTGTTGAGCATAGACATGAAGTAGTGGTTAGAAGAACCAAGTTCGAGCTTAAAAAAGCAGAAGACCGAGCACATATCCTTGAAGGTCTTATCATAGCTTCTGATAATATTGATGAGGTAATTGCGATAATCAGGGCTTCTTCGAATGTTGATGAAGCGAGAGCCACCTTGATGGAACGCTTTAAACTGACCGAAATTCAGGCCAAAGCTATTGTAGAAATGCGCTTGCGCCAGCTTACAGGACTGGAACAAGATAAGTTGAGGGAAGAATATGATGAGCTTAAAAAAACCATAGAAGATTTAAAAGACATCCTTGATAAGAAAGAAAGAAGAATGCAAATCATTAAAGATGAATTGCAAGAGGTAAAGGATAAGTATGGGGATGAAAGAAGGTCAGAAATAAATTTTGCAGGTGGTGATTTGAGCATTGAAGATATGATTCCTGATGAGCAGGTTGTTATAACAATTTCGCATGCGGGATACATTAAAAGAACACCTTTAACAGAATATAAGACGCAGAATAGAGGTGGAGTAGGCCAGAAAGCGTCTTCAACACGAAATGAAGATTTCTTGGAACATCTTTTTGTGGGGACCAACCACCAATACATGTTGTTCTTTACACAAAAAGGAAAATGTTTCTGGATGCGTGTTTATGAAATACCAGAAGGAAGTAGAACATCCAAAGGAAGAGCCATTCAGAATCTAATCAATATTGAAAATGAAGATAAGGTTAAAGCCTTTATTTGTACTCAAGATTTAAAGGATGAAGATTATGTTAATGGTCATTATGTGATTATGGCCACCAAAAAAGGTACTGTTAAAAAGACCTCTTTGGAGCAATATTCAAGACCACGTCAAAATGGTATTAATGCAATAACCATTAGAGATGAAGATGAATTGCTTGAAGCTAAGTTAACCACGGGTACCAGTCAAATTTTCTTAGGGTTGAAATCTGGTAAGGCAATTCGTTTTGAAGAAGGAAAGACCAGACCTATGGGCAGAAATGCTTCTGGAGTGCGTGGGATTACCCTGGCCAATGTTGATGATGAGGTTATAGGCATGGTTTCAGTGCATAACTTTGAGGATGATATCTTAGTAGTTTCTGAAAACGGATACGGAAAACGTTCAACTATTGATGATTATAGAGTTACCAACAGAGGAGGTAAAGGAGTCAAAACAATCTCGGTTACTGATAAAACGGGTAATTTGGTTGCCATCAAAAATGTTTCTGATTCGGATGATTTAATGATCATTAATAAATCAGGTATTGCTATTAGAACCAGCGTTGAGGATTTAAGGGTTATGGGAAGAGCTACGCAAGGTGTGAGACTCATTAATTTAAAGGATAATGACTCCATTGCTGCCGTTGCTAAGGTTATGAAGGACGAAGATGCCGTAGATGAAGTGGATATCCTTGATATTGAGGTTAATGGAGAAGATGGCACAGCGATTGATAATAGTTCAGATGAAACAAAAGAGTAAACATAAACACTAATAATTATAATTACATTTAAAATGAAGACTAAAGTTTTAATACTACTAGCCATAGGGATTTCTACGATGGGCTTTTCCCAAAAAAATGAAATCAAGGCAGCAGAAAAAGCACTTAAAGTAGGAGATTCCGAAAGTGCTAAGACCGCTCTGGATGGAGCTGCATCTTTAATTGATGCTGCTGATGCCAAAGTACAAGCACAATATTACGCTGTTAAGGGTAATACTTATTCTGATTTGGCCAAAAAAGGAGATGCAACAGCTTTTCAACCCGCAATTGATGCTTTTAACAAAGTCATTACTATTGAGGAAGCAGCTGGTAAAGAAAAATACACTACAGTGGCTAGACAGAGTTTGGCCCAAATAACAGCAGATTTAGTAAATGCTGCCGTTGCGGACAATAACGACAAGAAATTTGGAGAAGCCGCTGAAAAACTGTACCAGGCATATAAATTGAGTCCAACTGACACACTCTATTTATACTATGCTGCCAGTAGTGCGGTAAATGGTCAAAACTACGAGAAGTCATTGGAATATTATGATGAGCTGAAGGAAGTTGGCTATGATGGTAGTGATGTTACTTTCACTGCGGTAAATATTGAAACCGGAGAAGTTGAGACCATGGACAAGAATACCAGGGACCTTTATGTTAAAGCTGGAACCCATAAGAATCCAAAAGAAGAAAAATCTCCTTCAAAAAAGGCTGAAATTGTAAAAAATATTGCCTTAATAAACCAACAATTGGGAGATAATGACAAAGCCCTAGCAGCATATGCAGAGGCAAGAGCAGTAGATCCAAATGATGTTAACTTGGTTTTAGGTGAAGCTAATTTATACTATGCCATGGGTGATAAGGATAAATTCAAGGTTTTGATGGCCGAAGCTTCTGACATGGCTCCTGATAATGCAGATTTGCTTTATAATATTGGCGTTATAAATATGGAGCAAGGTAACTTGGAAGAGGCCAGAGAAGCATATAAAAAGACCTTGGCGATTGATCCTGGTTACATTAATGCCCTATTGAACCTTTCAACAACTTATGTAAACGAAGGTAACGGCCTTATTGATGAAATGAACACTCTTGGCAGCTCAAGATCAGATATTGCAAGATATGATGAATTGAAAAAGCAAAAAGATGATTTGTTTTTGGAAGGTGGAAAAATCTTGGAGGATGCGTTAAAAACAAATCCAGACAATCAAAGTGTTTTGGCTCAACTAAAGAACATATATGGTGCTTTGGGGGATACTGAAAACTTTATGAGAATTAAAAAGCTACTGGGAGAATAATTTTCCCTTGTACTGATAAATAAAAAAGCTCCGATAATCGGGGCTTTTTTTATATCACTTTCTTAATAACCCTGAGCTTATGGGTATATTGCTTTTTTTGCGTGTTAAAAATACCCGTATGATCAATACGGTCAATGCGCACATGCCCATGGGCATGGATGATATAGTTGTCCTTCAAAATAATCCCAACATGATCAATAATGCCTTCATTATTATCAAAAAAAGCTAAATCTCCTGCTTCACTTTCTTCAATAAAACTTAAAGCTTCACCTTGTTTGGATTGTTGTTCGGCACCTCTTTTTAGTGCATGTCCATTTATTTTATAGACCATTTGAGTAAATCCAGAACAATCCACGCCAAACGGAGTCTTTCCACTGCTTTGGTAGGGTGCTTTCAAGTATAACAAAGCAATATCTATCAAACTTGATTTCTGGTTTGCTCCTTCTATGTAATTCCCTTCAAAAAAGTGCTGTAAAGTTTCCGTTTTAGAAACCATGGACCCGAGTAGGATAGGCATCAGCATTTCATCTTCGGTACATACATGAGAGATAATATCTGATGAAAATCTTTGATTTCCACTTGAGTTTAGTATGTCAAACTCATCTTCGGGTATCAAAGTAATTTGATTGTTGGAAACCCAACCTTCACAATGGTCGTATGCAACTCTAATTCTACTCCATTTTTTTCTATGCTCCAAAACTTTAAAATGTTCCCCATACAATAATTGAGAGACCATTTCGCTGCTATCATCAGGGAGTGTTCTAATGGGAACAATACTTAGATGGCAAATTCCGTATTGCATCTATTTAATGAGCTTGAATAAATTAATTTCTTTCTAAAACAATTGCAGAAGCACCACCTCCGCCATTACAAATAGCCGCAGCGCCAAGTTTTGCATTGTTCTGCTCAAGTACGCTAAGCAAGGTAATCGTAATTCGTGCTCCCGAGCAACCCAAAGGATGCCCTAATGAAACAGCTCCACCATTTACGTTTACATTAGAATCTTGTAAACCCAAAAGCTTCATATTGGCAAGACCAACAATAGAAAAGGCTTCATTGAGCTCAAAAAAATCTATATCTTCTATAAGGACTCCGGCTCTATCCAAAGCTTTAGGTAAGGCCTTTGCTGGAGCAGTGGTAAACCATTCAGGTTCATGTGCTGCATCAGCATACCCCTTTATTGTTGCTAAAGGAGTAAGATTCAATTCAGAAGCTTTATCTGCGCTCATGAGTACTACGGCAGCTGCACCATCATTGATGGTCGAAGCATTGGCAGCAGTAACGGTACCGTCTTTGGAAAAAGCAGGTCTTAACGCAGGGATTTTCTCCATTTTTACATTAGCATATTCCTCATCTTCGCTAACAATGATTGGCTCTCCTCTACGTTGGGGAACTTCAACAGGAACAACTTCATTGGCAAATTTGCCAGCTTTCCAAGCTTCGGCAGACCTGTTATAAGATTGAATTGCATATGCGTCCTGTTCTTCTCTACTAAAGTTGTGCTCTGCGGCACATGCGTCAGCACAAACTCCCATGGCATTTTGATCATAAGCATCAACTAACCCATCCTTTTGCATACCATCCACAAAAGTTGCAGGTCCAAATTTCAGCCCATTTCTCATATAAGCATAATGGGGGATAAGGCTCATGTTTTCCATACCTCCGGCCACTACGATGGAATTTTCTCCTAAAGCAATGGATTGTGCTGCTTGCATTATGGCTTTCATGCCGGAAGCACATACCTTATTGATTGTAGTGCAAGGAACCGTATTTGGGATTCCTGCATATATAGCGGCTTGTCTTGCGGGAGCCTGACCGGTTCCTGCTTGTACAACGTTGCCCATTAAAACCTCCTCTACTTGCTCTGGTTTTAAATTAATCTTTTCCAATGCTCCTTTTATGGCAATAGAGCCCAATTTAGGTGCGGGAACACTTGACAATGAACCCATAAAACTTCCAATTGGAGTTCTAACTGCTGAAACAATAACTACTTTATTCATGTATGCATTTTTACTGATGCGAAAATACTAAATTTAAATGCAAAGCTCTAGTCTGTAAGAGGAGCACTACTTCTATTTATATTTTCTATTTTTGATGCTAACAGTACACAGAATGGGAAAAACTTTGGATAATGTTTACAAGCATCAATCACTTGCCTACAAGTATTTTCTGTATTTAGTTTCTGTAGCACTTATTGTATTCTTTTTTCCAAAGGGAGGTAAGTTCAAATATGAATTTCAAAAGGGGAAACCCTGGCAGTATGAAAACCTATATGCCCCTATTGATTTCTCTATAAAGAAGACTGAAGTAGAGATAGCTGATGAGCAACGTTCACTCCGTGATAACAAAACAGATTACTACACTTTTGATGGTGATGTACCTGTTGCAGCAAAAAAAGCACTACAAACCGATTTAGAAGGGTTTTTTGCACAAAGTGCCTACCCAAGCCAACAACAAAGAATTATACAGAATGCTGGACTGGAAGTATTAGATAGTATTTATGGCGTAGGTGTATTTCAAGATTTGCCAACTTCCAGTTCTATTCTACTTGTTAAGAATAATGAGGCACGCCCGCTAGGTTCCAATAGCTTTAAGGATTTACCTGAGTCCAAGAAAAGAGTTTCATCAATTTTATCCACTAAAAGAACTCCAGCTAAGGAAGTTTTGGAAACATTGATAGTTAGAGTAATAGTAACAAATGTCTTTTTTGATGAAGCGCTTACTGAAAGGGCATTGGAAGAAGAATTATCTAAAATTTCTTTTACAAGAGGTGAAGTTTCAGAAGGAAGATTAATCATTGCTAAAGGTGAAGTAGTAGAGGCAGAGAATTTTAAGATTCTAAATTCTTTGAAGGAAGAATATGAATCCGAATTATGGCGAGGAGATAATTATTATTTCATCCTTTTGGGGTATACTATTTTGGTAGCCTTAGTGTTGATTATGTTGTTCCTTTTCTTAAAAAGGTATCGGACCGAAATATTCCAGAATAACAATAAGGTCACATTCATTTTTGTGAATGTTTTGCTAATGGTTTTTGCAACCACACTAATGGTGAAGAATAATGAGAGCTATGTCTATGTGGTACCTCTTTGTATTCTCCCTTTGATTCTTAAAAACTTTTTTGACGCTAGATTGGGATTGTTTGTTCACGTGCTAACCGTTCTTATACTTGGGTTTGTGGTTCCCAATAGTTTTGAATATATCTTTTTACAGATTATTGCAGGTATCGTAACCATTTTAACCGCATCTGAACTCTATAAACGTGCCAATCTATTTATCTCAGTAGGGCAGATTACTTTGATATACATTATTGGATATTTTGCATTTCATGCAATCCATGAGGGCAATCTTGAAAATATTGAATGGATACTGTTTGGGGTTTTCATCTTAAATGGACTTCTAACGCTTTTTGCCCAGCCTCTTATTTATATGTATGAAAAAATATTTGGTTTAATATCAGATGTTTCTCTATTGGAACTTTCAGATACCAATTCCAAGTTACTGAAGGAATTATCGGATAAAGCCCCGGGTACATTTCACCACTCTCTTCAAGTAGCCAATCTTGCAGAAGCTGCTGCCAACGAAATTGGGGCTAATGCCATGTTGGTTAGGGTAGGGGCCTTGTATCATGATATTGGAAAGATGGGTAAACCAAGTTTTTTTACTGAAAATCAAATAACAAGCGTGAATCCGCATGATGATTTGCCGCCTAAGGAAAGCGCAAAGATTATTATTGATCATGTGATACACGGAATTGAAATAGCAAGAAAAAATAACCTTCCGGATAGGATAATAGATTTTATAAGAACGCATCACGGCACAACCTTGGTTTTTTACTTTTTTAAAAAACAACAGGAATTGGAACAAGAAGTAGACGAAAAAGATTTTAGATATCCAGGTCCTATTCCATTTTCCAAAGAGACTGCAATTTTAATGATAGCAGATTCTGTTGAAGCGGCCTCAAAAAGTTTAAAGAACCCAACTTACATCATTATTGATGAATTTGTGGAGAAAATTGTAAAAGGGCAAATGCAGGCCAATCAGTTTTTAAACGCCAATATTACCCTTAAAGAAATAGAAATGGTAAAGAAAGTTTTAAAACAAAAACTAACCAATATTTACCATTTAAGAGTGGAGTACCCTGAGTAATTTATTTACTAAATAATTACGGTTTAAAAAAATCGAAAAATAGTTGCGATGTTACAAATGAAAGGGTATTTTTGCATCCGCGTTTTGCGTAGGTTCATACACAAGTAAGATTATTGGAGAGGTGCCGGAGTGGTAACGGAGCAGATTGCTAATCTGTCGACGCGTAAGTGTCGCATGGGTTCGAGTCCCATTCTCTCCGCAATTTTCTTTTAATTACAAGGATAATCACAATTCGGGGTGTAGCGTAGCCCGGTTATCGCGCCGCGTTTGGGACGCGGAGGTCGCAGGTTCGAATCCTGCCACCCCGACTTATAGGTTTTAGAACAAAACAAATAAAGCCTAATCGTAAAAAAACCAGTAAATTAATATTTACTGGTTTTTTTATGCCGCTTTGAGACCATATTTAATGATATCCTATTCAATGCCGTATTGGATTTTTTGTGGTTTTTATATGCTCAAATTTCTTATGGCGTAAGGGTGTAGAATACCTGCACAAACCTTGATTTAACCTTCGTTTTAGTTGAATGTTTCACAAAAACTGAAATGATGAATAAATTAAACAAATTCCATAAGACTTGATCCCAACCAAATATTATCTTAATTTCTATTGGGATCAATCTTTTCCTTCACAGGTTTTTTGCTTTTAAGACCTTCATTAGAATAGTTCTATTTATATTTAAAAAAAACTCAAAACAATCTGCTGAGTCTCCAAATTCCAACCTTAAATGAAACAGTTTATTAGGTATACATCATGGTTAGCAATTATCGTTTTGGTCACTTTCAAAATGAGTTGCAAAGAGCAAGATGTAAAAGAAAGCAAGAGTGAAAAATCAAAATTGATGGAGAAATCAGATTCCAATAATATTGAGAGAGACCCATACATACAGGTTCCTAAAGGGGTAGAAACTCCAAAAGGTATGGTTTGGGTTCCTGGAGCTAAATTCAGTAAAGGCGCAGTTGCTCAAGACAAAATGGCCATGAATCATGAAGGGCCAGCACATAAAGTTGCTGTGGATGGTTTTTTTATGGATATATCTGAGGTGACCAATGAGCAGTTTAGAAGGTTTGTGGAAGAAACAGATTATATAACTGTTGCAGAGAGGGAAATTGATTGGCAGGAAATGAAAAAACAACTCCCAGAGGGAACGCCCAAGCCGCATGATAGTATTTTACAACCTGGGTCACTCACTTTCAAAAAAACTAAGAATTCAGTACCCAATCTTTATGATTTTTCGCAATGGTGGAGGTGGACCATTGGAGCAAATTGGAAACACCCATATGGTCCGGAAAGTTCCATTAAGGGAAAAGAAGATTATCCTGTAGTACACATTTCTTTTGAGGATGCTATTGCCTATTGTGATTGGGCAGGGAGAAGACTGCCCACTGAAGCGGAATGGGAATTGGCAGCGAAGGGAGATAAAAGAAATTCCATTTTTTTCTGGGGTGATGATATCTCGCTTTTAGGTGAAAATGCAAATACCTGGGAAGGAGAGTTTCCTGTGGAAAATACACAGAAAGATGGATTTGAAGGAAGTTCGCCAATAAAATCGTATGCTCCCAATAGTTTGGGGTTGTATGATATGGCAGGAAACGTATGGGAATGGACTAGCGATTGGTATAACACTCATCACTACCAGAAACAGGCCAATGCTAAAAAGGTGCCCTTAAACCCAACGGGAGCAATTTCTCCCTATAACCAACAGAATCCTTATGCCAAAGAAAAAGTAATGAAAGGAGGTTCATTTTTATGTAGTGAGTCTTATTGTGCAAGTTATAGGGTTTCGGCGCGAATGGCTACTAGTATTGATTCATCATTAGAACACTTAGGATTTAGAACTGTAGTCACCACTCAAATGTTACAGGAACAAACAGTAAATAAGTAAATGCAGATGTCTTTTCTGTTATTTGAAGAATTTATAATGGTATAAAAGAAATGAACACGGGAAATTTTAAATAACCCTCAAGAATCATTCAAAGTATCAAACTCAAAAATGGTTTCATGCAAATAGATTTGACCTGGTTTCAATACACTTGAGGGAAAATGAGGGTGGTTTGGAGCATCAGGAAAATTCTGTGTCTCAAAACAGATTGCAGGAAACCTACCGTAACTACTATTAACATTGTAATTAAGGCTCGGGAAAGATTTTGGGGTATAAATGACCATAGCTGGTTGGTTTGTGTAAACGTTCATACAAATTCCATTAGATTTGGATAGAAGTGTTGCCACTTTGGATGGAGTTTGTTTTAGGACAAACGTATCGTCAAGGCCAACAAAGTTTGAATTCTCAATTTGTGATTGGTGATTAAAATCAAATCTGGTATTCGCAGAGGGAATTATATTGCCTGTAGGACGTAACTGTTGATCTACTTCTATATGGGAATCGCTATGAACTTGTAAACAATGTTTCAGAATGCTTCCTCCACCATCTAAGTTAAAGTAGGAATGGTTTGTTAAGTTGACCAATGTAGTTTTATCCGTAGTTGCTTGATAAGTCACTTTTACGGAATTGGATTCCATTAATTCATAGACTACTGAAACACTAAGATTTCCGGGATAATTTTCTTCTAAATGCTCACTTAAATATGACAGTTTAATCGATGGGTTTATATCCTTAGTTACCTTATCAATATTCCAGAATTTTTTATCAAAACCCTGTTTTCCTCCATGTAGATGCACTCCATTTTGGTTATGAATTGGGTATTCTTGGTTTTCTATTAAGATAGCTCCTCCAGAAATCCTCCCTGCATACCTTCCAATAATAGCACCCAAGAATAGTTGACTATCCAAATGACTTTGCTTGGGGTACTCTTCTGGTGATTCAAGTCCAACGACTACGTTTACAAGATCCCCATTTTTATCTGGTATTTTTAAAGATAGTATGGTGGCTCCATAGTTGGAAATTTCCAATTGCGCTCCGTTTGAATTGCTTATTGTAATAACTTCTAACATAGTAGATTTAAATTTTAATAGGACAAGATTTTATCAAAGAAGAAGAGTTATAAAATTTTCAAGATAGCCATTTTAAGTATTTTGTTTTAAAAATGATATTCCAAAAAAGTTATAGAAGATTTTTTTTCGAATGTATTTTAATAATTGGTTTATTTAATTGGACATTAATTAATGTTAATTGTATATTTGCACCCGCAAAATAGGTCGCATAGCTCAGCTGGATAGAGCATCTGCCTTCTAAGCAGACGGTCGCAGGTTCGAATCCTGCTGCGATCACTTAAACCAAAGCCTCTATTATTTATAGAGGCTTTGTTATTTTTATATCTTTCCCCAAATCTTCGCTGGGAGTATTTTTCTTGAACAGTGGTTTAAGCAGAATTATTTCCGACCAATTAGGAAGATTTCAATTTGAGGCTGATAAACGGAAATAAAAAAGTTCAAAAAAGATTATCCAATCTTGGCTTATCTAAAATTTCTAGGATTATTGTTTGCAAATAAAGCTCTTCTAACTATTTCTGCTTTTTCGTCGCCAACATTTGTAAGTATCACAGAATTGTTTACAACCATATCTTTTAATAAAACATCAACATCACTTTGAGTCAAGTAATTATTGTCTTTCAAATTCCCTAGGATGGCCGAGTACCGATTAGATGTAAAATCTTTATCCAACATTTTTAATTGCTTGAATTTTTGTTTCGACTTCCCAATATAGTAATATCCAATTGTGAATCAATGAAACATAGGGAAGTTCACATTAGGATTGTTTTTCATCGATTTGGTTTGCTTTTTATCAGCTTTTTATTGGAGACCAGATTTTGAAAAATGTTACCATTCAAACCAAATAAAGAACATTAAGACTTATTAAATAATTATTCAAGGTGGCTTTTTGTTAGTTTTGAGAAGTGATTTCAACTAATTGAACTTAAAAAATCAATTTAAACTTCCGCAATGAAGAATTCTAAATTATACTTACCTGCCCTGTTTTTTTTGTTTTTAATGGTAGATGTAGGTGCTCAGCACTTTAATATCCATAACCCAATCACCTTACCAGATAAAAGTCAGCAGTCTATTATTACACAGCGTATTGGGTATACAGACATTACTGTTAACTACCATAGCCCAGGGGCAAGAGGTAGAGTGGTTTGGGGCAATATGGTTCCATATGGTAAAGTGTGGAGAGCAGGAGCGAATGAGAACACGGTATTCACAATTACGGATGATGTTGAAATTGAAGGACAGAAGTTAGCAGCAGGGAGTTATGGAATTCACTTGCTTCCAGAAGCGAATCAATGGACATTTATCTTTTCAAAAAACCATACTTCTTGGGGAAGTTACTTTTACGATGAAGATGAAGATGCGCTGCGCGTAACAGTACCAGTCCAGAATACCTCGGAGATGAGGGAGTGGATGAGTTTCGATTTCAAGAAGCGTGAGAGAGGTGGAGTTTCCATTGTGTTAAGCTGGGTTGATAAAAGCGCTGAATTAAATTTGACGCTTAATATTGACGAACTTGCTTTAGACAATATCAGAAAACAATTGCGTTCAGATGCTTATTGGGAATGGTTCAGTTGGTGCCAGGCTGCAGATTACTGTGCAGAATATGAAATTAATACCAAGGAAGCACTTGAATGGGTCAACAAATCTATTCAGTTTCAAGAGAATTTCTCTAATTGGGATGTTAAGGCTAAATTGTTGAAACAATTGGGAGATAATGCTGCTGCCGAAAAGGCCATAGAAAGAGCTATAACGGTGGGAAGTGATGTTTATCTGGAACGATATGGACGAAGACTTCTAAAAGAAAAGAATTACGATAAGGCAGAATACGTGTTTGGACAGGCCATAAAGAAAAATTCATCGTATTGGCGAGCACATTTTAATAGGGGAAACGCGCTAAAAGCATTGGAAAGAAATAAAGAAGCACGAAAGGCTTTTGAGCTTGCTCTCAAATATGGTCCAGAAGACAAAAAAGTTCAAATACAAAATAATATAGAATCAGTTCAGTAGTTCTGAGGACTATATTTTATAAACATTGTCCTTTTCGGACATCGTCCTAAAAAACTTGAAATGGGAGACTGTCTCGGGTTTTAAGATGTTTGCGATACTGTAAAAAATAGCATTTACAATACAATAAGCACCAACCATGCTGCCAAAGTAAAAGCTATTGGAGCTGTTTATAGTGATGTGGTGATCACTGCATTCAATTAATGGAGAGAGGTCGCTGTCTACTATAGAAATAGTGGTAGCATTCTTCTCTGTTTTAGCCACCCTAAGCGCATTTATGGTTTGATTTTGGCATTTATCCAAACATATACCTATCACAACATCATCTTCTGAAAAATGGGCCATATTCAAAAAAAGCTCTCCATGATATTCAGTACTGGCATGTATTTGAGGAACCGCTGATCGGCAAATTCGCTCCATGTAATTGGCTACTAACCCAATATGCCCCAATCCGATGATGTAGGTTTGTTTTGAATTAATTATGGCATTTGCAATTTTCTCTATTACTTCAAAGTCAATGGTATCATAGGTTTTTTGAAGCATCATTATATCGCCAAGTATAGCATCTTGTGCAACCTTCTGCGGATTGGAGTGGGCTCTAACCTCCTTTATCATTGAACTGAAAATAGAATCTACCCTTGTAAGTTGAACCTCATTCTTTAAAAGTTCTTTCAATTCATAAAAACCATTAAGTCCAATGGCCTTGCAAGCTTTAACAATAGTAGCAGGGTTAACACTTAACTTATCTCCAAGTTCTTCCATTCGCATTAACACCACCTTATCAGGGTAATCCAAAGCGTATTGAATTATTAATCGCCTCTTTTTGGAGAGTTTTGATAAGTCTATGTCATTTATTGTTTTCATAAGCCACAAGAAACGAAATATTTAAAAGAACCATGCTTTAATATAACAAAATAAACACTATTAATATTGCTTTTTAACAAATAACAATTTTAATATTGCAATTTTAATTATTTTTCATACATTCATTGTATTGATTTCTATCACAAGATATTTTCTAAAGATTAAAAGTTTTGAAAACCTTTCAAACTAACTTGATTATATCAAAAGGGTTAAAATTTTGAAAACAATTAATGTATGTCCAATAATCGATGGAGCAGTAAATTTTCCTTTATCATTACCACCTCTGCGTTTGCAATTGGTTTGGGTAATGTTTGGCGATTTCCATATGTTGCTGGAGAGGGGGGTGGCGCAGCTTTTTTGTTGGTTTATTTTGTTTTAATCCTTCTTATAGGTATTCCTATATTAACTATTGAAATTGCTTTAGGCCGCATGTCCAAAACCACAATATTACTTGGCTTTGGAAAACTTGGCAAGAAACCTTTTTGGAACGGTATTGGTTGGTTAGGTGCTATTTCATGCATATTAATTATGGGTTTCTATATCATGATTATGGCATGGATAGGCATATACCTCTGGGAGTGCTTATCTGGTGAAATCTCAAAACTGCCAGTTGCAAGTATTCCTGGTCATTTTGATAAGGTTGCATCAAACTTGTCAACGGTTATTATTGTAATCTTTTCAATTATGCTTGCTGCATTTTTTGTAGTAAGACAGGGCTTAAAATCAGGTTTAGAACGGTATTCCAAAGGTATGATGTTTGGCTTGGTAATTTTAATACTGGGACTCTCCATTTGGGCCGCTACATTAGATGGGGCAGTTGAGGGTTATCGTTGGCTTCTATCACCTGATTTTTCTAAAATCAATTTTCAAGTGATTATGAGTGCAATGGGCCAACTTTTCTTTTCGGTTGGCGTGGGCATGGCGGTGACATTTGTTTTTGGCAGTTATACCAGTACCAAAGACAATCTTGTAAGCAGTACAATTTGGATTGTTCTGGCAGATACCTTTTTTGCGTTTATTTCAGGACTCATGTTGTTTCCGGCTATTTTTAGTTTCAACCTTAGCCCAGATTCAGGACCTAATCTAATTTTTGTTACAATGGCTACGGTATTCAATAAATTGGAATATGGTTGGATTATAGGGGCTGTATTTTTTCTGTTATTGTTTTTGGCAGGATTTTCTTCACTTATCTCTGCGATACAAGGTTTAAAAGATAGCTTTAAGGATAGGTACAAATTATCAGAGAATATGGCCTTGCTATCTGTAATAGGAAGTATTGTAGTCATATCTATAGCGTCAGTTTTTTCTTATTCTGATAATCCATTTTTAATATTTGATAAAACGGTCTTTGAGGTATTGGATTATGTCACCAGTACAATAATGTTGCCTTTAGGGGGATTGCTTACTGTACTTTTTGCTGGACATATAGTTGGATACAAGAAACTCAGAATTCACTTGTTGGAAGGAACTAAAACAATGAAACTACAGGGCTTTTGGAAGATTGTTTTGATTTGGATATTGCCTTTATCGCTCATAACTATTTTACTCAATGGCTTATTAAATACCTAAATACAATGATGGAAAAGAACACTCAAAACAGACTTAACAATACCATTTCAATCCTTGGTGATTTGGTTGCGTTTTCTGTTTTGGGCGGTGAAAGTAATTTGTCAATAGCGGAATATATCTCAACGACATTACAAAATAATAATATAGACTATCATCAAGTATTTAATTCATCAGAAGATAAGGTAAGTATTCATTGTCGCATTGGACCAGAAGTGGATGGAGGTATTATTTTATCTGGACATATGGACGTTGTTCCCACCAAAGGGCAACAGTGGTCAAAACCAGATTTTAAACTAACGCAGGAAGATCACAAGCTTTATGCAAGAGGCACTTCAGATATGAAAGGTTTTTTGGCCTGCTGCCTTGCCATGGTTCCACATCTTAAAGAATCAAAGTTAAAGAAACCGATTTATTTAGCCTTCTCCTATGATGAAGAGGTTGGCTGTTTGGCTAGTGAACAACTGGTTTCATCAATTAAATCTGCATACAAGGAACAACCCAGCTTTGCTGTTATTGGAGAACCATCATTAATGCAAACCGTAAATGGGGAAAAAGGAGCTGCATTTTTTAAAACAACAGTTTATAGCTCAGCAGCGCATAGCTCCGAGGTTAGAAAAAGTATAAGTGCTATTGAGGAAGCCACATATTTGATTCAGTGGTTATTGGGAAAGATGGATGATTTTATTGAACAACAGGATTTTGACAACCGGTTTGATCCACCATATTCAACTATTCACGTAGGTACTATTAATGGAGGGTCTGCGGTGAATATAATTGCAGACCAATGCGAGTTTGCTTGGGATGTTAGAAACATTCCGTCAGATTGCATTCAAGAAATTCTTGATTGTTTCGAAAGGTTTTGTGAAAAGAAAACTGCCGAAAAACAAGAGAAAGTTCCCAATTTTAAAATAAAAACAAGCAAACAATTTTCAATTGTGCCCAGTCTGGATACTTCAGAAAATTCAGAAATAGTTAGAATGGTTAATTCTTTTAACGGAAACGAATCCACGAGTGCGGTGTCATTTGCCTCTGAAGCGGGATTTTTTTCAAAAGCTGGTTTTGAAACAGTGGTATGTGGTCCAGGAAGTATGGATCAAGGGCACAGAGCGGATGAATTTATTGAAACTAACGAATTAAAGAAGTGCCTTTCTTTTTTGGAGCGATTGTCAGATTGGGCCAAAACAGGTAACGAAGCAAATATGAACTATGAAAAAATATGATATTCTAGTTATTGGAGGAGGAATATATGGTATTACCGCAGCGGTAGAATTGGCCCAGAGGAAATACAGTGTTGGCTTGATTAATCCTGATACCATACCACATCATATGGCAGCATCAACAGATGTTACAAAAGCCGTTAGAATGGAGTACGGGTCTGATAAAGAATACTTTAAAATGGTAGAAATGTCCATTGAAAAATGGCACTCTTGGAATGATTTTTTTGATGAAAAACTGTATCATGAAGTTGGATTTTTAATGCTTTGTAAAGACAGTATTGAAAGCGAAAAACACACTTTTGAAAAGCATAGCTATCAAAATCTGTTAGAAGCAGGTTACGCCTCAGATCGTTTAGATGCTAAAGGGATATCTGAACGTTTTCCAGCGGTAAATACCGCGGAATATATAGATGCAAACTTTAATAGCAAGGCTGGCTATGCTGATTCTGCTTTGACGGTTCAAAAATTAGCTGATTATGCGCGATCATTAGGGGTTATGATACATGAAGGACAAACGGCTGCTAGTTTTGAAGTTAATAATGGAAGGTTGACCGCAGTAAACACAAAGGAAGGGGAAACTTTCCAATGTGGTCACGCACTGGTTGCGGCTGGAGCACATACTCCAATTTTGCTCCCAGAACTGCAACCCTATATGAAGTCCACGGGGCATCCAGTATTTTGGCTTAGACCTAAAAATCCGGCCAATTTTATTTCGCCACGTTTCTCGGTATTTACGGCAGATATTTCAAACTCTGGCTGGTATGGCTTTCCGTTCTTAGAGAAACAGGGCATAGTGAAGATTGCAAAACATTCCAACGGCACCCCAGTTCACCCAGAAAATGACGATAGACAAATTACTGATGCTGAGGTAGCGGATATGAGGTCTTTCGTAAAAATGACATTTCCAGAATTGGAACATGCGCCCTTGGTTTTTACACGTAGGTGTTTGTACATAGATACTTTGGATGGACATTTTTGGATAGATAACCACCCAGATATAAAAGGGCTGTCTGTGAGCACGGGAGGAAGTGGGCACGGACTTAAAATGGCACCACTTTTAGGCGAAATGGCCGCGGATATGATTGAAGGAAAGTCCCATATGTTTTCTGAAAGATACAGATGGAGGCATTTGTCCAGCGATACATCACAAGTGGAAGAAGCCAGATATGTAATTAACAGAAAACTTTAAGGTACATGAAAGCAAGCAAAATAATACACAAGTTCATGGCCGCCTACAACGAAAGGAATCTGGAAAAGTTTGTATCCTTTATGCATCCAGAGTTTAAATCATACCTATATGAGTCACAACACTGTTTGTGCTCGGGTATTGCAGATGCGAGAAAAGTATATGGCAAAAGATTTAGTGAAAACAAAGACCTTTTTGTGACTACACTAAATAGAATGGTTAATGATAATGTGGTTGTTGAATCTCAATTTATTGAGGGCTTTGACGAGGGCAAAACAATACATGCCATCGCCATTTTTGAATTACAAAATAACAAAGTAAAAAGGGCATCTTTTGTCAGAAGGGAAGTGCCTATTACTGAAAACATTTCAGTGTTATAACAAGTTAAAAACAGGGGTATGGAAAAAGATAAGTATCGCAACAAAGAAATTCTGCTAGGAGACTTAAAAGAGGGCGTTATGCCGGCTTTCACCCATATTTTTAACTGTTACTTTAATGAATTGAACAGTTATATTGCTGTAATCTGTGGGAATCAAGTGATGGCCCAAGAGATTGTGCAGCAAACCTTCGTTAAATTTTGGGACAAGCGTAAAAATTTAATTATAAAGGATAACATCAAACGATATCTGTTCAGGATGGCATATAACCTTTATAAAGATTTGCAAAAACAGAATGTAAAAGAACTTGCCCTTATCCAAGAATTGCAATATGCCGCAATCGCAAGCCTTATTGAGAAAGATCCAGAAGATACGGAACGGAAAATGCTGCTTTTGAATCAAGAAATTGACAAACTACCAAAAAAGTGTAAAACCGTTTTTCTACTAGCAAAAAAAGAAGGCTTAGCATATAAGGAAATTGCTGAAAAATTGAATATTTCAGTAAAAACAGTAGAAGTGCATATGTCCAAGGCAATGCTTCGACTAAAGAATACACTTAACTGATTATAGTACTTTTCTTTCATTTCAATATCGTTTTACGATTTATTCAAGTTTTTTTCAAAAAAACAGAATTAAAAGTAAGGGTTGACCTCTTTTTTAAAGTCTACTATTAAGAAAACGCTAAATAATCAATGAATAACAAAGTAGATATCATCATTTCTAAATTTCTTGATGATGAAACCTCAGAGGTGGAAAAAGCTTTTTTAATTGAATGGATAAAGACTCCTGAAAATAGAGCCTATTTTGAAAATTTTATAAAAACAGAGATTTGGGTTAAGTACAGTTTTAACTCATCAGATGTTGAAAAGCATCTTTCAATGTTATCCATTGTTACTAGATCAAAAAGAAAAAAAGCTCACTTAAATGTATTAAAGTATGCAGCTCTTTTTATCGCTGTTTTAACCTCTGCGGCATTTATATACTTTTCCAACGATCAATCAGGTCTTCAGGTAATGGACCGGAATATCGTTTCATTGGAGATAAACAATGGGTCTTCAAAATACTTTTCTCTTGAAAATTATTCTGATTTCACCTTAAAAGATAAAACTGTAGCACTTAAAACAAATGGGCTGCTAGAGTATTCATCCGATAATAAACAAAAAAGGGCAACCAACAACATTGAATATCATACAATTAATGTGCCTTATGGAAAAACGTTTAAAGTCCATTTTGCAGATGGTTCACTAGTGCATTTAAATTCTGGATCAAAGTTGACGTATCCTAAAAATTTTGATGGATTTGATTTAAGAGAAGTATCGCTTGTTGGTGAGGCCTATTTTATGGTTGCCAAGGCTGATGTTCCATTTCAGGTAAATGTAGAAGGTTTATCAACCAAGGTGTTGGGTACAGAATTTAATGTTTCGGCATATCAAGATGAGATTTTTAAAGAAGTTATTCTTGTAGAAGGCTCGGTTCAAGTGTTTCAAAACTATGAAGAGGAAAGTATAGCAGCACCAAAGCTTATGGTGCCCAACCAAAAAGCGGTGGGGAAAAATGCTGACACTGATTTGATTATTGAAAATGTGGATGTGACAAATCATATTGCCTGGATGAATGGTGTTCTGGTCTTTGAAAATGAGAACCTACTAAGCATCATCAAAAAACTAGAGAGAAGGTTCAATATTGACATTAAGAACAACTACGAAATACTTGATGAAATGAGGTATAGTGGAAGATTTAAAAACGAAAATATTGACGAGATACTTAAGACTATGCAAGCGCATACCAACTTTTCATACGCAATGAAAGGAAACACTCTGAAAATTGATAAACCACAAACTAAACTAGACTAAAGCCTATGGATTAAAAATGAACCATTCAAAATTAATGCTAACTAAAATTTAACTTAGATGAAAAATTATTTAATAACTCCCAAAACCAACTGGCTAATAAAGGTATGTTTCCTTTGTATAGCTATGCTTTGTTTTGCTCATGTAGAAGCTGCTACATGTGAACAAAATGATATGGTTACTGCAAATTTTGAAAATATTGAATTAAAAAAGGTCTTTGAAAAAATAGCTCAAACCAATGGCTATAATTTCTTCTATGAGGCTTCTGAAATCAATATTGACAAAAGAGTGTCCATAAATGTGACAAACACTTGTATTGATGAATTTTTACAAGAACTGTTTTCTGAGATGGATTTGAATCATCAAATCGTAGCAAAGCAGATTGTTATTAAGCCTAAAAAGGATGTAATCAAAAAAGAAAAAATCCCGAATAAATCCATAGAAAAGCAACAAGCCACAATTACAGGTACAGTTTTGGATGACAACGGTGTTCCCTTACTTGGTGCCACTATTGCTGTTAAGGGCACCAACACTGGAACCATTAGCGATTTTGATGGAAATTTTGAACTTTCAGTACCAGAAGGAGGTACAACTTTAACGGTATCCTATATAGGTTTTAGATCAAAAGAAGTTGAAATTGGATCTAATACCACTTTCACGATTAATTTAGAACCAGATGCAGCACAATTGGATGAGGTAATTGTAGTTGGGTATGGTACACTGGCAAAAAAGAGGGTTACAGGATCAGTTATATCTATCAATGCCGAATCGATTGTTGAAGTACCTGCATTATCACCTGAAGCAGCTATCATTGGTCAAGTTGCCGGTGTGCAAGTGCAAGAAGTGTCTGGGGAACCAGGAGCTGCGCCAAACATTAGAGTTAGGGGTGCAGGCTCTATTTCAGCAGGTAACGACCCATTATTTGTTATTGATGGGATTCCTATATCTAGAAACCTTACAACTTCAACTATAGGAGGTGTATCAAGAAGACGGGCCGCTTTTCAACCACCACCGGTAAATCCGTTGGCCACATTAAATCCAAATGATATTGAGTCGATACAAGTTCTTAAGGATGCCTCTGCAGCAGCAATTTATGGCTCACGTGGTGGAAATGGTGTTCTTTTGATTACAACTAAAAAAGGGTCTTCAACTGACAAAGGAAAATTTTCTTTTGATTCTTGGTTTAGGGTTGAAAATGTAGCAAACAAGATTGATTTAATGAATGCCCAAGAGCTCATTGATTTTACTACAGACGCTAGAAACAACAATTATCTTTCATCAGTTGATGGAGCATCCATTAGCGATCCTATTGGAGATGGAGAAAGAGGGGATACCAATTTTGAATTACCGGAATCGTTCATTAATTGGGACGGTACGGATACAGATTGGCAAGATGTAATTTTTCAAACGGGAATAACGCAGAGTTATAATTTCTCTTATGCATCTCCCGTACAGAACAAAACAAGCTTTTTTGCATCTGCTAGTTATTTCAGTCAAGAAGGGATTTTGGATAAATCTGAATTTGACAGATATAACATGATGTTGAATTTGAACTCACAATTGACTGATAAACTGAACTTAGATTTAAGAGTTGCTCCAACGATAACTGAAAATCAAAGAGTTCCTGCTTCGGCTCCATATTTTGCACGCCCTCCAGGTATTGTTTATTCTGCAATTGTTCATTCCCCTACCGTAGCTCCTTATAATGCAGATGGTACGGTCAACCAGTTGAATAACCAGTCATATTTGGGTGGTGGTACCACAACGGCAAGTAATCCGTTGGCTATTTTAGATGCCATTGATGATGAAATATTCCAATTTCAAACTAGAGCTTCATTGGCATTGTCATATGACATTTTACCAGAGCTTACATTTAGAACCTTTGGAGGAACATATATAAACTTGTTCAATCAAGATTTCTATAGGGGAAATACACTTTTATACAGAAATGCGAGTGAAGGTGAATCATATGCTCAAGCAACATCTTCTACCGAGACGAATTGGGTTTGGGAAAACACCTTGAACTGGGAAAAGGAATTTGGTGATCACTTCTTTAATGCAGTTTTGGGATATACCGCTCAGAGAGATAACATTACCATAAAGGAAGTGTTAGCAGATAATTTTCCAGACGATTTAGTCACTACTATTAGTGGAGGTCAGGTATTTGCGGGTAATTCAATTCAAGAACAATGGACGCTTGCTTCGGCACTGTTCAGAATGAATTATAGTTACAAGGACAAATACTTGTTTACAGGTACCATTCGTTCAGATAAGTCTTCGCGTTTTGGTTCTAATAACCAAACGGGTTATTTTCCATCGTTTTCTGCAGGATGGCGTTTAAATGAGGAGGATATTTTTAATTCCATAGAAGCCATTTCTGAACTTAAACTTAGATTTAGCTGGGGAGAAACGGGAAATTTTGAAATACCTAATTATGGGGCAATAGGTTTACTTTCTCCTGACAACTACAATTTAGGTGGTAATGAAATAAATGGTTTGGTACAGTCTACTATTCCTAATCCCGAATTGACTTGGGAAAAATCACAACAAACGAACATTGGACTAGAATTGGGCTTGTTTGATAATAGGGTTTTCCTATTGGCGGATTACTACAATACCAAAACTTCAGATTTATTGTTGAATGTTAGTATTTCAGGAGTATCCGGTTTTCAGACAACTCTTCAGAATCTGGGAGAAGTTGAAAATAGTGGGTTTGAGATTGCTTTGAGAACAAAGAACTTTGTTGGAGATTTTAAGTGGGATACTGATTTTAACCTTTCCACTAATAAAAATGAAGTAATATCATTAAATGAAAATAATGAGCCTATTTTCTCTGCAGGTAGTGCAGGGGTAAGGCATGTTACAAGAGTTGGAGATCCAATCGGAAGTTATTTTGGTTATGTAGTTGACGGCATTTATCAAACTCAAGCAGAAATTGATGCAGCTCCAGTTGACACACAAGCACCAGATGCTTCTCCAGGAGATTTTAGATTTAGGGATGTTGATGGAGATGGTGAAATAACCCCAGATGATAGAACGGTTACCGGTAGTTATTTTCCTGATTTTACTTGGGGGATTAACAACAGGTTTACGTTTAAAGGACTGGATTTCAGCTTTCTTATTCAAGGAGTAGAGGGGAATGAAATTTTGAACCTGACTTCTAGACACCTGAAAAATGGAGAGGCAAACTTTAATTCATACGCTGTTTTCAATAATAGATGGCGTTCTGCTTCAGATCCAGGAAATGGAAGTATTCCAAGAGCCGATAGACAAACTGGAAACCATGGTAATAATAATAGACCTTCTTCATTTCAAGTAGAGGATGGCTCTTTTATTCGATTACGAAATGTTACCTTAGGATATTCATTACCTACAGATAAACTTTTTGGGAATAGTATCAACAGATTAAGGTTTTACGTTACTGGAACCAATTTGTTTACAATTACAGATTACTTAGGGTATAACCCGGAGGTCAGTAATATTTCTAACAATAGTTTAACCCCAGGGGAAGATTATGGAGCTTATCCGTTGACCAAATCCATTACAATGGGTGTCAATCTGACCTTTTAATTTAAAACTGTAAAAGATGAAAAAAATAATCATAATACTAATAACGCTGTGTATTACATCAGCTTGTAGTGAGGACTTTACGGAATTAGCACCAATTTCAAATCGAAATGAGGCTGACTTCTTCAACACAGCCAATGATTTTGTTGCATCACTTAACGCCAGTTATGCTGGACTGCAAGAGCCAGGGGTTTACGGAAGAGCTTATTGGACCATGTTTGAAATGCGCTCCGATAACACAGATCAAGGACCAGATGCTACTGGTTTGGCAAGACAATTTACCGAAATCAATGCATTTACGGAAGACCCTTTAAATGAACAGGTAGACATAGCATGGAGTGGCTCGTATAGAGTAATTGCCAATTGCAACGTTATTTTGGATAGAATAGACCCAATAGATATTGAGGCTGGTTTAAAGCAAAGGATTATAGGAGAAGCAATTTTCCTTAGATCTTTAATGTACTATCATTTGGCCGTTGCCTTTGGTAACATTCCATTGCAATTGACCCCGTTTGTACCTGGCGATGAATTGGTTCAAGTAGATGCAAATACAATTTACGGACAATTGGTTACAGATTTAGCCATTGCGGAAGCAAACCTTCCGGTATCTTACCCGGCAAGTGATGTGGGAAGAGCAACCAAGGGAGCAGCTGCAACACTATTGGCAAAGGTATTGTTGACCATAGGACAGGATTCAGATGCAGAAACTGTTTTGCGCAGAATAATCAATGACTACAATTATTCATTGGTTGCAAATTATGCAGATTTATGGGGTGCATCAAATGAAAACAATGTTGAATCTATTTTTGAAGTACAGTTTATTAGTGGAGGTATTGGCCAAGGAAGTGCTTTTACAAATGATTTTTCGCCAAGTTCAGATTTGCAAACAGGTCAAGGTTTTGGAAGAAATAGACCAACCGCAACTTTGGAAAATGCTTATGAGGTAGGTGACTTAAGATTTGAACCCTCTATGGGAACTGAATGGATTAACGTAGATGCAGAAGTAGTGGTACAGAATTACGTTAGAAAATATGAAAGCGACCCACCAACTGAAAATGATTCAGACGTAAATTTTGTTGTTTTCAGATATGCAGATGTATTGCTGATGCTTGCAGAAGCATTAGGTGAATCAACAGAGAGTTACGGCTTAATAAATCAAGTACGACAAAGAGCAGGATTGGGTCCTATAGATGGAACCACACCTGGTTCTTTTGAGGATAAACTTCTTGATGAAAGACAACTGGAATTGGCATTTGAAAACCATCGCTGGCCAGATTTAAAAAGATTTGGGGTTGTTGTTGAGAAGTTGATCGAAGCTGAGTCGGATGTTATAGAGACAAGCGATATCAGAAATCTGTTTTTTATTCCGCAAAGAGAATTGGACATTAATCCCAATTTCAATCAGAATGATAATTAATTTTAAGTTTGTTATTTGAGTTTGTTTAGTTATCCCCAGTATCAGATTTTACCTGCTTATGCTTTTATATGGTAATACATTGATTTGAAAATTATGAATTCAGATAATAAGTTGTACTATCAATTATCAGTTTAAAACCCTTAAATAAAGAACTATATAATGAAAAATATCTTGTTAATTATTTGCATGTGCGTTGGATTTATGGTCCAAGCACAGGAAAAAAAAGTATTGAATATTATTGCTATTGGAGCTCATCCAGATGATTGTGATTCCAAGTTTGGCGGTACAGCGGCCCTATTTGCTAAAATGGGACATAATGTGAAGTTTGTAGCCTTGACCAACGGTGATGCAGGTCATCAGACTCAAGGAGGTGGTGCACTAGGCAAAAGAAGACGCGCCGAAGCCAAAAAAGCTGCAGAAATTTTAGGAATTGAATATGATGTATTGGATAACCATGATGCAGAATTGATTCCGACCTTGAATGTTAGGCATCAGGTAATCAGAAAAATTCGGGAATGGGATGCTGATGTTGTTTTAGGCCTACGCCCCAATGATTATCACCCTGACCATAGAAATGCTGGAATAGCGGTTCAAGATGCTGCATATTTGGTTATCGTACCTAATGTTACACCGGATACTCCGCCTTTAAAAAAGAACCCCGTTTTTATCTATATGAAAGATAATTTTCAAAAACCATATCCATTTTCAAAAGATATCGCAGTAGTTGTTGATGAAGTAATAGATACAAAAGTCAGAGCTTTGGCTGCTCATGACTCTCAGATGTTCGAATGGTTGCCATGGGTAAGTGGATCGGATATGAGTCAAGTTCCTTCGGGAGAAGCTGAGAGAATTGATTGGCTCAAAAATAGATGGGCAAGAGAAAAAACTTGGGATGCTTCTGAGGCTAGTGCCATAAAGAAATGGTACCCAAATATGAATACAACTAATGCTAAACACGTGGAGTTTTTTGAAATATGTGAATATGGAAAACAACCGACCGACGAGGAAATAAAACAACTCTTTCCTATGCTTGGCAAAAAGTAAACCTCAACCTGATAAACCAATAAACCAATGGCTAGCGAAAAAACGACCTCAAAAAGATATTACCATATAATAGCTTTGGTGATGCTGATATTCTTTGTAATATCTTTTATAACCAACATACTGAATTCGATAATTGTTGATGTAAAGAATAGTTTTGACCTTAGTCTAACGTTGACGGGATTACTGCCTTTTGCTTTCTTTATTGCATATGGCGTAATGTCTATTCCTGCGGGGTTTTTATCCGAAAAGTATAGCGATAAGACCTTATTGTCATGGTCATTTCTATTTATGGCTTTGGCTTCCATGGGGTTTGCTTTCTTTCCTAGTTATGTTGTATTCAGTATAACACTGTTTGCCTTGGGTTCATGTATGGCAGTTTTGCAAGTCATTATAAACCCAATGCTTAGGGTTGCCGGAGGAGAGGAACATTTTGCGTTCAATTCTGTTCTGGCCCAGCTGGTGTTTGGTTTGGCTTCGTTCCTGAGTCCTTTTTTATATAAATATGTAGTTGATACAGATTCGAATGAATTTGGAATGGCTGGTTATATAAGAGATTTGGTTCCTGAAAATCTACCGTGGGTAGGGTTATATATGATCTTTTCTGTAATTGCTGTTGTACTGTTGGCTGTTGTGTTTTTTACGAAATACCCAAAATATAAAAAGAATGAAGATGAAATGGCGGGTGATTCAAGTTCGTATTTCAGCCTTTTAAAAAATAAATGGACCGTTTTATTCTTTCTGGGAATCTTTTGCTATGTGGGAACAGAGCAAGGTGTAGGTAATTGGATATCCCAATTTCTATATCAATATCATGGTTTAGATGCACAAACGGTTGGTGCCGATACTGTAGCCTATTTTTGGGCTATGCTAACCGTAGGTTGTTTACTTGGGTTACTGTTGCTGAAAATTATGGATAGCAGAAAACTCTTAATTGGAGCTACAGCTATTACAATGATATTCTTGGTTCTAGCCCTCACGGGAAGTGAAAAAGTTGCCCTTTTTGCTTTTCCGGCAATAGGTTTCTTTATCTCGGTTATGTGGTCCATTATTTTTTCTCTTGCACTTAATTCTGTAAAAGAAAATCATGGTTCGCTTTCAGGAATCTTATGCACTGGCATAGCTGGAGGAGCTATTATTCCATTTTTGGTTGGGGCATTGGGCGAAGTTTCAAGCCTTAAAATGGGGATGTTCTTTTTATTGATTCCCTTGGCTTTTGTACTATCCATAGGCTTCTTGGCAAAACCCTTGGTGAACAACAAAACCATTCAATTAAAAAATAAGCCAAGTAATTAACTAGGGTTATGGAGGTTCTTGGGGTAGATATAGGTGGTACCAACATCAACGCGGGCATTGTTAAAGAAGGAGCGATTACCGGTCAGTCTTTCGTGTCTGTAAATGCAGAGGATTCTGAGAAGCAAACACTGGAGCTTTTGTTCAATTGTATTGATGGATTGATTACCAATAATACCAAAGCTATAGGCGTAGGTGTACCGGCCATAGTTGATTCTTTAAAAGGAATTGTATATGATGTACAGAATATACCCGCATGGAAAGAAGTTCATTTGATAAATATTCTGGAAAATAGATATAGCATTCCTGTTTACATAAACAATGACGCCAATTGTTTTGCAATGGGAGAAAAGTTATATGGAAAGGGAAAAGGTTTTCAAAATTTTATTGGACTCTCTATAGGCACTGGACTGGGCATGGGAATAATCATCAACAATGAAATTTACAATGGAGTTCTATCAGGAGCTGGAGAGATAGGAATGATAGCGTATAAAGACAGCATTTTGGAACAGTACACAAGCAGCTTTTTTTTTGCTGATAATTATAGACTGAGCGCAAAAGAGATTCATGATAGGGCATTGCTAGGTGATGATTTGGCCTTAACTGCTTTCGCAGAATTTGGCACACACTTAGGAGAGGCAATTAATACGATTTTATACCTATTTGCCCCTGAAGCTATTATCCTTGGAGGATCAATACGTAAAGCGTATTCTTTTTTTAAGGAATCTATGCATCAAAAGATAAATTTATTTGCCTACCCAGAGCAGATAAAAAATTTAAAAATAGAAACATCAGAGTTGGCAGAATCTGCCATTTTGGGAGCCGCGAGTTTATGCTTTCAAAAATTAGAGGAAACAATACAAGAATAATTATTCTTAAACACTGTAGTCCCATTTGGGAATATAGTACCAAATAAAAAATATATAAAATGAAGAACACATTACTGGTATTATTGATTTGCATGGGCCTAAAGACTTTTGCTGTTGAAACCAAAAAACTCAATATTACCATTGAAAACAATGTGGAAGGGGCTCCTATAACCATTGGTATTCCGTTTCCAAAAGGAGAACTATACTCTGTAGGGAATGTTAGGTTATTGAACTCCAAAGGAAAAGAAATAGCTTGTCAGACAACAGAAGTGACTTCATGGGAGCCAGCAGATGAAAGCATCAAATGGATATGGGTATTCTTTTTTTCTGAAGTAGCTCCTGATTATACCCTAGAATACGGTGAAGGTGTTGAGCCGATGAGGTCTAAAGAAAGGATAGTTTCCACAAACAATATGAGACCTAGAGGTGGTATAAAGGTAAATACAGGACCATTGTCCTTTTCCATAAATAAACTGGGAAACGGATTTCTAGATGAAGTTTATCTTGATTCTGATCAAAATGGAAAATTTGAAGAAAATGAGCTGATAGCCTCTGCGCCAGAAAATAAAAGGGGAACCTTTCTAGATATTTTGGATGATTCAGGTATTGATGCATCAAAGGCAATCATAAATGAAGTTTTTAGAGAAAAAGGTTCTGGCCCCATGCATATGATTTTTAGAGTAGAAGGGACCTACATGTATGGAAGAGAGGATAATAACCTGTCGCCATTTACCATTAGATTACACACTTATGCTGGAAAAACTTATGTAAAAGTCTTGCATACCATGACATACACAGGTGTTCCTGATAAACATAAAAAACAAGATGGAGAACATGCAAATATCGCCACCCAGAATAAGAAAATAATATCAGAAGACACCTCAAATGATCCTGGATGGACACAACCAAATGATCAGATAGCGGCCTGTGGGCTTCAGCTTAAATATCATCTTGGTGATGAGGCAGAGATTTCTTTACCGCTTTATACTGGAAATTGGGATTCCAAATCCCTAGAAGAAGAAGTTAAGAAAATCGGTTTTGATGGGAATAAAAAGATAAGTCTTTTACAAAAAGGCCCTGAAAGAAATAATGGACAGAGCTTGAGAAGTTTATATACGAGTAAATCCAAAAATGGAGAAAGTGACAACATGCTAACAGGTGATGAATCTATATTTAAAGCAGTTGTAACAAAAGGCAAACAGGTTGTAAATCAAACACAAAGAGCAAAAGGTTGGATTGATGTTTCTGATGGTGAAAAAGGAGTAAGTATTGGAATCAAAAATTTTTTAAAGGAATATCCTAAAGGAATTGAGGTTGATCCGAGCACCAAAACGCTCTTTGGGAATATTTGGCCTTTGGAAAATGGACCTATGAGTTTTGCTCGTGATAACACAGAGTCAGACGGTGGAATGCTAGACAATTTTGCTCAAGGAATCACTAAAACCACGGAATTCCTTTATTATTTTCATGATAACCAAACGGATAATACCATAAATCAGAAAATGGATTACGTACTCAATAGTCCAATAGCTCATGCAACTCCGGAATGGTATTCAAATTCCAAGGTATATGGCAATATGGCGCCATTTTCAGATAAGTATCCTCAATTTGAAAACGCTCTGCAGTACAAATACGACTGGTGGTCATTTAACCAAGACAATGAACCTTGGTATGGAATGTTTGATTATGGCGACGGGAAAACATATTTCTACAATAAAAAATGGTTTCAATGGACAAATAATGAGCCAACAATTGATTTTATGTTATGGACCAATTTTATGAGAACTGGCAATGCAAAATACTTCCATATGGCACAGGCCATGAGCAGACATACTATGGATGTGGATAATGTACATTGGCCAAAAAAACGAAACTATTTGGGGCAGATAAATGATGCCATAGACTTTTGGGATTATAGAGAAGAACCAGAATCAACACCTTATTTAGGAATTGGTAGGAGACATGCCAACGAACATTGGTATGCCTTGCTTAGTGCACATGTCTGGATTCAGGGATGGATTGCATCATACTACATTAGTGGTGATCATCGTGCTTTAGAAGTTGCTAAAATGACGGGAGACACCTATTTAAAACGTATATGGGGAGAGCACGATTTAAGAGGAAGAAGGTTGTATTTGTCTGTACTAAATCTTGTTGAATTGTATGATGCTACCAAACTTGATAAATACAAAAAAGAGTTGGATGAAAGGGTTGGACTAATGCTTCAGCTACAAGAAGAACAGGGAGGGAATTTACTGTTAGATAGGTATGGATACAGTCAAACATATGTTGCGCAAGGCTTGTACAAATACTATCAGATTACCGGAAAAAAAGAGATAAAGAAAGCGCTGCTGAATCATGCCTATTGGATAAGGGATGTACCCCCATTGAATCATGAAATGGAATCTTACTTGGCTACTATTTATCCTTTATTAATTGGTTATGAGTTTAGTGGACATAAAGCATTTTTTGAAGAAGCAATAATTCGTGCAGAACTACTTGAAGTAGGGAGATTGCCTAAAAGCAGTGATGAATACAATACTGTAGATTCATATAATGAAGCATT
Source organism: uncultured Allomuricauda sp. (assembly GCF_947499585.1). GTDB lineage: Bacteria > Bacteroidota > Bacteroidia > Flavobacteriales > Flavobacteriaceae > Flagellimonas. The sequence goes on along the minus strand of NZ_CANMOO010000001.1, from coordinate 1,532,230 downwards.
ATTAAAAGTATCTAATCTTCCAAAGAGTGCTGGACGCTTTACCAATTGGGAAATTAACCAAGGTCTTCGAGTTTTTGGTTGGACGCATGCTTATAACATTCCATATTTAATCTATTGGCTTGATAATGAGAATACAAAAAAAACTAAGTAAAAAGGTTTAGTATTAAGGGTTTCTAAGAATCAAATCCCTATATGTTTTAATTGAACCAGTCCTATAGAATGCTTTTTCTATGGTACTTTTTTTGTTAGTATTATTTCAGTTTGATTTAAAAGTCTTGGTATGAATAAAACACTGATTATTTAATGTTATAGATGTATTTGAGGTTAAAATGCAAACAACCCCTCAAAATAAGGATGTATCCACAACGTATTTCATGTATTAAGAAAATCGATTAATGATGAAAATCATTTCTACTGCTTTTTTTTCATACTAGGTTTGAATGTAAAAACTTAACTATGTGAACATGGGCATTGTTATCGTGACGATAATAACAAACATATCGTTTAATGAAAGTTCTTGGTAATACTATCTAATTTAATAGTTTGGAAAAATGATAGCTTTGGTTATAGTAGTATTTGTTCTGGCATTGGTACTCTGTATTTTCTATGGATATTATCATTTTAATGCACAGGTTGAAAAAGATAAAGAACAACTTTTTAATCTAACTGGAAACTCGGAGAAACTGGTGACCAAAGAAGATTTGGTTCATCTGCCCAATAGCATGAAGAACTACCTAATCAAAGTAGGTGTTATTGGAAAATGTAGAGATTGCCATGCCATCATCAAACAATCGGGTCAAATAAAACAAAGACAAGATGGAAAATGGATGCATTTTACGGCAAAACAGTTTATGACCGCTAAACCTGTTGGATTTATTTGGGCCGCAAAAGCGTTCCCCATTTTTGTTAAAGATAGAAGTATTGAAGGAGTAGGGGAGGTTAATATCAGTTTCTTAGGACTAAAATCAATAGCGGTTCATCAATCCAAAGAGACAGATGAAAGTGCTTTGGGAAGATGTCTAGGGGAACTGGTTTTTTATCCAGTGGGTTTTTTGAATAATACTATAGAATGGAAGGAGATAGACAAAAATTTAGTGAAAGCTACAATCATTGTTGGAAGCACTGCAACGAATGGGATTTTTCATTTTGATGAGAATGGATTGATAGACCGTTTTGAGTCAAAAAGGTACAAAGCTGAAACTCTGGAGGATTTTACGGGCAAAATAGAGAACTATCAAACCAAATGCGGTCTCTCTATCCCCACTAAAATGAAAGCCATTTGGAATTTAAAGAATGGAGATTTTGAATATTTCAACTGTGATATTATAGATTATCGAATTGAATAAACGGAGGTCAGATAGTTTCAACTGGTTTGAACGCGAACTGGTTTTCTCTTTCTTGTCAGCGGTTTTTTTGGAAGTACTGGAGCGTGGCCCATGTTACACAACTCTCTTCTCACCGAATCCATATCCCTAAATGTTGCATACTCAAAATTGATAGTACGTGCAGCAAGGTTGATGCTAACATTAGCAACAAATCCTAGTTTCTCCAATTTCTGCTTTAAGAGATTGGCCGTTTTTTCATCTTGGAGATTTTGTACAAGCAAGCAGGTCTGTAACACGATTTATAATTGTATAATTAAAAGAGGTCTTTGTCAACTTTCTTGGTTATTTTCATTTAGAAGCCACTATGGCTAAAATTAATACAGTAAATAGATACTTTAAATGACGTAGGTCATCTTAATTCCAGCTTTGGGCAATTAGATTCGCTGTTAAAGAATGAATTTGGAACTCAAGTTATTATAAGAAACTTTTTGTTGGACCTTTTCTTGATCTCATAAACACTTATAAAAATATTTCAGCTAACCGTTAATAATACAGCCATCCTCCATTTGTATGATTCTGTCTGTTTTAGAAGCAAAATCCTTGTCATGTGTAACCACCAAAAGGGATAAACCTGCTTCCTCTTTTAGTTGTTTAAAAATATCGAACACATTCTTTGCGTTGTAACTGTCAAGATTTCCCGTGGGCTCATCACCCATTAAAATTGAAGGATTATTGATTAACGCACGTGCAATGGCTACGCGTTGCTTTTCACCTCCAGAAATTCTATTTGCCTTTTTTTTAGCTAGATGATCAATATGCAACATTTTCAATTTTTCTATGGCGTTATGCTCAATCTCCTCATGGCTCAATTGGGCCAATTTTTTAGCAGGAAGCATTACATTCTCCAAAACACTGAACTCTAAAAGCAGATAATGAAATTGGAATACAAAACCTATATGTTTGTTCCTAAGTTGGGAAAGTTCGTTTCTTGATCTTCCTGTAACATATTCTTCATTGAGGTATAAATCACCTTCATAGTCAGTATCCATAGTCGAAAGGATATATAACAATGTAGACTTTCCTGAACCTGATTTGCCCATAATAGATGCAAACTCTCCCCTTTTTACTTCAAAACTTATATCTTTTAATACATGGAACAAGACAGGTTTTTTAAAGTATTTATTTACGTTTTTTGCTTCTAAAACTTTATGAATAGTCATGGCTTAGGTTCCTCTGATGATTTCTACTGGATCTACTTTTTTTGCTTTGTTAGATGGTAAATACCCGGCAATGAAGGTGGAAATCAAAGCAAATGATATCCCAATGGCATAAAACATTGGGTCATGGTTTATGGGATAAGTGGTTATTGTTGGAAGTGCCTCGGTTTCCCAGGGTAGATTATCTATCAATTGCGAGAACCCAAATCCAATAAGAAGTCCTGCACCTCCCCCAACGGTTCCTATTATTATAGCTTGACTCATGAAAATGAGTTGAACATCGGTGCCAGAAAACCCGGTTGCCTTTAAAATGGCAATATCCTTCATTTTCTCATAAATGAGCATATTCAAAATATTGTAAATTCCGAAGCCTGCAACAATAAGTAAGGTCACGGATACTGAATATGTTATCAAGTTTCGTATTTGGGTTCCAGTTTCAAATTGGGCATTAGCTTCTTTAATATCCATTGCCTTAACATTAAACTGTTTTCCTAAACGATTGGCCATATTGGGGGCATCAGCAATATCATAAAGTTTTACATTGACATCCGTAATATAGTTTTCCGCCTCGCCGAGAATCTTTTGCACTGTGTTTATATTGGTAAAACTTTGGATGTTGTCCACCTCTGCAATTCCACTTTGGTAAATGCCCACTATTTTCAATGGAAAAAGGGTTCCTTTAACCGTACTTATCTGAACACGGTCACCAATGGAAAGTGACATTTTCTTGGCTATACCTGCCCCAAGCAAAATACCATTGGTGTTGTTTTTTAAAGCTTCAGGAGTGCCTTCTGTAATGTAATCATGAAAATTTGATAACCTGACCTCTTCCATAACGTCTATTCCCGTAAGATTGCCTCCTAAATCAATTGAACCAGAGAGGTAGAATATTTGTGCTTTAACTTGAGGAGTAGCACCTCTTACATTATCATCTTCTTTTAAATAGTTTAATATGGGCAATGCATTGTGGATTTTCTTTTGGCTTAGTTTAGGTCTTACGGAATGTATTTGGTTCAAACCATCCTTAAATTCAGGATAAAGTACTATGGGTTGATTTTCAGAAGGTTCAATTTCATTGTAAAGATGTATATGAGGCGTTTGGTTGAGCACCAGATCATCTAACATGGTATTGACACCTGTCATAAAACTCACCAAGGTTATGTAAGCGCCAATACCAAAAGTGACACCCAAAGAAGCAGTAACCGTAGATTTTAATTTGGTGACCAAATGTGTTTTGGCAATATTCAATATGACCTTCCAATTAATCATTGCCTAGGTTTTAAAACGGCGATGTTTTCATCAATCCCGCTTAGAATTTCCACTCTATCCATACTTTGAACTCCTATAATAACCTCTACTTCTCCATCTTCCGTCAGTACTTTGGTTCCTGCAATAAGATACTCCTTAGGTAATGTAAGAGCATCCTTTTTTTCTGCTATGATGATGTTCCCTTCACCAGAGAGGCCAGGGTACAATTTGTTGGGAGGAGAAACAAAAACAGCTTCGACCTTAAAGGTTTGTGAGCGTTCATCTTTTCTGGGATATATTTTATGTAGTCTGGCTTCAAATACTTCAGCATTGTAAGCATCCAGGGTTACCAATATTCTTTGGCCCAAATTCAATTTTACAATATCCACTTCATCTACTAATAATTCTACCATAAATTTATCGCTCAGACCAACCGCTGCAATAGGCTCCAAGGTATTTACAATTTCACCAGGGTTTTTGTAGAGCGCATAAACCTTACCATCAATTTTGCTACCTATGGTAAAATCTTCTGAAAGCGTTTGCGAAGTCTTATAATTGTTTTCAGCTTGTTTTACTTGGGTTTGCAATTCTTTCTTTGTGCGCTCGTATTTGCTTTTTAAGAGGCTTACCTTGTTTTGTGAAAGTTCGTAAGCTAACTTTCTATTGTCATATTCCAGTTTGGAACCTATGTTTTGTTTCCAAAGATTTTTTTGACGGAAGTAATTAATAGAATCATTTTTCAATTGTAGTTCAGATGCCTCTATTTCATCCATAATACCTTTTAGCACAGCAGCATTTCCATTATAATTTTCCCTTGCCAATTCAAAGGATAGTTTGGCATTTGCAACACCTAATTTTGGAGAGGTATTGATAATCTGTACAATACCCTCATCCTTGCGCACCAAATCACCTTCCTCAACCAGATTTCTATCTAAGATTCCCACTACTGAAGAATATGCTTGGTACAAGCTATCTGGTTGAACTGTAGCAGAAGCATATACAGATTCTGTTACAGTGATTTTTTCTGGAAATATTTTATCCGTTTTATTGTTACACCCAAATAATCCAAAAAAAAGAGCGAAAAAAACGAAATGTTTCACCATGATATTTTATGAATATTCTACTATGACTTAAACTTTTTGTTTCTTTTGTTCTTTTTTTGCCATCCTCTCCAATGAGGAAAACCATTTTTATCACGAAGCAGCAGAACATTTTCATTTTTTTGCACCTCCATGGCTATAATGGCAGGAGCACTTTCATAAGTAATTCTTGAGCCTGTAATAGATAAAGTATCTCCTATAGAAAACAAAACATTTTGGTTGTCTATATACCAAGACGGACCAAGATGTACAGGGATAACTCCCTGGTTACTTTTCACCTCTAGATGTATCCCATAGGTAGATTTTTGCGCTTCGTAGATTGTCAATATTGATGCTACGGATGCATCAAAAGTTTCAATGGTCTTTGGATTGAACATTTTTCCATAATTGGAAGTTTTGCCCGAACTCCCATTCTCTTTCTGAGCATAAAGCGTCATAGTTCCTAGAACCATCAACACAATTAAAAACAAAGTCTTTTTCATCTTCATTGATTTTTTTGTTTACTGTTTTCAAAGGTATTTTGATATGGTACAATTTGTAATGACACAGGTCATTGCAGATCGGTTTTAATTCAATTTCTTTTGTTGTAAAAACAGAAAATGGCTGCTTTGGTTGTATTGGTGGTTTTTGTGTTATTGATCATTGGTTTTCTATTGGTTCCAATTGATTTTTACATTAATACAGATAGTAATCAATATTATCTTAGGCTAAGAGGTTTGGCAACTATAAGTATGGAGCATGACCAAGAAGAGATTCTAAAGTTAAAACTGAAGACTTTCTTTTTTCACCATTATTTCTACCCCTTTAGAAGGCGATTTCCCAAAAAGCAGAAAAAAATCAGGAATAGGGAGAAGACCAAGGGAAATGGTATTTCAGTAAAAAAAATACTTGCGCTACTGAAATCTTTTAAAGTCAAGAAGTTTGTGTTGGACATTGATACGGGTGATTGCCTGACCAATGCAAAACTATTCCCCCTTTTTGCTTTTCTGAACCATTATGTGGCGCATTTTAACGTCAACTTTGAAGAAAGAAACTTTTTATTGATACACCTACATAACCGCCCAATAAACCTTATTAAATCATTTATTAATAGTAAAACGTAATGTTATGGATTTACACTTTGAAGAATTATTGAAACAGATTACGGACTTCATAAAGTCCGAGGCAAAAACGGAAACTATTGTTGGAGAACAATTTCAACTGGGAGAATTTAAATGTGTCCCTGTTATTAAAGTTGGCATGGGATTTGGCTCTGGTGGAGGTGAAGGCACGGAAGGCAAAGCACGAAGAGGAGAAGGAATGGGAGCTGGTGCTGGAATTGGTATAGAACCTATCGGTTTTTTGGTAAGTAGAGAAGACGAAATATCATTCTTGGCGGCCGGTAAAACCCATGGATTGGCAGCAGTATTTGAAAAAGTACCGGATTTAATTGAGCGAATTGCAAAAAATAAGAGCAAGGAAGAAACAATGGCTTAAAAAAGAATTTGTTCATGAAAAAACTGGAGGCGATGGTAAAATCGCCTCCAGTTTTTGTTTTTAAATCTCTTTGCCCTTTAACAGCTTGTTCCAGTATAGATAGGGCAAAATGTACTTTTTTAAAATCCATAAACGCCAATGTTCTTTGGAAGAGTCCTTGATGAACATTCGTTTCAATTTGGGATCTGGCATAAAATTTTTGTCATAATCAAACTCGGCCAAAGCCATTTTACCATATCCGGTTATAAAAGGGCAGGAAGTGTAACCATCATAAGTTTTACTACCTAGTTCCTTGGCCTTTATAAGATGTAAGATATTATTAACGACCACAGGAGCCTGCTTTCTTACGGCAGCGCCTGTTTTTGAGGTAGGTAGATTGCTAGCATCACCAAGACTGAAAATATTTGGGAACTGCTTGTGCTGAAGTGTTTTGCTATCAATATCGACCCATCCCTTTTCATCCCCCAGATTTGATTGGGCTACGAAGTCCGGAGGAACATTGATTGGGACTACATGCAGCATATCATATTTAATTCCGACCAAGCCATTTTCTTCCAATATTTCAAGTTGAATTGGATTATGCTCCACAAAATCAGGCGAAACGTTGAACCAAGCAATCTGGTTTGCACCATCTACTTTTTTTAGTTCATGCTTAAATTTGACATTGATACTTTTCCTATTGACAACTTTCCAAAGGGTATCGGCTATTTTCTTCACTGAAAATATGATGTCACTAGCTGACGCAAATACCACTTTGGTGTTTTTCTTGATCCCATGCTTTCTAAAATAATCGTCTGCCAAGTACATTATTTTCTGAGGAGCTCCTCCGCATTTATATGGTTTGGGTGGTTGTATAAATAGTGCCGTACCTCCTTTAAAGTTTTTGATGACCTGCCAAGTATGATTGGGATTAGTATAATTGCTACAGACAACCCCTTTGTCAAGTACTTCTTCCAAGCCCTCTGTTAATGAAGGTGCAAGTTTTAACCCTGGTGCTATAACAAGGTACTCATATGTGATTTGCTTACCGTTTGCTATGGTGACAGTGTTATTTTTAGCCTCTATGGATATAACTTCATACTTGACCCAATCAGCTTCTTTGGGAATCACAGCTTTCATGGGTCTCATGGTTCTTTTATAATTATAGGTGCCCCCGCCAACCAAGGTCCAAGCAGGTTGATACCAGTGACTTTCAGAAGGTTCTACAATACCAATATGCAATTTTGGGTTCTTTTTGAGCAAACTGCTTGCAACTATCAGGCCAGCCGTTCCACCTCCAACAATCAATATTTGATATCGACTTTTCATTTTATAACATGGTAGTGGGCTCAGCGTAATCAGAAATATCAAACTTTCCAGTTTCTTTCATCGCTTTGAATCCGCCTTTAATGTCAATCATGTTCTCATAACCCATTGAACGGAGAATTGAAATGAATACCATAGACCTATAGCCACTTCTGCAATGGACATAATAGATTTTATTTTTGTCAATTTCTGATAGGTTGTTTTGAAGATAATCCAACGGGAGGTTGATAGCATGCAACATATGCTCGCTATTGTATTCGCTCTTTCTTCTTACATCTAAAACATTTACATGTTTCTCTTCCATTATTGATGCGAGCCTTTCTGCTCCAATCGATTTTACGGTGTACAATTGTTTACCTGTCTGTTGCCATGCTTTAACACCACCTTCTAAATAGCCAAGGGTATTGTCAAAACCAATTCTGGCCAAACGAGTGGCTACCTCTTCTTCTTTACCTTTTTCGGCAATAATCAATAGTGGATGTGCTACATCAACTATCGTTGTGCCTACCCAATTGGCAAAACTCCCATCTAACCCAATGTTGAAAGAGTTTGGAATATATCCTCGTGCAAATTCTTGTGCATCACGGGTATCTATGATTATGGCAGAAGTCTCTTCCATAGCGGTTTCAAAAGCCGCAACGCTTAGTGGGGTAGTACCTTTTGCAATAACATGGTCAACTGCTTCGTAACCCTTAATGTTCAAAAGGACATTTTGTGGAAAATACCCTGGAGGTGGGGTTAAGCCTGTTAAAATGCTATCAATAAAGGCTTCTTTGGATAGATTGAGATTCAAAGCATAATTTGTCTTTTTTTGATGTCCAAGCGTATCTGTAGTTTCATCACTCATCATTTTGCCGCATGCGCTGCCTGCTCCATGGCCAGGATACACGATAATGTCATCATTTAAGGGCATTATTTTGTTTCTTAAAGAATCAAATAAATGTCCTGCCAATTTCTCTTGCGTTAGTTCTGCAATTACCTTTTGTGCCAAATCCGGTCTGCCCACATCACCAATAAAAAGAGTGTCACCTGAAAACAAGGAAGTTTCCTTTCCGTTTTCGTCAATTAATAGATAACAACTACTTTCCATGGTATGGCCTGGGGTATGAATTAACCTTACCGTAGCATTTCCTAATTGAAATTCTTGCCCATCTTTTGCCGACAAAAAATCAAAACCTGTTTCCATCGATGTAGGACCATAAACTATTTTAGCTCCGGTTTTTTTGGCCAGATCAATATGCCCTGAAACAAAATCTGCATGAAAATGCGTTTCAAAAACATATTTGATTTTAGCATTACGCTCATTGGCCATTTCAATGTATGGGTCTACTTCGCGTAAGGGATCTATAATGGCTGCTTCGCCATTACTTTCAATATAATAGGCACCTTGTGCCAAGCAACCTGTGTATATCTGTTCTACTTTCATAAATAAGATGTTTTATATGATAACTTTTTGATGTGATGAAGTACTAAAATCTGTATTACAATTACAGTAACAAAGGTTACTAAGCTCAAAAAAAAGGATACTGGTAACCAACCTCTAAAAGTTTAATTTTCTAATTTCCCAATTGTCTTCAACTCTTATTGCAACTAATTTATCATTGAGTATTTTTGATGTAATACGAGGAAGTTCGTACCTGCTTTTCTTCAATTGTATATTATACCTTCTTCCTAAAAATTCTATGATTTCACCTGAAGTATCCATTAATACTTCATGAAACTTGTCTTCATAAATGTTAAGTTTGAATTCATTCCGTCCCCTAAAAATTTTCTCATGTATTATCCCTGTGGTAACTCCATCTTTAAAAAGGTTTACGTTTAAAAATTGATATTCAATTACTAACTCGCCCTTTGTGTCAATAAAACCATATATGGGAATTTCATCAACATATTTTCTTACGATACAGCGCCCATTGGTGAATTTTGGGTATCTAATTGCTTTTACACCCTCTGATGAATCATTCGCATTTGGGTTCCAATAAACATCTCCCCTAAAATCAATGATAATATTGCCCAAATCGTCAATAAATGCCCATTGATTTCCCATCCTAATTCCTGCAAGACCCTCACTGAATGGAGCAACTTCATCCAAAGCTTTTGGTAATTGCGCGGTTAAGGTTGCACTCAAAAAAATTGCTAGTATTGTTATTATTGTTTTCATCTCTTATTTTTTTTCTTTTTTACTGCTTTTAAAACATAATATTGGAATACACCATGTTTTTTAATTCCTTGGGCAATGAATCCCTTATATCTTCCAATTCACCCAGTGATACATACCTCCTTAAAAAAATAAAGGTTGTTTGGATATATCTTTCGGCAACTTCATCACTGTACTCATAATCGTTGATTGCGGCCGGGCCGCCATGTTGGCGAACCAAATCAATAAAATCTGCCATATGCTTAGTTTTAATTTTCTTAGCATGAAAGCTCCAGCCATGAACGTAAACCGCTTTAAGAAACATGGGCAATTGTGCCATAAACTGAAATGATTCCTGTATTGGGATGATATCGCGCAAGGCATGAAGAATTGCACTCAAAATGCGTCCTGATTTCTCTTTATTATCTCCAAGATTCATTTTCTTGGTGTAGTCATTCATGAACTTATTTCCTTCCGCGGCATATTTGTTAAAATTAAGTGCCATACTTTTTATTTAGTGATTACCACAAAGGTTGGAGTAGGTAATTAGATACAAAATGACATAGGTCATGGTTCGGGGTAAATTCGCCATTTACTTTTGCATTCAATTTCTCATATAAAGAGTCAATGAAAAAAATATTGGTACCAGTTGATTTTTCTGAATATTCAGAATATGCCTTGGAAGTGGCGGCCCAAATTGCAAAAGAACAAAATGCTAGTATTGTTATTTTTCATATGATTGGTCTTTCTGAGTCTGTTCTTTCCAAATCTGAACTTGAGGAACAAGAAGAGGCTAAATACTACATCAAATTAGCCAAGGACAAAATAAAAACGTTTACGGATAAACCCTATCTAAAAAACGTGGTGGTTAAAACGGTACTCCAAAACTTCAAGATTTTTAGTGAGGTTAATTTAGTGGCCAAAGAACAAAATATCGACTTAATAGTTATGGGCTCTCATGGCATTAGTGGTTTAAAAACCTTCTTTGTGGGCTCGAATACCGAAAAAGTAATACGAACTGCAGAGGTGCCGGTAATTGTAATAAAAAAGAAACGCTCAAGTTTTGACATTAATAACATTGTTTTTGCATGTGATTTAAAACCTGAAAACTGTAGTGCTTTCAACAAGGTTAAAGATTTTGCCTTGACATTTTCTGCAAGGCTTCATCTTGTGTATATCAATACCATTGGTATTAATTTTATGAGCAATTCTCAAATACAAGAGAAAATAGACGCATTTACATCCTTGATAGGAGAAGAAATACCTATCAAAATTTATAATGATTATTCCATTGAACAAGGAATATTCAATTATGCCAGTGATATATCTGCAGATATTGTGGCTATACCAACCCATGGTAGAATAGGTTTGGCTCATTTTTTTATGGGAAGCATAGGAGAAAGTGTGGCCAACCAGGCAAATACCCCAATAATGACGATTAAAATTTGATTACCCTCTAAAAAGTAATTCCAGTCTGCCCAGCAAGATGAGTTCAGATTTATTTCTCCCTGCAAATGCAGATGCTACGGCTTTTGATGTAGATTTAATTAAATACTTTATTTCTTCACTGAACAATTTACGATGTTCAGTATAAAAGGCTTCAAATTCCTCATAACACTCTTCACCATTCTTTTCATATTCCAATAACCAATCAAAGACACTTTCAATCTGAAAAGCTGCATCTGTGCCATATTCATCCTCAATATCGTCTACTTTCAACAAGCTTTCCCTTACTGTTTCTTTCAATCTATCAATTTCCTTAACATGCACACTATGATCCGCTTGTGCAACTGCATAAAAAAGTTTGCCCAGGTTTTGGTAAAACACTTTTCCTATTTCTTCTTTAGAATCTAACATACCGCTAATATTAATGTTCAATCAAAAGTAACAGTCATGAAATCTTTTTTCTATGACCAAAATCAGTAATAAGAGTTACCTTTAAGTTGTGAAACTATTTGAAGAAAATAATATTTTTAAAATCCTTTCAGAAGCAATTTCTGAGGGAATTCTCATAGTAAATGACAGACAGCTTATCGTTGCCAGTAATGCCGTGGCAAATAAAATGTTTGGGTATGCTAAGGAAGAACTTAATGGAAAATCTTTAGAAACTTTATTGCCCAAGAAATCTAGAAGCTGTCACGAAGGACATTTTGGTGAATTTATAAAAGAGGGCGGAAAAAGAAGTATGGGTTTGGGTTTGGACCTTGAGGGCATTAGAAAAGATGGTGCTGGGTTCCCTGTTGAAATCGGCCTAAATTCATTCAAATTATTGAGAAAAGATTATGTGATGGCCTTGGTAATCGATATTTCAGAACGTAAAAAAGCAGAACAGGCGATTAACCATTGGTTCCGGATTTTTAATGAATCCCTAAATGAAATATTCGTTTTTGATTATAATACATTTACTTTCTTAAATGTTAATCACGGCGCACAATTGAATCTTGGCTATTCAATTGAAGAATTGGAACAAATGTCCATATTGGATATAAAACCAGAGCTTTCAAAAGAAAGTTTTACCAGGCTTCTTAGACCTCTCCTAAAGAATAAAAAGGAAAAGATTGAGTTTGAAACCATGCACCAGCGAAAAGATGGTTCCACATATCCTGTGGAAGTTCACCTGCAATTATCAAAAATCGGAAAAAAACGGGTTGGCGTAGCCATTGTTCTTGACATAACCGAAAGAAAAGGGTACACACAGAATCTTGAAAAAAAGGTCGAAGAACGCACAGAGCAACTTAGCGAGGCATTAAAAGCAGAGAAAAAACTAAATGAACTAAAGACCAAATTTTTATCTTTAGTATCCCATGAATTTAAAACCCCTTTGACCAGTATTTTGACTTCTACGGCGCTATTGTCCAAATATACCGAGACCGATCAGCAAGAAAAACGGAATAAGCATATTGAAACAATCAAATCCAAAGTCAAACATTTGGATGACATCCTTACAGACTTTCTTTCACTTGAAAGGTTAGAATCTGGCAAGGTTACCTATAATCCAGCTCTATTCCCATTAAGCAAATTGATCAATGAAGTTGTTTATAGCGCAAATACACTATTAAAAGAGGGGCAACGTATTTTATACCCTAAGAACATTGATGACATTTCCATAAAATTTGATGAGAAAGTAATGGCCCTTGCATTATCTAATTTGGTACATAATGCCATAAAATACTCTCCTGAGAATACATCTATAGAACTGATTGTAAAGCGCAGTCAAAATGCAATGATGATTCATGTAGTAGATCAGGGTGTTGGTATTCCTAAAGAAGAGCAACCATTTATTTTTGAAAGGTACTTTAGGGCAAGTAATGTTTTAACCACCCAAGGCACTGGTATTGGACTTAATATTGCAAGACAACACTTGATTAACCTTGGCGGTAATGTTACATTTGAAAGTGAATTGGGAAAAGGCTCTATTTTTATACTGGAAATTCCAATTTAAACAGGAAAAGGTGAAAAAAATTCTTTTAGTTGAAGATGATTTGTCCCTCCGTGAAAATATTGCGGAGCTGCTTGATTTATCAGGATTTATGGTATTTGATGCTGCAAACGGAATGATTGCCATTGAAATTGCAAAAAGGGAGCGCCCAGACCTTATTTTATGCGATATTATGATGCCAGAACTAGATGGATATGGCGTACTTGAAGTGTTATCATCTTATGAAGAGACCAAGCATATTCCATTCATTTTTGTTTCAGCCAAGACCGAGCGCCAAGATGTTAGAAGAGGAATGGATATGGGGGCAGATGATTACCTCACCAAACCTTTTGAAGAAGAAGAACTGTTAAGTGCCATTCATTCAAGGCTTGAAAAGGCAAAACTGATGGACAGTGCTTTTTCTGCCCGTTTTGAAGCAATTAAGAACAAAAACGAAATACGGTCTTTGCATGAGCTCAAAAACTTTTTTGATGATCATGGAGAACAATACTCTTTTAAGAAAGAAGAGACCATATATAATGAAGGAGACCACTCTAATAACGTCTACTTAATACTTAAAGGAGTTGCAAAATGCTATAAATTGGAAGAACAAGGAAAAGAACTGATTACTGCTTTGTATGCAGCTGATGAATTTCTTGGATTTACTTCTTTAATGGAAAATATACCTTATCAAGAATGCGCAGTTGCTATTGAAGATGTTGAACTTGTTGGTATTTCTAAATCTAAGCTTAAAACCATTCTTGAAGAAAACCAAAAGGTCTCTTTAGAACTTATGGAAGTAATGGCCGGTAATATTTCACAGATAAAAGAGCAGCTTCTTCAAATGGCATACAGTTCTGTTAGGAAAAAAACCGCCAGAACCTTGCTGCAGTTTGAAAAAGCAATGAATCAAGGACTGGAAAAACCCTTACAAATTACCAGAGGAGATCTTGCCAATGTAGCCGGTATTGCTACAGAAAGCCTTATTAGAACTTTGTCCGATTTTAAAAATGAAGGATTGATTAGCGTTGAAAATAGAAAAATCCGGATTTTAGATCAAGAATCTTTACAGTACATTAATTAAAATCTGTAGTGGTTTTTACCATTGTGTCAAAATGATATTTATCATTCATAATTGATATTCATGACGTTAACTTAGTTGTGTTATTTCATTAACAATGAAAAATATTTTGATTCCCATAGATTTTTCAGAATATTCTGAAAATGCACTGAGATATGCCCAAGGTTTGTTTTATTCAATGGATTGTAATTTTTATCTGTTACATGTCAATACAATTTTAAATTCTGAAAGGAAAACTGTATTAGGCAAACCCGTAAACGGTGCAAAAGATGTATTATCCAAACTGATGGATAAAACCAGACAGCAGAGTACAAATAACAATCATTCTTTTTTTGCTATCAATGAACACGGTTTCTTTATAGAATCTGTAAAAAAACAAATAGAAGACAAAGGCATTGATCTTATTGCCATGGGAACCAAAGGGGTATCTGGGTTAAGAGAAAAAGTAGTTGGCAGTAATGCTGGGGATGTTATTACCAAAGTGCAGTGCAACACATTGGTAATACCCAAAGAAGTTGTTTTTTCAAAACCCTCTGAATTGGCATTTCCCACAGACTTTAATATTTTTTATTCCCATAGTATTCTAAGTTCTATTACAGAAATACTTCATTTAAGTGATGGACAAATTAGGATAATGAATGTGTCCAAACAAGACCAGAAACTTAATTCTAATCAAGAACAGAACAAAGAATATTTGTTCGATTTCTTTGAAGAATCTTTCCAAAAAGGATTTAGTTTTCATACAATAACAAATAAAAATGTAAAATCTGCCATACAGTGTTTTGTGGAAAGCAGGGATATTGATATGATTATAATGGTAGCAAAAAACCTTAATTTTATACAACAGATTCTTTTCGACTCGATTGTAGAAAAAATTAGCTTCCATACTAAAAACCCGTTTTATGTTATCCATGAATAACTAGGGTGATACAACTCATTAATTGACCAATATCATTTTATGCCTTTTGGTCTTAGTATACTTTTAGTCAAAGTTTTTGACTATGAATGTTATCCTTGTCCCAACAGATTTCTCAGAAAATGCGCTACATGCTCTAAAATATGCGCAAGAGCTTTATAAGAACACAAGGACTGAGTTCTATATTATGAATGCTTTTGCCGATAAAGTCTATGGAAGGTTTAATAATTCAACTGTTAGTGAAAGGAAAAAGGCGGAAAGAGATATTAGACTGGAAGTTGAAAAAGAATTGGATGTATTGATCCAATCAGTAATTGGGATGCCCCCAAACCCTTTGCACGTTTTCCACGCAGTTGCATCTTTTGACAGTTTGGTGGATGGCGTAAATGACTTTGTAGATCAGCTCAACCTAGATTTGATAGTAATGGGGACTAAGGGAGAAACCAGCGACCATAAAACAACTTTTGGAAGTTTTACCATTGAGGTTTTTAAATACGTTAAATGCCCGGTTTTGGCAATCCCCCAAGATTTTGAACACAGACAACCCAAAGTTATTATGTTTCCTACAGATTATATGTTGCCTTATAAAAGAAGGGAATTAAAGCTTTTGGGCAATTTAGCAGGAGAGTTCAAATCAGAAATTCATTGTGTCCATATTTCAGATTTTGAAGTGTTGAGCCATAGACAGGAAGACAACAAGTTATTCTTAAAACGCACACTTTCAAAAGCCTATCTCTCCTTTAAAATGATTCCTACTCAAAATAGGGTTGAGGCCATATTGGAATACATAACCCAAAACAATGTTGGTATGTTGGCAATGGTCAATTCAAGACATTCATTTTTTGAAGATATGCTGTACCGTTCTTCTGTTGATGAATTAGGTCTAAAGATTAAAATTCCTTTTCTGGTCATGCAGAATTTACCTAGATAAATAGTTAGAAAAATGAAAAAGATACTCTTACCCACCGATTTCTCTAAAAACGCTTGGAACGCTATTGACTACGCACTTCAATTTTTTGAAAATGAAGCGTGTTTGTTCTATGTTTTAAACACGTATACCCCATCATTCTATAGAGTAGATTACATGGTCGGGGGGCCGGTTCATAGTGCCATACCAGATGTAGGTGTGGATTTATCATTGGGTGGATTGGAACAGACGCTGTTAAGAATTGAAAAAAAATATAAGAACCCTAAACATCAATTTGAAACACTTTCCGCCTTCAACACCCCAACAGATGAAATAAAGGAGGTTTGCGAGACCAAAGACATATATATGGTTGTTATGGGCACACAGGGAGCTTCAGGTGCAAAAGAACTGTTCTTGGGTTCCAATACGGTGCATGTTATCAGAAAATCAAAACGTCCTGTGTTGGCAGTACCCGTGGAATATGATTTCAGAAAAGTAACACAAGTTCTTTTACCTACGGATTATGCATCAAAATACAATCTCAACGAGTTGGAACCATTGTTAGAGATAGTATCAAAAAACAAGGCCTTATTGCATGTGATACATGCTGTTGAAGAAGATGATTTAACTCCAATTCAATTAGAGAACCAGGAACACTTGAAGGGTTTGCTAAAAGGTTTGTCAGTGGTCTTTCAAGATATCACGGATGCATATATGCCTAATGTGGTGCACAGTCATGTGGAAAAGAACGATATGGATTTAATTGTTATGATGAACAAAAAGCACTCATTTCTTGAGCGTTTGCTGTTAAAACAGAACGTGGATTCTATTGGTTATAGCAGTACAGTGCCTTTCCTAGTGCTACATGATACATCAGAAATAATTAAATAAGGTGCTATGAAACAGATTCTTTTACCCACAGATTTTTCAGAAAATGCCTGGAATGCGCTTTTCACCTCAATAAAGCTTTACGCAGATTTTGAATGTGTATTTTATCTACTGCACGTCTATGAACCCAAATCACAAAACATTGCTGGGTTTAAAAGCTCTGTTAGGGCAGGTGAAGTCTATCAATCATTATCAGACTATTCAGAAAAAGAACTGAAAAAAATCACAACCTACCTTAAGCAAAATCATGGTATTCAAAATCATACTTTCAAAACAATTTCAGTCAAAGGAAATCTTGTAACTGTTATCAAGGAACTTATCCCAAAATATGATATTGATATCATTATGATGGGCACAAAAGGGGCTACGGGCGCAAAAGAGATTTTTATGGGAAGCAATACGGTTAAGGTCTTAAAAGCGGTAAAAAATTGCTCATTGATTGCTGTACCAAAAACATTTGATTTTCAATTAATGAAGACCATAGTTTTTCCTACTGAATATGCACACTTTTTTCCGAAAGGGATATTGAAGCCATTTTTGGAATTAATAGATGTATGGAAATCTGAGGTTAAAATATTTCATGTGGCCCAGGAATTTAGACTGAGCAGCCTACAACGTTATAACAGGGAAATTTTAAAAAAAAGATTGGAAGGATACCCATATTCTTTTTACAAAGTGACTATAAAATCGACTGTTTCAAAAGCCATCCGAGATTTTTCCAAAGAACAGGCTGCAGACCTAATTGTTCTTACCAATTACTCCCATACATTTTTGGAACGGTTAACGCAAGAACCTGTAGTGAAGAAAGTAGGATTTAAAACCAGTATTCCCTTGATGGTCCTTCCAGACTTTGAAGGGTAATCAATAAATGGTATATACATTATGCAAAGGATATTATTTCCAACAGATTTTTCTGAAAACGCATGGAATGCAATCGTGTTTGCGCTATCACTTTTCAAAAACGAAGAATGTGAATTTTTTATTTTAAATGTCTTTCAATTGGGTTCCTCAGGACTTGTTACCACAATAAACAGGGCCAATGAAACAAGGCTGTACCAGATAACCAAAGAAGAATCAAAAAGGGGATTGGAAAAGACATTGAAACGCATTGAAGAAAGTTATGAAAACCCTAAACATAAATTCAATACTCTTATACGAATAAGTACTTTGACCAACGCAATACGCCAAGTTGTATTCGATAAGGATATCGATTATATCATTATGGGAACCAAGGGAGCAACAGGGTTAAAAGAAGTTTTTATGGGCAGCAATACATACAAAACCATAAAAAATATGGACCTCTGTCCGATTATAGCAGTGCCAGATGATTTTAAACATGATACTATTGAAACAATTCTCTTTATCACGGGGTTGGAACATGCTTACCATACTTATGAAATAAAACCCATGATTGACATTGCAAAAATCCTTAATGCCAAAATAAGAGTGCTATATTTAGGTGATATAAATACACTTGAACCACATCAAAAAACCGCTCATGAATTAATTCAAAAACGTCTTAAAGGGGTGAATCATGAGCTTGTAATTTTAAAAAAAGAAAAGCCTATCAACATTACAATAAAAGAGCTTGTTGAAGAAAACAATGATATTGGCATTGTATGCATGATAAACTATTGGCACAGTTTTTTTGAAACAATAATCAATGAAAGCGTAATAAAAAAAGTTGCTTTCAATAGCCAAGTTCCATTTTTGGTAATGCATCTTTACGACTAAAAAAAGACCTACTGGTTAATTTCCTTTCATTTTTACCTTAAGCTGATTGTTCCCTATTGATTCTGCCAATTGCCAAGAAAGCATTGTTGAGAATTATGAAGTCCTTGTCTAGAGTGTTCAGCTTATTTTTTGTTTGAATGGGTATGTCATTGTAATCCGATCCCATTGAAAGTTCTTTTTCCGACACATTTATCTTACGCCGTATTTCTTGAAGTAACATTGCGATCTCTCGTATCTCATCTAAATTTTCAACCGCGTAAGAATTTGTGAAAAGCCCATCCAATTGCGCTTTCATCTTGGTTAATTGATGGTTGTACATCACTAGGATAGTTTTAAGATTTTTCCTTTTGATTGAACTACGTGTTGAGGATTCTATTGATTTTTCCATTTTTCCGTTAATTTTTAGGAAAAATAGAGAAGTGTGTCTACCGCTGAAATGAGAAAGGTCATGCGGCGGTATTTTAGAAGAAAATTCTTCTTGAAAAGTTACTTGTGTGACTATAGAAAAGACGTTGCGGTTTTCACTATTTCAGATTTCTGTACCACACCGGATTGCCTCCAAAGTGTTTTCCCTTCCTTGAACAGAATCATTGTAGGTACCCCGCGCACCTGATACTTGCCTGCAATTGATTGATTTTTATCTACGTCTATCTTTACAATTTTGAGGGTTTCGCCCATTTCATCTTTAACTTCTTTAAGAATGGGAGCCAACACTTTGCATGGACCACACCAATCCGCAAAAAAATCAACCAAAATAAGTTGTTCTGAGTTAATGATTTCATTAAAATTTCCTTTCACAATTTCATTGTTTAATAGTGCAATTTAAAAAACTTGAAATGGATTGCAATTGATCTAAATCATAGTATGGAAGACCTTCCTGTTCTAGTTTTGAAAATATTGTAAGCTATTTAAAATTGCCACTATGATGAATATTCTTTTACCAACGGATTTTTCAGAGAATGCTTTTGATGCCATTTGCCATGGTATCGAGCTGTTTGAAGACAGTACCTGTGTGTTTTATTTAATGCATGCGTATACTCCAGCAATTTACAGGGTTGATTATATGTTGGGCAGTCCAGGTAAAGTGGGACTTCCAGATGGTCATCAACAGGTTGCGCAGACACAATTGGAGGAAATAAGAAAAAACCTGGTCTCAAAATTCAAAAACCCTAGACACACTTTTGTTACGCACGCTGCCTTCAATAATTTGGTTGATGAGGTACAAAATACAGTTAAAAATGAGAATATTGATATTGTAATTATGGGCACGCAGGGAGCAACTGGAGCAAAGGGAATATTTTTGGGGTCTAACACTGTGCATGTATTAAGAAAAGCTACCGTACCTGTTCTGATCATCCCTAAAAAAAGCAAGTTTAGACCCTTGGATCATATTTTATTTCCAACAGATTTTGAAATTGATTACAAATTATCAGGCCTTGATTATTTGTTGAATTTGGCCAAGCAGCGCAAGTCTAAAATTCATATAATGCATGTTTCATCACCGTATGGACTTTCCAAAGAGCAAAGTTCAAATAAAACTATCCTCGAGAGAATAGTGGCAACTTCCAATCATTATTTTTATGATGAACCAGATCAAGAGGTGATAGGAGCTATTAATAACTTTCAAAGTCAACATGACATACAACTGCTAGCTATGGTTCATAATAAACATACTTTCTTGGAGCGACTTTTTGTAGAGCCCATAATACGGAACATTGGCTTGCGCAGTTTGGTGCCTTTTTTGGTGTTACCATATCACCCCAAATCTTAAGAAATACCACAAATACACTTTTTAAGGAATTCAAATAGGCAAATTGACGAAAGTCATAGTAGTTCACTTTTCCATGAATTAGTTTTAAAACAAAAGTCAATAAAAATGGACAAACGAATTTTACTTCCTACAGATTATTCAAAAAATGCACTGAATGCCATAAGATATGCCCTTGAGCTATATAGGGGTGTTCAATGCGACTTTTATGTTTTAAACGTATTTCGGGTATCTTCTTACACACTGGATAACATGATGGTTCCCGAACCCGGTGAGCAGTTTTATGATACCGCCAAAAGAACTTCTGAAGAGGGCATGACCCGATTAATGGAAATGATAAGATTACACCCAGATAATCCAAAACATAAATTCCATACCATCTGCACATTCAATAGTTTAATTGAGGCTGTAAAAGGTATAATTGCTAAAAAGGATATAGATATAATAGTCATGGGAACCAAGGGAACCAACAGTTCAAAAGCAAAAATTTTTGGCACGAACACGGTAACTTTAATGGAAAAAATAAAGGAATGCCCAGTTATTGCCGTGCCTGAAGGATATTCTTATTCAGTTCCAAAGGAAATTGTTTTTCCTACTGATTTTAAATCTGATTATAAAAGGAAGGAGTTACAGTATCTTATTGAAATCGCTCAACTTCATGATTCAAAAATAAATGTTGTTCATATTGATAAAAACAAAGATGGGAAACTCAATCGTAAAGAAGAGACCAACAAACAACTCTTGCAAGATATTCTGGATGGGACCGATTATGAAATCCACTTTCTGCCTGCAACAAATGTAAGTGATGGTATCAACATTTTTATAGAAAGTAACGATTGCGACATAATTGCTTTTTTAAATAGAAAACACTTGTTCTTTGGCAGTATTCTTTCCAACCCTATGGTCAAGGAAATTGGTTACGACCCAAAAATACCAATATTGGAACTCAATGATAATTAAAAACCTACTCGTATGAAACAAATTGGAATATGGCTGGACAAGCAACAAGCTGATTGTGTAGTATTTGAAAATGGAGTTGAAAAATTCTTTACCATTCCTTCAAATATGGAATTTTTTAATCCAAAGGGAGGGTCTAGGTCCAAGACAAGATGGGGGCCACAAGATGTTGTGCAGGACAGCAAATACCTTGAACGGGAAAAACACCAACTAAAAAGATATTTTGAAAATTTAGTAACCTCTGTAAAAAATGCAGATCAACTTGCCATATTTGGTCCAGCAGAAACGGCGGATAAATTTTTGGCCTATTTGGAAAAAGACCATCATAGGCTTGCACTAAAAGTTAAAGCTTTGGACAAAGCGGATAGTATGACCGACAATCAATTTAAAGCACTTGCCAGAAGTGTTTTTGGCATTTGATTTGCCTTCAATTGACTTAGATCATTTTATGGTCAATTGTTGTTGTTTACCTTCATTTTCAATCAAATGATTTGAAGGTGTCGAAAAAAAAAGAATTTCATCAAGAAAAAAAAATGGAAGAACTCCACTGGGAACTTCAAAAATGGAAATCCCAAATCCAGTTTATTCAAGATGAAATGCTCTTTATAGAGGGGCTTTTAAAGTCATATGTTTTTGAACCAAGAACGCCTAACCTATTTGAAAAACTAGAAATCTTCAAGCAGAAGTTTTTAAAGTCAAAAAAGGAAAAGGAAAGTTTAGAACGGATGATTTCCAAACATGAAAACAACATGGGAGGTATTTTGGAATGTACAACGGCAATATGTGATCTGGCTTATTACAAAAAACATGTAAATCTGGATTTAAAGGTAACGCAACACTTTGATGACTACCTTAAACTTAAGGCCGAAGTCTACAATTATGCAGGGGCTGTTTTAAAAAGAAAAAAACCATTGTTTTGAATTTAAGTGCTTTAAGAGTTGATTCAAATCATTTTCTGGCAAAAGGCAGCTTTTTACATTGGTAGTAAATAGTATTCATTAATCTTAAATATATAACTATGTCATTAATTAAATTTAATGGAACCCGATTTCCATGGAACGAGAATTTAGCGGATTTTTTTAATCGCGACGCATTTGTAAATGATGATTTTTTCAGCTTGGAAAAGTCGTTGCCAGCAATGAACATTAAAGAACATGATGATGATTTTGAAATTGAACTTGCCGCCCCAAGTTTTGATAAAAAGGATTTTGAAATCACTATGAAGGATGACATTTTAGAAGTTTCTGCACAAAAAACTAAGGAAGAAACGGAAAAAGATGAAGACTACACACGTAAGGAGTTCAGCTACAATTGTTTTAAAAGAACTATGCAATTACCAAATACTGTTGATCAAAACCAAGATGTTAAGGCAACTTACAAAAACGGTATTTTAAAATTGAACCTTGTTAAAGCAGAAGAAGCTAAGGAAAAACCAAAACGTGTTATTGAGGTTGTTTAATCTTATAAAGGGCGGTGAATGAAGCTTCATTCACCGCCCTAAATTCAAACTAGCTATGAAAAATAACACTATAAAAAAAGCATATACAGAATGGTTAAGTGCAGATGAAATGCACAGTGAATCCAAAAAATGGTCATCAGAATTGAAATTTGCCAAAGACGAGCAAAAGTTCTTAAATACTATGATACAGGATTATACTTTGGACTTGATTGATGTTAAGATTTTTGATGAGGTAAAAAGGGTTGTGGATTCGTTGAGCCAGGCAGAAAAAAACCTGATTGAAATCTTTAAAAAAGTGCAGTTGCACGAAAATCAAATACTAATAATGGTAGATGAGGTTGACCAGATAAAAATGGAGAATGCATATTTAGAAACCCATGCCGAGTTAAAAAAAGAGATACAGGATTATTTTGTTGACTATAGAGCATCCAAAACAAAAATTTTCAAAATCATTTCCAATGTAATGAAGAAAAAAAAGCAAAAAAGATTGCTTAGTTAGCCCTGTGGATTTTTATCCTGTTAATACCCTTTGATACTATTAATAAAAGGAAGATGAGAAAAATAATAACTCTAATGATTTTGTTTTCGGCAGGTTGTTCCTCAACTAGCTTAGTTACCAATTGGAAAAATCCAGATATAGTGCTGTTTGATGCCAATAAGGTACTGCTTGTTGGAATGACCTCGAATGAAGAAGCAAGAGTACAGTTTGAAACTAAACTTAAAGATGAATTCTCTAAACGAAATGTAGAATCGATAAGAAGCATTGATCTTTTTGATGTGGAGTTTACCTCCTCAGAAAAATCAGAAGAAGAACTTTCGGAGGTGGAGCAGCAGCTTCTGAATAAAGATTTTGATGCTATCCTTTTTACCAAAATCATAGGTTCGGAAAATAAAGAGACGTTTAGAAAGCGAATGTCCAATTTGGATTGGTCATTAAATAGTTTTAACGATGATTATTTGGAGTATCAGCCCATTTTCTACGAAGACGATTATTACGAGGAGTTTACCATTTATCATGCAGAGACCTCCTTGTATTGCATATGTGTAGGAAAGGAACGGGAACTTATTTGGAGGGGTAATATTGATATAATCGACCCTATAAATATTGATAAAACCATTAATGATTATGTAAAACTGGTGGTTTTTGCACTAAAGGAACAAGATTTAATTTTCCGTAAAGAACATAGAGATGAAGTTACTAGTTTATAGTGCCAAAGAGTTTGAGATAGAAACCCTTAACAATGCCAATAAAGAGAAATACAAATTAACCTTTGTAACGCAAGCCTTGGATAGTACCACTGCTGTTTTGGCTGCAGGGTATGAAGCCATTTCTATTTTTTCCGGTGATGATGCCTCATTGGTAGTTCTCGAAATTTTAAAAGATCTTGGTGTAAAATTTATTACACTTAGATCTACAGGGTACAACAATGTAAGTATTAAATCGGCAAAGCGTATTGGTTTAAGAATTGCCAATGCCCCGGACTACTCTCCACATGCTATTGCGGAACATGCAATATGCTTACTCTTGGCATTAAACAGGAAACTGATTCAAGCTAATGAACAAGTACGTCAATACAATTTTCTTTTGGATGATTTAGTTGGTCATAATTTAAACGGAAAAACGGTGGGAATTGTAGGTACAGGTAAAATAGGTTCCATTCTAGTTCAGCTATTTCATGCATTTGGATGCAGGGTGATTGCCAACGATCTGAAGAACAACCCTTATCTAGAAAGTCAGTATTATTTAGAGTATATGGATTTAGAAAATCTCTGTAAACAGGCAGATATTATTAGTATCAATGTTCCACTTACGTATGAAACGCACCATTTGTTCAAAAAATCCTTGTTTGATATAATGAAACCAGAAGTTTTATTGGTCAATACCGCCAGAGGCGCGGTAGTGAAAACAATAGATTTAATAAAGGCAATTAAAACGAAGTCTTTAAGTGGATATGCCACAGATGTTTATGAGACGGAAAAAGGAGTTTTTTTTAGAGACAATAGTAAAAAGGGAATTAAAGATGAACAATTGAAGGAGTTGATTTCTCTGCCAAATGTATTGCTAACTCCTCATCAAGCTTTCGTTACCAAAGAGGCATTAAAGAAAATTGCAGAGACCACCATTTACAATATTGACTGCTGGTATGAAGGAAAGGGATGTAGAAACGAATTGGGTTATGAAACATTTGTTTCATAATAAAGGGCTCAATAATTTTGCTGACCCTTCAAGAATCTTTGTAGACCAGGGCCTTTTTTGATGTGTTTCTAGATCAAGTAAGATAGATTTGGAACAATCCATCAGAAAATCTTCTTTCATATTCCTGCATAGCTCATTATTATAAATAATGGCATTGACCTCATAGTTTTGCTGTAAACTTCGTTCATCAAGATTGGCTGTTCCCACGCTTACAATCTGGTCATCACTGATTACCACTTTACTGTGTAAAAAACCATCAGGATATAAATAGAGTTTTATACCCGCTTTTAAATAAGATTCAAAATATGCCCTAACGCACCAATCAACCACTTTTATATCGGTACTTGTAGACATCAATATCCGCACATCTATACCGCTCAAGGCCGCGGTCTGTAAACTTTGCAGAATTGCATGATTGGGAATGATATAAGGATTGATAATATAGACGTACTTCTCTGCATTGTTTATAATGGAAAAATAAACCTGTTCCATTGTGGCGAAGTCATCATCAGGTCCACTGGGGACTATTTGTACTTCCATGCCGTTTTTTTCTGTTGATATTGTCTTGGAATGTTTTAGAGATTCTACCTTTTCACCACCTACCAAACACCAATCCGCAACAAAAATCCTATCTAAATAATTAGCTGCTTTTCCTTGTATTCTTGAATGGATATCATGCCAATTTCCTAAAGCTTCATCACCAATAAGGTATTTATCAGAGACATTGATGCCGCCTGTAAATCCCACGTAACCATCTATTACAATGATTTTTCTATGGTTCCTATAATTTATTGATGATAAAAGCCTTCCAAATCTAAAGGGTAGA
Source organism: uncultured Allomuricauda sp. (assembly GCF_947499585.1). GTDB lineage: Bacteria > Bacteroidota > Bacteroidia > Flavobacteriales > Flavobacteriaceae > Flagellimonas. The sequence goes on along the minus strand of NZ_CANMOO010000001.1, from coordinate 1,506,271 downwards.
AACTGATGTACTTCAACACCAATTTTCTGAAGGTTTTTGATATGTTTTTTGCTTAATGAATAGCTGCCAATACCATCATATAAAAGACGAATCTTAACCCCTTCTTCTACCTTTTTTTTAAATAGTTGCAACAATTTATTTGCTAGTATTCCATCTTCATAAATATAATATTGGATGTGTATATGATGTTTGGCATTTTCTAAGGCTGAAAATATAGATTCAAAGGTTTCTTTTCCATCCTTAAGAATCTTTACTTGATTTTGATGCGTTAAAGGGTAGCTACTGGTTTTACTAATAAGTTTTATGATTTTTCTATTGTCATTATGCCGCTTAACCGATTCTTGATTTAACGGGGAATGTATATCAGTTAAATGATCGCTTTTTAAATTGAAAAGCTTGTTTTTTCTTCGATTCCTGCCAAGCAATAGATATAGTAAAACACCACCAATTGGTATAGTGAAAATTGCTAAAAGCCATGCTAAGGTCTTACTTGGTCTAACACCGTTTAGCAGTAGTCCAATGACCAAGACTAGCGCTAGTATAAAGTAAATAATTATTATGGCGATAAATAACATTAGTGGGAAAAACAACTTCAAGCAAAGATATGAACTGTTGATCGTTGAGCTTTTGATTTAAATCAGTTTGAAAAAGGGAGGATGAAAAAACTAAGTAAAAAGCAGTTTTTCTAAAACTATTGGTTTCTTTTGAACTCTTCACTTTTGGCCATAAGGTATTTCCAAACTTCAAAGGAATTCCCCGCACTGGATAGGTTAGAAAAGTCTTCTTGTGAGATACAAAAAGTAAGAAAGCCATCAATATTTTCAAGAGGGATTCCAGATTCTTCCGATATGGTTTTTTTTGAGAACATACTGATGATTTTTTTTTCCATTTTAATGTCCTCATCTACAGATACAATTTCTTTCAGTTTCTTTGTCCTTCCAGAAATGTAGTTGAGCGTTTTGTGCACATTTAGATTCATGTAAAGACCAACAATGGGGAAAAAGAAAAGAGTATCCAATTGAATGCCCCCTTTGATAAATTTTCCTCTATCTGCCTCTAAAAGCAGTCTTTCCTTATGAGTGATAACTTGAACATTTGAATTGGGCAGTTTTAAGGATGATGCAGTTGTAACGGGGCCGTTACCGATTCTTTTAATATCAAGGTCAATGTTTCCTGATAAACTATAGGGCATAACAGTTACCTCATCTAATTTAACGATATTATCCACTAAATGAATGAGCATCAAAGAGGTGTTTAAAATGGTATTTGTAACCATAATTTTTTTGGTCAAGTATTGAACAGCAGTAAATTGTATGGAGTCGTTTAATTTGGCTTCAATAGAAAAAGCTCCCTCATTATTGGTAATTGTGGATTTTTGTGAGCTTAGGTTAACCACCAATACGTCTGAGACGTCATTGCTCGAACTCTTAACTTTTCCATTTAAGGTCACAATCGTTTCTTGACCAAACCCAGAATACGAAAAGGAAAAGAGTAGTACTAAAATGAGAGTTAAGAATCGTAGTTTTATTTTCATACGCGATTGATGTAACTGCGTAAAGCTATACTTTCATTCTTCGTTCTTTCTTAAAGAACATGTAATTAAATCTTAACGGAATTAGAAAATAACTTGTTTTTAAATAGGAGATGTATTTGAAGCTAAGATCAAAGTAATCCTAAAAATTGTTCATATTATTAAACTAAATCTCGCTGAATGGTTGGTTCAATCTACTTTTTTAAAATGTTTTAATGATATCAACACATCTTTTAAAAAAAACATGGTCCAAGATACCATCCTGAACCATGTTTTAGATTAAGTCAAAAGACTATTTGACAAAGTTCACCACTCCGGTATCCATATCATAAACAGCTCCTTTAATACCAATCTCTCCTTTTTCCAGCATTGTTCTTAACAGATCACTCTCCTCGACTATCATTTCCATGGCATGTCGAACATTGTTCTCACTCACCTCGTGAACGAACAATCTGTTTTTGGATGATTTTGGCCCTTCAGACTTGGTGGATCGTTCAATTGCTGGCTGGATATTTTTGAGCATTTTGGTGACATGTCCTAATTTGGCACCATCAATGGCTGAATGAATGGCCCCGCAATTCTCATGTCCCAATACCAGAATGAGTTTTGCTCCGGCTACCTTAGTGGCAAATTCCATGCTTCCAAGTATATCGTCATTGATAAAATTACCTGCAACCCGTGCAACAAAAATGTCGCCTATTCCCTTATCGAATACATCTTCTACCGGAATTCTACTATCAACACACGAAAGTACAATGGCCTTGGGGTATTGGGCATTGGCACTTTCCCGTATCTGTATGGAATGGTCCCTTGCTGTTAGGTCACTCCTAACAAATCTTTCATTACCGGCAGCCAAACTATTGTAGACACCTTCAGGTGTAAGTGCCGCTTGTTCTTCCTTGGTCAATACACTCTCCACTAAAATACGGCTTCTATCAATTTCTATAGTTTCATTGGAAGTTTCGAAACTATAGTTTGTTTGCGAAAAACCCAATGTTGTCAATGCTAAAAAAATACTTGTGGTACTCCAAATTGTTTTCATAACCATGATATTTAAATTGTACATGGTGAAATTAGATCACTTAGTTTAGATTAATACTATTACTATTCACAATTAATAGTTAAACTATTGTTTTATGATAGTATTACTATTGATTAATTACAACATTATGAGGAAAAAGAAACGACCACATAATGTTTTTAACGTTCGCTTTTCATCAAACCTTGGAAAGTTTATGATAATGTACTTACCATATCAATATTTCTTGGTCTGTTTTTGTAATGAGCGGTATGGGAACAATGTTGGTTGCCTTGGCAACCGTAGGATATCAAGCAATCAAAGTTGCAAATGAGAACCCTATAAAAAGTTTACAGGCTGAATAATTCTAAAGAATATTTCATATTACTGCTTGTTAAATAGCTAGTTTAAGTGGATTAAACTAAATCTATTCCAAGGATTTAACTTTTATCTCGTCATTTACCAAGTTGCGGAATTGTGGTAAAAGAGCTTTGTTTTTAAGCTCATAATGCATGGGTATAGCAATTTGGGGCCTTATTCTATTCACCATTTTTGCTGCCTCAGTAATATTCATGGTCAGATTGTCTCCTCCAATAGGCACCATGACAATATCAATATCATTGATATCTTCCATTTCAGGAATGTAGTCTGTATCTCCGGTATGGTAAATTCTGGTATTATCTGTAAGTGTTAAGATATAACCTACATTTTGTTTTGATTTAGGATGCGCCTTTATCCATAGAAAAACATTTTTGGTGTTATACGCATGCACTGATTTACATTGGATACCCGCCAAATCAACAAGTTGTCCTGGCCCCACCTCCTTTATGTTGTAATCTTTTTTAAATAGTTTTTTTGAAACACTTTTAGGACATATGATAATAGTTTCTGGTTTAACGATTTTCTCAATCGTTTTTATAGAAAAATGATCGGGATGTGCATGAGTAATGAATATATAATCGGCCTTTTCTGAAATGTCCGTTTCTACAGGATCTATGTATAGTACAGTTCCTTTAGATAGGATTTGAAAACTAGAAGGAAAAAAGTCGGCTTTGTTCACCTTTATGGCTCCCCAAGTGGTAACCTTCAGGTTTTTACCAAATTCCAAAGTTTGGAGAGCAGGATTTCTTTTGTTGCTAACAGATACGTTTACCATAGTACAGCTTTGAATTGTTACGGCCAGCAAGTAGATATATGCTAAAACCGTCGTTCTTATTTTTGATTTCGACCAATCCACGATTTTTAAATTTGAGGAAGTAGACAGCTAAAATATACTCTCACTTTTGTTTAGAAAATGATAAAAATCAATTTCAACTTAAGTCCATCTTAATCTAGTATAAATTAGAAAAAAGCAATAATGGCCAAGATTAATTTTGGACCACTATTGCTTTTATAGATATACTACTTACTGCTTTTTTGAGGCTATCATCATATGCGGGCTAAAGGCTAGGAGATTAGTGTCATTCTCAGTAATGTCTATCAAATCCATTAGTGTTTTTTTAGTCCTTTCATTCGACATACTTGTGAAATAATTCTTATCTAACCAAGCAATACCTTCAATGGCATAGGTGTTTAAATAAATCAAATCCTGTCCTTGAAATTCTTCTTTTAGTTCTTCAGGTTTATGGTAATAGGCTTCGGCAAGAAGCCATGGAAAATCATTTGGAGGATTATGTACCCCGGTCGTAAGCTCTTCTTTGCACATTTCAAAAAACGTTTTTTTGTGAATTAACCCCTGCAACAGACCAACTAGGGTCGATGCTGTATAATTAATTGAAAACCCTAAAATAACACCTCTCGATTTCGTAACTCTTTTGGCTTCTTTGATGGCTTTTTCTCTATCACGTTTGCTTTGTAAATGGTAAAGAGGGCCGTGTAAAATCACAACATCGGCAAAATTATTAGGAAAACTTAGCGCTCTCGCTTCTCCTAGATGAGCACTAAACTTGTTTTTCAATTTATTGGCTCTTGCCATGGCTTGGTCAATATGTTTGGGAACAGGATCCACCAGAAAAACCGAATGACCTTTTTGGGAGAGCCACTCGGCATATTTACCAGTACCGCCACCCACATCTATTATTTTAGCCGATTGAAATGGTAAATATTTATCAATTAGCACTTTAATTCTTTCGAACTCGAATATTCCCATTCCTTTGTCCAGTCTGGTTTCTTCTGAAGCCTTATTGTAAAAGATTTCTATATCCCTACTTATCAATTGTTTTTTTTGCATTCTATTGAAGTAATTACCTCCCACATCATAAAGCCAGTAAGGGCCAATGCGAAAGAGGGTCGATTTAAATTGTCGACCGCTTTTGGTGTTTTTAAAAAAGATGTGATTTACAAAAGAGTGGACATAGCTATCCTATTGCACAAGATTTAGGAAAACCCAATAACATGTTCACTCTAACTAGGAGAATGTCTTCTGAAAAGACAAAATTGATATGTAAAAATTAATATACAGACCCTAAAAGTAGAAAATAAAATCTATCAAGGAAGCAAAGTTTATTTTATGATTTTGTTGGATATGAAGTTTACTTGAAGTTTTTAATATTGAAAAGCAACAAAATATTTTTCGCGCAACTATTTCTACCATTTGAATCTTTTATATCCAATTTGATAAATACTGTTTTAATGTTTAAGCCTTCATAAAGGAGAGATGTGCATTGATAATGAAGAATAAGTTTAAAGATAAATATTACAATCACTTTGAAAAGAAAGCATTTGAGCTCCCACCTCATTATTCACAACAAGAAAGTTTTTTAATGAGATACAAAGCTCGTTTTGAACACTACGAGTTTTTGGAAAACTGTTTGACAGTCATTTTTTTTAAGGAAGGCAATGGAGAGTTTCAGCATAAAAATGCAAGGCTTAAGGCAAAGGACAATTCCTTTCTTGTATTGAACCCGAACGAAGGTTGGGAATATTTAAATGAAAACAATGACTATATAGATGTTTTGAGTTTTGGGATACCAAACAGTCTAAGCAGTCAGTGTATTCATTTTTTGAAGGATCATAATCAGCAATTATTGGATGACCCTTCACATTTTGGTCAGGAGTCATTTTCTTTTTTAGAAAAACCTTTAAACTCGGATTACTATTCATCAGGGAAACTACTTAAAAATATTTATGATCAAAGTAATACATACAGGTATGAATTTTTATGCCCTGAAGAACTTACTATAGAAGTACTACAATCCATATGTAAAGAACAGTTATTAGGAAACAAGATTACCAATAAGATTGATGCAAAGAAGCTCTCTACAAAAGAAGAGACGCTAAAAAGGTTACTTATTGCTTATGAATTTATTCATGACAATGTTCAGAATCAAATATCTATGGACCAATTATCCCATGTTTCCTCTTTGTCCAAATTTCATTTGTACGATTCTTTCAAAAAAGCTTTTGGAAAAACGCCCCATCAATACATCAATAGACTAAAACTGTCCAAAGCGAAGGAATATGTTGAGAATGGTGATTTTTCGGTAAGTGAAGTATCAGATTTGTTTGGTTTTAGCGATCAAAGCGTTTTTAGTAAAGTCTTTAAAAAAGCATATGGGCATCCCCCCTCGTATTTTCGTATTTAGCAAAAGTAGTAGTGCAAGTCTTTAATTGGTCTACGAGTACTTATCAGGTGACTCAATTTTTGGGGCTTACAAAACATGGTTTTCTCCGTTGTTTCCAACAGACTTTAATACTAAAAAAATTGATTTTTTGACAAATGCTTTTGGGTAAGAACTAATTATTTTTGATGTTAGTTTAGTTTGAAGTGAACGTTTAAAACCCCCAAATCATGAAAAATAAAATAATTTTTACAGTCACCTTATTTCTGACCTTAATCTCTTGCACCAATGATGATGATGCAACTGTAAGTGATGAAAAAGAAATTATAGCATTCTCTTTTTTAGTGGAAGATAATGCTGTCTTATCTGAAGATATTAAAGGTACTATAGATAAAGAAAAAAAGGCCATTACTCTGGCTTTCTCAGAAGTAATAGATGTTACTAGCCTAAAATCGACTATTGAAATCTCTGAAAAGGCAACAGTAAGCCCTAATAGTCAAGTTGAAAAAGATTTTTCAAATCCTGTTATTTACACGGTAACTGCCGAGGATGAATCTACTTCCAATTATACGGTTACGGTAACAGTTCCAAATTCGGATGAAAAAGAAATTACATCCTTTGCTTTTTTAGCAGAAGAAAATGGTGTGCTATCAGCAGATGTAACAGGTACAATTGATGAAACCAATAAGACCATTATAGCTGAGCTCCCTTACAATACAGCTTTGACCGCATTGGTACCTACACTTACCATATCATTTGGTGCTAAGGTAAATCCAAAAGATAAGGTTGTGGGTGATTTCACAAATGATAAAGTCTATACAGTAACTGCTGTAGATGGAACTACAGAAGAGTATACAATTACTGTTACGAATGCAGCAATTACGGATAGGGATGTTCTTATTGCTTGGTACAATGCAAATCCTGATAACACCTTAAGTTGGGATTTTTCAGAAAGTATAGAAACTTGGGAAGGTGTTACGGTAGAAAATGGAAGGGTAACGGCTATAGCTTTAGGAGGTGAAAAAATGGCAATAATCACACCCCTGATTCAACATCTTACAGAAATGACTACCCTGCAATTGTATAGTAATGGTATACAGTCAATTCCTGAGGAAATAGGAAATTTGAATAAATTGAGGGCACTACGAATGATAGATAACGAACTTACTGCATTGCCAGTGGGAATAGGCAATCTATCCGCCATGGAGTATTTGGTATTCCACAATAACGATTTGACTCAAATTCCACCTACAATTGGGAATCTTACTGAATTGATAGAATTAGATTTAACATTCAACGACCTGAATGCAATACCAGAGGAAATTGGCACACTTACCAAGCTTAAAAGTCTTTCTGTTTATGGTAGCCGTAATTTGGCATCTATTCCAATTGAAATAGGCAATCTTACGGAACTTTTAAATCTAAGCTTGGGATATTGCAACCTTTCCAGTGTTCCAGATGAGATTGGGAATTTAACCAAGCTGGTTGATTTGCGCATAGATGAAAATCAATTGACAGCTATCCCAAAAGAAATAGGTAACCTTAGTAGTCTTTTATCATTAAAACTTCAAAAAAACTTACTTACCGAACTGCCCTCTGAATTGGGTATGCTCGGCAGTTTAGTTGAATTAAATATAGAAGAAAACCAAATAACGGTTATTCCACAAGAAATTTGTGATTTAGACGATGCCAGTCTTATTTTAATTAAGGACCCTGGGGCCTCTTGCCCTTAGGAAGTGGTTTTTTCAGCATTGGGGTGTCAATTTGCACTCCAATGTTGATTCTTGCTAACAAGAATATAGAAAACAAAAACAATGATTTTAAAAAACTGTTTACTTCAAGTATGATGAATAACGGTTGCCAAAAGAGCCTACAGTAGATAATGGTATATACTATTATTACAATAATAAGTCTTTTGTATCTATGAGATTGTTGTTTGTGAGTTGTTGAAAGACCTAGAGCTACTAGCATATGCAAATCCAAATAAATAGTTCTAATATCAGAAACCACACTTCAGGTTTCATTCTTTTACGAAAAATAACGAAAACCTTTTCGGAACCTTTTCGTAATTCAGAAATATTTATAATTAATTGATTATTAGATTATTATAAAGAATTTTGCATAGCGAATGAATTACATGTCCTATCCTCTTGTTATAATATTAATATCTCAATACTCTTTTTAGAACATGCATTCTTTAAATTTGAGTAAGTCCAATAATTTCGGAATCCATGTATTATTTAGGAATAGATTTAGGCAGCTCATCAGTTAAGGTAGCTTTGGTGGAACGCAATAGCGGAAAGAACATAGGAGTCGTTCAAGAGCCTGAAGAGGAAATGTCCATGTATGCTCTCCAAAAAGGATGGGCCGAACAAAAACCAGAAGATTGGTGGGACTTTGTCTGTAAGGGAATCAAAAAAATTAAAAAGACGCATAATATTTCAAAAAAGGATATTATTGGAATAGGCATTGCTTATCAAATGCATGGTTTGGTCATTGTTGATGAAAACGGGGAGCCTTTGCGTAAATCCATAATTTGGTGTGATAGTCGAGCAGTGGAAATTGGCAATAAGGCCTATCAAGAAATAGGAGAGCTTGCATGTGATGAACATTTGTTAAATTCCCCATCCAATTTTACTGCATCAAAATTGGGTTGGGTAAAAGAACATGAACCGGAAATTTTTAAACAAGTATCCAAATTCATGTTACCCGGCGATTACCTTGCTTATCGCTTTTCTAATGCCATGAACACGACTATCTCAGGATTATCAGAAGGTATTTTTTGGGATTTTAAAAAGGATGCTATTTCAGAAGATATATTAAATCACTTTCAAATACCACAGAGTTTAGTTCCAGAGGTTGTTGATACTTTTGGCAATCAAGGAAGAGTTTCGGCAAAAGGTGCTGAAGAAAGCGGATTGTTAGAAGGGACCCCGATTTTGTATAGAGCAGGAGACCAACCCAACAATGCCCTTTCATTAAATGTGTTCCATCCGGGTGAAGTGGCAGCAACAGGAGGCACATCTGGAGTAGTATATGCCATAACCAATAACCTTTCAGTCAAAGAGAGTTCTCGCGTGAACAACTTTGCGCATGTCAACTATCAAAAAAACATTGCAAAGAATATTGGTAAACTACTTTGTATCAACGGCGCAGGAATTCAGTATAGATGGTTATTAAATAACTTGGCAGTGACTTCTTATGAAGAAATGAATACGTTGGCTTCTGAAATTGAAATTGGCTCTGATGGTGTTTGTCTTATTCCATTTGGTAACGGAGCCGAACGAATGCTCTTAAACCAAGACATTGGAACCAGAATTGTCAACCTTAATCTAAATAGACATTCAAAAGCACATATATGTAGGTCGGCATTGGAGGGCATAGCCTTCTCATTTGTCTATGGTATTGAGCTTATGAAATCTGATGGTATTGAAGCTAAAGTAATCAGGGCTGGAAATGATAATCTGTTCCGTTCTGAAATATTTGCAAATACCATTGCTACCCTAATTCAACAAGAAATTGAAATATATAATACCACTGGCGCGGTTGGAGCGGCTAGAGCATGTACAATAGCATCAAATGGATATGATACTTTTTCATCTTTCATGAAAAACGACCATGTAATGACCTATATGCCTTTTAAGGATAGAGAACAATACCAGAAGGCATATAATGACTGGAAAAAAGAACTCGGATTAATAATAAACAAATAGTATTTAGAATGGCACTTTTAGGAGATAAAGAATTTTTCAAAGGGATAGGAGAAATAAAATATGAGGGCAAGAACTCTGATAATCCTATGGCATTTAAGTTTTATAATCCAGACCAAGTTGTAGCTGGTAAGACCATGCGTGAGCATTTCAAATTTGCGGTAGCGTATTGGCACACCTTATGCGGTACTGGCGGAGATCCTTTTGGTCCTGGAACTAAGGTTTTTCCTTGGTCAACAGCTTCTGACCCTATAAAAGCTGCAGAAGATAAGGCTGATGCCGCTTTTGAGTTTATTACGAAAATGGGTTTTGATTATTATTGTTTCCATGATCATGACCTTGTAGATGAAGGAGCTACACTTGCAGAATCTGAAAAGAGGGTTCAAAAAACCGTGGAATACCTCAAACAAAAACAGGAAGCTTCGGGAGTTAAATTACTCTGGGGAACTGCTAATTGCTTTTCTAATCCTAGGTATATGAACGGTGCGGCTTCCAATCCAAATTTTGATGTAGTGGCAAGAGCAGGAGCGCAGATTAAGATTGCTTTGGATGCCACAATTGCCCTAGGAGGGGAAAATTATGTGTTCTGGGGAGGACGCGAAGGCTATATGTCTCTCTTGAACACCGACATGAAATTGGAGCAAGACAATATTGGACGTTTCTTGAACATGGCAAAGGACTATGCAAGAAGTCAAGGTTTTAAAGGAGTCTTTTTTATAGAACCTAAACCTATGGAACCCACTAAACATCAATATGATTTTGATGCTGCGACTTCAATTAACTCGCTTAGAGCGTATGGGCTCGAAAATGATTTCAAACTAAACATTGAGGTAAATCATGCCACCCTTGCACAACATACTTTCCAGCATGAACTTCAGGTAGCAGCTAATGCAGGTATGCTCGGAAGTATTGATGCTAATAGAGGGGATTATCAAAATGGTTGGGACACGGATCAATTCCCGAATAATGTTATGGAAACTGCTGAAGCCATGCTTGTTTTTCTGAAATCTGGAGGGCTGCAAGGAGGTGGTGTAAATTTTGATGCTAAGACAAGACGAAATTCAACAGATTTAGAAGACATTTTTCATGCACATATTGGCGGCGCAGATACATTTGCAAGAGCACTTTTAATTGCGAATGCCGTATTGGAAAATTCACCTTATCAGTCTTTGTTAGATAATAGATATTCCTCGTTTGCAAAGGGAAAAGGTTCAGAATTTGCTCAGGGAAAATTATCACTCATGGATTTGTATGATTATGCAGGTAAAAATGGTGAACCAGAACAAATCAGTGGAAAACAAGAGTTGTTTGAAAACATATTAAATCAATATTCGTAAACCTTAAACATGGAATCAATATTAGAAACAGCTGATTGGTGGGTTTTGGGAGCATATCTTGCAGCCCTCATTGGGGTAGCGGTCTGGGTGGTACTTCAAAAAAACAAGAATACGGAAGATTATTTTTTAGCCGGAAGAAATGTTGGCTGGTTTGTCATTGGCGCTTCTATTTTTGCTTCTAATATTGGCTCTGAACATGTTGTAGGACTTGCAGGTACGGGTGCGGAATCTGGCATGCCAATGGCACATTACGAGCTGCATGCTTGGATTGTATTGCTTTTGGGTTGGTTGTTCCTTCCTTTCTATTTTAGAAGTAAGGCCTTTACTATGCCCGAATTTTTAGAGAAACGTTTTGATAGCCGATCTAGATGGTTTCTTTCAGTGTTCTCATTGGTGGGTTATGTCATCACCAAGGTTTCCGTAACCATTTATGCAGGTGGAATTGTGGTTTCTGAGTTACTGGGAATCCCTTTTTGGTATGGAGCAATAGGTATTGTCATTTTTACAGGAGCGTATACTGTTATTGGAGGAATGAAAGCAGTTATTTATACCGAAACATTACAAACAATAATTCTGATTGCTGGCTCTTTGATTATAACCTACCTAGGGTTGGAGAAAGTAGGAGGTTGGGAAGAACTCCGACTTGTTGCCGGTAGTGAACATTTTAATATGTGGCGCCCAATATCGGATCCAGATTTTCCATGGACAGGGATGCTCATAGGAGGAACAATTGTGGGGGTTTGGTATTGGTGTACTGATCAATATATAGTTCAAAGAACCTTAGCGGCGAATAATATTAAAATCGGTAGGCGTGGTGCCATTTTTGGTGCCTATTTGAAACTACTGCCCATTTTCATCTTTTTAATACCAGGTATCATAGCTTTTGCCCTCGCCAAGCAAGGAGTACTTACCTATGAGAAAAGTGATGAAGTATTCCCGGTATTGGTAAAAACACTTTTACCTGTTGGCTTAAAAGGATTGGTTGCTGGAGGGTTAATGGCTGCCTTAATGAGTTCATTAGCATCGGTTTTTAACTCTTGTTCTACAATTTTCACTATAGATATCTATAAAAAATTAAAACCGTTAACCGAGGAGAAAAAGCTTTTGAATGTTGGTAAAATTGCAACCTCTATTGTGGTGGTTCTTGGTATTATTTGGATTCCAATCATGGAAAAAATAGGGGGCGGGGTATTGTACCAATATTTACAGAGTGTTCAATCGTATATAGCTCCTCCCATAACAGCAGTTTTCTTGTTGGGAGTGATATGGAAGAGGGTAAATTCAAAAGCTGCTATTGTAACCCTGTTCTCAGGATTATTGATGGCTGCACTAAGGATTTTAGCAGAAATATACCAAACTGATTTATCAGGTGCCCTTTTAACTTTTGCAACCATCAATTTTGCGCATATGGCCATCTTTATGTTTATCCTTTCGGTTGTTATCTGTATCAGTGTTAGTCTTGCTACCAATCCACCGGATTACTCGCTTATTAAAGGGCTTTCTTTTGGCACGTTAAGCGCCCAAGACAAACAATTGAACAAAGAAAGCATATCAACTATTGATATTATACTTTCAGTATTCCTGATTATAGTGGTCATCGCAGTTTTATCGTACTTTACTGGGTAACATAATTATGAAAAATACACTTATATCCATTTTGGTTCTTTTTCTGATGGTCACCTGCAAGCCCATCAAACAACAAGAAATATCTGCGACTCCAGCGGAAAACGGAAAACGTAAGTTGGCCAAATTTGAACCAAAAGAAGGAGTTCTACTATTTGTTGGTCAAGAACTGGAGGCTGTTGGGGGGCTAGAGAAATATAATGATGGATATTTGGACCATTTTGATAAACCTGCAGGTTGGACTACTTACACAAATATAAACCCAGGAGAATATTCTTTTTACCGAAGACAACGTGGATTGGATGGACTTTGGGAAACGCATGATTGGGGGGATAATGACTATAATGCCATGTTACAGCATAATGACCCTGATTATTCCAATATGGCTTTAGCCATTGGTCTGCAATTTGTGAACCATGAAAAAAGGGTAGCGGACGGCACCCATGATAAGTATATTGATAAACTTGGAGATTTTTTAATTTCTTTAGGGAATAGACCAGTATTCTTGCGTATCGCTTACGAATTTGACGGCCCTTGGAACCATTATGATAGAAAGTCAACCATTGCGGCTTACAAGCATATTGTTGACAAATTAAGAGCAAGAGGAGTTAACAATACTGCATATGTATGGCAATCCGCCGGGACCATGGCGCCAGACCAGAAACATTTGGAAAAATGGTACCCTGGTGATGATTACATAGATTGGTTGGGATTCTCTTTTTTCAATGGATGGAAAAAGCAAAAAATGATTGAATTTGCAAGATCTAAAGGGAAGCCAGTATTTATAGCCGAAGCTACACCAACATCTTCTGATTTAGTCTGGGATCCAAAAGAAAACCAAGGAATCACTAAAGAAATGCAATTGTCAAACCCTAGACAGGCTCAAATGGCATGGGATGAGTGGTTTTTACCTTTTTTCAATACTATTAATACTAATTTAGATGTAGTAAAAGCTGTGCATTATATCAATTGCCATTGGGATTCCCACCCCATGTGGCTCCAAAACCCGACCTTTAAAAAGATTGATGCTCGCTTGCATTTAAGTGATACCATTAGCAAACAATGGAAAGAACGAACCTCAAAAGCACCTTTTATTCTGTCTTCAGAAGAGTTATACGATAAATTGTATAACAATAAATAATTATGAAAAAGATAGCTTTAAAAGATATTGCAGCCAATTTTGGAGTATCCATTTCTACGGTTTCAAAAGCTGTCAATGACAGTCATGAAATCAGTAAGGAGCTAAAGGAAAAAATTCAGAAATATGCCAAAGAACACCATTACAGGCCAAATCATGTTGCCCTTAGTTTGCTAAAAAAAAGCACAAAGACCATTGGGGTAATAGTGCCCAATATTCTTAATTATTTTTTCACACAAGTTTTTTACGGAATTGAAAAGACGGCAAATTCTAGAGGCTACAGCATTATAAGTTGTATTTCGGATGAATCTTACTTGAAAGAACTAAAGACAGTAGAGTTGTTGAGTACAGGAACAGTAGAAGGCCTTATTCTATCTTTATCTGAAGAAACACAGGCCAAAGGAAATGTCGAACACCTTCAAAATTTGATTGAGAATCAAATTCCTTTAGTGATGTTTGATAGAGTTTCAGAAGAGGTAGATTGCGACAAGGTCGTTGTTGATGATTTTGAAGCAGGTTACAAGACAACTAAGCATTTGTTAAAAACGGGATGTAAAAGAATTGCAATAGTTTCTGCTATATATAATTCCAGTGTTGGAAAATTGAGAGTTGATGGTTACAAGAAAGCACTCAAGGAAAATGGTGTAGAATATGATGAAAGACTTATTGTTGAGGTAAGAAAAAATGACGATTTACAATTGTTGATATCCTTGCTATTGGATAATAAAGAAATTGATGCCATTATAGCCTTGGATGAAATTACCGCGGTAGATACCCTTAATATCTTAAAATCGAAAGAAATTGAAGTACCTAAAGAAATATCTATTGTCGGATTTACCAATGGACGTCTCTCAAAGTATGTTTCACCAGCCTTGACCATGGTAAGTCAACATGGTCAGTATATAGGTGAACAAGCGGCAAATATACTTATTGATCGTATTGAGAAAGAAGGAGATATGCCCTACACCACAAAACTTGTAAAAACCAGTTTAATAGAACGAGATTCAACAAAAAAGATTCTGGGAAATTCATCGTCTTATTAAAAGACAGGCCCCCATTTCGTTATGATTAAAGATTAACTTACAATTATCTTTTCCTTTTACAGTTTGTAAATACATTCATTTTTCATTCCTTCGGAACTTAAAATTTTTTAAATGACCTTATTTGTAGATATGGACGAAGTGCTTGCTGATACGTATGGAGCACATATAGAATTGTATAACAAAGAGTTCAACGCAGCACTTAGAATAGAAGAATGCCTCGGTAAAGAGGCATGGCAATGTGTACCAGAAGCACATCAGAAAAGTATTAAAAATCATGCATGGCAAATAGGTTTTTTTCAAGACCTTAAAGTCATTCCAGACAGTCAAGAAGTAATGGCGGAACTAAGCAAAAAACATGAAGTTTATATCGCCTCAGCTGCCACCCAATTTCCAAACTCGCTCAGGGAAAAGTCTGATTGGCTGGATGAGTTTTTTCCCTTTATCCCTTGGCAAAAAAGAATACTATGCGGAGATAAGCATATTTTAAAGGGAGATATACTTATTGATGATCGTAGCTATAACTTGAGGAGTTTTAATGGAAAAACTATGCTGTTTACCTCTCCCCATAACGTTAACACCGTAGGTTTTGATCGTGCAAATTCTTGGAAAGAAGTCGCAGATAAACTTTTGTAACTTTGGGCATGATAAAGCCCCAACTTTTATTTAAAACACTTTTTTTGAGCAGCCTATTTCTGCTAGAAGGCTGTTCGGCACAATCCCAACTTATAGAGGATGAGTTGCAAACGGTGACAACTGAAAACTTAAAGTATTATTTATACTATCCTGAAGGTTATGAACCTAATGATGAGGAAGGTTTTGGGTTGTTGCTTTTCTTGCATGGAGGAGGCGAGTCGGGCGCGGAGCTCGAAGAAATTAAAAAAAATGGCCCCCCAAAACTTTTGGTTGAAGGGAAACAGTTCCCCTTTTTAGTACTAGCGCCCCAAAATCCTTACAGGAGAAAGTGGTGGAATACAGAGGCAATTATGAAACTGCTAGATTCTATTGTAGAAACCAACAACGTTGATAAAAAACGAATTTACCTAAGCGGCTTAAGTAGGGGAGGAAGTGCGTCTTGGGAATTGGCTACACAATACCCTAAAAAGTTCGCAGCACTGGCCGTGGTATGCGGAATGGCTCCTTTGCCTTATGCCCATTGGATAAATAAGAAAATGCCTATATGGGTATTTCACGGAGACAGAGATGAGGTGATTTCTGTAGAGGAATCGGATAAAATGGTAGCCAAGCTCAAAGAAATGAATTATGATGTGAGGTACACTAGGTATAAAGATGTAGGGCATAATTCATGGAGTAAGGCCTACACTACAGAAGAGTTGTATGAATGGTTGGCTGAACAAAAAAGAGATTAATGAGAAAGCTGTTTTTATGTTTTTTAATTGTTGGTATTCTTAGTTGCAAGCGAAATGGCAATATCTCAGTCAGTGTTATTTTACCAAGCTCAGAACGTGATACCGTAAACATAATAGATTCACTAGCAAATCAAATTCAAGAAAAGGTATTGAAATCTTTTGAAGGTATGGCAGATACCACTTTTATAAGATTGGCGGATTTTAACGAGGATTTTGCCTATGATATGCGTTATGCAACTGAAAATAACTTCCTAAAAGCAAAAGTATACGATTGTGCAGAGTGCTATACTAGAGTTAAGACAGCTAAAGCATTGATTGAAGCGAATAGGGATTTTATAAAAAATGGAGTAAAAATAAAATTCTTTGATTGCTACCGACCAAATTCGGTTCAATATAAGATGTGGGAGATTGTCCCAAATCCGCAATATGTGGCAAATCCAGTAAAAGGTTCCATCCATAATAAAGGAGGAGCAGTGGATATTACTCTGGTTGATTTAGAAGGTAATGAATTGGATATGGGAACTGATTTCGATTTTTTTGGAAAAAGAGCATACCACGACAACACAAATTTACCAGAAGAAATACTTGGAAACAGAAAACTCTTAAAAGAGACCATGGAAAAACATGGATTTTGGTCCATCCGAACAGAATGGTGGCACTACAACCTTTCAGCTGGCTCCAATGATAAGGTTGCCAATTTTAAGTGGGAATGTAAAGACTAAGGTTTTTTACACATGAGAACCACAAGTTCACTGTTCAGGTTCGTGGTAAAAAACAAATAAACATCCGCGCCATCTTTAATCTTATGTTTTTTGCGCAATTCTGCTACTGATATTGGAAAATTTCTGGTGGTGATATTCGCTTTGGTAAGCTTTAGATTCTTGAGAGTGTTTTTGGCATAAGGATGAACGCTAACTATTTCAAAGGTTCTTCCCGGAAAATCTACCAAGGTTTCAGAAGTGTACAAATGTGAGTGTTGGTGTAGTTTTTTCACGTCATAGGCTTTCGCTACAGATTTAAATCCACCTGATTTTAAAATAGCGGAATTGGGTTCATACAAGTATTTTCCAGGATTATCATATTTAACAACCGCAGAAGGTTCTTCCAGTAAACTAAAACTAAAAAGCACTTCTTGATTTTGGGTGAGGTTTATAGCATTTATTGAAATATCTTCCTTAAAACCGTGTTCCAAAATATAAAGCAACTCTTTTACCTCATTGTTGATTGCAACAATATGGATCTCTTTTACAAAATCCAGTTCTTTAATGCTTTGAGAAATATCTAATAGGGGGGAGGTTTTGACTAAAACATTTTTAGTATTCTCAAAAAGAGAGGGAAGATTTTTTGGAAGATTAGGCACACAATCTTTCAGTAAAAAAACTTTTTCTTTGTTATCATTTCTTCTTGATGGGTCAATGAAAATCCAATCAAATTTTTCATCAGTTTTTTTTAAGAATTGAAGCCCATCTTCAGGAACACAGATGATATTTTTTTGACCAAGTATTTCAAAATTATGTTTTGCAATTTCACTTAATTCTGAATTGATTTCACAATGAAAAACCGTATCCAATTGTTTTGAAAAAAAGTAAGAGTCAACACCAAATCCACCGGTTAAATCCAAGAGTGTTTTTCCGCTGATAAGTTTGGATTTGTGGCGAGCTGTTTGTTCTGAACTGGTTTGCTCAACATTCAGTTTATTTGGGTAGTAAATGTTGGGGGCATTGAACCAAGAGGGGAGTTTGTCTTTGCACCTTTTTTTAGCTTCTAGCTGCTGAACCAGCTCTTTTTGAGAAACTCCTTCAAAAAATTGTTTTTTTAATAAAACTGACACGATGTCAGTACTCCAATTTTTATTTATAAAATCCTGTACACCAGTATTTAATATTATTTTATTCAAACTATAACTATAAGTTTCTAGTTAGCTTTTTGACTACCGAATTTTCAGCTAAAAACTCTTTTAAAATCACTTTTATTGCAGTATATCCTGGTACAGCTACCACCATGCCAACAACACCAAATACAAGCCCCGCAATAATGATTACAAGAAAAATTTCTAGAGGATGTGATTTTACACTTGTGGAAAAAATAAAGGGTTGGGAAAAGAAATTATCAATAAGTTGACCAATGATTAGACCTATAAAAACGTATAGTGCTTTTGGCAAAATTACAGTACTGAAATCTGCTCCTAAAAAACTGGTCATGGTCAAAGTTATCATGATTGCACCACCGATGATTGGACCTATGTATGGAATGATATTGAAGAGTGCGCAAAGGAATGCAATTACAATGGCATTTTCTACCCCAGCAACTAAAAGTGCAATGGTATAAATAACGAATAAAATAAAAAGTTGAAGTAAAATTCCAGCAAAATATCTGGATAGTAACCCATTGATTTTATCAACAGATTTCACCAAATTACTTTCTTTATTGTCAGGAACAAAAGTCAGCATGCCATTTTGGAAAAGCTTGCTATCTTTTAAAAAGAAAAATGAAATAAAAAGAACGGAAAAAAGACCAATGCTAAAGTTGCTCAATATGTTGACAAATGAATTAAGGAAGTCTGGGATAAATCCCAAATCTAATCCTTCCAATACATTTTTCTCCAAATCCGAGTCTTCAATCAAGTGGGTAACGTTGTCCGTGGTAGCGCCAAAATATTCTAGAATCTGTAAGTAAAGTGTATTTACATCTGCTTTTAAAGCTTCAATATCCAAAAGAGACAGGTTTTTACTTTGTTCAGAAATCAAAGGAATAAAGAGTGCTAGAATTCCAAGAAAAATAGCTAACATCAGGACCATAGTAACGATAACAGCAAGGGTATTTGGGAATTTTAGTTTTCGTCTTAAAAAAAGAACTATTGGTCTTCCTAAAAGTGCAATTACCGCTGCAATGGCCAAATAGGCCAGAACGGATTGAATCTTAAATAAAAAATACCCCAAAAGAACAATACCAACAATAATGGTTACTGCCCTTAAAATTCCGTTGGCTATAGTTTTAGAGGTCATAAGCTAGCTTTTAAAGGCATATTCCACAATATTGGCACCCATTTGTAGTGCTTTCAATCTAATTTCTTCTGGGTCGTTATGTACCGATGGGTCTTCCCAACCATCCCCTAAATCACTTTCAAAAGTGAACAATAAAACTAGTCTTCCTTCTTCAAAAATACCTAGGGCTTGAGGCCTTTTTCCATCATGTTCATGGATTTTGGGCAAGCCAGCTGGGAATTTATACTTCTGATTAAAAATAGGATGATCAGCACCGAGTTCCTCTAATTGTTTATTTGGAAATACTTTTTCCAATTCCCTTCTTAAATAAGGTTCCATGCCGTAATTATCATCAATATGTAAAAAACCGCCTGATAGCAGATAAGTACTTAAGTTTTCTGCTTCTTCATCAGTAAAAAAAACGTTTCCGTGACCGGTCATGTGAAGATAGGGATATTGAAATATAGAAACGCTGCCAATCTCTACCGTTTCTGGCTTTGGGTTTATTTTGGTGCCTATGTTGCTATTGCAGAACTGAATCAAATTTGGCAAAGCCGTAGGATTGGAATACCAATCACCGCCACCACCGTATTTTAGAATCGCAATTTCTTGGGAGTGGCAAAGGCCTATCACAAAAAAAGTTAAAAAACCACATAGCTTGGTAAGTTGTCTCATTTCCCTACGAATAACTAAGAAATCAAAAATACAGTATTCATGTTTAAAAAAATCATAATTTCTTCGATGGCTCTTTTTGGAATGTCACTTGTGACATTGTATAAAGCAGATGGTATGGAACAGGTGAAGTATGCGGACAAAAAGATTGAAACTATAGTACATAAAGCTCCCGTAGTTTTAGAACTCTTTACTTCACAAGGTTGTTCTAGTTGTCCACCAGCTGATGTGCTTTTGGAGAAAGTGAAAAACCAGTATACGGAAGAGGTTTATGCATTGTCTTATCATGTGGACTATTGGAACTACATAGGTTGGGAAGATCCTTTTAGTAAATCGGTCTATACAAAAAAACAGAGGGACTATAATAGAAAGTTCCAATATCGAAGTAATTACACACCACAATTGGTCATTAATGGAAAAGAGCATTTTGTGGGTTCAAATCAATCTAAAATGTATTCTAAGATTAACGAATACAAAGCAAAAAAGACCAATAACGTTTTAGACTTGGATATTAATGAATCCAGTCATAATTCAATATCGTTTGACTATTCTATTGAAGGAGATTTGAAAGACAAACTGCTAAGGGTTGTTTTAGTACTGGATGAGCGCACAACTTCTGTTAAAAGAGGAGAAAACAGAAACAGAACTTTAAAGAATAGCAACATAGTAGTGGCGGAAAAATATATTCCGATGGCCACTAAAAAAGGAACATCTTCAATTGCAGTTCCAGAGATTGTGTCTTCAAAGGATAAGTTGACTTTGATGGTACTTATTGAGACTGATGATTTGGATATTACTGGCGCTGCTAAAACCCCGATTACTGTTTAGCTATTAATGATGGAAACGGTTGTGCAGGCAACAATAGCTGCTGTTTCAGTTCTTAAGCGATTGTTCCCGAGAGATACTGGAACAAAACCTTTGTTATATGCTTGATTAATTTCGTTCTTTGAAAAATCGCCCTCGGGACCTATAAGAATGACAAGGTCTTTGTCTGCTGCAACCCTTCTTTTTAGCTCCATTTTTTCACCTTCATCACAATGCGCAATAAATTTGAGACCGCTCATTTCCTGATTCATAAATTCTTTATAGGAAATTGCAGGATTTAACTTGGGTAAATGGGTTTGCAATGATTGTTTCATTGCGGATTGCAACACCCGCTCCATACGTTCTAATTTTACGGTCTTTCTCTCAGAATGTTCGCAAATGATAGGGGTTATTTCATCAACACCTATTTCTGTAGCTTTTTCTAAAAACCATTCGTAGCGGTCGTTCATTTTAGTTGGGGCAACTGCAAGATGGAGGCTGTAGCGTTTAGGAATACTCTTTTCCGTAGAAATTATTTGCGCTTTGCATTTTCTAAGATCTGCTGTTAAGATTTCAGCCTGAAAGAGGTATCCTTTTCCATTGGTAATGTGTAAAATATCCCCTTCTTTTTTTCTTAGAACCTTTAAAATATGTTTGCTTTCCTCAGGAGAGAAAAAGAATTGCTTAAAGCTATTGTCAAGAGATGGGTTGTAAAAGAGTTGCATGGCTATAATTTACTTTTTGCGTGTTCCAGACCAAGTTCAATCCAGTTTTGAAGCTGTTCTTCAGTTTTAAAACCTTCAGGGGATACAAAAACAAACTCTTTCATTGGTTTTCCAGTAAAATCCATTGGTCTTACAAATTCTTGATTTAAAATATTTGGCATTTTATTATCTACAATCCGTACCATTAAATCATTCTTTACAGGGCCTACGGTCATTTTCCCGTGATATAAAAAAGCAACTCCTCCAAACATTTTCTTTTCGGTAAATTCTTCTGGAAATATTGCCAAAGCATGGCGTATTCTAGAGACTATTTCTTCGTTATATGCCATTTTTCAATTTGAAAGTGAAAAGTTAGAAATTAAAAATCAACTTCCAATAGCATATCTGGCTTTGGCCCCTACGCTTTGGTCAGTGAATTGTTTTTCTAGAAATTTTAAATAACCAACAATGCCTATCATCGCTGCATTGTCCGTGCAATATTGGAATTTGGGAATATAGGTTTTCCATCCCAATGTTTCTTCAGCTTCTTTTAGTCTTGCCCTAATACCAGAGTTGGCCGCAACTCCTCCTCCTATGGCAATCTGTTGAATTCCAGTTTGCTTTACCGCAAGTTTGAGCTTGTCCATTAAAATTTCTAAGATAGTATACTGTACAGAAGCGCAGATATCATTGATGTTTTCAGCAATAAAACCAGGATTCTTTTTTGTTTCTCGCTGTAGAAAATATAGAATACTTGTTTTTAACCCGCTAAAACTAAAATTAAGTCCTTCAACTTTTGGTTTTGGAAAATCAAACGCTCTTGGGTTCCCAAGTTGTGCATTTTTGTCTACTAATGGCCCGCCTGGATACGGCAACCCCATCAATTTTGCACTTTTATCAAAAGCTTCACCTACAGCATCATCCAACGTTTCGCCCAGCACTTTCATGTCAAAATAATTGTTTACCCTAACAATCTGGGTATGTCCTCCACTAATGGTCATGCCCAAAAAAGGGAATTCTGGAACTGTCATGCTTTCATCATCAATAAAGTGTGCCAAAATATGGGCTTCCATGTGGTTTACTTCAATCAATGGAATGTTGAGCCCCAATGATAATGACTTGGCAAAAGAAGCACCTACCAATAAAGAACCCATAAGTCCTGGACCTCTAGTAAAAGCTATGGCGGATAGTTGTTTTTTATCGATATTTGCCTTGGCCAAGGCTTGATGTACTACAGGAACTATATTTTGTTGATGGGCTCTAGATGCTAATTCTGGAACAACACCTCCATATTGCTTGTGTATTTCTTGTGTTGCCACTACATTGCTTAACACTTTTGTATTACACAAAATGGCCGCAGAAGTATCATCACAGGAAGATTCTATTGCAAGAATGTATATTTTTTTATTTACCACAGGTTTTGGAACAAAAATTGGTCAAGCAAAGGTAAAACATAAAGCCCTATCAGAAAACTAAGGAAAATACTGTTACGATTTATATTAGCGATTCTGCTACTAATGGTATTGGGCTCCTTGATACTTTCAATTCCTGCTGTTCAGACCAAGATGGCCAAATATGCCACAGAATCTCTAAATGAAGAATTTGGCACCAATATTTCCATAGATCGTCTTAGTTTATCATTATTCAATTTAAACACCGGTATAAAGGGAATTTATGTTGAAGATTACCAAAAAGATACCTTGGTTTATATTGAAAAATTGACCACCTCCATTCTAAACATTAGAAATATGGCCAATGGTAAAATGGAGTTTGGTGATATTGATGTGGATGGCTTGTTTTTCAATTTGAAAACCTATAAAGGGGAGAGGGATACCAATTTAGATGTATTTGTTGCAAAATTAGATGATGGACAACCCAGAGCACCGGGCACTCCACCTTTTTTTATGTCGTCTGATGAAATACAAATTTCGGAAGGGAAATTTAAACTTATTGATGAAAACTTGGAGTCTCAAAAGATATTGGATTTCTCCAGTATGGATGTGTTGGCAAAAGACTTTCAAGTTTTGGGGCCTGAAGTTACTCTTGGCATTAATGGTTTATCACTGGAGACTAAACGAGGGTTACGGTTAAAAAACCTTTCTACGGAATTTAAGTATACCAAACAGCAGATGCGTTTTGATTCCTTAAGAATTGAAACCAAAGAATCTAAAATTAAAGGCGACTTGGTATTCAATTATAATCGTGAAGATTTTAAAGAATTTTTAGATCGGGTGAATGTCGTTGCAGATTTTAATGAATCCACTATAGCACTTAACGAAGTCAACTCATTTTACAATGAATTTGGTACGGATAAAGTAGTTTCATTTGCCGGAAATTTAAGTGGGGTATTAAACAAATTACAAGTAAAGGAATTATTTATCCAATCTGAAAATACTGGTATTAGAGGCGACTTTGAGTTTGACAATATGTTTAGCAAAGAAGCTCCATTTATAATGCGATCAGATATAGATAACCTTACATCTAGTTACTATCAGCTAAGATCGCTTTTACCGAATATTTTAGGGAAAAATATCCCTTCTTCCATACAAAGACTTGGTCAGTTTACCATCCGAGGAGATGCGGAGGTGACGGAAACTTCCTTAGATGTGCAGATTAATTTGAACACCGCCATAGGTAGTAGTTATACGGATTTGCAAATGACCAACATTCAAGCAATAGATGACGCTTCTTACATTGGATTTGTGTCACTAATAAATTTTGATTTAGGAAATTTTGCAGAAAATGACCAGTTGGGTATAGCTACTATGGATGTCAATGTGGAAGGAAAAGGTTTTACATCTGAATATTTGAATACAGAGGTTATTGGAGAAGTATATAAATTGGAATTCAATAATTATGAATACAACAACCTTAAGGTATCTGGAGTTTTAAAAGAAAAACTTTTTGATGGTTCTTTAGTGAGTAAAGATGAAAATTTTCAATTTGATTTTAAGGGATTGGCTGATTTTGGAGACAATGCCAATAACTTCAACTTCATTGCTTCTGTGGCTCATGCAGATCTTAAAAAGTTAAACTTCATCAATGACAGTGTATCTATTTTTAAAGGAGATTTAAATATGGACATTGAAGGTACCACCCTGGATAATATCATGGGGCAATTACGTTTTTCAAATACCACGTATCAAAATAAGAACGAAACCTATTATTTTGATGATTTTGCAGTATCCTCCTCATTTGATCAAGATACTGTGCGAACCGTGGAAATAAATTCTCCAGACATTATTACCGGCTATGTAAAAGGAAAATTCAAGGTAAAAGAAATAGGAAAACTGGTGCAGAACTCCATAGGAAGCATCTACACAAACTACAAACCTTTCGAGATATCGGAAGGACAAAGGCTCAACTTTAACTTTAAAATCTATAATAAAATAGTTGATGTGTTTTTTCCTGAGGTTGTTTTTGACCCTAATACCTTTATTCGAGGGAATATAGTTTCAGATGAAGGAGATTTTAAACTCACCTTTAAGTCTCCGAGTATTGAAGCCTTTGGAAATGATTTTGACAATATAGAACTGAAAATTGACAATAAGAACCCACTGTTTAACACCTTCGTTTCAGTTGAGGATATGTCCACAGTTTACTATGATGTAAAGGATTTCAACCTTATTAACACCAAATTAAAGGATACCTTATTCTTTAGAACAGAGTTTAGAGGAGGAAGTGAGTACAACGACAGCTATAAGCTTAATTTCTATCATACATTCAATAAAGAAAACAAATCGGTAATCGGACTAAAAAAATCTGATGTCAATTTCAAGGGAAATGTTTGGGTGCTTAATAAAGATGGTAACAACAAAAACAAAGTTATTATCAATAGAACTTTGGACAGTATTAGGATTGAGGACGTTGTAATGGACAATAGTGATAGGGAACAAATAAGACTACGGGGAGAATTGGCAGATTCAACATACAAGGATTTGGACCTACAGTTTAAAATTGTCTCACTCAGTAAGATAACTCCAGAAATAGACAGCTTAAAATTGGATGGATCCGTAGATGGGTTTCTCAACATTTTGCAAAAAGATGGTAAGTATTTACCAACTTCCAGTTTAAATATTAGGGATTTTAGTATTAACAAAATCCGTCAAGGAGATTTAGAAATAGGCATTTTTGGGAATAATGATTTAACACAGTTTGGCGTTAGCACCTATTTAAATGATAATGGAAAAGAGCGGTTGAGTGTAAATGGCAAGGTTACAAACCAAAACAATAATAGACAGTTGGATCTGGCCGCAAACTTCACCGATTTTCGTCTTGAACCTTTCAGTGCTTTAGGGGATGGAGTAGTCTCAAATATTAGAGGTAGTGTTAGCGGAAATGCCAAAATAACAGGAAGTGTTTCTAACCCTGCAATAAATGGTGCGCTTAGTTTAAATGATGCAGGAATTGGCATACCTTATCTAAATGTAGATTATGATTTTGCACCATATTCGCGAGTTCGGCTTTTTGACCAGACTTTTTACTTTGACAATATTGGACTTTCAGATGTAGTTGAAGGTACCACAGCTACTCTCGATGGAACTATAAACCACACCGCTTTTGATGATTGGTCCCTTGATTTGGATGTAGACACAAAAAATAACCGCTTTATGATTCTGAATACCGAATTCGATGAAGAAGCGCTGTACTATGGAAAGGGTTTTATAAATGGGACGGGGAGTATTTATGGCTCTACTGATGCTCTAAATATTGCGGTGGATGCAACCACGGCAAGAGGAACATCATTAAAAATACCGCTTAGTGACGTAACGAGTGTTGGAGATTATTCATTTATCAATTTTATAGAAAAAGGTGGTTCCGAATCATTCAAAGAAGAACGAGTTCTAAAAGATTACCAAGGTTTGGAAATGGCTTTTGACTTGGCGGTAACTCCAGAAGCTGAGGTTGAAATTGTGGTGGACCAGAGCACAGGAAGTTCCTTAAAAGGGACAGGAGAAGGTATTCTTCTTATAGAAATCAATACCAATGGAAAATTCAATATGTATGGGGAATTTGTCGCGGTTACTGGAGAGTACAATTTTAGGTATGGAGGGGTAATAGATAAGAAATTCCAGGTACGTCCCGGAGGCACAATACTTTGGGAGCGTGATCCATTGGCTGCACAACTTAATCTGGAAGCTGTTTATGCGCTTAACGCCAATCCAGCACCGTTGCTGGATAACCAGGGATATAAAGCAAGAATACCAACAGAAGTTGTTGTACGCTTAGATGGCGAATTGGAAAGCCCCAACATTAACTTTGATATCGATTTTCCTGGCACCAATTCTGTGGTGCAATCAGAACTAGAATATAGATTACAAGATCCAACGGTAAAAGAGCGTAATGCATTTTTCCTTTTGGCTCAAGGAACTTTTGTAAATGAACAAACAGGTATAAACCAACAAGCTGTAACAGGTAACTTGATTCAAACGGCATCTGGACTTCTCAATCAAATCCTATCTGGTGATAATGATAAATTCAATTTAGGCGTTTCATATGAGCAAGGGTATTTAGATGCTAATGCAGATATTCAAACAGAAAATAGAATAGGAGTAACAGTTTCTACACAAATATCAGATAGGGTTTTGGTCAATGGAAGGGTAGGAGTTCCTGTTGGTGGAGTATCTGAGACCGTAGTTGCAGGAGATGTGGAAGTTCAGGTACTGCTTAATGAGGAAGGAACCTTAAGCGCTAAAATTTTTAACAGAGAGAACCAGATACAACAGTTCTTGGCAGAACGTCAAGGATATACACAAGGCCTGGGTCTTTCGTATCAAGTTGATTTTAATAGTTTTAAAGAGTTGATGCGGAAAGTATTCAAAAAGAAGAAAAAGAAGATTACTCCACCAGAACTTCAACGATCCACGGAGATTATGGGAAAAGATAGTCTAATTCGTTTCACTGCTAAAGACAAGACTTCCAAAAAGTTACCTAATTAGGGTTATATTTCTATCATTTTTTGATAAAAAAAATTACGAAAACGTTTGCGAAAACGCCTGAAAACAAATTAGTTAATATGTCATTCATTAATTAAATAAAGTTTCCTAGTTTTGGTTTTTTAAAA
The DNA here is from genome assembly GCF_947499585.1 of uncultured Allomuricauda sp. Lineage (GTDB taxonomy): Bacteria > Bacteroidota > Bacteroidia > Flavobacteriales > Flavobacteriaceae > Flagellimonas. The sequence goes on along the minus strand of NZ_CANMOO010000001.1, from coordinate 1,478,716 downwards.
TTTTGAATGGCATCAGAAATTAAGAAAATAGCAGTGTTTACATCAGGTGGTGATTCTCCAGGAATGAATGCTGGAATTCGCTCCGTAGTTCGTACTTGCGCATATTTGAAAATTGAATGTGTTGGTATCTACAGAGGCTATGAGGGGATGATAGATGGAGATTTTAAACCTATGGACGCCCGTAGTGTAAACAACATCATTAATAAGGGAGGAACAATTCTAAAATCTGCACGATGTGAAGAGTTTAGGACCAAAGAGGGTCGCAAGAAGGCTTACGATCAGCTAAAGAAAGAAGGTGTAGACGCATTTGTTGTTATTGGTGGTAATGGAAGTTTTGCTGGGGCTCTTTCTTTTAATGAAGAATACAACTTCCCTGTGATGGGAATACCAGGTACAATTGATAATGATATTCTGGGATCTACCTATACCATTGGTTTTGATACAGCTATTAATACCGTTGTAGACGCTATTGATAAAATACGCGATACGGCAAGTTCGCACAACCGTCTCTTTTTTGTTGAGGTAATGGGTAGAGATGTAGGACATATTGCTTTAAACGCAGGAGTAGGAGCTGGAGCAGAGGAAATTTTAATTCCAGAACAGAACCTTGGTTTAGAACGCTTGTTAGATTCTTTAAAACGAAGCAAGAAGTCTGGGAAATCATCCAGTATAGTAATTGTTGCCGAAGGGGATAGAATTGGAAAGAATGTTTTTGAGCTCAAGGAATATGTTGAGGAACACCTACCTATTTATGATGTTAGAGTATCCGTTCTGGGGCATATGCAAAGAGGAGGTAACCCAACATGCTTTGATAGAGTTCTCGCCAGTAGAATGGGGGTAAAGGCGGTAGAAAGCTTATTGGAAGGGAAGTCCAACTATATGGTAGGTATAAGAGATAATCAATTAATACTTACACCAATAAGTGAGGCAATTAAAGCACATACAGAGATAGATGAAGAACTCTTAAGAGTTTCTGATATAATGACTACATAATTATAACCAAATACAGTAAAAATGTCAAATTTGAAAATAGGAATTAACGGATTCGGTAGAATAGGAAGATTGGTGTTTCGTGCAACAGTAAAGAGAGGTAATGTTGATGTTGTGGCGATTAATGACTTGTTGGATGTAGAGCATCTTGCATATTTGTTGGAATACGATTCAGTCCATGGAAGATTTGATGGCACAGTCGAAGTGAAGGACGGAAATCTTGTTGTAAATGGAAAAACAATAAGAATTACAGCAGAAAGAGACCCTAAAGTTTTGAAGTGGGATGAAGTAGGAGCTGATATAGTTGCTGAGTGTACAGGTATTTTTACAACTTTGGAAATGGCTCAATATCATATTGATGGAGGAGCTAAAAAAGTTGTTATCTCTGCACCATCTAAGGACGCACCAATGTTTGTAATGGGTGTTAACCACAATGACGTAAAAGCGTCAGATACAATTGTGTCAAATGCGTCTTGTACAACAAACTGTCTTGCGCCATTGGCAAAAGTATTGAATGATAAATTTGGTATAGAAGAAGGCCTAATGACCACTGTTCATGCTACTACAGCTACACAATTAACGGTAGATGGCCCGTCAAGAAAAGATTATAGAGGAGGTAGAAGTGCTATGCTAAACATCATTCCTGCATCTACAGGAGCTGCCAAAGCGGTAACAAAAGTAATCCCAGAACTTTTGGGAAAACTTACAGGAATGGCATTCCGTGTACCAACTGCAGATGTCTCTGTTGTTGATTTGACTGTAAGGTTAGAAAAAGAAACCTCTTACGATGAAATTAAGAAAGCGTTTAAAGATGCTTCTGAAGGAGATATGGCCGGTATTCTAGGATATACAGATGAACCTGTTGTTTCGCAAGATTTTGTAGGAGATGCAAGAACAAGCATTTTTGACGCAGGAGCTGGTATGGAATTAAACTCGAAGTTTTTCAAAGTTGTTTCTTGGTATGACAATGAAGCGGGTTATTCCAATAAATTAGTTGATTTAGCTGAACACGTAGCAAATCTGTAATTTATTTTCTTACAAGTAAATCCTGAAAAAGGTAATTCACCTTTTTCAGGATTCATAATAAAATTTGGCATATGATATTGATTGTGGATAGTGGAGCAACCAAATCTGATTGGATTGCTTTGGATAAAACCGGCGAACAATTGTTCCTTACCCAGACATTAGGGCTTAGTCCTGAAGTGTTAACGAGAGAGGTGATTGAGGACAGATTAGCCAACAATTTTGAACTTTCCAAAAACAAAGATGTCGTAAGCCAATTGTATTTCTATGGTGCTGGTTGCGGTACCGATAGGATGAAGAATTTTTTGAAGGAAATTTTCAAGGACTTTTTCCCAAATGCAAAAGCAGAGGTAAGAGAAGATACCTTTGCAGCAATCTATTCCACTACTAAAATAGGACATCAAGGAATTGTATGTATTTTGGGTACAGGTTCAAACTGTAGCTATTATGATGGGCATCAATTGTTCCAAAAAGTAACTTCTTTAGGTTACATTTTAATGGATGACGGTAGTGGTAATTTTTTCGGAAGGAAACTTTTAAGAGATTACTATTTTCATAAAATGCCTCAAGACCTTGGCATTAGATTTGCAAAAGAATATAATTTGGAAGCTGATGTAATAAAGGAACACTTATACAAACAGCCCAACCCCAATACCTATTTGGCAACCTTTGCCCGATTTATAATTGAAAATAAGGATCATCCATATTGCCGAGGTGTTATAGACAAAGGATTGCAACAGTTTGTGAATAATTATATCATGCAATTTGAACTGGCCACTAAAGTTCCTATAAACTTTGTTGGCAGTATTGCACATTTTTTAAGTGATGAGCTTGCTACTGTACTAGAGCGAAATGACTTAATTTTAGGTGTTATCCGTAGGCGTCCAATAGAAGGTCTAATGGAATTCCATAGAGAGACTATTTAATTGCGATCATAGAAATTTCTACGTTTACAAACTTTGGAAGATTAGCAACTTCTACAGTTTCTCTTGCAGGAGCGGTTTCGGCATTAAAATAGACTCCATACACCTCATTTATTTCAGAAAACTGATGCATATCCTTAATGAAGATGGAGGTCTTTACTACATCCTCAAAAGTCATATTGGCTTCAGAAAGAATTGCCTTTAGGTTTTCCATAGACTGTCTGGTTTCCTTTTTAATATCACCTTCAATCAATACACCTGTTGATGGATCAATAGGAATTTGCCCTGAAATATATAGTGTGTCTTTAATAAGAACCGCCTGGTTATAAGGACCTATTGGAGCTGGAGCGTTTGGAGTGTTTATTATTTTTTTCATGAAAAGGATTTTTTAATTGACAATTTACTAAGCAAGTTATTTAATCTTATTTTATCTCTTATCTAAAAGGTTGACTTCTATTCTCCCATTTAAGATCACTAAGAATGGAACTCTTTATCCCAATAAAGAAATACCATCGTTCAAATCTTCCAAAAGGCGTCCAATCAAAGCTCAAACGAAAACTATTTAAATCCCTTTTAAAATTAAGTCGTGTATCAGCAAAACCTTTGTTTTTAATATCATAACCGGAGTTAAACCCAACTTCCCATTTAGGAGAAAGTTGAACATTGCCAGAAAACATTAATGAGTGATTGGTTATTTCCTTTTGTCTGTTGCTATTACTATAGGTGGCCACATAGGTAAACCTCATGTCCCAAGGAATTTTGGTATTGTAAATTGGGTTGTCTACTTCATCGGAATCTGGGTTTTCATTCTTAAAAAAGGTCTCCCCATCTCTCGCTCCTTCCAATTCAAAAGGATTCGCGCCATAGTCAGGTTCTTGATCTTGAGGTTCCTCATTGTTTTTACCGCCACCTTTTTTAAACATATCACTCCTTAATGAGAATCCCGTGTTAATTCTAGCAGAAGTTAATCGTAAAAGCCCACCCCCGTTACTAACATTGAAGGTATTGATTCTTCTCCCATTGTTATCTATCGCATATGGATCTAATGTGGCAGAGAAGTTAATGGGAACATTCTTTATAATCTCAGTACCTCCACTAAGGTTAATAGGACTTAATTTCAGTGAATCTGCTTCAAAGTTGTAGCTGGTGGATAGGGTAAGATTACTAAGTATGTTAACTTTTCTTGGTTCTAAAGCAGTCGAATCTTTGTCCCTGACCTTGGCTTCCAGTGTATTCTGTAATGAAAAGCCAATGGAATTACTCTTACTTAAGGAAGGTCTTCCGTATAAGCTGGTTTCAAAAGGAGTGTATTGTACATCATCCCCGTCACCATCAGTATACGTTTCATAAAATTGCTCAAATGAAGGAGCATAGGTATAACTTATTGATGGGCGCATAACATGCCTTATAGCCTGTATTTTTTTATCCTCCCCAAAGTTAAATGTACCATAAACAACTGTACCCATACTGGCCCCAAGGTTATATCTATTAAATCTGTCAAACCCAGGAATGGTATCTGTAACCACTTCTTCTTGCTCAGTATCAAATCTTCGACTAATGGTCTCTAGCGCCCAAACGTCCTCATAATTACCATTTAAACTTACACTCAAATATTTTGCTACCTTAAAATTGGTTCCTATAGGAATTCTATGCCTTGCTCCTACACGTGCGCCTTCAAACATTGCACTGGTAAAAAAGTCCTCTTCCGTTGTGGTTATACTATTTTGTCCATTTACATCATACTGAAAGTTGACATTCTGAACAATTCCTTTTTTTATACCATCACGTTTTGCAAAAGGAAAAATACGTTCCATACTTGCTTGAAACGTTGGCAATGACATTTGAATGGCCTGTGTTCTTGAGTTTTGTGAATGGGTCAATGTCAAACTAGTATTTACGGACGGATATGCCGGAAAAGTTTTGGAATAGCTTATGGATGAAGCAAACGTATTGGTTTGCGTATTTGATCGATTGGCCTGATTCAATGAATTGGTAAAAAACTGGCTACTACCTAAGTTTACAGAAGCGGAAAACCTAGAATTTGGACTTGCTTTAGCATCCTGCGTATGTCTTATTTGAATGTTGTAATTACTTGTTCGGCTAAAATCATCAAAACCTTTTTGACTTTGAATTAAATTTTCAAAATTGAAATTAATATTACCCCTAAATTTATATCGCTTTGCGTAAACCGATTGGGCCCTAAAACCATAACTCCCGTTTGTATAAAAGTCACCTGTAAGGCTTAAATCCACATAGTCACTTATTGGCAAGTAATAGCCACCGTTCTGAAGAAAATAACCTCTATTGGGGTCATTACCAAAGGTTGGGAATATCAATCCCGCAGAACGTCCTGTAGTTAAAGGAAAATATGCAAAAGGTAATGCAACCGGAGTAGGAATATCCACAATGTAAATGTTACTAAAACCTGCTATTATTTTCTTTTTGGGTACAAATTTGGCTTTGCGAATTCTAATATAGTAGTCAGGGTCAACCGTGTCTTTGGATGTGGTCAATTTTCCTTCACTTAAAAAGTAAACAGAATCATTTTCCTTTTTTGTTTTTTCTGCATAGATCTTCATTGCATCGCTACCCAACTGGCCTAACCCAGCTTGTTGTTCCGTTCTTGAATTCCAGATTAACGCTTTTTGAGTATCAAAATTAAACCTTATCGAATCTGGTCTAACCTCATTGGTCCCTTGTTTAAAAAAGGGCAACTGGGAATAGGTGCCCGTAGAATCTTGTAACCTACCGGCATATACTTCGTTCTTAATGTAATCCATCACAATTACACCAGCCTTGAGTTCCGTATCTTGATAATATATCTCAGCCTCGTTATATAAGTAGATTTTATTGTCTTTTTGACTCAGTTTCACATAATCCTTAGCTTTATACTTAATTTTGTCAAGTAATAAGGGTTGCTTCCCTTGAACGGAATCTGATTGTATTGAATCAGTGGAAATAGAGTCGTTCAATATGTTAGGTGGTAACAGGGGAGCGGTAATGCTATCATTCATTCCCTTTATTGGCAAAGGGGTAATAAGATCTTCCTGTGCCAGAAGATTTATTGTGCCGCCAAGGAGAACAAAAAGGAAAACTAAAAGATGTTTGTTTGATTGCAACGTGATAAATCCTATTTTTGTGCTAGTTTGGCCTAGTTTTTGGGATCAAACTTACATATATTTTTTGTTCTGTTGATTGGGGATTACAATATTTTTAACCATTTCAGAACGCTATAATTACTTAGTTCTTATGAATAAAAGTCAGCTAGCTTTTTTTGTTCTACTCTTTATACTTCCTTTGACTTCATTTACCAAAAATGATACCGAAGTACCACCAAAAGATAAGTTTGTCGTTGTTTTAGATGCAGGGCATGGTGGTCATGACCCAGGTAACCTAGGAAATGGATACCTAGAAAAAAATATTGCGTTAGGTATTGTACTGAAAGCTGGTGAAGAATTAGAGAAAAATCCAAACATCAAAGTTATTTATACTAGAAAGGACGATACGTTTGTTGACCTTTTTGTTAGAGGAGAAATTGCCAATCAGGCAAATGCAGATCTTTTTGTATCCGTTCACTGCGATTCGCATAGCTCAGATGCCCATGGAGCGGGAACTTTTGTCCTTGGACTTCATGTTAATAGACAAAATTTTGAGGTAGCAAAAAAAGAGAACTCTGTAATTTATTTGGAAGATGATTATGAGAAGCGGTATGCAGAATATGATATTAACTCCCCAGAATCTGTGATAGGACTTACCATTATGCAAGAAGAGTTTTTGGACCAAAGCATTTTGTTGGGTAAAAAGCTCCAGGATAACTTCACTAAAAAATTGAAAAGAAAGGACAGAAAGGTAAAACAGGCAGGTTTTATAGTTTTACACCAGACTTTTATGCCCAGCGTTCTTGTTGAAACAGGTTTTTTGACCAATAAAAATGAAGGAAGCTATTTAAATTCAAAGAAAGGCCAAAGTGAAATGGGAATGGCCATTGCAGAAGCTGTTCTAGCTTACAAGAAAAATATTGCGACCGGATTTGATCCTGGTGATGTGCCTGTTGTAATTGAAGATACTTCTGGAGCAGTTCATGTAACAACAAAAAAAGCGCAATCAACAAATACCGCAGCCTCCACCGTTTCAAATTCTAAAGAAACCGATGTAAAGCCGGTTAAAGAAACATCAACGGATACAAAACCAGCTAAAAGTGGTGTGGTTTTCAAGGTGCAGCTTATGGCAAGTGCCAAAAATATCCCTCTCAAGGGTGAAAATTTTAAAGGATTGGATAAGTTATCCAAAGAACCTTTTAAAAACTTGTATCGCTACATGTACGGAAATGCAAGCTCTTTTGATGATGCAAAGCTTCTTAAGGCAAAGGCGGCAACTAAAGGATACACCACGGCTTATATTGTGGCTTATAAGAACGGAAATAGAGTGTCAATATCCGAAGCGTTAAAATAGGAGCAAAGAACAGTAGCTACCTTGTCAAAAATATTCCTAATTTTGTTTGAACAGTAAACAGAACCTTTTGAAACTATCCAGGGAAATCAAAACTGGGATTATAGTACTTGCGGGAATTTTAGCATTGATTTTCGGGTTAAGTTATCTAAAGTCCTCTTCATTTTTTGAAAACAACAAAACGTTTTATGCGGTATACGACCACGTAGGTGGTTTACAACAAGGAACCCAGGTTTCTATAAACGGTCTTGTTGTTGGTAACGTAGTAAGTATAAAGTTCAGTGATAATAAATTTAGATCTGTTGTTACATTCTCGATTAAAGAAGGATATGATTTTTCAAAGAATAGTCAAGCAGAGATTTATGATACAGGGATAATTGGAGGAAAAGGGATTCAAATTCATCCAGTTTTTGATGATTCACCCATGGCAAAATCCGGAGATACACTTAAATCCAGCATTAAACCAGGTCTTACCGCTTTGGTACAGGAGAAGCTAACCCCGCTACAAATGAAGGTTGAAGGTGCGGTCTCACATGCTGATTCATTGCTTATGAATGTCAATGATGTACTTGATGACCAGACTAGAATAGAATTGAGACAAAGTATTGCTGGCCTAAATGATTTGGTTAATTCTTTTAAGGGCAGCGCAGATAAATTAAATGTTTTATTGGAAAACAATAAAGAGCAATTGGATAACTCCTTAAAAAATGTAGATAATATTACCGCTAACTTTTCCAAGCTTTCAGATTCATTAGCAAATGCTGGTTTAGCAGAAACTGTTTCTAACTTTCAAACAACCATAGAGAAACTTAATAAAGTGCTTGGAAAAATTGAAAAAGGAGAAGGTTCCTTAGGTAAACTTGCCCAGGACGATAAGTTGTATGAAAATCTTACTTCAGCCTCAAAAGAATTAGACCTGCTATTGCAAGATTTTAGGCTTAACCCAAAAAGGTACGTTAATGTTTCAGTTTTTGGAAAGAAGCAAAAAGAATACGAGCTTCCAGAAAATGATCCGGCCGCACAAAACCAGAATTAATATATGGAGTACTTGCCCAATATACTTTTTGCCATTGTCCTTATCATTGGAATAGGTTTTTTTTCAAAAAATGTCAAAAAATTATCTAGGAACATCAAACTTGGGAAAGATGTTGATGTAAGTGACAACAAATCGCAAAGGTGGAAGAACATGGCACGGATTGCATTAGGTCAAACCAAGATGGTTGTTCGTCCTATTGCGGGGTTGATGCATATTATCGTTTATGTAGGCTTTGTAATCATTAACATTGAAGTTTTAGAAATTATCATAGATGGGGTATTGGGAACCCATAGAATATTTGCTCCTTTGGGAGCATTGTATGATTTCTTAATAGGTTCTTTTGAGGTATTGGCCCTCTTGGTCATTGTTGCCGTTGTTGTTTTCTGGATTAGAAGAAATATCATCAAACTAAAGCGATTTATTAAACCAGAAATGGATGGCTGGCCCAAGAAGGATGGCAACATGATTTTATATATTGAATTGGTGCTGATGCTTTTATTTTTAACAATGAATGCAGCCGATTTTCAATTACAGCAATTAGATGCCGCTCATTATACAAAAGCAGGAGCCTTTCCTGTGAGTCAACTGATAGCACCATTATTTGATGGCATGTCAATTTCTAATTTGATACTAGTTGAGCGTACGGCTTGGTGGTTGCATATTATTGGAATATTATCTTTTCTGAACTATCTATATTATTCCAAGCACTTACATATTTTACTTGCTTTTCCAAATACATACTATGGAAAGTTAACTCCGCAAGGTAAGTTTAACAATGTAGAAGCGGTCACCAATGAGGTAAAACTGATGATGGACCCTTCAGCGGACCCATTTGCAGCCCCTGCAGATGATGCTCCAGACCCTGAAAAATTTGGAGCTTCAGATGTTATGGATTTAAACTGGGTGCAATTGCTCAATGCCTATACTTGTACGGAGTGCGGCAGATGTACTTCAGAATGTCCTGCTAACCAGACGGGAAAAAAGCTTTCTCCAAGAAAAATAATGATGGACACTCGTGACCGACTGGAAGAAGTTGGTAAAAACATGGATACCAATAAAGGGGAATTTATAGAAGACGGAAAGCAATTATTGGGAGATTATATTAGTCATGAGGAATTATGGGCATGTACAACCTGTAATGCATGTGTTGAAGCCTGTCCTGTAAGTATAGACCCCTTATCCATTATTGTAGAGATGAGAAGGTTTTTGGTAATGGAACAGTCAGCGGCACCCATGGAACTGAACAATATGATGTCCAATATTGAAAACAATGGTGCGCCATGGCCATATAATCAAATGGATCGTTTAAACTGGGTAAACGAATAAATCTAGAACTATGAGTGAGGAACTTAGTGTAAAAACCATGGAAGCATTTATGGCCGAAGGTAAACAGCCAGAAATATTGTTCTGGGTAGGTTCTGCGGGAAGTTATGATGATAGAGCTAAAAAGATTTCGAGGGCTTTCGTGAAAATATTGAATAGAGCTAATGTTGAATTTGCAGTTTTGGGACCGGAGGAAAGTTGCACTGGAGATGTGGCGAAGCGTGCAGGCAATGAATTCTTGTTCCAAATGCAGGCTATGATGAATATAGAGGTTTTAAATGGCTATGAAATAAAGAGAATTGTAACCTGCGACCCACATTCTTTCAATACATTGAAAAATGAATATTCAAGTTTGGGAGGAAACTATGATGTTGTTCACCATACACAATTCATAAAAGAGCTAATGGATGATGGACGTCTGTCAGTTAAAGGTGAGTTTTACAAAGAAAAACGTATTACATTCCACGACCCTTGTTATTTAGGACGAGCGAACTCGGTTTATGATGCACCCAGAGAGGTTCTCAAGAAAACCAATGCGAATATTATAGAAATGAAACGGCATAAAAAAACAGCCTTATGCTGTGGTGCTGGAGGTGCACAAATGTTCAAAGAACCGGAAAAGGGAGACATGGATATCAATGTATTGCGTACAAAAGATGCATTGGATACCAATCCTGATATTATTGCAACAGGTTGTCCCTACTGCAATACTATGATGACAGACGGAATTAAAGCGCACGAAAAAGAAGATAGTGTTACCGTTTTAGATGTAGCAGAACTTATTGCTAACGCTGAAGGTTTGTAGACAATTTAATTTCCAAATAGTATGAAACATCTTTTTAAATACGTAAGTCTTGTTATTGGTATTGTTTTGATGCTAGCATTTTCGGCAGAAAATAAAATGGCAGATGATCTATTGTTCTACGCTTCGTTTGATAATGGAACTTCTGCAGATGTAGCAGTTGGAGACAAAGACATTTATACAGCTGATTTAAGAAAGAACATTGAAAATGCAAAACCTGGATTACTGAATCCAGATGTGGTAATTGCCAAGGGCAAGGGATTGTCTGGGGATGCATTGGATTTTAAGAAAAAAAGCAGAATGACCACCTTTTTTAAAGCCCATAAAAACATGGGCTATTCCAAGGAAAATTGGAGTGGAGCGGTATCGTTCTGGTTACAATTGGATCCAGAAAAAGATTTAGAACCTGGTTACTGTGATCCTATTCAAATAACCGATGTAAATTATAATGACGCCGCCCTATGGGTCGATTTCACCAAAAATAATCCAAGGAATTTTAGGTTGGGTGTGCTAGGTGATTTGGAAGTTTGGAATCCAAAGAAATTAGGGCCAGATGAGAATCAAGACTATTTGAGACGATTGGTTACGGTTGAACAACCTCCATTTAATAGAGGAGAGTGGACACATATTGTCATTAACTTTTCTGGGTTGAACACCGAAAACGGAAGTTCAGAATTATTTGTAAATGGGAAAAGTAAAGGGAAAGTACCAACGATAGAAGACCCTTTCACTTGGAGCGAAGAAAAAGCAAACATAATGTTAGGCCTTAATTACATAGGTCTGTTTGATGAGTTGGCCGTATTTAGTAGGCCATTAAATATAGAAGAGATTGAACTTATTTTTAATACTAAAGAGGGCTTAAAGTCAATTTTAAATTGATTAAGAATACTCTAAACAAATATAATTTCATGTTAGTACCTTTTGAAACGCTTCCTGATAATGCTAGAGTATGGATTTATCAGTCAAATAGAAGCTTGAGTGATGTAGAACTAAAAGAAGTGGAGGAAAGCTTAACTGCATTTTTAAAAGAATGGACAGCCCATGGGAGTGAGTTGGAAGCTGGCTTTGAGCTAAAATACAAACGATTTATAGTAATTGGGTTAGATCAAAGCAAAGCCGGAGCATCAGGATGTTCAATTGATACGTCAGTTCATTTTATCCAAAGTTTGGAACAAAAATATAATGTGGAATTATTGGATAGAATGAATGTTTCGTTCAAACAAGGGGAGTATGTAACATATAAGTCATTAAAAGACTTTAAGAGAATGGCCAGAGAGAAGGCTATATCAAGTAATACCATTGTATTTAACAACCTAGTAGCAAGTAAAATTGAATATCAAGAGCATTGGGAAGTTCCCGCTAGTGATAGTTGGCATTCAAGATTTGTAGGATGATATCCTTAAATTATCCTAAATACAGTGCTTTCTTCGGTGAAATACAATATTTTTATCAGTTGTAAGTTCATGTCCTAGACAAGATATTTATGCGGATAAACTTTTACTTTCCCTTTTTCTTATTGTTTTTCATAGGTGTTAGTGGTCAGAACAATCCACTGATTACTAAAGATTCATTGGCACAACTTGGTTGGGTAGATACCAAATACAATAACATGTCCGTAGAAGAGCGTATAGGACAATTGTTTATGGTAAGTATTTCTTCGAGCCAGAATAAAACCGCAACTGATAACATAAAGCAGCTCATTAAGGATCATAATCTTGGTGGGATAATCTTTTCAACTGGCGGTCCTGTTCGCCAAGCCAAACTTGTCAACGAATATCAGTCGCATTCCAAGATACCGTTATTGATAGGAATGGATGCGGAATGGGGTCTTGCAATGCGTTTGGACTCTACCTATGCTTTTCCATGGAATATGACCTTGGGAGCGATAAAAGATAGTTCCATAGTTGAAAAAGTAGGCTTTCAAATAGGGAAACATGCAAAAAGACTTGGAGTGCACATCAATTTTGCACCTGATATAGATGTAAACAACAATCCAAAAAATCCGATTATAGGAAACCGTTCTTTTGGAGAAGACCCTAAGAACGTTGCCCAAAAAGGAATAGCATTTATGAAAGGAATGGAAGATGCAGGTGTTTTATCCTGCGGGAAACATTTTCCGGGACATGGCGATACAGCAACAGATTCTCACAAGGCTTTACCCATAATAAATTCAACAAAAGAGCGACTGGACTCTATAGAACTATTTCCATTTAAAAGTTTGATAAATAATGGATTAAGTTCAGTAATGGTTGCGCATCTAGATGTTCCCAATATAGAAATTAGGGAAGGGTTGCCCTCCACACTATCTGAACAGATAGTCTCAGGTTTGTTACAAACCGAATTAGGATTTAAAGGATTGATTTTTACAGATGCGCTGAACATGAAAGCGGTCTCTAAATTTGCACCAGAAGGAGAAGTGGAACTTGAAGCGTTCCTTGCAGGAAACGACATGCTTTTGATGCCTGAAAACGTTCTGAAGGCGAAAGAAAAACTGTTTGAGGCATATAACGAAGGAAAAATCACAGAAGAAAGACTTGCTTACTCCGTCAAGAAAATATTGATGGCCAAGTATAAAGCTGGCCTATCTAATTACAAGCCTGTAGCGTTAGAAAATCTTTATGAGGATTTGAACGACATTGAAAATGATGTCATATATGAAGAGGCTATTGAAAATGCAATTACGGTTGTGAAAAACAATTTTTCATTACTTCCCATAAAAAAGCTTGAAAATAAAAAAATTGCATACGTAAAATTTGGTGATGATTCTGGAGAAGTGTTCTTTGAAACACTTTCTAAGTATGCAAAAGTCACACAAATTAATGCTAAAGATGCGGCTGGGTACCGAAAAGCATTGGCAGAATTCAATTTAGTAATTATAGGTTTCCATAAAAGTAATGAGAGCCCTTGGAAGGGGTATAAGTTTTCTAAAAACGAGCTTTTTTGGCTACAAGAAATATCTAGACTTAGAACTAGTAACACCATACTTTCAGTATTTGCAAAACCCTATGCACTTTTGGATGTAGTAAATTTTGATACGATTGATGGAGTAGTGTTGGCCTATCAAAATAGTGAAATTGCCCAGGAAAAAGCAGCTGAAGTCATTTTTGGTGCTTTGGACGCCAATGGAACATTGCCAGTTTCAGCAAATGACAAATTCCCAGTCAATACAGGAACTAATTTAAATACACTAAAGCGCTTAGGATACAGTATTCCAGAGAGGGTTGGCTTAAGTTCAAGCAAATTGGCTGTTGTGGACAGTTTAGTAAAGGTTGGTCTTGATTCTTTGATGTTTCCTGGAGCGCAAGTTTTAATTGCAAAAAGAGGAAAGGTTATCTACAATAAGAGTTTTGGCAAACCAACATACGCCTCAGAACAAGAAATTGATGATAATTCAATCTATGATTTGGCTTCATTGACTAAAATCCTTTCTACTTTGCCTTTGATAATGAAAATGGAGGAGGAAGGAAAAATTGCACTGAACAATACGTTCAAAGAGTTAATACCGGAATATGATTCTTCAGAATTAAAAGATGTAACCGTTCTAAAAGCACTTTCCCATTATGGTCGTTTACCTGCATGGATTGCTTTTTACATAGATACTTTGACTAAAAACAGAAAGCCATCCTCAGATTTTTATAGAAATCAACCCACTGATGGTTTTTCATACCGAGTTTCTGACAATCTTTATTTAACGGATGCATACAAAGATTCAATTTATAATAGAATCGGTAGACAATCATTAAAATCTAACAGGTATAGATATAGCGATGTGGCGTATTATGTATTTAAAAAATATATTGAAGACACCTACGGGAAATCCATAGATGAATTGATAAATGAGTTTTTGTATATTCCTATGGGCTTACAACGTACTTCTTTCAATCCCTTGAACAAATTTCCAAAGAATGAAATTGTTCCTTCAGAAGAAGATAAATATTTTAGGTACCAGACAGTACAAGGATATGTGCATGATATGGGAGCAGCTATGCAGGGTGGAGTAGGAGGACATGCTGGTTTGTTTAGTAATGCCAATGATGTAGCTAAAATAATGCAAATGTATCTTCAAGGAGGAGTATATGGAGGTAAGCGTTTTTTAAATGATCGAACAGTAAAAAAATTCAATACATGCTATTTCTGCCATAAAGATGTGCGCAGAGGAGTTGGGTTTGACAAACCCCAAATAAAGGATAAAGGACCAACCTGCGGGTGTGTATCAAGAAAAAGCTTTGGCCATAGCGGTTTTACAGGAACGTATACCTGGGCTGACCCAGATGAAGAACTTGTTTATGTTTTTTTATCCAACAGAACATATCCGTCAGCCAGCAATACACTTTTGGTAAAGTCCGCCTTAAGAACAAGAATTCAGCAAGCTATTTATGATTCTATTATAAATTAGACTGTAAATATTGATTTAGATTTGTTGTTATGAAGATTGCAATTGTTTGTTACCCTACATTTGGAGGCAGTGGTGTTGTAGCCACAGAATTGGGAATTGCTCTATCGGAAAGAGGGCACGAAGTCCACTTTATTACCTATAAACAGCCTGTACGTTTAGAACTTTTAGGGAATAATATTCATTTTCACGAAGTACATGTACCCGAATATCCTTTGTTCCGTTATCAACCCTATGAATTGGCATTGTCCAGCAAATTAGTAGATACAATCAAGCTCTATGGAATAGAACTTTTGCATGTGCATTATGCAATTCCGCATGCCTATGCGGGGTATATGGCCAAAAAAATGCTTCAAGAAGAGGGAATTTTTATTCCTATGATCACAACGCTTCACGGTACGGATATAACTTTAGTGGGCAAACATCCATTTTATAAACCAGCGGTTACCTTCAGTATTAACAAGTCTGATGTGGTGACTTCAGTTTCAGAAGATTTAAAACAAAGTACTCTGGAAATCTTTGATATTGAAAAAGATATTGAAGTCATTCCTAATTTTATAGATACTTCAAAATATAGTCTGGATTATACTGATTGCCAGCGATCTTTGATGGCTCATGAAGATGAACGGATAATCACCCATATCAGTAATTTTAGAAAGGTAAAACGCATTCCTGATGTAATTCATGTGTTTCATAAAATTCAAAAGGAAATCCCAGCAAAACTGATGATGGTAGGGGAAGGACCTGAAAAAGAAATGGCAGAACAGCTTTGTGATGATTTGGGAATAAAGGATAAAGTATTGTTTTTAGGTAACAGTAACGAGATAGATAGGATACTTTGCTTCTCGGATCTATTTTTATTACCATCAGAAACAGAAAGTTTTGGTTTGGCCGCTTTAGAAGCGATGATCAACAGGGTAGCTGTAATCTCAAGCAATACAGGTGGAATCCCAGAAGTTAACAAGGAAGGTATTTCGGGATTTCTCGCCAACGTAGGCGATGTGGATGAGATGGCATCAAAGGCATTGCAGATATTAAGAGATGATGCAGTGTTGGAGAAATTCAAGGAAAATGCTTTTAAAGTGGCTTCTAAATTTGATATTTTGCATGTTTTGCCATTATATGAAGAAGTTTATGAGAATGCGTTTAAATCAAGATTCAAGAATTCATATTAATTTAATGAGACATTTTGTGTTGATATTATTTATCTGTTTGACCTCATGTAAGGCCCAGAAGGAAACACAATTAGATTCAGGAGAAAAGGATGATATGATTTTGATTGCGCAGGATGGATATAGTGGTATAGCCGAATATGAGACTATGGTCGTTAGGGACGTAAAATCTCTGAACAAGTTCTATGCTACAATAAATAAAACTCGCAAACCGGGACTCCCAGTACCCGTAATTGACTTCTCAAAGGAAATGGCCCTTATAGTGTGTTTAGGGGAGCAAAAGGGACTAAAGACCCCAGAGCTTTCTAAGACGATAGAATCTGAAAATGAGGTTTTAATCACAATTGAAATGGTTCCTCCAAATGAAACGAAAAATACTGAAAATCAGTTTGTTTCCTACCCATTCTATGTTTATAAAGTACCTTATACTTCCAAGGTAATAAGTTTTCAAAAAATGGGCTGGTAGAGAGACGCTCATCAAAATTTAAGCTTCTTATCGAGAATTAAAGCAATTCAAAGTACAATCCATGTTTTTTTGCAATGTTGATTTAGTTTTGCTTCTGAAACCCTCAAATCTAATAGCATGAAATCTTTAAAATGGATTTTCACGGCGTTGATGTTTGTAATTACATTGACAATTTCTTCACAAGAAACCCAGTTAACGGCAAAAGATAGTATTGTAAAACAATCGTGGATTGTTTCTCTAGGAACAAATATTGTGGATGATTCCGGAGATGAATTTGGAGAGTTATTTGACATCAATGAGGGCTGGAACGCAG
Organism: uncultured Allomuricauda sp.; assembly: GCF_947499585.1. Classification (GTDB taxonomy): domain Bacteria; phylum Bacteroidota; class Bacteroidia; order Flavobacteriales; family Flavobacteriaceae; genus Flagellimonas. The sequence goes on along the minus strand of NZ_CANMOO010000001.1, from coordinate 1,461,826 downwards.
TTCCTTTCCCTTCGAGAATAAGTATTGGGCGTTATTTTGAAAACGGACTGGGCCTTGAAGCAATTGGAACATATAACAAATACAAGGAAGGAAAAATAGTAGATAATGCGGTAAACCCTGAAGATGTTGATTATTTTGGGCTGGACTTTCGCATAAGTTATGATCTCAATATGATTCTTGGGGAGACAGGTTTTTTTGATCCTTATATTGGTATTGGAGCGGGTTATACAGATGCAAATAATCAAGGTAGAGGAACTTATAATGCAGTTTTGGGTTTTAGAACATGGTTATCCGATCATTGGGGGTTAGATTTTAGCTCTACGGGTAAGTGGACAATGAGTACAGGTAATTCTACCAACCATATTCAACATTCAGCAGGTCTTGCGTACAGATTTAATGTTAAGAAAGGACTTTCCAGAAAAGGTGAGGAGAAATTAGCGCTTCTAAAAGAAATGGAAAAAGAGCAACAGAGGGTACAGGACTCAATAGCTGCCCAGAAAAAAGCTGATGAAGAAGCTCGTTTGCTGGCGGAAAGATTGGAAAAAGAAAAAGAAGCGGCGAGATTGGCTGCGGAGAAAGAGAAAAAAGAGCAGGAAGACGCTAGGCGTGCAAAAATTGAGAATGAAGTTAGAAACCTTGGAAGAGTCTTCTTTAAATTAAACTCATCATACCTCTCAACCAAAGACAAAGAAGTTTTGGATAAATTGGTAGATATGCTACAAAATACACCAAGTTTGGTCATTGGAGTTTCGGCACATACTGATTCTAGAGGAACAAACAATTATAATCAATGGTTATCTGAAAAAAGAGCAGAGCGAACAGTTGAATATTTAATTTCTAAGGGAATCTCTCAGGAAAGGGTTAAGTATGATGCATTTGGTGAGACAAGGTTGACCAATGAATGTGATAATGAAACACCTTGCCCAGAGAAGAAACATAGTGAAAATAGGAGGTCGGCATTTGAAATAATAAATCTCTAAACCAAAATAGGTTACTACCTTTTTCTTTACGGGAGGAAGAATTTTAAATACTGTTGATGGTATTTGGTAAGAGTGAAAAATTCAAACCAAGTATGATCAGCAGTATTTTTTTAGGATATTCTATAATTTTATTGGCATCATTCTGTCACACTTAGAAAACATTAGACCGCCGGAGAAATTATTGAATTTGTCAACATCAGTATCTCCATTGATCCATGAAACATATATAGCAGGAGTGTTAATACCTGCTTCATGTGAAAAAGGATAACCTCCACCAAACCTAGGATTCATTTCTAAATAGTAGACCTTATCATCTTTAACAAAGAAATCGCAATCCATATTCCCAATATGCTTGGTATTTTCAGCAATTATTTTCGCAATTTCAGAAAACTTGTCATTTATTACGGATACTGCCTTATCTGTTTCTCCTGAGCGCATAGCAAGTTTTTTACGTACAAACGAATTATAATGGTTGCCTTCAAGATCATTTAAAATATCAATTCCGTATTCTTCGCCATCAATTTTTTCCTGTATAAGAATGCTTTTTTCAATATCCTCGGAACTTGCATTTTTTAAAATGGATTTCTGTACTTTAAGGTGTTGTAGTTTATAGGCTAACCTGAGTTCCTCTTCATTCTCTGCAATATCAATGGAGATTGAAGCACTTCCCCATCTGGGTTTAATGATTAAGGGATAGTGCAATTCCGAATTCTGGATTGCTGTAAGAGCATCTCGTATGGTTAAATATGTTTTTGGAGTATCTATTCCAATGCTCTTGAAAAAAGTGAAAGTTTTCCATTTATCAAAGGCAATTGCTATAGCATTTGGGTCAGAAATGATAATTTTAGCTCCTTGATTTTCAAGCTCTTCCTTATGTTTGGATAAAATTGGTAACTCAAGATCATTCAAGGAAATAACAGCATCAATATTTTCTTCTTTTATTACTTTTTTTAGGGCAGGAATATAAGCCGAATCGTATATATTGGGAACTTTTCTGGCTATATCGGCATCTACTAAGGCAGGGGCTGAAAGTTGCATGTCTACTGCAACGACGTTTCCATTTCCGTTTAGTGCTTCCTTAAAGTACTTAATAAGATAATTTCGTCGTCCGGCACAGGTAAAAAGGATATTGGTTGGTTTTGTCAAAACAGTATTACAATTACGTTTTCCTAAGGGTTAGGAATACAAACAATTATTAAATAGTACAATTAGATACTTAACAGCTAAAAATAAGGAACAACAATGAATTCTTAACATTTGTGCTTTTCAGGTCGATATATGACAAAAAAAACCGATGAATGCCTCATTTAGGTGTTCAAAAGCAGTGTGATGAGACTAAGAAATGTAATCGAACAATTTTAATTGATATTGGATTCTTAGTGGGAAATTTTGAATTTGCAAATGAAGTACAGTCAACGCCTTAAAAAACATACTTCGAAATGAGAAAATCCATGTAAACAAAAATTCCGCAATAAGAGAGTTACGGTCAATTTATGAGATACCGGAATTTAAGCCTTCACTAGGACTCTACCAGGATTTCCAACAACCGTTGTTCCAGGCTCTACATCCCTTATGACCACCGCTCCAGCGCCGATAAGACTTTTTTCTCCAATTTCATTAATATTGGATTTGATCGTAGCCCCTATTCCAATAAAGGCATGTCTTTTTATACTTAGGTTCGCACCAATATGGGCACCAGAGGAGATAAAAACACTATTACCAATGATTACATGATGGCAAACTGTGGATCCAATGCTTAGCATAAAATAGTCGCCAATAATTGTATGCGGCATTATGATACTTCCGGGAAGCACATAATTGGCTTCCCCCAGTTGAACATCAGGACCAACACAAGCAGTATTATGAACAAAACTGGGAGTGTTATACCCTGTTTGTTTGGCTCTGATAAGGTACTTTTCTCGTACTTCATTATTACCTATCGGACAATAAACGTTTTGTACTGATTTTTTTAACCAATCTTGTTCCAGTGTTTTGAAGTTTCCAATAACAGGAATACCAAAAAACTTTTTACCGATTAAATTTGGATCATCATCTATAAAACCTTCGATTTCAATACCTGATTCAAGTAGGTAAGATGAGTAGAGCTGGCCATACGTGCCGGCACCGACAATAACGGATTTGTTGTTCATAGTGACTTGCTGGGATACAATTTGGGGTTGAATATCTTCGCCGTTTGCTAAACGTAAATTTATCTCATATTATTTTATAAGTTAAAGATAACTATTTTATAAAAACATCCGTTCCATCTAATTAAAAAACTGACATATAACTTTTTTATTGCTCAAAAGATATTGCAATTAAATAATTCTTAAAAACCTTATGAGATAACTTTGCTGCCCGTATAATAAAAAAAGATGTAACGTTAAAAGTGTTTTTTTTGCATTTCATCGATATTTTTCATCTAAAAGATCCGATAACTTCAACGTATCATATTTTTGTTGGGAAAAGTTCCCTTTTACCCAATAAAGCCTATCCGAATGATGAAAAAACTACCTTTTATTCTGTTCTTTTTAACGGTAACGGGGGCATTCTCCCAAAACCTTTTTGATGATTCCAATGCAGCATCACCTGCAAATGAATCCAACTCCACTGCAGGCATGGGAGGAACTGCCCAGGTTTTCTCAGATAATACTGATGCCCAGTCAGGAGCTTTTTCATTAAGAGCAGAATCCACAAACAATAATGGTCGTCTAATATCATATACTTTTGATGCGACTATTGGTGAAGATTATGATATTACAATTTGGGCTAGGGAAGGTGCTCAATCCAACGCACCTGCGTTTGCCAATTGGCAAGGTTTTCAGGCATTCCCACTTACAGTAATCAATGGAAATACATGGACGGAATATTCTTGGACTCTCACGGCAACGCAAACCAATCCTGTTATACGTATATTCACAAGTCCATATAGTGCCAGGTTCGAAGCGGGTAACACAATATTTTTAGATAACATTACCATTGTTCAATCTGGCGGAACACCCGATACCGAGGCCCCTTCCGCGATCACGGACCTGTCCTCGGCCAACACGACTTCTACCACAACGGATTTGACCTGGAGCGCTTCGACTGACAATGTCGGTGTGACCAACTATGAGGTCTTCCAGGACGGAGTTAGTATCGCCAACACGGGAACGACAACAGCTTTCAACGTCACGGGACTTGCCCCCAGCACGAGTTATGATTTTACCGTGTTCGCTGAAGACGCTGCCGGTAACACATCGCTTGTCAGCAACACCGAGACGGTGGTAACCCAGGCGGCACCTGATACCGAGGCCCCTTCCACGATCGCGGACCTGTCCTCGGCCAACACGACTTCTACCACAACAGATCTGACCTGGAGCGCTTCGACTGACAATGTCGGTGTGACCAACTATGAGGTCTTCCAGGACGGAGTTAGTATCGCCAACACCGGAACGACAACAGCTTTCAACGTCACGGGACTTGCCCCCAGCACGAGTTATGATTTTACCGTGTTCGCTGAAGACGCGGCCGGCAACACATCGCTTGTCAGCAACACCGAGACGGTGGTAACCCAGGCGGCACCTGATACCGAGGCCCCTTCCGCGATCACGGACCTGTCCTCGGCCAACACGACTTCTACGACAACGGATTTGACCTGGAGCGCTTCGACTGACAATGTCGGTGTGACCAACTATGAGGTCTTCCAGGATGGAGTTAGTATCGCCAACACGGGAACGACAACAGCTTTCAATGTCACGGGACTTGCCCCCAGCACGAGTTATGATTTTACCGTGTTCGCTGAAGACGCGGCCGGTAACACATCACTTGTCAGCAACACCGAGACGGTTGTAACGACTGGAGTACCCGATACCGAGGCCCCTTCCGCGATCACGGACCTGTCCTCGGCCAACACGACTTCTACCACAACGGATCTGACCTGGAGCGCTTCGACTGACAATGTCGGTGTGACCAACTATGAGGTCTTCCAGGACGGAGTTAGTATCGCCAACACCGGAACGACAACAGCTTTCAACGTCACGGGACTTGCCCCCAGCACGAGTTATGATTTTACCGTGTTCGCTGAAGACGCTGCCGGTAACACATCGCTTGTCAGCAACACCGAGACGGTGGTAACCCAGGCGGCACCTGATACCGAGGCCCCGTCCGCAATCACGGACCTGTCCTCTGCCAATACGACTTCGACCGCAACAGATCTGACCTGGAGCGCTTCGACTGACAATGTCGGTGTGACCAACTATGAGGTCTTCCAGGACGGAGTTAGTATCGCCAACACGGGAACGACGACAGCTTTCAACGTCACGGGACTTGCCCCCAGCACGAGTTATGATTTTACCGTGTTCGCTGAAGACGCTGCCGGAAACACATCACTTGTCAGCAACACCGAGACGGTTGTAACGACTGGAGTACCCGATACCGAGGCCCCTTCCGCGATCACGGACCTGTCCTCGGCCAACACGACTTCTACCACAACGGATTTGACCTGGAGCGCTTCGACTGACAATGTCGGTGTGACCAACTATGAGGTCTTCCAGGACGGAGTTAGTATCGCCAACACCGGAACGACAACAGCTTTCAATGTCACGGGACTTGCCCCCATCACGAGTTATGATTTTACCGTGTTCGCTGAAGACGCGGCCGGTAACACATCGCTTGTCAGCAACACCGAGACGGTGGTAACCAATTCGGGAGGAGGAGTTGTTGACTATACTTCGGAAAACTCAAATATGGTAACTGTGGATTGGACAGCAAGGGATTTATTTGCCGATAGAAATGTAGGCATAGGCACCACTGACACGCAGGGTTATATGTTGGCTGTTGCTGGAAACGTAATTGCCGAAGGTGTAAAAGTTGAATTACAAGGTAATTGGCCTGACTTCGTTTTTGAGCCAGGGTTTGATTTAAAAGATTTGGAGGAAGTAAAGAGATTTATTGATAAAAATGGACATTTACCTAACATTCCAAGTGCAATCCAAGTACAACAAGAGGGAATCGATTTAGGTAGTATGAACGCGAAACTACTCCAGAAAATAGAAGAATTGACACTATATTTATTGGAACAGGATGCGAAAATCAAGCATTTGGAAGAAGAAAATAATCAAATCAACAGCTTGTTGAAAAGAGTTGAAGCTTTGGAAAAAACAAAAAAATAGCACGCTTGGCGAAAATGACTCCCTTTAAATCTTGTTCAATGAAAACAAATTCCATGTATAAAATCTCACTTTTCCTTATAATTCTAGTTGCTCAGTCCAGTTATGCGCAGAGTATTCGAAAGAATTTTCAGGAAATGACTGATTATGAAAAATCAGAACTTGTCAGTGCTTTTTATCTTTTGAGAAATGGCCCTGATTTGTTCGATGACCTGGCCACGTTTCATGGGGATTTTTTTAATTTCGATAATACTGCGACCCCGGAAGCACTTGATTTGCACTTTAACCTTCCTGGTGAACCTGAACGCGAAATATTTTTAGCTTGGCACAGAAGACAGATGTTCGAGATGGAACAATCTGTTCAAGACATTAACCCGGAAATAAGTTTAGCCTATTGGAATTCGGCCGTAGATCAATCCACGACAGGACCACTTTGGGAAGATGATTTATTGGGAACCTTTGACGCAAATTGGGCTTTGAATAGGGATTTGGGAGGTGATCCCCGACTACCAACACCAGTTGATGTTGCTAATTTGCTGGTAGAACCAGATTTTTTTGAATTTTCTAACACTTTGGAAAGGTTGGATGTGCATAGGGGTGCACACGTTTGGACGGGTGGTGCTATGCCAACACCGCTTTCACCTCGTGACCCTGTATTTTACTTCCATCATTCTTGGGTCGATATGGTCTGGCATGATTGGGAAGAAATACACCAAAACTCTTCTTTTATTCCTACCTCCATGCTTCGCTATGATGGAACCTATGTTTTTGATGGCGAAACACTGCCATCTGTAGATCCCAATGATATTACAGATACTAGGTCGTTAGGGGTATTTTATGCAGAAGATGGTTTGGCCCAATTGGACAACTATATTGTAAGTAATACATATAGACCTGAAGAGGTTTTTTATTATCAATTTAGCATTGAAGCTGGAAATAATTTTCTAGCACCGGCTGGAACAAGCAGTAGATTTGAATCGGTAAACGAAATAAATCTAATACCTGGATTTGAAGCAGTTCCGGGATCTTCCTTTGAGGCTCTAATAGACACTCAAAATGGAGGAACAAGTAAATCTGGCCCAATTAGAGGATTGGTAAAACCTTATCCATATTCAGAAAAATTGTTTGAACCGATCGTATGGGAGGATACAGACCCTCTTGTAGGTGATAAACCTGTAATTATTGCGGCACATCCTAACCCATTTACTGAAAAGATTACCATTAACTTGTCAAAGCGCACAGATTGTGTAATTGAAGTATTTAATATGATGGGGATGAAAATCAGGGAAGAAGCTTTCCAAAACACGGATACTTTGGTTATTAAAAATCTGTATGGATTGGCAGCCGGATTTTATGTAATTCGGGTTATCAACGGCAATGGTGACTTATTGGTTGTCAAACGGGTAATTAAGCTATAAAAAAAGACCCCGTTTAACGGGGTCTTTTTTTTTATAGGAATATACTCTAATGTTAATGTTTTCCGTGGTCCATTTGAGAACTTTCTGGATTCCGATATTGACAACAGGCAGGCAAATTGTCGTAAACTTCTTTAGGGCTCGCGAACTCACCCGTGTCATGGCCCACAGATGCAATTTTTTTCTGAACATCAGAAACGGAGCACTTACGCTCATCTATAATGACTTTTAACTGCTTGGTTTCCACATTCCAAGAAGCAAATTTTACTCCCTTCATTTTAATGGCAGTCTTTTCAATTCTATTTTTGCACATCCAACAATTCCCTTTGACTTCAAAAGACTTCGATTTGCTTTTTTCCTGCGAATAACCAAGGTTCAGTCCTAAAAGGACAATCATCAATATTAAGGTTGTTTTTTTCATGGGTAACAATTATATTTTATATCTAAATCCGGCATAGTACGCCGCCTCCAAAACTGGCCCGTACAAGATGGTACTATCAAAATAAGGTCCAAATGGGTCGTTGGCACTTAAAATGGGGTTATCCTGTGTAAAATTATTGATATTCTCTCCTCCAATATATACCTCAAATTTTTTGGAAAACACTTTAGTAATCTGTGCGTTGATCAAAACATATGAGGGAGAGCGTAAAGGTTGTTGAAACTCAATAGGATTGGAACTGGTATCAGGTAATCGTTGAGAACCCAACCAATTGGCGGTAAAATCAAAACGCCATTGCCCTCGGTCATTCATCAGAGTTTCATAGTTCAAGTTGGTAAAGAATCGATTTGAAGGCTGTAAAGGTTTATCCAGGGTCCCATTGTTATAGTCTACCTTTACATCAAAATACTTGTATGTGGCCCTGATCCTAAAATCTTGCAGTAATTCGTAATTCAAATCAACTTGAAGACTATTGGAATAGCTATTCCCATCTAAGTTATAGAAGGAAATCTCCCTCGGATTTTCCCAATCCACAATAATTTGATTTATGAATGTGGTTCTGTAAAAATCAATGGAAAAGTCCATCACCCGATCCCATAAATAAAGCTTTTGTATAAAACTTACTCCATAATTCCATGCTGTTTCCGGATTGAGGTCATAGTAGTTTCCATTTTGGGAATCGTCAATCACCAATTGTCTAGAAGATGCAAAGAGTTGCTGGTTTTCCGCAAAAATGTTTGCTCCCCGTTTACCTCTTCCAAAAGAGGTCCTGAGACTGGCCTTGTCCCATAGGGAATATCTTAAATGGAATCTGGGGGTCAAAAAATTTCCCAAGTTGTTATGGGTATCTGCCCGCAGCCCGGCAACAAAACTCAATCCTTCCAAATTATCAAAGGTGTATTCCAAAAAAGCTCCTAAAGAACTGTCTGTTCTATTGTATACTGAAATGTTTACCAACTCGTCAAAATTATCGTATGTAACACTTAGCCCTGTTTTAAACTTGTGTTGTGTGCTTCCAATGATGCTATTGAAAATTAAATTAGTGTAAAAGGATTGGTGATCAATGTCATACAAATTCAGGCCATAGAATGAATCCTGCAAATGACTGCTATAGGCCGTTTGAAAGCCAAAACTTTGATAAGGTAAATCTGGGAACACATAGCCAAGTTTCGCAGAAACGTCCAATCTAGATGTGTTTATTTCGCTACCCCATGCATTGGTGGTGCCCCTATCCGTGTCCACATCAAAATCCAATTGTCCCAATTCCTTTTTATCTGAAAGCCACTGAATATTTACATAACCTACCCAACCATTTTCCGGATTCATATATTGCCATCTGTTCATTAGATTGATTTGTTTGCCCAAGGGTGTGTCCAAAAAAGAATCCCCATTCTCATCTACATATCCGTTTCTAAGATTGCCGTGGATATTGAGTCCAAAACCCAGCTCGTCGGTAATGTTGTAGTTTAATCTACTGTTAAACTCGTACCTCTCAAAATTGTTGGCGTACATATTCCAGAAAAACCGTTTGTCGGTCAGTGGTTTGACCAACTCACTATTAATATGACCAGAAATGCTCTCAAATCCATTGAGAACACTTCCTGCCCCTTTGGTAATCTGAATACTTTCAATCCATGATCCGGGAATAAAAGAAAGTCCAAACACTTGGGAAGCACCGCGTATAGCTGGCATATTCTCTTGGGTAAACATAAGATAGGGGCTATTAAGGCCTAACATTTGGATTTGTTTAGCACCTAGAATGGCATCGGAGACGTTTACATCCACAGAAGGATTGGTCTCAAAACTCTCAGAAAGGTTACAACAAGCGGCCTTAAGCATTTCCCTACTATTAACGGTAACCACATTTTGTGCCGTGAACAACGATTTTTGCAGTGGAGCCACTCTTTTCTCAAGTATAATTTCTTCCAATTCCACAATCGGATATAATACAATGTTGCCCATGTTTGGCCTGTTAGCCATAATGGTATCAGACCGAAAACCAACCGAGCTAATGACCAACTTTTTTAAATCTGCTCTAAAGGGTATAGAGAAATTTCCTGATACGTCGGTAGTAGTGCCAACAGTACTTTCCGCATAGTAGACGTTGGCATCTTCCAATGGGATATTGTCTTTTTCATTCCTGAATTCCCAGACTTTTCCCTTGACCTGGATTTGAGAATGGAGGTTTTGAAAGAAACACAACAGGATGAGAATAAAAAAAGTTGTTCTCATTAAAAAAATGGGCTCAATAGAAACATAAAACTAAGATTTTAAAAGTCAATAACCCTATTGTCTTATTAACTTTAACAATGAGGTGCAGTTCATAGATTTTTTTGACTTTTTAAGGAAATTAGAATCTTTTGAATTCAGTCATGGGGAATTTAAATATGAATACCTTTAGGGTATAGTCAAAATATACGATGCAAAAAGGCTTTTTTCTGACAATAATATCTGTAAACCTACTCTGGTGTTGTACCGCACAGCAGATAAAAAAAAATGTAAGAACACAAATCAGAGTGGTCAATCGTACGGAAATCTCTTTTACCAATATTAGTTTGTTTTCGATGCCATTTAAAGATTTGGGACCTACGGAGAGTTCAACATATAAACCTTTTAGATATAATCCTTTGAAACAAGATGGCCTGATATATTGCATGAATGGCGAAGACAATCATGCTAGATATCTCAAAATACCTGGAGTAAGAGATGGGAGAATCACTTACTCAATCGATAGTTTAAGAAATGATATTATTTATGTGTCCTATGAGCGCAATCCATAAGTTATTTACAATTTATCTCCATAATGTGCATATTCGGTGATTTTACGCTTAGACAAGATTTTTCCATGAAATCCGCGATAGCGTGGTATATCCAAGATATTCGTAAAAACCTCTGGCTTCATGGTTTAACTCCCAATATGCTAACTCAATTTTGTTGATACTAAGATTTAATGCCTCTTCTTCAATTTTATTCATTATTTGTTTGCCTATGCCCATACCCTTGAATTCGCTAAGCACCGATACCTGATCAACATAAAGGGATTTATATGACTTCCTAAAAAGATTTTCTTGGTATTCCTTAATAAAAAATGATGCATATCCAGCATTTTTATTGTCCACTAAAACAAGGTACGCCCGCCAGTTTGGTTTGGCCAATTGCCTCTTGAAAAAATCAATGCAAGCTTCTTCGTTAAAAGCCTTAAAGAACTCTGGGTACCTTTGACAATGGAGTTCCTGAACGGGCTTGTTGAGTTTTGCAAGAATATGTGGTTCGACTGCGACTTTAAAATCTATCATTATTATATTCTAATTGATTTTTAACTTAAGTGTAACCTTTAAAAATGATACTTGAACCGCCCCTGTCCTAAGATTCTTTTGGAATCTCGGGTTTCATCGTACTATAACTATACCCTCATTTACGATTTGTAAATCCGTCCATTAGGATCGATACAGCGGGAAATAGTTAATATTTTCCTTATTTTTTCTATTTGCTGAAAGCTTATCATAGACATCTTGATTTACTATATATTTCCAAACTTTAAATGGAATATGGTTTTTGGTAAACCCCGATTTCATTTTGTATAGTGGGCCTTCCCTACCTCCAGCGCCACCGCCGTAGTTCAAAAATTTCATCTGTTTTTGATTGCCTATAAGCCGTATTTCGTCATATAGTAATTTCGCAGGGCTATTGGAGAGATACGCTGTTTTAGTCCCCATGAACTCTCCTTGAATTATGCCATTGGTGCATACAGAAAACGATCCAGCGATAACTTCTCCTGATTCCGAATCTGTTACCAAGAGTATGATTGACTCAAAATCTTCGCTATTAATCAGCTTTTGAAAAAAATTACTATTTAAAATGAAACGTTTATCAGCAGAAACTCTTTTCATAGTTTCCAAATAGATGCCAAGAAAAATTTCTACACCTTCTTCTGTTTCTGCTCTTTTCACACTGCACTTTCGGCGGAGTTTGTTCACATCGTTTTTGACACTTTTGCGGTAGGCTTGCCGTTGTAAGATAGGATCTGTGCATAAATCCAAATAAAGAAGTTCTCCAACTTGTTCTATACTTCCAATTTTCTCTAGGACCAATTCTTGATTTACAATAAATGGATTGAGCTTTGAGAAAACAGAAACCACATTTTGATTATATAGCAATTTTTTGAATTGATTTTGAAAAAGAGATTGACAGAAGTTTGTTGCATTAATTTTTGATGCGGGACCCAAATATCCATGTACTGATGTTAGGTCAAAAAAATCCGTATCAAAAATTTGTCTTTTTATAAAAGGAAGTGCAATGTTCGATTGTTCGTCGTTATAGACCACCAATATTGGTGTTTCTCCCTTTTTTGCCCTGAGTTGGTGGTATTCATAGGTGTGATAGAAATCAAAATTTCCTATCTCGCGGAGTACAGTTGTCCATTCAATCTCATTTTGTAAAATCCTTATCATTATCCTTTAGTTTTTGGATTTTGCTAGAAAATTAAGAATGCCTCCCGTATGCCAAAAAAAAATATGACCCTTAAGTGATTTTTTCCTTACATATTCCATCATCCCATAAAATGCCTTTGCAGTATAGGTAGTATCGAGTACAAAACCATAATTGCTCAGGGATTTTTCCGAAATATCGTTTATTTCTTCATTTGACTTTTCATATCCTCCACAGAGATAGTCATCTAAAACCAAAGCACTGTTTTTGCCATTTGTTAGATAAAGGTGGTTACGCAGTTCACAATAGAGATTGGTTACATGCTTTTCAGCACTGTTTCTCTCTCGGCCTACAGAAATTCCAACTACCTTGCAATCACTACCCATAAGGTCCAATCCAGCCATTATACCGGCTTGTGTGGAACCTGTTCCAGTAGGAAGAAAAATATAGTCCGGTCTGGTGTCAGTTATCTCAAATAAATCTTTTACCGCATCAACATACGCCATTGCTCCTTCCAATGTATGTCCTCCTCCTCGCAGATAATATGGATTTAAATCCTTAGCATAATAATCCACCACAGCGGCATCCATGGCATCTGAAATACCTTTTGCTTCCGTAAAGACAATTCGAGAACCTGAAAGCCTCATTAATTTGGCATTCCCATTTTCAGCGTGAAATCGTTTCTCGTCACCATGCAGAACCAAAGTGCATTCCATGTTATTTTGTGCTGCAAAGATGGCTGCTGCTCGACAATGATTGGATTGAATACCACCGGTGGTAACAATTGCATTATAGTTGTTTTTCTTTACGTAATCACCTATCTTGGATAGCTTTCTTCCTTTGTTTCCGCCCCCAATAAATGGATATAAATCATCTCTTACAACAAAGAAACTATTGTCCAGAACGTCTATTATCATTGGTGAAATGGGTTATTAGTATGTTGACTTGGAAATATTTTGTTTTTTTCTATAGTAATCAAAAGCCTGTAATTCCGCATTGGTTACCGTATTTTCCGAATTAAATAACCTTAAGAATGTCATAAACAGGATTTTGAGGTCCATGAGCAACGAAATATTTTCGACATATTTAACGTCCAACTCCAATCTATCATCCCAATATAAGGCGTTGCGACCTGAAACTTGTGCCAATCCAGTAATCCCAGGTCTTACAGTATGCCTCTTGCACTCCCTTTTAGTATAATATTGTAGATAATGAACACGTAATGGCCTAGGTCCGATTAGACTCATATCTCCTTTAATGATATTTATTAACTGGGGAATTTCATCTAAAGAAGACTTACGAAGAAAACTGCCGAACTTGGTTAGCCGTTCTTTGTTGGGCAATAAATCTCCATTTGCGTCCCGTTTGTCGGTCATGGTTTTAAACTTCATTATGCTGAATACCTTTTCATTTTTTCCAGGTCTTTTCTGAAAAAAAAATGGGCTTCCATCATTGACAAACAATAATATCAGATATAATAAAATGAATATTGGTGATAAAAGGACGAAACCTGTAAAGGATAGTACAAAATCTAAAATTCTCTTGGGATGTTTGGAATACACGGTTATTGAATTGGGTTTTTGATGCTATAAGGCATCCATTTATTTTAAACTTATTACAAAAAAAATAAATTAATGCATTGGAAGATGTATTTTATAGATTAAAGACTTAATAAAAAGCTGAATCGTATACTAAGCAACATTTCATCTTTCCAAATATTCATATTGTTCTACTTTTTACGTTGAATACCCTAGGAATTTCAGTAGCCAACTTTAATCAGTTCAAAATGAAATATTGTCTTTATGGATTGCATGGAGTACCCAGATTGGCAATTGAATTAATCGAGTGAAGTTCCTAATAATATCTTTTTTTGTTAAAATCTTATGATAATTATAGTAATAGAGAACGAACACATTTAGATTTTGCTGGTCATTGTCGTTTTGAAATACGATTAAATTTCTTGTTTAATTAAATCAATCAGTTTTTTATTTATTATTTTGACATCAAATCTATTTTCGGCATAACTTCTACTATGAATCCCCATTTTTTTAATGGTTTTTGGCTTTTCCAGAAAAAATCGCATCGATTTTACGAGATCTTCCAAGTCGTTTGGACGAATAATTTTTCCGTTTTCATTATTGACGACCGTTTCCCTGCAGCCGGGGGAGTCAGTTGTGATTATAGGCATCCCTATAGAAAGTGCTTCTAAAATTGACCTAGGGATGCCTTCTCTATAATAGGTGGGAAGCACAAATACATCTGATTCTTGTAGAAAATGGGTGACATCATTTTGGATACCGTGATACTTAACCACTTTCTTTTCATTTAAATCAATCAACCTTTCTAGTTTTATTGCAGATGGAGTTTTATCTGGTGCACCAAGAATATGAAATTCTGCATTCGGGAATTCTTGTTTTAGTTTTTCCGCAGCATTGATAAAATGATGTATTCCCTTTTCCCTAATCAAACGGGCCACAAAAACAAAAATGATGTTGTCCGTTTTCTTTTCATTAACCCGGTGAGGAAACCTGTCCAGATTAATTCCTGATCCATCCACAACATAGGTCTTTTGATCTTGAGTCAGGATTTTAACATTCTCAAACAGTTTTAGGTCATCCCTATTCTGAAACACCACCCATCTATTTTTTCGTATGGATTTTTTATACAAGAATTCTGATATTTTTTGCAAAAATCTGGCTTTCTGAGATATACCAGTAAAAGTAAACCCTAATCCAGTAATTAAAGATATCACCGGCACATTCAACTTGTTCGCTGCCATGGACGAGTAGATTACAGGTTTAATAGTATATGGAAAAACCAAATCTATGTTATTTTCCGTGATAAGATTTTTCAGTTGTCTAATTGACCTTAGATCACCTAAAGGGCTTATTCCTGCTCGTTGGAGCTCATATGAAAGAGGAGTTGCTCCAAAAGCCCTCAATTTTTCCACTATGGGCTTACTTAGGTTTGGAGCAGCCGTAAAGACTTCGTAGTTCGATTTGATTAAATCTTGAATAAAATCACCTCTAAACCTTACCAAAGATCTATCGGATGAACAAACAATAAGTATTCTTTTTTTTATCATAAGGCTTTTTAACCAGTTAACATAGGAATATGAAACCAACTATTTTCGTTTCACCTAGTTTAGGAAACTATCAAAATTAAAAAAACGGCATCTCTCTTGTTTTAAAAGAGAATGCCGTTGCAAAGAAAATAAAAATATGTTTATAAGATTTCTGTCAAGAATAATATCTTATCAAAAGGAAGGATATTCTACAGATTAATTTTATTGATTATGAAATTCTTCTATGTTGGTATACCCATCTCCATCATGGTCATCGTTGTAATTTTGGCTTAAATCACCAAATACTCTAACTTCCCATGCATCTGCCATACCATCTTTGTCGGTATCATATGAACTTGGTCTTACATTTTCAGGAATATCAGGAAGATTCCAGTCATTAACATTACCAATTCTTTTCATGGTATTATTTCTAACATCATTGATACCGTCTGCATCCAAAGGATCCATATAGTAGTTAACATATCCATTATCATCAATATAATGGCAAGCACCTACATTACCCTGGGTTATCAGGCTTTCATACGCATCGTATGCATTAAGGCCAGTGTTGGAGTTAGAAATTCCAAAATGGGGTTCTGACACCAACAAGTCAGTATCAATAGGAGTGTCATTACTCACGCCTCCCAATCTGTAGGTCCAGATGGGTGCATTACTGTCCTTACCTGTTTCGGACCCATCAAGTAGAAAACCATTGGTGTTTTGATAAACATTTCCCTGGGTATACAACCTTAATTCGGTATATGGGGAACCTTTGGTATTATATTTTCCATTAGAGCGCTGAAATTCATTTGTTTGGGTTGTCCCAGATGGTAATCTGTAATAATTGTCGGACCAATTGATATATGCATTGTCAGACCATTGAATTACTCCAAACTTTGTTCCTGAAGTTTGTACAACGTTATTTTTTACTTCAACATATCCACCGGTTCCCCCAATATTAGGAGTTCTATTGGAACCTCTCATAAATACATTCAAAATACAAGAGATATAATCTCTCTGACTAAAGTTAGACGGGTTTTGCATGGATAGTTGCATATAGGTGTGCGAATTTGAAACAATACTCCTTTGTACGGTATGTCCCATTTGACTGACATCCTGATTTGTTCCTAACAAAATAGCTTTGTCTCCACCCCATGAGGCCGTTACATGGTCAAGTATGATATCATTTCCTCCGTTTACTTTGAATCCATAACTACTTTGGTCATCGGATATTTTCCCTGAGGAGTCATAAGCTCTAGTGGACCCGTTTCTTGAGCGGATATATCGCATTATAATATTACTGGCTCCATTGAATTGAATATTATCACCATGAATGGTAATCCCACCCTTTGGCGCTGATTGACCAAAAACAGTAATATCATCACGTGAGATTGTTAAATCGCCTCCAGATATGTCAATATTGCCGGAAACGGCAAAGGTTATATACCTGGCTCCAATATTTTGGGAAAAAGCCGCCCTTATTCCACCAGAATAAGTATTTGAAGCAGAGTCGTAAGTTAAAGGTGTGCCTGCATCCAAGGTATTTACAATTACAAGAACACCATCTCTACCTCCGGAAGCATTGGAGCCACCACCGTAGGCACCAGGAAAAGCTTTTAAGGAGCCATCGTCTTGACCAGGATTAGTAGTACTTCCATCTCCCTCTTCATCAGAATCCTCGGTGGTTTCATTGTTTTCTTCCGTATTATTGTCTTCTGATGTTGAACTTTCCTCAACATTTTCAGAAATTTCTTGCTCTATAGCCTCTGCAAAAAGATCGGTATCTTCTGTACAGGATATTGCTCCGATAAAAATTAGAAAAATAAAAGCAAAAAAATGTGCTAGGGGCATTACATTTTTCATAATAGATGAAAGATTTTAGGATTATAAAATTATTGAATAATTATTTTTTTCGACCAAAAAACGTTTTTTTTCGATGAAATGCACAAATAATGCATTTTCAAAGTGTCTAGAGGGTTGAATTTTCTCTTTCATTATAGTTTTGTTTCTTTTAAAATCAGATTTACATACGTTATTGGTCGATAAAAAAGATTATTTCAACGAGTACTTTTAACACTTTAGGACCACTTTCTCGATTAACAGCACGTTTATTTAACACTTTTAACAATTATTTGAAAAATACTGACCTCGTGTTATACTGCAAAGGGTAAAAAAAATAGTCTGTTGGAAAAAGGATAGTTTATTTGACTCTTGGATTTGAAAGCAAGTCTTGTACCTGATATGTTGGTATTTCCTCGATTTTTTTTTTGTCGGTAAGGGTCTAACTTGATCTTTGATCTCTAACTTTTATGGTTGTAAAGATTGACGGTCGTTTCAACCGTTGAATTTTTTTATAATAAAAGTTGTCATCTGTAGTTATACGACATTGCTAATTAGGTTAGTTTTGCTCTAAGTTATATAAACATCTTTATGAAAGAAATAAAAATTGCGATTATTGGACTTGGATATGTGGGATTACCCTTGGCTAGATTGTTTGCAACAAAATATAGTGTTGTAGGTTATGATATTAACAGCGAAAGAGTCTCCGAATTAAAGAATGGAAATGACAGTACACTGGAGGTGTCCAATGATTTTCTGAACAGAGTATTGGTTAAAAGTCCTGGCTATAAAGGATTATTTTGCACATCTGATGTTAAGGATATCTCCGATTGCAATTATTACATAGTAACGGTTCCTACTCCGGTAGATAGTACAAATCGTCCAATATTAACACCCTTATACAAAGCAAGCGAGACAGTTGGTTCTGCTATTGGAAAAGGGGATGTGGTAATTTATGAGTCGACAGTATATCCGGGAGTCACAGAAGAGGAATGCGTTCCTGTTTTGGAAAGAGCAAGCGGTTTGGTTTTTAATGAGGAGTTCTATATTGGTTATTCGCCGGAGCGAATCAATCCAGGTGATAAGGAGCATACGGTGGAGAAAATTTTAAAAGTAACTTCAGGGTCTACCCCTGAAATTGGGGAGAAAGTGGATGCCCTTTATGCTTCGGTGATTACTGCGGGAACGCATCTGGCTCCTACTATTAAAGTTGCTGAAGCGGCAAAAGTAATAGAGAATGCGCAAAGGGATATAAATATCGCTTTTGTCAACGAGTTGGCTAAAATATTCAACCTAATGGATATAGATACGAATGATGTGCTTACTGCCGCAGGAACAAAATGGAATTTTTTGCCCTTTAAACCGGGATTGGTTGGGGGTCATTGTATAGGAGTTGACCCATATTATCTTGCTCAGAGAGCTCAAGAGTTTGGGTATCATCCCGAGATAATTTTAGCCGGAAGAAGATTGAACGACGGTATGGGGGGGTATGTGGCGAATGAAGTTATAAAGTTGATGATTAAGAAAGATATTAAAATTAAGAATGCAAAGATATTAATACTCGGCATAACATTTAAGGAAAACTGTCCGGATGTCAGGAACACAAGGGCTGTGGATGTAATCGAAGATTTGAAAGATTATGGAACGAATGTAAAAGTATATGACCCATGGGCATCTTTACAAGAAGTAAAACATGAATATGGATTTGATATTGTCAACGACCTGCCCAATGAAGTATTTGATGCAGTTGTCCTGGTTGTCGCCCATAAGGAATTTATTGAGACAGATTGGTCAAATAAAATTAAGCCCGATGGAATAATATATGATGTAAAGGGGGTTTTGAAAGAGAAAGTCAATGGTAGACTTTAAATTAGACCTACATTAAAAAATTGTAAGAATAATTTTTATTTTGGAAGTGTATTATGATTACTTCGAAAAAAGATTACAAGACCTACATACAAGCTGATAGAAGTGCTCTTAGAATTAATGGAGGTAAATTTCTATGGCTAAAACAGATTGTTGCTCCAAATTATATATGGGTATTTCAAAAAAGGCTTAGAAAACTAGAATATTATCGTAATTGCAGAAAAGATGTTTTTGGAAGGGTTTATTACAATCTACTAAAAATAAGACATAGAAAACTTGCACTTAAACTTGGTTTTTCCATACCAGAAAATGTTTTTGGGCCGGGTTTGTCCATAGCGCACTATGGAACAATTGTTGTAAACTCCAAAGCAAGGGTTGGTAAAAATTGTAGAATACATGTATGTACAAATATTGGGGCTTCAGGGGGCAGTTTTAAAGCTCCACAAATAGGTGATAATGTTTATATAGCGCCAGGGGCTAAAATATATGGAGACATTAAAATTGCCAATAATATTGCCATAGCGGCAAATTCTTCTGTCGGAAAATCTTTTGATGAGGAGTTTATTCTTATCGCTGGGTCTCCAGCAAAAAAAATAAAGAATATTGAGATTAAAAATCTAATATCCAATATCGATTGAAATATTTTTTTGCCTACTGTTTTTTGTTTCTAGAATTTGCTCAGAATATCCTATTAACATTAAAATAATAAGAAAAGGATAATCCGCATATAATATAAAGTTATTGTGGAAACTTGTGTGTACCAAGTATCCCAAAAGAGATGAAACGAACAGGATTTTATAAGATTTTGGTAGGGTTATGGCATGTTTGTAAAGAAAATAGCTAAAGAAAGCGAATAGGATATAACCGAAAAATGTATATTGAAAACCTACATTGATTAAGCCGTTATGGGAAGTTAAGTGTAACAATGAGGAATCTCCGTATCTCTCGAACATTTCTCTGCGGGTTACATCATATTCAGCATCTGTAACTCCAAATGGGTTTTCGACAACTGCCATTATACCCGTCGTCCAAAGCAAAGGCCTATTATCTGACCCTCCCCCAGTTCCATCTGTGGAAGTAATCCTAGAATCAATTGAAGAGATAGAGTTGAATACAGCCAATAAAGCTAAAAAGGAAAATATGGATGCTACAAATAATCGAAATTTATATCTGGCCCCAGTATTTTTTATCAATAGGATATAAGCAGCTGATATTATGAATATTCCAAGTATTAAAGAACGTGTTTGGGAAAGGAATGCAGTAATAACCAGTAACCCCAATACCAATAGATAGAATTTCTTATTGGTCTTCATAAAAAGAAACAGGTTCAAGATAAAGCTGGTAATCGCAAAATAGGAAAATGTTATTGCGAATGCAAATGGCCCCGATAGTCTGAATCTGTTTGCATACCCGTGTTCAATGTAGATTTCTTCATTGCTCAAATCAGCCGATTGCATTGACGCACTATTAGAGGTCAATAGTGTTTTTTTGAATTCTTGGATTTCGCCTGCTATCGGTGATAATGGATGATGTAGAAGGGAAAAGATTAGTATTCCGAGGTGAACCCAAGTGATTATTCTTAGGTACTTCGTCCCTTTTTTTAATAAAACCACAAAAAGAAAAGCATATATGATAAACGTAAACCCTTTGAAAGCATCTTTTATTAATACGAGCAAGTCAATATTGCCAACGATAATGAATTTTAGGTTCATTAAAAATTTCAAACAGATAAAAGCAATGAGAAATTGATTAAATCTTTTAAAGAAAAAATTTGCCTTAAACTCAGCGATAAATTGTTTGAAAAATAAAAAGAAGATTAAAATTTCTAATAATCGATCAACACTCAAAAAGCCTATCCTTTTAGAGACAAATACATTGTCCAAAGCAAGTAACACTGCAATCAAATAGTAAGGAGCATTTTTCATGGTTATATATCTATGATTTTACTAAGAACACGTTGTAAATTGGACTCGACAATTCCAATACCTTTTTTCATGGGTTTTGGCATGTTAGAGATTACCTGTTTATATAAGGACATATTACTTGAAGTCAACAAAACACTTTTCTTTCTAAATAATACGATTGCAAAAATAAGTGCAAGAAAAATGCTGATGACCAGCATTAACCAAAATGGTAATTTATAGTAATAAAGGACACCAAAAAGAATTATAATAATTGGTAAGTTGAACATGAAAAAATCTCTAAATAAAGCCTGGTTAAGTGATTTTATCATTCCCAGCAACTTACTTATATAGAAAAAAACTATGATGAAAAATAAAATCGAGGAGAATAGTACACCAACGGCAAGTCCTGGCAAGGCCATAAACTTAACCCCAAGTATACATAAGGCCGCAGTGCTTATAAAAAATACTATTTCATAGACAACGCCTTTGTAGACTAGGCCCAAGGATTTTAAAAATGACCTGTTTATTCTATAGCCAAATCTAAAAGGTAGACTTAGGATTAAAATCTGCAGAATAAGAATAGCTTCTTCCCAACCTGGCCCCAAAACAACTTTAATTATCAACTCAGAATTCATTGCGATTAAAATAGCCAAGGGCATGAGAAAAAGTAAACAAAGAGAGATACTAAAAAAATAAAAGTCTCTTAACTTGGACCGGTCATTCTTTTTCTTGGCCAAAATCGGGAACATTATGGAATCATATACCCCACCAAATATTCCCGCTGGTATGGCATATAATTGATATGCTTTTGAATATATACCTAACGCTTGTGCACCTAAGAATTTACTGACAATCAAATTGTCTATAGTATCCGAGAAATACCCCAAAGTAGTATTAAAAGTAAATCCACTTCCAAAAAACAAAAGTTCATTTACCTCTCTTTTTTTCCATTTTAAGCTGAATTTGGGGAAAAAATATCTCCAACTATAACAGGATGAAACAACTATCATGGCCAACTGACCATATAGTAGGGACCAGTAACCATAATCTAGAATTGCAAAAATAATTGATACTAAGGCATATCCAAATGTGAATGATGTCAGGCTTATTTTTTCAGTGATTGCAAATTTTAAATCGCGGTTCAATAAAGCAATGCTAACACTGTTCAGGGACTTAAGAGGGAAAAGAAAAGCAAAAAAATGCAATCCATCAATAATTTCAACCATATTGAAAAAAACAGCGATAAATGGTGTTATAAAATAGAATATTGCTCCCAAAGCCAGTCCAAATAGCAATGAAAGCATGAATCCAGTCCTGATATGACTATCAGAAACATTGTCCAATTGGATTAGGGCACCACCGATTCCCATTTTAGAAAAGAGGTCTGTAAAGCCCACCATGATCATTATAAGGGCCATATACCCAAAATCAACAGGGGAAATCAATCTGGCAAGTACAGCAAGCATTAAAAATTGCACCAGAATTCTGAGCAAAGATCCAGAAGTTTTCCATAATGCACCTTTAATACCTAATTTTGTAAGGGATTTATTGCCCATAAAGTTTCATAAGTTTAAAATGGACACTTTTTTGGAATTGTATCCGTTTAGGAATAGAATTGAAATAAGGTTTATGGAAACCCATATCGCTAATATTTTCAGCACAAAAATAGATTAAAATGAAAAAGATTTACCATTATATAAAGACAATAGTAAAAAGGTTGAGGTATTCGGGTGCAGAATATGCCAAAAGTATGGGGGTACAGGTCGGAGAAGATAGCAGAATACTTACGACCAATTTTGGTTCAGAGCCATGGTTAATATCAATCGGAAACAAGGTGACCATAACATCCGGAGTAAAATTGCTAACTCATGATGGCGCGGCATGGTTGATAGAAGATGAAAAGGGCAGGAGAGAACATTTTGCAAGAGTGACCATTGGGAATAACGTATTCATTGGAATAAATTCTATTGTAATGCCAGGTGTTGTGATTGAAGATAACGTAATTGTGGCTGCAGGGAGTGTAGTGACCAAATCCGTTCCAAATGGCCTTATTGTTGGCGGTAACCCAGTCAAAATAATAGGTAAGTTTGAGGATTATAAGAAAAAAGCTCTTGAAAGCTTTGTTTCAAGAAAAGAGATGGATTTTAGTTTGAGTTTTAAGGAAAGAGTGGATAAAGTCATTGATACTAATCCAAAGAAATATCTCCAATAAAAATTGAAAAATTGAAAAAAATATTTTTCGTTCTTCCTTCATTAAGGGCAGGAGGGGCAGAGCGCGTTATTAGTTTTTTGGCCAATAACATAGACCCAAAAAGATTTAAAGTTCAACTTATTGTAATAGGCGGAGCGTCAGGTGCGGCATACGATGTTAGCAAGATAGACACCACTTTCCTTAACAAGGACAGAGTTTTGGCAGGAACACTGCCACTGTTGAAAGTTATAAAAAAGGAGAAGCCAGATATAGTAATGTCCTCCATTGGCCATTTGAATGTCATTTTAGGGTTTTTATCAATTCTATTTCCAGGAATGAAATTTGTAGGTCGAGAAGCAAGTGTCCTAAGTACGTTCTCTCTTTTTGCAAAAAAGAAAAGTACATTGAACATAAGACCTTTGTATCGATTTGCGTATAAAAGATTAGATAGAATTGTTTGTCAGTCAAAGGACATGTATGATGATTTCAAGAAGATTTATAATCTTTCAGATGCACAAATGATTCAAATTGCTAACCCCGCACCTGAGAATATGCTTCTCTCAAATAAAAAAGAAAATCTTTCAAAAACCTGCAAGTTTATAACTATTGGACGCTTGAGTCCAGAAAAAGGACACCTAAGGATATTAGAGTGTCTTTCCAGAGTGAATTTTCCATTTACCTATACGATTATCGGAAGTGGTATTGAAGAGGAAGGCATTAAAAATGAAGTAAGTAGATTGAATCTTTCAGGAAGTATAACATATGTACCTTTTACGAAGAAGATAAATGAATGTTTAATAGAGCACGATGTATTCTTGCAAGGTTCTTATGTTGAGGGTTTTCCCAACGCTGTGGTCGAGAGTTGTGTCTCTGGAATTCCTGTTATTGCCTTTGATGTTCCTGGAGGCACCAAAGAAATAATAGAGAATGGTGTAAACGGCTTTTTGGTCAATACCATCGACGATTATGTAGAGAAACTAGATACCATTAGACAAATCAAATGGGATTCCAAAACCATTAGAGATAGCATTTACAAAAAATATCATTCTAAAATAATTGTTGAAAAATACGAATCTATGTTTAAAGATTTATTGAAAAAATAATGGAAAAAAAAACCATAGTTCATTTAATTACAGGCTTAGGAGGGGGAGGAGCTGAGCAAATGGTACTGAAATTAGGGATGGAGGCCCAAAAGCTCGATGTAGATACGTTGGTCGTATCTATAAGCAATATAAATACTTTAGAACAAAAGTTCAAAGATGCTAAAGTTCCTCATTGTTTTCTTGGAATTACCTCAGTGTTTAAGGTTTTTAAGGGCCTTAGAGAGCTGAAAAAAAGGTTGAGCGATGAAAATGAACTTGTTTTGCATTGTCATATGTTCCATGCCCTAATGATTGGATTAGTGTTTCAATTGTTTTATAGAAAACTACCCATTGTTTTTACCCTTCATAATACAACTGTAGAACGGAAATATCGTGCATTTTTACTGGGATTTTCCAAAATTTTTCGAAAAGCGGATATTCTTTTTTCCAAAAGTGGTGCCCAATGGTTTCTTAAAAATAGTATTGTTATTCCCAACGGTTTGGATATATCAAATTTTGAAGTATCAAAGGAGGTACGTTTAAAACAGAATTTTGACCAAACTTTTCATTTTTTGTTTTTGGGGAGTCTTACTGAGCAAAAGAATCCATTGTCCCTTGTTAATTTTGCGAGTGACCTTTTAGAGAATGGAATATCAAATTTTGTTATCGATGTTGTTGGAGATGGTCAGATGAGAACTCAATTGGAAGAAAAAATTACGAATGCCAATCACCAAAATAATATAAAACTCCATGGATTCTCAAATAAAGTCATTGATTTTTTAAAATCCTCACATTGTCTAATAATGCCATCTCATTGGGAAGGTATGCCAGTTGTTATACTAGAGGCTGGAGCGGCTAGATTGCCCATAATATCTACCCCGGTTGGTTCCATTCCAGATATTGTATCCAATGATAAGGGTTACTTAGCAGAATTAAAGAGTTTTTCTAAAACAATGCAAAAGGTTGTTGAAGATTACAGTACGGCACTTAAAAAGAGTGACATTTTTTATTCGCATGTGGTAGATAACTATTCCATTCAAGAGGTATTTAAAAAGCATCTTGAACTATACCATTCTGTCTGATTAAGAAAACAACCTACTTTCTTCGTTTCACTAAAGCATCTATAACGGTAAGTTTTCCTTCATGATTTAAAGTGTGGGTAGAAATTAAATCTTTGCTCCAGTTTGGATGTATGGATTGCAAGTTAACTTCTTTGTAATCGGTTTCGGTTAATCTTTCTATAATTTGTAGTTGCATTCCATACCCATAATGTTTGGCACAGTTTTGAGAAGGTCTAATGAGATGACCATTATATTCAAAGATTTGGCCTGCAGGTCTGGAATATCGTACATCTGAAACTATTGGATTCATTGGGTGAGGTTGCCATTTATCCGTAGCAAGTACGCTTGAATGGAAGAGAAATAATTCATCTGAGGTAGATGCACCTTCGTTTTCCCTAATATTGCAAAACAGCCAGTATTTCTTATTGTGGTATAATATTGTTGTGTCTACTGCCCTTATGTTTTTTATCAGGATTTTTTCCAGTTTCCATTTTAATGGAAATTCTTCACAATGGTATAGCTCGATTTGGTTGGATTGAAGAGTTTCGGGAATCATCCATAATTGATCCTGATCTTCAATTAAGAAGGGATAGGAAAGGTGGTAATCTTTTTCTAAAACCACGGATGGTTTGGAATAATTCCCTTTTTCATCCAATTCCAAGACAGAAATGTTCCCTAAACCGTTCTTGTAGATAAGTTCTTCAAAGAAAATATAGTATTTACCATTTTTCTCTATTGGAAATGGATCGGCCCAAAAACGGTCTTTGGGTGGAACAATTCTTTTAAATCGCCAAAAAGACTTCGACAATTGTCGTTTTTTTTCAAACTTAAACAGTAGAATCCATTGATTAAAAAAGAACCTTCTCTTTATCCAGCCAATAATGATTCGATGGTAAATTCTAAAAACCGATTTAAGGGTTTCTCTATTTTTAGGTGTTACAAATAGTCTGTTGTAATAGAATTGAGGTACATTGTTATTGCCCTGAACCTCTTCCATAAAAATGTCTCCTCCTTTGGAATGTAGCTCGTTAAGTTTTCTAATAACCATGGAACAAGCATTCCAATAGTAGCTATTTTTATTTCTTATTAAACTCTTGGGGTCCGTTGACGAAAATGTTTTAGCCAGCGTTAAACCACCATCCAAGTCCTCTGTAAGAATTTGAAGAATTGCTCCAGTTTCGTCCCAATTGTTATAAACTTCCCAAACACCGGGAGGTCCACCTCTGTTAACCGCATTATCCCCATGGTGAAACGACCATATACCGTACTTGGCACTTTTGAGTATTCCACCTCTCAAAATTCTAAACCCAAACCTTAGAAGAACATCAATTTCCTCGCTCTTAATTTTGCTGACATCTTCATCACTTATAATATCGCTAAATTTGGTCTCCTTTGGATTCACCAGAATTTCTGGACAATTGACAATTTTATTTAAATCTTTTGGAGTAAAAGCATTTTTTTTTGGTTTAAAGAGTTTAGATTCTATCTTTCCGTGTAAAAAATAGAGGAAATTCCCTCTAATTTTCCATAGTTTTTGAAAAGTACTTTCTTTTTGGTTTTGCTTACCTAATTTTCGAACAATGAGACTAATCTCAGAATGGGGCGATTCATTAATCTGTTTTACTAGATGATATTCCCAAGCAGGGATATTGTAATCGTTTATTAATAAACCAACTTTTATTTTTTGCGACTCCATATAAGTTATCTACTCTATATTGTCAAGATTAAGCTACTGAGAGGAAATTTATTGATGTACTTTTCCTATTTGAAAATATTCAAATTTCATTTCGGACAGCAAAGCTTCATTATACTGATTCCGTCCGTCAAAAATAATCGGTTTGGTCAATTGCTTTTTGATTTCATGAAAATCTGGTGAACGAAACTCCTTCCATTCTGTTAGGAGAATCATTGCATCTGCATTTGAAATTGCCTCATACTTTGATGAAAAATATGTTATGTTAGGAACATCTTTAAGATAAAACTCTTTAGCCTCATCCATTGCTTTTGGATCATATGCGCGCACATTGGCCCCTCTTTTTATTAGTTCCTTAATTATATATATAGACGGAGCTTCTCGCATATCATCAGTCTCTGGTTTAAACGAGAGCCCCCAAATTGCAAATGTTTTTCCTGAAAGATTCTCTCCGAACTTGGAAATTACTTTGTTGGCAATGACCATTTTTTGTCTATCGTTGACATTTTCCACGGCACCAATTAATTCAGCCTCATACCCATTTTCTTCAGCTGTTTTTTTTAGGGCCTTAACGTCTTTGGGAAAACAAGAACCACCATATCCGCTCCCTGGATAAATGAAGCTATAACCTATTCTGCTATCAGAGCCTATACCAATTCTTACTTTGTTGACATCTGCTCCCACCAATTCACAAATATTGGCCACCTCATTCATGAAGGATATTTTTGTAGCAAGCATTGCGTTTGCAACATATTTGGTCATTTCTGCAGACTTAACATCCATTGTTATCAATCTATCGGTACTACTTCTAAAGAACGGGGCATATAAAGCTCTCATTTTTTCTGTTGCCCCTTTATCATCAGACCCTACAACAACTCTATCAGGTTTCATGAAATCACCTATGGCATCGCCTTCTTTTAAAAATTCAGGATTGGAAACTACATGAAAATCAATGGATGTATCACGTTTCTCCAATTCTTGAGCTATTGTTTGACTTACTTTATCGGCCGTTCCAACTGGCACTGTAGATTTGTCCACAATAATCAGTGGACGGGACATATGCTGACCTATTTGGCTAGCTACTTGAAGAACGTATTTTAAATCTGCAGAACCATCCTCTCCCATGGGAGTTCCAACTGCGATAAATGCAATGTCACAATTTTCCAAATTTTTGGAAAGTTGCGTACTAAAACGAATCGTCTTGTTTTTAATGTTTCTTTGAACCATTGCTTCTAGACCAGGCTCGTAAATTGGAATGATTCCTTTTTTGAGATTTTCAATTTTTTGGCTATCCACATCAATACAAGTGACAGTGTTTCCCATTTCTGCAAAACACGTTCCGCTTACTAAACCTACATAACCAGTTCCTATTACAGTTAAATTCATTTGCTAAAAATTATAAGTTAGTCCAGTACCATTTGATGGCTTCTTCCAAACCTTTTTCAATGTTAAATTTTGGGTTGTATCCCAGCATTTTTTTTGCTTTATCAATGGAAGCCAAAGAGTGTGGAACATCTCCTTGTCTATTTGGCCCGTATGATATTTCGACATCTGAAATTTTGGAATCGAAAACGGCTAAATTCTTCTTTAATAGGGATACTAGTTGATTTAAATCGGTACGTTCCCCATAAGCTACATTATAGACCGTATTTACAGCTTCTGGATTACTTGTGACCAATGCTCTAATATTCATTTCAATAACATTATCTATATATGTAAAATCTCTTGAGTAACTGCCATCACCATTAATGATAGGGGACTCATGTTTCATAAGTTGAATAACAAATTTTGGAATAACGGCGGCATAAACTCCATTTGGATCCTGCCTTCTTCCAAATACATTGAAATAACGTAATCCAACCGTTTCTATTCCATATGTTTCGGAAAAAATATCAGCATACAATTCATTGACATATTTTGTAATTGCGTATGGCGACAAAGGTTTGCCAATTATGTTTTCAACTTTTGGAAGTGATTTTGAATCTCCATAGGTTGAAGAACTCGCGGCATAGACAAAACGTTTTACATTGGAATCCCTTGAAGCCACAAGCATATTTAAAAACCCAGAAACATTAACATCATTACTTGTAATTGGATCCTTAATTGACCTTGGTACCGACCCTAAGGCGGCTTGATGCAAAACATAATCTACATTTTCACAAGCCATCGAGCAATCATCAATATTTCTAATATCTCCTTCAATAAATTGAAAGTTTTCATTTTTCAGAAGATTTGTTATGTTCTCTTTTTTGCCGGTGGCAAAATTATCCAACCCAATAACAACGTTACCATTGTTTAAGATTGATTCACATAGATTTGAACCAATAAAACCAGCTGCGCCGGTTACTAAAATTTTTATATCTGGGCTTAAGTTTAACCTCTTTATATCCATGTGTTTTGATTTCGGAGGCAAAGATGAAAAAAAGAAATAGATTTATGCCTCAATTTATATTAACAGTAAGAATAATCGACAAAAGTAATCCAGTTCTGTAAGTTATTAAGATGGTTGAAATTTTAGAAGTAATTTATCATTCAATATCGTAATATTCCTTGTACCATTTTACAAAATGGGCTACCCCGTCTGTTATAGTTGTATTTGGACTATAATTAAAGTCATTAATCAAATCATCAACGTTAGCCCATGTTTTTTCAACATCACCAGGTTGCATTCCTAAAAACTCTCGTTTTGCTTTTTTTCCTAACGCTTGTTCAATTGCATCTATAAAATCCAATAGTTTTACTGATTTGCTATTTCCAATATTATAGATTTTAAAAGGATTATTTTTTTCTACTCTCATTTTGACATCATCTTCCAGTATTTTCAAAACACCTTCAACGATATCATCCACATAAGTGAAATCCCTTTCTAGGTTACCATTATTAAATATTTTAATAGGTTTATTGTTTACAATGGCATCTGTGAATAGAAACATGGCCATATCTGGTCTTCCCCATGGGCCATAAACTGTAAAGAAGCGCAATCCTGTAGTAGGAAAACCAAATAAATGGGTATATGTGTGAGCCATAAGCTCATTACTTTTTTTTGTGGCAGCATAGAGGCTGATTGGATTGTCGACTCTATCGGTAGTTTCAAAAGGCACTTTTTCATTTAGCCCGTATACGCTAGAACTACTAGCATATACCAAATGCTGTATATCATAATTTCTGCAGCACTCCAAAAGGTTTAAAAAACCGACTATGTTGCTATCAACATATGCTCTTGGATTTTCAAGACTATAACGAACCCCAGCTTGAGCGGCTAAATTACATACTACATCAAATTTTTCGGAATCGAACAAATTTGAGAGTTCATTATTTTCTTCCAATGAAAGGCGGATAAACTTAAATTGATCATACTTATCACTAATGATTATTTTACCGAATACCTTTGCGCTCTTTTCCAAAACACCTAGTTCCTTAAGCCTGCCGTATTTGAGCGATGTGTCATAATAATCATTGATATTGTCCAGTCCAAAAACTTGGTGCCCTTTATCCAAAAGTTTTTTTGAAAGATAAAAGCCAATAAATCCTGCTGCACCAGTTACAAGTATTTTCATATTGTTATTTATAATGCAAATATCAAAAGAGTAAAATTAAATTTTTAAAATTACAAGTTTAAAATCAATAAAAGACGGTGAAAGGTTTGTGGGATTAGAATAAACGTATTGAATTTTTTATGTATGATGATAAGTCATTTCTAAATCACTCTTTGCCACTTTTTTGTTTTTGAATCAAAAACAAAAACCCCCTCAATAAATATTGCGAGAAAACAATGTTATTCTTAAGTGTCCGCAGATATGAGTAAAGTCCCCTTTGTTTCCATAATACTCTTCGCACGAGGTGATTTGCACAAAGAGTTTTTCATTACAACGGGGTGACAAGGAGTATTATATGGTGACTTCATTTTATCTATACTAGTTTTAATTTCATGACAAAAAAGCATCGGAAATAAACTAATATAGTTTTGCTCTTTTGACTCTTGAACGAGTATTTCCAACTTATATCGAATTGTCAATTTAAATTGATACAAAATCACCCTTTAAGAATTAGTTTTAACAAAAATTCCTCAAATTAATAAATGGAGACTGAAGTGCAAGAAAAAATTTGGCTATCCTCCCCACATATGGGGTCTTCAGAGCAAATGTATGTTAGGCAGGCATTTGACAGTAATTGGATAGCACCCTTGGGACCAAACGTCACTGGTTTTGAAAAGGATATCGAAGATTACATTGGAGACGAGGTACACGCTACATGTTTGAGTTCTGGTACTGGGGCAATTCACCTTGCCTTAGAACTTCTTAAGGTTGGTTTGGGAGATGAGGTGCTATGTCAGAGTTTCACGTTTGCGGCATCTGCAAACCCAATAACCTATTTAGGAGCAAAACCCGTATTTATTGATAGCGAGCAGGAAACTTGGAACATCTCACCAGAACTTTTGGAAACAGCAATAATGGATAGGATAAACCTTGGTAAAAAACCCAAAGCAATTATTGCGGTTCATTTGTATGGAATGCCTTATAAGGTGGATGAGATTACAGCGATATCCAGAAAGTATGACATTCCTGTGATTGAGGATAGTGCAGAAGCTTTGGGAAGTGTATATGAAGGAGTTAGGTGTGGTAGTTTTGGAGATATTTCAATTTTATCATTTAACGGAAATAAGATTATAACTACCTCGGGAGGAGGAGCCTTGCTCAGCAAAGATAAACTAATCACAGATAAAGCTGTTTTTTTGGCAACACAAGCAAGAGATAATGCTCCTCATTATCAACATTCACATATTGGATATAATTATCGCATGAGCAACGTCCTTGCGGGTATTGGTAGGGGGCAGATGGAGGTTTTGCCAGAAAGAGTTAGAGCAAGGAGAAACAATTTTTTATTTTATAAAGAAAATTTATCCTCAATTTCTGGATTAAGCTTTCTTGAAGACTCAAAAGGAAGTTTTTCTAACAGATGGCTTACTTGCGTTCTAACCTCTTCTTATGAAACTCGTGAAAGAATTAGAATTGCACTTGATAATGAAAATATAGAATCAAGACCTCTTTGGAAACCAATGCATATGCAGCCTGTATTTAAAGGCGCGGTAAATTATACCAATGGAGTAAGTGAAGACCTTTTTAACAGAGGGCTGTGTCTACCAAGTGGTTCTAATTTGGAACAAGAAGATTTGGAAAGAATTTGTAATATCATAAAAACAAATTTCAATGATTAAAAAATACATTTTTGATAACAATAAGCATTATGCCTCTAAATGGACTGTGCTCCTTATCGACCTATGTATTGTAGGGGTCTCATTTATGTTGGCCTATTTTATTAGATTCAACCTTAGCTTTAATTTTGATATTCAACGGCTTTGGACACAGCTGCCTATAGTTATTTTATTGTTTTTAATCTCTTTTTTGATTTCCGGAAGCTATAAGGGTGTTGTAAGACATACAGGGATAAAGGATGTATATTCCATATTTAATGCTATTTGTTTGGCTAGTATAGGAACGATAGGTATTGTTTTAACAAATAGATATTTAGGTATTGTTGATGGTTTTACAATCCCTCTTTCTATCATCATTATCAATAGCTTACTTACCTTTTTAGCACTCACGGCCGCGAGATATGTTTTTAAGATTTGTTTTGAGAGCTTAATTAAGAATAATGAGACTCCAACAAAAAATCTTATAGTTTACGGTGCTGGAGAGTCTGGTATAATCACATACAATACGCTTACCAATCATTCAAACATGAAGGTTAAGGTTGTTGGGTTCGTAGACAATAATCTTCAAAAAGTTGGAAAACAGATTAATGGTGTTAAAGTATATGATAAATCTATACTTACTAAAGATTTTGTAAGGTTTCATAGTGTTTCGGAAGTTATTTTTTCAATTCAAAATATTCGTCCAAAGCAACTAAGAACTTTGGTTAATGAAATTGTGGATCTGCCAGTTAAAGTAAAAATTGTTCCCCCTGTTGAAGATTGGATAAATGGAGAGTTAAAAGTTTCTCAGATAAAGAGAGTACAAATAGAAGACCTTTTAGATAGACCACCTATTAAAATAAAGAACAGTAAAGTTGTAAAGGATTTTGAAGATAAAGTCATTATGGTCACTGGAGGAGCTGGGTCCATAGGCAGTGAACTGGTTCGTCAAATTTGCAAATACAATTACCAATCTCTTATTATTATTGATCAGGCGGAATCTGCACTTTACGACCTCCAACAGGAATTAAAACAAGCGGGATTCCATAATTTTATCCCTGTGGTAAGTGATATTAGGGATAAAAACAAAATGAGGGCTCTTTTTGAAGAACATAAACCAGATAGAATTTTTCATGCAGCTGCATATAAGCATGTTCCTCTTATGGAACGCAACCCTTATGAAGCTGTTAAAATTAACGTTGCTGGAACAAAAAACATAGTTGACCTTGCAGTGGATTTTAATGTGGAGAAGTTTGTGTTTGTTTCTACGGACAAGGCTGTAAACCCCACAAATGTTATGGGGGCGACCAAACGAATTGCTGAAATGTACATAGGGTGCAGACAGCAAGATGGTAAAACAAAGTTTGTTACTACCAGATTCGGAAATGTACTTGGGTCCAACGGATCGGTAATTCCATTGTTTAGAAAACAAATTGAAAAAGGAGGACCATTAACAGTAACGCATAAGGATATTACAAGATATTTCATGACCATACCAGAAGCTTCTCAGCTAGTTTTGGAAGCAGGAGCAATGGGCAAGGGCGGAGAAATATTTATATTTGATATGGGTGAGTCCGTTAAGATTTTGGATTTGGCCAAAAATATGATTAGACTCTCTGGCCTTCATTATCCAGATGATATTGATATTAAAATAACAGGACTTAGGCCAGGAGAGAAACTTTATGAAGAACTATTGGCTAATGGTGAAAATACACTTCCTACTTATCATGATAAAATAATGATAAGTAAGGTTAGGGACATTGACTATGCTAAAACAAGAACCATGATAGATGAGCTTTGTATTTCTAATTTGTTCTTTAAGGACAATGTTGTAAAACTTATGAAAAGTATTGTGCCTGAATATATATCAAACAATTCGGATTTTTGTAAATTGGATAATGAAAAGGAGCGAGATATAGCGAAAAAAGCTCCAGAATCAAAAATTGCAGAATTCAAAAGCTAAACACAAACATTTTATGAGCCAAAATTTTAAATTGGTCTGTATTTCATTGCTCACACTAATGATGTTTTCATGCGGATCTAAGAAAGGAGTGGTCTATTTTCAGGATGCCGACCAATTTGAAACCCTTGTTGATGATAGTTCTTTTACAACCAAATTTAAGGTTGATGACTTAATCAGTATCCATGTCTCAACATTGGATCCTGAAGCTAGCGCCCCGTTCAACCTATTTAGAGGGGCTGAAGAAGGAGGTATTAGACCTGAGCAAGTGAACTATCTGGTTGATAAAAATGGGGAAATTGATTTTCCTGTTATTGGGAAAGTTAAAATAGTTGGATTATCACCAGCGGAGGCTCAAGAACTGTTAAGGGACAAACTATCGGACTATCTGAAGAATCCAATTATCAATATTAGAATCAGAAACTTTTCCGTTTCTGTTTTAGGTGCTGTAAATAGACCAGGGACATATAGTGTTAATGGACAACAGATAACTATTATGGAGGCTTTGGGTATGGCTGGAGATATAAATATCAAGGGTAGACGTGATAATGTGATGGTTATTCGAGATTTTGATGGAACAAAAGTTTATAACAGGATTAACCTGAATCAAAAAAATGCCCTTACATCTCCGATATATTACTTGACCCAGAATGATGTGGTATATGTTGAGCCAAACGAATCTGGAAAAACAGCATCCAACTTCGATCAAAGAGCATCAATAGCAGTTTCCATAATATCAATTTTGATTACTTCCACAGTAGTATTATTGACCCGAAATTAATGGAAAGGGTATAGCTTCATCTTCGCAAAATTAATTATGATAAATAATTCTCCTAACCAAGACTTAACAACTATTCTTAATAGGTACTTGAAACAGTGGAAGTGGTTTTTACTTGTTGTTATCATTGCACTTGGCGTATCCTTTATGTATCTTAGATATTCTGTGCCCAAATATAGCGCTATCGCTAAAATCCAAATATTGGCAGACTCAAAAGGCACTTCCGAACTTTCAGTATTGGAAGACTTAAATGTCTTTTCTCAGGCAGATGCTAAGATTGAGGATGAGGTAGAGCTTTTAAAATCCAGGAGTAATTTTATTGCAGTTGTTAATAAGTTGAAATTGAATTTTAGATATTATGTTATTGGGAATATAAAGGATAAAGAATTATATAATAATGATTTTCCCTTTAATGTCAGCTTTTTGGCTGCAGATTCAATTGTCAATAAAAGTAGGCATGAATTTTTTGTTAAACTTAATTCAGACATCTCCTTTGGTTATTCCGAAGAAACGGCAGGTCCTTTTAAAACATACTCATTTGGATCAGGAGTAAAGACCAAAATAGGTGACGTTGTTTTAACACCCAATATAACAACTATTAGTAAATATGATGGCCAGGTTATTAAAGTAATAGTTAATCCTATCCCTCTTGTCGCGCAAGATTATCAAACCAAGGTTAATGTTACGTCAGCTGACAAATTATCCAATATACTCAACATTACGCTAACGGACCCTATTAAACAAAGGGCCATTGACGTAATTAATTCATTGATTGAAATAAACAATGATAATGCTGTAGAAGATAAGAAGTCAATTGCTGATAAGACCTCAAAATTTATCAACGACCGTATTTCTGATATATATAGTAATCTATCATCTGTTGATCAAACGGCCGAAACGTATAAAGCAAGCAGAGGGATTGCCGATTTGGGCTCACAGTCCAATGTCAATTTTACTCAAAGTGCCGCTAGCGAGAAACAATTACAGGATGTTAGTATTCAATTAAATATAGCCAATTCAATGAAAGATTTGATTGGTGAACAGGAAGGTTTTGATTTTATTCCGACAAATGTAGGACTTTCAGATCAGGGAATTGCTGGCACTGCGCAAAGGTACAATGAACTGGTAGCTCAAAGAAATAGATTACTTGAAAGCTCAAGTGAAAAACATCCTGCAGTGGTTGAATTGGACAGACAACTTGAAGGTCTACAAAAGGGAATGCGGTCAAGTTTAAATAATGTATCAAACAATTTAAACCTTCAGGTTAATAGTCTTAGTAAGCAATTATCTCAAATAAATTCAAGAATTTATGCAGCTCCTAGTAATGAAAGGGCTTTAAGGGACATTTCGAGAAGACAGCAAACAACGGAGCAATTATACCTTTACCTATTGCAAAAAAGGGAAGAGTCTCAGATTACATTTGCTTCTGCCAGTCCCAAATCTAAGATTGTAGATAGCGCATATAGCGCGGGAATACCGGTTTCACCAAAGCCTAAATTTGTAATAGTTCTGGCTGTAATGCTGGGCTTTTTGATCCCGTTTTCAGTTATTTATGCGCAAGAATTGCTTGATAATAAAATTCATAATAAGATTGACTTAGAAAATCTAATTTCCAATATACCGGTTATAGCCGAGGTACCTAGGTTATTAAGAAAAGAATCAAAGATTATACAGGATAACGATAGATCGGTTTTGGCGGAATCATTGAGAATTTTAAGAACTAATCTAAGTTATATTTTTAAATCCTCCGATGGAGAAGAAGGTTCAGGAAAAACGATTTTTGTTACTTCAAGTGTGCCAGGAGAGGGCAAAACTTTTTTATCCTCTAATTTATCATTGATTTTTGCAAGTACCAATAAAAAGGTTCTTTTGCTTGGAGCGGATATTCGAAATCCAAAAATCTATAGATTTTTCTCTGAAGGTGATGAGTCAAATGAAATCAATAAAAAGAGAGTATTGGGATTGACAGACTATCTTACAGATCCCTCTTTACCTGTTCAGGAAATAGTTCAAAAACTGCATATAAACTCTCAGACCATAGATATAATAAGCTCAGGTAAAATACCGCCAAATCCTGCGGAGTTGCTTATGAATAAAAGAGTAGCCGATATATTCAAGTCTTTAAGAAATGAATATGATTATATCATAGTAGACACCGCACCCTTAATGGTTGTGGCAGACACTTTATTGATAAACCAATATGCAGATCAAACGCTGTATGTTACCAAAGCGGGTTTCACAGAAAGAAAGGTATTGGAGTACCCTCTTAAACTCAAAAAAGAAGGCAAACTAAAGAAACTTTCTTTTGTGGTTAATAATGTTAAGCAATCCAATTTAGGTTACGGTGGTAAATACGGTTATGGTTATGGTAAGACTGTCAAGAAATGGTGGAAATTTTCCTGACTAATAAAATGTTTTTATTGTTTGATCTATTACGGGGAGAATTAAGTTTAATGTTCTTCTGGATATTTTTGTTTCCTTGATTAGAGTCAATTGTCTTAGGTTATGCACATCTGAAGCTAGAAAATTTACAGATTTATCTTCTAAGAGTTTTTGTCCAATCTTTTGAATTTCAGCCCCATATGATTCCGAATTGAGAGATGATAGATTCATTTGAAAGAGAATCCCTTGTTTTTTAAGTTTTAAGTAACTACTGTATTTATGATGGAAGTAAACATATCTTTCGGGGTGTGCTAAAATTGGAAAGTAACCATGTTTAGCGATTTTTCCAATTGCAATATCAAAATTGAAGGAAGGTTGTAGATAGGACATTTCAACGAGTAGGTATTCTTTTTTAAGCTGCATTACCTCATTGTTTTCCAAAATGTTTTCGAAATTGTCATCTATCATATGCTCTGCAGCACTATCTATTTTGATAGTATCCAGACCTAAATTTTCCATTTCTTTTTTTAAAATTTCAAAGGAGTTGTTAATGGTCTCAGGAGTATTGGGGTAATAGTTGTTCATAATATGAGGAGTGCAAACAAAATTGGTTATTCCAAACTCTGAAAACCCCTTTATTAAATCAATGGAATCATCAACTGTTTTTGCTCCATCATCAATTCCTGGGAGAATATGATTGTGGATATCCACAAGTCCATGAAGGTAGTCTACTAAAAAGATTTTCTTATGAAAAAAGCTGAACATGCATAAAATTTGGATTGCAAAGATAAGCGATAAGTGTGCTTGCCTAATAGTTATTTCCCGATACAAAAATTAGAAAAGATATTCCCTAACAAATCATCGGTTGTAACACTCCCGGTAATTTCTCCCAAATAAAAAAGCGTTTGACGAATGTCAATGGCCATAAGGTCACTTGCCAAGCCTACATCCATACCTTCTTTTACCTTCTGAATTTCTTCTAACGCCTTTAGTAGGGCATCATAATGTCTACTATTGGTTACAATGATTTCATCACCGCTCAATACCCCAGAATCAATCAATAAAAGCAATTCTTTTTCTAGTTCAGAGATACCCTTTTTTGCTTTTGCGGAAATAAAAAGAGTGTTTGGAATCTCAGATTTTAACTGATTAATTTCTGTGTTGCTTAATAGATCTACTTTATTGCAAATTGGAAGTAGATTTTTGTTTGGATACCGATTCCTTATATTTTCCAATTCCGCTTTGTCAAAGTCAGGACTGTCAAAAAGGAAAATAATGAGTTTGGCTTTATCAATTTTTTCAAAAGTCCGTTCAATTCCAATTTTTTCAACTACATCTTTTGTTTCTCTTATTCCAGCAGTGTCTACAAATCTGAAATTAATACCATTAATGCTAATTTGATCTTCAACGGTATCACGAGTGGTACCAGGTATATCGCTAACAATTGCACGTTCTTCGTTCAATAATGCATTCAATAACGTTGACTTGCCTACATTTGGCTCACCAACAATTGCTATTGGAATTCCATTTTTTATGACATTGCCCAGAGCAAAAGAATCAATCAATTTTTTAAGAGTTTCGCTGATACGGTTCATGAGCTCATTAAACTGGGTTCTATCCGCAAATTCCACATCTTCTTGGGAGAAATCGAGTTCAAGCTCAATTAAGGATGCGAAATTTAAAAGCTCTTCTCTCAGCTTTTCAATTTCTCCACTGAAACCACCTCTCATTTGCTTCATGGCAATTTCATGTGCAGCCTCACTATCGCTTACAATTAAATCAGCTACCGCTTCAGCTTGACTTAAATCCATTTTACCATTTAAAAATGCTCGTAGTGTAAATTCGCCGGCAGTAGCCATTCGACAACCATGTCTTAAAAAAAGTTGAATAATCTGCTGTTGAATATAGGGTGAACCATGACATGAAACTTCAATGATATCTTCGGAAGTATAAGAATTTGGTCCTTTGAATATTGAAACCAAGACTTTGTCCAAAATTTTATCATTTTCGATGATATGTCCTAAATGAATGGTATGACTCTTTTGATCAATCAATTTTTTGTTTCGTATAGATTGAAAAAGGACATCAGAAATAGAAATAGCTTTGGGTCCAGAAATTCTGATTACTGCAATGGCACCAATCCCAGAAGGTGTTGCCATTGCTATAATTGTATCGGTATATGACATAGGGAACAAAAATACGAATTAGTAGAATGTTGTAACATTTTATAAAGAAGTGGTACAGATATAGTACATCATTAAAATCAATCAAAAATGGAAATCATCAATCAAAATGTAATTAGGAAGGACAACACATTGTTGGCCATCACACATCTTTCGCAATTGTTGCACTATGTAACTGGTTTTGGCGGTTTTATAGTCCCTCTCATCATTTGGCTATCCTCTAGGAGAACCGTTGAAGGAATGGACGAACACGGAAAAGCCGTAATTAATTTACAGTTAAGCTTATTGCTCTATATTATAATAAGCATACCTGCAATTTTGTTGTTAGGATTGGGAATTTTAGGCTTAATTGGAGTTGCCATTTTAGGCTTTGTATTACCAATAGTAAATGCGGTAAAGGCAGCTAATGGGGAATCACCGTCTAAGTTTTTGACCATTCCGTTCGTTTAAAACAAAAAAAGCTAGAGCAATTGCTCTAGCTTTCAAAATATTTAGGTAGAATATTTAGTTGTTTAGCATAACTGGCATAACCAGCATTGTAACGTGTTCGCCTTCATCCAATCCATCAGCAGGGGTTAAAATCCCTGCTCTGTTTGGTAAACTCATTTCCAAGGAAACTTCATCAGAAGTTAAGTTGTTGAGCATTTCTGTCAAAAACCTAGAGTTGAATCCTATTTGCATATCATCACCTTGATAAGAACAAGAAAGCCTTTCTTCGGCCTTATTGCTATAATCAACATCTTCTGCAGAAATATTCAATTCAGCACCTGCAATCTTTAATCGTATTTGGTGTGTGGTTTTATTGGAAAATATAGAAACCCTACGAACAGAACTCAAAAATTGATTTCTAGAAATTGATAATTTGTTAGGATTTTCTTTTGGGATAACAGCTTCGTAATTAGGATATTTCCCATCAATCAATCTGCAAATCAATTCCGAGTTATCAAAAATAAACTTTGCATTACTGTCATTATATTCAATAGTAATTTCTGACTCTGAACCTGATAAAATCCCTTTTAAAAGATTCAATGGTTTTTTTGGCATAATGAATTCCGCAACTTCGGAAGCAGTAACATCATGTCGTTGGTATTTCACCAATTTGTGAGCGTCCGTAGCTACAAAAGTCAAATTTTCAGTGGAAAACTGGAAGAAAATACCACTCATGACAGGGCGTAAATCATCGTTTCCAGCAGCAAATATAGTTTTGTTAATAGCTGTAGCTAAAATATCACCTAGTAAGGTTGTAGAACTTGGATTAGAGACTTCTACTGCCTTTGGGAATTCAGCTCCATCGGCATATGCCAAAGCATATTTACCATGGTTAGAGCTAATCTCCACTGTATTGTTATCCTCCACAACAAATGTCAAGGGCTGCTCTGGAAAAGTCTTCAAAGTATCTAGCAACAATCTAGCAGGAACTGCAATGGTACCTTCTGCATCAGAATCAACTTCTAATACAGAACTCATGGTTGTTTCCAAATCTGAGGCAGAAACAGTTAGTTTCGTTTGTTTTAAATCGAAAAGAAAATTGTCTAGAATTGGGAGTGTATTACTGTTGTTGATTACACCACCTAAAACCTGTAATTGTTTTAATAAATATGTACTGGATACGATAAATTTCATTAACAGAACTCTTTTTTAGCATTGTGTTTGCCCAGAAATCTTCTTGTGGGTAAAACTCATAAAATCAATAGAAACAAATATATCTTAAAACGCTTAAGTAAAGAAACAAATTTATCAACACTTAACTTGCATATTTACGCTTGCGGGAAGCACCAAAGAAAATGCCCAGGATCAAAGTCAAAAGAACGGGAACCCCAATGTTTATTAGTTGCCACTTTGTTTTTTGTTCAGCAATTTTTTCAACATCCAATAATGGTATGGATACTTTCTTGTTTCTTATGTTTATAAGTCCCGTATCATCCAAGAGGTAATTAGTGCAATTGATTAAAAACTCTTTGTTGCCATAAGAACTATTGGTCCATTTATCATAACCTAGTTCTAAAGGTCTGCCATTTCTTAATTGATTTTTGATAACATCCCCATCAGAAATTACTATCATTTTGTTATTGCCTCCTTCTTCCAGGGTATTTTCCAATTTTATTGGTCTCACCCGATTTTTAAACATAGAAGTGAATTTTCCCTCTATTAATATGGCCAATGGTTGATTACCGTTATTGTAGGCTTCTTTATTTGGTGGTGTGTCCAAAATATTCAAGCCTATTTGTTTTGGAGTACCTTCAGTTTTTGATAATGGAGAACTTCTTAACAAAACTGTTTTTTGATAATCATTCTCTAAAACATCCATTGCGTTTGCAAACTGATATCTCACCGCTTCTATATTGGTATTAATAGGGTGATTGTTTCTAGAAAACACCATAGGGTTATAATACCATGGTACGGGATTGTATTGCGAGTCATTTCCTTCACCGGTAGCCAATACTATTTGCGTGAAGTAAAGATCATTTACTAAAACAGGATTTATTCGAACACCATACTTGAAGAAGAAGTCATTGAGGTTTAAATCTCTTGGTATGGCCATGGCACTTCCGCCACTCTTAAAAATGCTATCTATCTCCATGGCCACTTGATCCATTAACCAAATGGATTTCCCTCCATTTACGATGAACTGATCCATAACGTATTTTTCTCCATCTGAGAACGCTTCTGTTGGTTTTGCAATAATTGCAAGATCAAAACCCTTTAATTGTTCTAAGACTCTTTGGGGATTCTTGGCAACAGAATCCAAGGTAATGGCACCAATGTTATAGTATTCCTGAATTGTGGTCAAGTAGTCAGCCAAGAAGATATCTTCCAATTCTCCATTACCTTTGATGACCGCTACTCGTTTCTTTTCAGTAATGCTCAATTTGGTGAAAGCATCTGCGAAAGCATATTCCAGTTGTTGTACGGAATTGTTAACACGCTCTTCTGTAGATGAACCAAGTTTGTTCTTTAGAAGCGCAACTTTAACAGTTTGGTTGTTATAATTGACCATGGCCCATGGAAAAACAAGCTCTTGAGAAACTTTCCCATTTTCTTCTACCGTTACATTGGCCGGCGTTAGACCAATACGTTGTAAATTGGCAATGGTCTCTTGTGTTTGGGTTTCATCCTCCAGAGGGTTCACCAAATTATATTTAATGTTTTTGTTTTTAGAAGCAAAAGCCTTCAATAATTGAATAGTCTCTATTTTTAGTTTGGAAAACTCTGGTGGAATATTTCCTTCTAAAAGAATGTCAATCACTACAGGGGAATCAAACTTTTTAGCTGCATCAATAGCCGGTGCGGATAAAGTAAACCGTTTGTCTTCTGTTAAATCAAAACGGGTGGAAACAAAACTACCGATGACATTTAGAATAATCACCGCAACTAGAGCTTTAAGAACAGAAATTAAAAATTTCCCCATCATCTTGGTATTTGTTTTAGTCGTAGAAAGGTGAGGTACAGAAAGAACAGCGTTAATGAAATAAAATAAAGTAAATCCCTTGTATCTACTATCCCTCCGGCAATACTGTCAAAATGCGATTTAGCACCTATTTCTTGAATCAACCGTTGCGTTTCTCCATCCGCAAACAAGGATGAAATTGCATCAAAACCATTAAAAAGAAGGAAACACATTAGAATGCCTATGATAAAGGATACAATCTGATTATCTGATAGTGTTGAAGAGAAAAGCCCTATTGAAGTGTAAGCTCCGATCAGGAATAGAAGACCAAAATAGGAACCCAAAACAACTCCTAAATCAAAGTTACCCTCAGTTATTCCCAAATTTGAAATTGCAAATACATAAATAATGGTAGGTATGACTGCTATAAT
This sequence comes from uncultured Allomuricauda sp., assembly GCF_947499585.1. Classification (GTDB taxonomy): domain Bacteria; phylum Bacteroidota; class Bacteroidia; order Flavobacteriales; family Flavobacteriaceae; genus Flagellimonas. Next base: position 1,418,401 of record NZ_CANMOO010000001.1, on the reverse strand, counting down.
ACATAAAAGAAACGCTCCCCAGAATTTCCCCAAAACCAATTTCCAAATAGATATGGGTTTTATTAGCAGCAGTTCTAAGGTCCCAACTTTGCGTTCTTCGGAAAAACTTTTCATAGTAATTGCTGGAACCAAAAAGATAAAAATCCAGGGAGCCAATAAAAATAGGTTTCCTAAATCGGCAAAACCATAATCAAAAATATTGAAATCTCCCTTGAAGACCCATAGGAAGAGACCGTTTAGCAACAAAAACAGGCCCACAATCAAATACCCTATAGGTGATGTAAAAAAAGATTGTACCTCTCTTTTAAAAATTGCAAACATTAAAATTGGTTTGAGGATTGAATTTTAGCAACACTCCAAGCTTCGGGTTTTTCTGCAAACAATACTTTGGTACTGGACCAAACACCTTTAAAGAAGTCTGATGTTCTGTAGCTTTCCAAATTTGATTCATCATTCCAAAAACTGTAAGTAAAAAAGATACATGGATTTTTAAGGTCTTGATATAATTCTACAAAAGTGCAACCTTCAAAAGCCAATATACCGTGTTTTGATTCTTCAAAAATTCGTTCAAAACTAGGAATATTTTCGGGTTTAAAAGTGAGTTTTACGATACGGATGAGCATTTACAGAAAATTTATGGTTACAGTATCCCTGTAATTAAGTCCAAGTAGGGTAGAAGCACCACCTACAGTATTTTCATCACTTTTATATATTGCGAGCTCCAAATAGGACGCTGAATTAAATAGCGCCAAAGCATCTCCTGGGCCTCTACGTTGTCCCTTTTCCAGATTATAGTTGATAATCCCATTATAGCTATTATGAATGGTCTTTATTTTGTTGGTCCTTGCAATCACTTCAAAACTTCTTCCATTTCTATAAGCTTCAAAAAGACCTCTTTGTATATTGGTTATTACATTGCCATAGTTATCAATGTAAATTACATTGCCAATTATCGTTTTACCATCATTGGTAACTCTAGGCTCAAATTCTTTCAATTCCCTGAGGGCATCAAAAGGCTTTCCAATTACTTCTAACTTTCCTCCTCTAGCTATATGGCAAGCAACCTGCACAAACACATCAAGTACTGGAAAAGAAGCAGAATTCAAATTGGGAATATTCACTTGCATGACCTTTTCTGGCTGAATTTCTGAAGTAATCAAAGAAATGACACCATTATTGGCACTAACAAAATAATGCCCATCTACGAGCACCACAATATGTTGATTTTCGGGAGATAATTCAGAATCCACCCCAACCACGTGCACAGTGCCTATTGGAAAAGAACGATAGGCGTTTTTTAAGATGTAAGCACACTCTTGGATGTTAAACGGACTTATAGCGTGCGAAATATCAACAATACTGACTTCTGGCAAATTATTTAAGATTGTCCCCTTAATGGCACCTACAAAGTGGTCTTTATGCCCAAAATCTGTAGTTAGTGTTATGATTGCCATGCAATACTGTTGATATGTTTTTCCGTGCTCAAAATGATTTTTGGTTAAGTTTGTGGGGTAAAATTAAATAAAAAAGAAAGAATAAAATTTCTTCAAAAATAACCTTAAAATATCCCACTTTTTTTGAACGAGTTAATCATAGAACTTACAGATATTAGCCCACAGGATTTCTTTGGGCAAAGCAATGAAAATATAGAATTATTAAAAAAATATTTCCCTAAGCTTAAGATTGTTGCACGTGGCAGTAAAATTAAGGTTTACGGAGATGAAGAGCTATTGGAAGAGTTTGATAAACGATTTGATATGCTCACAACCCATTTTGCTAAATATAACAAGCTGGATGAGAATATGATTGAACGTGTGCTTACCAGCAATGGCAAGGAAGATTACACGTCTTCTAAAAGCAGTGGAGATGTTTTGGTACATGGTGTAAGTGGTAAACTGATTAAGGCTCAAACAGCAAACCAAAGACGTCTTGTTGATGCTTGTAAAACAGATGATATGGTTTTTGCCATCGGCCCTGCGGGTACAGGAAAAACCTATACAGGTGTAGCCCTGGCCGTAAAAGCATTAAAGGAAAAACAAGTAAGACGAATTATTTTAACTCGCCCTGCGGTGGAAGCAGGGGAGAATCTCGGTTTCCTCCCTGGAGATTTAAAAGAAAAACTGGATCCTTATATGCAACCGCTTTATGATGCGCTCAGGGATATGATCGCTCCCGAGAGACTTGACAAGTACATAGAAGACGGTACTATTCAAATTGCACCTATGGCCTTTATGCGGGGTAGAACTTTGGACAATGCCTTTGTTATTTTAGATGAGGCTCAGAACACAACTCATGCCCAAATGAAAATGTTCCTGACACGGATGGGTAAAAACGCCAAATTTTTATTAACAGGGGATCCTGGGCAAATAGATCTTCCACGCAGAGTGACTTCTGGTTTAAAGGAAGCTCTTTTGATTTTGCAGAATGTACCGGGAATCAGTATGATTTATCTAGACGATAAAGATGTAATTCGTCATAAATTGGTCAAAAAAGTCATTGACGCTTATAAGAATATTGAGCACCATAACTAGCAGCGCATGTCAAACACTTTAATGGACACCAATTTTCACTTTACTGGTCAGAAGGCCATTTATAAAGGAAAGGTGAGGGAAGTTTATACTTTGGAAAATGATATTTTGGTTATGATTGCTACAGATCGTTTATCTGCGTTTGATGTAGTAATGCCAAAGGGAATTCCATACAAGGGTCAAATTCTAAACCAGATTGCAACTAAAATGATGCAAGCCACGGAAGATATTGTTCCAAACTGGTTAATGGCCACCCCAGATGCCAATGTAGCCGTAGGTAAAGCCTGCGAACCCTTCAAAGTTGAAATGGTAATTCGCGGTTATCTTTCGGGTCATGCAGCGCGGGAGTATAAGGCAGGGAAACGGATTTTGTGCGGGGAACCCATGCCTGAGGGAATGAAGGAAAACGATAAATTTCCGGAACCCATTATAACACCGGCCACTAAAGCTGAAAAAGGAGATCATGATGAAGATATTTCCAAAGGTGAAATCCTGAATAGGGGAATCGTGTCTAAAACCGATTACGAAGTATTGGAAAAATATACTAGAGCATTATTTCAAAGAGGGACAGAAATTGCTGCCAAGAGAGGATTGATTTTAGTCGATACCAAATATGAGTTTGGAAAGACTAAAGATGGCGAAATCGTTTTGATAGACGAAATCCATACACCAGACTCGTCCCGTTATTTTTATGCTGAAGGCTATAAAGAACGTCAGGCAAATGGCGAGACGCAAAAGCAACTATCAAAAGAATTTGTTCGCCAATGGCTAATCTCTAATGGATTTCAGGGACTGGAAGGGCAAATAGTTCCAGAAATGAGTGATGCTTATGTAGAATCAGTCTCTGAACGATACATTGAGCTTTACGAGAGCATTATGGGAGAAGCTTTTGAGAAGGCAGATGTTTCCAGTATTCAAGAGCGCATTGGTCAGAGTATATCTTCATACCTCAATTCAATTTAACCTTTTACAATAAGTTTATAGAAGTTACCTTAATCAGGGTAAATGGCTTTTTAGGTTATTGCATCATATTTCTTATATTTCAAGAATAAACCAACCTTGAACTAAAAATGGATGCCTCACAACGAAAAAAATACTGGAGGGAAAATCTAAAGTACCTCTCTATTCTTTTAACCATCTGGTTCTTGGTCTCCTACGGATTTGGTATTTTATTGGTAGATGAATTGAATACCATTCGCTTGGGTGGTTTTAAATTGGGCTTTTGGTTTGCTCAACAAGGTTCTATCTATGTTTTTGTATTGCTGATTTTTGTCTATGTCCGTTTGATGAACAAATTGGATAAAAAATACGAGGTAAACGAATAAGATATGGGAATTCAAACATGGACGTTTATCATTGTCGGAATTACGTTTGCTTTATATATTGGAATTGCGATATGGTCTAGAGCTAAGTCGACCAAAGAATTTTATATTGCTGGAGGTGGGGTTTCACCTTTAGCTAATGGTCTGGCTACAGCTGCAGACTGGATGTCTGCGGCCTCTTTTTTGGGAATGGCAGGGATTATAGCTTTCTCAGGTTATGATGGCTCTGTGTACTTAATGGGATGGACAGGTGGTTACGTGCTCTTAGCATTACTACTTGCTCCATATTTACGAAAATTTGGAAAGTTTACTGTCCCAGATTTTATTGGTGACCGCTATTATTCCAATGTGGCAAGAACAGTAGCTGTAGTTGCGGCACTTTTCGTATCGTTCACTTATGTTGCTGGTCAAATGCGTGGAGTCGGCGTGGTTTTCTCCAGATTTTTGGATGTTGAAGTAAACACTGGTGTATATATTGGAATGACCGTTGTGCTTTTCTATGCCTTTTTAGGTGGAATGAAAGGCATTACCTATACGCAAGTTGCCCAATATTGCGTGCTCATTTTTGCCTTTATGGTACCTGCTATTTTTATATCCCTTATGGCAACAGGGAATCCAATTCCTCAGCTAGGTTTTGGTTCCGCAGGTGAAGACGGAGTATACCTTCTAGATAAATTGGACGGATTGATGACCGAGCTCGGTTTTACCGCATATACAGACGGTACTAAATCTACAACGGATGTATTCTTTATTACAGCTGCTTTGATGATGGGCACTGCAGGATTACCACATGTTATTATCAGGTTTTTTACGGTTCCCAAAGTAAAGGATGCCCGAAAATCTGCAGGGTATGCGCTATTGTTTATTGCGATTCTCTACACTACAGCTCCTGCCATAGCTGTTTTTGCACGTACCAATCTAATGGAAACCGTTCAAGACACTCCGTATAAAGAAATCCCCTCTTGGTTCACTAAATGGGAGGATACAGGTCTTATCGCTTGGACAGATAAAAACGGTGATGGGAAAATACAATATTTACCCGGTTCTGCTGTTGAAGGCAAAAAGCCTGAATTTGTTGAGGGTAGAGCTGAATATGGCCAACGAAAAATTTCCAATCCTAGCATGACTGCAAATGAGCTGTATGTGGATCGAGACATTACGGTATTGGCAAATCCTGAAATTGCAGGACTACCCAATTGGATTATTGCCTTGGTGGCCGCAGGTGGTTTGGCAGCGGCACTTTCAACTGCAGCTGGTTTGTTATTGGTCATTTCAACTTCCATTTCACACGATTTGATTAAAAAGCAGTTTGCAAGGGATATATCTGATAAAAAAGAATTATTGATTGCTCGTCTTTCAGCGGTTTTGGCCGTAATTGTTGCAGGCTATTTTGGTATTAACCCACCTGGTTTTGTGGCCTCAGTAGTAGCATTGGCATTTGGTTTGGCAGCTTCATCCTTTTTTCCGGCTATCGTGATGGGTATTTTTAGCAAGCGAATGAATAGGGAAGGAGCCATCTCTGGTATGATTGCTGGTTTGGCCATAACAACATATTACATTGCTCGTTTTAAGCTGCAATGGATTGGAAATCCAGAAACAAGTACAGCTAAAGATTGGTGGTTTGGTATTTCACCAGAAGGGTTTGGCACAGTGGGTATGTTGGTCAACTTTGCAGTTGCCCTTGTGGTTTCAGGGTTTACTTCCCCACCACCTGAAAATGTTCAAGAAATTGTAGAAAACATAAGGATTCCGAGTGGGGCAGGAGATGCTGCGGAACACTAGAGCTAAAAATCAAATTTAACGAATACCGACCAAGCCTTTTGCTGCCTCAAAAAGTTTTTTGGAATCATACCCAATACCATTTTTAAACACGGTATCTATAGAACGTATTGCCGATATATCTTTGCTGATATCTCCATCAATAATAACCAAATCTGCAATTTTAGAAGGTGCTATAGTTCCAATAGAGGCCTCTTTTTCTAAATACTTGGCCCCATTCAGTGAGGATATTTTAATGGCTTCTGGAATGGTAAAGCCCATTTCCACAAATAATTCCAACAATCTCATATTGGCATAGCCAGCTACAATCCGACCATCATAAGTTGGGTCTGTACCGGCCACTAACAGGCCACCAGCATCATAAAACATTTTTTCCCAAACCTTAGATTTGTTGAATAATATATAGTCCAAGGAATCTCTACCTTGTTTGCTTGCCCATCTTTTGTACACTCTTTCTTTGGCGTTAGTATAAAGCGCTTCGGTGCCGCCACCTGGCACAACTTCTCTACCCGTGTACGGCTCAAAAACATTAATGGTTGAGGTCAAAGCAACTTTTTTCCTCACCAAATGGTCGATAAGATCGGTCACCATTTCTGAATCTGTTGACATTTCTAACATGGCCTTGCGCATTTTAAAAGGTTGGCATTCATCTTCAACCTTATCTTGGACAAAATCACTACTTGCAAAGAAACCATGCTCCAGATTATCAATTCCAATATCAGCGGCTTCTCGATAGGTGATGGAACATAAATGACCTGTAACTTTCATATTTCTCGAATGCGCTGCCTTTACAATTGCCTTAAGATCTTCTCGAGTAATAAAATTGTATACTTTGATTGACGTTACACCCATGTCCGCATAGAAATTGATGGCATTTATAAACTGCTCAGTTGAAGTAAAAGCACCTAACTCATAGATTGCTAAGCCTTCTCGATCTAGATGGGGACTGGTCACATCCATATTAGGACCAGGGGTTTGTCCTTTATCAATGGCCTTTTTAATATTTACATCTGCTTGTGGCATAATACTTCCAGCGGTTCGCATGGTAGTAACTCCAGCGGCCAGATACAATTTTGGGAAAGAATAACTCATTTGATCCACACCGTAAATATGCTCTGGAGTGGTTTTTGGGTAGAACAAATGTTCATGTAACATAACCAAGCCAGGAATAGCACTTTTTCCTTCCATATCCAAAACAGTGGCGTTTTTAGGTATTGGCAAATCCATACCTACTTTTTCTATGGTATTGGCAACAACGAGAATATCTTGATTTGTTTTGGCAGCACTTCCGGTGCCATCAACTAACGTAAGGTTTTGGAGCAGGTATGTTCCCCTTTCATGAGATACGTAGGCCTTTGTTTCTTTGGATAGGTTAGTTTGCCCAAAAACAGAAAAATTAGCAAGCAATATTGCTATTAAGAAGGAAAGGTTTCGCATGATTTATTTTATTTGGTTGAAGTAGCTGGGCACAATTTACAGTTTTTGTTAAGAATGCTCCTGTTTTTTGTAAGTCATTAGTCGATGCTGTTTAGTAAGTTAAAGTCGTACATTTCCCTTCCGTCGATTAATTATAGAATCGTGAAAGCACTGTTTCTTTTTTGCTATTTTTAAAGTTCAAAAATTTTCGAGTTCACTCATGAGCAATTACCACATCAAACATTTAGAAGAATATTTTCAAGTATACAGAAAATCAGTACGGAACCCTGAAGCTTTTTGGGAAGAAGTAGCGGAAGAGCATTTTGAATGGCGAAAAAAATGGGATACCGTATTGGATTGGGATTTCTCTAAACCAGAAATAAAGTGGTTTGATGGTGCTCAACTCAATATTACCGAAAATTGCATTGATAGGCATTTGCGAATTAGAGGAGATAAGACGGCCATTCTTTTTGAACCCAATGACCCAAAGGAAGAAGCGCAGCATATTACATATGCACAATTACATGAGCGCGTATGCAAGTTTGCCAATGTTTTAAAGGATAAAGGCATTCAAAAAGGGGATAGGGTGGTTATTTATCTACCTATGATTCCTGAGTTGGCTATTTCAGTTTTGGCATGCGCTCGAATTGGCGCTGTTCATTCAGTGGTGTTTGCTGGGTTTTCCTCTACCGCTTTAGCCACGAGAATCAATGATTGTGAAGCAAGAATGGTGCTTACTTCTGACGGTTCTTTTAGAGGCAACAAAACAATAGATTTAAAAGGTATTGTAGATGATGCACTAACACAGTGTCCAGGTGTAGAGACAGTCCTGGTCGTTAAACGCACCGATGCGGATATTGTGATGGAAAAAGGTCGAGATCATTGGTTACAACCATTACTAGATAAGGCATACTCCGATTGCGTCCCTGAAATTATGGAAGCTGAAGACCCTCTTTTCATTTTATACACTTCAGGGTCCACCGGTCGCCCAAAAGGAATGATGCACACCACAGCGGGTTATATGGTTTATACTGCCTATACGTTTAAAAATGTGTTTCAGTATAAAGAGGAAGATATATATTGGTGCACAGCAGATATTGGTTGGATTACAGGTCATTCTTATATTGTGTATGGCCCCTTAACCAATGGTGCCACAACCGTTATGTTTGAAGGTGTTCCTTCATACCCGGATTTTGGTCGATTTTGGGATATTGTTCAAAAGCATAAAATCACCCAATTCTATACAGCTCCTACGGCTATTAGAGCTCTGGCAAAAGAGAATTTGGATTTTGTAACCAAATATGACCTTTCCAGTTTGAAGGTTTTAGGGACAGTTGGCGAACCTATAAATGAAGAAGCATGGCACTGGTACAATGATCATGTTGGTGAAAAGAAATGCCCCATTGTGGATACATGGTGGCAAACAGAAACGGGCGGTGTGCTCATTTCACCAATTCCGTTTTCAACACCCACCAAGCCAACCTATGCTACCTTACCAATGCCAGGAATTCAACCGGCCTTAATGGACGAACATGGTAAAGAAATAAAAGGTAATCAAGCGGATGGTCGATTGTGCATTAAATTTCCATGGCCCTCTATTGCACGAACGATTTGGGGAGATCATCAACGCTATAAAGACACTTATTTTTCCGCTTATGAGGGCAAATATTTTACTGGTGATGGCGCTTTAAGGGATGAGGTTGGCTATTATAGAATCACTGGTAGAGTTGATGATGTCATCATTGTTTCTGGTCATAATTTAGGTACAGCACCTATTGAAGACGCCATTAACGAACACCCTGCTGTTGCAGAATCTGCTATAGTTGGTTTTCCACATGATATTAAAGGAAATGCCTTGTATGGGTATGTTATTCTTAAAGAAACGGGGGAATCTAGAGATCGTGATAATCTAAAAAAAGAGATCAATCAGATGATTACAGAGCATATTGGCCCTATAGCTAAATTGGATAAAATTCAATTTGTACCAGGATTACCAAAAACTCGTAGTGGAAAAATCATGCGACGTATTCTAAGAAAAATTGCATCAAAGGAAACTGATAATTTAGGGGATATTTCAACTTTATTGAATCCTGAGGTTGTTGAGAAAATTATTGAAGAGAGCCTATAATTCTCAAAGTCCAAATTTTGGTGGCTTTTGTTTGTTGATGAGGTCACCAAGATTTTTTGGCTTGAGTTTGTCTAAAATAGCAAGGAAAGATATCACGGTAATATAGGCATCTCCCAAGGCTGTATGCCTATCTTTTTTGGAAATGCTAAATTTTTCTGCCAAATCATCCAAAGAATACTGCTCTTTCTTTTGCAGTACAGGTGAGGTAAGTAAGGTTCTTTTGTAAAGTAATCCAGTATCAAGTGTTTGGTTTTTCAGTTTGGGTAATCCATTACGTTTTAAGGCCTCGTTGATCATGGTAACATCGAACATTACATGATGCCCGACCAAAACATGGTTTTTAATGTAGGATAAGAATTGTTCCAACGCTTCAATTTCAGTAATGCATTCTTTCTTTCCTTTTTTAAGAATACCATGAATCTCAGCACTATCAGCATTATAATGAGTTTGGGTAATGTATACCTCAAAACTTTCTTTAACCAGAATATTTTTGTTGATGAGTTTCAAAGCCCCAATACTAAGGATTCTATCTCTATCAAAACTAAACCCCGTAGTTTCTGTATCGAAAATTACAAACTGATTTTCATTAATGTTGACAGGAAGTTTATCTTTAAACTGATTGGAATAGTCTTTCCAGAAAGTTGGTAAATCCTGTTGTTTTCTCTTTTGAAAAAGTCTCATTACCCTAAAATATTCTTGATTTGAAACCGTACCTGCAATAATTCTTGAATTTCCTTAATGGTTTTAAAAGTTCTTTTAAGTTTTATTTTTTCTTCTTTGTTGAGCTTGTCCAAAGCTATAAACCTACCTGAATCATTATGTTGCAAACCTTGAATGGTCCTAAATTTTAATAACGCTTTGCTGGCATAGGAACATGCCAAATAGAATTCTTTATTTTGGGGTTCCAGTTCTGCCAGTTTCTCATAGCGTTCCGCCGTATTGTTGATAGACTTTACAGAATGGGAGAGAATCAATACTCTTGCCGCATCTATCAGGGGCATCAATGCACGAAGTTTAAGATCAAAAAAATCTTTATGGGCTCCATCCTGTTCCACTAAAAAATCCCTGAAAAACCCAGTAGGAGATGGGTTCTGTAAAGCTCCACTGGCTAAATGTGTTAAGAACAACGGATGGTCTTTTACACTCTCAAAAATGTGTTTAGAAAGCTCATCAGTAAGCTTTTTATCTCCATAGGTAACATTGTAATCAAAAAAGATAGAGGATAGAAGCACTTCATCTGGTCCAGGGTTACTGATCCAATGGGTGGTCACCTCTTTCCATTCGCTTAGGCTATGGCACCATAATGGATTGGAAGCCATCATTTCTGCAGGACAATATTCGTAACCTATAGTATTAAGTTCCTTGGTTATCATTGCTCCAAGTTTCAAAAAGTAAGCAGTGGTCTCTTTTCGCTTGTTTTTTGGGACATCTTCAAAAAGAATGGCGTTGTCCTGATCTGTATTCAATAATTGTTCAGCCCTTCCTTGGCTTCCCATGGTGAGCCATGCAAATCTAACGGGCGGCTCGGTATCCATATTTTTGATGACAATTTTTATCACCTGTTTTATTGTGGCATCATTTAGCTCAGATATAATTTTGGAAACTAGCCTAATAGGAATATTTTCTTCTAAATATCCCCTTAACAAATTCATTACCCCATGCCTTATAGAACGTAAACTTTTGGTGCTTCTACATCTTTTAATGGCCCGCATCAGTACTGCAGGATTATTACCAATAGCCACCATTACATCATGTTTGGACAGTATTCCAACGGCAGGTGTTTCAGGAGTTCCATCTTCGGTTAAACATAGATGGCTTATGTTGCTTTTCATCATGGCCATTTGGGCCTGGGTAATGGTAAGCTCTTTTGGGTAGGTGATAACAGGGGATGTCATAACCTCTTTTGCAGTCCCAGTAATAGGCACCAGACCCGTAAAAACCTTATTTCTGATATCTTTATCTGTGATAATACCAACAGGAAGGTTCTTTTTTACAACCAGAATACACCCCACATTGTTAATGGTCATGGTATTGGCGACTACTTTTATTTTGGTGCTTTCTGAACAGGTGACCAAATTTGTTGAATAACGGACTGGTTGAAGATCTAGAAGTTTATTTTCAGGATTAGTATCAGTGTTATTAGAAACACCATATAGCTTTCCACTATGTTTTATTGAATATGGATTGCGGGTATTAGATGCAAAGCTTTCTATCAAAAAATCACCTACCCTTTTATTTTCAAGGGCAATGGGCTTAAATTCCTTGATTGGGATAGCATATAATATCGTTTCCTCATGTGCCTTTGCCTCTAATTTGTATTTCTCCTTTGCCATTAAGGGGCGCAAACCAAAAATATCTCCCTCATCACATATATCCAGAATATTGGTCGTTTCTTTTTTTGCAAGGGCTATGGCACCTTTGTGGACTACATAAAAATATTCATGAGGTTCCTCATTTTCTGTGAAAATTACACTGTTGTTTTCTTTGTAGATAATGGATACTTCGTAGGAAAGCTTTTGTAACTGATTCCCCTCCAAGATATTAAAAGGAGGGAAGTTTTTAAGAAAATCTGCAACCCGTTCAGAAATGGTATTTTTCATACCACAAATTTAGGTCTAAAACCAATTCTTAAAGTGTTTAAAAAGAAAAAGACCATCAATTGATGGTCTTTTTTGTAGCGAGAGGGGGACTTGAACCCCCGACCTCAGGGTTATGAATCCTGCGCTCTAACCACCTGAGCTACCTCGCCATGGTGCCGTTAAGCGGCTGCAAATATAAAGTTTAATTTTTGCTCAATCAAAATTCAAATTAATTTATTATTTGATATTTATTTTTATATCTTCCCGAATTATATCAAATGTTGAAAGGAAAAATTGAGCACTATAATGAGTGATAAGATTAAATTTGAAATAGAGTTTGTTATTCAAGCTTCTCCACAGTTGCTTTACCAATATATTTCCACTCCCTCTGGTTTATCTGAATGGTATGCAGACAATGTAAATTCCCGTAGTGAAATGTTCACTTTTATTTGGGATGGTTCTGAGGAAAATGCAAAGATGTTAAAACGAAAAAGCGACGAGTTCGTTAAGTTTTCTTGGGAAGAAAATGAAGACGACAGCTTTTTTGAAATGCGTATTATTGTGGATGAAATCACCAAAGATGTTTCATTGTTTATAACAGATTTTGCAGATGATGATGAAGTGGACGAGGCAAAAATGCTTTGGGAAAACCAAGTGTCTGATCTTAAACAAGTACTTGGATCAAAGTAGAGAGATTCTTAACTATAACGTATATTTGGCCTTGATTTTTTCAAGGCTTTTTTTATGGTCAATTTTAACGGCAAACTTTTTTCAGAAGAAAAAAGTATTTTCAATTATAGCAATAGGGGATTAAAGTACGGTGACGCTCTTTTTGAAACTGTTAGGTGCATTAATGGTACTATCTTTTTTTGGGAAGACCATTATTTTAGGTTGATGGCCTCCATGCGGATCCTAAGAATGGAAATTCCTATGGAATTTACTTTGGAGTTTCTTGAAGAAGAGATTATAAAAACTGTCGCTGAAAACGGTTTTGAAGCAAGGCCAGCTAGGGTTAGATTGACCGTTTTTAGGAACGAAGGAGGATTGTACAATCCCACAACTAATGAAGTTTCATTTGTTATAGAAACAAGCTCGTTGGAATCTCCGTTTTATCTTATCGATGAGGAAAGTTATGAAGTGGAGCTGTTCAAAGATTATTTTGTGAACAAAGACATGCTCTCCAACTTAAAAACCACCAATAAAATACTTAATGTAGTTGCAAGTGTTTACGCAAAAGAAAATGGATATAATAATTGTTTGCTAATCAATAATGATAAACAAGTTGTTGAGGTCATTAACGGAAACCTTTTCTTGATAAAAGGGAATATTATAAAAACACCACCTTTAGATGATGGCTGTTTGAATGGTATTATTAGAAAAAAACTAATGGAAATAATTGATTCTACTGAGGATTATCAATTGTTGGAAGAATCCATATCGCCATTTGAACTTCAAAAAGCAGATGAACTTTTTATTACAAATAGCATTCAAGGTATAAGACCTATATACAAATACCGGAAAAAAGAATACACTAATACTGTTGCAAAAAGTCTTTTGGGAAAATTGAATGCCAAAGCTAGAATTGGCTAAATCAGTTTAGAGAGGGATTTTCAGGGGCATTGGACCATAACAAATAATCACCACCCAATTCCACCATTTTCTCCTTCCAAAATGCATTGGAAGATTTTTCTAGGATGCTACTTTCATACTCATTTTGCACCACTACCCATGATTTTGAAGAAAGCTCTTGGTCTAACTGGCTAGAGTCCCAACCAGAATACCCCAAAAAGAAACGGATATCTTGTTCCGAAATGGTTTTGTTATTGATGAGCTCAACGGTTTTCTCAAAATTACCTCCCCAAAAAATACCATCCGAAATTTCGATGCTATCATCAATAAGTTCAGGAACTTTATGTATAAAGTATAGGTTGTCCTGCTCCACAGGTCCACCATTGAAAACTTTGAAGGGAATTGTAATCTCAGAAATAAGGTCACATATGTTATAATCCAATGGTTTATTCAGGATAAACCCTACAGAACCTTCATGGTTATGCTCAGCGAGTAAGACTACAGACCGATTAAAAGAAACATCACCAGTTAGTGTGGGTTCCGCAACCAATAATTTCCCTTTTTTAGGTTCATCGCTAACCATAGTGCAACATTCTTATTTCTAAATGTAATATAATATCTGATAATTACAAAAAACTACAACTTTGTTAAAATAAAAAAGCACTTCTTTTAAAAGAAGTGCTTCTATATATCTGAAAATCTAATTGATTAGTTTACAGAGCCGCTCAATTCTGCTCCTGCTTTGAACTTTACAACGTTCTTAGCTGCAATCTTGATAGTTTGTCCCGTTTGTGGGTTTCTACCATCTCTTGCGTTTCTCCTGGATACTGACCAAGAACCAAAACCTACTAAAGAAACTCTGTTTCCTTTTTTAAGTGATCCCTCTACATTTCCTAAGAAAGATTCCAATGCTTTTTTGGCTGCTGCCTTAGTGATGCCCGCATCGGCTGCCATAGCATCGATTAATTCTGTTTTGTTCATAATGGAATTAAATTAATTGTTGTTAATATAATTTTAATGCTAAACAAATTTATATGGATTTGCTTTTAACGCAAGTAAAACCAAGGGAAATAGGGCTTTTTGTTAATAACTTGAAAGGTTTGTTGATAAAGTTGAAAAAAATGGGGTCATTTGCAAGCCTAGTGATAGTAAGGGCTTAGCGAAGATGAGCAGTTTTATCAAAATTTAGACCATTCAGAATTTCAGATACTTGCATTTTTCGCTTCCCTGGTAATTGTAATTCAAGAATTTGAAGATATCCTCCTTTTGTAGCAACTTTTAAAGTCTTTTTATCTGAAAAAAGATTACCGATAGGATGCTCATGTTCGCAAGGTTCCATTTTTGTTTTATAAATTTTCATGCTTTCTTCCTTTCCATTATTTATCAAATGTGTCCACGCAGCGGGATAAGGACTCAGGCCTCTTATAAAGTCCTGTATTTTGTTCAATGGAGCGTTCCAATCTATTTGGCAGGTTTCTTTATGAATTTTGTGGGCTGGTTTTAAGTCATCAAATTCCTTTTGTGCAGTGGTTGAAAAATCATTGTTGGCAATTTGCAGGCAGGTTTCCACAACTAGTTTAGCACCAAGCTCCATTAACCTATCATGCAGTGTACCCACATTATCTTCCGGATATATTGCTTCGGTTTTTTGAAGTATGATGTTTCCTGTATCAATTTTATCATCGATAAAGAATGTAGTTACGCCCGTTTCTGTTTCACCATTAATGATGGCCCAATTTATTGGAGCCGCACCACGATACTGGGGTAGGAGAGAAGCATGAAGGTTAAACGTTCCGTATTGGGGCATTTGCCAAACGACTTTGGGCAGCATTCTAAAAGCAACCACTACCTGTAGGTTTGCTCTTAGGTTTCTTAGTTCTTCCAAAAAAACTTCATCCTTTAGATTTGTAGGTTGCAGTACTTTAAGGTTATGCTTAATAGCAAATTGTTTAACCGCTGATTCTTGAATTTTTCTACCCCTACCTGCCGGTCTATCCGGAGCTGTGATTACACCTACAACATCAAGGCCAGCGTCTAGAATGCTTTTTAGAGTTCCCACTGCAAAGTCAGGAGTGCCCATAAATACAATTCGTAAAGGATTATTATGTTTTGATGATGTACTCATTCTTCTGATTCAATATAATTAATTCGTCCTCTAACAATCTTTGTAGCACCTGTAGTACTATCTTTTCTTCACCTTCAACTATTTGCATTAATTGTCTGGAGGTATGCGGAGCCGTCTTCAAGAGGTCAAATACCCTATCTTTTAATGTGCCTGAGGGCACATTGTCCTTTTTTGTGCAAATATCGCATGTACCGCATTTATCTTTTGCTTTTTCTCCAAAATAGTTTAGTAAGAAAACACTGCGACATACTTTCGTGTTTTTTACATAATCCAACATGGAGGTCATATTGTCCTGTTTTACAGTATTGAAATCTCTGATTTTTTTTGCAAACAGGTTAATGGTACGATCGTCCTCTCTAGGCACTAAAAAAGTAACCTCTAAATCACTTGTGATATTTTTATATTCTGCAATACCATCTTTGTGTAATTGTTCCAGTATTTTTTTAATGACTTTTTCTTGTACTCCAGTTTTTTTAGATAATAGATGAAGATTTATTTTCGTTTCATAATCTGTTATTCCTCCATAAGTACGCAGAATGGTTTGAATGATAGGAGCCTTCTTACGGTTGTTTTTTAAATATTCAAAAATACCTGCTTTTGAAGCTACAAATTTGAGTGCAGTCTTTTCATTAAAAGTATCGGATAATGCAATTACGGAGTTTTGGTCAAGAATCCTTAATCCGTTATAAGCCATGTTAGGATTAAACTCATATCGTTTACAAAACTTATTGAATTTTAATGCAAAGGTTTCTGCAGTTGATTCCCCATAAGAAATCTGAAAATAGTTATTCAACTGCATATATAGTTTCTTTACAAAATCAACATCTGGCAAAGAGGATAAAAATTGTTGTTTTGCCAATTCTTCATCTTCTTTTGTAGTAAGAAGAATAGCTGTTGATGTATTACCGTCTCTTCCTGCTCTTCCTGCTTCTTGAAAATAACTCTCTAAACTATCTGGTATTTGATAATGCACGACCAGCCGCACATTAGGTTTGTCCACGCCCATCCCAAAAGCGTTGGTAGCAATCATAACATTTACTTTCTCTTTTAACCAATGCTCTAACCTTTGCTCTTTTTCAGCTCTTGAAATCCCACCATGGAAAAACGAGGCTTTAAAACCATTTTTGTTCAAAAACTCAGAAAGAAACAAAGACATTTTACGGGAACGCACATAGACAATTGAACTTCCAGGGTTGGCACTCACGTATTTTTTTAACTGATAGCGTTTGTCTTCTGTCTCTTTTACTTTAAAAACAATGTTTGACCTAGAAAAGGAATCTTTAAATATTTTAGCCTGATTTAGCTGTAGATTTTCAACAATATCTTCCACCACTTTCGGTGTTGCGGTAGCGGTGAGTGCAATCATAGGGGCATCTGGAGCTAGGTCTTTAAGAATAGCACAATCTAAGTAAGCAGGTCTAAAATCGTTTCCCCATTGAGAGATACAGTGTGCCTCATCAATAGCGATAACATTTACGTTCATTTCCATTATTCTTTCCTGAACTATGGATTGCTGAAGACGTTCAGGAGATAAATACAAAAACTTATAATTCCCGTACAGACAATTATCTAAAAGGTCGTTTAACTCCTCAAAAGAAATACCACCAGTAAGCGCAAGAGCTTTGATACCTCTTTCTTTTAACTGACTTACTTGGTCTTGTATTAAAGCAACTAAAGGTGAAACAACAATGCAAATACCATCTTTTAACAAGGCCGGAATTTGATAGCAAGCAGATTTTCCTCCTCCAGTGGGCATTAATGCCAATACATCTTTCCCATCTGAAACAGTATCAATGATTTCTTTTTGAGACCCTCTAAAACCATCATGACCCCAGTACTCTTTTAAAATGGTTTTAGCTTCCTTTTGCACTAGTTAGGATTAAGTGTTTCCAAAACAAATGCTATGCGATCAGAAACTGGGTTTTTTGGTACAATAATGGGGTCGTACCCAAACCTAGTATAGGTGTTGACTAGAGCCTCGTGAATTTTCTCTGCCTCATCAAATGTTTCTAATCTTTCGTTGTCAGATATGTAAATCTCTTGCCACGGGGGCACAATAAATATGGAGTCGTAGCGATGGTCCTCACAAGCAGAAATAAATTCTTCCTGATACGTTTGATCAAAGAAGTCCATATATGCAAGGACATCCGGAACACCACGATCAAAGAAACTAAAAGGAACGTCTAATTCTAATGAATTTTTGTAGTGTTGCACCCTGCCAGAAAGTAAATCTTTATTGAACTGTAAAGCATCCTCTACAAAGACCAAAGGGTTGGATACAAATGCTTCCGCCTCTCCTTCTTTTTTTGCATTTGAGGTCATATCCCTGATAATTTCGTGAAAACAATAATAACCTTTGTCTTCCAACCCATTTATGATAGATGTTTTTCCTGTTCCCGGTGCTCCTGTAATGACTACTTTATTGTTGTTCAACCACAAATATTTATAAACACAAAGTAATGAAATAGGAAGAAGGAAAAAAAAATTGTAGACTAACCCATATCTTTGTAAAAAAATAGCAGAATGGAGAAGGAGAAATCCGATGAGTTTTATTCTAGGCTTAAAGAACAATTGTTGGAGACCACAAAATGGCCATCTAACTATTTATACAAATTTATTGTGCCTACGGATGAGGAGCGAATAGAGCAAATAAATAACATTTTCAACAACACAGGGGCGGTCATAGAATCAAAAAAATCTAAAAAAGGTACGTATACCAGTATTTCCATTACTGTACATTTAGACAGTCCTGACGAGGTAATTGCCAAATACAAGGAAGTATCTACAGTAGAAGGGGTTATTTCCCTTTAAATCACGCGGATTGCTATAATTTTATTATTTTGCGAACGTTATTGGATATACTTCCCAATAATTTAACTTCATTAAACTCTTTAATTTGAATCTAGTAGAGAATTTAGAATATAATACAGAGCGCTCTAAGCTCATCATTCCCGAGTATGGCCGTCATTTTCAAAAAATGGTTGACCATGCAGTTTCCATAGCGGATAGGGAAGAACGAAATAAAGTTGCAAAATCCATTATAAGTGTAATGGGCAATCTACAGCCGCATTTTCGTGATGTTCCTGATTTTCAGCATAAACTATGGGATCAACTTTTTATCATGTCTGATTTTAAATTGGATGTAGATTCCCCTTTCCCAATTACCCCTAAAGAAGTATTGCAACAACGTCCAGAACCTTTGGAATATCCGCAAAACCATCCTAAATACAGGTTTTATGGAAACAACATCAAAAGAATGGTAGATGTTGCCATAAGCTGGGAAAAGGGCGATATGCGTTCTGGCTTGGAATATGCCATAGCAAATCACATGAAAAAATGCTATCTGAACTGGAACAAGGATACTGTGGAAGACTCAGCAATCTTTAATCATCTAAAAGACTTGAGCGATGGACAGATTGATTTAGCTCCGGATGGTGAAAGTTTGACTGATAGTGGACAATTCCTTAAGAATCGCTTGGCTAAATCTAACAGGAACGGCACCAGTAACAATAACAATAAGAAAGGTCAGCGAAACAATAATAGAGGAAAAAAGAGGTATTAAATTCCAAAGGAATACATGGGAACATTTCGAATAGAGGGTGGCCACCAACTTCATGGTGAAATTACACCTCAAGGCGCAAAGAACGAAGCACTACAAATTCTTTGTGCGGTTTTGCTTTCAGGAGAAAAAATCACTATTAATAATATTCCAGATATTATTGATGTAAATAAGCTTATCGCTTTGCTGGAAGATTTGGGTGTTAAAATCCAAAAAAAAGGTAAAGGGTCCTATACTTTTAAAGCAGATGACATCAACTTGGAGTACTTGCAATCTGACCAGTTTAAACAAGATGGTCGCGGGTTGAGGGGTTCCATTATGCTTGTAGGTCCGTTATTGGCAAGATTTGGAAAGGGCTATATACCCAAACCAGGTGGAGACAAAATAGGAAGAAGACGTTTGGATACCCATTTTGAAGGGTTTATTAAGCTTGGAGCAAAATTTAGATATAACAAGGAGGAATATTTTTACGGTGTAGAAGCTGAAAAGCTCAAGGGTACTTATATGCTTTTGGATGAGGCTTCTGTTACTGGAACCGCAAACATTGTAATGGCAGCCGTTTTAGCGGAAGGCACGACCACAATTTATAATGCTGCGTGTGAGCCTTACTTGCAGCAATTATGCAAGATGTTGAACAGAATGGGGGCGAAGATATCTGGTATTGGCTCCAATCTTTTGACCATTGAAGGTGTTGAGACTTTAGGAGGTACCGAGCATACTATGTTACCAGATATGATTGAAATTGGTAGCTGGGTAGGTTTGGCAGCAATGACCCGTAGTGAACTTACAATTAAGAATGTGAGTTGGGATGATTTGGGACAAATACCCAATGCTTTTCAAAAATTGGGTATCAAGCTAGAACGTAAGGGTGATGACATCTATATTCCGAGACATGAGAATGGGTATGAGGTACAGAATTATATTGATGGTTCAATTCTTACGATCGCTGATGCTCCATGGCCAGGTTTGACACCGGATTTGTTGAGTATTCTGTTGGTTGTGGCCATCCAGGCAAAAGGCGAGGTGGTCATTCACCAAAAAATGTTTGAAAGCCGATTGTTCTTTGTGGATAAATTAATTGATATGGGTGCCAAAATTATTTTATGCGACCCACACCGTGCTACGGTTATTGGGCATGATTTTAAATCCACATTAAAAGCCACCACAATGGTTTCTCCTGATATTAGAGCTGGTGTTTCTTTGCTGATAGCGGCGCTTTCGGCCAAGGGAACTTCCACAATCAATAATATTGAGCAAATAGATCGCGGTTACGAAAATATTGATGAACGTTTGAGGGCAATAGGTGCTAAGATTGTTCGTGTTTAGTTTTTTGAGGCTATTTAATAGAATGCTTTAATTCTTTGGAATTAAGATTGTCACCTTTGTTCCAGTAGCGGTCCCTTTATTTAAGTTTTCTATCTTAATTAGCTTCTCGCTTGTGAACCTTTTTAGATTTTCAATTCGTTTAGCAGTTATCGACATGCCCCTAGATGGAGTTCCTGATTCCTCCTGCTTTTTATCAGTGTTGATTCCAATGCCATTATCCATTATGATACATTCCACAAAGTCATTTTTATCATTGAATGCTATTAAAAGTTCTTTTGAACCTTGTTTGGGCATTAAACCGTGTATTATGGCATTTTCCGCATAGGGTTGGACTAGTAACATAGGTAATTCATGTTCGTTGATATCCAGTTGATCATCGACAACCACATCGTAGCTGAATGCATTGTCGAATCGAAGTGATTCCAGTTCTAAATAAATTTTAAGCAATTCGATTTCTTCCCTTAAAACCAAATTTATGTTTATAGAACTTTCTAGTACCTGACGCAATAGCTTGGAAAATTTGGAAAGATAATTCAAGGCATTAATTCTGTCGTCAGAATTGATCAAGTGCTGTATAGAGTTCAGGGAGTTGAAGATAAAATGCGGATTCATTTGGGCACGCAACATTTGTTTCTCCAATCTTTGATTCATTTCCTCAATAATCTGGTTTTGCTCGGAGATTAACTGGTTTTTATCTTGTAATTGAGTATTTGCCCTCTTCTTTGCCCTAAACCTAAAGTAGAGTAATCCAGCAGAAAATAGGAGAAGGAATGCGATAATGGATAGATAAACCATCCTTCTGTTGTTGAGAGCAACCTGAGTGTTGAGCAGCGTCAACTGAAGTACATTCCCTTGGATTTCCCGGTCTTTGAGATATACTTCATGTTGTACTTGCAAGTTTTGGATTTCTCTGACTTTTGCCTCATTGAGCAGGCTATCCTTGTAAGCCATCATTTGGTCAAGGTGCTGTATCGCATTGGGAAGTTGGCCGATTTCCTCGTGGATTCTACTTGCTAGTTCATGCGCATCTTTTTTTTGTTCGTATGCTCCAATCATTGTTTTTAAAGACTCCAAGTTCTTGTTCGAATATTCAAGAGCCTTAGTATATCTTTTTTGACGGAACCAGAGGTCGGCAAGATTTTGGTAAGCCACAACAACTTCTTGCTGTAGAGATAGTTTTTGGGCAAGCTTTAACGATTTTAAGAGATAATCTTCAGCTTGTTTCCATCGACCTAAATTAAGATAGCAGGTGCCAATTTCACCATACGAAATGGAAAGGTTTATTTCGTTATTCTGGGTTTTGTCGTAGGCAGCACCTTTTATAAATTTTTTAAGGGCAGCCTCATAGTCCTTATTTTCAAAGTCCATGTCTCCAAGGTTGACCAAAACAGTTTTTTCTTTATTGGCCCTATCAGCTTCTGGTACCACCTCCAGCGCTTTTTCATAACTTTCAACTGCTTTTTCTTGTTGGTCCATTAAATCATACAAAATCCCCAAATTTATATAGGTGTCTGATTTATCAGTATCCAGTTGAAGTGAATCTGCCAGTTTTAAATCCTTAAGGTAATAGTCTTGACTTGTTGAATAATCTCCAATGCGCTTATAAACGATACCCAAAGCTCCATAGTTAAGACTTACATCTTCAAATTTGCTATGAGCGATTGCCAGGGCAAGGGACTGTTTTAAATGGAAAAGTGATTCGGGATAGTTGCCAGCCATGCCATAACTTACCCCAATTGAATACAAACCTTTGATTTCTCCTTGTACAAAACCAATTTCCTTCGCTTTTTCTATACTTTGATCATATAGCTTTAGCGCTTCTTCGGTACTTTGGGGCCGTGTATAGTTGCCTCGCCATCTTATAAGACTAACCATTGTAGTATCATTGGCGGTCTTCATAAGATTTTTAATACTATCTAACTTTTTTGTTTGGGCAGAACAAAAAGTTGTAGCCAACAGTATGGTAATTAATGATTTAAACAAGGAAGTAGGAAGCCTCATAGATGATAATATAGTTAGTTATACCTAGACAAAATGCCTAATAAAACTGGAGGTTTCTTGGGAAATATGTATAAAACTAACTATTAATTGTATAAGTGGACAACAATTTGATTTCAAGTTTAGTTGAATTGAACAAAAATCCAAATTAGATATTCATATCTAACTTTTTTCTTCTAAGTTGCCTCCGGGGTATAATGCAAATCGTCCTTTACTTTTATCATGTACATTATCTGGATAGGGCCAAGGCCAACCACCAAATTGGGTCAAGCGATACTCTTCCATCGCCTGTTGGATCTCTTCATCTGTGTTCATTACAAAAGGGCCATATTTTGCTACAGGTTCGTCAATGGGTTTGCCTTGTAACAATAAGAAATGCGCCTTTTCGGAGCCAATTTTTATAGTAACCTCTTGTGATGCATCCAAAGCAATTCCAAAATTTGGATTCACTTTTCGGTCTCCGAAGTAAATTTCAGAGCCTTCATAAAAATAAAGCGTTCTGGTAACCAGCGTATTTGTCTTTGGTAACGTATACTCCGAATTGCCATCGACATGAATGTTCCAAATACCTACTTCATTTTCATCTTTTGCAGCCCATGAGTTGGGAGCAGGGTCATTGGCTGTAGTATTCTTATAACTTCCGGCAACAACCTTTATTTGAGCATTTCCTTCATCGATAATTGGAATATCTTCATGCCACAGCATTTTAAAATGAGGTTCCACAAACTTATCCGCTTTGGGCAAATTCAACCAAATCTGAAAAAGCTCCAGTGGATTATCCTTTTCTGTATTCAACAAAGGAAACATTTCTGAATGTTGAACTCCACGCCCCGCAGTCATCCACTGCACATCACCTTCTCCAAACCTTCCTGCTGCTCCCAGAGAATCGGAATGGTCACAATACCCTTTATTTACAATGGTTATGGTCTCAAATCCTCTATGCGGATGATATGGGAAACCTGGAATAGTCTGCCCATGATACATGCGCCATCCATCTTTTATGGTAAAGTCATTCCCCATATTTCTACCTTCAAGAAGTTTGGGGTCAGGGCCCATGGTCTCGGTTCCTTTTGGGTAGTGGTCCAAATGATATACACAAAAAAGAAAAGGGTCTTGGGTTTGCCATGGAAATCCTAAAGGAAATGTTTGTAGTATAGCATCACTCATAATTAATGTTTTGCTGTGTTTATTTCAATCCAATATCCCTCAGGGTCTTGAATGTAAATCTGTTTTACACCATCAGCTCTATCGGTTACAGAACCTTTGTTACCGGGCCAATCATAAAAGTCAATGTCCTTTAAAATTAGACGCTCAATAAAACCTTCTAAATTCTGAACTGCCAAGCATAAATGAATGCTCTTATCTTTTTTGAATTCAATGACATCCTTTTTAATCAAGTGCAATTGAGAGTTCCCATAAATATTGAACCACCTGAATCCAGGTTTTCGCTCTGGATGTGGAATTTCCTCAAAACCAAAAACATCTTTGTAAAAATCTCCTGTTTTCATGAGATTGGTGACCACAAGGGATTGATGGTCAAAATCAAAACTTACCCCATTTCTTTTAGCGGCAGTAAATTGAGTACTTAAGTATTTTTGTTTCCATTGACCATTCTCAAAATCACCAACAATAAAATCATAAGTATGTGCATCTACATATTGCCAGTAATCGGTGACAGTTGATTCACCATAAGCGTAGGTGTAAATAATATCTCGACCCTTGCTTTTAACCGTACCTTCTGTTACTCCACCAAAAACATCAAATTCCCAAAACTTGATGGTATTTGACTGTTCATCAAACTTTCGAATACCATGGTTCCTAGGGCCGTAAACAGTTTGCTCTTTATTAATAAAGCCAAGTGCTTTTGTAACGATTAGCGTACTATCCAAGCTGTATTTAAACTCAATTTCTTGTTTGAATTTTGAGCCATCACCCCATTTGCCTTCAGCCTTCCATGTTTTCCCGATTAGGTTATCAAAAAGAGACAATTTATTTTGTTGACCATGGGACTGAAAAATCAACCCCATGGCAAATACCACTAAATACTTCTTCATTTTTATTGTTTACCTCAAGGTTTATGGCGTTCCTTTTTTCGCGCTATTTTATCTAGCAGAATTCAACTATTCTGTCTAGTTTTTTCCGATAGGTGGAGGACCATCAATCATGGCTTCGTATTTTTCATCACCTTTTCTAGTCCTGTACTCTTCTTTTACCTTTTCTACCAATTTTGGATTCTCAAAAAGATCCGCCATAGTCATAGCCATTGCCTTAGAGGCATAGACCATTCCTTTATGGCCAATACTCATGCCGCCGCATGCTACAACTGCCCATGAATGCCAAGGGGTATCTTTAGGTGCCACGGTTACACTTAGGTTAATGTTTGGCACATTCCAACTTACATCACCCACATCTGTGGAACCACCTCCTGGACTTTTTTCCGTTTCTCGTAAAGGCTGAATTTTGCTATCCATTCCTATTTCAGGTTTTCCTGTTGCATTTTGAATGGCCTTGCCGAATGTGATTTCATCCTCGGTATATGAAATTGGGCCCAAAAGTTCCAAATTCTTTTGCATAATTTCTCCTCCAGCTCTGTTTACCAAAACCTCATAAATTCCTGAAACCAAGGATATTTTATAATCCACATTGGCCATAATCGCTGCTCCCTCGGCCATTTTTTTAACACGTTCATAAGTAGGAAGCATTACTTTACGCTTAGGATCACGAACCCTTACCCAAATCTTAGAATAATCTGGCACAACATTTACAACTTGTCCACCATCCTGAATATGATAATGGATTCTAGATGTTGGCAATATGTGTTCTCTATAGTAGTTCATTCCTGTTGTGTACAGTTCCAGAGCATCAGAAGCACTACGACCATTCCATGGATCTGCAGAGGCATGTGCAGCCTGTCCATAGAATTCCACTATAAAATCTATCAAAGACAGACCACTCTGTACATCGGCTTCAATATTAGCCCCTGGGTGCCAGCTTACATTTACATCTACATCATCCCAAAGTCCAGCTTCTACCATCCAAACTTTTGCAAAAAACTTTTCTTCTGCAGGAGTCCCCAAGAATTTCACAGTGCCTTTTAATTTTCCAGCTTCTATTTGTTCTTTTATGGCTATTGCAGCTCCTAAACTCGCTGCGCCGAACATGTTGTGTCCACATCCGTGGCCAGGTGCTCCATCAATCCGTGGATTTTTGGTAGGTTCTGTTTTTTGAGAAAGACCGGGTAGTGCATCAAACTCGCCCAAAACGCTTATTACTGGCTTTCCTGAACCATAAGTAGCAGTAAATGCAGTGGGGATGTCCGCTACACCTCTAGTTACGGTCAATCCGTTTTTCTCAGCATAGTCTGCCAAAACCTCTGCAGATTTAGACTCGTTGAATGCCGTTTCAGCAAGAGCCCAAATAGAGTCACTTATCTTAATGAGGTTCTCTTTATGTGCTTCAACGGAGGCAACAATTGCTTTCTTGTTTGAATTCATTTTTTGCGCTGTCATAGGTATTGAAAGCAAGCAAAGAAGTACTAGGGTAGTCAATTTTTTCATGTTATAATGTTTGAATTAGTCCGCATTTAGAAAGTCAGTATCATTAGGCAAATCATTGATTTATATAGGAAGAAACCTAAAGGATAAAAACGAATACTAAAAATACTGAAAAAGAGTTAACCTACAGCTTCTTTGTAAACTTTTAAACAACGTTCTCGAGCCATTTTATGGTCGACCATTTGAGGAGGGTAGGTAAGGTCTTGAAGTTCAGGAACCCATTTATTGATGTATTCCTTTTGGCTATCAAATTTGTCCACTTGAGTAGTGGGATTGAATATTCTAAAATATGGAGCAGCATCCACACCGCTACCAGAGGCCCATTGCCAGTTACCAATATTGCTGGCAAGGTCATAATCCAATAGCTTTTCCGCAAAGTAGTCCTCTCCCCAACGCCAGTCTATTAATAGATGTTTACATAGGAAACTTGCTACCAACATACGAACTCTGTTGTGCATGAAACCAGTTGTGTTCAGTTCTCTCATGCCAGCATCTACTAAAGGATAGCCAGTTTGCCCCTTTTTCCAACATTCAAATTCTACTTCATTGTTGCGCCAGACTATTCGGTCGTATTTGGGCTTGAAGGCATTATTCACTGTATTTGGGAAATGCCATAAAATTTGCATGAAAAACTCACGCCAAATCAGCTCGTTCCAGAATACTTCATTTTCCTCAGCAATAGCTTTTTTTACCATTTTGCGTATGGAAACTGTTCCAAACCGTAGATGAGGCCCCAATCTTGACGTTCCATTTTTCTTTGCTGGAAAATTTCTAGTTTCTTCATAGTGTTGAATAAGGGTAGGAGTGACCTTATATTCCTCAACATTTATATTAGATTGCTCAAAACCGATATCATTGAGTTGCAAATTCGGTAGATTCGCCTTCTTGTAAAGTTTATGAAAGTTGGAAAACGTATCATATTCTACAAGATGAACTGATGGATTAAAGTTTTCTTTCCAACGGTTTTTATAAGGAGTGTAGACTACATATGGGTTTCCATCATTTTTTAGTATATCGTTCTTTTCAAAAATGACTTGATCTTTAAATGTGTAGAAGTTTATACCATTTTTATCTAAAAATAATTGCACTTGCATATCACGATCTTTGGCATATGGTTCATAGTCATGATTTGTGAAGACTGAATCAATATTAAACTCTTTTATAAGCTGATCAAAAACTCTAAGTGGATTGCCTTTATACATGGCAACACCACTTTCAAACTTGCTCTGAAGCTTTTTTTGCATCATTTGAAGCTGTCCATGAAAAAAAGAAACCCTTGCATCATTTTTAGGCAGTTTTACAAGAATTTCAGTATCAAAAATGAAAATGGGCAGAACTGGGTACTCCGTTTGCAAAGCTTGGTACAGACCCACGTTATCATCTAAACGCAAATCCCTGCGAAACCAAAAAATACAAATCTTTTCCTTCATTAATTTACGTTCAAAGTGGACATTCCGCCATCAACTCCTAAAACTTGCCCAGTAATCCATGTACTCTTTTCGCTTAGCAAGAATACCGCTAAGTTGGCAATATCTGCTGTTTCTCCATATCTTTTTAAGGGATGCCTTTCTGACATTAATTCCTTTTTCTTATCGTTATTGAGCAAACGTTTTGCAAGTGGTGTATCTACTAGGGAAGGTGCAATGGTATTTACGCGTATTTTTGGAGCATACTCTGCCGCCATTGACTTGGAAAAGCCTTCAATAGCGCCTTTTGCCGCTGCAACACTTGTATGAAATGGCATTCCAGTACCTACTGCAACAGTACTAAAAAACACCATACTGGAACCTTCCGCCATTTTAGGAAGTATTGTTTTGACCACATTTATAAGAGAAAAGAAGTTCAAATCCATGTCCTCTTTAAAGGTATCAACTGATAACATTTTAAAAGGTTTTAAATTGATACTACCAGGGCAGTAAGCAAAACCGTGAATTTCATCAGGAAGTTGAGTTTCATTCAAAGAATCCGTAGTGGCATCAAAAAGGATGTGGTGTACATCTAGATTTCCTAATTCTTCATTGGTTCTTGAAGCAACATAGACATTGTTTTCTTCTACAAGACTTTTAGTCATTTCAAAACCAATACCGTGCGATCCGCCAATTAGTAAAATATTCTTTTTCATTCTTCTAAATTGATTTTAATTCGAGCGTATTTGATTTACCCTCAACTTCTCCAAAAAGCTCAATTAATTTTTGCTCCCTGTATTTGAAAATTTCCCGCAGTTGTTTTTTGACTACGATTGGATAGGCCAACTGACCCAAAATACCGAAAGGAAGTTTGTAGTCTATAATGTCTTCCATAAGCACTCCTCCTTCTACTTCTTTAAGAAAATGCTTGTGGTGCCACAAGGCATAAGGACCAAAACGCTGTTCATCAACAAAATAATCACCTTGGGCCACGTGTGTAATTTCAGTTACCCATTTTGTATTGAAGAAAGGAAATGGTTTTACGATGTATTGAATGATTTGCCCTGAGAACATTGGTTTATCGGCTCCGGATAATATATGAAACCCCATGTGATCCGGTGTAATTACCTTCAAGTTTTTAGGACTAGACAAGAAATTCCATGCTTCTTGTTTGGATATAGGCAATACTTGGGTTGAGTGGAGCTGATATAATTTCATCTAAGAATTTTTTACAAAGATACTTTCAAATTGTTTAACAAAAAACATAAAATATTAAACAAAATAGATTGCCTTCTCCTCGTAAGTCTTTTTCAAACCAAACAAAGTGTTATAACCTGCCTTAAAATGGACCACTCTTTTAAGGGTTTCTTAACAATCCTAACATCCCTTTATATTTAGTTTTGTTGCACTAACAAATCTAAAACACTTTCTAATGAAAAAATTACTCTTATTACTATGCGTTGTATCTGTTTCCCTTACTGTGGAAGCTCAGATTACAACCCCTGCCCCAAGCCCTTCTTCCAAATTGGAACAAACGGTTGGCTTGACTGATGTTACTGTGGATTATTCAAGGCCTTCAATGCGCGGAAGAACAATTTTTGGAGATTTGGTTCCTTATAATAAATTATGGAGAACAGGAGCTAATGCATACACAAAAGTTAGCTTTAGCACTGATGTTGCCATAGCTGATCAAGAAGTTAAGGCTGGTACATATTCAGTTTTTACAAAGCCAGGTGAATCTAACTGGGAAGTATTCTTTTATACTGACACTCAAGGAGGCGGAACTCCACAAGAATGGGATGATAGTAAAGTGGTTGCGAAAACTACCGTACAAGTTTATCCAATGTCAATGCCGGTAGAAACATTTACCATTACTATTGATGATTTAAAAAGTACTGGAGCTAACTTGGGAATTCTATGGGAGAAGGCATATGTAGCTGTTCCTTTTACTGTTCCTTCTGATGCAACTGTTCTTAAGGATATTGAGAATACATTGGCAGGACCCAGTGCAGGAGATTATTATACTGCAGCGGTTTATTATTTAAATGCGGATAAAGATATTTCCAAAGCTAAAGAATGGATGGAAAAAGCAATGTCCATGACAGAAGAGCCAAGATTTTGGCAGTTACGTCAGCAGTCCTTGATTTATGCCAAGGCTGGGGATAAGAAAGCGGCTATTGAAACTGCTAAAAAATCATTAGCTGCATCTGAAACTGCAGGAAATGATGACTATGTTAAAATGAACAAAGATTCTTTAAAAGAATGGGGAGCTCTTTAAGGCTTCTCTTTTAAAAAATGAAAACCCACGCTACTAGCGTGGGTTTTTTTATGCCTTTATTGGAGGCTTACTTAGAAAACTATCGAAGCTTTCAATTAACATTGCAAGGCAAATGACCAAAATGCATCCAAATGCGTTTAGCCATAGATAGGACATCCAGTCCATATACCATCCAATAATTACAATGACTTGGGTTACCAGTGCAGCTATAAACACAGCATTTCCTTTTACGAACTTGAAGAAGAATGCCAATAGGAAGATGCCCAGAACATTGCCGTAAAAGATGGAACCAATAATATTTACAAGTTGTATGAGGTTGTCAAAAAGATTGGCAAAGCAAGCTATGCAAATAGCTACAATACCCCAAAGCAGTGTAAATCCTTTGGTTGCAAGAACATAATGCTTCTCATCTTTTTTCTCTTTTTTGTTTCTCCTATATAAATCAAGTGCGGTAATCGTTCCAAGGGCATTTAGTTCGGATGCAGTGGAAGACATGGCAGCGGAGAGAATAACGGCTAAAAGTAACCCAATGAGTCCAGTAGGCAGGTTATCCAAAATAAAGTGAATGAAAACATAATCCTTATCATTGGTCTCTACCGTATCACTGGCTTTTGCTATTAAAGTTTTGGCTGTATCTCTGCTTGCTCTTTCTCTCTGGTTAATTTTTAAAATGTCCTGCTTAGCTTGCTCAATTGCATTGTATTCCTTCAACTCCAGAGCAGCAGAAAAAGCATTTTGAGCCATTTTTTTCTCTTGCTCTAGTACTAAATGTTCTTGTTCCAAAGCTTTATATTCTCCTAAGTATTCTGATTCCATAACCGCTTGGGTAGCAGCTGGGTTGAAGTTTAAAGGGGATGGGTTATACTGATAAAAAACGAACACCATTGCGCCAACCAATAATATGAAAAACTGCATCGGAATTTTAAAAACACCATTGAAAATAAGACCTAGCTGACTTTCACGAACAGATTTACCGGAAAGATATCGCTGTACTTGACTTTGGTCTGTTCCAAAATAGGCGAGTGCTAGAAAGAATCCACCAGTTATACCGCTCCAGAATGTGTATCTGTTATTGGTATCCAAACTAAAATCCAAAACCTCCAATTTTCCGTTTGCCCCAGCTATTTTTAAAGCCTCACCAAAAGATACCCCTGTTGGAAGGGAACCAAGAATAAAAAAGAAAGCAAAGAACATGCCCACCATTATAATGAACATTTGTTGTTTTTGCGTCACACTAACGGCCTTGGTACCTCCAGATACCGTATAGATGATAACCAAAACTCCAATGATGATGTTCAATGTGCGCAAATCCCAACCTAATACCGCGGAAAGTATGATAGAAGGTGCAAATATTGTTATTCCTGCAGCTAAACCTCTCTGAATTAAAAATAATATTGCCGTAAGCGTTCGGGTTTTTAAATCGAATCTACCTTCTAGCATCTCATATGCAGTAAAAACTTTTAGTTTTTTATAAATAGGAATGAATACCAAACAAATAACAATCATGGCCAATGGTAATCCAAAGTAGAACTGCACAAAACCCAATCCATCATGAAAAGCTTGTCCCGGAGTGGATAGGAAAGTAATAGCACTGGCTTGAGTGGCCATTACGGATAGACCTATTGTCCACCATTTGGCATCATTGCCACCGCGAACATAATCATCTACATTTTTACTTCCTTGGGTTTTCCAAACCCCATATCCAACAATAAATAATAGTGCACTGCCTAGAACAATCCAATCTAATACGCCCATTAAGAATTTTAGTTATTTAGTACCATTATGAAGTAGAAAATCAAAATATAAAGAAAATTAAGCAGAAGCACTATTGAATACTCTTTCTTCCAAATAGGCCTATTTTCCATGTTATCCTTTGACATCACTCTCGGTTTTTACTTCACTTTTTCCAACGGAAAGCATATTTGCAAAAAGCTTGTATGCTCCGGATACACCAGCAGGAAGTTCCCTAAAAAAGCTTAAGCCCGTATAAATGTAATGACCTTCTCCGTGTGGAGCGACTAAAAGACTGCCATCTTTTGGATCTTCGCCTTCATCACCCATTGAAAGTATTGGTGTGAACTCTGAGCTCCATTCCTTAGGAAAATATAAGCCTCTCTCTTGAACCCATCCGTTAAAATCACTTTCCTTAATAGTGTTAGGGAAATTGACAAGGGAATGATCGTTTGCTATAATATTTACAGCTGCTGTCTCGTCCGTGACTCTATCCCTTGATAAAGTAAGGTTATAGGGAGCAATATTCTCAAATTGCTTGGACCATCTACCTGCCGTATTGTATTGTACTATCATATTTCCGCCACGCTCAACATAGTCAAACAAAATAGGCTGCTTAAACTTTAAATCTTCTACAACATTATATGCTCTAATACCAACTACTACTGCATCATATTTGTCCAAAGACCCTTTTTGAATGTCATTTGGATCAATGATATGCACTTGATATCCGATTTGCTTCAAACTTTCTGGAACTTTATCTCCTGCACCAACTATATAACCAATATGTTCTCCTGATTTTTGAATATTCATTCTAACCACCTTGGCCTCGGAAGGCAATAAGATAGATTGTTTAGGGATATGTTGATAGCCAATTTCCACTAGCTCTTTGTCATATGACTTGTTGGCAATAGTGATAATTGGAGAAATCTTGCCTTCGCTATCCGTATCAGGTGGTGTTACTTTAAAAGTAACGGATTGTTCCTGTCCTTTTTGTGTAATTGAAAAGGATTTGCTTTTTGGAGAAACCGTCCACCCCAAAGGATGTTGCAATGCTATTTCACCCGAAACACTATCTTTTCCAGCTTTTACACTTACTAATACATCTTTGGTTTTGGAATCGGAAAAAATTAAAACCTTTTCTTCTATTTTGGAGGTTGCTTCCGGAAGCACCACAAAAGGTTCGTATAATTCCCCTCTGTCTGGTTTTGAATGTCGGTATACAACAGGCTTTTCAAAATTAATTTGAACACCATCAAAATCTAGCGTGAATTGAGCATTGAAAGCACTTGGCGTTTCTGCCTTCCCAATCATTTTTTGGCTTTTAACCGTATACATGCCCAGACTACCTTGTTCTTTTAACCAGTACGGACCGGAAATGATTGCTGTTTCTGGAACGGGGAATTCAATGCTAAAGTTTTCTTTCTTGTTTTCTGATAAAACCTTATTGGGCAACATGTTTGTTTCTGAACCCATCAGTTTGATTTCTTTCAGGGTAACATTTTGTGTGCTTCGGTTTAAAGCTTCTACATTAAGTTTAGAGGTACTACCTAGTGTAGTGGATGCGGATTCAGAGCTAATTTCCAAATACAGTCCCGAGCATGCCAATATGAGTGACTTT
Organism: uncultured Allomuricauda sp.; assembly: GCF_947499585.1. Lineage (GTDB taxonomy): Bacteria > Bacteroidota > Bacteroidia > Flavobacteriales > Flavobacteriaceae > Flagellimonas. Next base: position 1,385,482 of record NZ_CANMOO010000001.1, on the reverse strand, counting down.
AATTCTTCAGATTTTAAAGCTTTCCAATGTGCATCCTCTATGTTTTGCAATAGCTGATATGCTTTGACCAATTCTGGAACATGTGTTGAAGGGTTTGTAAAATCAAAATCTTCTTCCACTTTGTATAAAATATCGCCTATGGCCTTACCGCCTTCAACTCTTGACCAGGTGGTGTTTATACCATCAAACAAATTGTTACTTGCTGGTAAATCTCCTTTTAATAATTCTACATACTCATCTTGAGAACCTCTTGTAGTTACTCTACCAAAACCTTGACATAAATGTTGGCTGCTGGCCATTGATGCTATTTCATTGTTGGAAAGTCCAAGTTCTGGATAGAAAACACCAATATCCATTTTCAACATGTTGGATTTGTCTGCTTTTTCAAAATTTTCTTGACTACCATAAAACCACCAAGAGGTATTGAAAAACACTCTTTTTGGTTGCCATGTGGAGGTAAGCTGTAATTGTTCTGGATAGGCACTTTGGTTATTGGCCATATCAAAAGCCTCCATGCTCAACATGGCCGACGAAGTATGATGCCCGTGAGTAGAACCAGGAGTTCTATGGTCAAACCGATTTATAACAACATCGGGTTTTAGGTTTCTGATGGCCCAGACAACATCGCCCAAGACCTTTTCTTTATCCCATATTTTCAGGGTTTCGTTAGGGTGTTTGGAGTACCCAAAATCATTAGCGCGTGTAAACCATTGTTCTCCACCGTCAATTCTTCTGGCAGCCAATAGTTCTTGTGTTCTTAAAACGCCTAAAAGCTCTCTTAATTCTGAACCAATTAAATTTTGCCCCCCGTCACCTCTGGTAATGGAAAGATAAGCAGTACGTGCCTTGTCATGATTGGATAAATAGGAAATCAACCTAGTATTTTCATCATCGGGATGAGCAGCAATATATAGTGCCGTACCTAAAAAGTTTAATTTTTGAAGGCTATGATGTATTTCTGTAGATGAAGGTTTATTTGGCCTTTGGGCATAGGTGTTTGAAACAACGGTAGCTAAAGTCAGAACGCTGACCCAAAAGTTTCGCATAGGAAGTTTTTTAGTGGTTGCTCCAAATATAGAAAGATTCAAATCAGACTGGATGCAATTTAGAACATCTTTAACAGGGTGCGATTATGACAAAAACGGTAAGACTATAGCCCTAAGCTATCTCTTAAGATTAGATCCTCATTTCCGTTCTGCCCCCAGTAGGCTGTCTTTAAAGATTTTAACCTTGTTGCCTTTGTGGTCATTATTTTTGCTTTTGGACCAAAGCCACTTTTAAAATCTTCGGACCAACTCTCGATTGCGTAGGGGAACTCAGAAGTAAAATTAATACTAAGGCTTCTTTCCAAATCTGGGTAAATCAAAGTATAGCTACTAACCCCATTTTTTGTTGATAGCTCAGCTTTTACATTGTAAGCCTTAAGTTCCACATGTCTTAACCTTGTGTACTCCAGAGATGGAATCATTTTTAAATTTCCAACGGGTAAATCGTTAGGATTGATTCTAATTTTGTTCCATATTTCATTTTCCAGAAGATCTTTTTCCAATGTTATGTTTTGATCTGCTTCATTTTCAAAATAGGAGTGGGACATAAATTCAAATTGCTTCCTATTATTGATTTGTGAATACATGTGTCCACACCATTCTTGCATGGACAGGCTTGTTTTTACTGCATGTTGGTTGTCAAAAACCGGATAGAAAGTACTGCTCATTACAGAGTAAGGATAAATGCCTGTTAAGTATTTTTTTGTGGTGTTTAGTTTTAAGACAGGAATATTATTGGAATTATCTCTGTCGGCCTTTACTTGTTTTTCTGGCAAGAATGGTTCAGTAACATATATGAGTACGGAATGCCCATCTCTAATTTCACCATATCTGGCTTGTTCTAATTTATAAGAAGTGATTTCGGCATTACCGGCATACCAGTATTTTTTAAAATCTTCAGAAAGTTGCTTTTTTGGGCTTTCAACTTTTTCAGATACTTCTTCGGTATTGAGGGCCATTTCTTTGTTAGAGGCCTTCGTTTTTTCAACACAAGAAACTAAGGTGACAGAAATCACTAAAAGCAATACAATAGCAAACTCTATTTTGAATAGTTTTTTCATAACGGAAGGAATTTTAGTAAAATTAAGGAACCCTGCTTAGGAAACCATGTCCATTAACGTTTTATAAACTAAATGAGTAGGTAACCCAACAACGTTAGTATAAGGTCCTTTTATTTCAGAAATTCCCACCAGTCCGATCCACTCTTGTATGCCATAGGCACCTGCTTTATCAAAAGGGTTACAGATATCAATGTAATGTTCGATTTCTTCATCGGTAAAATCCATAAGTTTTACCCAGGTAGTTGCACTTACCGTTTTTTGCATTGTCGGTGTGGTAAAGCATACAGAGGTAATCACTTCGTGCCAATCTCCTGATAATGTGCGAAGCATATCAAAAGCTTCTTTTTTATTAGAGGCTTTGGCTAGAGACATACCTTTATACCATACTACGGTATCAGAAGTGAGCACAATCTCGTTTTTCTTTAATTCACCTTTAAATGGAGTCGCTTTTAATTCAGCGAGAAATCTAGATATTTTTTCTCCTTGTAATTCTTCTGGGTAGACCTCTTCTACAGATTTTGGCATTACCTCAAAATCTAACCCCATTTCTTCTAAAAACATTTTTCTTCTTGGGGAGGCAGAACCTAGAATAAGTTTGTAGCCTTTAAGTTTTTCGTTTAGAGGATTAGGTTCAATCATTCTTGGCACTATAATTATCGTTCCAATCGCCTCTTACTTTCAATACTTGTTCTATGATATCACGAACACAGCCTTCACCACCATTTTTATGCGAAACATAGTCAGAAATAGCCTTCACTTCTGCAACCGCATTTTGCGGAGCGGTGGCAAGGGCCACCATTTTCATAGGAGGTATATCCGGCAGATCATCACCCATATATAGAACGTTCTTAGCATCAATATTGTAAATGTCAAGATACTCTTCCAAAGGGTCTTGCTTATGATGGGCTCCCAAATAAATATCTGTTACTCCAAGCCCTTTTAAGCGCTCCTTGACACCTTCATTGGTGCCACCAGAAATGATACAGACCTTATATCCTTTCTGCAAAGCAGTTTTTAGTGCATAACCATCTTTAACGTTCATTTTGCGAAGCATTTCTCCCTGGGTAGTTATCAAAATTGAACCATCAGTAAACACACCATCAACATCAAAGACGAAGGTGGTAATATTATTCAAAAGCTCTTTATAATTCTTCTTCATATACTTTTTTTATGGCTTCACTAAATAAAATGTAAAGTTCGGTTTGTTTTTTATCTTTTAATAGACTTAAGTGATTTTGAATACTCTTTTTATCATCTCTCCTTGCCGGACCGGTCTGTGCTTCTTTTGGAGTAATAGATTGTACTTTTTTGGCAGTCTCAAGTATTAAGGGTTGCAAAAGCTCAAAGGGTAATCCTTCTTGCAGACAAATATCTTCACTGATACTATACAAATGGTTGGTGAAATTGTTGGCAAAAACTGCGGCGAGATGTAACTTTTTTCTTTGATCAGAAGTTATTTCATAAACCGTTTCTGAAATTGCTTCTCCCAATATCCGCAATACTTGAAGGGCTGAACTTTGTTTTGCTTCAATACAAATAGGAATAGATTTAAAATCTATGGCTTTACCTTTGGTAAAAGTTTGCAAAGGATAAAAGATTCCACTGTTGACCGATTCTATGGCATCCATTTCAACAGCTCCAGAGGTATGCACTACAATTCCTTTTTTACTGGTAAGCGATTGAGAAACTTTGGCAATGGCATCATCTTTTACAGCAATGATATAAACATCTGCATCTTTAATCTCATTAGGATTGGAACAAGTCTCCGCATATGTGCTAAACTTTTTCAAAGTTTCTGTATTTCGCCCAAATACCTGTATAAGATTTATTGAACTTACCTCCGAAAAAGAATGACATAAATGCTGAGCAAGGTTACCCGTTCCCAAAATAATAATTGAGTACATGAATCAAAAATAAGCCAATGAAGTGTAAAAGGCTAAAACAAAAAAAGCCGCCAGGTTTTGGCGGCTATAAATACAATAATCATTTTAAGCACATGCTACGGTGACATCATGTCTATGAGCCCCTCCAGTAGTGGACTCGATAGTAATTTGATTGTTTCCTCTTAAAGAAGCAAAATTACTAGCAGTTAATTTCACCTTATGATTGTGTCCTGACCCTCCCTGTATGGAATATTCTTTTTCAGCGCCAGCATCAATATCCGCTTTTGGAACGGTAAGGGTATGGCCATGATTACTGCTAATAGAAATTGCATTGGCACCATTCGCGGCGCAATCACGCGAACTTGGATTAATGTTAGGATCCCCATTTGCACTGTCATCACCAGAGCAGCTTAAAATTGAATACGCAGGAATTACCACAAGCAAGGCACCTGTCGTTTTTTTGATAAAAGTTTTTCTGTCCATTTTCATAGTGTTTTTTCTTAAAGTTACTTAGTTTCAGGTTCTTAATCAAGAATAATAGGCAAGCCTTGTAGTGAAATCTACGGAAGTAATTAGACTAACAAGGTGTTATAACGGTTTAGATTCTAACAACTTAGCTAGTGAGAATGCGCCTACAGCCATTACAAGGTCTCTGACTGCGACATCTATAAAAGTGCCACTAAGAACCAAAACAAGTGCAATGGCTATTAACCATGCCATAACCACTAAAGCGCCAATTTTTGGCCTTACTAGCACAAGAACGCCAGCTATAATCTCTATTACCCCAACAACCATCATAAATGCACCAGCTTCTAATGGAACTATATCAGAAAGCCCTGGGGAAACATAATGACTCCAGTCAGTCAATAGATTGGTAAACTTATCCAGTCCAGCGATAATAGGAACTAAACCATAGGTGTATTTTAATATTAATCTTACTTGTTGAACATTTGAATCCATCATTTATTAATTTTTAACTTTAGATAAGAGAAGCTCAAAAAGGTTACAAAATTTTGTAACTATTTATATGAAACACCATCTAAAGACAAAGCAAAATGATGGAACCGATTAAAATAAGCGATTTTAACAGCCATAAAATATCTGAATCTGAAATAATTAAGCGCATTCTCTCAGGTGAAAAAGAGCTGTATGAAATTCTTTTGAGACGAAATAACCAAAAGCTTTTTCGTGTGATTAGAAGTTATATAAATGATGTCGCGGAAATTGAAGATATCATGCAAAACACATATTTAAAAGCATTCGAAAAACTATATCAATTTAAACATGCTTCATCTTATACCACCTGGCTAATTAGAATAGGAATCAATGAAGTTTTGGCCCGATTAAAAGAAAAGGAGAAAGTTATTGATCTCAACCGTCGACCATCAGAAATAAAACAAAATACTATTTTGGAAATACCTGATAGCAATCAATTGAATCCCGAAAAAAGAATTATTAGAAACGAGGCAAAACAATTTTTAGAAAACGCCATTGACTCTTTAGATATCAAGTATCGTACGGTATACATGCTAAGGGAGATTGAGGGAATGAAAATTAAGGAAATCTCTGAATGTTTGGATGTTTCGATTTCAAATGTTAAGGTACGCCTGCATCGAGCTAAAAGCATGCTAAAAGAAAAACTTTATGAACTCACGGCTAACAAAGAGGACGTATTTGGCTTTGGCTTTAGCAAATGTGATAGAATCACAGATACCGTTATGTGTAAGATACTTTAAGGCATTTGGTAATAGACGTTGCTAAGTATATTTCTACAATTTGAATAACATCATGACATAGCTTTTGGGAATTTGAAGAATTAACAAATTTGTTTAACCTTTTCTGGGCATCAACACCAAGATAAATGGTAAAAAGATGGTATTTTTGCATGCTGAAAACACATCTGCAATTAGATGATAGACATTCTTAAAAAGACCCTTTTTTCTACAAAACTTATGGCTGTTCTTTTTTTGGTTTTCGCTACTGCGATGGCCATTGGAACTTTTGTTGAAAGTTGGTACAGTACTGAAACAGCTCGAATTTACATTTACAATGCCACCTGGTTTGAGGCCATTATGGTATTTTTTGTCATCAATTTTGTAGGGAATATGTTCCGCTATAAACTTTTCAGCTGGAAAAAATGGCCAGTGCTCACCCTGCACCTTTCATGGGTTTTGATCATAATTGGAGCTTTTGTAACAAGATATATAAGCTATGAAGGTGTGATGCCCATTAGGGAGGGAAATACCGAAAATAGATTTTATTCGGATAAAACCTATTTAACAGCTTTTGTGGATGGTGATATTGGAGGAGAGACAAAACGCAGGGTGTTAGAAGATGATTTGATTATTACTCCAGAAGGTATGCGTTCCAGTTTACCATGGAAATCAGATTTTAATGGCCAACCCTTTACTATTTCTTATGTTGATTTTATAGCTGGGGCAGAAGAAGGATTGATTGCAGATGAAAATGGCAATGAATACCTTAAAATTGTTGAAGCAGGTGATGGTGAACGCCATGAGCACTATTTGGAAAACGGAAAGGTTGCCAGTATTCATAACGTGTTATTTTCTTTAAATAATGAAACGAATGGGGCGATAAATATTTACTCGAACAGCGAGGGTTATCAAATTAAATCCCCTTTTTCTGGAGATTTTATGCGAATGGCCGATCAATTGCGAGGAGAAGTCGTGAATGACAGTCTTCAGACATTACAGTTACGTTCCCTGTACAATATGGCCGGAATGCAGTTTGTAATTCCTGAACCTTTGGTTAAAGGGAGTTATGGAGTGGTCAAAGTTCCAGATAATGAAGTTACAGAGGCAACACAAGATGCTTTGGTGGTATCCATAACTGTAAATGGGGAAACTGTAGAACAGAAATTATTGGGAGGAAAGGGAAGTTCCAATTTTTCAGATAAAGTAAAAGTAGGCGGGATGGATTTTTCGCTCAGTTACGGGTCTAAAGTATATGAGCTTCCATTTTCAATTCAATTGAATGACTTTATTGCTGAAAAATACCCAGGTACAGAAGCGGGTTATGCTTCTTTTATGAGTAAGATTACTGTTGAAGATGAACGTCCATTTGACTATGATATTTTTATGAACCATGTTTTGGACCATAAAGGATATCGATTCTTTCAGTCCAGCTTTCACCCAGATGAAAAAGGAACTGTTTTATCCGTTAATCATGACTTTTGGGGTACATGGATTACCTATATTGGTTACTTTTTACTCTATCTGGGGCTAATGGGAATCATGTTCTTTGGGAAAACCCGTTTTCGTGATCTTCAAAAATCTTTGGAAAAAATCAAAGCCAAAAAAGCAACTTTGGCCGCAGCTGCTTTTTTCTTGTTTACTTCTTTGGCTACGGCCCAACATGAGGATCCTGAAAACCACGAACATTCCAATCTTCCACCACAGGAACTGGTAGATTCCATTATTCAAACCACCATTGTGGACGAGCAACATGCTGAAAGTTTTGGAGCACTTGTTATTCAAGATGAAGGAGGTAGAATGAAACCCATTCATACATTTGCTTCAGAGTTGTTGCGTAGACTAAGCGGGAAGAATACCTATGACGGCTTTACGGCAAATCAAGTCTTCCTTTCCATGATGATGAATCCAGGGATTTGGTACAACACCGAATTTATAGCACTAGGAAAAAAAGAAAATGATAGTCTTCGGAGTATTATTGATGTGCCAAAGGGAACAAAGTATGTAAAAGCTACAGATTTTTTTGACGAGAAAGGGACTTATAAGCTGCAACCTTATTTGGAGAAGGCAACTTCAACCACTAATCCTTCCAATTTTGAAAAGGATTTTAAAAAGGTTGGTGAACGGTTAAGTTTGTTAAACATAGCCCTTAGCGGACAGATCGTTAAAATATTTCCCTTGTTGAATGATGAAAATAATAAATGGATATCGGCCATTGAATATCGTTCCGGACAATATCAAGTGTCAGATTCTTTGTATTCCAATTTCATAAGAAATTCAATGCCCTATTATTTGGGTTCCCTTAAAACTTCAATTGCTTCTGGAGATTATACCCAGCCAGATATGTTGCTAGAAGCTTTTAAACAGAATCATAGAAACCATGGTGCTGAGGTGCTTCCTGATGAGAAAAAGGTAGAGATTGAAATCATGTACAACAAGTTGGATATTTTCAACCGATTGTACAAGTATTACGGTATGGTTGGCTTATTGCTGTTCTTTATCCTGATATTCCGAATTTTTAAAGACAGAGAAATTTGGAAGGCAGCTGCATACGCACTTAAAGGATTGGTGATTATCTTATTTGTTTGGCATACTGCAGGTCTTATTTTACGCTGGTATATCTCTGGCCATGCTCCGTGGAGTGATGCCTATGAAAGTATTTTGTACGTTTCTTGGGCGACCATGGCAATAGGCTTGGCTTTGGGAAGGAAAAGTGAGTTGACGCTGGCAGCAAGTGCCTTTGTAACGTCCTTGCTTCTCGCAGTGGCCCATCAAAGTTGGATAGACCCCGCCATAGCCAATTTGCAGCCTGTTCTGGACAGCTATTGGCTAATGATTCATGTAGCGGTAATTGTTGGCAGCTATGGACCGCTGACCGTTGGTATGATTTTAGGTGTTGTTTCTTTGCTACTGATTATTCTTACCACCAAGAAGAATAAAGAGCGTATGGAACTTAATTTAAAAGAGCTCATAGTTATTAACGAATTGGCTTTGACCACCGGCCTTGTAATGCTTACAATTGGTAACTTTTTAGGAGGTCAATGGGCCAATGAAAGCTGGGGGCGTTATTGGGGATGGGACCCCAAGGAAACATGGGCTTTAATTTCCATTATGATCTATGCGTTTGTAATACACATGCGTTTGGTACCCGGACTCAGAGGAAAATGGTCTTTTAGCTTTGCTAGTATTATAGCCTTTGCCAGTATTATGATGACCTATTTTGGAGTCAACTTTTATTTGGTTGGTTTGCATAGTTATGCAAGCGGTGACCAAGTAATAACTCCCAACTTCATATGGTTTACCGTACTTGGGGTGTTTATTTTAGGCGGCATAAGTTTTTGGAGGTATCGAGTCAATTACGCAAAATAACTTTTTAATTACCGTCTAAAAGACGCATTAATTCTTCAGCAGCAACCTTTCCTTTTTCTTTTAAAAATGGTCTTGGCGTGTCATCGCCAAGTTCAAAAACAATAGCTGGCATTTTATGTTTTACGTAAAAGTAAGTTCGCGAAACCATGGTAGGGTCTAACTTATCTGAAGCTTTTACGTTAGATTTTTTCTGAGGTAACCTATCGCTTATACTTTCTATCCAATCAAATACAATCTTACCCTTTTGGCCGGTAACTGTTGTATCCAAAGGATAATAGATATCATCCCAGGTAGAATGAAAATCAGCACCAAAAACAAACTCATACTCCTCACTACTTTTTTTATTTAAAAAGTCTCGTACACTTTTGGTTTCGGGTTGATTGAAATTTTGCCAATCCCTATTTAAATCAATGCCACCCATATTATGCCTCCAATGTCCATTATCTGCCCCATCTGGATTCATCAGAGGAACCACAAAAACTGTATGGTTCTTTCTAAACTTTTCAGCCTGTGCACTTTCTCCAGAAATTGTTTCAATAAAAGATTTCATTGCAATAAAACCGGTAACCTCTGGCGGATGCTGTCTAGAGATAATCATCAATGCCTTTTTTGCTGTACTATCCCCCTTTATTTCCATAAGCTGCATTGACCGTTCTTCTGTAGTTTTCCCTATTTCGTAGTTAGAGATAAATGGCTTTACAGAAAGAGAATCCACCCAACTTTTTACTCGTTTGGAAGTATATAATTCTTGCGCTGTTACCCAAATAGGTTCTTTTTTAATTGCTAAGGTCAACTCAACAAATTCTGGTGCCGCTTTAATGCCAAAATCCCCTTCTCCTAAGTTAATAGGTTTATAAGCAGTGCTGTCAATGGGTTTAAAGTGAATGCCGTCTGTACTGATTTTTGGATAATAACGGCTTCTAGAATCTTGATAAGATAGTTTAATGGTAATCTCTCGTGGATTTTCTGTCCACACCTTAAATGCGTACCATGGACTTACATTAATAGGTGTATTTTCTGCGGTTATCCATATGGTGTAATGATCATTTCCATCGACTGCAACTCCGTTTAGACGAGCACCATCAAAATCATTGGTGAAAAAGGTGGTATTATCATCAAAAGACCATATTCCTTTCCACTGTTTTTGCACAGGTCTATTTACGGTGGGCACAATAGGACTCGGCTGTTGACCTTGATAACCGGATGGTTTTTGTTTTACGGCTGTATCTGCAGCAATGGGACTGGCTGTGTTTTTACAAGAAGTAAAGACTAATATCGCAATGAACAGGGTTGCTAAAATAAATCTCATAGAGAAGGTTTTAGTGGTTTGGTTTTGATGATTTCTAGTTAAGTATAAAAGTATGACTTTATAATTTTTTTTGAATTTATAATGTGCATTCGGATGTAGCATATCATTTTTTTTAGCATCTTTGCTTTATCATGAAGTTATAAGAATTATGTATACGATAGATGTCACCTTTGGCTTTGAGCCAAAAAAGTAGCCGAAAAACTTATTCGGCCAGGTTGACATATTCATTTTTTTTTCACACATAATTTTTTATAATGACAAATTTCAAGACACCTTCTTTAAAACAATTACTTAATTATTTCTGGATTGCCGTAACTGGCAAAGAGACAGAATTTACTTCAGGAAGCATCCGGAAGGCCATTTTCATGCTTTCCATTCCCATGATTTTAGAAATGCTCATGGAGTCCATATTTGCCTTGGTCGACATTGCTTACGTTTCTCAAGTAAGCGTAAATGCTGTAGCTACCATTGGCCTAACTGAATCTGTAATCACTCTGGTCTACGCACTGGCAATTGGTCTAAGTATGGCGGCAACGGCCGTTGTGGCGCGAAGAATAGGAGAAAAGGATGTTAAAGGAGCTAGAGAGGCAGCCGTACAGGCTATCGGTCTGGGTGTAATCATTTCTATTTTACTCGGAATCCTGGGAATCTTCTATGCTAAAGAAATATTAGCATTAATGGGTGGTGAACCTGACTTGATTGAGGAGGGATATGGTTACACCAAGTTATTAATTGGAGGTAACATAACCATAATGCTGTTGTTTTTGATCAATGCAATTTTTAGGGGCGCTGGTGATGCCTCTATTGCCATGTGGACTCTGGTATTATCCAATGGTTTGAATATTATTTTAGACCCCATATTTATTTTTGGTTGGGGACCAGTTCCTGAATATGGTGTAATGGGCGCCGCTATTGCCACCAATATTGGTCGCGGAACCGCTGTGCTCTTTCAATTGGGTATTTTGTTCTTTGGTTGGGGTAAAATTAAATTGGCCTTCAAAGATTTGGTTTTTAACCTAAAGGTGATGGTCAATTTGGTCAAAGTCTCCTTGGGAGGCATAGCTCAGTTTTTAATAGGGACGTCCAGTTGGGTTTTCCTAATGCGTATTATGTCAGAATTTGGCAGTGAAGTATTGGCAGGTTATACCATAGCAATAAGGGTCATCATGTTTACTTTAATGCCTTCTTGGGGAATGAGCAATGCCGCGGCAACATTGGTTGGTCAAAACCTTGGTGCTCAAAAACCGGATAGGGCAGAGGTCTCGGTGTGGAAAACAGGAAAGTACAATGCATATTTTATGGGCTTGGTTTCTCTTGTTTATTTAATTTTTGCTAAGACTATTATCTCATGGTTCAATGCAACACCAACTGTGGTTGAAAACGGAGCGCTTTGTCTTCAGATTATTGCGATAGGGTATGTATTTTACGCCTACGGTATGGTTGTTACTCAAGCATTCAACGGTGCTGGCGATACAAAAACTCCAACTAAGATTAATTTTTTCTCTTTTTGGATGTTTCAATTGCCAATAGCTTATGTAGCAGCCATAGTATTGGATTTTGGAGCAATAGGCGTATTTATTGCAATCACTGCAGCTGAAATTCTTTTAGCTGTAATGTCAATAATCTGGTTTAAAAAAGGAAATTGGAAGCAAGTTCAAGTATAAGTGGTTTTGTATCTTTAACCTAAAGTTTTACAGCAATGAATATAAATCAAAAAGGTATAAATACCACTTGCACCCATACAGGAGAATTAGAGGATACTCAATTTAAAGGCGCTGTTTCGCCTTTATATATGAGTACTTCATATGCATTTGAAGATGTAGATATAAAGCGTTATCCTAGATACTTTAATACGCCCAATCAAGAAGCATTGTGCAAAAAATTAGCGGCTTTGGAACATGCCGAAGCTGCTTTGATTTTTGGAAGCGGTATGGCTGCCATCAGTACTGGGTTAATGGCCTTTTTGCAGGCCGGTGATCATATTGTATTGCAGCAAACATTGTATGGTGGCACTTATAATTTCGCGGTTACCCAATTTGAAAAATATGGAATCAGCTATTCGTTTACAGATGGGTGGAATGTTGATGATTTTGAAAAAGAAATCAAGACAAATACCAAGGTGATTTATATAGAAACGCCATCTAACCCACTGTTGACGATTACAGATTTAGCTGGTATTGGACAATTGGCCAAAAAACATGGGATTGTATCAATGATAGACAATACTTTCGCAAGCCCAATAAATCAGAATCCAATCGATTTTGGAATAGATGTTATTTTACACAGCGCCACAAAATATATGGGTGGACATTCAGATATCTGTGCAGGTGTTATTGCGGCTTCGCAAGAGCACATGGATAAGGTTTTTCAGACGGCCATTTGTTTTGGAGGCAGTTTAAGTGATTATACTGTTTGGCTTTTGGAGCGTAGTATTAAAACAATGGGTATTCGAGTAAATGCACAAAATGACAACGCCATGAAAATGGCAACATATTTAAGCGCAAGCAAAGATGTTGAAAATGTATATTACCCTGGGCTTGAAACCCATCCAGGCCATGCACTGGCAAAATCTCAGATGAAAGGATTTGGCGGAATGCTCTCTTTTGAATTGAATTCTGAAATTGATACCTCCTTATTTTTTAAACACCTTAAACTCATAAAACCATCTATGAGTTTGGCTGGGATTGAAAGTACCGTTCTTTCACCTACAAAAACTTCTCATGCTCTAATGAGTCCTGAGGATCGCAAAAAACAAGGGATTAAAGATTCGTTGATAAGATTCTCGTTAGGTATAGAAGAAATAGAAGACTTAGTAGGGGATATTGAACAGGCCATTTCAAAAGTGAAATCTATGGCTGTGCCAGCATAACAACACATTGATGAAATTAGATATTTTAGTATTTGGAGCACATCCTGATGATGCAGAATTAGGTGCCGGGGGCACAATAGCCAAAGAAGTTTCCAGAGGAAAAAAGGTGGGAATAATTGATTTGACCCGTGGCGAATTGGGAACAAGGGGGTCAGCAGAAATTAGGGATAAAGAGGCAACCAAAGCTGCTGAAATTCTGGGAATTACAGTTCGGGAAAATATGGAATTTGCAGATGGATTTTTTGTAAATGATAAGGAGCACCAGCTGGAAATCATTAAAATGATTCGTAAATACCGCCCTGAAATTGTTCTCTGTAACGCTATTGATGACAGGCATATTGATCATCCCAAAGGAAGCAAATTGGTAAGTGATGCCTGTTTTTTGAGCGGTCTGGTGAAGATAGATACTAAAATGGACGGCGATGATGAATGGCAAGAAGCCTGGCGCCCAAAGGTTGTCTATCATTTTATACAATGGAAAAATTTGGAGCCGGATTTTGCAGTGGATGTATCAGGATTTATTGAAAAAAAGACAGAGTCTATTTTGGCTTATGGATCACAATTTTTTGACCCAAGTAGTGATGAGCCCGAAACACCTATCAGTAGTAAAAACTTTATAGATAGTGTAAACTACAGAGCTAGGGATTTAGGAAGGCTTATTGGCGTGGAACACGCGGAAGGGTTTAACGCAGAACGTTTTGTTGGAGTGGATAACCTAGATGACCTTATTTAACTACCCAGCTTTTTGGTACCTATTTTCTGCTTTTGGCACGGTAAAATAAAAGGAAGACCCTTTGCGTAACATGCTTTCTACCCAAATTTCGCCATTGTTTTTTAGAATCATTTCTTTACATAGCGAAAGCCCCAGACCCGTACCTCTTTCGTTATTGGTACCATAGGTGGTGATATTGGTTGTATCTGTAAAGATTTTTTTCTGAATTTCTTTGTTCATGCCAATTCCGGTATCACGAATCATAATTTGCCACACATCTCTTTTCTCTTCAGCTTCAATAGTTATGAGACCATCTTCTGGAGTAAACTTGATTGCGTTGCTCATTAGGTTTCTAATGACGATATCAATTTGATTTTGGTCGGCCCAGATAAGTGGGTTTTCAGGCAACTGATTTATTATTTTTATGGATTTACCAGCGGCTACTTCCGAGAGTAAACTCACGTTTCCACTAACTAATTTATCCAAAGAAATTCTTTTGGGCTTGGTAACTACACCATTAAGTTGTGTCTGCCCCCATGACAGTAGATTGTTTAAAGCAAAAGATATATTCTCCACATCGGATTTTAATTTGGGTATAAACGAGATGAACTCGTTTTTTCCAATCTCACCGTCGGTAAACAATTTTAAAATTCCTTGCAATGCACCTATAGGACCTCTTAAGTCATGACCAATAATAGAAAACAGCTTGGTTTTCGTTTTATTGATTTCATTTAGCTGGGACTCTCTTTCACTTACCACTTCAGATTTTTCTTGTAGCTCCTTGTTCAGCTTTTTCTGAATATGCTCACTGCGCCTTATTATGAACGTAATGATAGCTAGGATTATCAATATTGCTATGGCAAGATAGATATAGCTTCTTTGTTTAGCCAGTGCCACTTCATTAGAGGCGATAAGTTCTTGCTTCTCTTGTTCGTATTGCATTTTAGTCTTTAATAAAGAAAGACTTTGCTTGTTCTTGTCTTTAGAAAGAGAGTCTGAAAGTTTTGTAAAGGTTTCTAAATAAGTTAGCGCACGAGTATGGTCCTCTTTGTTTTTATATAGCTCGTACAAAGTTTCAGAACAATCTATTTGGCCTTGTAATGATTTAATTTTTTCAGATAATTGTAAACCAACATTTGCATATTGTAAAGAAAGGCTATCCCTTCCCAAGCCTAAATATACTTTGGCCATACCGTTGAGCAATTGAATTTTTTCCCTATCATCATCCAATTGTTGGTCATGTAACAAGTTACTTTGATCGTACCAGTACAATGCCCATTGGTACTTTTTTTGCTCCAGATAAATACTCCCTTTTACCTGGTAGGCATAGGCCAACCAATCATAGATTTTAAGTTTTTCAAATGTGGTAATACTTTTGTTGATGTTGAACATGGCATGATCAAAGTTCTCAGAATCTTTGTATAGCGAAGCCATATTGCTCTGGGTCTCGGCATGAATTTTGTCATTGCCCAACGCTTTGTTTATTGCCTGTACCGTATCATAAAAAATGAGCGCATTATCAAAGTCCTTTTGGTCGGCATACAAACCGGCAATATTTTCATTGAGAATAGAAAGCATTGGTTTACTGTCAATCAGTTTGGCAACATCAATTCCTTTTAAATTCATGTTTAATGCTTCAGCAAAGTTGCCATCGTCACGATAATCATTTGCCAAACCATTGATAATGCTTAGTTCGGATTCTTTGTCCTCTGCATCTCCTGCCAATTTTAAGGCTTTTTTAAACAATTTTTTGGATTTTTGACGATCTCCTTCATCAGAATAATAATTCCCCAATGCTTGAAAGGCTCTAATTTTACCATAAGTAAAGTTTACGGCTTCACTAAGCACTAAAACCTTGTTTGAGATTGAATAAAGACTATCATTGTTAATATAGCGATAAGAGAATGCTAGACTTGACAACAATTTTATATGTGTGGTATCCTTTGGGTTGAAGCGATTTGTGGATTCTAAGCGCTTTAATCTGTATGCAATACTATCTCTTTTATCTTTTTGGGCTTCAACAGAAGAAGCAAATAGTAGCGCACAAAAAACCATGACTACTTTTCCAAGTAGACATTGGAGCTTTAAGGAATGGTTTATTTGGGACATAAAATCTTTAAACCTTGATTAGTAAAAATAGTTTTCAATAGTTTTTTTTGGAATTAATTGTTGTGAACAAGCGATAATTGTGTGTTTTGCCCTTCAAAGAGTGCATTTCATCGATGTTTTATAAGAAATACGATAATGGAGGATATTTAAAATAGTATTGGTTATTCAGAAACGTACTCTATAATTTATTAGTTTGAATACGGACAAATACAAAACCGTGAAGATGCTAAAGAAGAAATGATAACAAATCTTTTTACTATTTGTGAATGTAAAGTTCAAATTCTTTTGATTGAATTGATAAAAAAAAGTATTTTTGCAACCGCTTAAATGGTGGTTGTAGCTCAGTTGGTTAGAGCATCGGTTTGTGGTACCGAGGGTCGCGGGTTCGAATCCCGTCTTCCACCCAAAAAAAAGCCCTCTTTTAAAGAGGGCTTTTTCGTTTTTTATAATACTAATTTCTATTTAGAAGCTTTGTCCACAACCACTTTGTTCTCTCTATTAGCAACCTCCCAGGCCGTATAAAATACAAGACGGGTTCTGTTTTCTAAAAGATCATAGTTTATTTTATCCGGGGTATCTCCTGGTCTATGATAATCGGCATGGGTTCCATTAAAATAGAAGATGATGGGAATATTATTTTTTGCAAAATTGTAATGATCGCTTCTGTAATAAAATCTATTGGGATCATTTTCATCATTATAAGTATAGTCAAACTCAATGTTGGTGTATTTTTTATTGACCTCCTCAGAAAGATTATGCAAATCTGTACTAAGTTTATCAGAACCAATTAGATATACATAATTTCTATCTCCCTCTCTTTTAGGGTCAATCCTTCCAATCATATCAATATTAAGATTGGCAACCGTTTGCGCTAATGGCAAAACAGGATCATAGTCTGTATAATATTTTGATCCCAACAGCCCTTTTTCTTCTCCTGTTACATGTAAAAACACTATGGAACGTTTTGGTCCTTGACCAGCTTCTTTGGCCGTTTTAAAAGCTTCAGCAATTTCCAACAATGCCACACTTCCAGAGCCATCATCGTCTGCACCATTATTTATCTGACCATCGGCAGTAATGCCAATATGGTCTAAATGGGAGGATACCACAACATATTCATCTGGCTTTTCTGATCCTTTGATGACAGCAATTACATTTTCAGAACTAATTTCATCATTTCCACTTGTGGCATTAAGTTTTATAGATGAGGAAATCAATTTTGGAGTATTGTTTTTTTCAATGTCCGCCATTATAGCTGTGGAAGATTCTTGATTCAACAGAACAATAAAACTGTCAGTAGCCTCTTCTTTTAGGGACATCTTTCCGCCTTTATTATTTTTCATAAAATCAAAATAGCCTTTGAATCTAAGGTAGTTTTGAGTGTCATAATATAAGACACCTGTAGCTCCCTTATCAATGGCAAGATCGGATTTTTTGCCCATGGCCTCGGACATATTGCTCCAAACGGATTTCTTATCGGTTCCAGAAAGACTATAGGTTCCATCTGTATTTACAGGTTCACCAGATTTAATTAAAACCAATTTTCCTTTTACATCCAACTCTTTGTAGTCAGAATAATCACCATCTTCAATTCCGTACCCAACATATACAATATCATTGTAAGTGCCACTTGCAGCATCAAATGTGACTACATCTTCACCTATTTGAAAAACAGCATCATTAATTTGAATATTCCCTTCTGGAACTTTAGTTACTTCTAACGGAACATTTTGCAAATAGTCGCCATCTTTTTTTGCTGCAGGAATACCTAAAGCTTCATATTGATTTTTAAGGTAAGCAACAGCCTTTTTTTGCCCTGGCTGTCCGGTTTCCCTTCCTTCAAACTCATCAGAAGCGTATATATATAAATGTTCCTTGAGTTCATCTTGGGTAATGGTTTCCGCATATACAACAGGATCGGCTTCTTTTGCGGTATTGGAAACTTCAGAAACTGTTTTTTGAGCCGTGTTGCAGGAAAATGCAAGACTAAAAACAATCAGCGCTATTTTCTTCATAGATATTTTGTTATCAAAATTTCCCAAAAATAACGAAACCATAGCAACTGCATTTATTTTTTATGGCATGTTTAATTTAATTGTCGAAGATATTCGGTTGGATTAATTCCCTTTATTTCCTTGAACTTTCTATTAAAATTTGAAATGGAGTTGAACCCAGAGGTATTGGCAGCCTCCACAATAGTCATGTCCGTATGGTTTAGAAGCAGTTGGCATACATGCTCAATCCTAACTTCGATTAAAAACCTGAAAAAAGTTTTATTGGTTCTTTCTTTGAAAAACCTGCAGAACGCATTGGGTGTCATATGAGCTAATTTAGCAATGGTATCCAGCTCAATTTTTTGATTGAAATTTTTCATTACGTAATCGAATACAGCCCGTAACCGCTCACCATGGTCATTGGATAGCTGTTTTTGTTGCACAAATCCTGAAAGCTTCGTTTTTTGAGATTCACTTAGTTTTTTAAGTAAACGAATCAAAACCATAAACCTTGAAAAATGCCCTGAAGAAATTAAACCCTTCATATCTTCAATAAATGGACGGTTAGGGGAAATTACCTTAAAGCCGGTTTTGGCATGAAGAAAAAAACTTTGTAATTCCTTCATTTCTTCAATGTCGAAAAAAGTACTGCCAAAGGAATCCTTTCTAAAGAAGAGGGAAATCATATGTGAGTTTGTAGAGCTGGCTGCACTCTTGAACAAATGTGGCATTCCACTCCCTATGATAAAGAAATCTCCGCTTTTGAATGAATGGACGCTATCTCCAACAATCAATTTTCCTGCACCTTCAAGAATTTGACTTATCTGAATTTCTTCGTGCTGATGGAGTTTATCGTAAAACGCCGGTCCTTTATCACTTTGCACCGAGATATTTTCTCCAGGTTTTTTGGGTATCTTAAATGTGTATACTTTCATGTATTCTCAAATTATCTTAAAAGTATATATTATTTGGAATAATAGGATAAAATAATACTAGTATAAGATAATTTTCAGGAATTTAAAAAGAAGATGTAACTCTATTTTTGACAAAAAATAAAAGTAAACTATGACACAGTTTAGTTGGAAAGGTGTTATGCCTGCAGTTACCACCAAATTTACCCAAGAAGACAAATTGGACATGAAAATGTTCGCGGTAAATATAAACGCTCAGATAGAAGCCGGAGCCAATGCCATCATTTTAGGAGGTACCCTTGGGGAAGCAAGCACATTAGATGATGATGAAAAACGAACGTTGATTGAGCATACCGTTAATTTGGTAGATGGAAAGATTCCCGTAGTGATGAATATAGCCGAACAAACTACAAAAAAGGCAATACTGGCGGCAGAAAATGCGGAAAAATATGGAGCTAAGGGACTTATGATGCTTCCGCCTATGCGTTACAAGTCTACAGAC
This sequence comes from uncultured Allomuricauda sp., assembly GCF_947499585.1. Lineage (GTDB taxonomy): Bacteria > Bacteroidota > Bacteroidia > Flavobacteriales > Flavobacteriaceae > Flagellimonas. The sequence goes on along the minus strand of NZ_CANMOO010000001.1, from coordinate 1,366,005 downwards.
TATGAAACAATGGCTTATTTTAAAGCGGTTGCCCAAAGTACTTCATTACCAATTATGGTGTACAACAACCCTGTGGATTATAAAATTGAAGTCACCCTAGATATGTTTGATGAATTATTGGAATATGACAACATACAAGCAGTTAAAGAATCTACCAGAGATATCACGAACATAACACGTATTAAAAATAGGTTTGGCGAAAGATTAAAAATCCTTTGTGGGGTTGATACTTTGGCAATGGAAAGTTTACTAATGGGCTCAGATGGCTGGGTAGCAGGCTTGGTATGCGCTTTTCCAAGAGAAACCGTTGCCATTTATGAATTGGTAAAAGCTGGTAGAGTGGAAGAAGCTACAGCTATTTACCGTTGGTTTATGCCTTTGTTGGAGTTGGACATTAATCCGCAGTTGGTTCAGAATATAAAACTGGCGGAAGTAGCTACTGGTATAGGAACCGAGAATGTTCGTCTGCCTAGGTTACCACTTCAAGGCAAAGAACGTGATAGAGTACTTGCTATTATTGATCAAGGAGTAAAGACCAGACCTCAAATCCCCGTGTTCTAAATGAGTACGCACATATTCAAGTGTATTGATGCACATACCTGCGGAAATCCTGTTCGACTTGTAGTAGAAGGCGGTCCTAAGCTTGAAGGGAGTACCATGGAGGAAAAGCGACAGCATTTCATGAAAGAGTTTGATTGGATTCGCACCGGTTTAATGTTTGAGCCAAGAGGGCATGACATGATGAGCGGCAGTATACTATATCCACCTCATAATCCTGAAAACGATATCGCAGTTCTTTTTATAGAAACCAGCGGTTGTTTGCCAATGTGTGGACATGGAACCATAGGGACGATGACCATTGCCTTAGAGGAAGGGTTGATTAAACCCAAAGTACCAGGAAAAGTAAAGTTGGAAACACCTGCAGGTTTGGTTGAAATTGATTATCACAAGCCTAGAGAGAAAGTAGAGTGGGTAAAGTTGACCAATGTAAAAAGTTACTTGGCAGCTGAAAAACTAAAAGTTGAAAGTAGCGTATTGGGAGAATTAACTTTTGATGTTGGTTTTGGAGGAAACTTTTATGCTATCGTAGACCCGCAGTCAAATTTCTCAGGAATCCAAGATTTTACAGCGAGTGAGCTGATTCAATTTTCTCAAGAAATTAGAACAAAAATTAACAAAGAATATTCAGGTGAGTTTATACATCCCGAAAATTCGAATATCAATCATGTATCCCATATACTTTGGACAGGCGAACCAATTGATGAAAACTCATCTGGCAGAAATGCCGTTTTTTATGGGGAAAAGGCTATAGATAGATCTCCTTGTGGCACAGGCACTTCCGCCCGTATGGCACAACTAAATGGAAAGGGACTGTTAAACTTGGGCCAAGAATATGTGCATGAAAGTTTTATAGGCTCTAAATTTGTTGGGAAAGTGGAAAAGGAAACTTTTCTCAACAACAAAAAAGCCATTATACCCAGTGTTCAAGGGTGGGCCAAGATATATGGCAGAAATACAATTACAATTGATACAGATGATGATCCATACGCGCATGGATTTCAGGTGATTTAATATGGGTGCTAATAAAAATGTTATCGTAATAGGTGGGGGCATAGTGGGCCTTTCAACTGCTTATTTTTTGCAGAAGGAAGGACATCAGGTTACTGTTTTGGATAAATCTGATATATCCTCTGGAGCCTCTTTTGTTAATGCAGGTTATATAACGCCAAGTCATATCATTCCATTGGCCTCTCCGGGCATGATTTCAAAAGGAATCAAGTATATGTTTGACTCTTCCAGCCCTTTTTATATAAAACCCAGACTTGATATGGAATTCATGAAATGGTCCTGGTACTTTAAAAAGTCATCCACTAAAGCCAAGGTAGAAAAAGCTATGCCGGTAATTATGGATATTAATCTTCTCAGCAGAGACCTTTTTGAAGGCATAAAAGCTTCAGGAGATTTGGGAGATTTTCAACTGGAGCGAAAAGGGCTGTTAATGATTTATCAGACTGAGAAAGAAAGAAATCATGAAATGGAGGTTGCAAAACGGGCAGGCGATTTAGGTTTAGAAGTCAATGATTTAGATGCCAATGGTTTGCGAAAAATGGAACCGAATATAGAACTTAATGCTCTTGGAGCCTTCCATTATGAATGTGATAGGCATACAACTCCAACCCAGTTTATGGAGAGAATGTTGGAATTTTTGCCAAAACAAGGAGTTGCAATCAATAAAAATGAAGAAGTTTTAGATATTGTTATTAATGGAGACAGAATAGCGGAAGTAAAAACGAGCAAAGGGACTTATAAACCAGACGAGGTTGTTTTTGCAGCGGGTTCTTGGACTTCCCATCTTTCAAAAAAGTTGAATGTTAAACTGCCTTTGCAAGCAGGTAAAGGGTATCGTATAAACGTAGCCGCTTCTACAAATATCTCTATGCCCGCCGTTTTAATGGAAGCGAAGATGGCTGTTACCCCTATGAACGGATTCACTCGCTTTGCAGGTACCATGGAGTTTTCGGGCATCAACAATATTATAAGAAAAGAACGGGTTGAAGCCATTGCTAAGGGCGCAGAGGGATATTACAAAGGACTTAAGATTTCCGAAGAAGACAAAAGCAATGCACAATGCGGGTTAAGACCAGTTACTCCGGATGGATTGCCTTATATAGGAAAATCAAAAGAGTATGAAAACCTAATATTTGCAACTGGGCATGCAATGATGGGTTGGAGTCTGGGACCAGCAACAGGTAAATTGATATCTGAGATGATTTCTGAGAAAAAACTTTCTATGGAAATTGCTCCTTTCGCTCCTGAGCGTAAGTTTTAGATATTATCGTTTTCTTTCGGTTAATTTAGATATAGAGCATAGTATTAATTTTTTAGTTGCCTCATTTAGAAGTAATTTTGCACCATGGTAAAAAACTACATTGCCTTTTTCTTTTTTTCTATTCTACTGATTCCTAGTTTATGGGCTCAGGAGATTCAGATATTTAAAGTCCAAGATTTTGACCTTAATGGAAAGGTGAAGTCATGCTTGGTCATCACGGATTATGGCAAAGAACTTTTTGAGTTTAACAAGGAGGGTTTTTTAACAAAGACAGTTACGCAATACAATGACACTGACCAGGATATTACGTATTACAAATATGATAATGGCGAGCTTCTAGAAAAGCGGATGGAGAGTTATAAGGATAATGTATTGGATGAAACCACATCTATGGCGAATTTTTATTCCATTGATACTTTGTCTCCAAAAAGAATTTTGGAAAAAATTATTTCGTATGATAAAGAGTTTCTGGAACAACAGGAGTATGAATATGATGAAAAAGGAAAACTGACTAAGATCACAACCTCAAATAGTGAAGGGGTAGATGAAACGAGTGTTGAGTATACTCCATATAAAAATGAGCTCACAAAAAGTTTTTTGATAAATGGAATAATGGAAAAATCCATTAGAACATCTGAACGGAAAAATACGAAAGGTACTTTTAAAGTGGTTTTGACCAAAGAATACATTGATGGGGAGTCTAACAAGGCTATAGAAGAGGTGTATGATGTTGCGGGAAAACTTGTTTCTAAAGAAGTGTTTTTGCATAATCCGACCAAGAAAGAATTTGTCTCAGATAAAAAAATGGTCTACTCTTATGATACAGATGACATGTTGGAAAAAGTTGTCACAAAGACCTCAAATTCAATGTCTGTAAAAGAATACATCTTTCAGTTTGATAGTAATGCGGAAAAGAATTGGATTAAGCAGATTATTACTCCAGAGAACACGTATACTACCCGTAAAATAACGTATTACCCTGTTGAGGAAACCAAGGAGGAAAATCCTAACTAGTTAGTTGCAGCAAATCCCATAGATTTCCATACAGATCCTCAAACACAACTACCGTCCCGTAACTTTCTTTTCTGGGTTCTTCTTTAAAAATCACACCTTTTTCTTTCATAGTATTGTAGTCTTCCCAAAAGTTATTGGTATGTAAAAAAAGGAATACCCTACCGCCAGTTTGGTTGCCTATAGCAGCTTCTTGTCCAGCACCCACTGCTTTTCCCAACAAAATATTGCATTGGGCATCATTGGGAGCAACTAGCACCCATCTTTTTCCATCTCCAAGATCAATGTCTTCAATAAGCCTAAAGCCTAATTTCTGCGTATAGAAATCAATGGCTTCATCATAGTCCTTTACAACAAGGGTTACGTTGGCCAAATACCTTTTTGATTCTTTCATTAATTAAATTAAGGTTTTAATTATTCCCGGTTTCATTTCATGACCACCATCAAAACTGATGATTTCCGAATTTTCTTGGAAAAGATGAGTGATTTTATTTTTCTCAGTTTTTAATCGCTCCATATTCATGTATTCATCAGTGTTGCCATATACTATTTTAACTTTGGATGAATTCCAGTCCAAGTAATCAAAATCTTCTTTTTCAAGTTCATTTGGTATACCCCCTGCATAAAGAATAAGCGTTTTAAAATTGATTTTTCTTTGAGTTATCCAACGTGTGGCAATAGATACTCCTTGAGAAAAACCAAATATAATAAGGTTATGGTCTGAAGGTATTTGCTCGGCATCAAAAATTGCATCAATATAATTAATGACATTACTGGTTTCGGTCAATGTATTTTCTTTTGTTAACCAACTGGCTCCAACGTACTTGTATTCATTTTTTAAATAATATTTAGAAGGAGCTTGTGGCGCTATTATGTAGTTTTCTTCAGCGTTTAAATCTTTAAAATACTTTATAAAGTATTTACTTAAATAGCCGATACCATGAAAGGCCAACCATACATTTTTTGTTTTGGGAGTTAATGTATTAAGGGTTATATAGGTGTTTTTTGTGGTATATGATACGGTCTTTTCCATTGAATGTATTCTGTCTAGCCTTACTTAATATATTATTGACATAGCTTTCCGTAATTTTACAAAAAATAGAAGGATGAACGAGCATAAAGAGAAAATTCTATCTGTTTGCAATGGTATTTGCAAGGGCACATTGATGGAAACCTTGGACATTACTTATATAGATGTAGGTGAAAATTTCTTAATTGGTAGAATGCCGGTAACCCCTAAGGTACATCAACCTGATGGTGTTTTGCATGGAGGTGCCTCCGTAGCTTTAGCAGAAAGCGTTGGTAGCGCTGCTTCTTATATTTTTTTAGATGGACAGGAGTTTTATGTTAGGGGTATAGAGATAGCGGCCAATCATGTAAAAGGAATACGAGAAGGGTTTGTGTATGCCAAAGCGACCATAATCCATAAAGGGAGGACCACTCAACTATGGGAAATAAAAATCACCAATGAGGAAGGTGATTTAATTTCCAACTGTAAACTCACTACCATTGCCTTACCAAAAAAATAAAGATTTCCATAAGCTTCTTGAAAAGGTCAATCGTTGTTTTGAAAACAACCTTCCTTTTTCTATTTACCGAAAACCACTAGAGAGTCAGGTAATTGGTGTTTTTCAATCCAATGATGAATTAAATAGCACCACCAATTTTGAAGAAAAAGGATTTGTTTTTGCTCCTTTTGATTTAAAGGATAATGCAACCCTGATACATGCTGATGAGGTAGTGGAAGTTCCTTTTATCATGGAAGATGTAAGTGATAATCATGAAGTATCAACTACTGATTTAGGAAAAGACCATCACCTGGAGCTAGTTAAAAAAGGAATCAATGAAATAAATACTGGGGCACTTAAGAAAGTTGTTTTATCCAGAAAAATAGTGGTAAAACTTTCTAGAAGTTCGGAAGAAATCTTTAATACCCTTTTAAAAAGATATCCCAATGCTTTTTGTTATTTGTTTTTTCACCCTAAAATCGGTGTTTGGTGCGGTGCTACTCCTGAAACTTTAGTGAGGATAAAGGATGAAGTACTACATACAATGTCTTTGGCAGCAACACTTCCAATACAGGAGAACTCTGTGCCCAATTGGGGAAGTAAAGAAATCGACGAGCAGAAAATGGTTTCAGAATATGTCAAGGAAAAACTGATAAACAATTTGATAGAACTGGATATGGGCAAAGCTGAATCCGTTAGAGCAGGAAATCTGTGGCATTTAAAATCGGATATCAAGGGGAAATTGCCTGCCACAACAAGCATAAAGAATATTATAAACTCTTTGCACCCTACACCAGCAGTTTGTGGAATTCCTTCCTTACAAGCAAAAGACTTTATCTTAAAAAATGAAGATTATCAACGTACTTTTTATACAGGATTTCTAGGTGAACTCAACCTTAAAAAAGAACGGGAAGCAAATCTGTTCGTGAACCTAAGATGTATGGAAATCAGTAATGGAAATGCATCTATTTTTGTTGGAGGAGGAATTATATCAGCGTCCAACCCAGAAAGTGAATGGTCTGAGACACAGAACAAAAGCAAGACCATGTTGAACATCATCTAATTTCATAGTATGGAATTTTAGGGGAATATCTTTTTGAGATGTATTTTTGTTACCAATGATGTATTCAAATATCCCCTCGGCCCAGACAGTTGTTCTTTATTTTAAATCTAGGGGAATTAAAAATATTGTTATTTCTCCTGGTTCCAGAAATGCTCCATTAACACTGAGCTTTACCAAAAATTCATTTTTTAAATGCTTTAGTATTGTAGATGAGAGGTGTGCCGGATTTTTTGCTTTAGGGATGGCTCAGCAATTACAAGAACCGGTAGCCTTGGTTTGTACCTCCGGCAGTGCACTTTTAAACTACTATCCTGCTGTTGCGGAGGGATTTTACAGTGATATTCCCTTGATTGTAGTTTCTGCTGATAGACCTAATTATAAAATTGATGTAGGCGATGGACAGACCATTCGTCAGAAAAATGTTTTTGAAAACCACATTGGGTATTCGGCCAATTTGAAGCAAGATGTAAGCCATGTTACTGAGATAGTCTTGTCTTTTTCTGAAACAGATTCTTTAGAAACTCAAGAAAAAATTCAAAAGTTTAATGAAGCGGAACTAGCACTGGCTTTGGATAAAGCAATTTTAGAAAAGACACCGGCACATATCAATATACCTTTTGAAGAGCCCTTATATGGCCTTACTGAAAAAGCTAGTGTAAATATCCCTGACACCATGTTTCCTGCTGAAAGCAGTCAAGAAATTGATGATTTGAAGGAATTGATTTCCATTTGGAAGACCAGTAAGCGTAAAATGGTTTTGGTAGGGGTAAATCAACCCAACTCAATTGAAAATGAAATTTTGGAAAAGCTGGCAAATGATGACAACGTCTTGGTATTTACGGAAACTACGTCCAATGTGCATCATCCCAATTTTTTTCCGAGTATCGATAGCATCATTGCTCCAATAGAAAAATCAGATAAACGTGAGGAGCTTTTTGAAGCGCTTCAACCTGATTTACTAGTAACATTTGGTGGATTGATTGTTTCAAAAAAGATAAAGGCTTTTTTAAGAAATTATAAACCCAAAACACATTGGCATATTGACGAGAAAAAAGCATTCGACACGTTTTTTTGTCTTTCAAAACATATAAAAGTTTCCCCTGTGGATTTTTTTAGAGCGATGCCAGATTCAAAACCAGCGCTAGATGGCAATTACAATTCATACTGGAGTAGGGTAAGGGATAACTATGAAAGTAAGAGAGAGACATATTTGTCCGAAATAGGTTTTTCAGACTTTAAGGCTTTCAGCCAGATACAACAAAATATACCAAAAGGGTACCAAGTACATTTGGCAAATAGTTCTACAGTAAGGTATAGTCAATTGTTTCCTATGGATAAATCTCTAAAGGTCTTTTGTAATAGGGGTACAAGCGGTATTGATGGTAGTACCTCTACAGCAGTTGGAGCATCTGTTTATGAGAAATCGCCAACAGTATTAATTACTGGAGATCTTAGCTTTTTTTATGACGGCAATGGCCTTTGGAACAATTATAAAAAACCAGATTTCAGGATAATACTCATCAATAATTCTGGCGGAGGTATTTTTAGAATTTTACCAGGACAAGAAGACACGGATGATTTCTCCACTTTTTTTGAAACCACGCATCAACAAACGGCAAGTCACCTTGCTGAAATGCATGGATTTATATACGAAAGGATTGAGAATGAAAAACAATTGAATACTAGCTTTAAGAACTTCTATAATCCCTCGGAAATGCCTAAAATATTAGAGGTAGTAACTCCTCGCCTAGAGAATAACAAAATTTTGCTTAGTTACTTCGATTTTATATCTTAGAACCTAAGTAATATTTTAATCTTTTAAGAACACTAACTACCATGAGTAAAAGAGATGAATTAATTGTAAAGTATGCCGCGGACATTAAAGACAAGTTTGGTGAAACACCAAACATGGATTTGTTGACCAAAGTGGCTATTGGACTAGGACCCGCTATCTATAATTTGGATGCTTCAAAAGTTTCTGGATCAGATGACAAGGAATTGCAAACCGTAAAGAATAACTTCTTGATGAAGAAATTGGGTCTTGCAGATAGTTCTGATTTAATGGATGCGATCAATAGCGTTATTGATAAATATGGAAGATCGGACAAGAATAAGCATCGTGCGGTTATCTACTATATGTTGGCCAAGCATTTTGGAAAAGAATCGATTTACAACTAACACAATATTTTGAGGATAAAAAAGCTGCTGCAAAGCGGCTTTTTTTATACCCATATTTCAATCTACCTTTGTCCTATGATAGAATTGGGAAATTACAACACGCTTAAAGTGCTAAGAAGTACAAGTATAGGTTTGTTTCTGGGTGATGAAGAAGGAACAGAGGTGCTACTGCCTAATAAATATGTTCCAGATGATTTTGAGATTGATGGAGATTTAGAAGTTTTTTGTTACTTGGATAATGGCGAACGGCCTATATCCACAACCCTTAAACCCTTTGTAAAGCGAAATGGATTTGCTTTTTTAAAAGTTGTTGAAGTAGGTGCTTATGGCGCATTTATGGATTGGGGTTTAGAGAAGCATTTACTGGTTCCATTTAGAGAACAGGGAGTTGAAATGGAACAAGGAAAAAAATATGTCGTACACTGTTATTTGGATGAAAAAACCTTTAGGTTGACTGGTTCTAGTCGGTTAAATAAATTTCTATCCAATGAAGGTTTTGCTTTAGAAGTGAACAGTGAAGTGGAAATAATGATAAGTAGAAAAACACCTTTAGGGCGCGAAGTCATAATAGAGGATAAGTACAAGGGACTGATATTTGAAAGTGATATTTTTAAACCAATTGCCATTGGAGACAGAATGAAAGGTTACATAAAAGCTGTTAGACCAGATAATAAAGTGGATATTTCCTTACAGCAAATAGGGGCCAAAATGTTGGAGCCAACCGCGAAATTCATTTTTGAAAAACTGCAAGAAAATAATGGCTTTTTGGCTTTGCATGATAAATCCACTCCGGAAGAAATCAAAGATACATTGCACTTAAGTAAAAAAGCATTTAAAAAAGCAATAGGAACGTTGTACAAAGAAAGAAAAATCACCATAGCAGATGATGGTATTTATATTTTGTAACTAACTGAAATTAAATATGTTACAGAAATGTTAATTCAAAATAAATTAAATTGATACTGTTAAATTTTTTTCTTAGGTCAAATATTTTACTTTTGTATAAGTAGATAATAACTCGCTGACAATTATGCTTTTAGCGTAACGTCGGAACTCATACCCTCCTAATATGCCTTTTATTGAAGAAAGTGATTTGTTGGACCTACACAAGGATATAGACAAGGCCCAGATTATTAACGAAAGACTTTTGGATCAAATAAAGTATAAAAACAAAGATTTACGTAAGGTAAGATTGCATCGTAATATACTGCTCGGCTTTACGGCTCTTTTTGTTGTGGGAACCCTTGCCATCACATCTTTTACTGCTGGCCTTAGCAGTAAAAATTCATTTGAAAATCAAAATAATCTACTGGTTTCCATTGACAGTTTAGATGCTATAAAAACTAGAATTGGTAATCTTAAAGTACAAAATGAAGAGCTTAGCTTGGTTAAGGAATTTTACTTGGCAAAAGCATTTTTAGATAAAGAAAAGGTTTACTCGGTTCAGGTAAAATCATTTGTTGAGAATAATGTTACTTTGGCTTCTGAAGCCCTAACGAACACACTTTTTGTTAAAACCAACCCTTTCTACGCATATTCATTAGGAAACTTTGAAACATTGGATGAGGCTCAATCTTTCAGAAAGCAATTGGTCAATATGGGCTTTAAAGATGCTTTTGTTGCCTCTTACCAAGATGGAAAAAGGGTTAAAATAGAAGACCCTTATTAATTTTGAGAAAAAGTAAGGCTTGGATACAAGCTGCTAGGTTACGAACACTTCCATTATCACTATCGGGAATTATCGTTGGCACTGCATTAGCAGTAAAGCAGGGCTTTTTTGAACTTTCTATTTTTATTTTAGCGCTATTGACAACAGTTGGTTTTCAGGTCACTTCCAATTTTGCAAACGACTATGGAGATGGTGTAAAGGGAACTGATGATGAAGATAGAATAGGACCTGCAAGAGCCTTACAAAGTGGTTTGCTAACACAATCAGGACTTAGAAAAGGCATAGTTGCCTCTTCAATCATAAGTATGCTTGTTGCCGTGGGATTGATTTATTTGGCATTCGGAAAGGAAAACCTTCTATATGTTCTTTCGTTTTTTGTTCTAGGAATTTTATGCGTTTGGGCAGCCATTAGATATACCATGGGCTCCGAGCCATATGGATATAAAGGTTTAGGAGATATATTTGTATTCCTGTTTTTTGGATTGGTTGGTGTTTTAGGAAGTATGTTTCTTTATACAAAATCGCTGGATTGGGTTTCGGTATTGCCAGCAATCACCATCGGATTATTGTGTGTAGGTGTTTTAAACTTGAACAACCTAAGGGATATTTCCTCAGACAAGAAACATGGTAAAAATACCTTGGTTGTTAAAATGGGTTTCGAAAACGGCAAACGCTATCATGTTTTGCTCATTACACTAGCTTTTCTCTGCCTTTTGGGATATACTTGGATTGAGAAAATCGGTATTTCCCATGCATTCTATATGTTGGCTTTTATACCTATTTTAATACATATCCGTAGGGTTATTATTACAAAGGAGCCTGTAAAACTTGATGGAGAACTTAAAAAATTAGCGTTGAGCACTTTCTTACTCTCCTTGCTGTTCTATGTAGCAGTTAATAATTTTTTGTAATTTTGATTTACAACTCACTAAACCTTACGAAACTTGGAACACCCCATTAAAATACTAATTGTTGAGGACAATGTAATTATTGCAGACGATATGCAATCTATGCTTGAAGAAATCGGGTATGAGATTGTTGACAATGTGATAGTTTACGAACAGGCTGTTGAAGTATTGAAAAATAACCACATAGACCTGGTGCTTATTGATATTATTCTGGCTTCGGATAAGACAGGAATAGACTTAGGAAAGCACATTAGAGACGTATATAACATTCCATTCATCTTTGTAACTTCTAACTCGGACAGAGCCACAGTTGAAAATGCAAAGACAGTTAAACCGGATGGTTACTTGGTTAAACCCTTTGAACAACAGGACTTGTATACCTCAATTGAAATAGCCTTGTCTAATTTCAATTATGCCCGAAAGGAGAATAGTAAAGAAATTACTGGAAACGAAGGTGATACTTTCACTTCCAATTCTGTTTTAAAGGATTCTATCTTTGTTAAGAAACAACATCTATACTATAGGATACAATTTGGTGATATTCAATTCATCAAGGCGGACAATGTATATTTAGAGGTAAATACTGTAGATAAAAAGTTTTTGGTTCGCTCTCCGTTGAAGGACTATTTGGAGAAATTGCCCAAAAATAAATTTTATAGAGCGCATAAGTCCTACATTGTTAATGTGGACCATATTGATGCAATCAATTCAAAAGATATTGTCATAAACAATAACTTGATACCTATATCCAAGGATTTTAAAGAGTTCATAATCTCTTCAATGAATAGTTAATACAAGTTCATTGTAATCATAATTTTAAAAGTGCCTTTTGGCACTTTTTTTATGCAATCATCCCAGAAACATTGAATTACCACAACTTTTGATTAATTCACAACAATATTTTTCTACTGTGTGGTTATGCATATACTTTAGCAGTGTTATTAATTCAGAAAAGTAATTTTTTCATTTTCATATAGTGTTCTCGTAAAAGGGTCTTGTCAAATTTGACAGGACCTTTTTTAGTTTCAGAAGGTTTGTCAATCCATGAAATGCAAAAAACATCGATAAAAGGGTTTTCACATATGCTTAAAGCCGTTTCACAACAGAAATGGGCACTTTCACAACAATACCGAATAACTCTTTTAGATTGGATTTAATTTTGTGTCTAAACTAGCGTTCTTTATATACAGCAACGATTAGAAAAGTTGCTTACAATAACTAAGGTTTTTGTGTATTGGTCATTCAATTTAATAGTAGGTTTTACTACGGTAAAATTGATACAAACAACAGTAAGCATAAAAAAATAATTATAGACTTTCTAAATCTTTCTGCTATTACGCGAGGTATATTAATGGGACGTAACTTAAAAAGAATTTTCTCGGCATTATTTTTTGTTTTTCTATTGAATGCTTCTGCGCAGTCTATAGAAAATGAAGAGGAGAGTACTTTAAAAGAGTTCCAAGATACTAATGGCCCTTCAAGCCGGTTCGATGTTTTTTTCAACTCCGTAAATAGATACAATGTCAACTCTGCTTATGATTGGTTAGATACTATCAAGGTATATCTTTCAAATGCTCAAAAGACCAACGATACTATAGCTACCCGTCTTTATCAGGTTATGCAGACACAGGTCTACAATGATTTAGGTGAGTATGATAAGAGTATTGTTTTGGCAAAAGAACTTTATGCTTCCAAAGATTCCTTGGACTCTAATTCAAAAAAGATTGTTTTGGATGTTTTGGATAGCAATTATGCCAACCTTAAGCTATACGATAAGCAAATAGAAATTAGGAAGGAAAAACGAGAACTTGGCCTAACGGAAAATGTTGCTTTCTATGATATCTACAGCAATCTAGGGTTATACAGAAAAGCTAGAAACCAATATATAATGGAGGTTAAGCCTACCATTGCAGATAATGATTCTTATGGTCTGGCCAAATATCACAGTAAGGTGGGTAACTACTTGAGGTTGGACAACTCTGCCCCAACTGCATTGAGTGAGCTAAAGAAGGCGAAGGCTTATTTGGATGTTTTTCTTAATGATATATCAAAACAAAAGACAGAGGAACAACTTTTTGAAAGTGACTTGTTAAAAGCAGAAATTGAAGGAAACATTGGAAAATGTCATGTCCTGTTGAATCAATATGAAGATGCCATCCCTTTGTTGGAAACAAGTATTGAAGTTTTAACCACCTCTTCAAAAAATGCGCACAAAAGCGAAGTCATTGAGAATACACTTAACCTTGCTGATGCTAATTTACAATTAGAACGATTTTCTGCCGCTAAGAAAAGCTTGAATATTGATTTTGAAAACATAAATACGGTACAAAATATTAAGCGTAATAGTTTACTTGCAGCATATTATGACAAAGTTGAAAATTTTAAGAATGCCGCTACGTACTATAAGCGCAACGAAAGAATAAAAGATTCTCTTACCAAAACGCAATCTTCAATTATAAAACAACAATTGGTTACTATAGTGGCCAATGAGGACCTGGAGAATTCGCAACGATTGATAGATGAGCAAAAACAAATCAATGAACTGGCGCGTAGCGAAATGAAGGCAAAGGATGAGCGAATCAACCTGGTTTTTATCTCTTTGATTTTTACGTTGCTTGGTTTTGCCGGATTGGTCTATGCGTATTTAAAAAGTATTAAAAACCAACGTTTAATAGCGGAACAAAAGCACATTATTGAGAATGCACTTGTTGAAAAAGATTCTTTATTAAAAGAGATTCACCACAGGGTAAAGAACAACCTTCAAATGGTTTCCAGCCTATTGAGTTTGCAAACCAAGAATACCAGAAGTAAGGCGGCCATAGAGGCATTGGAAGAAGGAAAGAGTAGGGTAAAGGCCATGGCACTTATCCATCAGAAGTTGTATCAAAATGATGACTTGTCTGTTATTGAAATGCAAGGCTATATTGAAAGTTTGATTAACAGCGTGCAGTCAGTTTATAAAAAAGGGGGTCATAATATTACGATCACCATTGATGCTGAAGGCACAGAATTGGATATTGATAGAGCTATTCCATTTGGTTTGATTTTAAATGAACTGGTTTCAAACTCTTTTAAGTACGCCTTTCCTGAAAATGATGAAAACGGAAAAATCTACATCCATCTTCGTAAAAATGGGGAGCAAGGATATTTTGAATATACGGACAACGGGATAGGGTTACCTGAAGATACGGAAGAGCGCACTCATTCATCTATGGGCATTCGTTTAATGAATAGATTGGTAAATCAACTTCAATCCAAATTGAATATTGATAAAGCAAGCGAAGGAGTAAGATTCTGGTTCAACTTTAATTAATTCTTATCTTTTTTCCAAAGCGTAACAAGTTTTTCTCTTTTTACATGCCGTTGCCTTTCCTGCCAGAATCTATTGTTTGTTCAAAAAAGTTCTTAGAAATTATCTAATCCACATTGAATAAAATTCAAGCTAAATATGGTTAAATTTGAAACCATTGGATGAAAGCTACCTATAAAAAGTACATTCTCGAATTTAAAACCCCCAGTGGAACTTCACGTGGTGTGATGACTAAAAAAGAAACATGGTTTCTTATTTTGAGAAATGGGGATATTTATGGAATTGGTGAGTGCGGCATTTTACGAGGGTTAAGTATTGATGATGTTCCAACCTACGAATCTAAACTTTCCTGGGTTTGCGATAACATTCACTTGGGTGAAGAGGAATTATTAAAACAGCTCAAAGAATTTCCATCCATTCAATTTGGCTTGGAGCAAGCTTTTTTATCCTTCAATTCAAATAGTCCATTTGAATTATTTCCTTCGGAATTTACCAAAAACGAATTCCCCATTTCCATTAATGGTTTAATTTGGATGGGAGACGAAGCCTTTATGCTCTCTCAATTACAACAAAAACTACAAGATGGCTTTGGTTGCATTAAAATGAAGATTGGCGCAATTGACTTTGAGAAAGAACGTTCCATTTTAAAATCCATCCGAAAAAATTTCACTCCTGAAGAGATTGAACTTCGGGTTGATGCCAATGGTGCTTTTTCCAAGGAAGATGCGTTAGAGAAGCTAAAACAATTATCAAAATATTGTATTCATTCCATTGAACAGCCCATTAAACCTAATAATTGGCAGGCAATGGCAGCACTTTGTAAAGAGACTCCTTTGCCCATAGCTCTAGATGAAGAATTAATAGGCATCTTTACTGTAACAGAAAAAGAAAAATTACTACAAACCATTCAGCCGCAATACATCATTTTAAAGCCTAGTTTGGTTGGTGGTTATGCAGGGTGTAAAGAATGGATAGATTTAGCTGAAAAATATAGTGTTGGATGGTGGGTGACCAGTGCCTTGGAAAGCAATATTGGGCTTAATGCCATTGCGCAATGGACTTATTCCTTAAAAACGGATATGCCACAAGGATTGGGTACTGGTAGTTTATTTACCAATAATTTGGACAGCCCATTAGAGGTTTCCAACGGAAAGCTATTCTATAGGAAGGATAAACATTGGAAGACTAATTTAATAGAAGATTTATGTATATAGAACAGGGATACAAAGGCAATATAGGGCTATGGAAATACTTCATCATACCAATATGTTTTATTGGTTTTATGGGCATTAATTATGTAGCAACGGTAACTTCTCCGGTCAGTGTAGAGGACGCTTTGCAACAAATGATTGAACAATTTGGCTCTAATTTAGTACTGATTATTCTTTTAGCTCCTTTGGCAGTTGGCCTTATTGTTGTACTCGGATGGACCTTCTTGGTTCATCAACAATCCATAACATCATTGACTACGTCAAGAAAAAAAGTAGATTGGAAGAGAATCTTTTTTGCTTTCGGGTTGTGGGGAGGGTTAACCATTTTATTAACCGTAATAGATATTTACTTTTCTCCAGATAGTTATGAGCTCAATTTTAATATGTCCAAATTTATACCCTTGGCCATTATTGCTATTCTTCTGATTCCTTTGCAGACCAGTTTTGAAGAATATCTCTTTAGAGGACATATGATGCAAGGCTTGGGTCTTTTGGCAAAGAACCGCTGGGTTCCGCTTGTGGTTACTTCTGTTCTTTTTGGATTAATGCATATTGCAAACCCAGAAGTGGAAAAATTGGGCTATGGCATTATGGTGTATTATATAGGAACCGGTTTTTTTCTAGGGATTATGACCCTAATGGATGAAGGATTGGAGTTGGCCCTAGGCTTCCACGCTGCCAACAATTTAATAACCGCCCTTTTGGTTACTGCAGATTGGACTGCCTTTCAAACAGATTCCATTTACAGAGATATTTCTGAACCTATTTTAGGTTGGGATGCTTTAATTCCGGTATTTGTGGTATTTCCCATTCTGTTGTTCTTGTTCTCCCGAAAATATGGATGGAGCAATTGGAAAGAAAAACTATTTGGTAAAGTACTTACCAAGGAAGAATTTGTAGCTCAGAACGACAGTGAATCTCTATTGGCATAACATACAACCCGCATTTAAATTAAACGGGGTTCATTATAAGCTTGATGAACTTTCAGAAATAGGATATAGTTTAATAAAAGAAGGTGATTCTTTTGAAGCTTCTATCGGTGTTTTTTTACTGGATTGGTTAACCGATATGCAAACGGTAGAGGTTTACACTTCTGGTTCCACAGGAAAACCTAAAAAAATCATTCTAAAAAAGGAGCATATGGTCAATTCGGCCATAGCTACAGGTAAGTGTTTTAACCTTAGTGAAGGGGATACGGCTTTACTATGTCTTTCATGTTCTGGAATCGCTGGTAAAATGATGTTGGTTAGAGCTATGGTTTTAGGGTTGGCATTGGATTATGTAGCGCCTTCATCAACTCCATTGGCAAATACTCATAGTACGTATGATTTTGCAGCAATGGTGCCGTTACAAGTAGAAAATTCTCTAGAACAACTCCCACAAATAGGGACCCTTATAGTTGGGGGCGCTCCAATCGCCAAAAGTTTGAAAGAAAAATTGGAATTGGTTTCGAGTAAGATTTTTGAAACCTATGGCATGACGGAGACCATTACCCACATAGCAGTAAAGAGAATCGGCAATGATTATGTCAAGTCGAGCACGGTCGAGAATCAAGTCAGGTCGAGCGCAGTTGAGACTTACTTTACAACACTACCAGATATAACAGTTTCAAAAGATAACCGAGACTGTTTGGTCATTTCTGCACCACATATTTCTGATAGCAGTGTGGTGACCAATGATGTTGTAGAATTAATAGATGATACCCATTTTAAATGGCTCGGAAGATATGATTCGATTATTAATTCTGGGGGAATCAAATTAGTTCCAGAACAAATTGAAGCAAAACTATCCTCAATAATACATTCACGTTTTTTTGTCGCTGGAGTACCAGATGATACCCTGGGCCAAAAATTGATTTTACTTGTTGAAGATGAACAGGTATCAAAAACTGAGTTATTTCAAAAAACAAGAACTTTGAAAGGACTGACCAAATACGAGGTTCCAAAGGAAATTTACTTGATAAAATCCTTTATTGAAACCGAAAGCGGGAAGATAGATCGTGAAAAAACTTTACTTCAGATTAGTTAAGTTTTGTAAATTCAAATGATAAATCAACTTTTATGAAAAAAATTACCCTTTCCTTATTTATTGCATTTTCTGTTCTTTCCTATTCACAACAAATTTTGCCAGAATCTGAGCGTGCTAGAGTGGTAGACGAAATTTTAGAAGAACGGTTCAACAACTTGCTTCCCAAATTAATGGATGACACAGAAATTGACATGTGGGTGGTAATTTCTAGGGAATATAATGAGGACCCGGTAATAAAAACAATGCTGCCCGCCACCTGGTTAAATGCAAGAAGGAGAACCATTCTGCTTTTTTATAGAGATAGTGTAAAAGGTACCATAGATAAACTGGCGGTGGCTCGTTACAATGTTGGAAAGAGCGTTGTATCCGCTTGGGATAAAGAAAAAGAACCCAACCAATGGAAAAGACTCATGCAGTTGATTGAGGAACGAAATCCTAAAAAGATTGGTCTCAACTTTTCTAAAGATCATAATATTGCAGATGGACTGGACAAAACGGATTATGATGAATTTATGGCCAATCTTCCAAAAAAGTATCAATCCAAAGTAGTTTCAGCTGAACAGTTAGCGGTAAGATGGATTGAAACCAGAACGCCAAGAGAAATGGTGATATATGACCAATTGGTAGATATTACCCATGATATTATTACTGAAGCTTTTTCCGAAAAAATTATAATGGCAGGAGTTACGACCACAACAGAAGTAGAGTGGTGGATGCGTCAAAAAGTTACGGATTTGGGATTGGAAACCTGGTTTCATCCTACCGTAGATGTGCAACGAACTAGTGAGGAACTTGTAGGTCATTTGTATTCATTCTCTGGTAGGCCAGATGATTTAATTATTCAACCCGGTGATTTGCTACATTGTGATTTTGGAATCACTTATTTAAGACTGAACACCGATTGCCAAGAATTGGCCTATGTATTAAAACCCAATGAGAAGCAAGCACCAGCATTTTTAGTGAATGCATTAAAAGATGGTAATCGCGTTCAAGATTTCTTGACAAAAAACATGGTAAAGGGCAGGACTGGTAACGAAATTTTGGCTAAAGCGCTACAGGAGGCCAGGGATTCGGGTTTACGTCCTGCAATCTATACGCACCCCTTAGGAACTTACGGACACTCTGCGGGCACTACAATAGGCATGTGGGACTCCCAAGGAGGAGTAATGAAAGATGACGGGGACAATTATCCCTTAAACCCTAATACAGTATATGCGATTGAATTGAATGCTACGGTCAATATCCCAGAATGGAAACGGGATATTCGGATTATGTTGGAAGAAGCTGGATTTTATGGTGAAGATGGCTTTAGATATGTAAATGGACGGCAAACAGAGTTATTGCTAATACCAAGAGTAAAACTACATTTAGGACATTAAATTCTTATATCTCCCTTGTGTCGTTTTTACAATATGTTGTTTAATTCCTTAACTTTAAGAAGGTTGAATTAAGCCATATGACTATGCGTAAAATAGTATTCTTAGCCTTTTTATTACTCACTTCAATCATTTTTTCGCAAGAAGAGATTAAAAAAATCCGCGGAATTATCACCGATGGGTTTGAACCTTTACAAAATGTAAATATCCTTGTAAAAGGAACGGACATAGGAATAAAAACAAATAAGCTGGGTAAATATGAAATATTTGCTAACGAAGGGCAAACCTTAGTCTATAGTTATGTGGGAAAGCAACCCGTTGAGATTATCATTGAAGATGTTACCGAGTTTTTAAATATAGCATTGTATGATAGGGTTGAGGAACTTGAAGGTGTAACCGTAACAAAAAGAAAGCGAAAAACCCAGAAAGATTTACTTAATGAATTTAATGAAAACAAAAACCTAATTAAAACAGGGTTTGGGATACTGGATAAAGAACGAACGGGATTTTCATTAAGGATTATTGACACTGACGATTTAAATCCTTCGGCAATTGATTTTGTTACTGCGCTTGAGAATAGAATACCAGGAATAAAGGTAGATAGGTCTGATCCTGCACGACCTAAGGTTTTTCTGCCAAGAAAATTTAATTCAATGAGTAATGGAAGACCAGCTGCTTTTGAAGTCGATGGACTAATTACAGCGGATGCTCCTATTTACATTTCTTTGGAGAGTATGGAGCGTATTGCAGTAATAAATACGCCTATTGGCCTCGCAAAATATGGTAGTATTGCGGCAGGGGGATTGATTATTATAAATACGAAAGTTGCAAGTTTTAGCAGGCGAGAGCCTGGAAAGGATAAACCTTATGACCAAGCAAGATTGCGGGATAATTTTTTTAAGGAAGGGAGTACGGTCAAAAACGAACAACTATCTAAATCAAAATATTTGAACGAGTTCTACTTGGCCACTAACAAACAGGAGGCAAAGAAAGTGTTTGAAGAACAAGAAAAGCGATACTCCAAATCACCTTACTTTTATCTGGATGTTTTTTCGTTTTTTAAAGATGAATTTGATGACAAGGAAATTCGAAAGGGAATAGGAAAAAAAATTGAAGAAGAATTTGCAACAAACCCAACCATACTTAAGGCATTTGCATATAAACTTGATGAAGTAGGGGACTTTAAATGGGCTGCTGAGATTTATAAGAAAGTGTTTATTCTAAGACCGCATTATGCTCAGTCTTATATGGATTTGGCCAATAATTATCGTGATTTAAACGATGCAGATAATGCAGCCAGGCTTTATGCTCGGTATAATTATTTGGTCGACAAATCATTTTTCAAGAGCTCCGAGTCGTTCTCACCAAT
Source organism: uncultured Allomuricauda sp. (assembly GCF_947499585.1). Classification (GTDB taxonomy): domain Bacteria; phylum Bacteroidota; class Bacteroidia; order Flavobacteriales; family Flavobacteriaceae; genus Flagellimonas. Next base: position 1,345,544 of record NZ_CANMOO010000001.1, on the reverse strand, counting down.
AATAAAAAAAGAGTTTAACAATCTCCTTGTACATCATAGCACAATTTTAAGTGACAAAACATTTTTAAAAACGGAAGAAGAAGAATTTAAAGGAACCCGCTTAGTTTTTGAATGGAATAACGGTGAAGCCGAGTTCGAACTACAATTTGTAAATCCAGAGAGACAATATTTTACTTGGAAACATACAATGGTAGATAATGCTGAAAGGATTCAGGATGAAAAAATCCATGGCTTTTCATGCCAAGAATATTTAATCTATGAACCTGAAAAAGGAAAATGGAATGTGAATGTGAAGTATTTGGGGAATAAAAGTTTAACTCCCACCTTTTTAAAAGCCAATGTCTATTACAATTTTGGCTCTACAGAGCAGCGCAAGGAAACAAAAGTCTTTAAATTAGAAACCAAAAATGTTAACCGAGCGTTGTTCCAAATCAATAACGGAGTATCCATTTCTTTGAATTAAAATAGAAAAAGGAACTTTTGCTTATTCCTAGAATTAAGGAATATTTAGGAAACTAAAATCGTCTTTATATTTTTCTTTTAGTAATTTAAGGAAGTAATTATCACTATATCAATCAATTGATATAGTGACTAAACTTAAAGCTATGAAAAAACTCTTCACTTTTATCGCATCCTTTTTTATGATTTTCTCCGGTTTAGCAACAGAGCGTTTAATAAGCGGGAAGGTTACAAATGGCGGAAGTCCAATGCCAAATGTTAGAATTCAAGTAGTGAACCAAGGTGTTGCATCCAATTCTAATACAGATGGTAGGTATAAAATTGTCGCGAGCACTGGCGACATGTTATTTTACAATGCAGATGGAATGGAACCATTACAGATACGGGTGGAAGATGTTACAAGGACTTTAAATGTGGTAATGTTCCCTAGAGTGGAAAAATTAGAGAATGTAACGGTTACAAGGAATAGACGTAATAGCCAGAAAGAATTGGAAATGGATTATCCATACAATCCAAATATCATCAAAACAGCTTTTGGGTATTTAAATAAGGAAAAGACCTCTTATTCCTTGAGAATGATGGATGCAGATGACTTTTTACCTGGGGAGTATAATTTTGAGAATGTACTTAGAGGAAGATTTGCTGGAGTAAGGGTCTCCACAGGAATGGGTTTTGGCGGAGGAAATACAGTTGGTGGAGCCAGAGCAGTTTTCTTACGAAGCGGTTGGCCTGCGGTTTTTGATATAGATGGTCAGGTATTTACAGATTTCCCAGATTTTATTGACGTTCAAAATATTGACCGCATTGCTATTATACCATCAGCCGTTGGAACGGTTCGGTATGGAAATTTGGCCAAAGGAGGAGTGGTAGTGATTAACACTAAAACAGGTACAACAATTCCAAAAGATAAAAATGGACTATATCTTGATAGAATGAGACTTCGTAACAATCAATACGATGGTACGGCCCTTACAGAAGAAAAAGTAATGAAAAATGCGCCTACATACTTAAAAGAATTACAAGGCTCCAGTAGTTTTGAAGTGGCAAAGGCCTCATTTGAAGAAAATTCAAAAAAATATTCAAGTTCCCCATATTTTTTATTGGATTCTTACCAATATTTTTATGAGAAATGGAACCAAAAAGACTATGCTGATACTATCATCAAAAATAGTTACGGCTTGTTCCAAAACAACGCAGTGCTTTTAAAGGCGTTGGCTTATATGTATGAATCACATGACAGATATGATTTGGCACATGAAGCCTTTAGAAGTGCTTTTATTCTACGTCCGCAGTATAGACAATCTTATCTGGATCTTGCTAAAAGCAATAGAAACCTCAATAACATGAAAAGAGCGGCAGTACTGTATGCCCGTTATTTTTATTTGTTAGATGAGGGTTTAATGGAAACGGACACCAGTAGTTTTTCAAGAATTATTAATCGCGAATTCAATAATCTTCTTACGTTAGAAAAGACCGATATGATTAAGAGTCAAGCAAATATGAAAATAGAGGTTGAAGATGAAGATTTTGACAGTACTCGTTTGATGTTGGAGTGGAATGATAGTGAGGCTGAATTTGAACTTCAGTTTGTAAACCCAGACAATCAATATTATACATGGAAACATACCCTCCAAGAAAATGCAAAGACCATTAGTCAAGAAAAGGATTTTGGATATTCTTGTGCAGAATATTTGATAGACGACTCGTTTTCAGGAAATTGGAAGGTCAATGTGAAATACTTGGGGAATAAAAGTTTAACGCCAACTTATTTAAAAGCAATAGTGTATCATAATTACGGTTCAAAATTGCAACGAAAAGAGGTAAAGGTATTTAAGCTTGGGACCAAAAATGTAAACCAAGCGCTGTTCCGTATTAATAAAGGAGCATCAATATCCTTAAATTAAAAGAACTTCATTAAGTTATTCTTTTCCATATTCTCAACAAGTATGGAAATCAAAAAATGTTCCTTGAAATAAATACTTGTTTAATTATAGTTTTTTACCTTTAGCGAACTTCAATGAAAGCTTTAACGGCATAACCCTAAAATAGATTAATTCAACTTAATCGTTCTTAAATCTTAAAGGAAAATGAAGCGAATAGGCTTACTCTTAGTGTTGCTTGCAGGACTGCAAAATGGAATGTTTGCTCAAGAAGAAAAAAATGTCACTATTTGTTGGGATGTGTCCCTATCCATGATGGATAGGGATATTGAAAAAGAATATTATTTTTTGGATGCTTATTTTAAAACCATTCAAAATGCTGATGTGACCCTGCTTACATTTAGCAATCAAATTATTTCTAAAAATGACTTTAAAGTAGCTTCTGGCAATTGGTCCGAAATAAAAGAAAAGCTCAAAACTATAGTTTACGATGGAGCAACTTCTTATGAAGAATTGGGAGAATATGTGGACAAAGGAGAGGTCCTTTTATTTACAGATGGAAAACAAAACATAAGTGCTTCCTCGCCAAGTTTTGAAGGAGAACTTTATATTGTAAATAGCAGCAATTTTTTTGATAGGGCTAGTTTAAACCTTTTAGCCATTGTCAATAATGGAAATTTGGTAAACCTATTGGACAAAGAGAATAAAAAAGCTTCTGAGGAAAATCAAAAAGAATATTCAGGAACAATATACAATGGAACCAGTGGTTTGGCTTCCGCAAAAATTTACATTAAAGGTTTTCCGGCAAAACAGATTTCATCTGACATCCAAGGTAATTTTAAAATAAACGGAGCTGTAGGTGATACCTTGGTGGTGTCTTACGGAAACAAAATAGCCGAGCATACATTGGATAATAATTTTGCGCTTAACTTTTCATTTGAAGAAAGTGGAATACAATTGGATGAAGTCATTGTAACCGAGAAAGTACCAGTTCAAGAAGAAGAAATAATTACGGCATACGGCAAAGAAAATAAAGATAAAATTGGCTACGCGGTACAATCCATATCTGATGAAGATATTGCTCCTGTTTCCACGACCGTAAATAATGCCGTGCAAGGGAAGTTTTCCGGTGTTAGTTTAGGACAAAATGAAGATTTAAGTGAAGTAAAAATGCGTCCTGCTAATTCTATATTGGGGAATAACTATGGTTTAATTGTAGTTGATGGCGTCCCGATGGAAAGATCAAATTCATATTCGGGTGAAATTGCTGATACAAGTTTTATCGACCCCCAGAACATAGCTAGTATTACGGTATTAAAGGGACTTTCTGCAACAAACAGATATGGGAGTGAAGGAGCCAATGGTGTTCTATTGATTACCACTAAAACTGCCACTTTTGATGGTCCAAGAAAACAAAAAAAAGATTTAGCGCGCTTAACCAATAATGTTTATGATGGCAAGATCAAGGTGAACAGTAAGACCCTGGTGACGCCATATTTAAAAGAGCTGAAAAAAGGAAAAGACCTGCAAGAAGCATACAATATCTATCTAAATCAAAGAGGTGAATATTTAGAAACTTCGGAATATCTGTTGGATGTTTATGGGTTTTTCTATACCTCCAATCAAGAAATAGCAGAGCGAATTTTATCAAACATTCTAGAAAAAGAGGATACCAAATTTGAAGAGCTAAGAGGAATGTTCTTAAAATCTGAAGAAAGCGGAAATCATAAAATGGCACTATTGGCCGCCAATAAGATGTTGGATGCCTTTCCAAATAAAATCCAGCCCTATTTTGATGCGGCCATAGCTCATAGAAACATGGGAAACCATCAGGATGCCTTGAATATGTTTAATACCATTGCGGATGGTACGGCTAACGTAAAGCTAAATTTTGGTAGTCTAGAAAAAGTTGTTGGTACCGAGATACGAAATTTGATAAATAAGGAGCGAAAAAATCTAGATATCAAAAAAGTGAATCAGAAGTATCTGAACAATCTAACCTATAATGCAAGATTGATGTTGGATTGGAACAATCCAGATGCTGAGTTTGTTGTTCAATTTGTAAATCCCCAAAAAAGATTTTTTAATTGGGAACATACGGACACAAGTGATAAAAGGAGAATTTTAGATGAATTGCAACACGGTTTTGCCAATGAGCAGTTTGAAATTGTTGGAGCCGATACTAAAGGAGATTGGATATTGAATGTTACTTACCTTGGTAATAGAACAAGTGGCAATAAAGCGCCAACTTTTCTAAAATGTACAGTACAATACAATTTTGGAAAGCCTAACCAAACTAGTGAGGAACATCTGGTTCGTCTTCAGGATATGGATGATGAACAACAATTGGCCAAATTCACTGTACAATAGCTACACTTGTAAAACCCCCATATTAAATTGTTTTTCAATAGGTGAGTGATTTGCTGCTTCAATTCCCATGGAAACCCATTTTCTGGTTTCCAATGGATCTATAATGGCATCTGTCCATATGCGGGATGCGGCATAGTATGGTGAAATCTGATTATCATAACGCTGCTTAATTTTATCAAACAACGCTTTCTCTTTTTCAGCATCCAATACCTCTCCTTTTTTTTCCAACGAAGCTTTTTCAATTTGCAATAATACCTTAGCGGCGGAATTTCCGCTCATAACGGCAAGCTCCGCACTTGGCCAAGCTACAATCAACCTTGGGTCATAAGCTTTTCCACACATGGCATAATTTCCTGCTCCATAACTATTCCCAATAACTATGGTGAATTTAGGAACGACCGAATTGCTCACGGCGTTTACCATTTTGGCACCATCTTTTATAATACCGCCATGCTCACTTTTACTGCCCACCATAAAACCCGTAACATCCTGTAGAAAGACCAATGGAATTTTCTTTTGGTTACAGTTTGCAATAAACCTTGTGGCTTTATCGGCAGAATCAGAATAGATAACACCACCAAACTGCATTTCTCCTTTTTTGGTTTTGACCACTTTTCTTTGATTAGCCACAATACCTACTGCCCAGCCATCAATACGGGCATAACCGGTTAGAATGGTCTTTCCAAAACCTTCTTTGTATTGTTCAAATTCAGAGTTGTCTACCAATCTTTTAATAATCTCCAACATGTCATATTGATCACCTCTTGATGCCGGAAGAATACCATAAATGTCCTTTGGATCTTCAACTGGTTTTTTGGTTTCAACTCTATTGAAACCAGCCTTGTCAAAATCTCCAATCTTACCAACGATATTCTTTATTTTATCTAAAGCATCCTTATCATCTTTGGTCTTATAATCAATTACTCCACTAATTTCTGAATGGGTAGTGGCACCACCCAAGGTTTCGTTGTCTATACTTTCGCCAATAGCAGCTTTAACCAAGTAACTGCCGGCTAAAAATATGCTGCCCGTCTTATCCACAATAAGAGCTTCATCACTCATAATGGGCAAGTATGCACCACCAGCAACGCAACTTCCCATTACTGCAGAAATCTGTGTTATCCCCATACTGCTCATTACGGCATTGTTCCTAAAAATTCTACCAAAATGTTCTTTGTCAGGAAAAATTTCATCCTGCATGGGCAGATATACTCCTGCACTATCCACCAAGTATATTATGGGCAGTCTGTTTTCAATGGAAATCTCTTGGGCCCGTAAGTTTTTCTTCCCGGTTATCGGAAACCACGCCCCAGCTTTAACAGTGGCATCATTGGCTACAACAATACATTGTTTACCTTGAATGTATCCAATTTTCACAACGACCCCAGCAGATGGACAACCACCATGTTCTTCATACATACCGTCTCCTGCAAAAGCGCCAATTTCAACAGCATCTGTATCTTTATCTAAAAGATACTCAATACGCTCACGAGCGGTCATCTTGCCTTTGGCATGATGTTTTTCTATACGTTTTTTACCTCCGCCTAGCTTGACTTCCGTCAATTTTTTTCTAAGCTCTGAGAGTTTTAATTTATTATGATCTTCGTTTTTATTGAAGTTGATATCCATAGTTTATAAACCAATTTCATCTTGTTGGTTAAAGATAAGGAGTTATAATCATTACTTTTGATTACATATGAAAAGTAAAATTAAATGGGGCATTATTGGCCCTGGAAATATTGCCGACAAATTTGCTTCGAGCTTACAACTCGTTGAAGACGCTGAAATTTCTGCGGTAGCTTCTAGAACTTTGGATAAGGCGCAAAAGTTTGCTGATGAATTTTCTATTAAAAATGTATTTGGCAGTTATGATGAACTCTTTGAATCTGACACAGCAGATATTGTTTATATAGCTACACCACATAACTTTCATAAAGATTTAGCAATTAAAGCCATGCAATCTGGTAAGCATGTACTTTGCGAGAAACCGCTGGGCATAAACAAACCTGAAGTTGTAGAACTTATTGAAGTTGCAAAGCAAAACCAGGTTTTTCTTATGGAAGGATTGTGGTCAAGGTTTAACCCATCTATTAAAAAAGTAAAGGATTTAATTGATGAAGGTGCAATTGGGAAAGTGTCCTATTTGCATGCAGATTTTGCTTTTTATGCTTTGGATAGAACTATGGATTCAAGGTTGTTAAATCCCAATTTGGCTTCAGGTTCAATATTGGATATTGGAATTTATCCCATTTTTTTAGCGTATTTAATTTTGGGAAAACCCAAGCAAATCCTCGCTTCTTCCAATTTTCATTCAAATGGTACCGAATTGCAAACATCCATGATTTTTCAATATGAAAACGCACAAGCTATGCTATATAGCGGATTGACTAGTAAATCCGATATGCAAGCAGAAATTTCCGGAAGCGAAGGAGAGTTGTTTATCAATCCCAGATGGCATGAAGCGGATGGCTATACTTTGGTGAAAAATGAAGAAACCCAAAAAGTGGATCTTCCAAAACAGGGAAATGGTTTTATTTATGAGATAAAAGAAGTACATAAATGCCTTAATGCCAAAAAACTGCAAAGTGACCTATGGTCACATCAAAATAGCTTAGATTTAGCTGAATTATTGGACGCAGTGCGGGAAAAAGCTGGAGTGAAATTTCCGTTTGAAGCATAAACTACGATTAGGCCACTATGGTTATATCAATTTTTACGATATTTGATTTTCTACTGAACTAACTATATGGGAATGAATAAAAATACAGTGCTCGCTTGGGCTACTTGGATAATGATTTTTGTGGGCATGGGAATGATAGCGTTGGGCGCTTTTAAATATGATGAAGTCGCAGGGTATGGATTTGCTGCCGTAGGTGTTGGTTTCTTTGCAATTGCTTGGGTTTTTAATGCACTTAAAGGTAGAGTATAGCTTTCCAATTTCTTAACTAAAAAACTACTTGATGTCAGACGATAAGAAGGTCATTTTTTCAATGTCCGGTGTTACAAAGACGTTTAAAACTGCTAACACCCCAGTATTAAAAAATATTTATTTGAGCTTTTTTTACGGAGCTAAGATTGGGATTCTAGGTCTCAACGGTTCTGGTAAATCAACCTTGTTAAGGATTATTGCAGGAGTTGACAAAAACTATCAAGGTGATGTGGTTTTCTCACCGGGCTATTCTGTTGGCTATTTAGAGCAAGAACCACAGTTGGATGATGAAAAAACTGTACTGGAAATAGTCAAGGAAGGCGTTGGGGAAACGGTTGCCATTCTTGATGAGTACAATAAAATCAACGATATGTTTGGTTTGCCCGAAGTATATGAGGATGCAGACAAAATGCAGAAGTTGATGGATAAGCAAGCAATACTTCAAGATAAGATAGATGCATCCAATGCATGGGAATTGGATACCAAGCTGGAAATTGCAATGGATGCTCTACGCACACCAGAATCTGATAAAAAGATTGGGGTGTTGTCCGGAGGTGAAAAGAGAAGGGTAGCACTTTGTAGGTTATTGTTGAAAGAACCAGATGTCTTGCTTTTGGATGAACCTACCAACCATTTAGATGCGGAATCTGTACATTGGTTAGAGCATCATTTAGCACAATATAAGGGCACCGTAATTGCGGTAACGCATGACCGTTATTTCTTGGATAATGTTGCGGGATGGATTTTGGAATTGGATAGGGGAGAAGGTATTCCATGGAAAGGAAATTACTCAAGTTGGTTGGATCAAAAATCCAAACGCCTTGCACAGGAAAGTAAACAAGCCTCAAAACGTCAGAAAACTTTAGAACGCGAACTGGAATGGGTACGACAGGGAGCCAAAGGGAGACAGACAAAACAAAAGGCACGTTTAAATAACTATGACAAGCTTTTAAGTCAGGATCAAAAGCAGTTAGAAGAAAAATTGGAAATCTATATCCCAAACGGGCCAAGATTGGGAACCAATGTGATTGAGTCCAAAGGTGTAAGCAAAGCTTATGGGGATAAGCTGTTATATGAAGATTTAAACTTTAGCCTTCCGCAAGCCGGTATTGTTGGTATTATTGGACCCAATGGCGCTGGTAAGACTACAATCTTTAAAATGATAATGGGTGAGGAAACGGCAGATAAAGGAGAATTTATTGTAGGCGATACGGCCAAACTTGCATATGTAGACCAGAGCCATTCCAACATTAACCCAGAGAAATCTATTTGGGAAAACTTTAGTGACGGACAAGAATTAGTTATGATGGGAGGTAAGCAAGTAAACTCAAGGGCATACCTAAGCCGTTTTAATTTTTCCGGAAGTGAGCAAAATAAGAAAGTAAATATGCTTTCTGGAGGTGAGCGTAATAGACTACATTTGGCGATGACCCTAAAAGAAGAAGGAAATGTATTGCTCTTGGATGAGCCTACCAATGATTTAGATGTAAATACACTACGTGCTTTGGAAGAGGGATTGGAAAATTTTGCAGGTTGTGCGGTAGTTATTTCTCACGACAGGTGGTTCCTAGATAGAATATGTACTCACATTTTAGCATTTGAAGGTGATTCTCAAGTGTATTTCTTTGAAGGTTCTTTCTCGGACTATGAGGAAAATAAAAAGAAACGCCTGGGAACAGATATTATGCCCAAGCGTATTAAATACAAAAAACTTATTCGTTAAGGAATATTAGTTTTCTTTTTCAAATGCTTTTAGCCCTTCTTCAAGCAGCTTTTTTGCTTCTTGAAGATATGCTTTCTGATGGAATTCCAGACTGTTAGGGTCTTTTTGGTTCTCAGATGAGTTGTGATCAAAAGATTTTGAAAGCAAAATCAATTGTTCAATGGCCTTTTGAGTCGAAGCCAACTTATCTTTGGCATGCTTGTCAAAAACGGTTATCATTTCCATTTCCATGGAATTCTGTTCACTTTCTTCTGCATCTGAATATGCTTCGTGTTCAAGAGAGCTATTTGCGCTATCTTCAACTACAGCTGTTGCAGTAACACCTAAAGTACATTCGTCTAGAATAGTGATTAACTCATTGATGATTGCAATGGATTTCTTTGAAAAGTAACGCCCTGCATCCCAATCTACGGGATCTGTAGCTTTATTTAAACTTTCAATGGCGTCTAAGGTTTTGTCCTTAGATTTGGCACAACTGCATTCCTCCATGAAGGATTTTGATTTTTCCAGAGCAATCATAGCTCTTTCAGCATAATATGTCTGATGCTCAAAATTGGTTGCGGTTAAAGCCTTTTTTGAATGACTGAGACCATAGGTGACTTTTGCATAAAAATTGTCACACTGATTTGAAAAACTGGTGTTTACAGCAAAAACTAATGCAAATGCAAACAAAACATAGGATTTGGGAGCCATGGTTTAGTATTGATTTGGGTTGATTCACTATCATTAACGACAATAACCCATCAATATTTCATCATTCTAAAAATCATCATTGGGGTACCAGTCCAATTGCACCACCTTTATAGCTGCATCTCCTTTGTTTACAATATCCTTGAACTTTGCTACATCACTTACATTTGGTCGACCTCTATAATGATAAGGATATACTTCTTTGGGCTTAAATTCTAAGACAGCATCTGCAGCACTTACTTCTGTCATAGTATAAGGCAAGTTCATACAAACAAAAGCTTTATCAATATTTAGTAGTGCCCTCATTTCTGGAATGTCCTCTGTATCTCCTGAAAAGTAGATGCGTTGCCCATCTATATTAAGCACATAACCATTTCCTCTGCCTTTGGCATGAAATTTTAAAGCTTCCGTCCTTAGATTGTACATAGGAATAGCTTCGACCGTAATCCCATATCTTTCTTTGGAATCCCCATTGTTTAAAACATCTATTTGAGGGGTAAATTCTTCCGGTATCTTATCTGCTACTGCCTGAGGAACCATGATTTTGGCTTTTCCAGTGTTTAGCTCCTGCAGTGTTTCCAGACTAAAATGGTCTCCATGGATATCCGTGATTAAAATTAAATCAGGCTGTTTCTGATTCTCAAAAGCTTTTTTTCCTCCAACCGGATCAATATATATGGTAATTCCATTCCATTCCAAAACTGTAGTAGCATGTTCTATCGGAATAATTTTTAAAGCGTTGATCACATCTTCTTTGGACATAACCATGTCTTTTTGACCCTTAGTTTCCTTACATGCAAGCATTAAGAGTAAAGTAAAAGCAAATAAAAAATATTTTTTTTTCATAACGAAGGAGTTTGTTAGCCCTTTAAAATTAACACTTTCAATATACTGATGGTTATTTTTTTAACATTATTTAATCCTTAATAATCCAAAATAAAAGCTTAAGCGTATATAAACAGAACACAATTGATTAAATACACTTTAAACGCAAGATCAATTAATTTAAAAGTTATGACTGAAACAAAAAGTAACAACGGATTAAAGGTAATAGCTGGTTTACTAGGTGTGGTTCTTTTAGGAACTATTATTTATACAGTAAGCCTTTACCAAGATAAGAAAAAGACCACTACCGCACTTACTCAAGAAAAAGAGTTGGTTGTTGAAGATTTAAACAGCTTGAAATCAGAATATGATAAAGCTATTTTAGAAAGTAATGCTACTAATGAAGAATTGGTTGCTGCTAGAGATAACATTGCAAAATACATTGATTCTGTTCATGGAATGAAAGCTGATATTGCTTCACTTTCTAGATACAGAAGACAAGTTAGCGTTCTTAAAGCTGAAAGAGAAGCTTTGTTAAAGCAAGTTGATTCTTTAACAAGCTCAAACTCATTGTTGGCTATGCAAAGAGACAGCACATTTGTTGAACTTGAAAAGCAAACTGTATTTAATGATTCTTTAGTGGTGCAAAACACTCAATTGGCAGATGCTGTTGAAAGAGGTTCTGCTTTAAGTCTTTCTACTTTTACTGTTGATGCAGTTAGAGAAAGAAACAGTGGAAAATTGGTTTCTACTTCAAGAGCTAAATCTACTGATAAATTCAAAGTATGTTTTACAATTGCTGATAACGTAATTGCTGAAGCTGGTGATAGAGAATTCTTTATTGAAGTTCTTGATCCTCAAGGTAACGTATTGGGAGATAGCTTTTCTAAGTCTAGCGAAGAAGGTGCTTCTATAACTTATAGTAAAGGAACTAACTTCTACTACGAAAACAGTTCTTTAGATGTTTGCGATTACATTAACAAGCCTGCTTCAGATTTCCAAAAAGGAAACTACATGGTAAATGTATATGACAACGGTCTAAAATTATTGGGAACTTCTAAGTTCGCATTAAAATAATACACACTATCCGTATTTTATAAAAAAGCCCGGTTCGTTATGAACCGGGCTTTTTTTATTCATTTAGGATGGCTTTCTATTTCAAACTACCAACCATATCTTCCGGTTTTACCCATTCATCATATTCTTCTGGGGTAACATACCCTAAGTTAACAGCTTCTTCTCTTAAAGTTGTTCCGTTTTTATGAGCTGTGTTAGCAATTTCAGCAGCTTTATAATATCCAATTTTGGTGTTTAAAGCAGTGACCAACATCAAGGAATTGTTTAAAAGTGTTTTAATTACTTCATGATTGGGCTCAATGCCACTGGCACAATTAACATCAAAACTTACACAAGCATCACCAATAAGTTGGGCAGATTGCAAAATATTGGAGGCCATCATAGGTTTAAAAACATTAAGTTCATAATGCCCCTGGGTACCACCAACCGCAATAGCAACATCATTCCCTATTACTTGGGCACAGACCATGGTCATAGCTTCACATTGTGTTGGATTTACTTTACCAGGCATAATGGAGCTACCGGGTTCATTTGCAGGGATTATGATTTCTCCAATACCGGAACGCGGTCCTGATGCCATCATTCTAACATCATTAGCTATTTTGTTTAAACATACCGCAAGCTGCTTTAGTGCTCCATGACTTTCTACAATGGCATCGTGGGCAGCAAGCGCCTCAAATTTGTTATCAGCAGTTATAAAAGGCTGGTTGGTAAACTCGGCAATATATTTTGCCACCAAAACATCATATCCTTTTGGCGTATTTAAACCTGTGCCAACGGCAGTTCCGCCTAAAGCAAGCTCACTAAGATGGTCTAAGGTATTTTGTAATGCTTTTAATCCATGATCTAGCTGCGATACATAACCTGAAAATTCTTGCCCTAAGGTTAGGGGAGTGGCATCCATTAAATGGGTACGCCCAATCTTGACCACATCTTTAAACTCTTGGGACTTTTTATACAATGTGTTTCGTAATTGCTCTACACCCGGAATAGTAACTTCTACAATCTTTTTATAAGCTGCAATATGCATGCCTGTCGGAAAAGTGTCATTAGAAGATTGGCTCTTATTGACATCATCATTCGGTTGTATGGTTTTTTCGCCCTCACCAATTTTTTTTCCGGCAATTTCATGAGCTCTGTTGGCAACTACCTCATTTACGTTCATATTGCTTTGGGTACCTGAACCGGTTTGCCATATCACCAATGGAAATTGGTCATCGTGCTTTCCTTCTAAAATTTCATCGCAGACTTGCGCAATGAGATCCCGTTTTTCTATGGCAAGAACACCCAACTCGTGATTGGTGTATGCCGCTGCCTTTTTTAAATAGGCAAATCCGTAAACCACATCTAAGGGCATGGAAGCGGGAGCGCCAATTTTAAAATTGTTACGGGATCGCTCAGTTTGTGCTCCCCAATACTTATCCGATGGCACTTTTACTTCGCCCATGGTATCTTTCTCTATTCTAAAGCTCATTTTCTACTGTTTAATGTTACAAAGGTAAGCCTTAGGTGTTTTATCCCCCAAAGGATTTTGGTGTATCCCTAACGGTTGGTGCTTCTTTGCCTAAACTGTAAAAAAAGCGGCATAGGACAAAAACCCCAGAAAAACTAAGGTTTTTCTGCAAATGATTTTGTCTTAAAAATGATAACTTTCACATTCTCCCCAAAACTACTTACGAATCTATTTTTTTTGATGGACCCAATGGCTCTACACTAAGTATGTGTAATTGGTGTGTCAAAAACAACTAGGATTGGAATGGATATATCTTTTGCCTGTATGGGCATTTTGTATACTACCTACTTATTTATGAGTTAGCGGCAATTAAAACCAACCTATGAACAAATGAACAAAAGAACAAGATTAATATTTCTCGGACTTTCATTAATTCTGTTAATCGGAGTTGGATATTTCGTAACACAGAGTTTTGACTTTCTACTTAATGACTTTTGGTTCACTTCAGGTTTTTTATTGCTAATATTATTATCATTAATCGACCAACCCCATTTTTCGAAAGATTCCAACGTATTTATTAATGCAGTAACTGCTGGCGTATCGTTATTACTTGTAGATGAACAGAACAGAAACTGGATTTTTTGGCTGTTCTTAAGTATAACTCTTTATTTAGCAATAAGCAGTTATATACTAATGTGGTTAAGAAACAAACCACTACCAAGCGAAAATAAATGGGTACAATTCTTTTCAAGAATAAATAGAGAAATTGGAAAACCACAAACTTTATTTTCAGCATTTTTCCTTTGGGGAGCAATTAATCAATTTGGACTTAATAGCAATGGATTTAATTCACTACTACTCTATTGGGTAATTTTTATGATTTTAAATTTACCTTCGATTGCTTCAATTTTAAACAAACTCTTTGAGAAAAAAGAAACTAAAAAACAGGAAAATGCTTTAGGAACTATTTTCGGTGTCCAATCCAAAAACACTTTTCTTATTAAGTTATTTCCAAATAGAAAAGAAACCATAAAGATTTTTGATTTTGTAGAGTTTATCTACTCGATTGATGAAAGCAGGCAAATTAGAAAAGGTCTTATTTTAGATTCTTATTTGCTAAATGAACAGCAATGGATAAAGATTCTAACAACAAGTGAAATAAGTAAAATTTTTGCTAACAAATCAATCTTCAATAATCATACAGAAGACATTATCTACAAAATCAAAGAAGTTCCCGAAACAAACTATTTAGACAAATTTGTTGGTATAGTTACAGAAAACTCAAGTATCAGTAAAATTAAATTTATTTACAATTCAAAAGCTTCTATACAAGAAGGACAGCTTTTAGAGATAAATGTTGGAAACGAAAACATTCCTGTTTTCTATCAAATAGTTGAAGGAATAACGAAAATAGAGCAATTAGAAAACAAAAATGAAACAGGATTAATTATTGGAGAAGCTATCCAATTAGGTACTTGGAATCACGAAAAAGTAAGATTCGAGCAATTTGGTTGGGTTCCAGATATTAACTCGCCAGTTTATATAGCATCAAAAATTGAAAATGTAGTATTATCGGAAGGAGAATTTCAGATTGGACACATTCCAAACACAAACTTCCCTGTAATAATCAATAAGGATTTAGCTCTTACTCATCATACAGCTGTTTTAGGCGTAACAGGAACAGGTAAGTCCGTATTTTCAAGAAATTTAATCAGAGAATATTTAAAAGATGAAACTATAAAGGCAATTTGCATCGATTTCACAGGAGAATATCGAGGTAAATTTCCAGACTTAAATCCTGTTAAAATAGTTTCAGAAGAGAAAGAGGTTAAACTCTATGAAGCATTTGAATGGGTTTCAAATGAATTAGAAAAGTTCGGGAATCAACAAAGCAAAGAAGGGCTCAAAAAATGTGATGACTTTATTAAAGAAACACTTAAAGAAGGATTGGATGCATTTTTAAAGTCAGAAGAAACTCAAATATGCTTGTTTGAACTTCCCGATGTTTCCAATACAGCAAGCATTTTAGAATACACAAGACAGCTTTTCAAAGCCTTATTTAATATTGCAAAAAATGACCGATGTTATGGACACAAAGTTTGCGTAGTTCTTGAAGAAGCTCACACAGTTATTCCCGAATGGAATTTTGTTGGAATTGCAGATAAATCTTCTCACTCATTGTTAAACAGCATTGCACAAATTGCTTTGCAAGGTAGGAAATATGATGTTGGACTTTTGGTAATTGCTCAAAGAACGGCAAATGTATCCAAAACAGTTTTGACCCAATGTAATACAATTATTTCATTTCAAGAATTTGATAAGACAAGTAGTGAATTTTTGTCTAATTATTTCGGACAAGGAATCGCAAGCGTTTTGCCAAATTTGAGATTTAGACAAGCAATAGCGGCTGGAAAAGCATTAAAATCGAACGTACCTATGATTTTTGAAGTACCTGAAATTATAGAGCCGGAAATAGAAATTGAAGAAGCAGCTGAAGAAGAATAACTGCCGCTAACAACGTATATAAAACATAGCTATTACAGGCTTTTCGAGAGGTTTGTGTGTATTTGCAAAGTCCGCCAAATTTTTAAATTTGGCTTTTAGTAAAATAAAGATAAAAAGAAAAATTTAAAAATTCGGCTCGTGTATAAACCGAAAAGTCAGCGTCTATTTACACGCTACGTTTCATATACAAGACCGTTGTAGTTAATTAAATGAAGAACACAGAAATCATACAATTTTTAAAAGATAATATCGAACCTCTTGAAAGAGAGTTTGAAGGAAAGCTGTATAGATGTTCAGCACATCTAAAAGATGGGACATATCTCCCGTGTGTTGTATTTCAAAATCCCGAACCTACGGTAAATCGAGCTATCAAACGATTGAAAGAAGAAAGAACAGGAAAATCCATTTTTGCAAAATCTTCAGGGGTTGATGGATATAGAGATATGGTCAAGCTCTATACAACAGGTGGAAATAAGGTTAACGAATATGATATTGTCAGAGTTGAAATAAGTCCATTTGCTTTTCCTAAGAATATACTTTCTGCAATTCGTGGTGAAACAACGATGTCTTGGACAGGTTTCGGTGTAAAAATGAAGGATGGTAAAGAATTTGGTTTTGGAACATCTTTCCTCTTTGAATTCTTTCAAATGCCAGATGGATATGTAGCTAATGATATAGATGAAATACTCAATCATCGTTATATGTCAATCTCAGGAGAACTTAAAGAACACAAAGTTCCGTTTATGGAATGGCCAAACGACTATGACGAAAAAGCAATTTATCGCGAACGGCAGTACTTTAAATGCTACTTAGAAGGAATATGAATAGAAAAACTTACTACACACTATATATGAAATCATAGCACCCTTCGGGATGCTACGCTTCATATACTAAACGTTAGGCAACATTTGAAAAAACAATATGGCTAAAAAGAAAGATAATAAAGAAGAATCTGAATTAAGCACTCATTGGATTGATTCTGACAACACAATTAGATTTAACTGGTATGATAAAATAAGGACTGAAGACTACACAAAAAAATTATATGAAGTATTAAAGCATTCAGATTTAAATCTCAATAATTTAGTTGATAAACTTCCCAAATCCAACACTATAAGTCGTCAGCAGATTACCAAAAATTTAAATGAGGCATATCAAAAAGAACAGTTAGTCTTGGCTTTAGGTGCTGGAATTTCAATCGAGTTTGGTATTCCTTCTTGGAATTTATTACTTCAGAGCTTAATGGTTCATAGTATTGAAAAGGAAAACAATGTATCGACAGTCTTGGCAAAATTATTTAATGATATATTTCGTCCAAACCCTTTAATTGCTGGCAGATATTTACAAGAATATTTCGAGAAAAATGATTCCTCATTTGAATCAATGGTTAGAGACGTATTGTATTCAGAAATGAATAAAGATAAGAAGTCTAAACTATTAGATGAAATTGTGAAGATATGCGTAGCACCTGGAAAAAGCCCAAATTTAGATTCAATAATTACCTATAATTTTGACGATATATTAGAATATAAGTTGAAAAAGACAGAAATGCCGATACCATACAAATCAGTTTATGGAATAGGTATAGAAGTTAAAAATGATGAATTGCCAATCTATCACGTTCACGGTTATTTACCAGAGACAGAGAAATTAAATGATTCTCATAAAATCACATTTGGAGAAAGCAATTATCACCAACAATATTCTGACATATATAGTTGGAATAATATGGTTCAAATAAATAAATTTAGGGAAAATACGTGCTTATTCATTGGTAGTTCTCTTACTGACCCTAATATAAGGAGGCTTCTTGATATTGCCTATAAACAAAAAGGGAATAAAAAGAAACACCATTACATTTTTAAACAAAGAATGAATAAGCAAAAATTAAGTGAAAATTTAAAGAAGACATTAGAATCCGAAAAAGTATTAAATAATAAGAACAAAGCTGGATTGGATTTCGATGAAACAATAAAACTATTATCTGAAATTCACGAAAGATTTGAAGAAAATGATTCCGCATCATTTGGTGTAAAAACTATATGGATAGATGATTGGACAGAAGTTCCCGAAATGTTAAGAAAGATGAGAGAAAGCGTTGCCTAAAAATATATAAAAAAATAGGGTAAAAAGTGTTTAATTGAAAGGTCTGTGTATTAATCCGAAAAGTTATCGCTTATTTTCAGCGCTATGTTTTATATACCAGACCGTTTTAATACATTATGAGAAAAATATTGATATTGACATTAATTATACTGACTTCGAACCTGATTAAAGCACAATTTATCAAGGAAAAATTAATTAATGTCCAAATTGGATATGGGTTAAGCGCACCCTATAATAGTATTAGTAACATTGCTGATGATGGTTTTTTTGCACAAGGGGAGTTGGTACTGAAAGCTACTTCGTGGGTCGAGTTTAGACCGTATGCCGGCTTTATTCTGACAAACTCTAATGGGAAAGACTTGAATAATAATCCAACAGATGAAAAAGCGGAATCAAAGGCTTTTTTATTGGGCGGAAAAGCAAGGGTCAGGGCACCCATTCCCTGGGTAGCACCTTATGCTGAAATTGGAATAGGCACATCAATTGGAAAATTTGAAACAGAAACAGCATTTGATAGTATTGACAAAAGTGGAATTATTTATCATATTCCTTTTTCGATTGGTTTGGAATTGGGAAAAAATAATAGCGTTGATTTAGGATTTGCGTATTATTTTCAGCCATCTGTTGAACAGTTTGCTGGAGCATTTACAGTTGGTATCACATTTCCTTTGAATAATTAAAACGCTATATTCCTAAATACTTGTACCTAATCAACCTAACAAATAGCTTTTGCGATTTGCCTACCTGCTTTAGAAAAATCGTTTGCCTAAAAGAGAAAGGATTCGGGAAGCAAACATTTTTTAACCGGAGATTTGTTTTTTTATAGCAATTCAAAGTATCTTTGTTAAACAAAAGGAAAAAGTAATGTTTGATTTTGACCAGTATTTAGGTTTCTTAGCTTTTTTAACCATTCTGACCATCGGTTTTTGGTTAATGATTTTCTTATTGACTTTTGTAGTGCCTTACTGGTTGTTCGGCAACTTGATAGAAATGTACAAAGAAAAACGCGAGGCTAAAAAGGCCAAACGAAATGAATAAAAAAAGAGGCTTTTAGCCTCTTTTTTGTTATCCGTCAAATTCTATTTCATCATCGCCGTTTCCTCCACTTCCTCTGTCCCTTCTGGTTCTCTCATTCTGGGGTTGGTTAAATCGATATAAAAACGATAATGTGATTTGACGTTCACGAAATTGAAACTCACTCTCCGTAAAAACATTTTCCGTTCTAGTTTCCGTTCTTCTCTTTCTAGAATTTAGTAAGTCACTGACATTTAAAGAAAGCGTTGCTTTGTCCTTTATAACATCTTTGCTGAAGGCCAAATTTGTAGATAGTATTCCTTTATTTACATTTTGGGCGTCAACACGTCTTCCTCTATAAAAAAGATTGGACTGAAAATCAATTGCCCCGGGTAACGGCAGCTTAGCGCTTAACCGGGTAAACCAAGTAAAGTTATCGGCATCAAAATTTTGAACAACTTCTTCATTTTGAAAATCTATAAACGAGAAATCTCCTCTTAATTGTTGTTGAAAGAGATTTAAATTCCAGGTAAATCGCCAATCTTTCTTCGGAGTATACGTAGTTGTCAACTCTCCACCATAGCGCGTATCAGTTGCTAAATTAATTGGCGTGCGCACCTGTATGGGCACTAAAATTGGCTCCAAAGGATTATTAGGATTTTCAATTTCAACAAAATCTCCGGTTTCCTGTGTAATAAATTGAAAAACACCTGTAGAACGATTATAGTAGGCAGAGGTGGTGAACGTTAGTTTATCCCATCTTTTTAAATAGCCCAAATCAAATGCATTGGTGTAGGTCGGATTTAGATTGGGGTTGCCTTGAAATAGGTTTGTATTGCTAGAACGTGAGGGAAATGGGTTAATAAACCTAGATCGTGGTCTTCTAAGTCTACGACTGTAACTAATTGTCAATTGTTCCATTTCAGAAAATTCATAGCCTAAAAACAAAGAGGGGAACCAATCCACATAATCTTTATCCGTGTTCTCATTAGTTTCCACCAATTCAATACCAATATCTGAAGCTTCCATTCGCAAACCACCAAGAATGCTGAATTTCTTTAATTTGGTTCCTATTTGCGTGTATGCTGCATTAACATACTCACGGTAGTTTAGCTCATTACTGAAATCTGGATCAACATTTAAAGACCCATTTGTGTTTAGAATACCAAAATCAAAATCGGTATTAAAATTGTTAAAAGTTCCACGGTAACCCAATTCAAATTGTGATTGATTATCCTTGCCAAATGGCAAAACGTAATCAAACTGCGCCAATTGGTTAATTTGACTTTCATCATTGATGGTTTGTTCCGTTGGTAATGAAATATTTTCGCCAAGAATTATTTCATCAATTATAGAATTTTCAAAATCCGTTCCTTTGGAATATTGATAATCCATGGTCAACACATGCCCATCTTTTTTAAACTTCTTCTCATAGTTTAAGGAATACTGTACATTTTCATCTTCTTCATCTTCCAGAGTAAATCTATTTCTTTGAATTATAGGGTTTCTAAGAGCATCAAAATTGAAAAAATCAACATCGACTGTATTTTCCCCATTTGTCTTTCGATAAACAAAAGAATTGGTGATGCTGCTATTTTCCGAAAGGAAAAGTTCAAAACCAAAGTTGGTATTGAATCCATCTCGTTCTCGCTGATATTCTCTAAACTCATCTTGAAAACTATCAGTAGAGCCATCATCATTAAAATTCTCTTGAAGAAACTGCGCATTTCCGGGAGCATTTCTATAGCGGTATGTGGTATTTGAAAAAATATTAAAATTTTCCCTTCTCAAGTTTAGGCTTAATGCCCCGCCAAAATTATCTGGGTTTCCAGCAAAAACGTTGACAGAACCGTTCAATCCGGCCGTTTTACTTTGTTTAAGGATAATGTTTAGGATTCCTGCGGTACCTTCCGCATCATAGCGAGCGGATGGGTTTGTAATGACTTCTACCTTTTCAATGGCTTCAGCTGGAAGTTGTTGCAATGCATCTGGGCTTAACCCAGAAAGTGCTGAAGGCTTGCCATTTATTAAAATACGTACACTTTCATTACCCCTTAAACTGATATTGCCTTCGACATCAACGGTCACAGATGGCACATTGTCCAGAACATCTGTCACCGAACCACCTTTTACCGTTAAATCACTTCCTACGTTATAGACTTTCTTGTCTAAACGCAATTCAACCGTGGTACGTTCGCCCACTACCTCTACATCTTCAAGCTGTTCTACATCAATAGATAGTTTGATAGTACCTAAATCTGTACTAGTTCGTAAAACTTGTGCTTTGACCTCGTATGTTGTGTAAGAAATATATTCTATACGAATATTATAAACTCCAGGAAAGGTTTCTACCTCAAACGTACCCATGGCATCGGTAATACCGCCTGTTATTCTTTCTGGATTTTTAGTGCGCTGGAGTATTAAAGTAGCATATTCAAGAGGTTGACCCGTATCTGTATCTATTACTTTTCCTGTAATCTTTATTGGATTTGGTCGGTTGCCCTGTCCTTGTGGTCTTTGTGCAATTGTTGTTATCGTACTCAGTAGTAAAAAGGACAGCAGCAGTTTCTTCATATCATTCTTTGGATTTCTTCTTTTTCTTTTTCTTCTTTTTAGCCTTTTTGGTATTGAACCTATTCTCTTGAAGCTCTTGGAATGCAACGAACTTATCTTCTGGTAAGCCAGATTTTAACTCTTCATTCTGGTTGGCCACTATTTTTTGCAATTCTTCTTGCATTTTGGGTGGATCCAAATTCAATATTCTAAGCTCCATTCTTTTCCGAACGGAATTTATCAAAGTTGTTCTCACTACCGCCTCTTCAAATGGGTTTAACCCTATGGACTCCGTTATAGAAGGCATACGCTCATCAACAAGCTCTTCTGCCGTAAGCGGATCTTCCTTTTTAGGTGTTTCTTGGGCTTGAGGCAACGTACTTTGTCTTCTGCCGTACCCATTATTTCCATATCTATTTCCATATTGGGCCTCTAAAGTAGGCATTGAAAATAGCCCTATTAAGAGCGTGAATAAAATGATGGTCTGTGTGTTTTTCATGATTGTATTCAAAATGTATGATTTTAAAATTAGATCAAGGTTTAACCTAGTTTGGTTAAATATATGTTAAATAGATTTCTATCTAAGTTCTTGAATGCAAAACCCTTGCCATTTTTTGACTCAGTTAGACTATTTTATTTATTTCTTCGGAAGGTCTGCCTATTACTGCTTCATTTCCATTTATAACAATAGGGCGTTCTATTAATTTGGGGTTTTCAACCATTGCATCAATGATTTCATTTTCTGAAAGCGTTTTCCCCTTATACTTTTCTTTCCAAATTGCTTCATTCTTGCGAACCAATTCTATGGCAGGAATACCCAATTGTTTGATTATTGTTTTTAGCTCACCATGTGTGGGAACATTTTCTAAGTATAGAACTACTTCAAAATCTTTCCCAGACTTTTCTAAAAGGTCCAAACCTTCACGCGATTTTCTACATCTTGGATTGTGATAAATTTTAATCATATCTATATCTTAATTTATTCTTCACGTTGCCCCATCATCATGAGGAACGCTTTTAAAAATGAATCTATTTCACCGTCCATAACAGCATCAACATTGCCCGTTTCATGGCTTGTGCGAACATCCTTTACCAATTTATATGGGTGCATTACGTAATTACGGATTTGAGAACCCCATTCAATTTTCATTTTTGTGGATTCAATTTCGGCTCTTGCTTCTTGCTTTTTCCTTAGTTCTATTTCGTACAGTTGAGATTTTAGCATTTTCATTGCAGTGGCCCTATTATCGTGTTGCGAGCGTGAATCCGAGCATGAAATTTGTATTCCTGTGGGCTTGTGCACCAACTGCACCTTTGTTTCTACTTTGTTTACATTTTGTCCCCCAGCACCACTGGAACGAGCCGTGGTAATTTCTATATCTGCAGGATTTACATCAATTTCAATGGTATCATCTACTAGAGGATACACGTATACTGATGCAAAAGAAGTATGCCGTTTCGCATTGCTGTCAAAGGGAGAGATACGGACCAAACGGTGCACTCCATTCTCACCTTTTAACCAACCAAAAGCAAATTCCCCTTCAATTTCCAATGTAACCGTTTTAATACCGGCTACATCTCCTTCTTGATAGTTGAGTTCTTTTACCTTATAACCGTTCTTTTCACTCCACATAAGGTACATTCGCATGAGCATAGCTGCCCAATCACAACTCTCCGTACCACCAGCGCCAGCGGTTATTTGCAGCACAGCGGTGAGTTCATCACCTTCATCGGACAGCATATTCTTGAATTCCAGATTTTCAATGGTAAGAATTGCTTTGTCATATTGCTGGTTCACTTCTTCTTCAGAAATTTCCCCTGCATCTTGGAATTCTATTAAAACCTCTAAATCCCCAACAAGGGACTTGGCAGAATCAAAATCTTCCACCCACCTTTTCTTGGACTTGAGCAATTGCATTTGAACTTGGGCCTGCTGTGGATTATCCCAAAATCCTGGGGCTATGGTTTTCTCCTCTTCGTTCTCTATTTCAATAAGTTTGGCATCAATGTCAAAGATACCTCCTTAACGCACCAAGGCGCTCTATAAGATCTTTTTGCTGATCTGTAGTAACCATAAAATTAAATTTCAAGCAAAAATAGTGTTTCAATGCTGTGGAGCAACGAAATTTATATAATTTTAGCTACAACTATTCTGATATGAAAAAATACTTTTTTTACGTTTTGCCAATTGTCTTCACGGCCACCTTTTTAAATGCCCAAAGTTTTGATAAAATCAAGGATTATCAAATGTTCAATGGCTACTTCAATTTTTATTACGATGATACTTCCGATAAGATTTTCTTGGAAGTGGATGAGCTGGAAAAAGAATTCTTGTACGTATACTCATTAAGCAGTGGGATTGGTAGTAACGATATAGGTTTAGATAGAGGCCAACTGGGAAATGAACAAGTGGTCTACTTTAAAAAGGCAGGTGCTAAATTGCTTTTAGTTCAGCCTAACTTAAAATTTAGAGCACTTACCAATAATGAATTGGAGCGTAAATCTGTGCAACAAGCGTTTGCAAAGTCTGTACTGCATGGATTTAAGATTGAAGAGGAATCCAAAGGAAAGTATTTAATAGATATCACCAATTTTTTAATGAGAGATGCCCATGGAGTTTCAACCAGGTTAAAGCGAACGAAACAGGGTTCATACAGTTTAGATAAATCTAAAAGTGCTTGGGCTTTTGAAAGGACCAAAGCTTTCCCTAAAAATGTGGAATTCGATGTCACTCTTACTTTTAGTGGAACTCCAGAAGGAAATAATATTCGTTCGGTGACACCAAATGCAAGTTTGGTAACCGTGGCCCAACACCATTCGTTGATTGAATTACCTGATGATGACTACAAGAAGAGAGAATTTGACCCACGTTGTGGTTCATATCCATTTTCGTATTATGATTATGCGACCCCGGTTCAAGAACCAATATTAAAGCGCTTTGTAACAAGACACCGTTTAGAGAAAAAAAACCCAGGTGCTGCAACAAGTGAAGCAGTTGAACCTATAGTTTATTATTTAGATAATGGAACACCAGAACCCGTTCGTTCTGCTTTACTGGATGGCGGTAGATGGTGGAACCAAGCTTTTGAAGCTATCGGATATAAGGATGCGTTTCAACTTAAAGTTTTACCAGACGATGCCGATCCTATGGATGTTAGGTATAATGTGATCCAATGGGTACATCGTTCAACAAGAGGATGGAGTTACGGTAGCAGTATTACCGATCCGCGCACTGGTGAGATTATTAAGGGACATGTTAGTTTGGGGAGTTTGCGTATTCGACAAGATTTTTTAATAGCGCAAGCGTTAATGAACAAGCCTTTTGCGGAACGTGATGATAATTACCAGCCCATGTTAGAAATGGCGTTGGCAAGGATTCGTCAGCTTTCTGCACATGAAATAGGACACACTCTTGGTTTTGCCCACAATTTTGCGGCAAGTACAAATGGTAGGGCCTCAGTAATGGATTATCCACACCCACAATTTGAACTTAATGGAAATACTATTGATTTCTCCAATGCTTATGATACGGGTATTGGGGTTTGGGATAAGGTAACCGTTGCCTATTCATATTCAGATTTTACTAGTGGGAAAAACGAAAAAGAAGAACTCAATTCCATTTTGAAGAAAGCGCAAACAGATGGATTACGTTATATCTCTGATCAAGATGCGCGTCCACAAGGTGGAGCACATGCCTTGGCACATTTATGGGATAATGGTAGAAATGCTTCTCAGGAATTGGAAAACGTATTGAAGATCAGAAAAACTGCCATTAATAATTTTTCTATAGATAATGTGCGTACAGGGGAACCCAACTCAGTGCTTGAAGACGTTTTTGCGCCCTTGTATTTTTTCCATAGATATCAAACAGAAGCTGTTTCAAAATTAATTGGTGGATTGGATTATAACTATTCTATAAAAGGAGATGGGCAACGTGCCGTCTATTCCATAAGCCAAGCTACGCAAGAGAATGCTTTAAAATCTATTCTAAGGACTTTAAATGCGGAAGAAGTGGCCATTCCAAAAGAAAAACTGGATTTATTCCCGCCCAGAGCGATAGGTTACGGCCGTTCCAGAGAATCTTTTAAAGGGAGAACAGGAATTTCTTTTGATGCTCTCTCTGCTGCCGAAACTTCTGCCGATATGACCTTGGGGCTGTTGTTGCATCCAGAACGTGCCTCTAGATTGATACAACAAAAAAGTATTGATAAAGATCAACTTGGGTTAAATAATGTTTTTGGAAAATTACTTGAAAACACTGTAGAAGAAAATCATAAGGATACTTATTTAAATGAAGTGCAGCAGACCATTAATTTTAGGGTCTTGTACCATATTATGAATCTTGCTGCACATAAAGAAGTTCACCCTCAGGTAAATGCAATTGCGAATGAATCATTGAAGGAGTTAAGAACCTCTCTTTTGAGTAATGGGAAAAGCGCTATTTCTTCAGAAATGGTGAGAAGAATAGATGCTTTTCTAAGCAAACCTTCTGCATTTAAAGTTATTCCAGTTCCTAAAATTCCGGATGGGTCACCTATAGGGATGGACTGTATGAATTAATCTTCGACCGTAAATGAAAATCAATTTAATAAGTGATACAGTCACCGTACCGACCTCTGGTATGTTGGATGCCATGATGACTGCCAAAGTAGGTGATGATGTTTTTAAAAACGACCCAAGCGTAAATGCATTGGAAGAAAAAGTAGCTGATTTTTTTGGAATGGAAGCTGCATTATTTTTTCCAAGCGGAACCATGGCCAATCAAGCTGCTATTAAACTACATACCCAACCGGGAGAACAGTTAATCTGTGATAAATATGCCCATGTATATAATTATGAAGGGGGAGGGGTCAGTTTTAATAGTGGAGTGTCCTGTAGGCTAGTGGATGGTTCTAGGGGAATGATGACGGTTGATCAAGTGGAGCAATCCATAAACCCTCCAGATTTTTATCATAGTCCTTTAACTTCTTTGGTGTGTATTGAAAATACCACAAATAAAGGTGGCGGAGCATGCTGGGATTTCCAAGAACTTAAAAAAATTAAAATAGTTTGTGAGAATAATGGGCTGAACTACCATCTAGACGGCGCTCGTATTTGGAATGCATTAGTAGCAAAAAACGAGGATGCTAAGGCATACGGAAGCTTATTTGACTCTATAAGTGTTTGTTTAAGCAAAGGGCTTGGCTGTCCAGTAGGTTCAGTACTCCTTGGAAGTAGGGAATTTATTGACAATGCCCTACGAGTAAGAAAAGTGTTGGGAGGCGGCATGCGACAATCTGGATTTTTAGCAGCAGCCGGAATTTATGCTTTGGATAATCATATTGATAGACTTCAAGAAGACCACAGAAAGGCCAAAGAAATAGGCGAGGTGTTAGAAAAATTGGAATTCATTAAAAAAGTGGAGCCAATTGAGACCAATATCATCATTTTTGAGTTGGATGAGTCAAAACTGTCCGCAGAGTCTTTTCTAGGTAAACTTGAAGAAAACAATATTTCCATTATTGGCATGGGGCAAGGAAAACTGCGTATTGTAACGCATTTGGACTATACCAAAGAAATGCATTTGCACTTTTTAAAAGTATTGAAGACTATAGAATAGTAGGACCTATTTAAACAAAGAATCCATTCCTGGAATATTGGGCATCCCATCTTTGGCAACGGCTGCCAATTCAGCTTCGTTAACATTGGTTGCCTTTTCAATAGCTTTGTTCAGGGTAAGAACCAGATAATCCTCTAGCTGTTCCTTATCTTCCATTAAGGAGTCATTAATTTCTATGGACTTGATTTCTCTATTGGCCGTTAGGGTAACTTTCAGTTTTCCATCTGAAGATGTTTCATCAATCAATACAGTATTTAAACGTTCCTTGGTTGCCTTCACTTTTTTTTGGGTTTCCTTTAGTTTACCCATCATTCCCATAATATCTCCAAACATCCTATTTCTGTTTATAGTTTTAAAGATTCAAAAGTAGTAATTTGCCATAAATCAAAAACTATGAAGCACTTAGTTTTAAGAAGTACTTTTTTCATTTTATACCTTACTTTTGCCGCCTCTTGTCAAAATATCAAAGAAAAACCTATGAGTGCTCAACATCCAGTTGCAAAAAAGATTCCCACAAAGCTTGAAAAACATGGTGACGTTAGAATAGACGATTACTATTGGATGAACGATAGGGAAAATCAGGATGTTTTAGATCATTTAAATGCGGAAAACGAGTACTACGCTAAAATGACCTCTCATACCAAGAAATTCCAAGAAGAGCTTTTTCAAGAGATGAAATCTAGAATAAAGGAAGACGATTCTTCAGTTCCTTATAAATACAATGGGTATTGGTATATCACCAAATATGAAACTGGCCAAGAATATCCAATTTATTCAAGAAAGAAAGAAAGCCTTGAGGCAGATGATGAATTGATGTTCAATTGTAATGAGCTTGCTAAAGATCATGAATATTACAACTTAAGAGGGATTTCAATCAGTCCAGACAACACAATGGCTTCTTTTGCAGTTGACACTGTTTCTCGCAGGCAATATGATATTCAAATTAAAAACTTAGCAACGGGAGAGGTTTATCCAGATAAAATTGAAAATACCACAGGGAGTTCCGTTTGGGGCAATGATGGTAAAACGTTGTTCTACGCCAAAAAAGACTCGGTTACTTTACGTTCGGATAAAATTTATAGACATGAGTTAGGGACTCCATCTACTGATGATGAACTTATTTTTCATGAAAAAGATTCAACGTTCAATACGTTTGTTTATAAAACGAAGTCTAGAAAGTTCATAGTAATAGGTTCAGTAAGCACACTTACTTCAGAATATCAAATTTTGAGCGCTGATGACCCAAAAGGTGATTTTAAGGTCTTTTCCCCTAGAGAAAGAGGATTGGAATATTCAATCGCACATTATAATGGAAATTTCTATGTACTTACCAATAAAGATGGTGCTACCAATTTTAAATTGATGAAAACTTCAGATGAAAACACCTCTTCTAAAGATTGGGAGGAGTTTATTCCGCATAGGGAAGATGTGTTATTGGAAGATGTGGATATATTCAAAGACTACTATGTGCTTTCAGAGAGGGAAAATGGACTTAATCAGCTAAAAATCTCTCGTTGGGATAAGGCTGACAGTTACCATTTGCCCTTTGCTAGTGAGACCTATGTATCAGGGACATCTGTTAACCTTGATTTTAATACTAAGGAACTTCGATATTATTACAATGAAATGGGAGCACCATATGCCATCATTGATTTTAATATGGAGAAAAAGACCCAAAAAGTTTTAAAGGAACAAGAAGTTCTAGGAGGTAAGTTTGATAAAACAAACTACCGTACGGAACGACTATGGGCAACCGCAAGAGATGGGGTTAAAGTTCCGATTTCATTGGTGCATCATAAGAATACCAGCTTGGACGGCACCAGCCCTTTGCTTCAATATGCGTATGGTTCTTACGGAAGCACGATTGACCCATATTTCTCATCTATTCGTTTAAGCCTATTGGATAGAGGATTTGTTTATGCCATTGCTCATGTTAGAGGAGGGGAATATTTGGGGAGGCCATGGTATGAAGATGGAAAATTACTGCAAAAGAAGAACACATTTACGGATTTCATTGATTGCTCAAAATTCTTAATAGAGAAAGAATATACAAGCGCAGATCACTTATATGCAAGCGGTGGCTCTGCAGGAGGGCTTTTAATGGGAGCTATCGTAAATATGGCCCCTGAATTATATAACGGAGTAGTTGCGGCGGTTCCATTTGTTGATGTGGTAACGACCATGTTGGACGATTCGATCCCCTTGACCACAGGTGAATATGATGAATGGGGAAACCCTGGTGACAAGGAATACTACGATTATATGAAGTCTTATTCACCATATGATAACGTTGTTGCTAAAGATTACCCCAATATTTATGTTTCCACAGGCTTGCACGATTCACAAGTACAGTATTGGGAACCAGCTAAATGGGTCGCAAAGTTAAGGGAACACAAAACAGACGATAATATCTTGTTTTTGGATACCAATATGGATGCTGGCCATGGAGGTGCTTCTGGACGCTTTGAATCCTTGAAGGAAACAGCAAAAGAATACGCATTCATACTTGATCTAGAAAGCAAGATACCTTAAAATAAAAATTGTTATTTTTGCACCGAATAAATTTTGAGGTAATCTAAATTCATTCCTTACCTAGACCCAGTTATGAGAAAACAGATAAATGCTTATAGCAATATTCTTGATTTAATTGGAAATACCCCCTTAGTTAAGCTAAATAAGATTGCAGACCCGCTTACCGGAAATTTCTACGCTAAAATTGAATCCTTTAATCCTGGTCATTCTTCTAAAGATAGAATTGCCGCCTATATTATTGATGAGGCCGAGCGCAAAGGAATTCTTAAGCCCGGGAGCACCATTATAGAGACTACATCTGGAAATACAGGTTTTAGCCTAGCCATGGTTAGCATTGTAAAAGGGTATAAATGTATTTTGGCGGTAAGTTCAAAGTCATCCCCAGATAAGATAGACATGCTTCGCTCAATGGGAGCTAAAGTATATGTTTGTCCTGCGCATGTTAGTGCAGATGACCCAAGATCTTATTATGAGGTGGCAAAGCGACTGCATAATGAAACCAGCAATTCTATATACATTAACCAATATTTTAATGAGCTGAATATAGAAGCGCATTATAAGACTACAGGCCCAGAAATTTGGAATCAGACCAATGGAGAAATTACGCATTTAGTAGCTTGTAGTGGCACAGGAGGTACCATTTCTGGCATTGCCCGCTACTTGAAAGAACAAAATCCCAATATAAAAGTATTAGGGGTTGATGCTTATGGTTCTGTATTGAAAAAATATCACGAAACGGGTGAATTTGACCATAACGAGGTATATCCATATAGAATTGAAGGCTTAGGTAAGAATTTGATTCCTGCAGCAACTGATTTCAATTGTATTGACCGTTACATCAAAGTGACAGATGCTGAAAGCGCGCACATGGCCAGAAAAATATCCAACACAGAAGGTATGTTTGTTGGTTACACCAGTGGCGCGGCAATGCAGGCTTTATATCAATTAGACACTGAAGGAGAGTTTTCTGAAGACAGTAACGTTGTGGTTATCTTCCCAGATCACGGTTCAAGATATATGAGTAAAGTGTATAGCAACGAATGGATGGAAAACCAAGGGTTCTTTGATACAAAGAATGCCGAAACACCTGAAAAAATAGAATATATCAAGTAAGCTAATGCTTAACAATGTAAATGACTAAACGGCAATGGTTTCCATTACCGTTTTTTTATATACCAAATTCATTATGCGAGGTTGGCATAAAATCTATATTTTTGCACTTGAAACAATTTTGAGGTAGATGAGAGATTTATTTGATAGAATCATTGAAAATAAAGGTCCCTTGGGAAAATGGGCATCACAAGCAGAAGGTTATTTTGTGTTTCCAAAGTTAGAAGGTCCTATCTCCAACAGAATGAAATTCCAAGGTAAAGATGTTATTACATGGAGTATCAATGACTATTTGGGGCTTGCAAATCTACCTGAAGTTAAAAAAGTTGATGGCGATGCTGCCCACGAGCATGGTTCAGCCTACCCAATGGGTGCGCGTATGATGAGCGGCCATACGGATTTCCATGAGCAATTGGAGCAAGAGTTGGCTGCATTTGTAAATAAAGAGTCTTCCTATTTATTGAATTTTGGTTACCAAGGTTTTATGTCTGTTATTGATGCTTTGGTATCAAAAGATGATATTATCGTGTATGACGTGGATTGCCACGCCTGTATCATTGATGGGGTTCGTTTGCATATGGGTAAACGTTTCACCTTTAAACATAACAATGTTGAGAGTTTAGAAAAAAACCTGGAGAGAGCTACAAAAATGGCTACAGAAACAGGTGGAGGAATACTTGTAATTTCTGAAGGTGTTTTTGGAATGCGGGGAGAGCAGGGAATACTTAAAGAAATTGTTGCACTTAAGAATAAATTCAAATTTAGATTCCTTGTTGATGATGCTCACGGATTTGGAACTCTTGGTAAAAGAGGAGCAGGAGCAGGAGAGGAGCAGGGAATTCAAGATGAGATAGATGTCTATTTGGCAACTTTTGCCAAATCAATGGCAAGTACAGGAGCTTTTGTGGCTGCTGATAAAGAGATAATAGAATATCTAAAATATAATCTAAGATCTCAAATGTTTGCTAAATCATTACCCATGATTTATGTAAAAGGCGCTCTTAAACGTTTGGACATGTTACGCACAATGCCAGAGCTTAAGGCAAAACTGTGGGAAAATGTAAATGCCCTACAAAATGGACTTAAGGAACGTGGTTTTGATATAGGAACTACTACTAGTTGTGTTACACCAGTTTATTTAAATGGCAGTATCCCCGAAGCAATGGCTTTGGTCAAAGATTTACGAGAAAACCATGGAATATTCTGTTCTATCGTGGTTTACCCCGTAATACCTAAGGGGTTAATTTTATTACGTTTAATACCAACTGCCACACATACCATGCAGGATATACTTGAGACCCTGGATGCATTCTCTGCCATACGTGAGCGACTAGAGAACGGAACTTATAAAAGACTTTCTGCGGCTGTTGCAGCAGCAATGGGGGAGTAGTTATAGTGCTTTTCTGTATGTCCTTCTTCGTTTGTGGGTAACTGGATCAAAATGTTTCCAAATTTGCCTGATAGCTGTATTTTCTTCTAATTCTGGGGTTCTAATACAATTGAGAATACCTCTTTTCAGGAAGGTCTTATGATATTCATTGAAAATTACTGCCGTTACCCCTCTGTTTTGATAATCTGGGTGAATACCAATGAGATAAAAAATAACATCCTTGCTATGTTTTCGAGCTTTTAAGAGATGGAAAACCCCTGTTGGAAACAACTTTCCTTTTGCTTTTTGTAACGCTTTAGAAAATGAAGGCATGACAATGGCAAAAGCGACCAAGTTATCCTGTTCATCAACTACAAATTTTATATACTCCGGATTTATAAAACTGATGTATTTCTTTTTAAAATATTCTTTTTGTACATCAGTGATTTTTACAAAAGAAGCAAGGCTGGAGTATGAACTGTTGAATAAATCAAACATTTTGTCTACCCAAGGCATTATTTCTTTGCTATTCGTAAAATTAAGTTCCCTTAGTTTATATCTTTTTTTAATCAATAAATTGGCTTTGGAAAATATCTTGGGGTCGGCATTTGCAAACGGAAACTTATTTTCTAAATATTCTTTTTCCTTTACAAGCCCGTGTTTTTCGTAATGGGATTGGTAATATGGGTGATTATACCAAGTAATCATGTTACCAATATGGTCAAAACCTTCGGTTAATACGCCTACCTTATCCAAATTAGAAAAACCAACTGGCCCTTCCATATATTCAAGTTGTTGTTGCTTTCCAATTTCCGCCACCTTTTCCAATAAAGCCTTAGAAACCTCAAAGTCATCAACAAAATCGAACCAGCCAAACCTCATTTTTCTTAGTTGCTGCTCGTTTACCTCTATCCAATTTATGATTGCGGCTACTCTCCCCACCAGCTTACCATCCTTATAGGCAAGAAAATATGATGCTTCGGCATTTTGAAAAACAGGATTTTTGTCCGCATCAAAAGATTCTAACTCATCTTTGATAATGGGAGGTACCCAATATTGGGAATCTTGATATAACGAAAATGGAAACTTTACAAATTGTTTTAAATCAGCTTTGGACTGAGCTTGCTTTATGGTGACCATACATTATTTTTTGTAAGGCCAATATTAGGAATATTCTAAACAGAAGAAAAATGATACCCGTAAAACTTAAAAGTCTATTTTATCTTTTTTCTTTTTCTTTTTTTTCTTTTGTTTTTTCTTTGCCGAATTTTTTGGGATTTTTCCGTTCTGGCCGCCTTTTTGATCCTCAATTGCCACTAGTTTATCCTTGTGGAAATCCAATCGATATGAAAAACCTAAAACAGCAAAAATACGGGAAGGGGAGTTCTTAAAATTGGAGCCTAAATGAAAATCTGCTTGAAAGTCTGGGCTAACCAAATATGCTACACCTGAGCGTAATAAAATATCTGAGTATCTATCACTTTTAATTCCTTGGTTTTCAATAAAAACACTCCATTTGGGATCTTTAAATGCATGCGAAAGCGAAACGGCATAGCTCAATTCTGGAAAATCCGTTCCAATTCTATCATAAGCGAAATTGGAAATAAGTACAAATCGTGGTGAAAGCCTACTTTGAGTTGCAATAGCTGCCCTAGGAGATACTGTTGGGTCACCTACATAAAATGGATTCTCACCTAAATTAAAAGTAGCTCCTGCGTAAAGAGAAACTGCAGGAATTAAGTTTTTCCATTGAAAGACGTTATTGGCCCTCCAGCTATAAAGATTAGGTTTATTATTCTCTGGATTCTTGAAAGGGTCAAAAATCAGATATTTTAATCCTAGCCTATTTCTAGAAAAATCTGTTCTGGTTTCATCTGTACCTAAATCTGTAAAAGTTATGTTTTGATTTATGAAAGTTCCTTCATAGTTAATTTCCAATGTTTCAAAGAGCAATCCGTATCTGATAGAAAAGTCCGCTCCAAAAATATTTGAATCAGAATTTATCGAGGCGTTGTCCTGCTGCTCATAAACTAGTCCGACTTCTACCTGGGCCACATTTTTCCCAACAGCATAGGCACTCACTGCTCTACCAGGTCTGTTGGAGTTAATTACATCTGTGTATTGTGCATTAGTAAAAAACGGAACAAAAAAGAGGACAAAAAGGGTTTTCTTTATAATGTGGAGATCCATATAACTGATTTTAATACTATTTTAAGATACTTTCGGGCTTATTAAAAGACTAACAATGTAATTTTGACGCAATAGCTATTGTTATATGGTTTTATTACAAACGATTTTAGTACTTGTATTAGTATACTACGCAGTAAAAATGCTTTTAAAATGGTTGGCACCCAAACTGCTTAATTATGCTATGAGGAAAACCCAAGAACGCTTTGGACAACAATTTGGCAACTATCAGGATTTTGGAAATAAACCTGATAATGAAAGAAAGGCCACATCTTCTAAAAAATCATTTAGAAAGCCCAATCCTTCAAAAAAAGTTGGAGAATATATAGATTTTGAAGAAATTGACTAATATTTGTCTTTTCAAAATCAATCCATGAACCTTTCTCCAAAAGCCGTTATCACCAATATTTGTGTAATTGCTTTATTCATTTTAGCCTCACTAGTATACTTTTACCCGGTGCTTCAGGGCAAAGCGATTTTTCAATCGGACATTGCCCAGTACAAAGGTATGTCCAAGGAGCGCAATGACTACAAGGAATTGACTGGGGAGGAATCTTATTGGACCAATAGTGCTTTTGGCGGGATGCCCACATATCAGTTAGGAGCCAATTACCCACATGATTATATCAAGAAATTAGATAGACTGATTCGGTTTTTACCAAGACCGGCGGATTATCTGTTTTTGTATTTGATAGGATTTTATGTTCTAATGCTCTGTCTAAAGGTTGAATACCGATTAGCAGTCTTGGGGGCCTTGGCTTTCGGCTTTTCCACATATCTGATTATTATTCTTGGTGTGGGGCACAATGCAAAGGCGCATGCACTGGGCTACATTCCAATGGTTTTAGGAGGAATTGTGCTTGTTTTTAGAAAGAAATATTTATTGGGCTTTATCCTTACTGCTTTAGCAATGGCATTGGAAATTAATGCCAACCATTACCAGATGACCTATTATTTTATGCTGTTGGTTCTGATTCTGGGGTTAGTTCATCTGATTTATGCCATAAAGGACAAAAAGTTAAAACACTATTTTGTTTCGGTTGGAATTTTGATTGCAGCGGTCGCATTATCCATAGCTACAAATGCGACAGGTCTTATGGCCACTAAAGAATATGCAGATTGGAGTACCCGTGGAAAATCTGAGTTGACTATAAAACCAGATGGTAGTGCCAAGAAAATTCAAAAAGGATTGGATAGGGATTATATTACTTATTACAGTTATGGTATTACGGAATCTTTGGATTTATTCGTTCCACGAATGTTTGGCGGATCAGGAAATGAGGATTTAGGAAAAAATTCCAAAGTTTATGAGTATTTAACTGGTCAGGGACTTTCGCCAACAAAAGCACTCGAAGTATCTGGCCTTTATCTTTATTGGGGGCCTCACCCAGCATCAGGACCTGCAGGACCAGCTTATGTTGGTGCAATTATTGTTTTTCTGTTTATTCTTGGCCTCATTGTGATTAGAGGTAAAAAGAAATGGTGGCTGCTGTTTGGGACTATTTTATCTCTCTTGTTGTCATGGGGAAAAAACTTTCCAGCACTTACAGATTTTATGATTGATTATTTCCCACTATACAACAAGTTCCGAGCAGTATCATCGATTCAGGTTGTACTTGAACTGTGTTTCCCTCTACTGGCAATTCTAGGGCTTAGAGAACTTTTTAAATCAAACGTAAAAGCAACAAAAAAACTGACTGCACTCAAACTTAGTTTCTTTATAACCTTAGGCTTGGGTGTATTCATATTTTTACTGAAAGGCTTTTTTGATTTCGAGGGATCGAATGACGAAACCTATCGACAATATTTTGGGGATCCATTGTTGGATATTTTAAGACGGGACAGAGAAGCTGTTTATGTAAGTGACACGATTAGATCTTTGATTTTTGTTTTGCTGACCGCTGTTGCTTTATGGCTTTTTATAAAAGAAAAACTTGGCAAAAACCTAGTTACACTGGTTTTGGGAGCATTGATTTTGTTTGATTTGATAGGAGTGAGCCTACGTTATGTAAACAAAGATGATTTTGTTCGCCAAAGAAACGTCAATACACCGTTTCAGGCCAATCAAATAGACGAACTGATTAAACAGGACAATTCTGTGTTTCGAGTTTTTGATCCACAAGAAGGGTTAAATGGCGCTAGGACCTCTTATTTTCATAATTCGGTTGGAGGGTACCATGCAGCAAAACCTAGACAACTTCAAGATTTGTTTGAACACCATTTGTACCAAAACAATATTGAGGTATTGAATATGTTGAATGTAAAATATATCATTCAAGAGGACGAAGAAGGGAATAGTTTTCCGGCCGTTAATGATAATACCAATGGAAATGCATGGTTTGTGGAGCAATTAAAATTTGTTAAATCTGCAAATGATGAAATCCAAGGATTAAAGGGGTTTGAATCTAAAAAGCAAGCGGTAATCAATACCAATACATATCCAACAGTAACAAAATCCAATTATGTTGTTGACTCAACTGCATCAATACAGCTATTGGATTATCGACCTAACTATATCAAGTATCAATCAGCAAATACCGATGATGGTTTTGCTGTATTTTCTGAGATGCATTATCCATCTGGTTGGAATGCCTTTGTTGATGGAAAAGCCGCGCCGCATTATAAGGTTAATTATGCGCTCCGAGGAATTAAAGTGCCAGCAGGTGAGCATGAGATTGAGTTTAAATTTGAACCTGAAATTATTCAAACAGGAAGTAAGATTGCCTTGGGCAGTTCTATTTTACTTGGACTCATTATTGTTGGGGGCCTTGGATTTTCACTTCGGCCTAAGAAATCAAAAACCAAGTCTTAATGCATAAAATCTTGGTCATAACATACTATTGGCCACCAGCTGGTGGACCGGGAGTGCAACGATGGCTAAAATTTGTAAAATACTTAAGGGATTTTGGTATAGAACCTATTGTATATATTCCGCAAAACCCAAGTTATCCCATTATAGATGAAAACTTGGTCAGCGAGATCCCAGAAGGTATTCAAATATTAAAACAGCCTATAAAAGAGCCTTATGCATGGGCTTCTTTGTTATCTAAAAAAAAGACCAAAACTATTAGTTCTGGTATTATTCAAGAAAAGAAACCATCTATTGTAGAGAAAACTTTGCTTTGGATCAGGGGAAATCTATTTATTCCCGACGCTCGTAAATTTTGGGTAAAACCATCTATAAAATATCTTTCTGAGGTTATTGAAAAGGAAGGGATTAAGACGATTATCACTTCAGGACCTCCTCATAGTTTACATTTAATTGGACTTGGTTTAAGGCAACAACAGGAAATACAATGGATCACAGATTTTAGGGATCCTTGGACTTCTATTGGCTATCATAAGAAATTGCGGTTATCAAAATCTTCTGAAAGAAAACATAAAGCGTTGGAAAGGGAGGTACTTGTTGGTTGTGATAAGGTTGTGGTTACAAGTGCCATTACAAAAATGGAGTTTGAACAAATTACAAGTAAACCAATTGAGGTGATTACCAATGGGTTTGATGAAACTCTTGATTCGATTGCACTGGATACTGATTTTACCATTTCCCATGTTGGTTCTTTACTCACAGGGAGAAACCCAATTGAGTTGTGGAAAGCATTAAAAGAATTGATTGAAGATAACGAAGCTTTTAAAAACCAGTTAAAAATTAAATTGACGGGCGTAGTAGGGGAAGAGGTCGTAGAATCTATTCGCTCTAATGGATTGGGTACGTATGTGCAGCACTTAGGTTATCTCTCTCATGAAAAAGTATTGGAAATACAGCAAAAGTCACAAGTTCTTTTATTGTTAGAAATTGATTCAGAAGAAACTAAAGGGATTATCCCTGGAAAGCTTTTTGAGTATTTAAATGCCAAACGCCCCATTTTAGCGGTGGGTCCTAAAGGATGGGAAGCAGGAAAAATTGTTGAAGAAACCGGTTCCGGTGAGATATGCAATCAAAGTGATAAGACTGCTTTAAAAAATGTACTTTTAAACTGGTTTGATAAATATGAAAAGGAAGCGTTGCATTTTAATTCTAAAGGAATTGAAAAGTACCACAGAAAAGAACTCACCAAAGCACTGACAAATTTCATTCAATGGGAATCGTCTTAAAGCAGTCTTTAAAAAACATTAGCATCACCTATTTGGGGTTTGTTTTTGGAGCGATAAATACATTGTTTCTCTACACTAAGATTTTGCCTGATGAATATTTTGGCTTGGTTACTTTTATATTGGCCTCTGGCGCTATTTTAATGCCGTTAATGGCATTTGGCGTGCACAATACCATGGTGAAGTTTTATAGTAATTATCAAGATTCTGAAAAAGATGGTTTCTTGACTTTGATGTTGTTAATACCGTTACTTGGTATTTTACCTTTGGGCATTATCACCTTTTTATTTCAAGAACAGTTAGGGGCTCTGATTTCACAGGTAAACCCCATGGTGAAAGATTATGTCTGGTATGTTTTTTTGGTAGCGTTATCCATGGCATATTTTGAAGTATTCTTCTCTTGGTGTAAAGTACACTTGAAGTCGGTTTTTGGCAACTTCATGAAAGAGGTGTTTGGACGTATTGGGGTTTCTATATTACTATTGCTGCTATACTTTGACGTAATCTCTTTGGACTGTTTCTTTAAATGCTTGGTTGGTCTTTATCTTTTAAGGACAATCATCATCAAACTATATGCCTACAGCATTCGTTTACCCAAGTTTAATTTTAGTTTTCCATCCAATACTAAGGAGATACTGGTTTACACTTTTTTAATTATTCTAGGGGGTTCTGCGGCTTTGATCTTATTGGAAATAGATAAGGTGATGCTCAATCAGTTTATTAAAATTGAAAATGTGGCCTATTATGGGGTAGCTGTTTACATTGCCACAGTAATAATTGTGCCTTCCAGAGCCATGCACCAAATTACCTATCCTTTAACCGCTGAATTGTTGAACTCGGGCAATCTTTTTGGACTGGAAACCTTGTATAAAAAAACTTCCTTGACCTTATTTATTGCTTCAGGAATATTATTTGTATTGATTATTCTCAATTTGGAAGACTTATACCAACTACTTCCAGAATCTTACCGAAATGGATTTGCCATTGTTTTTTTGATTGGTTTGGCAAAGGTGTTTGATTCTATGCTAGGGAATAATAATTCTATTTTATTCAATTCAAAATACTATAAAACGGTACTTATTTTTGGTATCTGCCTTGCCTTGTTTACCATACTTCTTAATCTTCTGCTTATTCCTAAGCTTGGACTGGAAGGCGCTGCACTGGCCAGTTTTATTTCCATATTCATATTTGATTTGGTAAAACTGGTTTTTGTAAAACTAAAGTTTGGTTTCTTACCTTTTACGGGAGCTACATTTAAAGTTTTTGCTACACTGATGTTATTGGGTATATTATTTCATCTTTTGCAGTTTTCGTTTCACCCCGTCATAAATATCATTTTAAAATCTGCACTAATTGTGTTGATGTACCTTGGTATTTTATATCGTTTTGAAATTTCAGAGGATGTTTCAGGGGTACTTTCCAAATGGCTGAAAAGAAAAACCCCGTAGCGGATAAATCCAACTACGGGGTAAACAACTAACCAACCTAAAAACTATCTTTATTGCACTCTTCTTGAACTTCTTGCTCTAGTGCCTGAATTACTACTTCTTTTTGAACTTGTATTGCCAGAACTTCTTTTTACTGTTGTCTTAGTACTTCTGGATACAGTCCTTTTTGGTGCACTACTTCTACTTGCAACCGATCTACTAGTGCTTTTTCTAGCTTGTGGTCTTTTATAAGTATTGGTTGTGCTTCGGGTAACCGTTTTGCTTCTCGGGCTTGTGGTTACTTCTCGCTTGGTTACAGTTCTACTGTTCGGCTTTCGCGTCACTTGTCTTTGTGTAACCGTTCTGCTGTTATTATTGCTTCTTGAGGCAACATTTCCTCTTCTATACTCACTCTGTTTTACTGTTCTACTAGTGCCAGTATTTCTTTTTACACTGTTATTAGAACGGCTTACAGCATTTCCTTTTCTATAGTTACCTTGATTAACAGACCTTCTTGTGGTAGTATTTCCACTTACTCTTCTGGTATCCGATCTATAATCGTTACGATTTACAGATCTATTGGTTCTACCATAATTATCATTTCTTCTTACACTATTGTTTCGTTGCGAAACTCTTCTGTCATTTCTATAGATATTGTCTCTTCTATGCCTTCTATCGTTTCTATATGTTTTACCATAAGATGCATAAGATCTTCTATAGTTGTTTCTGTAAGGTCTGTAATACGTATATCTTACAGGGTTGTAGTACCTTCTATATGGTCTGTTATAAACATTACAAAACGATACTGCCGGTCTTGCAAAATACCTATGAAAAGGTCTGTACACATAATGTCTGTTATAGATATTGATATATCCAGTATGGTGACTAAATACACCACCATTGTAAAAAACGTTCAATCCACCAAGTCTACGTACACGACCGTTTCTGTACCATACATCAATACTACCTATTTGTGATACACGTCCGTAATGGTCATAATAAACAGGGATGTTTTCTACTTGTACTACAGAACCGTAATCATCATATTGAACAAAAGGGTTGTAGTTATATCCTGAGTTAAATGTTAAACCAACATTCCCAACACGGGCATTGACACCAACATTTACTTGATTGTCTATATAAAAATCAAATTCTCCATCGGGATATACAGAAAACGTAATTCCATTTTCTACAAAAATGAAAGAGTTTCCGTATCTATAAGCATTGCTGATGGCAACCTTATCTTCCATGGTGGTAGCTTTGATACTTGGAGTACCTAAAAGAACCGCTGCAAAAATGAGTACTAAATGTTTCATACTATAAGGTTTTAAATTCCGAATGCAATTATTTACATCCCGACAAGTAAATACCAAACAGCGTGCCAAAAAAAATAATTAAAAAGAAATGATTGATTATCAGATATTTAAATTGATGATGGTTTAAATATTTTTATTTACAAACTTCATTTTAAGATTGATGATGGTGAATTTCATGAAAGGAGAGTTTGGTTTGGTGCCCATTTGACATAGAGCTAGGTCAACCTTTTATTCTTTAAAGTTTTTTGGGAAGAATCACCAATAATTGTCTAATACTTGCCAAATGGGAAAACAATACGATAGGTACAATTACAGCAGGCAACCATACAAAGGGAAAATAGGCTACACCTATATTGGGTTGGTCAAACGCCAATTTTTGGAAAGGAGTTTGAGCACTAAAAATGGCTATAGTAAGGATGTTTAATAAGAGCAATAAACAGGCAATGTTCCAAAATAACAGACCTTTTTTGCCAATCCAACCTTTTACAAAAAACAAATAATAAATAATAGGAGCCGTAATTCCTGAGAGTATATCGTAATTGTAGCCTTCAAAAGTCATG
Source organism: uncultured Allomuricauda sp. (assembly GCF_947499585.1). Lineage (GTDB taxonomy): Bacteria > Bacteroidota > Bacteroidia > Flavobacteriales > Flavobacteriaceae > Flagellimonas. Next base: position 1,303,768 of record NZ_CANMOO010000001.1, on the reverse strand, counting down.
AGTTCGGGAATCAATCCATCTAAAAAGATGGCAAACAAGACAAACTCAACAGGAACTCTTACCATATGAAGCAGCGTTAACCATTTTAAATCAAGGCCATCCACAAATTTACGCCCACCGCGAAATAGAAAAACACCAAGGATAAATAGGATTGCCGGACCAATTAAAAAAACAAATCGTGGAGGAAAAGCTTCTACATTTCTGTAAAACCCCAAAACTCCCAATATACCTGTGATTATCATCCATATGGCGATACCAACAATAACTTTGGTATTTCTTGAAGCTTTGAAAAGGAACCAAAGCGTAATTAGTGTGATCAACACAAACCCTATGGATAAATACATTGATGATTCTGCCATTTGTATAAAGTTTATATGACAAATTTCCATTGAACTTTATAAATATTACTTGACAAAAGGCAAGAAATGATATTACTGCAGATTTCTTCTAAGCCTGCTCAATGTGCTATCTGTTACTCCAAGATACGAGGCAATGTGTTTTAATTGTGCGTATTTCAAAATCTCAGCATTAGAAGCCAATAAGCTTCGGTACCGCTCTTCTGCGGTTTTGTTTATCATGGCATAGCTTCTTTTTTTAGAAGCGATAAACCCTTTGACCAAAACGGCGCGACCAAGATCACGAAAAGCTGGTTTATTATGAAAAAGCGTATTGAGTACCTCATAAGAAATTCGATAACCGGTACAATCTGTAACTGCTTGGACATTAACTTCTGAACGGACACGATTAAAAAAACAAGTAACATCGAAGACAATACTGTTTTCAACAAAAAAATCCGTAGTTATTTCGTTACCTTCTAAATCATACAAGAAAGTACGCATTAAGCCTTTTTCAAGATAGAAGTAATCATCACTTATTTGATTCTCCTTAATAAGGAATTCACCTTTGTTCAATTTCTTATGTTGAAAACTGGCCACAATTTCCTGTGCCTCACTTTTTGGGATGGCAACAGTATCGAGAATAAACGTTAACAAAGGATTTATTTCTTCTGGCATATCGTATTGAAAATAGTTATCAGAACATTATATATGTTATAGTTTTTCTGACAAGTACTTTGCAGTATGTGAATCTTTATTTTGAACCAACTCTTCTGGAGTACCCTCTGCCAGCAAATGCCCTCCGTTCTCACCACCCTCTGGACCAAGGTCAATAATATAGTCAGCACATTTTATCAATTCAATATTGTGTTCTATCACAATAACGGAATGCCCTTTACCAATAAGCTCATCAAAAGATTTCAGCAGTTTTTTAATGTCATGAAAATGTAGCCCCGTTGTAGGTTCATCAAAAATGAACAATGCTTTTTCCTTAGTATTTCCTTTTACTAGAAAGGAAGCCAATTTAATACGCTGGGCTTCGCCACCGGAAAGAGTAGAGGAGGACTGCCCTAGGGTAACATAACCCAAACCAACATCTTGCAGTGGCTGTAGTTTGTTTACAATCTTGTCTTGTTTATGGGTTTTAAAGTGTTCAATGGCTTCATCAATTGTCAGGTTTAAGATGTCATCAATACTTTTACCTTCAAACTGAACTTCAAGGATTTCTTTTTTGAAACGTTTTCCAGCACAGACATCACATTCCAAATGCACGTCCGCCATAAATTGCATTTCTACTGTAATCTCACCTTCTCCCTTACATTTTTCGCAACGTCCTCCATCTACATTAAATGAAAAGTGCTTGGGTTGATACCCTCTTAATTTACTCAACCTTTGCGAAGAGAAAAGATTACGGATATCGTCATAGGCTTTTATATAGGTAACCGGATTAGATCGAGAAGAACGACCGATTGGATTCTGATCTACAAACTCTACATGTTTTATATGACTGTATTTGCCTTCTACTTTAGTAAACTGACCGGCTTTTTCACCGTAACCACCTACTTCTTTTAAAATAGTGGGGTATAATATTTTTTTGACCAAAGTACTTTTTCCACTACCGGAAACTCCCGTTACCACGGTAAGTACATTTAAAGGAAAGGTAGCGTCTATGTTTTTAAGGTTGTTTTCTCTTGCTCCCTTTATTTGAATGTAATGCTTGGAGTTTCTACGTTCTGAAGGCACTTTGATTTCCCTGGTACCATTTAAGTAATCTGCTGTTAGGGAATTGGATGTCAGAATTTGGTCCAGGCTACCTGTTGCAACAACTTCACCACCTAAGGTTCCCGCCTCTGGACCTATATCTATAACTTCATCAGCGGCTTTCATGATATCTTCGTCATGCTCAACCACAATAACAGTGTTTCCCAAATCTCGAAGGGACAACAATACTTCAATTAGGTTTTCGGTATCTTTTGGGTGCAAACCAATGCTGGGTTCATCCAAAATATACATGGACCCCACCAGACTGCTACCTAAAGAGGTGGCTAAGTTTATACGCTGACTTTCCCCACCTGATAGTGTATTTGACTTTCGATTTAATGTTAAATAGCTCAATCCTACTTTGCTCAAGAAATCCAATCGGGTGGTGATTTCTTTTAGTAATCTTTTAGCTATGGTATTGTCATGCTCAGAAAGTTGTAATTCTTCAAAAAATGGAGTCAACTTTTTTATCGGCAATTCAATTAAATCCGAAATAGAATACCCGCCTACTTTTACATAGTTGGTTTCTTCTCGCAATCGTTTCCCTTTACAAACTGAACATTTGGTCTTTCCACGGTAACGGGAAAGCATTACTCTATTCTGAATTTTATAACTTTTTTCTTCTAGCTGTTGAAAAAAAGCATGTATACCTATAAAGTGTTCATTTCCGTCCCAAACCAATTGTTTTTGTTTCTCAGTTAATTCAAACCAAGGTTTGTGAATTGGAAAATCAAACTTGTAAGCGGCATTTACTAACTGGTCTCTGTACCATCCCATACTTTCTCCTCGCCAAGGGAAAACTCCGTTTTCAAAAACGGACAAGGCCGTATTTGGAATGACCAAATCTTCATCAATACCTATTACATCGCCATAACCTTCACATTTGGGACAAGCTCCATAAGGGTTATTGAAACTGAAGAGGTGTACATTGGGTTCTAAAAATTTTATTCCATCCAATTCAAATTGATTGCTGAAGGTTTTGGTTTCGCCACTTTCTAAGCTTTCAATGATACATTTGCCATTTCCTTCAAAGAATGCGTTGTCCACTGCATTGCCCAAACGATTGTAAAAATCTTCATCATCTTTTACAATGACCCTGTCTACAACCAAATCAAAGTTTCTGCCAATAGTTGCTGGAGCATTATCTATTCGTAAAACGTCTCCTTTATATTTAATACGCGCATACCCTTGTTTAGAGAAAAGCTCTAAAGACTTTATTGGGTCTCGTTCATCCTTAATAGTAATAGGCGCCAAGAGTAATAGCTTGGTGCCCAATTCTAAAGGTTTTATATAATTGATAACATCTGTAACCGTATTTTTTTTGACCTCTTTGCCAGAAACTGGGGATATGGTCTTACCAATACGGGCATATAGTAATTTTAAGTAATCGTAGATTTCTGTTGTAGTCCCTACTGTTGATCTTGGATTTGTAGAATTAACTTTTTGCTCTATGGCTATGGCAGGAGCAATACCTTTTATATAGTCTACTTTGGGTTTGTCCAGTTTTCCTAAAAATTGTCTTGCATACGAGGAAAGACTCTCTACATAGCGTCTTTGACCTTCGGCATATAGCGTATCAAAAGCAAGGCTAGATTTGCCAGAACCTGAAAGCCCAGTAATCACTACCAGCTTATTTCTAGGAATTACAACATCTATATTCTTTAAATTGTGAAGTTTAGCACCTTTAATAATAATATTACGCTTGGGATCCACGTTCTTGATAAGGGTCATATGTTAAAATTTGCGTTTCAAAGATACGCTACACCACACTTAATACGTATATTGTATCAGTTAACATCTAAAAATGCCCAAATCACAACATTGTTTTTTACTGGGCACACTGTTTATCTATATTTGATGTGTAATTAAAAACCTGATAGGCCTATACAGAAATAATTACTTTTTTAAAATTAAGCTAATAACTAAAGTCTTTCTTAACAGAAGGGAGGCTCCTAATTTTAACCAAAAAGTAATTTGTATGGAACTACAGATTGAAGACTCGATATTAGTAAAGAATTACATTGCTGGTGAAGAAAAGGCTCTTGAAGTCTTAATCAACAGGCATAACCAAAGAATTTCCAGTTTTATTTATTCTAAAGTAATGGACAGAGATGTTGCAGAGGACATCTTTCAAGATACTTTTATTAAGGTAATTAAAACACTTAAGAGAGGTTCTTATAGTGAAGAAGGTAAATTTTTACCATGGGTAATGCGTATTGCACACAACCTTATCATTGACCACTTCCGTAAGAATAAAAGAATGCCCAAGTTTGAGGGTAGTGATGATTTCAACATCTTCTCGGTTATAAGAGATGAAAAGCTAAATGCTGAGAAACAAATCATCAAAGATCAAATTGATAGCGATTTAACGTTTTTGATTGATGAATTACCTGAAGATCAAAAAGAAGTTTTGATGATGCGAATCTATAAGGATATGAGTTTTAAGGAAATATCCGAGAATACAGGAGTGAGCATCAATACAGCTTTAGGAAGAATGCGATATGCCCTAATCAACCTAAGAAAGATAGTTGAGCGCAATAATATCGTTTTAACGAATTAATCTGCATTAGGTCGAACATAGCAATATTTCCATTTTAGCGGCGTTATCTAATTGTAACATTAATGCTAGAATATGGAAAACATTTACTCTGAAGAACAAAAAGCCGTTAAATCGGTAAAAGCTAGACGAGAAACAATTGATTTCTTGCTGAGCTACTCTAAATCGATTCAAGTAGTTGATTACAAAAAACACAAATTTGAAGTAACGTTGAATTAACAACTTCAAAAAAAAAGACCAAAAAGAGCCGCAATTAGCGGCTCTTTTTGGTTTTATAGTATTCATCAAGCACTGTTTTTCGCCCAATTGTCTTTGTAATGATGTCTTTGTCCATGTCCCATCCTCTTGCTGGAGAATATTCCCGACCATACCAAATTATTTGAAGATGCAATTTATTCCAGATTTCTTTGGGAAATAATCGCTTGGCATCTTTTTCAGTCTGTATCACATTTTTACCATTGGTGAACCCCCAGCGATACATAAGTCTATGGATATGGGTATCTACCGGAAAGGCCGGAATTCCAAATGCTTGAGAAACCACTACGCTGGCAGTTTTATGCCCAACAGCTGGAAATTCTTCCAATAGTTCAATTTCTTGTGGTACTTCTCCATCATACTTTTCAATCAGAATCTGCGATAACCCATGAATGCCTTTAGATTTCATAGGGGAGAGGCCTACTGGTCTAATAATCTCACGTATTTCATCAACAGTAAGTTTTACCATATCATACGGATTGTCAGCCCTTTCAAATAGTAGAGGAGTGATTTTATTTACGCGTACGTCTGTGCTTTGTGCAGATAGGAGCACAGCAACCAATAATGTATATGGGTCTTTATGGTCTAAAGGTATTGGGATTGTTGGATAAAGTTCATCCAACGTTTTAATCGTGAAATTAATTTTGTCAAGTTTATTCATTTTTGTTTAACTTTAGAAAAAATATATTAAACAATAAATTAAAGATTGAATACATATGAACATGCTAAAAGTGGGTGATAAAGTACCTGAATTTTCTTCAAAAGACCAAGATGGAAACACTATTAATCTTAGCGATTATAAAGGAAAGAAATTGGTGGTTTTTTTCTATCCCCGCGCAAATACTCCAGGTTGCACTGCTGAGGCCTGTAATTTGAGGGATAATTACAAACTTTTGCAGGAACAAGGATATGAAATTTTAGGGGTCAGCGAAGATTCTCAGAAAAAACAAACAAATTTTAGAGATAAATATGCTTTTCAGTACCCATTATTGGCAGATGAAGACCATACGGTAATAGAAACCTTTGGTGTATGGGGTCCTAAGAAATTTATGGGGAGGGAATATGACGGATTGCATAGAACCACTTTTGTAATTGATGGAGAGGGAGTAATTGAAAGGGTGATAGAAAAAGTAAAGACGAAAGATCACGCCGCACAACTTTTAAACTAAACACTAACTATACTTAAAAAAACAGCACCTCCACATTTGGAAAGTGCTGTTTTTTGTTATAACAAAGATGATTTCTAGGCTTTTTCTGGTAATAACTTTCTGGTAAAAAGCTGTTTTTCTTTAATCATTTCTGCGATACCTTCTGGAAGCATTTCTTCCCATCCGTCCTCGCCAGTAGTAATTCGCTTTAATACCTCTCTTGAGAAAATATCCATGATATCTGGATCATAATCTATAATGTCCATTACCTTCCCATTATATTTAAAGAACTTGTAAAGTTCCTTCATTCTCGGGTGTACCTTCACATTGTTACTGGTCATAATTTGCCCAGTAGCAACATCCTTCATGGGATATAAGTACACCTTCAAATCCTTAAAGAATAACTTTCCAAAAGCTTCAAGAATACCACCACTTAAATCACGATAGTACTTTTCATCAAAAACGTCAACCAAATTGTTAACTCCCATGGTAAGTCCAATTTTAGCTTTGGTATAATTATTAAAGTATTCTACAAGCTTGTAATATTCCTGAAATTTGGAGATCAGCACGGTATGTCCTAATGAGCTTAAAAGCTCCGCTCGATCCATAAAGTCCTGTTCGTCAATTTCTCCAGACGCTTTAAGGTTAGAAAGAGTAATTTCAAAAACGACAATCGTATTTTCATATTCCACGGTTTGTTCCCTAATAAAAATGTCATACGATTTTTGGAACATGTCCATGTTTACCTTGGTAACTGGCCTAAAACTACCTCTTAAGGCTAAAATGTTCTTTTTATAAAGTACTGAAGCCGGTAACAAGTTATTTCCATCAGGTCCAAACATTACGGCATCTGTCATGTCATTTCTAATAAGCTGTAGACTCATTAATCTATTGTCAACTTCTTTAAAATGAGGCCCAGTAAAATTGACCATATCAATTTCTATGGTATCCTTATCAATATGATCGTACAGATATTTTAATAACTTCTTTGGTTTGTGGTTTTTAAAGAATGCCCCATAAATAAGGTTAACACCCAAGGTACCCAATGTCTCTTGCTGTAATCTTGCTTCGGTTTGTTTAAAGCGGATATGTAAAACAATCTCATCAAATTCTTTTTGTTTTGGATCCAATTGAAACCGGATACCAATCCAACCATGTCCTTTATATCGTTTTGAGAAATCAATGGTTGCCACGGTATTGGCAAAAGAAAAGAAAAGATAATCAGGGTTGTTTTCGCGGCTAATTCGCTCTTCCACCAATTGCATTTCATGAGCCAACATACGTTTTAAGCGTGCCTGTGTCACATACCGGCCATCTTCTTCAACACCATATATTGCATCACTAAAAGATTTATCATAGGCACTCATAGCTTTTGCAATAGTTCCAGATGCACCCCCGGCTCTAAAAAATTGCCTTGCGGTCTCTTGACCGGCACCTATTTCGGCAAAAGTTCCGTAGATATTGGGATTTAAATTGATTCTTAGTGTTTTTGCCTTTGTCGAAGGAATATTTTCAAAAGGATTTTGGTTGCTTGTTGCAGTGGACATAACCAGTATTTTATATGAGCAAAGTTACACTCTTCATCCAATCTATTAAATAAATAAGTTATAATTTTGATTTTAATGGATGATATGATGACCATTACTTTTTTAGGAACAGGAACCTCTCAAGGAATTCCTGTTATTGGAAGTGATCATCCAGTATGCCTAAGCAAGGATCCAAGAGATAAAAGACTAAGGGTTTCTGTACTGATTTCATGGAGAAACTTTAATTACGTAATTGATTGCGGACCAGATTTTAGACAGCAAATGTTGACAAATTCGGTAACCAAATTGAATGGTATTCTATTTACCCATGAACATGCAGATCATACCGCGGGAATAGATGATATTAGACCTTTTTTCTTTCGGCAAGGTGATATCCCCATTTATGCACACGAAAGAGTAATTAGCTCACTTAACAGAAGATTTGATTATATTTTTGCTGATGAAAATAGATATCCTGGAGCACCTGCCGTAAAAGTTACCAAGGTTGTCAATAATGAGTCTATTCAACTAGAAGACTTGGAAGTAATACCTATTGAAGCCTTTCACAACCGTCTTCAAGTGTTTGGGTACCGTTTTGGTGATTTTGTTTACTTAACAGACGTGAAAAGTGTTGAAGAAGCAGAAATTAAAAAAATGATGGGAGCAAAGGTGCTGGTGGTCAACGCGCTTCGAGAGGAGCCTCATCACTCACATTTTAATTTACAAGAAGCAATTGCCTTTGCACAAATGGTAGGGGCAGAAAAAACTTATTTCACTCATATTAGCCATATGTTGGGCTTTCATGAAGAAGTGCAGAAAAAGCTTCCAAAGAATATATTTTTGGCTTACGATAATTTACAATTGAAGATTTAAGAAGAATGAAAAACAAGATTTTCCTTTACCTTTTTGTGTTTGCCGCCTTAATAGTCCTGTACCAATTCATAAGTACAGGCAATTTTGAAAAAGCTGTTAACGAAGATATTGGTGACTTAAAGAAAGAAGTTACTGAGCTGAAAGATTCCCTTCAACAATCTCAATTGAAAATATTGGATATTCAATATTTCTCATTAGAGAATAATGATGATGCATTGGCGTACTATGACCACCTGAATTTAAAGAACCCCGCCCGTTACATTGAAGATAAACTGTTGGAAACCAATGAAAAAAAAGGAAATAATCCATTGGTGCCATATGAAGGCATGGAAAATGATTTTAAAATCAATAAAATCAAAATATTGAATCACAAATGGATTCTAGCTGATTTTTCTGATGGCAAATACTGGGGAGATTTGGTGATTAAATATGAGCTTAAAGATGATTTGGGTGTAGATTTTACTTTAATGGACCACTTGCTTTATGCTCGCAGTAACTAAATGTGCTTAATCAACCATTCTTTAAATGAATAAAAGTTTTGTTGGGAGACCCCATGACCTATGGGAAACTCTTCATATTTATGATTAATATTTAGAGCTTTAAGAAAATCCGGAGTTTTTTGTGCCCATTCCAAAGGAATTACTTGATCAACTTGACCATGAGAGGCATAAATATTCAAAGAACTATGATTTTTAGTTTCATAACCATCCAATAAAATACCTTCATTGATGTATCCACTAAGAGCAACTACATTTTTTATTTTTTCAGGAAAGGACAGTGCAACGGAGTAGCTAAGAATTGTTCCTTGGCTGAAACCCAATAACGTAATGTTTTCTTTATCTAAATTATAAGCATTACAAGCCTCATCAATAAAGGAAACTATTTTATCCCTAGATACTTTTGCTTGCTCATCATCACTCCACTTTCCATATTCAGCATCAAAATTAATGGCATACCAAGCATGTCCAAAAGGCTCAAGGTTATAAGGTGCCCTGACTGAAATCACCAACAATTCTTCGGGGAGCTCAGGGGCAAATGAGAACAAATCTTCTTCATTGCTACCATACCCATGAAACATAAAACATGTAGGGATTTTACCCGATTTGATGGATGAAGGACGAAGTAGGTACTCTAAAGATAATGGGGTGGGGGACATCTATCTAAATTATGCAATAAAGGTAAACCATTTTTGAAAATGGTCGCCTAAAAAAGGCAGTGGTTTGGTTTTTGCATTTGATGCCTGTACAAATCCAGACACCAAAAGTATCAAGTAAAGAATATAGAGCACAAAAGGGGCATATACCACACCCATAAAGGTAAATACAATGGCCAACGCATGAAAAAATACATGAATTCCAAATGCTTGACGTATATGAAAACGGGAAAAAGAATTTTTAGGTTCCATGTTCATTGTAATAGCAATAAGACATCCCACGATTGTGATATATCCTATTATTGCAGCGGTTTTTCCTGAATTAGCCTCGCTCAAAATATTAGATTAAGATTTGATTGTTATTGATTACGCCGTATGCCCGACCCTTTAATGGAGAACCCAAAAACATACTGTTTTTAGAGATGGAGTGAATATTGTCCATACTAAAAATAGTGTCAGAATCAACCTCAAACAAAGTTAGGCAAGCTTTTGTGCCCTCTTTAAAAGTTGGGGTTTCCAGTTCAAAACGTTCTCGGCCTTTGGTTAAAAGGGCAATGGTATCTTCCAAGTCAAAAATTTGGATCAAACTTCCAAATGCAGATTCTAATCCAATGGTTCCAGCAGCTGCATTATCAAATTCCACTCTTTTATCTTCAATATCAATTGGTATGTGGTCCGAGGTTACAAAATCAATCACTCCATCTTTCAACCCTTTGATGAGTGCCTTACAATCAGATTTGGTTCGCAAGGGAGGCATTACTTTATAATTTGTGTCAAACTCTTTTAAATTTTCATCGGTATAGATCAAATTATGGATAGCCACACTACAACTTATATCTAAGCCATTCTTTTTAGCATTGGCAATAAGTTTTACAGAATTTGCTGTTGAAATCGTGGGTATATGCAGTTTTCCACCTGTGTATTCCAAAATAAACAAGTCCCTGGCTATCTGCAATTCTTCTGCCATGGCCGGTATTCCTTTTAGACCCAACATCGTGGAAACATCTCCTTCATGCACGATACCTTTACCTTTTATTTGTCCGTCTTGCGGATAAGAATACACAAGCCCATTAAAGTTTTGAGCATACAATAGTGCAATCTTTAAAAGGTTTGAGTTAGAAATCTGTCTTTTAAAGTCATAGAAAGCTACCGCTCCCGAATTCTTCATATCAAAGAGCTCCGCCAAGTCTTTTCCTTCAGAATTGACGGTAAGGCTTCCTAAGGGATACAAGTTTGTACTATTTCCATTTGCTCTTTCTTTCAAAAAAACAATATCTGAACTTGAATCTGGTAATGGATTTGTATTCGGATTCAATATAATATCCGTAAAACCACTGCTGCTTGCAACACCAAGACCATTTTCTATGGTTTCCCTTTCTTCAAAGCCGGGTTCTCCAAAACTTACACTCGTATCAAACCAACCTAAGGAAACATGAAGATTTTTACGCTCAATTGTTTTAACCCCGGAGGGTGTATCAATAGATGCAGCAATCTTTTCAATTATTCCTTTTTTTATAAGTATGTCCCGCTTTTTTAAATGCAGTGCCTTGTTTTCTGGACATACTATTTTTGCAGACTTCAGCAGAATGTTCATGTAACAAATTTTTGAATAATTACTTCCACAAGGGCTAGAAGCAGTGCTAAAATAATAAACCATTTCCAATAAGCGGTAATACTCCTTTCCGCTTCCAAAAACTCAAAAAGGGAAGTAATGGAATCTTGTGTGTTTTTATTTTCAATAGTGTCAATATCTAAATAACTCAACTTGCTTTCATTTCTTGGGTAGTTAAAGCTGATATTTTTAAAGGGTTCACCTTCATTATTGATGCTGAAAATACCGTCAACAGTAGGGGTGTCCCCAAAAGTCAATCTTACTTTATTTGGAAATGTCTGCTGTAAAGGAATAAATTCATAGCCTTCTTTTGACACATTTAATATGTTATCATTACCCAAACTTATGGGGATATCAATTGTATTTGTTCTTCCAAGAGTATGGTATGCATCAGCCGCTTTTAAACTGAATGCTGCCATATTGTAGAAAGTGGGCACGATTAAAGGTGAATTCTTAAAATTTGAGTTTTGAATTTCTAAAGAAGTAGAGAAAAAGTAAAATCCATCAGTACCAGACAAAAAGGTCTCATTCCCTTCTAAAGAAAGTATTTTAGGCGCTCTAGATTGAATTTTAAAAAATTGTTTTACGTTTGGATATTGAAAATTGTACACTTCTTTTTCAAAAACATTCTTGTACAATGGATGTTGGAAAGAAATAGTGGTTATTTTCTTATTTACGCTCAGATTTTCAACAAACTGAGTGGCAAAGAAACCAGATAAAAACTGGTTATAAGAAGTCAAGTCGCTTTCAATTGAGGGAATTATGATCAATGTTCCTCCGTCCTCTTTGAAAGTACGAAGTACTTTTTGTAAACTGTTGGGAATAGCTTTCAAATTATCCAGAATCACAACATTTTGTTGGTCCAAAACACTGTAGTCCAACTGATTCAATAGGTACTTATTGTAAATAAATTCGTCTTGAGTAAATAGGCGTTCCAAATAACCACTATCTGAATCGCTAATGGCCAAAACCTTTATTTTTTCTTTCTTATTAATATTGAAAAAGAATTGATTGTCATACCTCAAACTATTGTCCACAATACGCAAGTGCCCATTTAATTCCTTGTTTGAAGGAATCGAAAACTCGACTTCGGCTGTTCCATTTGCTTTAAAATCAGCAGAACTTTTGGCAATCAAGATTTCACCATCGTACAAGGATATGGGCAAGTTTTCATCATTTAACTCTCCTGACAACAATACCGTAAGTTTAGATTGCCCTGTTGTACTGTTTTCCAAATAGACAGAGTCAATGGCAACATTTTGAGCTTCTTTTGGGCGTACAGGGACGTAGTAGGTATTGATGATTGAGTCCAAATCGTTAGTCAATGTTCCCATTCTTGTCTGAAAATCTGAAATAAAAACTAAATCCTTTGATGTATTGTCAGTATTGGAAAATAAGGTTCCAGCTTTTAGTTGTATTTCTTCAAGGCTTAATTGTTTATGTGAATAGGGAAGTGATAGCAGGTTGTTTTGAATATCCTTGATGGTAACGTTTTTATAAGTTCTCTCATTTGTAAAGAGACTAAAAGTACTTTCAGGGTCAATATTTTTTATTAAATCCTGAATAGATTTTTCCATCAATGAAAGGCCATTACTTTTCGCTTGCATACTAAAAGAATCATCTAAATAAACTACGGTTTCCTTTTGCTGTAAAGCCGTCCTTTTTGCAGAAAAAGGCTGAGCAAAAGCAACTACTAAGGCACCAAATAACAACAGTCTGGTGAGCAATAGCAACCATTTTTTTAGTGTATTACTTTTTCTGGATTCGGAAACTACTTTTTGTAGCATAGCTACATTGGTAAAAGGAGTCTTCTTAAAACGGCGTAATTGAAAAAGATGAATTAAAATGGGAATTAAAAGAAGTACGAGGGCCCAAAGGATTTCTGGATGTTTAAATTGCATTCCCAACTTTGATTGAACAAATATAGGGATTAAAACAATTTTGACTTAGAATTTATGTTGTTAAGACTTTGGTAATTTATTTAGCATGAATTGATGTTGTCCTAGCAAAAGAAAAAATAGTCGTGCATGGACTGTTGATTTATGCTTTTGAAAAAGTCCTTAATTTCTTTTTGGGCCTGCTCATTGGCAACAGAAATAATACTTTGAGGGCTTTCTATATCCTTCAGGGTTTTAAAATGCACTAGTTTTTTACCATAGATGTTTTTTCCAATCTTTTGTGGGTTATCGCACAGCCAGATAAAATCAATTTCATTTTCCAAAAGACTTTTTGCAATGGTTTTTCCCTTAAATCCTGCACCCCAAAGTACTAATGGGCGGTTTTTGTCATAATCCAGTCTCAAAAAATAGTAAAGCTTTATTTCCAAAAAATAATTTTGGGCATAATGTTCGCTGGTACGGGAAGTTCTGCTATCATAATCTCGCCAAAGGTGTAAAATTTCATTACAAGGAATAACCTTCAATCCTTTTTCATAAAACCGAAAGGTAAGGTCGTAATCCTCAGGGTACCTATCCTGCTTAAATGCACCGCTGGTATCAAGGTCTTTTTTATACGTCATCCAACAAGGTGAAGGGATTACGCATTCTTTGTAAATTTCATTGTAATTCTCTCCAACTTCAGTTAACTCATTTAACCAGGCCTCATAACGTTCGTATCCATTGCTGATTCCCCTTTCTGAAAAGTATTTTACTTTTCCAATCGCTATATGTCCTTTTCCATTTTCAATCAAGGATTTTACCATAACCTCAAGCCGATTGGGTTTCATGATGTCATCGGAGTCCATTCGTGTTATAAAATCTCCCAAGCTATTCTTATAAGCAGTTCTCAGGGCAGTGATGATACCATGATCTTCATTGTTGAAAACCTTGATTCTCGAATCCTTTTGAGCATAAAGATTTAGCAAATCCAAGCTTCCATCTTCAGAATGATCGTTGACCGCCAATACCTCCCAATTAGAATACGTTTGCTCTAAAATGGAGTCTAGACATTCTGAAAGAAAGTGCGCTGTATTTTTAAAGGGAATTAGAATACTTACCCTAAGGTCTTGCATTTTGCAAATTAATCAAAAGGCAGCAAATCGGGTTCTATAAAACTGGTTTTAGCTTCTTTATTTGAAAAGATATCCAGGCCATAATGTTGATGTAACAGCTCTTTAAAACCTGTCTTTAACCTTGGGAATTTCTTTATAAACGTATAAAAATCATTGGATTCTGATTTTTTTATAAAATGATGTACCATTTTGATAGCAGCAACAGAAACAGTGGTATTGAATTTATCTCCTTTCCCATGTAAACGGTCAAACTGTTTTATTTCTTCACATGTTTTTTCAGCCGCTTTTTCTTGGCCATATTTTTTAATGTAAAGCCAGGCCAATCTTAGATGTGCTTCATGACTAAAGAGAGAAGGAGGTAGGTCTCCTTTTTCAAACAAAGCTTCAAATTCTTTATCGCTTAGTTGTGAATGATCTGTCAATGGTTTTTTGTGCCACTTATTTGGATTGGAATGAGACATTTTTTAGGGATTACTAAGGCCAATACTATTAATTAATGCTTTTCGACCTGTATGATTTTTTAATACATAGTGCATTCTAGCTATTTGATCTTTTGTGAACATGTTCATTACATCGTCCTCCGTATAGTTCATATAATTCTCAATCAATACAGTTTCATTATTGCAACCCATAAAGGTTGTTCGACCGTAAACCGGCTCATCAACTGCCGGTGTGTCATCGCAATAATCATTTGATTCACAGTCCCTGTTGCCCCAAGTATGGAGCAATCCTAAATAGTGCCCCATCTCGTGTGTTAACGTTCGACCATATTTTGCATGACAATCAATATCGGATTCTCCAAAATGCATCCAATTTACAAGTATTCCTTCTGCATCGTTAGGTCCTGGCAAAGCTAAGAATTCACTGCCAGGGAGCTCAGTATCCGGTCCGGTGGCTTCTCCTAAAGCCAGACACATGGCGGACTCTGGTAAGGGGGTTATCCATATATTGACGAACTGATCTGGCGGCCAATAATCATACTGCGCATAATGGTTCTGGTTATAACCCAAATCTGGTATGGTAACTTGATCAGCGTTTATTCTATTAATACCATTCGTGGATACTCCATCAGTGGTTTGCTTGGCCAAAATAAATTCAATTTTTGAATCTTCACTTGCCGGATGATTATTAAAGCCTCTTGTTCCTTGCTTACGTCTAAAATCCTCGTTCAATATCCCAATTTGACGCTGTATTCTTTCATCCGAAAGGTTTGGACCTTCTCCTATGGCTTCGCCAAAATGAATCACGTGAACTACAACCGGAAGGAACACTACGTCTTGACCAGGTTCTGGGCCAACAGGTGACACTCCTTCATCTTTTTTAGAACATGCGATTGATGATAGCAGTATCAACAAAACGATTTTTTTAAATGCTCTTTTTTTCAACTTTTTAGATTATGCCTTTAACTTTCTTTGCTACATCTTTGAAGGCTAACATATCTAGCACCTTAGTGAATACCCCATGGTAAAAACCAGTTCATTTTCACAGTAAGTTTAGTTGTTCTTTATTTAGCTAACGCTTCTTTGATAGCTTTAGTCGCTAGAACTTCCATGATGTCATATCCTTTCTTTGTGGGATGAACCCCATCTTCAGCCAAGTCTTTTGGAAGTCCGTTTCTTTCATCTGCCATTGCAGTAAAATAATCAAGATAGATGATACCTTTTTCTTCGGCTACTCTTTTGAGTATTGTATTAAGTTTTGGTATTTTGGTGTTTGGATTTAAACCTGGGCGCCACGAATAATCGTAAGCAGGTAAAACGGAACAAATAATTGGGCAGATACCACTTATTTCTGCCAATTCAACCATAGAAAGGATATTGTCCCTAATTTGTTCAAGGGTCATTGGGCCAGTGTTTCCCGCAATATCGTTAGTGCCCGCAAGAATGAGCACTACCTTGGGATTTAGGTTAATTACGTCCTGCCGAAATCGCAGTAACATTTGAGGAGTGGTTTGTCCGCCAATACCGCGATTTACATAAGCCGTGTCAGAAAAAAAATTGGGGTTAGCCATGGACCAGCCTTCGGTGATGGAATTGCCCATAAAGACAACTCTTTTTTCATCAGAAGAAGGCTCAGTCAACTCACTATTCGCTTTTTGATATTTGGTCAGATTCGGCCAATCTTGAGCACTCATATATAGGGTTGATAAAAGGTATATTACTAATAAAAGGCGCATTTTACTTTTTCTTTGGAGGCGTAATCATAATATGTGCTCTGTGGGTTCCAGGATCCATCAACCATGCATGACCTGGAGGGGTAGGTGTTGTTGGCAGTCCAGTAGATTCTCCTGTAGCAAAAGGAATATAAAAAACATAACGAACATAGCCATTTTCAATTTCTTGCGAATAAGCGCTAACCTCTCCAGTAAATACGCATAGCGTTGCCTTATCTGGCATCTTTAGTTTACCAGATTTCACTTCCTCCTCTCGGATATCAAAAATTTCTTTAAATTCCTTCCCTTGGGCTTTTAACTCTCTACCTCTTGCCATAAAAGGATCCAAGTCTTTATGATATGCTGCTGTGGAAAACTTTTCTTTTTTTGGGTCATTAGCTAGTGCTATATAATCATTGTCACCTTCTCTTAAGGTGGTAAAATTCCCATTGGCATCATATCCATATACCTTTGCTCCATCCTTATAGTCGGCTGGCACGGCCAATAATGCTGTTTTTATCTGCCATTCTTTTGGTGGAACTTCTTGTGATACGCCAACTTGCATGGCAAAAACCATCATTAAGCAGAAGATTACATACTGTTTCATATTCTTTAGTTATTAGTATTTAGCACTTTTTCCTTTTGTAATAGTCCTAAGAATAAAGGATCTTATATCGTCATTGGCTTTTTGCAAATCTTCACGTCTTAGGTACATCATATGGCCAGAACGATAGCCTTTAAACTCAAAACGATCTTTCATTCGTCCACTGGGGTCTACCTGCCACATAGTGTACTTAGCATTAAAATAAGTTGTTGCCCCATCATAATACCCAGATTGAACCAAAACATTCAAATAGGGGTTTTGGGCCATTGCTTGACGAAGGTTGTCTCTGGTATTATCATCTTCGTTATTCCACGGATGCACTGGGCCAAACATATTATACTTGATGTCCGTTTTAAATTTTAACTCTTCTTGTAGATAATAGTTAATAGCAGGAGTGAAGCTATGTAACCATGAAGTCAACTCAGCTGAGTAATCAGGACTGTCGCCAAAAAGTTGCTTGTCAATCCCTAAATAACGGCTATCCAGCCTTCCTATATTATAAGCTCCTTTGTCCTTCAATAAATTCTTCCAAAAAAATTGAGTGGGAACATTTAGATTATGATCGAGTATATCCTTTTCCTTCAATCCGGAATAATAGGCCATTTTTTTAGCTACGGCCGAACGTTCTGCATCAGAAATAAAACCACCTTTGGCTATTGCTGGTATTAAAGTGTTGACGGTATATTCTTCAGATTCTGGTAAAACATCTAATAAATCTTTGCCTTGTAAATCTGAAGGCAATACTTTATGATGCCACGCAGCTGCTGTATAGTAAGGTAAGTTTAATGCACTTGAAACTGGACCACCAACTCTAATTACCTTATAATCTGCAGGGGAAACCATAATTACCCCATTAAGGTACATCCATTGTTGATTTTGTAGAGCCAAAGAAAGTCCCATTACCCGAGTTCCACCATAGCTTTCCCCTACAATGTATTTAGGAGACCTCCAGCGATTGTTTCGTGTAACAAAGGTATTCAGCCACTCCGCAAGGTATTTGGTATCAGCATTAATTCCAAAAAACTTATCTCGGTCAACTTTGTCGCCTGTTTCAGGAATGGTACGGGAGTATCCTGTATTTGCTGGATTAACATAAACAATATCGGTAACGTCCAAAACAGAATAGGGGTTTTGCTTCACCCCATATGGTTGGGTTGGGTAACCTTCATCATCTATTTTGAGTACTCTAGGGCCTGTGTATGCAAGGTGCATCCAAACGGATCCCGAACCTGGGCCTCCATTAAACGATATCAATAGCGGTCTCTCCGCCCTGTTTTTTACATTATTTCTAGTGTAGTACGTATAATGAAGAGAAGCTATGGGCTCTCCCATGTCATCCCAAACAGGCTGGGTTCCCGTAGTTGCTGTGTAATTAAAACTTGTACCGTTTATGGTAACACTGTGCTGGGTGGTTACAGTGGTGTCTATTGGTAATCTTCTATTTTGGGAGAATGCAATTGTGGTGCATAATAACATGCAAAAGGCAAGCTGATTTTTTATCATTTCGTGTTAAATTAGTCTGGTATTAAAATTAAGTATTTTGGATGACATTTTTCTGTATTGAAGCAATTCTAATTAGACTAAAACCTATCATTAAGAGTCTTTTATTTATAACTTTAGTTTTTGTCACTAAAACCAGATGTCGTGAAAAAAATTTCTAGAAGGGATTTTAACTCAACCTTAGCCAAAGGAGTAGGGGGTGCAACATTAATAGCAGCAACACCATTGGCTTGTGCAATGGGAAATAGTCAAGATAGAAAGAAACTGGGGATAGCCTTGGTAGGTCTTGGTAGTTATAGCACGTATCAATTAGCACCAGCATTATTAGAAACAGAATATTGTTATTTGGCGGGAATAGTAACAGGAACCTCGGAAAAAGAAAAAGTTTGGGCCAGTAAATATGGTATTCCAAAGGAGAATATTTACAACTATCAAAATTTTGATGAAATCGTCAAAAATGACGCTATTGATGTGGTCTATGTAGTGCTTCCAAATAGCATGCATGCAGATATTTCTATTAGGGCAGCGAAGGCGGGAAAACATGTTATTTGCGAAAAACCAATGGCCATAAACGTGGAGGAATGCGATGCCATAATTCAGGCGTGTGAGGAAAACAACGTCAAACTGGGGATTGGATATCGATTGCATTCAGAACCATATACGCAAGAAGTAAAGCGATTGGTGAAAGAAAAAGCTTTCGGTTCCATAAACTATATTTCTGCAGATGCAGGGTACCGCTCCATGTCCGACCCTGACCAATGGCGGTTGAACAAAAAATTATCTGGAGGCGGGGCATTAATGAATATGGGGGTTTATGCAATCCAAAGCGTTATTTATGGAACAGGGGAAAACCCAATTTCGGTTGCAGCCCAAGAGTATAGCACAAGACCATCCTATTTTAAAGATACCGACGAAACAATTACTGCCCAATTTGAATTTGAAAGCGGTGCAGTTGGAAACATTATGACTTCACACAATGTAAGGGCCAACAGACTTTTTGCTTCCTGTGAAAGAGGTTGGTTTGAACTGGACCCTGCGAGCACTTACATTCCTTTGGCAGGGAGAACATCAAGAGGAAAACTTGATTTTCCTCAAGAAAGCCAGCAAAAATTGCAAATGGACGACTTTGCAAAGCATATTCAGCTTAATACAATCAATCGAGTTCCGGGAGAAATGGGAAAACGGGATATGATGATTGTGGAGGCGATATATGAATCCATTTCCAAAGGAGGCCAGAAAGTAAAACTAAACTTTACTCCTAATTATGGTTTTGCAGGATAGTGATTCCATAGCTATTTCATACACCACGGTCCATTCAGGGTTTCTAAAAAATGAAGTTAACATTTAGCTTAAATTTTAGGAACATTAAGTACACTTAAACTTTACAAACTAACAGTTTCTTAAAAATGACATAATCAAATCAATATATTGAGGTAACCAAATGCTAAGGGTTCATAAATAGTTTTGGAGAATTCAACAAAACCTAAAACTAAAATTATGAATTTGAAGAAATTGTTATTTGGATTAATATTTACAATAGCCATTGGGTTTGGCTTTACTGGTTGTGATGGTGAAGACGGACTGGATGGAACCAATGGTGTAGATGGAGTAAATGGAGTGGATGGAGCTGATGGTCAGGATGGGGAAGACTTTATTCCAGCTGCTACCATGTTTGAAAACAAATCAGAATTGGAACCTTTGGTGGCTATTCAACCTCAGTTCAATTTTGTAAAAGCGTATTCCCTAGTTAGCTCAACTGATATACTTGATGATGGATTTCAGTTTGTAGGAGCAGCAGATGGTGCTGGATTTTTAAAGGACCCCAATAGTGATGGTTACCTATATATTGTAAATGCGGAAGACGATTATGCAGTTGCACGAATAGAATTGGATGAAAACCTGAACCCTATAGGCGGGGATTGGTTATTGAACTCTGGTGTTGCTGATTTTGCACGTCAATGTTCAGGTACTATGTGGGAAGCTGATATACATGGTGGGGCAACCGACCTTTTTCTTTCCGCTTCTGAAAGCTTTAATTATGATGTTAAAGGGATAGACCCCTATATTGACACCCCAACCCCAACCGCAGATTTTGGTTTGGATGCTTTAGGTGAATTCTCCTGGGAAAACGCAGTTCCATTACCAAAAGATGCTTACACTGGTAAAACTGTAATAATAGGTGGAGATGATGATTCCAGCGGTTCCGAAGGTCAGATAACTTTATATTATTCAGAAGAAGGGGATGCGGACCTAAACAACGGAAAGATTTACGTATTAAGACTTAAGCAAATTTCTGATGGTGCAGATGGCGTTACCGATGTTGTCGCCTCCACAATTTATAATGAAAGTAATTTGGATTATGGCGTAACATACGATTTTGAGTTCGTGGAAATACCCAATGGTGCTTCTTTGACCAAGTCTGAAATGGAGGATGCTTGTGTAGCAGTTTTTGCATCAGCATTTATGAGGGTAGAAGACGTGGACTACCAAAAGGGGTCTGATGAAAACGGAAGAAATGTATTTGTCGCTGTGACCGGAAGAGGACCTGGTAGAGGTACATACAATGATTGGGGAACAGTTTATAAATTGGAATTGGATGAGGCGAATCCACTTACTGGAAAGTTGACACAGATTATTTCCGGTAATACAGATACCAATAATATGGACGGAAACTTAGCAAGCCTACAAAGTCCAGATAACATTACCGTTACCGAAAACTTTGTTTACGTTCAGGAAGACCCTAACTCTTTTGATAGGGGGCATGCCGCATATATCTATCAGTCCGATTTGGATGGTAACAACATCAAAACAGTATTGGAATTAGTAGTTAGACAAGACCTCGACCCTAATGGAAGTACCGGTTTTAGTGGAGAATTTGGAGCATTGGAGGATATATCGGACAAAATAGGCGTTCCAAATACATTCTTGTTGAACCTACAGCCTCATTATTGGGAAAGTGATGATTTTAAGAATATTGACGGTCATGATATGGAAACTAATGCAACCGCTATAGCAAACGGTGCAAGAGAAGATGATCAAGGAGGTCAAATAGTTATTTTAAAAGGACTCCCCAGATAAGTTTAAGTATTATCAATGTAAGGGCCTCCATTTTTAATGGAGGTCTTTCTTTCTTTAAAAAATTGCCAGAAATGAATCGCCTATTAGTTGTTTTATTGGTTTTTAGTCTCAGCTGTAAGCAAAAGCCAAAAGAAAGTGTTATTGCTTCAAACGAAGAAAGCAAAGTTGATTGGAAACCCGTTAAGGACTATTATTTAAAACATATTACGGATGCCATAACCACTTTGGATGAACTCGCAAAACTGCCAATGACAGGCAATAATGCAAAAGTAGTATTCCAAAAGGCAAGAATTTCCTTTAAAAAAGCTGAACCATATGCTTCATATCTTAACCCTGGAGTGGGGCATAGAGCCAATGGGCCTGCGCTTCCGGTCGTTACTGATGATAGTCAAAAGATATTACTGCCTGTTGGTTTACAAAAAATTGAAGAAAGTATTTATGATGGCGAGGAAAGTGAAACACGATATAAAGAGGAAATCTCAATTACCATCGGGATGCTCAAAAACCTTCAAAACAACATACAAAATAGAGAAGTTACTCCCCAACGTTTCTTTATTGCCACCCACCAACAATTAATGCGGATTATTAGTCTGTCAATTTCTGGTTTTGATACACCGGTAAGCCAGCTTGGATTAAATGAAACCATAGTTTCCCTGGAAAGTTTAAAAGAGGTTTATACTAAAAGTATTGGAGAAATAATTCTAAATAAAAATCAAGAATTGGATTTGCAGTTTCGAAACAATATAGAAAAGGCTGTGGGTTTTGTTAAGTCAAACACCAATTTTGAGACCTTTGACCGCTATACTTTTATTCGGCAATATATGAATCCAATTACAAGAGATTGGGTTGCTATACGTAAAGAAAGTGAGTTGTGGAATGGAGTAAATAACAAACCCTTCAATTTTGATGCACCAACGTTTTTTGAAGAAGATTCGTTTAATATTGAGTTTTTTACGCCCGCCATAAATCGGAACCCCACAGAAAAAAAAATTGCATTGGGCAAGAAACTTTTTTTTGACCCCAAACTGTCCCAAAACGGAAAAATGGCCTGCGTTACATGCCATAATCCAAAAAAAGCCTGGGCAGACGGAATAGCTTTAAACTTGGATAAGAACGGAAAGTTATTGCAGCGAAATACGCCAACATTGATTAATGCAGCTTTTCAACAAAGCTTCTTTTGGGATGGCAGATCTCCGAATTTATTAGATCAAATTACATCTGTATTTACGAATGATAAGGAGTTCGATAGTTCTGTACATGAATTTTCAACAGAAATTTTAGCGGACACCACATATATTCCACTGTTTAAAGATGCGTATGGCGGAATTTCTGTTAGGAATACGGAAATCATTCGTGCCATATCCTCTTATATTTCAACGTTGAACGCATTCAATTCTAAGTTTGATAAAAACATCCGTAGTGAAGAGGACACTTTTACTGAAGAAGAAAAATTGGGCTTTAATTTATATATGGGCAAAGCACTTTGTGCTACCTGCCATTTTATACCGTTAACAAATGGGACGGTTCCACCATTCTTTGCGGAGCATGAAAAGGAAGT
Organism: uncultured Allomuricauda sp.; assembly: GCF_947499585.1. GTDB lineage: Bacteria > Bacteroidota > Bacteroidia > Flavobacteriales > Flavobacteriaceae > Flagellimonas. Next base: position 1,280,646 of record NZ_CANMOO010000001.1, on the reverse strand, counting down.
TGTTGGTGTGCCTGAAACTTCTAGCAACAAAACATTAGATGATGATTTAGGGTTTTATTGGAGGCATAATGAGGAATTGGAGGTACATCGAGGGATGTTTAAAACTCCAACAATTAGAAATGCAGAGCTAACGAGACCATATATGCATAATGGAGTTTATAAAAGTTTGGAGGAAGTTATCAATTTCTACAACCTTGGTGGGGGTGGTGGGCTTGGCTTTGATTTACCATACCAAACCCTTCCTTTTGATAATCTACAACTATCGGAATTAGAAGAGAAAGCACTAGTGGCCTTTATAAAAACCCTTACAGATATTGAGGTAGGAGAGGTGTATTAAAACTTTTCAAAAACCCCAAGTCCAAAAAGGGCAAAATCATATTTGACTGGATCCTTGGGGTCTAGTTTTCTTAAGCTTTTATCCAACTCAGCTAAAGCTTTGGCATCATTCTGTTTTCGCTTTACCAATTTTAATTTTCGAGCAACATTTCCCGAATGCACGTCCAACGGACAGGAGAGCTGACTGGGATTTAAACCTTTCCAGATACCAAAATCAACTCCAGTATCATTATTTCTCACCATCCATCGTAAAAACATATTGATGCGCTTTGCGGAAGACCCTTTGTTGGGGTCGGAAACATGTTTCATGGTTCTGGTTTGATGTGGCAATTCAAAAAAAATGGCTTTAAATTTTGATATAGCGGATTGCAATGAATCTTTCTGCTGATGCTTCACAAAAACAGCTTCTAACCCATTGTGTTTGGTATATATGTTTTGCAGGCTTTGGATAAAATAGCACAAATCATTGCCATTAAATGTTCTATGGACAAAAGGAACCAATTTTTCTAAATCTGTATCGGTGTGATTTAAAACAAAATCATAAGGAGCATTGTCCAAAAGCTCCATTAATCGTGAAGCATTATTGATAATACTTTTTCGATTCCCCCAAGCAATGGTGGCTGTTAAAAAACCACTGATTTCTATATCTTCCTTTTTTGAAAAACGATGTGGAATTTGCAACGGATCCTCTTCAAGGAATTTGAGGTTATTGTACTGCTCCACTTTTTCATCCAAAAAATCCTTTAACTCAGATTTTGTCATAAGATCAAGAAACAATCAATCCGTCAACCATGGTTAGCTTTCTGTCCGCCATGTTGGCCAGTTCTAGATTATGGGTCACCAAAACAAAGGTTTGTCCAAATTCATCACGAAGCTGAAAGAAAAGTTGGTGAAGGTTATCTGCACTTTCAGAATCTAGGTTACCACTGGGCTCATCTGCTAAAATCACAGAAGGGTTATTAATCAATGAGCGGGCTACAGCCACACGTTGTTGTTCACCGCCGGATAAAGCGTTGGGTTTGTGGTCATATCTATCAGAAAGACCTAAAAAGTCTAGAAGCTCCTTTGCGCGTTTTTCAGCTTGAGCCCTAGGAGTTTTTTTTATAAAAGCTGGAATACAGACGTTTTCTAAAGCGGTGAATTCTGGTAATAATTGATGAAACTGAAAAATAAATCCAATATGTTCATTTCTAAACCTAGCCAAATTCTTGTCATTTAGTTGAGTAACATCCGTATCATGAATTAACAATGAACTTTCCTTTTTGTTGGAAGGGGAATCCAAGGTGCCCAAAATCTGCAGCAATGTGGTTTTCCCGGCCCCAGATGCACCAACAATGGATACCACTTCGCCTTTTTTTATCTCTAGATCAACCCCTTTTAAAACTTGAAGGTCACCATAGTATTTTTGGATGTTATTCGCCTTTATCATGTAAAACCGCTTATTGGGGTGAAAGTAATGATTACAGTTGAGTGAACAAAAATCGTAAGTTTCAAATAAAGTTTTAGCATCTTGTAACGACTACTTACCAAAATTTTATAATTGGTTTCAAATTGTGGAATCACTAACTTTGTTTAACTTTACAAAAGAATGAATAAACAGAATAATAATTCTTTAGAAACCGCCATATTTGCTGGCGGTTGTTTTTGGTGTACAGAAGCTGTTTTTCAAAGGCTTAATGGCGTTCAAGAGGTAGTTTCGGGATATACGGGGGGAGAAATCAAAAATCCAGCATACCGAGAAATTTGTACCGGAAGAACTGGACATGCTGAGGGTATAAAAATTACATTTAATCCAGCTGAAGTTTCTTTTACCGAATTATTGGAAGTTTTCTTTGCTACTCATGATCCTACAACATTGAATAGACAAGGTAACGATGTTGGTTCTCAGTATAGAAGTGAAATTTTCTATACCAATCCAGAACAAAAAGAATTAGCAGAGGAATTTATTGCTCTTTTGGAGAATGAAAAGGTGTTTGGATCACCTATAGTTACTGCTATTTCTGAAGTAAAACCATTTTACATTGCGGAGCAAGAACACCACAATTATTATAACGACAATTCTAATCAACCCTATTGTCAGTTCATCATAGATCCAAAAATTAAAAAGCTAAACAAGCATTTTTCAAACAAGCTAAATACAGTTAAATAACTTATGGCACCATATCAAAGCATGGAAGAATACAACATTAGTGTTACTAATGAAGTAAAAGAACGCTTTTCAAAAATTATAGATGAGATAGGAGAGGATGTACAACGTGAAGGATTAGTGAAAACTCCAGAACGGGCTGCAAAAGCAATGTTATTTTTGACACAAGGCTACAAACAAGATCCAGCTGAAATTTTACGGGGGGCCATGTTCAAGGAAGACTATGATGATATGGTCATTATCAAGGATATTGAAGTGTACTCTTTATGTGAGCACCATATGCTTCCTTTCTTTGGCAAGGCTCATATAGCATATATCCCCAACGGACATATTGTAGGTTTAAGCAAAATACCCCGTATTGTGGATGTTTTTGCTCGTAGGTTACAAGTGCAGGAACGATTGACACATGATATTTTGGAATGTCTAAATAACACATTAAAGCCAAAGGGAGTTGCCGTGGTTATTGAAGCATCTCACATGTGTATGATGATGAGAGGCGTACAAAAACAGAATTCCGTGACAACAACATCTGGATTTAGAGGGCAGTTTGAAAAAATAGAGACACGAAATGAGTTCCTTAAACTTATCAGTTCGGATTTATCCTAGTTAATTTTTCCAATTCATTCCTATTTGGTATTTTTCATCTATGGCAGAAGAGAAAGACCTAAAGTATCGCAACCTATTTTTGGGATTATTGTTTGATGGTATTGGAATGTTATCATTTGTCATACCTGGAATAGGGGAGTTCTCAGATGTTATTTGGGCACCAATTGCGGGTTGGCTCATGACTAGATTGTACAAAGGTAAAATTGGTCAAGCTGCCGGTTTGGTCACTTTTGTTGAAGAATTGATACCCGGATTGGATATAATACCCAGTTTTACAATAATGTGGTTGTATACCTATGTTTTTTCTTCAAAAAAAGATAAAAAAATCGAGAGTTGAACAAAGTCATCTCCCGATTTAAACTAACAAACGTAACTGTACTATTAAATTATTCTATAACAAGGGTAAAAGCTTGTGTAATATCAGTTTCTCCTCCTGCATCTGCCAAAGTCCCATCATTAGGTTTTTTAGGCTCATGTCTTAATGTAATTGCCAAAGTTCCTGTACTTGCATCAGTAGTAGTAACAGTAAACGAAATACCTACAGGATTTGTTGAAGTGAAATTTACACCTGTCTCAGCAGAAACATAATCAGATTCGTCATCGTCATAAGCGATAGTTGCGTTTAGAGTATTATTTGGAATAAAGAAAAACTGATGTTCAGCCGCTTCTCCTTCAATTTCCTCATTAATGCTTTCAGCGGGTGTCTCTGTTTCATTCAGTAACTCAACCGTTCCGTCATAAACAGTATTTTCAGCCAAGCTACCAGATATGGATATCATGGGTGGATTGGGTCCATCACCATCCAAATCCTGAGATTGTAAAGTAATGGCCGTGCCACCTCCTTGAGGAGTTAAAGTAACGTTCATTGTAGTAATGGTTTCCTCTGGATTTATTACCTCTGGGTCATTGTCATCACTTGAACAGCCTACTAATAAAGTTCCGGTTAAGAGCGCAAGTGATAAGAATTTAGTTGTTTTCATAGTCTTTAATTTAAATTTTATTTAATAATTGAGTTTTAATTGTAAAATGATATTTCTACCCAAATCATCTGCAAAAAAACGTTGCCGATTTAGGTAATCTCTATAATTTGTATCTAAAAGGTTACTGACCGTAAGACTGGTTGTAAGTTTTAAATTGTTTTTAAACGGAAACTCCATTTTTGAACTAACACCCAACAGATGATATGCTTCTGGTGGTGTGTTTATTTCCAATACTACTTCTTGTTGCTGCTCAGGTGAGAATGCGGTAATGTTATCTGGGTGCTCGTTTTGTTCAAATACATACTGACTTTCCAAACTAAATTCAAAATTGTTCCATTCTGGCTTTACAAAAGTCAGTTTGTTTCTAAAATTTGCAGCAGGTATATTAATCAATGCGCTGTTGTTTTCAGTATCTGTTCCTTTAACCAAGGAAAATTGATGGTCCGTTCTCCAATTACCCGTCCAATCAATATAGGCAGCAGTATCAACTCCCAATAACCTTGCATTTGTCTGTCGATACTCCCAAACGGGAAAGGCACCTCTAATGGTAAACTCTACACTCGTTGGCTCCAAAAGAATAAAATCTTGAATGAAATTAGCATAGGGCTCTAGTGTAAATCCCCAGTTATTAAAATCTTGCTGATATGATGCTGAGATTTTATGGGAAGTTTCACTTTTAATACGAAGATCACCCAACTCTATACGTGCTGCGGAATGATGCAAACCATCACTGAACAGTTCTGAAGGATTAGGAGCCCTTTGCGAAATAGCATAATTAATTCTTATTACAGAACCACTGTTTTCAGCGTACTGAGCACCAAATGTTGTAGAGAAATTATGATAATCAAATATTGGATTGGTAAGCAATTGTGTTCCCAGATCATTAATTATCAAATCTTGAAACTCTTGATCATAACCACGTTCTTCCCATCTAGACGTTTGGTAAAACTTTTTTGCATCAATACGGTTAAAATCATAGCGAAAACCTGCATCAACAAGAATTTCATCGGTTAACCGATATTCTCCCGTAACAAAAGCTCCAAAATCATACTTTTCATAATCAGGTATCAATCTCCTTACGCCTGTGGTAGGATTAGCAAAGTTTTCTTGAAATCTCCCTAAAATACCAAACTGAAGTTCGTACAGCTCTTTGGCATCCCATTTAAAATCAGTTGAAAAGGTATGAGTGGTCAACTCTAAATCTATAGATGCTTGGTTATCACGTTCTCCTCTTCGTACATCAAATTCGAAACGCCTGTTGTTTTGATAGTCATATTGAACATTCCATTTGCCCAGACCTTCAAATCGTTTGTAGAATTTTAGCTTGCCCAAATGGTGGGTAACTTCCTGTCTAGGATTTTGAATGTCATAGGTAAAGGGTCTGATTATCTCTGGTTGACCATTATTGATACCTCGTATCAAATCATCAATGTTGCCAATATGAGAGGCCCTAAGTACAGCAATTTCAGAATTATAATAAGAGTATTTTGCATCCCACCCCCAAGTAAAAAGCTGTTTTCCAAACTGTAAAGAAGCTCCTATTTCTTGAACTCCAGTATTAGAGAGCACATAATCTGGAGCTTCATGATCCCCCAATCGTTTATATGATCCTTGTCCTCTTAGATACCATCCACTCTCAAATGCTTTGATAAGCTCTGTGGTTATATTTCCGCCTCTACCGTTTGAAACCCCGTTTACAATACTTTTGCCATACAAAGTATCCTTAGCAGGAATCCTTGCCTGTTCCATAACTATAACACCACCAATAGCATCGCCTCCGTATAACAGTGCAGAAGCACCTTTAATTACTGATATTGTTCCTGCTGCATTGATATCTATGTTGGGAGCATGTTCATCTCCCCATTCCATATCTTGCATTCGCACTCCGTCGTTCAGTATTAAAACCCTACTGCCGTTGAGACCATGGATAGCAGGTTTTACAATGTTAGCTCCTGTATTTAAAGATGAAACACCTGATAATTCTTTTAAAGCATCTCCTAAACTACCAGAACTGTATTGCTCCAACGTTTTAAGCTTTAACGATTCTTCTAGGGAGGAATTGGTTTTTTTAGCAACAGCATCACCGACCACCTTTACTTCTTCAAGTTCCTCTAAGTGATGCTCTAACTTTATATCAATCCATGTAATTCCATCTACTTCCACTTTAATAAAAGTGGTTGTACACTCAGGATGCGAAATTTCCAATTCGTAAAGACCTGGGCAAAGACTTGGGATTTGAAATTTTCCCTTGTTGTCGGTTTTTACGATTTTTTGATTTCCTAATATTTGAATACTTGCATTTTCTAGAGGTGTTTTGTTGTGATAATCCTTAACTTGACCCGTAAGGATATCGTTACAGTCTTGAGAAACCCCATATAAAGGAATTAATAGTAAAAGAGTAATGAAAATGTATATTTTCATTCAGAACAAAATAAATTAGTAAAAAATAGATAGTCCGCTATAGAAAGACGGAATGCTTTGGCCGATTAACTAATGTAATGAGGAGGAGGCCTAGAAAATAGGTGATAAGAAAAGTCTTTTTTAGTGTTAAGACTTATGTAGTAAGAGTTATTGTCTTGTAAGCTAAGAAATGTAGGATGAAAGGCTTCAGAATTTGTAATTTGATTAAGCTCTACACCTTGGTTTTCAACTACCAAATCACAGATTTTGCAATTTTCAATTTTTTCTTGATCGCCGTCTTGGTGTGAATACACGTGAAGTGCTGACACCTTGATAAACATCAAGGAAACAAATATAAAAAGCCCAAGAATTTTTCTAAAATCCTTCATTGTGCAACAAATCTATATAATTAGTTGGTTTCCGTTGTGTTAAGGAAAACATAATTAATTAAACAAAAAACCTAATCCCATACGTTTCAACATTTTCTTCTCGAAGTTCCAGAAGAACTGAAACTGACCAAACAACCATCCAAAGAAAACCAGTAAAACTTGATAAATGGGAAAAATCAACAGTATTCTAATAGGCCAATAAATCCAACCAGAAAGCTGTTCTTTGTCCAGCCCAATTAAGTCAGCGGCAGGGGCGGCAAGTTTGGCAGCGCAACTACCAGTAACACCAAAAACAATAAAAATAACTACTATTTGGAAGTTGGATTCTATTCCCCAACGTTTTTTTAATTTTTCCATCGACAGAATTTCGATGGCAAAAATAATACTTTAAATTCTAGGAATGAAAGGACCTAAACGTTGGTTGTATTTGCGTTGAAAATAAATGAAATAGTTATACAATTTATAATTCACCTCATATCCATAATCAATACCGGGATTGTAATCTATTTGAAGTTCGTACAAATTTGGATTGAAGCGCTGTGGCTGCAATACCCTTTGGTTCCAATTAATTACCATTAGGTTATTTCTGTTTTCTAAAAAGTGTTGAGAGTAATAACCTTCAGGTCTTGCTATACTTTGTAGCCATGTATAAAACCCAGGTTCAATAATGATGATTTCGTACTCTGTTTCTTCATTCTTTATCTCAACTTTTTCTTCCACTTTGGAATTGAACACTTCTTGTTCTTTGGTTGAAATATCAAGTGCTTCTTTTTTTGCCGTGCAGGATGCAAACAATCCTAAAACCAAGATTAATGCAATTAACTTATTTAAAACGTTCTTTTTCATAATATTAAAGTACAAAAAAAGCCATTTAGATTTCTAAATGGCTTTGTTAAATAAAGTTAAGATGGGTATTTATTTTCCAAAAAGACCTCCTAAAAGACCTCCAAGGCCACTCTTTTTTTGGCCTCCACTATTTAATACCATTCCAGCTAAATCATCTATTACGCTGCCATCTCCATCAGAATCTAAAAAGCTTTCAATCAACGATTGTTGTTTGTTGGCAGTATTGCCGCCTCCCATAAGGCCTCCTAAAAGTCCACTTAAAGCATCTGGACTGCTAACATTTTGCTGTTTGGTCTGTTTGCCCAAGTAACCTAATAAAATTGGTGCGGCAATTTTTAATATTTGTGAAATTGAGCCAGCATCGATTCCTGATTTGCTGCTCAGTGCATTTTCAACTTGTGGTTGTTTAGACCCAAACACGTGACCTAATATCCCAGCGCCATCATCCATAACTCCCTGATCAACCCCGCCTCCAAAAAGACCTCCAAGGTTGTCCAATATACTGCCATCGTGTTTTGATGATAATGCACTCATTAAGCCTTGCGCGCCTCCAGGAGTAGAGGCATTTTTCTTCATGGCACCCATTAAAAGGGGCATAGCCATACTTAGAACGTCTGCTGTTTTGTTTTCTGGTTGTCCAGTTTGACCAGCAACGCCGCTGATTAATTGTTTGCCCATTGGGCTATTTAATAAATCTAATAATCCTGACATTTTATAGTGTTTAGTTTAGAGTGACAATGTACAAAAAAGAACCTTTTGCCTAGACAGATAAAAATGAACTATTTAAGCAGTTTGATAATTTGCATGGCCAATTCTGAACCTATGCGCTGTTGAGCCTCTTTGGTAGCAGCACCTATATGGGGAGTCAGAGATATTTGTGGGTGCATTAATATCCGAATTTCTGGATTTGGTTCAGATTCAAAGACATCTAATCCTGCAAAGGCTATTTTTTCAGTCTCCAAAGCTTCAACCAATGCAACTTCGTCCACAACTCCTCCTCGGGAAGCATTGATTACTCCAACGCCGGGTTTCATCAGTTTAAATTCTTTTTCACCAAGCACGTAGGTTTTCTGGGCTGGAACATGAACACTTATAAAATCTGAATTTTTAAGTAAAGTGTCCATAGGGCTGTTCTCTAGCTCAAACTTTATGGATTGTCCATCAAAAAAAGGAATCTCCAAAGTAGCTTTTGGAACAAATTTATCATGGAACAATACCTTCATTCCCAGGCCTAAGGCCATTTTAGCTGTAGCCTGACCAATTCTTCCAAACCCGATTAAACCTAGGGTTTTTCCTCGCAACTCGGTGCCACCGGCGTAGCTTTTCTTAAGCTGTTTGAATTTACTGTCTCCATCTAATGGCATATTCCGGTTTGAGTCATACAAAAACCGAACTCCTCCGAATAGATGCGCAAAAACCAATTCTGCAACGGATTCTGAAGATGCTGCAGGTGTATTTATAATATGAATTCCTTTTGATTTTGCGTAGTCAACATCAATATTGTCCATACCAACTCCACCACGACCAATAAGTTTAAGGTTTGGGCAGGAATCAATCAATGATTTTCTTGCCTCTGTAGCACTTCTTACCAATAGACAACTGATATCGTTATCATTAATAAAATTTGCCAATTGCTCTTGTGCAACTGTTGTTGTAATTACCTCAAAACCTTCTTTTTCAAGTAAGTCAATTCCAGTCTGAGCTATTCCGTCGTTTGCTAAAATTTTACCCATTTATCTATCCTTTCTTTTCTAACTCGCTCATTATATCTACAAGAACACCTACACTTTCTAAAGGAAGGGCATTGTACATAGATGCACGGTAGCCGCCAACGGAACGATGACCTTTAATTCCATTGATTCCTGCTTCCTTGCATTTTTCATCAAAGGTTTCCCTAAGGGTATCATCTGTAATATTGAAAGTAGCGTTCATAATGGAGCGATCTTCCTTGGCCGCATATCCAGAGAAAACGGGGTTTAGTTCTACTTCAGAATAAATAAGATTTGCTTTTCTTTCATTAATTTCTTCTATAGCAGGTATTCCACCCAAATCTTTCAACCACTGCATGGTGAGCATAGAAACATAAACAGGAAAAACGGGAGGAGTGTTAAACATACTGTCTTTTCCTATATGGACTGCATAATCTAACATTGAAGGGATTTTATGCGATACCTTACCCAAAATATCTTCTTTAACAACAATCAGTGTTGTACCTGCCGGGCCCATGTTTTTCTGTGCCCCTGCATAAATTAAATCGAACATGGAAAAATCCATCTGCCTAGAAAAAATATCCGAACTCATGTCACAAACTAAAGGGACATTAGTTTTAGGGAATTTTTTTATTTGTGTTCCAAAAATGGTGTTGTTGGAAGTTAAATGCAAATAATCCAAATCATTAGGGATAGAATATCCTTTTGGAATATAATTGAAGTTCTGGTCTTGAGAAGAGGCAACCTCAACTATTTCTCCAAACAATCTTGCTTCTTTGATGGCTTTTAAACTCCATGTGCCAGTATTGATGTAACCTGCTTTTTTATCCAACAAGTTGTATGCAGCCATTAAAAACTGAGTGCTTGCACCACCTTGAAGAAACAGCGCCTGATATCCTTTCCCCTCTAAATCTAAAAGCTCCAGAGCTAGGGAACGTGCTTTCTCCATAATAGCAACAAACTCTTTGCTTCGGTGAGAAATTTCTATAAGGGATAGTCCAATGCCGTCAAGTTCAACAACTGCTTCGGAAGCTTTTTGCATTACTTCTTGTGGCAAAATACAAGGGCCTGCGCTAAAATTGTGCTTTTTCATTTCTAATAAATTAAGACGCAAAGGTCGAAAAATTATAGGAAACGGAAACGATTCAAAAAGATCTAATTTTTATTAGAGTTGCAATAAGAAGTTCATAGTATCAATTCCATCTGCATAGTCATCCAATCTTGGTTTTTGAGTCTCTCCATAATTAATCTCTTCTTCCAGTATTCCATTTGATACAATACACTGGATATGCGCTACGTTTTCCTGTATTTCCTTTTTTAAATCAGAAACAGTGTCATAATATTCGTAGAACAGGGAAGCAATTGGTGATGAAAAGCTTTTATCCTCTTTTAGAATTAGAAAACCATTGTCCAAAATTTTGAACTCACTCATTAGATAAACTGCCTTATTATAGTCATAGTTGTTGGCATATTTATTTTGATGGATAATATCCTTAAAAGGAAAAATACCATTAAAAAACTCATCAAAATTGTAGTTTCTCGGCACATAGATTTTTGAAACATTTCTGCACCCCAATCCGTAGTATCTAAAAATATCTTCTCCTAGGGCAGAAAGCTGTTCTTTTGATTCGTTTCCCATTAGAACCGCTACAGAATTTCTATTCTTTCGTATGATATTCGGTTTTTTCCCAAAGTAATACTCAAAGTATCTGCCTGTATTGTTGCTTCCAGTTGCAATGACCGCGTCAAAACTTTCAAACTTACCTTCAATAAACTGTATTTTGTTTTTAAGTGTTGGGTCTTGAGCTATCAAGTGTTTAGAAAGAAAAGGGAGAAGCACCATGTCATTTGATGATAGTTTTGCCAAAACTTTATTTCCTGACAACAAAACACATAAAAAATCATGGAATCCTACTAATGGAATGTTTCCGGCCATTACAAGTCCAACAGTTTTTGTTTCCTTAGATGAATCAAAACTATAATGGGATAGCCAATTTGTTAAATGTTCTTCAGTGAGTAACAATGACCATTGCTTGAGGGCCAATAAAATATTTTCTTGGTTAAACCAGCTGTTTTGCTGCTCTGCTCTTATTACGGCATCGAGAAACTCTTGGTGGTTTTCACTGTCTATGGAATTATGATTTTCACAAAAATCAGTAATAAAACTTCCAAGTTTAACAAAAGCTTGCAATGTAGAGGTATACGCCATCATTATATTTGTACACTAAATTGGTAGGGTTTATTTTTGCTCAAAAGTAAGCATGCTGAAATTATTTCAGCATAAAGGAAAAAGAAAATTATGGCAATTATAATAACAGATGAATGTATTAATTGTGGTGCTTGCGAACCTGAGTGCCCAAATACTGCAATTTATGAGGGAGCTGATGAATGGCGTTATAGTGATGGTACTTCTCTTGAAGGAGACGTAGTGTTGCCTGATGGTAAAGCAGTTAATGCTGATGAAGTACAAGTTCCCATAAGCGATGAGATTTATTATATTTCACCTGATAAGTGTACAGAATGCATGGGCTTTCATGAAGAGCCGCAGTGTGCAGCAGTGTGCCCGGTAGATTGCTGTGTGCCAGATGAAGATCGTGTGGAGACCGAAGATGAGCTTCTAGGAAAGCAGAAGTTTATGCACCCAGATGGGTAACCTCAAGGTTTTTAAAGCATTTTTGAAATTATTTCTTTAAACAACTTTGCGCATACCATTGCAGTCATGTTGTTAAGATCCCTTTTTGGATTGTATTCTACAATGTCCGCTCCAATAATGGGCACATTAATTTTTTGTATAATATTGATTACTTGCCGCGTACTTAAACCGCCTGGCTCATGATGAGATACACCAGGCGCAAAGGCAGGGTCCAGAGCATCCATATCAAACGATAGATATAGTGGGTTTTGAAATGTTGGTATTTTTGTGGATTCAAAATCTTTCATCTCAATAATTTCAACCCCATATTTTTTAGCATTCTCGCGTTGTTCAGAATTTAAGGTGCGAATGCCAACCTGCACCAATCGGTTTGCTAGATTATTTTGCATGATATTGTGGAAAGGGCATGCATGAGAAAAAGAATCCCCATCTAAACTGGAATATAGATCGCTATGAGCATCAATATGCAAAATATCTATTGTCCCATACACTTTCTGAAATGCTTTGATAACAGGGAAGGTAATGGAATGGTCGCCTCCTAAAGTTAAAAGAGGATTTCCTTCTTCAAGATTTTCAGCGGTTATTTTCTCAATATCAAAATACTCAGAGATATTGTAATCACCTTTGTCATTTAATAAATCAGAGGTTATTGAAGTACCGTCTTCAGAAAAGTAATTTGCAGAATTACTGTGATAAGCTTCTCTAATTAGGGGAGGAGCCAATCCTGGGCCTTTTAAAAAAGAAGACTTCTCATCGTATAATATTCCTTGTAATGTAATTTTTGTCATGCACTAAAGTTATGAACTGGTTCACACTTTTTCTATTTGTTTATTATACTGCTTACAAAAACGTAGATACATCAATTCTTTTTACTTTTACCGCACCATAAAGATTTGAGGTGCTATGCAAGAAAAGGAAGAAACATATAATGGATTTTGGAAGCAGATAGGCTGTACACTTTCCGTAATTGCCATACTTGGGATTATCTCAGTCGTTGTTATCGGATTTTACATGCTTTTTCAAGGATTCTAGCTAGATAGTTTTTGATTCTCTACCCATTAAAACGCAAACTCCTCAAAGCAATCATTGATAACATTTTTTTGAGATAAATCTTTTGGTTTCAACGGTTTTTTAAAATGCCTTTTTATAATTGAGTTGTAAATAACAGCATTATCTAAATGCTCAAAGATTGTAGAACTCACAACATAAACACTTAATTGTTTGTTTGAAGCTTCTAAGCCAGTTATGATATCGAGAAAATCTATGCCGTTCACTCCGGGCATTTCTAAATCCAATAACACTAATATTTTCTTTTGCGCTTTAATGTCCCGTACTAAATATTTAAGCGCTTGTACAGGAGAAGAATAGGTTAGTTGGTTCTTTGAAAGCTTAGATTTTTCTAGCAGTTTTTTATGGACTTTACAGGTAACCTCGCTATCATCGATAACATAAGATACGTCAAAAGGCTCGCAATCGGTATTGATCATTGGTGTTCGAAATTTTTGTTATAACAGTATTGCCATAATTTTATTACCCCAAGGATTGATCTTTTGGATGAAAGGTCACAAATTAACGACTACTGTAAAAATTAAAAAGTTTAATACTCGCGAGCATTTATAATAATTTTAAAATTGATTTATAATTGGGCTTATATTTGCACCCTTAAAACTCGAACATGAAAGCTGGTATTGTAGGATTGCCAAACGTAGGAAAATCAACTCTGTTTAATTGCTTATCTAATGCAAAGGCGCAGAGCGCCAACTTTCCCTTTTGTACCATAGAACCCAATATAGGTGTTGTTAATGTGCCCGATGCCCGAATGGAAAAACTGGAGGAATTGGTAAACCCAGAGCGAGTTGTTCCCGCAACGGTTGAAATTGTTGATATTGCCGGGTTGGTTAAAGGAGCTAGCAAAGGCGAAGGACTTGGAAATCAGTTTTTAGGAAACATCCGAGAAACAGATGCCATTCTTCACGTGCTAAGATGTTTTGACAATGACAATATTGTTCATGTGGATGGATCTGTAGATCCAATGCGTGATAAAGAAACTATTGACATGGAACTCCAATTAAAAGATTTGGAAAGTGTTGAGAAGAAGCTGGACAAAGTTAAGAGAGCGGCAAAAACAGGAAACAAAGATGCCCAAAAAGAAGCGGCGGTGCTGACCAGTCTTAAAGAAGGTCTTGAAGCAGGAATATCTGTTCGTGCTATTTCCCTTAGTGATGATGACCGTATAGAATATGTAAAACCATTACAATTGATTACAGATAAGCCGGTAATGTATGTCTGTAATGTAGATGAAGAAGCTGCTACTGATGGAAATGCCTATGTTGAAAAGGTAAAAGAAGCTGTGGCCAATGAAAATGCTGAAGTTATTTTTTTAGCTGTGGGCACAGAAGCTGATATTACGGAGTTGGATACATACGAAGAACGTCAACTATTTTTAGAAGACCTTGGTCTTTCAGAGCCAGGTTCGGCCAAACTAATCCGAGGAGCTTACAAATTGTTGAATTTAGAAACCTATTTCACGGCTGGGGTAAAAGAAGTTAGGGCTTGGACTATTCCAGTTGGGGCAACTGCTCCTCAAGCTGCAGGTGTAATCCATACAGACTTTGAAAAAGGATTTATTCGTGCAGAGGTTATTGCTTACAACGATTATGTGCACTACGGAAGCGAAACCAAGGTAAAAGAAGCAGGAAAAATGCGTGTAGAAGGAAAGGAATATGTTGTAAAAGATGGTGATGTAATGCATTTTAGGTTCAATGTTTAAATCCGATCCTAGTATTTGTTGGTATATCAACAGCTTTTGTTGATTACTTTCTACAGTCCACATTTTTATTTCTCAGCCTAAATTTTATATTAGCAAGGATTAACCCTTAACTAATGGCAGAAACCAAGTATACCGAGGATAATATTCGTTCCCTGGATTGGAAGGAGCATATTCGCATGCGTCCCGGTATGTATATTGGGAAGTTGGGAGATGGTTCTTCTGCCGATGATGGCATCTACATTCTTCTTAAAGAAGTCCTGGACAACTGTATAGATGAGTTTGTCATGGGCGCCGGTAAAACTATTGAAATCAACATTAAAGAAAGTACGGTTCATGTTCGTGATTATGGACGTGGCATTCCTTTAGGGAAAGTAGTAGATGTGGTTTCCAAAATGAACACTGGTGGAAAATACGACACCCGAGCTTTTAAAAAATCCGTAGGACTTAATGGGGTAGGAACAAAAGCGGTAAATGCACTTTCCAACTTTTTTAAAGTTGAATCGATTAGGGACGGAAAACTAAAAGCTGCAGAATTCAAAGCTGGGAATTTGGTGGATGAAGAGCTGATCGATTCCACAAAACGTAGGGGAACCAAAGTTACCTTTGTTCCTGATGAATCTATTTTTAAAAAATACAAATACCGGAGCGAGTATGTAGAACGCATGCTCAAAAACTATGTATACCTTAATCCAGGGTTGACCATTGTATTTAATGGCGAAAAATTCTTTTCAGAAAATGGATTGAAGGATTTATTGGAAGATAATAATAGCATGGAGGACATGCTGTATCCTATCATCCATTTAAAAGGAGAGGATATTGAGGTGGCCATTACCCATAGCAGGACTCAGTACAGCGAGGAATATCACTCGTTTGTAAACGGGCAACATACCACGCAAGGTGGAACGCACCAAGCTGCTTTTAGAGAGGCCATTGTAAAGACCATCCGTGATTTTTATGGAAAAAACTATGATGCTTCAGATATAAGGAAATCAATAATATCAGCAATTTCCATTAAGGTGATGGAGCCAGTTTTTGAGAGTCAGACCAAGACTAAACTAGGCTCTACTGATATGGGCGGAAAACTGCCTACTGTGCGTACTTACATTAATGATTTTATGGGTAAGTACCTCGATAATTACTTGCATAAGAATCAAAGTACCGCAGAAGCAATCCAGCGCAAAATTGTTCAGGCAGAAAAAGAACGTAAAGAACTTTCAGGAATTCGAAAGCTAGCTCGTGATCGCGCCAAAAAAGCAAGTTTGCACAATAAAAAGCTTAGGGATTGTCGTGTTCATCTTCAAGATATGAAGAAGGACAGAAGATTGGAGTCTACGTTGTTTATTACGGAGGGAGATTCGGCATCAGGTTCCATTACCAAATCTAGAGATGTAAATACACAAGCGGTTTTCAGTTTGCGGGGTAAACCTTTGAATTCCTATGGCATGTCCAAGAAAATCGTTTATGAAAATGAAGAATTCAATTTACTACAAGCAGCTTTGAACATTGAAGAATCAATGGAAGATCTGCGTTACAATAATATTGTAATAGCTACGGATGCTGATGTTGATGGAATGCACATACGTTTATTGTTGATTACATTCTTTTTGCAGTTCTTTCCAGAGTTGATAAAAGAAAACCATTTGTATATTCTACAAACTCCTCTTTTTAGGGTTAGAAATAAAAAAGAAACCATTTATTGCTACAGTGAAGAAGAAAGACGAAATGCTATTCAAAAGCTTACTGGTAAACCAGAAATTACACGATTTAAGGGATTAGGGGAGATTTCGCCAGATGAGTTTAAACATTTTATTGGCGACGATATCCGTTTGGAACCTGTAATGTTGGACAAGGCAATGAGCATTGATAATTTATTGAAGTTTTATATGGGGAAAAACACCCCTGATAGACAAGAATTCATCATAAAAAACCTTAAAGTAGAACTTGATTTAGTAGAAGAAAACTAACTATAAACCAGATAAACGTATCCCCTTCTAAATGGAAGAGAATGAAGATTTGAATGATGAAGGTTTAGAAAGCCAAGACAGTTCCCAGGATAGCCTCACAAGGGTGACCGGAATGTACAAGGATTGGTTTTTAGACTATGCCTCTTATGTTATTTTAGAACGTGCAGTTCCAGCAATAGAGGACGGTTTTAAACCGGTGCAACGCAGGATAATGCATGCATTGAAAGAGTTGGATGATGGTAGGTACAACAAAGTTGCCAATGTTGTTGGCCATACCATGCAATACCACCCCCATGGAGATGCAAGTATTGCAGATGCCATGGTTCAAATAGGACAGAAGGATTTACTTATAGATACACAGGGGAACTGGGGAAACATCCTAACTGGAGATAGAGCTGCAGCTTCAAGATACATAGAAGCCCGCCTTTCAAAATTTGGATTGGAAGTTGTTTTTAGCCCAAAAATTACAGAGTGGCAACTTTCATATGATGGTCGAAAGAAAGAACCGGTAAATCTTCCTGTCAAATTCCCATTGTTATTGGCGCAAGGAGCTGAGGGTATTGCGGTGGGGCTATCCACTAAAGTGCTCCCGCATAACTTTAACGAGTTAATTGATGCGTCCATTAAACATTTAAAAGGACAACGATTTAAATTGTTTCCAGATTTTCCAACTTCGGGAATCATAGATGTTACTAATTACAATGATGGTGTACGGGGAGGAAAGATTCGTGTTCGTGCTAAAATTTCCACTTTTGACAAGAACACCTTGGTCATTAATGAAATACCCTACGGAACAAATACATCATCTTTGATAGATTCTATCTTGAAAGCCAATGAAAAAGGTAAAATCAAGATTAAGAAAATTGAAGACAATACAGCGGCCGAAGTAGAAATTTTGGTTCATTTACCAAATGGAATTTCTCCAGATAAAACCATAGATGCATTATATGCCTTTACGGCTTGCGAATCTTCCATATCTCCTTTAGGATGCATCATAGAAGATAACAAACCTTTATTTATTGGGATTACAGAAATGCTGGAACGTTCAACGGACTACACTGTTGAATTGTTAAAGGCTGAACTTAAAATTCAACTTAGAGAACTAGAAGAGCAATGGCACTTTGCGTCCTTAGAGCGAATTTTTATTGAGAATAGAATCTATCGGGACATTGAGGAAGAAGAGACATGGGAAGGTGTTATTGCTGCAATTGATAAGGGTCTTAAGCCGTTTACAAAAAACCTTAAAAGGGCAGTAACCGAAGAAGATATCGTTCGTTTAACAGAAATTCGCATTAAACGTATTTCCAAGTTTGATTTGGAAAAAGCCCAGCAGCTTCTTGATAGTTTAGAAGAGAAGATTGCACAAACCAAGCATCATTTAGAGCATTTGGTGGATTATGCCATTGATTATTTCAAAGAGCTTAAAAAGAGATACGGTAAAGGGCGAGAACGTAAATCCGAAATAAAAATATTTGATGATATAGAGGCTACCAAAGTGGTTATCAGAAATACCAAACTCTATGTTAATCGTGAAGAAGGCTTTATTGGGACTTCCTTAAGGAAAGACGAATATGTTACAGATTGTAGTGATATAGACGACATCATAGTTTTTACACAAAAAGGTGAAATGATGGTGACCAAAGTTGACTCCAAAACCTTCATTGGAAAAGGCATCATACATGTTGCTGTATTTAAAAAGAAGGATAGTCGTACTATTTATAATATGATTTATAAAGACGGAAGGGGAGGCCCAAGCTATATCAAAAGGTTTAATGTTACAAGTATAACTCGTGATAAGATGTATCAATTGGCAGGAGGTAAACCTACTTCCGATATGCTTTACTTTTCGGCCAACCCCAATGGAGAGGCAGAGACTATTACCGTATTACTTAGACAATCTGGTAGCATTAAGAAATTGAAATGGGACTTGGATTTCGCTGATCTTTTAATAAAAGGAAGAGCTTCAAAAGGAAATTTGGTCACAAAATACCCCGTAAAAAGAATAGAGCTCAAAGAAAAGGGAGTTTCCACGCTTAAGCCCAGAAAAATTTGGTTTGATGATATCGTGGGGCGCTTGAACGTTGATGGTAGAGGAGAGCTGCTAGGTGATTTTAAAGGAGATGATTTACTATTGATCATTGACCAAAAAGGGAAAGTAAAAACAATTCCGCCAGACTTATTGACCCGGTTTAGTGAAGATATGATCGTTTTGCAAAAGTGGAATCCAAAGAAACCTATTTCAATGGTGCATTATGAAGGTGAAAAAGAACGCTATTACATAAAACGGTTTTTAATTGAGAGTCCTAACAAGGAGGATTTAGTAATTTCCGAACACCCAAAATCCCATCTTGAATTGGTTTCGACTGATTGGCGACCAGTAATTGAAATTGAATTTCCAAAACCAAGAGGTAAGGATGCAAGACCAAATCAAGAAATAGATGTGGAAAGTTTTATAGGCATAAAAGGTATAAAGGCAATTGGAAATCAGCTTACGCCAGAGAAGGTTAAAAATATTAATGCCTTGGAATCACTGCCTTTTGAAGAGCCTAAGGAAACTGTTCCTGAAGAGATAGAAGTAATTGATGAAGAGTCCATAGGCTTTACTGATAATGAAATAGATTCAAAAGATGAAGGTTCTGATCAAACAACTTTGTTTTAATGCATTTTTCTAACTATTTTGGCGTTCAAGTTATACACACCTAACCCAATAGCTTAAATTTTATATATGGATTTCACTAACCCGTTAGTTTACGGTGTACCTGTTTTTATTGCCTTTATTTTATTTGAGCTTACTTATAGTAAAACACACGGAGACGACCATCTTTACAATTGGAAAGATTTGGCAGCAAGTGGTTTTATGGGTGTAGGTTCGGCTGTTTTGGGTCCTTTGTTCAAAGTTATTTTTGCCATTGTTCTTTTTGAAGGAGTGTATGAATTATGCAATCCTTTGGTAGATGGTGTAAGACAAAATTTTCTAGGATATGAGTCTTTTGGCTATGCCTGGTATATTTGGATTTTGTGTCAATTAGCCGATGATTTTACATACTATTGGTTTCATAGAGCCAATCATGAAATAAGAGTGCTTTGGGCAGCCCATATTGTACATCACTCCTCTGATAACTACAATTTAGGGACTGCAGTGCGCAATGGATGGTTCACTATATTGTACAAGCCATTATTTTATATGTGGATGACAGCAATTGGCTTTCCGCCAGAAATGGTTGTTGTTTGTTTAGGTATTGAAGCACTATGGCAGTTTCAGTTGCACTCCGTGTATGTTCCAAAACTTGGGTTTTTAGAAAAGATTTTCAATACACACACCATGCACCAAGTGCATCATGCACAAAATGTGGAATACTTGGATAAGAACCACGGGGGCTTCTTAAATATTTTTGATAAAATATTTGGTACGTGGAAGGAACTTGATGATGGTGTTAATGTAAAATACGGAGTGATTCACTCACCAGATTCCTATAATCCCGTTGTAATTCTCACCCATGAGTTTAAGGACATCTGGAAGGATACTAAAAAATCAAAAAAACTGTCTCATAAACTGATGTACATTTTTGGCCCTCCGGGATGGAGTCATGATGGTAGCACCCTTACGGTAAAACAACAGCAGAAACTTCATCTAGACCATAAACAACAGCATCCAGAATTGGCGTATCAGCGTCCAAACTAATTCTTATTCTTCGGAAAGTTCGGTGTTCTGTTTTTTGTTCTTTTTCATTCTAAGGTCAAAAAACTCAACCATTAAGGAGAATGTTATCGCAAAATAAAGATATCCTTTAGGTATAGCCCCAATTTCATTATCGAACACTACTAAATGTGATAAGTGTGCGGCCTCGGTTATCAGCATAAACCCAATAAGGATAAGGAAAGATAATCCCAAAACCTGCACGGAAGGGTGTTTGTTTACAAACTCCCCTACTGGATTGGCAAACAACATCATAACGACTACTGAAATAACAACGGCAGTTATCATTAACACTAATGCATCTGTTGGGTTGGGAGAAATTCCGTTGGTCATACCGATGGCGGTTAAAATAGAATCAAAGGAAAAAACAATGTTGATCACAGTAATTTGAACAATTGCATTGGTCAATGATGATGAGCGTGATTTTGTAACCTCTCTTTCATCATGACCTTTGTCCTCAATTTTTTCGCGGATTTCCTTAGTGCTTTTATATAAAAGGAAAAGACCTCCTAAAAATAAAATTAGAGCTTGCCAGCTAATGCCTCCGGTAATCCATGACTCATCAACAACAAGAAAAGGTTTTTTCATCTTTGTAAGCCAGGTAATCCCAAAAAGCAAAAGAATTCTCATACCCATGGCCAAGACCAATCCAAGATTGGTTGCTTTTCTTCTATCCTTCTTTTCTAATTTGCCGGCTGCAATAGAGATGAAGATAATATTATCTATCCCCAGGATAATTTCTAAAAAAGTCAAGGTCAACAATGCCATCCAGGCATCAGGGCTAGTAAAGATTTCAAACATGGTTAGTGTATTTTGTATGCGGTTCCTTTAAATTTACGCTTGTCGCCAATGGCATTATATTCAAATGTATAAGAAGAATCTGAAGTAGTCAATATTTTTATATGAATTGATTTTTCTTCAGCTTTGTTTTTGGGGTTCTTGTTTTTCAGAACATATTCGCAATCATTGATCCACCTTATAGAGGAGGTGTCTTGCTTTCCTTCAAAATTATCAACTTCAATTTCTAGGGTTCTAGAAAATGTTGTTGTTTTCTCTTCTCCATTAATGATACTGGTAAATGAAAAATCTCCTGTTTTAAAGTTTTTGCAGTTACGTTGGGGAGGTTCGTTGCAGGCACTAAAAGTTATTAGCAATGCACCAAGAATTATTTGCTTCATCATAATTACAAAGTAAATGGAAAGAACCGAAATAGATAAACAACCTCAACTATTTTTTACTTCAAAAGATTCAAAAGTTCCATCTGTATAAAAGATTACAATTCTTGACGCCTCGACTTTACCTAAATTGGATTTTTCCCCAACCTTTGGTATATTTTTTTCTTGAGGAGCTAAAGGGAAAATTGGAGTAGGGGAATCTTCAATTTGTTCTGAATGAGGAAAATTCCCTTTTCCGTTAAGCAACCAATACAAATTAACTTCAGGATAAGTCTGAACTACTTTCATTACAAAATCTAAGCTCGGTTTGTTTCTTCCTTTTAGAAGATGTGAAATGCTGGAACGTTGAACACCTATCTTATCTGCAAAGGAAGATATGGTAAGTCCGTAATGGTCAATTACCGTTTGTATGCGTTCTATAATCTTATCGTTCACAATTGTATTTAAGTTTGTATAAAAGTATTCATTGTTTTCCTTAGACGCAATGAATATTTGGTATATTATTACTGATAATTATAAACTATTAAGTTATATAATGTGCTGTAAATATCTCTTTTAAAGTTGCTTATAATACTTAATATGAATATGTTGATTGAATTTAAAAATGCTTGACACATTTGTAATTTATCATTATAAAATAGAGTATAATTGTAAACTTATTCAATGATAATCGTTCACATTTGTAACATATAGATGATTTACTTTTGTAAACTCTAATCAAATTTCAATGCCTTTGATTAATCATTCAGATTATAAAGAAAGAACTATAGAAGGTCGATATGTCACTCTTGAAATATTGCGAAAGAGGTGGTTTGCAAACCTTGACCCTTCCACGCTTCAAAATATAGGAACGTCAGTTGAAGGCGATACCATAAAATCAATTACTCTGGGGAACGGAGATAAAAGAGTATTGATGTGGTCACAAATGCATGGGAACGAATCTACCACGACAAAAGCTGTATTGGACATGATTAATTTTGTGACCTCTGATGACGAGCTTGCTAAAGCTATTAATGAAAGGTGCACGATTCTGGTGATACCCATCTTAAATCCTGATGGAGCAAAGCGATATACTAGGTTAAATGCAAACACAGTTGACCTAAATAGAGATGCAAAATTGCTTACACAGCCAGAAAGTGAGGCATTACGGAATGTCTTTGAAGAATTTAAACCTGATTATTGCTTTAACCTTCATGACCAACGCACATTATTTAGTGCGGGCAAAACTGAAAAACCTGCAACAGTTTCCTTTTTATCTCCATCCAGTGATAGTGAACGCAATGTCACTCCCACAAGAGAAACGGCAATGAAGCTCATAGTTGCAATGAAAAAAATGCTGCAAAAAGAAATCCCAGGTCAGGTGGGGAGGTACGATGATGCATTTAATGATAACTGTGTAGGTGATTTTTTTCAGATGAAAGAAGTCCCAACCATATTGTTTGAAGCTGGACATTATCCCAAGGATTACCATAGGGAAAAAACCAGGGAATTTATCTTTCAGTCATTATTGGAAGGGCTTGATATAATAGCTCACGAAAAGGTTGAAGGTTTTAAAACTGATGATTATTTTGAGATTCCGGAGAATGAGAAACTGTTTTATGATGTTTTGATTAAAAACCCTCAGGTAGTTAATCCAAATTTGAATCCAAGCCATTGCATTGGAATTCGATTTAAAGAAGTGCTAAAGGAAAAAGCTATTTTGTTTGTACCAGAAATTGTCGATATCCATGAATTAAAAGAGTGTTTCGGCCACGAAACATTTGATTGCTCGCAGCAAAAAGATTTCGAGGCATTATCTTTTCGTAAGGAAATTCTTAATTTAATTATCATAACTGAACAATAGATAGGTGTTTGGACTCAGTTCTTACATTTTATTTAAAAAAAATGCATTTTTTTTACGTATATTTTCTTAATTAACTAATTTTGTTGAAAATAATAGCGCAATGAGTAAAGTAAAATTGGACGAAATTGATCACCAGATATTAGACATGTTAATAGACAATACCCGTACTCCTTTTACGGATATTGCTAAAAAACTTTTAATTTCTGCTGGTACAGTTCATGTGAGGGTAAAGAAAATGGAGGAATCTGGAATAATAAAAGGTTCTTCACTTACACTGGACTATGTAAAACTGGGATATTCTTTTATCGCTTATGTTGGTATTTTTCTTGAAAAAACCCATCAGACCAAATTTGTATTGGAGCGTCTTAACCAAATTCCATACGTTACTGTTGCTCATATCACTACTGGAAAATTCAATATCTTCTGTAAAATAAGGGCTAAGGATACTACGCATGCAAAGAACATCATTTTTAAGATAGATGATATTGACGGTATCAGTAGAACAGAAACAATGATTTCGTTAGAAGAAAGTATCAACGACAAAAAACGTTTGATGCATACCATTTTTAACGAACTGTAATTTTTAATTTACTTTCTTATTTTACTATGAGGAGCACAGATTTACCTGTTTCTGAATATAACCCCTATTACCATACTTACATTCTTGCTTTAGGAGATGTTAATTTAATGGTTAGTCTTAAAGAGGGCGAAAAAGATTTTTCATTTTTTATGGAAGGACTTCCAGAAGGAAAACTGAACTATTCTTATGGAGAGGGAAAGTGGACCTTGGCTGAAGTTTTAATGCATATTATTGATGCTGAACGTGTGTTTCAATACAGGGCACTACGATTTGGGAGAAATGACGATACACCATTGGCTGGTTTTGATCAAGATGTCTACGTACCCCAATCTAATGCTTCTGGAAAGACGAAAAAAGAAATACTGGACGAATATCAAGCAGTAAGAAATGGCACCATTAGCCTCTTTAAATCTTTTGATGATGACGCGTTAAAACGGATTGGTACGGCCAGTGACTCCAATATGAGTACTAGGGCAATGGGATTCATTATATGTGGACACCAGGCCCATCATTTAAAAATAATCCGAGAACGCTATTCTTAGGGTAGAGTAATTTTTTAGTATAGGCTATCAGTTTCTAAATCCGTATCTGATTCCAATTCTGGATTGTTGAATTCATTCTCTTCAGAATCAAGAACAGCTTCTTCATTTACATTCTTTTCCAATTCTTTTTCAATGTTTTCCTCAAAATTTGAGATAAACTTGGAAAGGCTCTTACTAATTTTAACCAAGTAAATGGCATCATCAGTCTTTACTTCAACAGCTTCAATGATTTCCCCATTTGGTTTTTTAAGGGTAATAATATCTTCATCACCATAACCATAGGGGTAAGAATCTATTAAAACAGCAGCAACCTTGTGGTCCAATTTTTTGTAATCTATCAATATTCGTTTCATACTGGATGGGTTTTGATTTCCTATCCTAAGCTATGAATTTTTATATCTGATAAATCCAAAGAGTTGTCAATGGCAACTTTTAGTATACATACTTGCTATTCTGCGTAGTAAGCAAATGCTTTGGCAAAAAGATTGTTCGGTACCTTAATATCTATAAGCGCAGTTCCTATTTCTTGGAGTAAAACAAAATTGACATCACCATGTGAATTTTTCTTATCGTACTTTAAAAGCTTGAGAATGGCCTTAATATCTTGGTTGTCAAAGGTTACACGTCCAAAGTGTCTCAGAAAAGTTTCTTTTATTTCTTGTAGGGATAATTTAGACAATCCTTTTAGTTCATGAGAAAAATAGCCCTCTAGGATCATACCAATAGCAATAGCTTCTCCATGTAAAAGTGTTTCCTTTTCAGGATTTTCCAAACAATAAGACTCAATGGCATGCCCAAGGGTGTGTCCAAAATTTAAAATCTTTCGTAAACCTTGTTCGGTAGGGTCTTGGATAACTACATCGTTTTTTATGGAAATGGATTTTTTAATGCATAGCGCATCTATAAATTCATTCTTTTCCTTCAAGGATTTCCAGTAATCGGCATCCATGATTAGGCCATGTTTCAGCATTTCCGAATACCCACTTTTCAGTTGTCTGGCTTCCAGTGTTTTAAGAAACCAAGGGAATACCAATACCATCTGTGGTTGATTGATGACTCCAATCTGATTTTTTAAAGCCCCTAGATCAACTCCAGTCTTTCCACCTATAGACGCATCTACCATGGAAAGTAGGGTAGTGGGAATGTTTATAAAATCTATGCCTCGTTTAAAAGTTGAGGCCACAAATCCACCAAGATCCGTTAAAACACCTCCGCCAAGATTTAATAAAAGACTTTTTCTATCCCCATCATGGCGAGACAATAACTCCCAAACCTTTGAGCAAGTGGCTATATTTTTATGGTCTTCTCCAGATTGTATTTCCAGAATAGCATCAACCCTTTTTTCAAGCTTCTTTTTGAAAATGGGTAAGCAATACTTTTTGGTATTCTCATCAACCAAAATAAACACTTTGGAGTAATTGCTTTTTGCAATGTGTTGTCTAAGAGCAGCTTCCGCCAATTCCTCCAAATGAACCTCGTATGAATGCGATTTTATAGACTCCATAATTTAATTTGCACTGCTAAATAAAGACTATTTTTATAGATAATGTTCTAGAATCCCTACTTATATTTGAATCTTTAATATATCGATAATAATGTACCCAAATTTTGAGAATACTGCAATAGCATTCCAGTTAAAAACGGACTCCGAATTAGAACGCGCTTATTTCTTGTTTAAACTCATTGCAAACGAACCATTGGTGAAAATTGGAACGGCAGTAACCAATTTTGCCATCAAGGCGCATCTCCCTATTGAAGGTTTGATTAGGGCAACAGTTTTTGATCACTTCTGTGGAGGGGTGAACGAGGAAGATTGCATGCCCATTATTGATAAAATGTTTGAAAACGGGGTGTGTTCTATCTTGGATTACTCAGTGGAAGGAAAAGAGATAGAAGACCAGTTTGATTTTGCTTTGAACAAGACGTTGGAAGTCTTGGATTTTGTAAAAGAAAAGGCTGCTATTCCCTTTGCTGTGTTTAAACCCACTGGATTTGGCCGCTTTGAACTCTATGTGAAAGTCAGTGAGGGTAAAACACTAAACGATGTTGAATCTGCTGAATGGGAACGTGTTTTGAATAGATATGATCAAGTTTGCAAAAAAGCACATGATCTTGATGTGTGCTTATTGATTGATGCAGAGGAAAGTTGGATGCAGGATGCTGCGGATGTTATTTCTTTGGATATGATGCGGAAATACAACAAGAAAAAAGCAGTTGTGTTCAATACCTTACAGATGTACCGATGGGATAGAATGGATTTTTTAAAAGAATTGATTGATACTGCGACTACTGAAAACTTTAAAGTTGGGTTGAAGGTAGTTCGCGGTGCTTATATGGAGAAAGAAAATGAAAGAGCAAAAGAACATGGCTATAAAAGCCCAATCTGTGAATCGAAACAGGCAACGGATGAAAACTTTGATGAGGCCATTTCTTTTATGATGAACCATTTGGACAAGATTTCAATTTTTTCGGGAACACATAATGAGGAAAGTTGTTTAAAGCTTGTTTCCCAAATGAAGGATAAAGGTTTGAACGCTTCGCATGCCAATATTTGGTTTGGTCAATTGTACGGAATGAGCGATCATATCACTTATAATTTAACGGCAGAGGGTTACAATGCCGCTAAATATGTTCCTTATGGACCAGTTAGAGATGTAATGCCATACCTAATCAGAAGAGCTGAGGAAAATACTTCTGTTGCAGGGCAGACTACCAGGGAACTTGGATTGTTGCAAAAAGAAAAGAAAAGACGAAAACTGGATATTTAGTCCCTAGATTGAATAGTTTCAGCAATGACCCTATCATTGCAATTCTTCATTTTCATTACCCAATCTTTTCCCTCTACAGTATTGGAGATGTAATAGGTTTTACAAGGTTTAGCTTTGGTATCGCTTTTACCAAAATCTATGCTTCCACCTTCTAAGAAAGATTTTATTAAGAGCGAATCTTTGGTGGTAATTCCTATATTTTCAGAAAAAACAAGAGGTTTGGACCTCATATCTTTTAGAACTCTACAATTGGGGAAATAGCAAAACTCTGTTCCAGTTTCCTCAGATTTCTTTTTAAGGAAGAAAACAAGAAATACAATTCCAATTGACAGTCCAACAAGGTACCATCCCAAGCGTTTTAAAAATGCCATGCTGATTTAAAAAATAAGAAAATTAATATCATTATAGGTAAGCCCAAACCAGTCTCCAACAGATTTGTTGGTTAAAATACCGTGGTACATATAGAGACCGTTGCGTAACCCTTTGTCAAAACGCAGCGAATGTTCCAACCCACCATCTTCACCAATTTTCAATAAATATGGTGTAAATATATTACTGATGGATATGGATGATGTTCGTGGATATCTTGATGGAATATTAGGAACCCCATAATGAATCACATCAAATTTTTCTACGGTTGGCTTGTCATGACTGGTGACTTCGGAGGTCTCAAAACAGCCGCCCATATCAATGCTTACATCAATAACTACTGCACCTTTCTTCATATTTTCCACCATGGTACTAGAGACTACAATAGGGGAGCGGTCTTGTCCCCGGGTGGCACCAATGGCAACATCACAGCGTTTAAGAGACTTTAAAAGATTTTTAGGTTGAATGGTAGAGGTGTATACGGTTTGGTTCAAGTTGGTTTGGATATTCCGAAGTTTGGTAATGGAGTTATCAAATATTTTAATGTTGGCTCCAAGTCCAAGCGCAGAACGTGCTGCAAATTCACCAACAGTTCCGGCGCCAATAATCACTACTTCAACAGGAGGAACACCGCTTATATTTCCAAACATTAAACCGTTGCCCTTATTGGTAGTGGCCATTAATTCTGCTGCTATTAAGATGGAAGAAATACCAGCAATTTCACTCAGTGATCGTACAGCAGGATATTTTCCATCCTCATCTCTTATGTATTCAAAAGCAATTGCAGTAAGTCTTTTTTTGGCCATAGCCTCAAAGTACTGCTTGGACTGTGTTTTAATCTGAAGTGCAGAAATTATTATGGTCTGTGGGTTGAGTAAATCTATCTCAGATAGGGTAGGGGGTTCCACCTTTAGAATTAGCGGGCACGAAAACACTTTTTTGGTATCTCTGGTTATCTCTCCACCAGCATTGGTATAATCGGCATCTGAAAAGTTGGCACCATCTCCAGCACCTGATTCAATCAATACGCGGTGTCCATGTGCGGTAATAGCATTAACTGCATCTGGGGTAAGACAAATACGTTTTTCTTGGTACTGATTCTCTCTAGGAAGGCCAATAAAAAGTTCTCCTTTTTGTTTTAGAATTTCTAAAGTTTCTTCTTGGGGTAAGAGTTGTTGTTTACTAAAAGGGGAAGATGGTTGATTCATAAAATGAAAATCTGAAAATAATGCTAGAAAAGCATAAAAGCAAATTTACATCTTTTTTGAAAGGGTATGTTGCCGTTGTTCTAGTTTCTCACGTTCTTTTCGGAGTTCTTCTTTTTCTTTTAATATTTGAAGCTCTGTGTCCATGGCTTCTAAATCGATTCCATGAACATGTTTATCTATTAATTTCACTCTAATAAAATATACCACGGGCACTATAACCATTGTGACGGCTATCACATAAAAAATTTCATTTTCATCAACTTGTTGTGAGTTATTTGCAACTACCGCATACAATTGAAAACTATACATAGCAATTGGAATCAATATTGCATGATACCACCATTGTTTATTGGTAACAAACCAAATGATGAGTAATATTAAAGGGACAATTTTAAGTAAGTAGTACCAAAGAGCAGTTCTGGCATCAGCAAACCCATTTGAGGTAATTTCAAAAAGGATAAAATCAAGAACTTCAGTTTCTCTTGGAGTGTATTTATATGAATAAAAAAATACCGGAGATAATGCTATTAAAAGAGTGATTAACCCCTCAATTATTAGTCGTTTTCTAACCTTTCTTTTGCTAAGCATACAGTTATAACTTAAGTTGCTTGCTTTTATTGTATAAAAAAACCCCTCTAGTGAGGGGTTTAAAAGAAAAACTTTTAATCGTGCTATTTCGCTTTGATATTCTTTTTATCGACACTAACTGTTTGGTCTTTATCAATGTCTATAACATTGGTAGAAACCGCAGTCATTGCCAAGAAAGCGACAGCAAGTAATCCAAAAAATAGTCTTTTAGTGTTCATCGTAAAAGAGTTTTTGGTTAATAAATGAATTCATTTCAAGAACAAATGTAGGAAAATTTACCAACCTACAATGCATTTCACCGATAAAAATTGCATTTAATCCTATAAAGAAAGCTTTTTAACGACAGATTTGCAGTTCATCGAAACTGAGGAGAAGATATGTTTTAATAGAATCAATCTAGACTAAACTCGATTGAGCGAGTGTTTTCATCGATAAAGTGTAAGTAAACAGATACAGCATCTTCAGGCAGTAATACTTCAATTTTTTTTGGCCATTCTATAAATAACCAGGCAGTGGAATTAAGATAATCTTCAAAACCAAGATCCAAAGCTTCCACTTCATTTTCTATTCGATAAAAATCAAAATGAAAGGCCAAAAGATTTTCATTGGCATCTTGATATTCATTCACCAAACCAAAAGTAGGGCTGTTGGCTAGATCAATTCCTCCAAGTTCTTGTACAATGGCTTTTATGAGAGTGGTTTTACCTGCGCCCATTTCTCCATGAAAACAAACGACCTTTCCTTTTGTATGTTTTAAAAAACTTTTAGCGACCTTATGTAACTCGTCAAGCTGAAACGTAATTTTCAAAGTATATTATTTTGGGTCCAAAACTACAAAAGGAACAATAATTTCTTCTAATGATACGCCACCATGTTGATAGGTATTTCTATAATAACCTACGTAATGATTGTAGTTATTTGGATACGCAAAAAACAAATCGTTTTTGGCAAAAATATAGCAGCTGCTCAAATTGATATTTGGTAGATGAATGCTCTGCGGGTTTTTGGTAGCGAGTACATCCTTGTCCTCATACGTAAGACTTCTTCCTGTCTTATACCTTAAGTTAAGACTGGTTTCTCTATCACCGATTACCTTGGAGGGCTGTTTTACATTAATGGTTCCATGGTCTGTGGTCAAAATCAACTTCATACCCATATTTTGGGCTTGTTGAATAATTTCCAACAATGGCGAATTTTTGAACCAACTTAAAGTGAGTGAGCGATACGCTTTATCATTAGAGGCCAATTCTTTTATCACTTCCATCTCTGTTTTGGAGTGGGAGAGCATGTCCACAAAATTGTAAACGAGTACCGTAAGATCATTATCCTTCTGTGATTTGAAGTTTTGAGATAATTGTTTTCCTTGACGGAGACTACTGATTTTATGGTACTCCCACTTTAAGTTTAATCCCAATCGCTTTAGTTGAGCACCTAGAAACTCTGCTTCAAACAAGTTCTTACCACCTTCATCAGTATCGTTTTTCCACCAATTTGGATGTTGTTTTTCCATATCCAAAGGCATGAGTCCAGAGAAAATCGCATTTCTTGCATATTGCGTTGCCGTAGGAAGAATGCTGTAATATGACCCCTCTTGTTTTTTCTTGTAATGCACTGCCAGTGTTTCTTCAAAAGCAACCCATTGATCATATCTTAAATTATCAATTACTATTAATAAAGTCTTGTTCCCATCCAACTCTGGTTGAATCTTTTCTCTGAAAAGGGTATGGGACATGACTGGGCCATCGTTATCCTTGAACCAATCACTATAGTTCTTATCCACAAACTTGCTAAACTGCGAATTGGCTTCAACTTTTTGAGATTCTAAAATTTCGAACATTCCAGAGTCTTCAATTTCTTCCAATTGAAGTTCCCAGTAAATAAGTTTTTTATAAAGTTCTGCCCACTCTTCATGGCTGTTGACCATGGATAAATCCATGGCAATCTTTCTAAATTCTTGCTGATAATTTGATGTGGTTTTCTCTGATACCAGACGCGAGTTATCCAAACTCTTTTTTAAGGACAACAATATTTGATTTGGATTTACAGGCTTAATTAAATAGTCGGCAATCTTAGAACCTATCGCCTCATCCATAATATACTCTTCCTCACTTTTAGTGATCATTACCACAGGTATGGAAGCGTCATGCTTTTTAATTTCAGTCAAGGTTTCCAAACCAGAAAGCCCAGGCATGTTCTCATCTAAAAAAACAATGTCAAAAAAGGTGTTTTTTATTTCATCCAATGCATCCTGACCACTTTGACTGGTAACTACTTTATAGTTTTTCTTTTCAAGAAAAAGGATATGGGGTTTTAATAGATCGATCTCGTCATCGACCCATAGAATGGTAATCTTGTTCATATAGTAGTTATCTTTGTGTAATTAAAACAAACTCCTTGGTCCAAACCAATAAGCTTAAAGTCTTTAACGATCCAATTTACGGTTTTATTGGAACTCCAAATGAACTTATTTTTAGCCTGATAGCTCATCCGTACTTTCAGAGATTGCGCAGAATTTCGCAAATGGGCATGTCTTACCTGGTTTACCCTGGTGCGCACCATACAAGATTTCACCATGCGCTTGGGAGTATGCACTTGATGACCAAAGCGATACAAATCCTTAAATGGAAAAATATTGAGATTAGTCCAGATGAAGAAACGGGATTGCTGTGTGCTATTTTACTCCATGATATTGGCCATGGACCATTTTCTCATGCCCTGGAAGGGTTTATAGTTCCTGACTTGAATCATGAACGACTGTCTTTGGAATTTATGACGGAACTGAACAAGGAATTTAGCGGTAGATTGGAAACAGCGATTGCCATTTTTAAAGGAGAGTATCCCAAGCCCTTTATGAACCAATTAGTGTCCAGTCAGCTGGATATGGACCGATTGGATTATTTAAAGCGAGACAGTTTTTATTCAGGAGTGACGGAAGGAAACATAAATTCTGAACGACTTATTTCTATGTTGAATGTGGTTGATGAGCATTTGGTTGTGGAAGAAAAGGGAATCTATGCTGTTGAAAAATTTTTAATGGCCCGAAGGTTTATGTATTGGCAGGTATACCTTCATAAAACAGGGCTAGTTGCAGAACAATTGTTGGTTCGTGTCATGCGCCGTGCTCGCGAACTTTTAGAAATGGGAAAAGAATTGAAAGGAAGCCAAGCTTTTTTATTTTTTCTGAGTCAAAACACCGCTATTCCTTTTAACGCTCAACTATTGGAGAAATTTGCACAATTAGACGATATAGATATTATGAGTGCCATAAAATCATGGCAATTTCATGATGACTTTGTACTTTCCAAAATGTGTAAAATGCTCCTAAACAGAACTTTGCTAAATGTAAAGATTAAAAACAAGCCTATTGATTCACAAAAGTTTGAGGAAAAGATCAATAGCGTAATCCAGAACCAAAATATTACAAGAGTAGAAGCTGAGTATTTTGTGTTTCAAGGGGAGATAACGAACAAGGCCTACAGTGAAAATCATCAAACCATAAATATTCTCAAGAAAAATGGAAAAGTCACAGATGTTTTGAAGGAATCTGATCAGCTTAGTTTAAAAGCTCTTTCCAAAACGGTAACAAAATATTATAGCTGCTATCCAAAAGAACCTGTTTAACAAATTTTGTTACTTTTGCTGAAATGAAATTTACAGCCACCCAAATTGCCGGAATTTTAGAGGGAGAAGTTGAGGGAAATCCTCAGATTGCTGTACACAAACTATCCAAAATAGAAGAAGGAGAAAAAGGATCTCTTACATTTTTAGCGAACCCTAAGTATACTTCTTTCATTTATTCAACCAAAGCGTCCATTACAATAGTTAATAAGGATTTTATTCCTGAGCAGGATTTATCCACAACCTTAATAAAGGTAGAGGATGCGTATAAGTCTTTTTCCAAATTGCTGGAATATTATAATCAGGTAAAGAATAATAAAGTAGGAATTGAAAACCCGGCTTTTATTTCAGATAGTGTTGTTTACGGAGATGGATTTTACCTTGGAGCATTTTCATATTTAGGGGATAATGTGGAAATAGGCAAGAACGTTAAGATTTATCCTAATGTATACATTGGTGATAATGTTACCATCGGAGATAATGTTATGGTTTTCGCTGGCTCAAAAATATACTCGGAATCTATTATCGGTAATAATTGTGTAATTCATAGTGGAGTAATTATTGGAGCAGATGGCTTCGGGTTTACCCCAAATGAAAAAGGAGAATATAGTAAGGTCCCTCAAACAGGCAACGTTATCTTGGAAGACAATGTGGACGTTGGAGCAGGCACAACTATAGATAGAGCAACATTAGGCTCAACTATACTTAGGAAAGGTGTAAAATTGGATAATCAAATTCAAATTGCACATAATGTTGAGATTGGAGAGCATACCGCTATAGCTGCCCAAACGGGGATTGCAGGTTCTACCAGAATTGGTAAACACTGTCTTATTGGTGG
Organism: uncultured Allomuricauda sp.; assembly: GCF_947499585.1. Taxonomy (GTDB): domain Bacteria; phylum Bacteroidota; class Bacteroidia; order Flavobacteriales; family Flavobacteriaceae; genus Flagellimonas. The sequence goes on along the minus strand of NZ_CANMOO010000001.1, from coordinate 1,246,621 downwards.
CCAAGTTGGTATAGTGGGGCATATTACCATAGGTGATAGGGTAAGGATACAGGCGCAATCAGGAATTGGAAGAAATGTAAAGGACGATGAAGTTCTTCAAGGGTCCCCCGCATTAAATTATGGGGACTACAATAAATCATATGTACATTTTAAAAATTTACCAAAGCTGGTAAATACAATCACCAACCTCGAAAAAAAAGTTGAAGGTGAATAGTAATAAGCAATGCACAATAAAAAATAAAGTAACGCTAGAAGGAGTAGGGTTACATACCGGTGAGAACGTCACTATGACTTTTGTTCCAGCAAAAGTAAATCATGGGTTTGCCTTTAAAAGATTAGATCTGGAAGGAGAACCTATAATTGAAGCGGATGCAAATTATGTTGTTAATACACAGCGTGGCACCAATCTAGAAAAGAACGGAGTAAAAATTCAAACTTCAGAGCATGTTTTGGCCGCATTGGTTGGTCTTGGCATTGATAATGTTGTTATTGAATTGGACGCACCAGAACCACCCATCATGGATGGTTCTTCAAAGTTTTTTGTTAAAGCTTTGGAGGAAGCCGAAATTGTGGAACAAGAGCAAGACCGGAAAGAATATGTGGTAAAAGACATTATTTCATATAAGGATGAAGCTACTGGCAGCGAGATTACCGTAATTCCTTCCAATCAGTATCAAATCACTACAATGGTTGATTTTGGCACTAAGGTTTTAGGTACACAAAATGCTAATTTGGAGCAAATTTCTGACTTTAAAGAAGAGATTGCAGATGCCCGTACTTTTAGTTTCCTGCATGAGTTGGAAATGTTATTGGAACACGGCTTAATTAAAGGTGGTGATTTGAATAACGCTATTGTTTATGTGGATAAGGAGATATCTGAATCCACCATGAAAAAGTTGGAAAAGGCTTTTGATAAAAAGAAGTTATCTGTAAAACCAAATGGGATACTGGATAATTTGACCCTGCATTACCCTAATGAAGCTGCACGCCATAAATTGTTGGACGTGGTAGGGGATTTAGCACTTGCGGGAACTAGAATTAGAGGAAAGGTTATCGCTAACAAGCCGGGGCACTATGTAAATACCCAGTTTGCAAAAAAGCTCCAAAAAATTATTAAGCAAGAAAGAAGAAATTACGTTCCCGAAGTAGATTTGCATGCCACGCCGGTGAAGGATATTACTCAGATAATGCAAATGTTACCGCACAGACCACCTTTCTTATTGGTCGATAAGATTTTGGAGTTATCAGAAGAGCATGTAATTGGGATGAAGAATGTCACTATGAATGAGCCCTTTTTTGTTGGGCACTTTCCTGGAGCACCCGTAATGCCTGGAGTATTACAATTGGAGGCAATGGCACAAACAGGAGGTATATTGGTGCTAAGCACCGTACCGGACCCTGAAAATTATTTGACCTATCTTTTGAAGATAGACAATGTAAAATACAAACAACAGGTTGTACCTGGAGATACACTTATTTTTAAACTGGATTTAATGACTCCTATAAGAAGAGGTATTTGTCAAATGCAAGCAAGAGCATATGCTAATGGCAAGTTGGTTTCAGAAGCAGAAATAATGGCTCAAATTATAAAAGTAAAATAAGACTAGCATGAATCAACCCCTCGCTTACGTGCATCCTGGTGCTAAGATTGCCAAAAACGTTGTTATAGAACCCTTTACAACTATTCATAACAATGTGACTATAGGAGAAGGGACATGGATTGGCTCCAATGTCACTATAATGGAAGGTGCCCGTATCGGAAAAAATTGCAATATTTTTCCTGGCGCCGTTATTTCTGCCACACCCCAAGATTTAAAATATCAAGGAGAAGAAACAACTGTTCATATTGGCAATAACACCACTATACGTGAATGTGCTACCATAAATAAGGGTACGGTGGACCGTATGAAAACTGTAATAGGAAATGATTGTTTAATAATGGCATATTGCCATGTTGCCCATGACTGCTTTGTAGGGGATGGTTCTATTTTCAGCAACAATTCTACATTAGCTGGTCACGTGACTATAGGAAAGAATGTGGTTTTGGCAGGTATGGTAGCTGTGCATCAATTTGTTTCTATAGGTAATCATGCATTTGTTACCGGAGGTTCATTGGTGAGAAAAGATGTACCACCTTTTGTAAAGGCAGCTAGAGAGCCACTTTCTTATGTTGGAATCAATTCAATAGGATTACGTAGAAGAGGATTCGAGGCGCATAAAATTAGAGAGGTACAAAATATTTATCGCATACTTTATCAAAGAAATTATAACAATTCCCAAGCTGCTTCTATTATAGAAGCAGAAATGGAAGCAACTCCTGAACGTGATGAAATCCTTCAATTTATAAGAGATTCGCAGCGAGGAATTATGAAAGGATATTTCAGTTCAAATTAAAACTATGGCAAGTACTTCAGATATAAGAAAAGGGTTGTGTATTAAATACAACCATGATATTTTTAAAATAATAGAATTTCTTCATGTAAAACCAGGCAAGGGGCCTGCTTTTGTTAGAACCAAGCTTAAAAGTGTTACTACAGGAAAAGTAATAGACAATACTTTTTCTGCAGGCCATAAAATTGAAGATGTAAGAGTGGAAACTCGCTCTTATCAATACTTGTATGCAGAAGGAGACACTTTTCATTTTATGAATACCGATGACTATAACCAAATTACGTTAGAGAAAAGTTCATTGGACGCACCTGATTTATTAAAAGAAGGCCAAGTAGTTACCATTTTATTCAACACAGAAGATAGTATGCCTCTTTCTGTTGATATGCCCGCTAGCGTAATATTGGAAGTAACACATGCTGAACCTGGAGTTAAGGGAAATACAGCCACTAACGCAACCAAGCCTGCTACCGTGGAAACTGGCGCAAGAATCAACGTACCTCTTTTTATTAATGAAGGAGATAAGATAAAAGTTGACACAGAAAAAGGCGCTTATATGGAAAGGGTAAAAGAATAACCTGAATGAAATTCCCTAGAACCTATACTTTAAAAGAGATATCAGAAATAATTAATACTGAGTTTATTGGAGATTCTAATTTTTCAATACAAGGAATAAATGAAATCCATGTAGTAGAGAAAGGTGATATTGTTTTTGTGGATCATCCAAAGTATTATGATAAAGCTTTAGAGTCCAATGCCTCCGTAGTTCTTATCAATAAAAAAGTTGAATGCCCAGAAGGGAAGGCACTTTTAATTTCTGATGATCCATTTAGAGATTTCAATAAGCTCACTCATTTTTTTAAACCTTTTAAAAGAGCTTCTAGTTCAATAGCTGAAACAGCAGAAATCGGTGATGGCACTATAATTCAACCCAACACTTTTATTGGTAATCACGTAAAAATCGGAAAGAATTGTGTTATCCATGCCAATGTTTCCATTTATGATAATTGTGTTATCGGGAACAATGTTGTTATCCACAGTGGAACAGTACTTGGAGCAGATGCATTCTACTATAAAAATAGGCCTGAAGGATTTGATAAACTGCTTTCTGGCGGCAGAGTAGTAATAGAGGATAATGTGGACATAGGCGCTTCTTGTACCATTGATAGGGGAGTATCGGGAGACACAACTATAAAACAAGGATCTAAACTGGACAATCAAATCCAAATTGGGCATGACACCGTAATAGGTCAAAAATGTTTAATTGCCTCCCATACAGGAATAGCTGGCTGCGTAGTTGTTGAGGATGAAGTAACGCTTTGGGGCCAAGTTGGAGTAATTAGTGGAATTACCATTGGTAAGGGAGCTGTGGTATATGCACAATCTGGTGTTGCCGAAAGTTTGGAAGGTGGGAAAACTTATTTTGGTAGCCCAGCAACAAATGCACGGGCAAAAATGAAAGAATTGGCAACTATAAAAAACCTTCCTTCATTGCTTAAGAATGCTAAAAGAAATAGCAAGTAAATTACTTTAAATATTATGGACAAAACCATACTTTTGTCCAGCGTAATAATCAGAAAAATATGAGTGTTCTAGTAAATAAAGATTCAAAAATAATTGTTCAAGGTTTCACAGGGAGCGAAGGAACATTCCATGCAGGTCAGATGATTGAATATGGAACCAATGTTGTAGGAGGTGTTACTCCAGGAAAAGGTGGGCAAGAGCACTTGGAAAGACCTGTCTTTAATACAGTTGAAGATGCTGTTAGAGAAGTAGGAGCTGATACAACTATTATTTTTGTGCCGCCTGCATTTGCTGCAGACGCTATAATGGAAGCTGCTAGTGCTGGAATTAAAGTGATTATTACAATCACAGAAGGAATTCCTGTTGCTGACATGGTAAAGGCGAATGATTATATAAAAAATATGGATTGTACCTTGGTTGGCCCTAACTGCCCAGGTGTTATTACTCCTGGTGAAGCAAAAGTAGGTATCATGCCTGGTTTTGTTTTCAAGAAGGGACACGTTGGAATTGTTTCTAAATCAGGAACATTGACATATGAAGCTGCAGATCAAGTTGTACGTCAAGGATTAGGAATTACTACCGCTATAGGAATTGGAGGAGATCCGATTATTGGAACAACAACAAAAGAAGCCGTAGAACTTTTAATAAATGACCCAGAGACAGAATGTGTCGTTATGATTGGTGAAATAGGAGGTCAATTAGAAGCAGATGCAGCCAAATGGTATAAAGAAAGTGGAAGCAAGAAACCTATTGTTGGTTTTATTGCAGGTGAGACTGCACCAGCTGGGAGAACAATGGGGCATGCGGGTGCTATAGTAGGAGGCAGTGATGATACTGCTCAAGCTAAAAAACGTATCATGAGCGAATGTGGCATCCATGTGGTGGATTCTCCTGCGAAGATAGGCGTTAAAGTAAAAGAAGTGATTGGATAACCAATCGTTAAAACTATTGTAAATCCCGTGCTATACGGGATTTTTTTTCGTCAATACGTAAAACAAAAACTATATTTGATTATCAACCAGACGACTAAATTTTGAATATTATGAAACTTTTGGAGGGCAAAAATGTAATCATTACTGGAGCAAGTAGAGGAATAGGAAAAGGAATAGCTCAGGTATTTGGACAACATGGGGCCAATGTGGCTTTTACTTACAGTTCTAGCGAAGCACCAGCTTTAGAACTTGAAAAAGAACTTTCAAGTATGGGAGTTAAGGCTAAAGCCTATAAAAGTAATGCTGCAAGTTTTTCAGAATCAGAGGAGTTAGTAGCAAAGGTATTGGAGGATTTTGATGGTATCGACGTCCTTATAAATAATGCAGGAATCACCAAGGACAACCTCTTGATGAGAATGGGAGAGGAAGATTTTGATAAAGTGATAGAAATCAATTTGAAATCTGTTTTCAATATGACCAAAGCGGTTCAACGTACCATGTTGAAACAACGTAAAGGGTCAATAATAAATATGAGCAGTGTAGTAGGGGTGAAAGGAAATGCAGGGCAGGCCAACTATGCGGCATCTAAAGCAGGAATGATTGGGTTTACAAAATCAGTAGCATTGGAGATTGGATCAAGAAACATTCGTTGCAATGCAATTGCACCAGGCTTTATTGAAACTGAAATGACTGATAAATTAGACGAAAAGACCGTTCAAGGTTGGAGAGAGTCCATTCCTTTAAAAAGAGGTGGAAGTCCAGAAGATGTTGCTAATGCGTGCTTGTTCTTGGCTTCAGATCTATCTGCTTATGTTACCGGCCAAGTCCTTAATGTTGATGGTGGTATGTTAACCTAAAAATTAATGGAAATACGTACGGTACTCCTTATTGTTTTAGCAGTCCTTGCTGCGCTTACCACCGTATTCTTTCAATATTTTTATAAAAATCCCAGAAAGGGCAATCTTAGAATTATTCTGGCAGGACTTCGTTTTGTGGCTTTGTTTTGCGCATTACTTTTATTGATCAATCCAAAGTTTACACGACACGAATATTTTCTAGAGAAAGCTAACCTCATTGTGTTAGTGGATGATTCTTCCTCTATGCAAGATACTTCATCAGAAAATTCAATTGAAAACCAGGTAAAAAACGTAATAGAAAATCAAGATTTAAATGACCGGTTTTCTATTCAACAATATACCTTCGGAGCTAAAATTTCGCAAACTGACTCTTTATATTTCGATAAAAAAAATACAGATATCTCCAATGCACTTTCTACTGTTGATGAAATATTTGTAAACGGTTCAAATGCAGTACTACTTTTTACAGATGGTAATCAAACGCTAGGGAAAGATTATGAGTATATAAATTTATCTGATGACCTATCTGTAAACCCCATAATTGTTGGTGACACCACTGCTTATGAAGATATTTCCATAGGACAAGTCAATACAAATACCTATGCTTTTCTGAAAAATAAATTTCCTATTGAAGCCACAGTTCTATATAAAGGTTCAAAGTCAGTCTCAAAGACCGTGACCATTTCCTTAAATGGAAAATCAATCTATACCAAGAACATAGATCTGAATAAAAACCAAAACAGTCAGACTATAAATGCATTGTTAGAGGCAGGAAGCGTAGGGGTCAAGTCAATTAGAATAGATGTTCAACCTCTTGAAAATGAAAAAAACATCATTAACAATAGTAAAGAGACTGCCATTGAAGTCATTGATGAAAAAACCAATGTTGCCATTATCTCAGATGTACTTCATCCAGATGTAGGGGCATTAAAAAAATCAATTGAAACTAATGAACAACGTTCCGTTACAATTTTAAAACCAACAGTTTCAATAGATAGATTTACAGACACTGATCTCTTTATCCTATATCAACCCAACCGTAAGTTTAAAAACGTATATGACCATCTATCAAAAATAAGAGCCAATATTTTCACCATTACAGGAACAAAAACAGATTGGGGATTTTTAAACCAAGTGCAGCAAAGCTTCTTTAAAGAAAATTTTAATCAGAACGAAGAAATAATTCCTGTTCTTAATAATGCTTTTGCCATTTTTGGACTTGGGAATTTCAATGTTGTTGATTTTCCACCTTTGCAAAACGGTTTAGGAGACATAGATTTTAAAAAAAATGCAGAGACAATTCTATTTCAAAGAATCAGGGGAATAGATTTGGACAAACCTCTGTTTGCCATTATTGCTGAAGACAAGCAAAAAGAAGCTGTATTATTTGGGGAAAATGTATGGAAATGGAGAGCTCAGACTTATCGCAATGGCAAAAATTTCAAAGATTTTGATGATTTTATAGGCAAGCTGATGGTTTATTTGGCTAGCAATAACCAAAGGAGCAGATTGGAACTAGATTTTGATTTAGTATTTGATGACTCCAGCATGGCCAGAATTAGAGCTTCATATTTTGATGAAAGCTATAATTTTGATTCAAATTCCAATATCAGCATCAAAATTGATGGAAAGGAAAATGGATTTTCTAGAGAAGCTCCCATGTTGTTAAAAGGTTCTTTTTTTGAAATTGATCTAAGTGATTTGGATGCTGGTGAATATGATTTTACAGTTACTGTAGAAGGGGAGAACCTAAAGCGCTCAGCATCTTTTAAAATCCTAGATTTCAATCCTGAAAAGCAAACCATATCTTCAAATTACAACAAGCTTGAAAAGCTCGCCGATAATACAAATGGAGCAATTTACTTTCCTAATGACATGGATTTATTGATAGAGAATCTATCAGGTGCTGAACAGTACGTTCCAATTCAAAAGAGCAAGCAAAATGTCGTATCTTTAATCGATTTCCGAATCTTACTCGGAATAATTGTTTTGACCCTCTCATTAGAATGGTTTATCAGAAAATTTAACGGACTAACATAAAATAAAAAAACATGGATAGATTACCAAAGATTGCATTACCAGCAATAGCAATCATAATTTTTTTAGTTATTTTAACCTCAAAGTCGGCCATTACCATTGACTCAGGTGAAGCGGGAGTGCTTTACAAAACTTTTGGTGGCGGTGTTGTAACAGATGAACCTGCCTTAGGAGAAGGTTTTCATTTAGTGGCGCCTTGGAACAAGGTGTACGTCTACGAAGTACGTCAACAAGAAGTATTTGAAAAAATGCAGGTGTTGTCTTCGAATGGTCTAGAGATTAAGCTTGACGCTTCAGCTTGGTTTGAGCCAAAGCGGGAGTTTTTGGGAAAACTACACCAAGAGAAAGGTACGGAGTATATTCAACGAGTATTGCTTCCCACAATTCGTTCTGCCGCAAGAAGCGTGGTTGGCCGGTATACACCGGAACAATTGTATTCAAGCAAAAGGGATGCTATTCAACAAGAAATTTTTGAAGAAACAAAGAAGATTGTAGAGGGGCAATATATTCAATTGAACGAAGTATTGGTACGTGATGTTACCTTACCTGCGACCATCAAAGAGGCAATTGAGCGTAAATTAAAGCAGGAGCAGGAATCTTTGGAATATGAATTCCGATTGGTCACCGCTAAGAAAGAAGCAGAAAAAGTAACTATTGAAGCGCAAGGTAAAGCAGATGCCAACCGTATCTTAAGTGCTTCCTTAACGGATAAAATACTTCAAGACAAAGGAATAGATGCTACATTGGAGCTTTCAAAATCTCCAAATTCTAAAGTTGTTATTGTGGGTAGTGGAGACTCTGGCTTGCCATTGATTTTGGGAAATAACTAAATAACTCTTTTTTGATATAAAAATATATTCTACTTTTGAAGTCGAAATGAGAAATAACAACACACATCATCACCATTTTTATACTTGCACTCAGGCGAGATAGAAATGTATTGTTGTTTTTAAAATATATTCTAACCCGTTTGAGAAATCAAACGGGTTTTGTTTTTGTACCTGTTTGATTTCCAAACAAAATGTAATGAAATGACAAAAATTAGAATTGCTGTTCAAAAGAGTGGACGTTTAAACGAAGACTCCTTAAAAATTTTAAAAGATTGCGGAATTTCTATTGATAATGGAAAGGATCAACTAAAAGCCACGGCACGCAATTTTCCATTAGAAGTACTATACCTTAGAAATGGTGACATTCCCCAATATCTAAGAGATGGTGTAGTTGATATCGCTATCCTTGGAGAAAACGTGTTGGTAGAAAAAGGAGTGGACATTACCATAGCTGAAAAATTGAACTTTTCAAAATGCAGGGTATGTTTGGCGGTGCCTAAAGGTGTATCATACAATTCTGTTCAAGATTTAGAAGGTAAACGCATAGCTACTTCGTATCCAAATACTGTCAATGATTACCTAAAGTCCAAAGGTGTAAATGCAGATTTACATATAATTAATGGGTCTGTGGAAATAGCTCCCAATATTGGTTTGGCAGATGGCATTTGTGATATCGTTTCCAGTGGGAGCACTCTTTTTAAAAACAATTTAAAAGAGGTAGAGGTAATCTTAAAGAGTGAAGCGGTATTGGCCGTCTCTTCAAAGATTTCAGAAGAACGAAAGGAAATTCTGAAAAAGCTACGTTTTAGAATAAAATCAGTATTGCAAGGAAGACAGAATAAATATGTTTTACTGAATGCACCTAATGAAAAGCTGGATGACATTATTGCCTTATTGCCTGGAATGCGCAGTCCCACGGTATTGCCATTAGCAGAAGAAGGTTGGAGTTCCGTACATACCGTAATCAAGAAGGACACTTTTTGGGAAGTCATAGACGAATTAAAATTGGCTGGAGCTGAAGGGATTTTGGTTTGCCCAATTGAAAAAATGGTTTTATAATATGTACAACATAGCTTTTATAGGACAAAAGGACAAAAAAACAATTGTTCCATTTTTGAGCAGACTTGACCCTTCTATTTCTGTTGAAGTATTAAATGAAAGATTAGAGGAGATGTTTTCCAATGGATATCAGTGTGTTGGTGCTTATGACAGTTCCAAGCTTATTGGCATTTCTGGTTTATGGATATTGACCAAATATTATATTGGAAAGCATATTGAATTGGATAATGTATTCATTCTGCCAGAATACCAAGGTAAAGGCGTTGGCAAGCATATGATGGAATGGATTTTTAATTACGCTATATCCATTGGGTGTAAAGGTTCTGAACTTAATTGTTATACAAAGAACAAATCCGGTCAAAAGTTCTGGGAAAGAGAGGGCTATCAAATGGTAGGCTATCACTATCAAAAAAGATTTTGAAAAGCTATGCAGAAAATTAGTTATCCAAATAGAGAAAAATGGGAAGAGCTACTAAAAAGGCCAACTCAAAGCGTTTCGGATATTGAAGAAACAGTCAATACAATTTTTGAGGAGATAAAAGCCGATGGAGATACGGCCATAAGAAATTATACTAAAAAATTTGACAAGATTCAATTAGAGTCGTTTTTGGTTTCTAAAGAAGAATTAGAAAAGGCATCAACTGAAGTTTCAGAAGAGTTGAAACAAGCCATTTCTTTAGCCAAAAAAAATATTGAAAGGTTTCATACTGCTCAAAAAACAGAAAAAGTAGCGTTGGAAACAATGCCTGGGGTTCTGTGTTGGCAAGAGAAAAAACCTATTCAAAAAGTAGGACTGTATATTCCAGGAGGTACCGCTCCCTTGTTTTCTACAATTTTGATGTTGGCAGTTCCTGCTAAGATTGCCGGTTGCAAAGAGATCATCCTTTGCACGCCACCTGACCAAAAAGGAAAAATCAATCCAACAATTTTGTATACAGCTCAACTGTGCGGAGTAACACAGATTTTCAAAGTTGGCGGTATACAAGCCATAGCGGGCATGACCTTTGGGACAAATGCCATCCCAAAAGTTTATAAGATATTTGGACCAGGAAATCAATACGTTACTGTAGCTAAGCAAATAGCGACAAAATATGGAGTAGCTATAGACATGCCAGCAGGACCAAGTGAGTTGTTGGTTGTGGCTGATGATTCTGCCAATGCCGCCTTTGTGGCATCAGACTTATTGAGCCAAGCGGAACACGGTATAGATAGTCAGGTCATATTGGTTTCTACTTCAGAAAAACTATTAAATGATGTTGCAGTGGAAATAGAAAATCAAATACAGTCACTTCCGCGTAAAGCTATAGCTGAAAAAGCCATTGGGAACAGCAAGCTTATTTTAATAGATAACGATGAAAATGCAATTGATTTGATTAATGAATATGGCCCTGAACATTATATTGTCTGCGTGGAAAATGAAGAATTTTTTATTGAGAATACGGTCAATGCAGGCTCAGTATTTATAGGAAACTATACACCTGAAAGTGCAGGAGACTATGCATCAGGAACCAATCATACCCTCCCCACAAACGGATATGCAAAGCAATATAGTGGTGTAAACCTTGATAGTTTTATGAAGAGTATGACTTTTCAAAAAATAAATCAGGAAGGAATATTGGGCATTGGTAATGCAATTGAGCTAATGGCAGAAGCAGAAGGTTTGCATGCACACAAAAATGCTGTGACCTTGAGATTAAAAAGTTTGGAATAACCATGGTTTTCAATATAGATAAATTAGTACGCGAGACAGTTAGGGAGCTAAAGCCTTATTCATCAGCAAGAGATGAGTATGTTTCTGATGGTTCTAAAATGATTTTTTTAGATGCTAATGAGAACCCTTTTGAAAATGGTCTAAATCGTTATCCCGACCCACAACAGCGAAGTCTAAAAACACTTTTGGCAGAACAGAAACAGGTTCTTGAAGCGAATATTCTCCTAGGAAATGGTAGTGATGAAGTTTTAGATTTGATATTTAGGGCATTCTGCGAGCCTAACAGAGATAATGTTATCACTTTGCCTCCAACGTATGGCATGTACAAAGTCTTATCGGGAATAAATGCCATTGAGAATAGAGAAATTTTATTAACAGCTGATTTTGAACCAGATGTATTCCAAATCCTAGAAAATGTAGATGAGAAAACCAAGATTATATTCATTTGTTCACCTAACAATCCTACGGGCAATGCCTTTCAAAAGAAAAGTATAGAACAATTATTAGAGAATTTCAATGGTCTGGTTGTCATAGACGAAGCCTATGTTGATTTCTCAGAAAACGAGAGTTGGTTATCTGTTTTGGTTAACCATCCAAATCTGATTGTTACCCAGACATTATCCAAAGCCTACGGTATGGCAGGTATTCGATTGGGGATATGCTATGCATCCGCAGAAATTATTGCTATCCTTAACAAAATAAAACCGCCATACAACATAAATCAGCTTACCCAGTATCAAGCGCTTAAAAGAGTACTAGATGATACAATGGTTCAAGAGGAAGTTGAGCAGATTTTAAAAGAACGCAAAACTTTGGTTCAAGCATTGAATGAATTGGATTTTGTGAATAAGACTTACCCATCAGATTCAAATTTTGTGTTGGTGAAGGTTGATGATGCGGACAAAAGATATCGAGAACTCTTGGAGGCACAAGTTGTGGTGCGTAACAGAAGTAATCAGCCTTTGTGTGAAAATACTTTAAGGTTTACAGTAGGTACTCCGGATGAGAACAAAAAACTGATTGCTATTTTAAAAGAACTAAAGTAATGGCTAAAAAAGTACTTTTTATAGATAGAGATGGTACCATCATAAAAGAAACTGTTGATGAACAGATAGATGCATTTGAAAAAATGATTTTCTATCCCAAAGCATTTACATTCTTAGGTAAAATTGCAAAAGAGTTGGATTATGAATTGGTCATGATTACCAATCAAGATGGTCTAGGTACTGATATCTTTCCAGAGGAGAACTTCTGGCCTGTTCATGATTTCATTTTGAAATCCTTTGAAAATGAAGGAGTTGTTTTTGATAAGGTTTTTATAGACCGGACATTTCCTAAAGACAATGCCGATACAAGAAAACCTGGAACTGGTTTGCTAACTGAATACTTTACGGAAGAATATGATCTTGAAAATTCATTTGTGCTTGGTGATCGGTTAACGGATATAGAACTGGCCAAAAACCTGGGTGCAAAAGGAATTTTTATTAATGATAAGACCAATTTAGGAGCAGGGGAAATTACTGTAAAGCGAGAAGAACTTGACGACCATATCGTTTTAGAGAGCAATGATTGGGAGAAAATCTATGAATTTTTAAAGTTGGAAAATCGGGTTTCAGAGATTTCAAGAAAGACCAATGAAACGGATATTCAAATTAAATTAAATCTAGATGGGACTGGAAAAAGCAATATCAAAACGGGGCTGGCATTTTTTGATCATATGTTGGACCAACTTGCCAGACACGGGCAAATGGATTTGGAAATAAAGGTAAATGGTGATTTAGAAGTGGATGAACACCATACCATTGAAGATACAGCCATTGCATTAGGGGAGGTGTTTTCTAAAGCTCTAGGAAATAAACTTGGCATAGAACGTTATGGGTTCTGTTTACCCATGGATGATTGCTTGGCACAAGTAGCAATTGATTTTGGTGGACGTAATTGGTTGGTTTGGGATGCAAGCTTTAATCGTGAAAAAGTGGGTGACATGCCAACAGAGATGTTTCATCACTTTTTTAAATCCTTTACAGATGGCGCCAAGGCCAACCTGAATGTTAAAGCTGAAGGAACAAATGAGCACCATAAAATTGAAGCAATTTTTAAAGCATTTGCAAAATCAATTAAAATGGCGGTGAAAAGAGATGTTGAAAAGATGGTGTTGCCATCTACAAAAGGAATGCTGTAGATGAAAATTGTTATCATAAATTACGGAGCTGGAAACATACAAAGCATCAAATTTGCAATACAGCGATTAGGGTACGAAGCTATTTTGAGTGATAATGTAGCGGAGATCCAAAATGCGGATAAAGTAATATTTCCCGGGGTAGGCGAAGCAAGCTCTGCAATGACCAAGTTAAGAACAAGTGGTTTGGATAAGATAATCCCTAATTTAAACCAGCCTGTTTTGGGTATTTGTTTAGGAATGCAGTTGATGTGTAATTTTTCCGAAGAAGGAAATACTGATGGGCTTGGAATTTTTGATTTAGATGTGGTGAAGTTTCCAAAATCTGTAAAAGTGCCTCAAATAGGGTGGAATGAAATCGGTGAGTTAAAATCAGATTTATTCAAAACCATTCCGGAAAAATCCCATATTTATTTGGTGCACAGTTATTATGCGCCACTTGGTGATGAAACTATAGCAGAATCAGAATATGCCCTGGGATATAGCGCGGCATTGCAGAAAGATAATTTTTATGGAACACAATTTCACCCTGAAAAAAGTAGTGACGTAGGAGCACAGATTTTGAAAAACTTTTTAGAACTATAATGAGTGCTGATTTTTATATATCGACTGAGAAATCAAAAATGGATGCCCCATTGATTCATAGATACCTTTCCGTAGAATCCTATTGGGCGAAAGGAAGAAGTGAGGAGTTGGTGGTTAAATCTATGGAGAATGCATTATGTTTTGGTGTTTTCGCCAAAGATGGAGAACAAATTGCCTTTGCCAGAATTGCTACGGATTTTGTGGTTTTCGCGTGGTTAATGGATGTTTTTGTTGTAGAAAAACATCAAGGAAAAGGAATCGGAAAAATGCTTTTGGACTATATTTTTAATTACCCGGAATTACAAAATGTAAATGGAATGGGATTACGCACCAATGATGCCCATTCACTTTATGCGACTTATGGTTTTGAATCCATTCCCAATCCTGAAACATGGATGTTTAAAAAGAAGAACTAAATGCGAATAATTCCAGCTATAGATATTATCGACGGTAAGTGTGTCAGATTATCCAAAGGCGATTATGACACCAAAAAAGTATACAATGAAAATCCATTGGAAGTTGCCATGCAATTTGAGGCTCATGGAATAGAGCATTTACATTTGGTGGATTTAGATGGTGCCAAATCAAAGCATATTGTCAACCATAAAGTGTTGGAAAGTATCGCGACCAAGACCAGTTTAAAAATTGATTTTGGAGGTGGCTTAAAGACGGATGAGGACTTACACATCGCTTTTGAGTGCGGCGCAAGTCAAATAACAGGAGGGAGTATTGCCGTAAAGGATAAAGAAATCTTTTTGAGGTGGCTACAAAAATACGGCTCAACAAAAATCATTTTGGGTGCTGACGCCAAAGATGAAAAAGTATCAATCTCCGGATGGTTGGAAGATTCTGATAAGGAGTTAATCCCTTTTATTCAATCCTATCAGAAAAAAGGAGTTAAATACATCATTTGTACGGATATCAGTAAAGATGGAATGCTGGAAGGCCCATCATTTGATCTTTATAAAAAGATTTTGTCCAAGACCATGAAAAATGAAACTTCAGTTACAGGGAGTGGAGTTGAAGATACAGAAGTTGTTGGCATAAACTTGATTGCCAGTGGTGGCATTTCCAGTTTTGAAGAATTGCCGAAACTAGCAGAAATTGGTTGTGAAGGAACCATTATAGGTAAAGCCATCTATGAAAACAGAATTAGTTTGAAACAGTTGGAAAATTATATTTTGGAAAATGGATAATCAGATACAAGAGGAATTTGTGCTCAATGCAAATTATCGAATGGACGAAAGTCTAAGAATGATAAAAATTTGCTTAGACAAGTTGTCTGAAGAAGTAATTTGGCAGAAGCCAAATGAAGCGACCAATAGTATTGGAAATTTAATCTTGCACTTATGCGGTAACATTACCCAATACGGAATTGCTTCACTTCAAGGTATAGAGGACAATCGAAATCGTGATGAAGAGTTTTCAGTATTGTCAGGATATACCAAAAACGAACTTTTTCAGAAGTTGGTTTCTACAGTTGAAGACGCAAAAAAAGCCATTTCAGAAGTTACTATTGAAGAGTTATTAAAGAAAAGATCGGTCCAGGGTTTTGAGTTTTCTGGTGTTGGAAACATTGTTCATGTAGTTGAGCATTTGTCTTATCATACAGGGCAAATAGCATTGTGGACCAAGATATTGAATAATAGAGATCTGGGATTTTATGATGGAGTAGACCTCACGGTAAAAAATGAAGATTAAATGCTAACGAAAAGAATAATCCCTTGCTTGGATATTAAAAACGGACGTACCGTAAAGGGAATCAACTTTGTTGATTTAAGGGATGCTGGTGACCCTGTGGAACTTGCAGAAATTTATGCCCAAGAAGGAGCGGATGAACTGGTATTCTTAGATATTTCGGCTACTGAAGAAAGAAGAAAGACTTTGGCGGAACTAGTGTATCACGTTGCAGAAAAAGTCAACATACCATTTACCGTTGGTGGTGGAATATCATCAGTCGAGGATGTCGATGTTTTGCTTCAAAACGGAGCGGACAAAGTTTCTATCAATTCTTCAGCAGTAAAAAGACCAGAGTTAATCAATGAATTGGTATCCAAATTTGGGTCTCAATGCATTGTGGTTGCTATAGATGCCAAACAAGTAGATGGCAATTGGAAAGTACACTTGGTAGGTGGAAAAGTGCCTACGGAAATTGATTTGTTTGAATGGGCCAAAGAAGTTGAGGAACGTGGAGCAGGAGAAATTCTGTTTACTTCCATGGATCACGATGGTACAAAAAACGGATTTGCGAACAAGGCTTTGGCTAAATTGTCTACCCTTGTCAATATTCCAATTATTGCTTCAGGCGGAGCAGGAGCTATCTCACATTTTACAGATACCTTTGTTGATGGGAAAGCCGATGCTGCCTTGGCTGCCAGTATTTTTCATTTTAAGGAAATCGAAATAAAAGATTTAAAACAAGAACTAAAGAAAGAGGGAATCCCCGTTAGATTATAGATATGAAAATAGACTTCACCAAAAATGCAGACGGATTGGTTCCAGTAATTGTTCAAGATGCTCAAACAAAGAACGTTTTAATGTTGGGGTATATGAATCAAGAAGCACTAACCGTAACCCAAGAGACCAAAAAAGTGACCTTCTTTAGCCGTAGTAAAAATCGACTTTGGACAAAAGGCGAGGAGAGTGGAAACTTCTTAGGACTTGTAAGCATAAAAAATGATTGTGATCATGATACCTTACTAGTTTCTGTAAATCCAGAAGGGCCAACCTGCCATAAAGGAACGGATACTTGTTGGGCAGAAGAAAATGTTCAAGAGTATGGGTTTCTTTCCATTTTGGAAGAGATTATTACATCCCGTAAAGAAGATGTTGAAAACCCCGATAGCTATGTAGCATCACTTTTTAGAAAGGGAATTAATAAAATAGCTCAAAAGGTAGGGGAAGAAGCGGTGGAGACGGTTATTGAGGCAAAGGACAACAATGATGAACTTTTTCTGAGTGAGAGTGCCGATCTACTGTTTCACTACTTGATATTGTTACAGGCTAAAGGATACACACTGAATGATATTGAAAAGGTGCTGATGGAGCGGCATAAATAGGTAGAGTGCTATTCTTTTTCCGAAATATTTTTCTTGTAACGATTTCTTCCCATATTAAAGACGCCAACTTTTACGCCAATACCAGTAGAAAAGCCATTTAATCTCTTAATAGGACTAGTGGCCAAATCTATTTTATTTGTGAAACGGTATTTGACACCTGCCTCTAATTGTACGTATCTGGATATGTTGAAAAGTGCACTTACTCCCGGTTCAACAACAAAAATAGTATTTACATTTTCAAACTCGTCATCTATAAATTCATCATCAAAATCGTCTTCCCCTGGGGTTGTGTAACCAATTCCGCCTACTCCAACGAACAAAGGGAAAGATAGGTTGACCCTTTTTTTACTAAAGAAAATAGGTTCCAAGTGTGCTCCTACATATGCTCCAATAAGTTTATTGTCAACATCTTGAACGGTAATGAACTCTTGGTCTGACTGTAGAACGGTAGCCGCTATACCAACTTCAAACTGTTGATTGGCAACATAGGCCATTTTAAAACCAAAACCATAGGTAGGTATACTTTTCAATTCCCCATAGTGAGCAGTAAGCCCTAAATAAACCCCATGAACTACATTCTTACGGTCATTAAATTCAATGTAATCTTTAGGTTCCTCTTCCTGAGCTTTTAATTGTGAACTACAGCATAGCAATACTAGAAGTAAAACAAATTGAGTAAAGTTCTTTAGCATAAATTTTCAATTATAATCTAAAGACAAGTCAAATTGTGAAAGGTTGCATATAGATTAAATTAGTTTAAAAATTTTATCAAATGATACAAGCTTACCACCAAACCACAAACAGTTTTTCAATGGTGCCATCTGGTTTTTTAAGCCAAAGCATGGGCGCATTTTCTTTTAACATCCTCAAGTTAATTTCTAAAAGTATCTCATAATGAGCGATATATGCTCTATTTAAACTAGGTGCTATTGCCCATTCCCTTTTAAATGGCATATAGTATTCGAATGTTTTAAACGCTTGTGAGTTGAAATCATCAAACCGAATCCAGTTCCCTTCAATGCAATTCTTGTTTAATGGTCGTATTGAAATAGGAATATCAGAATAGGGGGCGAAAAGCTGCGTTTTAAAGCACACTTCTTGTTTAATGGTCTCTGGGTTTACCTGTAATTTTTGAAGTTTATCTTTTAGCTCTGCAGCATACAACAATGGAAATTGCTTTTCTTTCAATTTATCCAATTTGGTAAAGAACATGTCTTTTTTATTGGGTCCCATTAAACGTTGAATAGGTTCAGATATTTCTGGATTGACGATGTAGAACTTATAAGCCAATTCTACATGGTAAATCTGTGCGGTTGTCCTATTTCTAATGATAAAATCGAGTTCACCCAATCTAATTTTGCCTTTATCAATCAATATGTTTTTTGCAATGACTTCCCAGTGTTCAGAAAATGAAATAAGTTGGTCAAATACATACTCCATTTGATGGCCAAGTCTCAACCGTTCATTAATCGGATTTGATTCAAATTTTGACAATTGAATATGAGGAAATTCAAACTGTTGAACTCCAAATTGTTTGTTTATCCAAAGGGGAGGAGTATTGTAAAAACCAAAACATAATTCCTTTTCCATGATTACAAACATAAACAGAAGCGTTAAGTTTTCATTAAAGCCGTGATGGTAGAACCAGAATGTGTTAATTTTATATAATGGCTATGAATACAAGAAAGGGATTTCGTTTTACCACCTATGAAGCTCCTGATCAAACTCCGTTCGAAAAACTTTTTGAGATTTTTCAAGAACTTATCACACATACCTCTGGTGATGTGGAGGAGGCCTTGGATTGGTTGCGGGAATTGGATAAGGAATATGAGCTTACCGATGATGATTACACAATTGAAGATTTTATTGAAGATTTAAAGGCCAAAGGTTTTATCCGCGAAGAATTTGATACAGATGGTGAACAAGGAGATGGGGAAGAAGGTGATGGTGGCGGAAGTTTGTCCATTACCGCTAAACTGGAACGTGCTTTACGTCAAAAAGCGTTAGAACAAATCTTTGGAAAGTTAAAAAGAAGCGGTTCTGGTAATCATAAAACAGGTAAATCGGGTAGGGGAGATGAGCATACCGGAGAATTTAGGGAATATCGTTTTGGAGATTCGTTGGAACATATTTCTATGACCGAAAGTCTTAAAAATGCCCAGATTAACCATGGTCTCGATAGTTTTTCGCTAAGTGAGGAAGATTTGGTTGTTGAAGATACCCAGTACAAGGCTCAAATGAGTACTGTATTGATGATTGATATTAGCCATAGCATGATTTTGTATGGGGAAGACCGTATTACCCCAGCAAAAAAAGTGGCTATGGCCCTTGCTGAATTGATTACAACCCGATATCCAAAAGACACTTTGGATATTTTGGTCTTTGGAAATGATGCTTGGCCTATTCCGATAAAGGATTTACCCTATTTAAAAGTTGGGCCCTACCATACCAATACCGTTGCAGGACTTCAGTTAGCAATGGATATGCTCAGAAGGAAACGGAATACCAATAAACAGATTTTTATGATTACCGATGGAAAACCATCTTGCTTAAGACTACCCAACGGGGACTATTATAAAAACAGTGTTGGACTGGATGAGTATATTGTGGAGAAGTGTTATGCTATGGCGCAACAGGCCAGAAAATTGCATATTCCCATAACTACATTTATGATTGCCCAAGACCCGTATCTCATGCAATTTGTGCGGGAATTTACCCAAGCCAATAAAGGGAAAGCATTTTATACCGGGCTGAAGGGGCTTGGGGAAATGATTTTTGAAGATTACGAACAAAATAGAAGAAAAAGAATTAAAGGATAGCACTTATACACGATGAAGCTAGATTACAATAAAATAAAAACCCTTGGGCAATTAAAAGCTTCAGGGTACAAGAGTAAAGGCATTAAGGATGAATTGCGAGGGAATCTATTAGAGAAAATCGCTAACGGAGAAGAAACTTTCCATGGTGTCTGGGGTTATGAAAACTCAGTGATTCCAGAGCTGGAAAGAGCCATTTTATCTAGACATAACATCAATCTACTTGGTCTTCGTGGTCAAGCTAAAACAAGGCTAGCCAGGCTAATGGTTCAGTTGTTGGATGAATGGATTCCTGTTGTGGAAGGTTCCGAAGTCCACGACGATCCGTTTCAGCCTATTTCTAGATTTGCTACAGAGCTCATTAAAGAGAAAGGTGATGAAACCGCTATCAATTGGATTCATAGGGACGAACGATTCTATGAGAAACTTGCTACACCAGATGTGACCGTTGCAGATTTAATTGGAGATATAGATCCAATAAAGGCGGCAAACCTAAAGCTTTCGTATGCGGATGATAGGGTCATCCATTTTGGAATGATACCAAGAGCAAACCGCTGTATTTTTGTTATAAATGAACTTCCAGACCTTCAAGCAAGAATTCAAGTAGCATTATTTAACATATTGCAAGAAGGTGATATACAGATTAGAGGATTCAAACTAAGACTTCCTTTGGACCTACAATTTGTGTTTACAGCAAATCCCGAAGATTATACCAATAGGGGTAGTATAGTAACTCCATTGAAAGATCGAATAGGTTCCCAGATACTTACACATTATCCTGAGAACATAGAAATAGCAAAAAAAATAACCAAACAAGAAGCCCAATTAGAAAGTAGACAATTGGATAACATTCATGTACCCGAAATTGCAATGGATGTTTTGGAACAAATCAGTTTTGAAGCGCGCAAAAGTGAATATGTTGATGCAAAAAGTGGTGTAAGTGCAAGAATGAGTATAACCGCTTTTGAGAATTTACTAAGTACTGCGGAACGACGAATGATGAAGTCGAGTGAAAAGAACACTACCGTTCGTTTAAGTGATTTTATGGGAGTAATCCCTTCCATAACCGGTAAAATTGAGCTGGTTTACGAAGGAGAACAAGAAGGTGCTGGATCCGTTGCAGAAATATTGGTTGAGGATTCCATAAAATCTTTGTTCCCAAGCTATTTTCCAGAGATTTCCAAATTGGAGCGTAAAGATGCCGAAACGGCTTACGATGATCTAATTCATTGGTTTTTTGATGGAGAAGGTTTTGATTTGTTGGATGAAGATTCTGATAAAGAATACCGAGCCAAGCTAGATACTGTGGTTCCTTTAAATGATTTACTACGCGAACATCAACCAGAGGTTTTAAAAGAAGACTCTTATTTTATGAAAGAATTATTGCTTTGGGGATTGGTTGCCCATAAAAAGTTGAGCAAACAACGATTCACGCAAGGGTATCAGTTTAAAGACTTGTATGGAAGTTACATTAGAGGATTATAACCCTTAAACTACTGCCAGATATTTAGATTGTCATTGTAGTTTTCAAAATTGTATTGTCCTATATGCTGTTTTCTATGCCAGAAAGACATCAACGTGAATAATGGTAATAGGCAATATAAAACCAAAGTAATGGTGCCAATGGGAACAAAAGTAGCCGGCATTATATGTTCTTGGTACTCTGAGGTGCCGTTTAAAACTAGAGCACTATCATAGATTTTAAAGAAATAAACAATCATTATTACATAGAGTGCATATTCCAAATTACGCATTTTGGGATCAGGCAGTTCACCTTCGGTTATTTTAAACCAAATCACATATAAATACAGGAAATGTGCACTACTTAATAAAGGGAAAATATAATTGTCTGGCTTAAAAAAATAGAACCTGTTGGTATACAGGCCATAAAAGTTTAGAATAATCAAAGCGAGGAGTATTATCAAGATAATAATACTATTTCTTCTCCATGTAAGTAAGTTAGAAATCATGTTCATATCGAATGAGATTTGGGTCGCTCAAAAGTTTCATTCAAAGAACGGGATTATCAATCGGCCTATTTCAAACAAATCGACAAACAGTTAAGTATGTTAGTTAATCCGAAAAAATACTATAGTGTTTACGACTAAACTACTTTTTTAATGGGAAAATTCTTAAAAACGTTGCACTACGCCATAGCCACTCTAAGGGACCGTAACGAAACTTTTTAAGCCACCATTTGCTCAATAGCATTTGCATTGCAATCACCAATATTGCAATACCGAACGTATAAACATTCCTTAATTCTCCAATATAACCCATGCCCCAACCAAAAAGTAGAAAGGTGCCAATAACACTTTGAAAGAAATAATTGGTCAATGCCATTTTGCCGTATGGTGCAAATTTGACCAGCCATTTTTGGGGCTTTGTCTTTTTATACAGAATTATAAAAACACTGATAAGAATAAAGGTTACGGCAACATTATTCAAGTCCATTGCAGTAAGCCCAAACATTGCTATCCATTTATCAAAAGTCACATTTTCTCCCATACTGCCAAAGGTCACTGCCATTAATGCACCAGAAACTACAAATAATACCAAAGACGATATCCAAGTACGTTTTATCAACTTTTTATGTTTTTCATAGTTTTGAAAAAAACCTGTTCTCCCTATATAAAGACCTAAAAGAAAAAAGCCATAAGTGATGTAGCCTCTTCCAAAAAACCCAAATTGGAAATTCATTTTATTAAGATGGCTGTTATATGAGTTTGCAGAAAAAACATCTAATAAGGATCCGTTCTTTAAAGCATTATAATACTTTAATACCATTGGGTTATCTGGAGTAATGTCCATATTTCCAAATAAGTTTTCACCATTTGTAAAAAAGAATACAATGTACCTTCCGAGTCCTAAAAAAAGAAGAGCTATAATGCCTAAAATCCACTTATTGTTGATTTTGTAAAATGGAATCAATAAAATTCCCAATAGCGCATAAACCGTTAAGATATCACCAGCATAAAAAAGACTGTGTAGGTAACCTATTGATAATAAAAGAATTAATCTCCATAGAAAACGGCCGCCAAAATATTCCCCTCTTTGCGAAGCATTATCCATTTGGATAAAGAAACTCAGTCCAAATAGAAATGAAAACAAAGCGAAAAACTTCCCTCTTAGAAAGAGCCCTATAAAGCCATCGACAATATCATCTCCAATACCTTGATGCACAGCCTCATTAAAGCCTCCGGGTGCTGGTGCACCTATGTAATTCTCAACCATATGAACAATTACAATACCAGCTAAAGAGAACCCTCTAAGTGCATCTATAATTTCAATTCTTTGTTGAGGAAGGATAGTTTTGGTCGTTTTCATGATTGTTAGTTTGATGGATGATGATGTTCATAAGACTATAACTAACTGTAATTGTTACGTTTTAGGACAATTATTTGTTTTCTTAGTAAGTGAAAAGCTTAATTGGATTTTTTGTATTTTGGAACAAACATCATGAATATGCAAAACTGGTTTTATATTTTACTGATTGTACTTTCAGTTTATATTTTGATAAGCGTTTTGCTCTATTTCCTGCAAGATTACTTTTTGTTTAAACCTGAAAAACTTTCTAAGGATTTTCAATTTTATTATGACAATCAAGAAATTGAGGAATACAATATTGAAACCAGGGATGGTGCCACAATAAATGGGTTACGTTTTAAGGCGGAAAACCCTAAAGGGATTGTTTTTTATTTAAAAGGAAATTCAAAAAGTATTAAAGGATGGGGGAAGTTTGCCGTTGATTTTACCAGGCATGGCTATGATGTAATTATGGTAGATTATCGCGGTTTTGGAAAGAGTACGGGCAGAAGAACCCAAAAGGCGGTAAAAAGAGATATGCAGGTAATCTACAATAAGCTAAAAGAAAAGGTTTCCGAAAAATACATTATTCTGTATGGGCGTTCTATGGGTTCGGGATTTGCAACAAAGCTGGCCTCTATGAACAACCCCAGAATGTTGATATTGGATGCTCCATATTATAGTTTAAGTAAGGTTGCTAAAAAGTACATTCCTTTTATGCCACTATCGTTGCTTATAAAATTTCCTATGCCAACCCATAAATGGTTAAAGTACGTAAACTGTCCAATTCATATTATCCATGGAACCGATGATAGGTTAATACCCTACAAAACAAGTGTAAAACTGTCTAAAATTAAACCGGAACTCACAAAACTCTATACGGTAATAGGAGGAGGGCACAAGGATTTGAATACTTTTGAGTCCTACCATAAAATGCTTACCGAAATTATCACCACTCGCCCTCAAAAAGTCAACCTAGAGGGTTCAAGTATTAATGTAAAACATTCTTCAAAACGTGCCAATGCAAAAGCTTAAGCGTTTTGGTATTTTCATTTTAACCATTTTATCTCTTCTTGTTCTAATGCTTTATCTTCTTCAAGAAAAACTTATTTTTTTACCTACACAGCTTCCTGTTGACTATGAATATTCGTTCACTTCAGAGTTTGAAGAAGTCTTTTTGGACACTCCCGATGGAGCTCGACTAAATGCCCTTCATTTTAAAATAGAAAACCCAAAGGGTTTGCTGCTGTATTTTCATGGTAACGCAGGTGATCTTTCTAGATGGGGAGAGATTGCATCATCCTTTGTGGATTTACAATATGATGTTCTTGTAATGGATTATAGAAGCTATGGAAAAAGTACAGGAAAACTTAGTGAAAATGCACTTTATGCTGATGCACAATTGTTCTATGAGTATGCATTGAAAACCTATAGCGATGAAGATATTATAGTTTATGGTCGTTCTTTAGGGGCAAGTATAGCAACACATTTAGCTTCAAACCATACACCATCAAAACTGATATTGGAAACTCCTTTTTATAGTTTACTTGATGTTGCACAAGATCGTTTTCCTATTTTGCCAATCAAACAGGTTTTAAAATATAAAATGACCTCTTTTAAGTACATTCAAAAGGTAAAAGCTCCTATTCGTATTTTTCATGGCACTACAGACAATGTTGTTTCTTATGAATCTGGAAAAAGACTCTTTGATGCCATTCCACATGCTGATAAGAAAATGTACACGATAAAAAATGGAAATCACAATAACCTGAATGAATTTGAAGATTATAGAGATGGGATAAAACTAGAGTTGGAATAACCTTAGTCAAATAAATCTGAAGATAAATACCTATCTCCTCTATCGCATACTATGGAAACAATGGTTCCGCTATCCAACTTTTGAGCAAGCCTTAGTGCCACTGTAGCTGCTCCGCCACTGCTCATCCCAGAAAAGATTCCTTCTTCTATAGCCAGTTTTCTAGCCATTTCTTGGGCCTCTTCTTGACTTACTTCCATTACCGTATCCACTTTTTTTGGATTAAAAATCTTAGGTAAGTATTCTTCAGGCCATTTTCGTATACCTGGAATTCTGGAATTATCCGTTGGTTGTACTCCAACGATTTGAATATTTGGGTTCTGTTCTTTTAAAAAGGTAGAAGTGCCCATAATCGTTCCGGTTGTACCCATGCTAGAAACAAAATGGGTTACGCTTCCTTCTGTATCCTTCCAAATTTCTGGACCAGTAGTTTTATAGTGCGCCATCCAATTATCATTATTGGCAAACTGATTCAACATCAGATAGCCTTCTTCTTTTACCTTTGCTTCAGCATAATCCCTCGCACCTTCTATACCAACATCTGACGAAGTTAAGGTAACCTTGGCGCCATAGGCTCTCATGGTCTGGACTCTTTCCTTTGTAGAGTTCTCGGGCATAACCAGCTCTATGTTCAATCCATAAATTCCGGCTATCATAGCAAGTGCAATACCCGTATTTCCACTAGTAGCCTCTATAAGCTTGGAATCTTTGGTGATCTCACCACGTTCCAAACCGCTTTTAATCATGTTAAGTGCTGGTCTGTCCTTGACACTGCCACCTGGGTTGTGTCCTTCTAATTTAAAGAGCAATTTTACATTGGGGTTGGTATTTAAAACTTTGGATTCTACCAAAGGCGTGTTCCCAATAAGGTCAAGTACACTTTTAGACATTAGCAACCGTTTTTATTTTTATCTCTGGTGTATGAAAAACCGTTGAATTGGCAGGAACGGAAGCAGTTAGCCAAGCGTTTCCTCCTATAACAGAATTTTCACCAACAACTGTTTCACCACCAAGAATCGTAGCATTTGCATAGATGGTCACATTAGACATTATAGTGGGATGTCTTTTGGTTTTTTGAAGACTTTTGGCCACATACAGCGCTCCTAAAGTGACACCTTGATAGATTTTTACATTGTCATGTATTATGGCCGTTTCTCCAATTACCACACCGGTAGCATGATCAATAAAAAATGATTTGCCTATCTCAGCCCCAGGATTAATGTCAACCCCTGTTTGTCTGTGGGCGTACTCCGTCATCAATCTAGGTACTAGAGGGAACCCTTGAGTATAAAGCTCATGCGCCAATCTATAAATGGCAATCGCATAAAACCCGGGGTAAGCCATATATATTTCTTGAATGGAAAGCGAGGCTGGATCACAACTAAGAATAGCCTCCGCATCTAAATTCAGTTTTTCTAAAATTTCGGGCAAACAGGAAACATAATTGTCCCATACCTTGGTGCAAGGTCTTTCTAAATCCCAACATGCCAAGTTCACAAGCGTACTAAACTTTGCCTCAAGAATATCTAAGTTTTCGGCTACCGGCGTATTTACATCAAAAAGTGTGTAAAAAAGTTTGTTGGTAAAATTTTCAGTTTCCTCTTTTAACCTATAGTCTAAATAGGGTTGTTTTTTATGCCTATTCAGTTCTTCAATGATTTTTTCCTTATTCATGATGAAAAATAAAGTTTAAAAATAGCCAAATCGTTACCACTGGGTAATGGAAATGGCTAACTTTAGCTTAAAAATAACACAATATCTTAGTCCTGTGAATAATTCAGTAATTACAAAAGAGACTTTCAGTTTTCTAAAAGAACTTGCAACGAACAACAACAAAGAATGGTTTTTAGACAATAAAATCACTTTTAAAAAACATGAAGCCGATGTAAAGTCTTTTTATGAAAACGTTCAAGAGCGCTTAAACGTCCATGATGAAATTGAAAAAATGAAGATGTTCCGTATTTATAGGGATGTTCGTTTTTCCAAGGACAAAACACCTTATAAAACGCATTTCGCGGGATCGTTCTCAAGATTGGGCGCACATTTACGAGGGGGGTATTATTTGAGAATCAAACCAGGTGAAACTTTTATGGCCACAGGATTTTGGGAGCCCAACAAAGAAGATCTATTCAGAATACGCAAAGAATTAGAGATGGATGCTTCTGAGTTTAGAAATGTCATCAATAAAAAGTCATTCAAGGATATTTGGGGAGAGCTAGAAGGCGATGGTGTAAAAACTGCCCCAAAGGGATTTGACAAAGAGCATCAAAACATTGATTTAATCAAGAAAAAACAATTCATTTTCGTCAGAAACTTTAAAGACAAAGAGGTTTTGTCTACCTCATTTATTGAAGAAGTGGATAAATCTTTTAAAACGATTAGACCATACTTTGACCTGATGAGCGATATTTTGACAACCAATTTAAATGGAGAGTCACTTTTAGACTAGCACCTCATTTTCCAATAGCTGGACTTGATCCTTTAATCGTTCTATGACCATATTCATCATTCTTTTGTTCAAAGCAGAAGAGTTCAGTGTATAGGTTTGGTATTCCTCAACGGTGAACTGACCAATGACCATGCCTTTTAAAGAGTTTCTGAATTTGATGTCTTTTTGGATTGCTCTTTCTATGTAGCCCAACCTTTTTTCCAATGACAACTCATAAAAAGCATCCTTATGCTTATGAATGTAGTTTTTAAAAACCTCTACTAATAAAAAGTTTTGAAGTTTGATTACTGGGCGTAAAGTCTGGTTCTGAAATCGCTCATCTAAACCCATACTATCATACAGTTGAGCTTGTTTAATCTCTGGACGAATGTCCAAAAGATTCTTGGATCTTGAATCCATAATTGGAAGTTTTAATAAAATTACATAATCAAAAACCGCACAAAATTTACCGAGGCAATAGTTTTTAACGATGTTATGAACAGGGTTCATTTATTCATAACTTAGTCTTCTTATTACAAATTCCAATCCATGAAATTCGGAAAAGTAGAGCAACCAGAATTAGTAGATTTTACTATCCCTAAGGACCATCCAGATACCCAAGTGGTACTTTCCACAAGCAAGAAAAATGAAAAAACAAACATTTATGTTGGTTGTGCAAAGTGGAACAGGCAAGACCTTAAGAATTTTTACCCAAGGGGAACTAAGGATGAGTTGGTATATTATTCTTCACAATTTAACTGCATTGAGTTGAATGCTACTTTTTATAGAATCTTTCCAGCGGAACAATATCAAAAATGGTACGATAAAACTCCTGAAGGTTTTAAGTTCTTTCCAAAAATGACCAATGAGGTGAGCCATTTGAGAAGGCTTAATGACAAAGTATATGAAATAGCAGACCGCTATCTGGAGGTGACATCTCTTCTAAAAGATAAATTGGGGACTATTTTTTTACAAATGCACAACAACTTTAATCCCAAGAACTGGGATAGGGTAGTGCAGTTTGTGGAATACTGGCCAAAAGAATTTCCGTTGGCCATGGAATTTAGACATACAGACTGGTTTAATGATGAGAACGTAGCACAAGAGCTTTACCATTTGCTGCAAGAAAACAACATTGCCAATGTCTTGGTGGACACTGCTGGTAGAAGGGATTTAATGCACATGCGGTTAACGAACAACGAAGCATTCATTAGGTATGTGGGAGCAAATCATGCTTCCGATTATCCAAGAATGGATGATTGGATAAGTAGATTAGCAATATGGAGGAATTTAGGCTTGAAGAATATTCATTTTTTTGTACATCAAAACTTGGAGTTGGAATCCCCTTTATTATCTGCTTATTTTATAGAAAAACTCAATAAAGAATTTGACAGTAATCTTACTATTCCCAATACGCTGCACCAAAGTAAACCCAATACTTTATTTTAATAGGGAATACCTACCTCTACAAAGGTGTTTTTGGTATGATGGCGCGGAGGAATTGGAGCTGCCATACAACATGTAGATCCCAAATAGAACAACGACAATTCCTGTAACCTATTGATGTTGTTCCCAACACAAATGTTTTTGGAAAGCTTTATGGTGCCCACTGCGGGACCTCCAATAATGGATATGTACCACGTTCTGCCATCTTCATCTTTGATATCTATGTTATAGCGCTCATTTCTAAATGCCGGTAACGAAGGATTCTCCTTATATATCCATGGCCTGAGCACCACAAGATCCCCGGGCACATGCTGTATTCTTAATATGGTTCCATTTATGGGGGAATGTATACGGTGATAGTTTTTATTATGTAGAAAAACGTTGGTAAATGTATACTCTCTTGGTATTTGTCCTTTCTGTAACCCAAATACTGTAGAGATTGAACGCGTATCGGATTTTACCTGAACAAGATTTAACGCATGCACTTTATCGGCATCACACAACAGCCCTTCACAAGGCCAGACATAAGGACTTTCATTTTTTGGCAGCGACTTAAACTCACGAATAAAAAAATCCTGAAAGCTTTCAAAATCCTTTTTTCCATAAGGCGGCTTAAACTTATCTAGATAATTTTCATCCGAGTAATTTATTCTTATGTATGGTTTTATAATCTTTTTAGAAGCAGGTTTATTGTAAAAAGAACTATACCAAGCAGAAATTTTACGTTGAATATTTCCTGGAAGGTTTCCCCAAATATCAACTGACAGGAATTTGTAAAAATGGGCACGCCATGTAGGTACTCTAAAAATGGTAAAGCTGGGGTCCGAATAATAATCCGAAGTAGCATTCATTTGTGTTAGATTAGTTTTGATTGATGTATGAATTTATTTTTATTTCAGTTTTTATGCGACTTAATTAAGAAAAGTTTATTTTAAGATTAACAAACTTTATAATAATTGAATCTTTTTGTTAAAACTCAAATGAAAGTTAATTGGAGTAATCAAAAGCCTAATTTTATTCTAAATGAACATGAAAACAATAGGCTAAATGAGATTTCACACAAGAAAGTGGGTTAAACCAGAGGACCTAAATGCCAACGGAACGCTGTTTGGAGGAAAGCTCCTTGCATGGATTGATGAGGAAGCTGCACTTTATAGTATTGTACAGCTAGAAAGCAAAAAAGTGGTCACTAAATATATGTCAGAAATCAATTTTATGAGTACCGCGGAAAAGGGCGATATCGTTGAAATTGGAATAGAAGTCATAAAGTTTGGGGTCACCTCAATATCACTGAATTGCGAAGTGAGAAACAAAATGACACATGAAAGTATTGTTACCGTTGATAATATTATCATGGTAAACCTGGATGACAAAGGGAATCCCAATCCCCACGGTAAAACCAAAGTGGAATACGTTAAGGATCGTCTGGCAAAAAAAGAAAAAGAGGAGTTTTAGTTTAGAGAGGTGGCTATTGCCTGCACTTCATCCAATACTCTGAGTAAGTTTCCTCCCCATAGTTTTGCTATATCTTCTTCAGAATAATCACGCTTTACCAACTCTAGGGTAACGTTGAATGTTTCAGAGGCATCTGACCAGCCTTCAATTCCACCTCCGCCATCAAAATCTGAGCTAATACCAACATGATCAATGCTAATAAGCTTGACCATATAGTCAATATGATCAACAAAATCCGATACATTTACTGCAGGGGGAGCTGTATTATCCTTTGCCGCTTCAGCATTGGCCAATTTTATGATTTTTAAACGATTTTCCATAAACTCAATCAACTCTTGATCCGTAAGGGTAGAGAATTGGGAACGTTCATACCAGTTTACTTCAAGAGAATCTGCTAGTTGTTTATGAATTTCTTTCAGGTATGCAGCTCTTGCTTCATGCTTCTCCGTATTTAAATATGAGCTAAACGCCACGGTTTGGACTACGCCACCATTTTCTTTTAATAATAAAAGCTGCTCGTCATCTAAATTTCTGCTATGATCGCACAACGCTCTAGCGGAAGAATGGGAAGCAATAATAGGTGCTTTGGATAACGCTATCATCTGTTTCATAGATTCTTTGGATGGATGAGAAATATCTATCATCATTCCAAGTCTATTCATCTCTTTTACAGCACTTTTACCTAAATCACTTAAACCATTATATAGCCATAGACTATCCTTTTCACCCGTGTTGGAATCACAGAATTGACTATGTCCATTATGGGATAATGAAATGTAACGTGCGCCGCGTTTTTGATATTCTTCAAACTTGGACAAATCTTCACCAATAGGATAGGCGTTTTCCACCCCAATCATCGCTACTTTTTTACCTGATGCGCTAATTCGTCTTACATCATCAGAGGTCAGTGCCAATTCCATTCTGTCCGGAGCGTACACTTCGCACAATCTATGAATGGCATCAAACTTAGAAATGGCATTTTCTGAAGCTTTTGCATATCCTTCAGCATTTAAAGAATCCTGACCCGTATAGACAATCAACCATGCTACATCTAAGCCACCAGCTTCCATTTTTGGCAAATTCACCTGTGTATCCAAATTTTGGGTGTAATTGATGCTATCTGTAAAGTTCTTTATATTGATATCATCATGAGTATCAATAGTAATCACTTTTTCATGTATTTTTTTTGCTTTTTCCTCCAAGGTTTCGGTGTTTTTAGGATTCTTTTCTGCGCATGAAAATAGAATTGTAATAGCGCCCAATAGGTAAGAATATCTCATGTCTGTTTTTTTACACCTACAAATAAAGCAATTTGACAACAAAATGCACAGGGTATAGAACATTAAGTTGTAATCCCGTACCAAAATCAACATTTTTAGAGATAGTTAAAACCATTAATAATAAAAGATTTGGGGACACGAGAATTACTGACGTATTTGGAAAAATTGGAAATAGGACTAAGTAGCTTTTCTTATGAAGAATTGGGCACGGTAGAGGCAGGAAGGTTAAAAAAGTCGTTTGATAGTTTTAAAACGGGTTTGGAAGATAAAGTTTTTGGTGTTCCAGAAATGAACCAGTTGGAGGTGATTTATGAACAGATAGGAATTAAAGGGGCAGAGAAAACCTTACCTGAATCACCTTCTGAGAATATACAAGAGACCCCATCAAATACCGAATTGCTTTTTTCCTTGATTCAATTATTGGAAACAACCAATTTGACCAAAAAGCAAGAGCGCATTGCAAAGGCCCTTAAAACGGTTAGCAAACATTTGAGCAATAATGATAGAGAGAACCCTGAGCATATGGAACATATAGGAAGCACAATCCCAAGCACCAAAATTGTAGAAGAAAATTTAGAATCAGTTTTTTCCACCCAAAAAGTAAACTTAAAACCTGTTTTAACGGAATGTATGGGCCAAATGGAGCTTTTGGAGGAGCTGATCAGGCTTTACAAACAAAATATATTGGAGTTTATAGGTGGTCTAAAAGTACACTTACAAACCAAGAATTTTAGAGGAGTGGATTTTGCTTGTCAAAAAATACAACCATGCCTTAGGATGATGAAAACGGTAAGCTTGTTAGAAATTACCAATCAAATGAGTACCGTTTGCAAAACAGATAACGATATAAAGTACCTTAACTTTCTATACAATCAGTTCTTAGTGGAATACCCAAAAGTTGAAGAGTTGGTTGATTTTGAAATTGATGTGCTGAGAGATATGTAAAAACCAAACCCAACATCATGAAAGATAGTAACCTACCTGAACATTTTCAAAGTATCTTTCATCAGTTGTTTGAACACGCTACTGATCTAGACTGTAAACTTATTCTTTTAAATCAAATTTTAGAGATAGGGGATGCCAAAGAGCTTCCGCTTCTTGAAGAACTTGAAAACAGCGAAAACCTCGCACTCAGCAATAAAGCATTTGAGGTTAAATGTGCGCTTTTGAACAAATTGGGGCGCCCGATCTCTAACGAGCGATCGCGATTACCCATGAATCTCTGTTTTATATATGATGAATTTGATATTAAGCCAGCGAAAGTAAAGGGGCTAAATATGGATTTTGAGGTTTCTCTGGACATTTTTGAATCAGAGAAAGAGAAACAATCTTAAAGCAAACTTCAGAAAAGTACTATTTTTCTTATAAAGTATATTTTTTGCGATTTCACAACTTATACTAAGAATTTCACCACAATTTATTGCTCCAGAATAATCTTTCTAATAGGTTTACGTTATAACAACAACCCAAAGATTAAACACCTAATACTATGTTATACGACACCTACGGAGAAGAATACTTGGCGTTCCTTCAGGAGCTTAATGAAATTTTAAGCATAAACGAACTGGCAGAGTTGGATTATTTATAGTAACAGCCCCAAACTTTATCTTATGAAAAATCAAAATCAAGAAAATACAGCTTACTTGAATTTTATTCAAGATTTAAATGAAATGCTTACTGACTTTAATATTAGTCAGTTGAGCCGTCCGTGATAGTTTAAAGTGTATATCATGAAAAAGGGGATGTTAATTATAACATCCCCTTTTTTATTGCTGTAAATCCTAACCTAGATAGGATTTTAAAATTTTGCTTTTAGAAGTATGTCTAAGCTTTCTAATCGCCTTTTCTCGTATTTGCCTAACCCGTTCCCGAGTAAGATCAAAAGTGCTTCCAATCTCTTCTAAAGTCATGGACTGTTGATCTCCAATACCGTAATACAACCGAACAACATCAGCTTCTCTTGGGGAAAGCGTCTCCAGAGCTCTGTTAATTTCAGTATTCAGCGATTGGTGCATTAAATCTTTATCAGGATTTGGTGATTCAGAAGAATTCAATACATCATACAAACTTGAAGTTTCTCCTTCCTTTAAAGGCGCATCCATCGAAACGTGTCTGCCAGAATTTTTAAGCGATTGCTTTACTTCTGTAACCGTCATATCCAGTTCCTTTGCAATCTCTTCAGGAGAAGGTGGCCTTTCATGGGCCTGTTCCAAGTAAGAAAATGTTTTTTTGATTTTATTGATCGAACCAATTTTGTTCAACGGAAGCCGTACAACTCTAGATTGTTCCGCCAAAGCCTGAAGAATGGACTGTCTAATCCACCATACCGCATAAGAGATAAATTTAAACCCCCTGGTCTCATCAAAACGTTTAGCAGCTTTTACCAAACCCACATTACCTTCATTAATAAGATCTGGTAATTTTAATCCTTGATTTTGGTATTGTTTGGCCACCGATACCACAAACCTAAGGTTGGCATTGGTCAGTTTCTCCAAAGCAGCCTGATCGCCCTCTCTAATACGTTGAGCCAGTTCAACTTCTTCTTGGGCAGTGATTAAATCAATTTTGCTAATATCTTGAAGGTATTTATCTAAGGATTTAGATTCTCTATTAGTAACCTGCTTTATGATTTTTAGCTGCCTCATGTGTGTATTTAGTTTCTAGTGATTATAACTTACATGATACATCATAAAAGGGGATTTTCCAAACTACATTTGTTATTGTTATCAAAATGTTATGAGTTTCACCAAAACACGGGCAAAAATCACTATCAAAACAATTGTTGATAGTATCTTAATAGAAATGCTGAAATAAAGCTTAGCAGTAGTTCAAAAAACTCCTAATTTTGTAAGGTTTGATATTTTGGAACATTTAATCCATTTTTCCTTTGGAGATAGAAAGAGCAGTAAGCAGAAAAACATTATACGATTACCAGCAAGAAGATCTAAAAAAGATTTTCAAGCATATTGATGAGTTGCCGGATGGCACCAATATTTTGTACCAGCTGCCCACAGGTGGCGGGAAAACGGTAGTTTTTTCTGAAATCACTAGAAAATACATTCAGGATACGGGCAAAAAGGTCATGGTGCTCACCCACAGAATAGAGCTGAGCAGACAGACCTCTAAAATGCTTCACGGTTTTGGAGTAGCGAATAAAATCATCAATAGCGAGGTAAAAGAACTACAGGACCAAGACGATTATATGTGTTTTGTGGCCATGGTGGAAACTTTGAACAATAGGCTACAGGAAGAAAAGGTCACCATCAACAATATAGGTCTTGTCATTATAGATGAGGCACATTACAATTCTTTTAGAAAACTATTCAAATATTTTGAAGGTTCTACCATATTGGGCGTTACCGCCACACCCCTAAGTTCCAATATAAAACTCCCCATGAAGGATCATTACAAGCATTTGATCATAGGGGAATCCATTAAATCTTTAATAGAAAAGGAATTTTTGGCCAAGGCCAACCTTTATAATTATGATGTTAGCCTAAAAACCTTAAAACTGGGAATACATGGTGATTATACCGTAAAGTCTTCAGATGAGTTTTATGGTAACCATAGCATGCTTGGCAAATTGGTCTCTGCATATGAAGAAATTGCCAAGGGCACCAAGACGCTTATTTTCAACAATGGTATAAACACTTCGCTTTATGTGTTTGAAACCTTTAAAAAGGCTGGATATAACATTAGGCACCTAGATAATAAGAATACGGCATCTGAACGAAAAGAAATATTGGAGTGGTTTGCCAATACCCCGGGAGCAATTCTAACATCCGTAAGTATTTTAACCACTGGTTTTGATGAGCCTACCGTACAAACTATTATCCTGAACAGAGCTACGCGTTCACTCACCTTGTACTTTCAAATGATTGGCAGGGGATCACGAATTCTGCCCAACAAAAATGAGTTTTCCGTAATAGACATGGGGAACAATCTAGCCCGTTTTGGTCCTTGGGACTCACCTCTGGACTGGCAAGAAATCTTCCATTTCCCTGATTTCTACTTGGAAAACATTAAAAATGATGAGGATATAGAACGGGAGTTCGTTTACGAAATGCCAGATGAGCTAAAAGCAAAGTTCAGCAAATCTGAAAACATCACTTTTGATATTAAGCAAGAATACAAAAAAGTATTTGCCAAAGGAGGAAAATCCAAACTGGTGTTGGAAATGAGTATTGAACAACACGCTCAAATCTGCTTAGAGAATAGCGAGGATGTTTTTGATGCCCGTATTTTGGCCAAGGAGCTAAAAGAAGAAATTGCATACCGCGTGCGTCAATATTCCTACTGCATCATGAACAACACCAAGAATTACAAAGAATGGTTAGAGGAGGATTATGAACGCAAGCTACGCTCCAGTATCTCTAAAAAGTTCGCGGCACTAATGTAGCCAAGATGAAAAAAGTATTCTTTATTGGTTATGTGTGGCCAGAGCCCGCAACTACAGCGGCAGGTCATCGTATGCAGCAATTGCTACAAGCTTTTAATGACTTTGGATATTACATAGCTTTTGGTTCGGCGGCTTCTAAGACAACATATAGCTTGGATTTAGAAGCATTGGAGGTAGAAACCGTGACCCTACAATTAAATCACTCCAGTTTTGATGATTATGTTGAGGAGTTGGCACCTGACATTGTTGTTTTTGACCGGTTTATGACGGAAGAGCAGTATGGTTGGCGTGTTGCGCAATATGCACCACAAGCACTCAGGGTCCTAAATACAGAGGATTTACATTCGCTACGAAAAGCACGGGAAGAATGCCATAAAAAGAATGAAGCTTTTACTCCCCAAAAATGGAAGCAACATGAAATGACACTCCGAGAGGTGGCGAGCATTTACCGCTCAGATGTTTCTTTGATGATTTCTTCTTATGAGATGGAATTGCTTCAAAATGAATTGGATATCCCCAAAGACATGCTCATTTATCTCCCTTTTATGCTAAGAAAACTCACAAAAGAGGAGATAGGGGAATGGCCTACGTTTGAAGAACGAAAGGATTTTGTTTGCGTGGGCAACGGCAAGCATGCGCCTAATGTAGATTCCATTATCACCTTAAAAAAGACTATTTGGCCTTTGATTAGAAAGGCAATGCCAGATGCCGAGCTGCGTATCTACGGAGCATATCTACCAAAGCAGGTTTTGGAAATGCATAGTCCAGCAATAGGGTTTCATGTAATGGGTTGGGCAGAGGACTTGAAAGCCGTATTGCAAAATGCCAAAGTAAGTTTGGCTCCCTTACAATTTGGTGCCGGGATAAAGGGAAAGTTGATCGCTGCCATGCAAAACGGAATTCCCAGTATTACCACAGCCATTGGGGCTGAAGGCATGCATGGTGAATTACCTTGGAATGGAGCCATATGCAATGATTGGGATACTTTTGCAATAGCCGCTGTGGAACACTACCAAAACAAAGAAAAGTGGGAGGTAGCGCAAGCGCAAGGTGTTACCCTGATTAATACCCTATATAGCAAAGAAATACTACTAGAAAGGCTGCAAAAGCAATTGAAGCAGCTACAACAGCATTTGGAAGAGCACCGAAACAACAATTTTATGGGACGACTGCTACAACACCAAACCTTAACAAGCACCAAGTATATGGCCAAATGGATTGAAGAAAAGAATAGGAGGTAAAGAGGTTTCGTTATCGTCCAACTATCATCTGTAAGCTGAACTTTTCAAATTTCTACTAAAGTATCAGATAGCACTAGCCTTTGCAAATAGCTCAAGCTTATAGATGATATTGTTTGTTAGCAGCTTTTTCTTTATAGTAAATTGTCAGAACTAGATTAGAGGTTCCAAACTTAAAAGTAGTTCCTTTTCAGTACCCACATGTCGATAGACGATTTTGATGGTCTTTCCACTTTGAGTTCTTAATAACTTTCGGATTGTTTCCAACGAAGAGTCTACTGTTTTTACACCATCAATTTCAATTATTTCGTCTCCAATTTTTAATTCTGATTTTGCAGCACTTGAGTTAGGAATAATATGATCAACGATAATTTTTGATTTATTGGCATCTAAAGAAAGCTTCAGCCCGGAGTTTTGAACATAAAAAGGTTCATTGATATATTGTTTGTTTTTTACCCAATAACTCTTTTTTCTTTTATAATCAAAGGTTATATTAAACCTTTTAAGTATTTCATTACCAATAATACCTGCTATTTTTTTATTCGCAAAAAAACCAACTTCAGTGTCATATATACTCACAGGTATATTTGCAAACTCAAAATCTAAAATCTTAAGATTCTTTATTCTTCCAACCTCTACTTGCGCAACGTTAGCTGAAAGTCCTCTTGAATTATTTGAATATGTTTTATCAATTTTACTTCTTATTTGTGACCTTTCAGAAAAAGGTGAGGTAAAACTTATTGCTCCACCAGCACCAGTATCTAAAAGGAATTCTTCATTGACATAGGTGCCATCTTTTAAGATAATTTGAAAAATTGCTGTGGGTACATCACCTATATCTATCCTTACGAGTTCACCACTCCCTTGGTATTCATAAGATTTTGATTCAAAAAAAATTAGTTCTGAATTATTGTAGTCTATTTCGGTGACATACTTTTTCAATAAATCATATCCAATTATTCCATCAATATCCTTGCCTATCAATCTTTCTAAGTGACTGAGTGGGACACTGAGTAAATCAACCTTATCCAATTCAATTGATTTAACTTCTACCGATTTTTTCTTAATAATTGAAGATTGTGTTTTTCCTGAGGCTCCAGTTGTAGTAGAGGTCTTGCTTGAGGCAAAATTGAGTTTTTTTGCAGTTTCGGAATTAATTACCGTAGATCCGGCTCCTGTATCAAACACAAAATCCAATTGTTCCGAATGATTTATGGTAAGTTGAATAAAAATATGATTTCCTTCTAATTCAAAGGGAATTTTGGTAACAGGATTTGCATTCTGAGCGTAACCATTAACTGTTACCCAGAATATAAATAAAAAATGTATTTTCTTAAATATAGTCATAATTGCTGCTAAAGTATTAGCTAAGAGGAGTTTTAATTCCTGCTTAGCGAGCGATAACGAAGTTCGTTGAATTTTCTCTCAGAATCAAGAGGTGCTGTGGTAGATTGTCATTTGTTTTTCAACAACTAACATATTGTTTTTTTAGACAGAAGTACAGGAATTAAACCTTTACTCTAACCGTTCAATAATTTTATTTGCTGTAGCATTCAACTTTTGATGTATGGTGGGACCAGAGACATTGGTTAGAATAATAACTCCAACTTTAGATTCGGGAATTATGGTTAGCCAACTAGAAGTCCCATAGGCTCCGCCATTTTGAAAGATTTTAGTGGGATTTTCTCCATTCTTAAAGATTTGCCAGAACAAACCATTTTCGAAATCCCCATATTTTCCATTCAATAATTCTTGATGGGAAATTTTTATGACCTCATTTTCAGCATCTAACTGAAATTCCATATACTTTATCATATCATCCAGTGTAGAAAATAATCCGCCTTCTGCTTTCATTTCTTTTTCAGCTCTTGAGGGCATAACCATGCCATTAGGATTAAGTCCTATTGCTACTAGTTTTTTATCTTCATCAGAAGAAATGGTAATGCTGGTTTTCTTCATTTGAAGCGGTTTAAGGATATGTTCGGATAACAATTCCTCAAATGGTTTATCATACATGTTTTCCAAGCAATAGCCTAGCAAATTGGCTCCGACATTTGAATAACTGAATTTGAATCCAGGAACCGTGTCCAATGCTACTTTATGTAGTTCCTCAAAAAATTGAGATTTTCTAAATCCAGCCTGTAGTTTATTGATTTCATAAGGAAGATTATCCCAATCCGGGTTTTCAAAGAGTCCAGGGCTATCAGGAAAAATTCTTGGTAAGCCACTGGTATGAGTAACCAAATGACGAAACGTAATAGGTTTTTGATTGAATTCTAAGTTTGCGAAATTCTCGGATAAATGCTTTCTAATATCATCATCAATAGTTGCTTTCTTTTCCAAAATGGCTTGTGCCAGCAAGGTTCCAGTAAACGTTTTAGTCAAAGAAGCTATTTCATACAAAGTATTATCATTTGGTGTTTCCCCTGTAGATAATTTACCTACATGAAATTTATACACTTTTCCATTTGTAATAACTCCTAACGAAATTGCTTGTATTTCTTGGTTAAGCAGTAGGGAATCACATTCCGACTGAATCATTTTATAATCGTTCTGCTCATTTTGACTACTTATTATACCAGAAATTGTCAAAATGGATATTAATGCTAATTTGAGTTTCATTGTTTTGTTTTATAACAGATATACTTAAGGAAAAGAAAATAGTTACGCTATTCATTGTTTTTTTCTAATGAATTTTAAAACATGGGGGGCAACTATTTTTAATCCTTTAGAAACTTGTTATTTCAAAATGAAAATAATATTGATTAATTGACAAAGGAATATTTAACCATTTTATTAGCTTAGGGGAAATAAATTCTTCTATGAGTGGTTTAAGGGTAATTTTTCTGGTATTTATTTTTGTGTTTTATAATCAATTAAATGGTCAAATTTCTGTTAAAGGCACTATTATTGAATTGAGCACGGGAAAACCTGTAGACTTTGCCAATATTGGGGTGGTAGATAGGGCCAAAGGAACTGTTTCAGACTTTGATGGCACTTTTAAATTTGAGTTGGATGAAAATGAAGTCAATGAAAAAGACATCCTTCAAATATCCCGGATAGGCTATAAAACACTCAAGTTCTCCACCAAAGCGTTTATCGAAATGCTTAAAACTGACCAGGATATTGGTTTGGAACCAGTTCCTTATGAACTTGAAGGAGTTACTGTTAAAAGCAGTGATGCGGATAAAAGACGTGTTGGGTATCAAAGCAGTTCCAAACGGCTCTTCGGGTTTTGGAATGATAGTTTGGCCCTGGGCGGAGAGCATGCCTCAAAAATATTGATGCGCAAAGGCCCCCTAAAACTAGAGGATGTTTCTTTTAATATCATCGCTAATATCTCGGACAGTTTGTTGGTGCGTGTAAACGTGTATGAGTTTGAAAATGGGCTTCCCGGTAAAAATATCTCCAATGGGAATATTTTGCACACCATAAGACAACGTCAAGGTACTATTGCAATAGACCTTTCCCCCTATAATATAGTGGTGGATTCACATTTTGTAATAAGCTTGGAGCTTTTAAAAATTTATGGGGGTAGGGTAGGTATTGGCATTTCCGCTTTTGATGATGGATCTAGGTCATATACCAGGTTATTAAGTCAAGATCGGTGGAAACGCATGCGAAAAGGATTTACCATTGCTTTTAACCTAAATACTTCAGCAGTAGAGGAGGAGGAAAAAATTGTTGAAGTACAAGCAAAGCTTAGGGATAAACCGAGTACCATAATGCTGCTTTGGGATACTTCATTATCTATGGAGGATAGAAATTTGGAGAAAGAATTTCGTTTTCTGGACAACTACTTTAAAAATTTAGGTGATGTACAGGTTGATTTCCGACCCATTGGTTACCACCTTGGAGAAAGAAAGTTCCACAAAATCACTAGTGGTAATTGGGGTACGTTAAAAAAGACAATTGAATCTTCAACGTATGATGGTACTATTGACCATAGACTTTGGCAACAATTAGAAACCTCTGAACAAGCGCTGTTTTTTACAGATGGCAAGAACTTCCCTTTAGATGCCACCAAAGATTGGTACGGTACGCTGTTTACCATAAGTGGTGACAACACTGCCAATCATACCCTACTTAAAGAAATTGCAGAAGACCATGGCGGTAATTACATCAATTTGGAAAAACTGGATAATATGGCGCTGGCGGTTCAATTTACGGAGCGCCATATGGTAGACAATTTGGAATACAAGAACCGAACGGCTCAGAAGTTTTCTGAGGTTACGGGTAGTGTGGGCGATTTGGATACTCCCCTACAAAACGTACTGGTTAAGGTGCGAGATAGTGATAGACAAACCAGGACAAATTCTAGAGGTAATTTTTCCATTGAAGCACTTAATGGGGAGGTTTTGGATTTTTCATACCCAGGAAGAGAGGCTACTTCAACAGTGGTCAATACATCGGCACGAATGCTGAAGATCATTATGTCCATAGGCATTACGGCCTTGGATGAAGTGGTATTGGAAGAAAATGCAAGATTAAAGGAACTTCATAAACCCATAAACAAAAATATCAATACGCGTTTTGGTGTTTTGGACATGGAAAAAGTTGGTTTTCGGGCTAGACAACTCACATCAGAACAGATAGGCCCCAGTGCCCTCAACATTTGGGATGCATTACGAGGAAGATTTGCAGGTCTTATTGTGCGCGGCAACCGCGTACAGATGAGGGATGATAAAATGTTTGACCGCTGGCTTTCTTGGGATGTTGATGGACACATTTACTCCCCGGATAACCCTCCATTTCATATCAATATTCAAAATATTAAGGATATTACAGTAATGCCACCGGCTTGGTCAGCAGCAAGATATGGTCGGTTAGCCCCTGGTGGGATTATCATCGTACGCACCATAAGCGGAACATTTGATGATATAGAAGTCACCGAAGATTCTAAAAACAAATCACAAAACACATACTCGAATGATGCTATTGAACTTGCCAATGGTTTAGCAAGCAAACCACTCTATGCGCAAAGAATAGCAAATTCACCTACAGTGGATAAAGCATACTTGCAATATTTAAGTGATAGAAAAAACTATGGCCACACACCCAGTTTTTATTTTGAAGCAAGTAAAATCTTTAGTGATCATTGGGATGATTCAAGGAAAGCAAACAGTATAAAATCAAATCTGCTGGAGCAATTTCCTGAACAAATCGATGCACTTAAAATTCTTGCTTACGCCCATGAGGAAGAGCAGCAAATGCCTGAAGCGCTTTCCATATATAAACAGATTCATGACGTTAAAGAGACGCCACAGGCAAAACGCGATTTGGCAAAAATGCTTGTTGAAGTAGGAGAGTATAAAGAGGCATGGAACATGTACAAGAGTTACATTGGTATACAGAACATTCTTGAAAACAATGGTTTGGACCTAATCGTTAAAGAAGAGATGTTAGATGTATTACAGGGACATAGTGAGGAAATTGGGGTAGACAAATCTAAATTCACGTTTGAAGAACAAAGTAATTTTAGCTTACTGGTTGAATGGAATGATCCCAATACCCAATTTGAACTTCAATTTGTAAATCCGCAAGGTGGATATTATAATTGGAACAACGCTACGGAAATTCCCAATGAAAAACGTATACAAGGTGCACTATCTGAAAGTTTTAATATTGATGATATACAGCAGGGGCAATGGTTGATCAACATGACCTATTTGGGCAATCAGGTTAATTTGCCTACTTACTTAAAGTTTACGCTTAGGAACAACCAAACCAATGAGGAAGATGTAAAAATGATTACGTTACGACAGCGAAATGTAAAATATAAAGTCATGAACTTGTCCAATAACGGGATGCTTCCGTATTAGAGATTTGTCACATGTTTTATTTCCGGTAGTCCAGAGCGGGTTTTCTATCTCCTAGTAGTGCTTCATAATTAAAATCAGCACCTCTTCTTTTATTGAATTCAGCTTTTACTTCGTTCAATAATTTAGGTGATTTATAAAT
The DNA here is from genome assembly GCF_947499585.1 of uncultured Allomuricauda sp. Lineage (GTDB taxonomy): Bacteria > Bacteroidota > Bacteroidia > Flavobacteriales > Flavobacteriaceae > Flagellimonas. The sequence continues at coordinate 1,203,315 of NZ_CANMOO010000001.1, read as the reverse complement.
ATCAATTGCGGTAAGCGCCATTGTTTTTGCAGCTACCATCATCCCTTTAAAACCAATGGATGTACCACCTGCAGCAACCGCCTGCCAGCTATGTGGTGGTGTTCCGGGTACCCAGGTTGCTGTTCTAATTGCAGCAGTAGGTGCATTCCAGCTAACATCGCCTGTATCTGCAGAGGCTTTACCATAAGTAAAAACCATTGGTGCAATGGCACTCGCATTTGATAATGGTTTCGCTGCTCCCAAGGTCTCTTGTAATTCCTTCGCAAAATCAATGTCTTGTTGGGTATAATTAACACCCCCAACGATGGATAAATTTGTATGCATTAGTGTAGCTAAGGCCTCATTGGGTAATCTTTCATAAGTTCCACCGATAATTTCAAAGGTCATCGTAGTTTCTGTTCCAATCGCGGCGCCTTCAGCAGCTTTAACAACTCTATCCCAAACAGCTTTTACTTCTTCTCTGTTGGCATGGCGAACTACATAGTAGACCTCTGCTTCCGCTGGAACAATATTAGGGGCATCACCACCTTTTGTAATAACGTAATGGATACGGGTAGACTCTGTAGTGTGCTCTCTCAACATATTTACCAAATCGTTCATTCCTTCAACGCCATCAAGTGCGGAACGCCCTAACTGCGGAGCTGCGGCGGCATGAGAGGAATTCCCCTGAAATCTAAATTTTCCTGAAATCGTTGCAAGGTTGGTCCCAGGGTTAGAATTATTGGCATCCCACGGGTGCCATGAAACAATGGCATCTATGTCATTAAAAAGTCCTGCACGTACCATATATACTTTTCCAGAGCCTCCTTCTTCGGCTGGAGTGCCATAAAATCTAATTGTTCCTGATTTTCCTGATTGTTTGAGCCAATCTTTTGCTGCAATAGCTGCAGCCATTGAACCTGTACCAAATAGATGATGTCCACAAGCCTGTCCAGGCGCTCCATCAACTCTTGCTTTAAAAACTGGTTCTGCCGCTTGAGACATGCCAGGAAGTGCATCAAACTCACCTAAAATTCCTATCACCGGTGTTCCAGAGCCGTATGTGGCAGTGAACGCAGTAGGGATGCCTGCAACTCCCTTTTCTATGGTGAACCCTTCTTTACTGAGTTCCTCTTGTAAAAGTGCAGAACTATTCTCCTCTAGATACCCTAACTCAGGGTTTTCCCATAATTCGTTTGCAATGCCAGCATAATGGTCATATTTAGACTCCATAGCATCGATTATCTTTTTCTTGTCTTTTTGTGCAAGGGCAAAAGAAGAAACAAGAACGACTAGGGATGTAAGTAGAATACGTTTTTTCATTTTATGGTGATTTTGAACGAAGTTCGATGAATTTTCCCTTAAAATCAAGAGGATATAAGTTCTATGGTAAACAACTTCAATCGCTTACTTCAACAATAGTCTCTACTTCACATGCCAGGTTCCAGGGCAAAGAACCCATCCCAACAGCGGATCTTGCATGTCTACCTCTTTCTCCGAAAACCTCGATCAATACATCAGAATACCCATTGATCACCTGCGGATGGTTTTCAAAGGAAGTATCGCAATTTACCATTCCCAATACTTTTACAATTCTCACCACCTTGTTCAAATCCCCAATCTCTTCTTTCAATACTGATAAATGGTTGATTGCAGTCAACCGAGCTGCTTCATACCCTTGTTCAACTGTTAAATCTGTTCCTACTTTCCCTATGGTACGTTCCCCGTCATGGGATATTGGCCCATTTCCAGATAAATAGATTAGGTTGTTGCTTCTGTTGGCCAATTTAATTTTTAGGCCTGGCGGAATTTTTGGAGTATGCAGTTCAATGCCTAACTCAGCTATTTTCTGCTCTACATCGTAATCATAAAGTGGGGCTACAGCTTTTTCTTCTTTTACTTGTGATATGCAACTTGTGAATAGAATAAGAAGTGAGAAGTATAAATATTTCATAGTGTTGTTTTAAATAGTGCTGCTGAATAGATGAGATAAGCATCAACGGCTTAAAACGAATTTCGATGAATTTTAATTCATAGTCAAGAAGTTGGCTATTGGTTTTTAGTAAGGCGTCTTACAGCGACCCATTGTTTTAACATATCTCTGGCATCTTGTGCTGGGTAACCTAAAACCGTTTTTCCCGCTTCCACATCATTCATAACTCCAGAGCCAGCACCAACGGTGGCACCTGAATGTATGGTGGTGTGGTCTTTAATAGAGGCGCTTCCACCAATAATAACACCATCACCTAAAGTAACAGAACCTGCAAGTCCGCTATGTCCTGCCATAATACAAGAACGTCCCATAACGCTGTTATGCGCTATTTGCACCTGGTTATCAATTTTACAACCGTCACCAACAATAGTGGAGCTGAATTTTGCTCTATCCACACACGAATTGGCACCAATTTCAACATAATGCCCAATGATGACATTCCCTATCTGTGGTATCTTAACCAGTCCTCTACCATCCTCGCTTGGTCTATATCCAAATCCATCAGCTCCAATGCTCACATTAGCATGAAAAATGCAATGACTGCCAATAATACAACGCTCACGAATGACGGTTCCGGACCAAACAACAGTATTATCACCGATAGCGGTTTCATCAAACACACAAACATTTGGGTATAAAATTACTCCGCTGCCCAATTCTACATCTTTACCTACATAACAATTTGCACCAATCTTACAGCCATCACCAATTTTTGCGGTTTCATGTATCACGGCAGTTGGGTGTATATCTGTATCAAAAACAGGTGTTGAAGGATTAAAAAGCTCCAATATTTCTGCCATGGCCAAATCGACATTTTTTACTTTAAGGAAAGCACGATTTTCGCCCGGTTCAATATTTTCATTACAGCTTACAAGGGCAACACTGGCTTTTGAATCTGCCCAAAACCGCTCATATTTTTTACTTCCAATAAATGTGATTTGATTGCAGCTTGCTTTTTGTAATTCCTCAGGGCCTTCAATTTTTTGGGTGGTATCGCCTATTAGCTCGCCCTTTAAAATGTTGTTGATTTCACTTACGGAGTACGATGTCATTATAGTTTTGGTGTTGGTTAGTTGTTTGTAAATCTAACGGGAAAAAAGTGAAATCAAGATTATTTTTCAATGCAAGTATTTTAACACGTCATTTATTCACAGTTAAAAAACCCCAAATTTCATTTGAATTTATCCCGTTTAATAACGATTTTACCTAAAATAAGAAACTGTAAGATGCACGATTGCACGCCTGACTGAAGAAATTCTCAAGAGGCCTTTTGCTTGCTTCGATGTGGTTTATTATTTGTCCCTAAGGTTCTCAATAATTTGGGTGACCACCCAAAAAATAATGGTTTTTCCTTCAGCTAATTACGTGTGAAAGAATAAGTATTTCCCGTCTGGCATTACACTACCATATATATCCTCAAGCTAGATGTTTATGTCTTCTCCCATATTAATAACAGGTCTCCACGAACCATTTTCTTGGCGAAAACTGATATATCACCGTACTTACTTTCTCGTTCACTATCCCCAATTAAATAACTTTCCTCTGGTGCAATGAAGGGGTGAGCTATCCATAGGAAAAACTTCAGGAATTATACCTGGTGGTTTTTGGCCAAGGTGAGGATTTTCTAAGGGTGGAAAGCTAGAAGCTTTTTCAATATTTTCTTGAGCAAAGACAGTGTTTAATGCTATAATGATTGTCCGTATTAATAAGTTAGTAGTTTTTGAGTTCTACTTATGCTAACATGTTTGGCATCCATTAAGATATGGTCTTGTTTAATGAGTTACAAAAGACGACAACGAAGTTCGTTGATTTTTCGCTATAAGCTCAAAAAATGTAATGCCCTAGATCCAAGCATTCTTAACTCCAACCATAATATATAAATACCAAAGCAGTGGTATCAAAAAAACCATGAGCAGCAATATTGAACCATAAGTCGTCTTTACGGATATGAAAAATGATGGCGTATAGCATACCTAGAATTCCTGTTAGTATTTGACCACTTATTCCTTGATACGCGTGAATCCACCCAAAAATAAACCCAAAGATTAGAATGTTAACTACAAGACTTATTTTGCTTGAGCCAAAAAACTTAGTAAACTGTCTCATTAAATATCCTCTAAAGACAATTTCTTCACCGAATGCCGCTGATATCCAAATAAAAACAAGTAAAATCATTGTGGCAGGTAAGTTCCCCGTATAAGTTTCAAAGGCAGAAAAGTCCATAGGTTGTCCTGTAAGATGCGTCACACCTGGCACCATTATGTAGTAATAAAACAGAAAAAGAGCTATACCAAATAGTGGCGCTGTTACTAATAGACTTTTTGCATTTATTCTTTTACGTTGAAAGCCTAAAGACTTAAAACAATCTTTTTTATACTCTGTAACACTTGCCAATAATAGTATTAATGCTGCTATGATTATTTGATCATACCTAGATAGGTATAGAATACAGCAAAGAATAACGGCGATTACAGGTATTAGTTTTGTAGTTAAAAAGGTCTTATTCATTTTTTTATCGTTTTTAATTTTAAACGAAGTAAAAACGATAAAGCAAGATAAACAGTGATATACAGCTCATTTTTACTGAATGGTAGCAAAACAATAGCTGAATAATCATTGTATTTTATAGCTTACCCTTAAACCAGTTCATGAATTCTTGTTTTTTATATCTACTAATGTTTATCTGAAAAGGTTTTTTGTTGGCAATAGTAGGTTTGAGTAGCACAGATAGTTTTCCATTTTCTATGGACTGTACTTGTTTAACAGAGCGGAGGTGAAGGATTATTTGTCTATTTGCTCTAAAAAAACTTTGTTCGCTGAGTTTACTTTCAACTTCATTTAAAGTGAAATCGGTAATAATGGAACTTCCATCAGTTTTTATTACGTATACTATTTTGTTTTCACTGTATATAAAGGCAATTTCAGGATACTTAACTAAGGTAAGTTTACCACCTTGTTGAACTTTAAGTGTGCCTTTTATAGAGATAAGCTTGTGGAGTTTATAAATATCAGGTGCAAATAAAATGGCAATTAGGAGCGTGTTCAGTAGTAAGGTAACCAATAGCCCTGTTAGTAGATAATAGATATTGTATGATTCAGTTCCATTAATGAAACCATTTAAACCAAAATATAAAGAAAGATATAGTATGGTAATATAGCCTAAAGTTGAGAACAGGAAACGTAATAGTAGTTGCGTGTTCGTTTTTTTAGCGAAGTATTTGTTTTTATAATATTTGAAATTAAAGCTAGCGATAAGAAATACTACACTTCCTGCAATAATTGAAACAAGAATAGGCAATAAAGGAAATTTATAATCTCTATGAAACGGGAAATTTTCTGGCTCCGTAAGATGATTGACTAAAATAGATAGCATTATAATTATAAAGCCATTTCTCACCCAAAAATTTGAAAAGACAATATGGTTTTTAAAAGAATTAATTATGGTTTTCATTAAAAATTTTAATCTATAGTCTTGTTCTTTTAAGTTTATGCATAAGGTTTAATATATGGTCTCGTTTTAGGGAACTATGTCAACCAACAACGAAGTTCGTTGATTTTCCCTATAAACTCAAAAAAATGAAATGCTCTAGTATCAAGCATTCTTAACAGCTAAATAACTACTGTTTTCTAGTTATCAGAATCAAATAAATAGAAGAAAAAATAGGAGGTAGGGAGAAGGTTTCGTTATCGGTTGGTGTATGGTTAGTTGCGTTGGCTAGGTCTAAATTAGTAAAAGAAAACGAACCAGAGGGAAATCCGCAGGATTTTCCGAGTACGCACAGAACAAGCTATTAGCTATACACGTTGTTGGCACATGTATTTATTCCTCTTCATTGAGCATTTCAGTTTCTTCTTTAATAAGTCTCTCAAATTCAGATAAACCACCTTTGTTTTCAGCAAAATCGATAACTTTTTTTAAAAACCCCAGACTCCATTTAGCTAAATTTTCGATTTCAATAAATTGAGAGGCAGTTATAGTTTTATCTGGTAGTCTAAATTCATTGTTTTTAAACGTTACATATAATCCAACGTTTTTTAGTTCATTTAAATCTGTTTCTGATTTTCTTAATTTATCAAATACATCGAACACTTTGTCAACTTCTTTTTCCTTTTCTTCTTTTAAATTTGGGTCTTTGTTTTGGTCTCGCTCAATCATTGTAAGAATTGTAGCAATCTTTTGCATACCAGAATAACTTTCGGAAATTTTTAGAATGTGATTTTCATATCCTAACTTTTTTAGTTTACCATAATTTATGTCTTTAGCTTTTAATTCACCTGTCAGATAATCCATCAGCATATTGTAAAGAATATAAAATCTACCTGCTTCCTCAAAGCTTAAACTGAATAAAGTATAAGCTCTGCCAAACTTTGAATGACTTTTTAATATTGTTGCATCCTCATATAAACTCTCGACATTCTCGAAAGTTAAATAAATGGCTTTAATTATCTGTTTTAGCATATTTGTGCCAACGTTTAAGATATGGTCTCGTTTTAATGAGCTATATCAACTGATAACGAAGTTCATTGATTTTTCTCACAGAATCAAGCGGTTATACCCTAGGTTATCCATATTTTTCAACAGCTTTTCTCATGTGATATAAGAACCAATGCAATACCAGAGAAGAATTTAGTTTTCTCAATCACTATGCTTTCGGGAAATAATCAGAAGAAGACACATTAGGGCTTAAACAAACTCAAATGGAGTCTATTTTAAGTGTTCATTCGCTATATCAAAGTTAAAAGAAGCTTTACCCAATGTCGCTTTCCAAAAATTAAAGAGACTTCCCCATGAGTCATTGGGGTCGCTTTTTAATGCAAAATTTTCAAGATTGGAATTTAGGGTATCTATTTTATCTTGAGAGAGGTTGTCGGTAGAAACTACAACCACCAGTGCATTAAATTCAGTCTGGGCATTTTCAGAAGAGGGGACACGAGCACCGTTTTCGGCAATAATATCCTCTGGTGTTAACACGTTAATGGCATCAGCAGTAAACACGCCAAATTCTGAGGTTGAACTTGGGTTCTCCGCTACGGTTACCGCTTCAAGCTCATTGGCATTGATGAGTCCCATGGCGTAAAGCTCCAAATTTGAATAAGGCACTGAATTTCCGCCATTTGCTACTAAACCAAACCCAACTTCGCCATCTACCAAACCTCTATAGGTATTCCCACCTAAATCTTCAATTTCGTCAAAACCACCCAATTGTCCTCCAACACTTGAGTAACCCCAATGCCCGCCAGCAGTAGTGGGTATAAGACCATGATTACTCCAATAATGTAGTATTTCATGTAAAAAGGGTCCATTTCTTATATACTCCACCCTTGGCATATGGATAACCGTTTTCAGTTTTCCGGCGGAACCAAACGCAGCAGTATTGTTCCAAACATTTCTTCCTAGGCCTTGTATCTCATTTTTGGCCGGGGTTGACAATCCAAAGTACAGCCCATCTGGTTGGGAGTCTTCTACATTGAGAATGATGATAAAATCATACTCATCATTAAAATACTCATACACCTTGTTTGAGACCATTTGCATATCACCTTCGTCCGTAATGAATTTGTTGTACTCACTTTCTGAAAGGATAAGATTGGTGAACATCTGTTCCTCATCTATAGTGAAACCTGCTTCAAGAGTTAGGGTATCGGGAGTATCCGTATTGTTGGGATTATCGACAACTTCTTCATCGGAATCTGGCACGTCTTGTGCTGATTCGTCAATACCATCTTCTTCTTTGCTACAAGAAAGAATTAAGATGGAAAGGAAAAGCAATGTAAATAGATGAATATAAGATTTGAGGCTATGCATAGTGTTCTTGTTTAATAAGTTGAACGCATAGCAACAAAACATATTTTAAATGGGGCAGTGATCTCGATAAAGTGCAACTGAGTGTTACCCGGTACATTTAAAACTGGTTTTCTGGTTTATTCAATCTATTTATCTTTGGGCAAATACTTTTTGAATGACAAAGACACCCAAATGGCAGACCGCTATAGAATTTGAAGATATCACCTATAAAAAAAGTGACGGTGTTGCCCGTATTGCCTTTAATAGGCCTAATGTACGGAACGCTTTTAGGCCTCATACCACAAGTGAATTAATTAAGGCTTTTTATGATGCTCAGGAAGATACTTCCATTGGAGTGGTATTGCTTTCAGCGGAAGGCCCTTCAACCAAAGATGGAATTTGGTCATTTTGTAGTGGTGGTGACCAAAAGGCTAGGGGACACCAAGGGTATGTTGGTCAAGACGGTCAACACCGATTGAATATTTTAGAAGTACAGCGAATGATTCGTTTTATGCCCAAAGTGGTCATTGCTGTGGTACCTGGCTGGGCCGTTGGTGGCGGACACAGCCTACATGTAGTTTGTGATATGACCCTTGCCAGTAAAGAACATGCCATTTTTAAGCAGACGGATGCTGATGTTACCAGTTTTGACGGGGGTTATGGCTCCGCTTACCTTGCAAAAATGGTAGGGCAGAAGAAAGCAAGGGAAATTTTCTTTTTGGGAAGAAACTATTCGGCACAAGAAGCCTTTGAAATGGGAATGGTCAATGCTGTAATTCCACATGAAAAATTAGAAGACACTGCTTACCAATGGGGACAAGAAGTATTGGAAAAATCACCCACCTCTATTAAAATGCTCAAGTTTGCCATGAACCTAACGGATGACGGTATGGTAGGGCAACAGGTATTTGCTGGCGAAGCTACACGTCTGGCCTATATGACAGATGAGGCCAAAGAGGGTAGAAATGCATTTTTGGAAAAACGTAAACCTGATTTTGGAGAAGATAAATGGTTGCCTTAATACCCGTTCACTGTCAATACTTCGACAGGCTCAATATGACAGGCTCAGTATAATCAGTTCAATCATTTCATAAATAGTGTAAATAACAAAAGACCCTATGGGTCAAACTAAAAAGAGCCTTGCCGTTAAGGACAAGACTCTTTTACGAGAACACTATATGAAAATGAAAAAATTTATTTTTTGTTATTATTACGATGTAAATGTAGCACCAGTGTTCCCGCAAATGAAATTATTGTTGTGAAGGGCCGTTTTATTGTGGTTTACGCTAAATTTTAATATAAAATATCGATTTACTGCACAGATTTAACGACCTCTGACAAGAATGTATTTACATCAAAAAGAGGATCTTGCGCCAATCCTGTGCGTACAATGACCAAATCTTTGGACGGAATTACAAAAACATATTGCCCTTCATGACCATTGCATGAAAACAAATCTTTGGGAACATCTGGATACCTGCCATTTACATTCAGCCAGAAATGTGCGCCGTATGTACCATCAGAATGAGGTGTCGGTTCTGTAATGTAATCTACCCAAGCGGTATTAAAAAGTTGTTCTCCATTCCATAAACCCTTATCTAAATATAATTGTCCAAAACGTGCCCAGTCACGAGTATTTGCCCAAGCATAAGCAGACCCAATGTAGTTCCCGGCAATATCTGCCTCCATAACCATGGAATACATTCCTATTTTGTCAATTAAGGCTGAATAAGGAAAATCCAAATATTCTTGATGCGACCTGAATTGCTGTCTCAAGATTCCAGAAAGCAGATTTGTGGTACCAGAAGAATAGTTCCAAATTTCTGTCGGCTTGGCGATTGCCTTTTTTTCTTTTTGGGCTTTGGTCATATCACTATCCAAAAACAGCATTTTTGTAACATCGGAGATTTTGGTGTAATCTTCTTCCCATTCTAGGCCGCTCTGCATGCGTAATAAATGATTTAAGGTGATATCCTTTCGTTCATCCTGTTTCCACTCCGCAATGGGGGCAGGCCAATCCATTCCCAATTTTCCTTGATGTTCTAAGATTCCATAACAGGTTGCCAACACACTTTTGGCCATGGACCATCCTAAAACAGGCGTGTCTTTGGTAAATCCATCTATATATTTTTCAGTTACTAGATGTCCTTTATATAAAACTAGAAGCGTTCTGGTTTTTTGTACATCAGCATTAGAAAAGGCGGTTGCCACTGCTTTGTTCAACTGGGCCATATCAATTTCTGGAAAGACCGTGTCTTTTGGATTAAGTTGACCGTATGGGTAAGGAATGGTATCAGAAGCTCTATTTCGATTTGGTTTTAACGTAAACTCACTTGAATCGTAATCATCGTTTATGAGTACAGTTCCCAACCCTTCTCTATAGACAGATTGACGTTGCATGAACCCATAAACAGACGAAGATGCCAATTTATTTGCATTATCAACTTCAGTTTCGGCCAATTTGATGAGCGGGACATTGTTGTCGTATTGGGTAATGGATTCAGCAGACCTTTCAGCGACAAAAACGCTAGAAGCCATATTTTTAGCGGCATACCCAGAGATGATGTTCAGTTTGGTGTAGTTTAAGTATACTAGAACACCAATAGTAATAAGCAAGAGGATTAGTACACGTTTAAGTAGTTTCATAGCATAAGATTTGTTGTAACTTTCAGGGACTAAATATAAACATTTACTTCATGTCCAATCTAGGAATGATTATAGAAGAAAGAAGCCGAGATATTGGTGATTTTCTAGTGGGTAGACTGATTCCTTTCAGAAAGAAAAGGATGATAGGCCCTTTTATTTTTATAGATCATATGGGGCCGACAACGCTTGGGCCATCAAAATACATGGATGTAGATCAACATCCGCATATTGGGTTATCAACTTTGACCTTCATGCTGGAAGGAGAAATAATGCATGAAGATAGCATTGGAACCCAACAGCGCATAAGTCCAGGTTCTGTGAATTGGATGACTGCCGGTAAAGGAGTTTCCCATTCAGAAAGAACCCCAAAGGATATGCGTAACGGCAAAGTGTTTTCTGCCCATGGCTATCAAATCTGGATTGCACTCCCAAAGGAGTTGGAAGATATGGAACCAGAATTTCACCATATTGATGGAGCAGATTTGCCAAAATGGAATGATGGTGATGCGGAGTTCACTTTGGTAGCTGGCGGGGGCTATGGAAAAAAGTCTCCAGTCCCAACGTATTCACCACTTTTTATGGTCGAAGTAAAAAATTCATCAACCTATGAACTTAATGTTCATGGAAATCTTAAAGGGGAAATAGGGATTTGTATTGTGGAAGGAGGGATACTGGCTTGCGAAGAGGATATAGGAAAAGGAAATATACTGGTATCAAAAGTTGAGGATACTTGCAAAATTACACTGAAGCCCAACTCTCATTTGCTTTTATTTGGTGGTGAACCGTTTGAAGAAGAACGCCATATCTATTGGAATTTTGTTTCGTCAAGTAAGGAGAAAATTGATTTGGCAAAAAAGAACTGGGAGAACAAAACTTTCCCTATGATGGCTCACGATAGTTCTTATGTGCCGCTTCCAAAATAATGCAGGTAGATTTTATATCTTTAAATGCCAACCCTAATAAAATTTATTGAAGAAGTTAATCCTTTGTTTGTTGATGCTAACTGCTTGTAAAGAGAAATCTGAACCCATTAAGAAAAGTAATTGGGATTGGAAGACTATTGAAGTTACTGCTTCTGCTTACAATTCGGTGGCATGGCAAACCACTAGTACCAATCCAGATATTGCAGCATGGGGAGATACCCTAAGACCTGGAATGAACTGTATTGCAGTATCTAGAGATTTGTTATATCAAGGGTTAAGGCACAACACTATGGTAATGATCGATACTTTTCCGGACACCTTTTATGTGAAGGATAAAATGAATAGAAGGTGGAAAAACAGAATCGATATTTATATGGGGAAGGATATTAAAAAAGCAAGGGAATGGGGAAAACGAAAACTAAGTATTTGCTATGCCATTCCTATTGATACTATTACATCATCTAAATAGACATACGTGAGAAGAATTGGATTAATTGTATTTATAATAAGCGTAATATGGTCATGTAGTGTTCAAAAGACGATTGTAGACAGACCCATTGTGTTTGATGAAGAACGCATCGTACTTACAAAGGAATATTTATCACAACGATATAACTTAGAACAAGAAACTGCGGAGATTGTTCCCAAAATAGTCGTATTACATTGGACGGCCATTCCTACCCTTAAAAAATCTTTTGAAGCTTTTGAAAAATCAACCTTGCCAAATTGGAGGCCAGATATTGAAAGTGTGAGTGGTTTGAATGTTTCTTCCCATTTTCTAGTGGACCAAGACGGCACCATTTATCGGCTAATGCCAGAAACCACAATGGCCAGACATGTAATTGGGTTAAATCATTGCGCAATAGGAGTTGAAAACGTTGGAGGAACAAAGGAAACACCGTTGACCAGAAAACAATTGAATGCCAATATTTTTCTGGTAGAATATTTGGCAACAAAATATAATATTGAGTATGTTATTGGGCATCAGGAATATACCCATTTTGAAAGACATCCGCTCTGGCTGGAAGTAGATGATGGATACCGAACCGAAAAGACTGATCCAGGAATGGATTTTATGAAAAAAGTGCGAAAGGCGACAAAAAGATTTAATTTTAAACCTGTTCCATCAAAATAAGAGCATGCAGAAAAAAATAGTATTATTCCTTATAGGGTGTTTTAGTTTAACAACGTATTCCCAAGAAACCATAACATCTAGATTATATGAGACCTATGAGGAGTTTAAAGAACCCTCTTTGGATAAAAGGAGAATAAAACATCAACAGATACAGCCATTAATTGAAAGGTTTGAGGCAAATCCTAAATTTGAAGTACAAAAAGTTGGGAAATCCATAGAAGGCCGAGATTTAAGCTTGATTAGCATTGGGTCTGGGGAAACCAACATTTTTTTGTGGTCCCAAATGCATGGAGATGAACCAACCGCCACTCAGGCCATTTTTGATATTCTCAACTTTTTAGATGCACCAGCTTTTAAGGAGGAAAAAGATGAAATTCTTTCAAAACTCAAACTTCATTTTCTGCCGATGCTCAATCCGGATGGGGCAGAGGTATATCAAAGAAGAAATGCTTTAGGAATTGATATCAACAGAGATGCTTTAAGATTGCAGTCACCGGAAGGGAGAACATTAAAAAGACTTCGTGATAGTTTAGATGCAAAGTTTGGTTTTAATCTTCATGACCAAAGCACCTACTACAATGCAGAGCTAACCAGTAAACCAGCAACCATTTCCTATTTGGCCACTGCTTTTAACTATGAAAAAGATATTAATGAAGTGCGTTCAAATGCTATGAAGGTCATTGTCTACATGAACAATATCATTCAGAAATATGCTCCAGGACAGGTAGGGAGATACAATGATGATTTTGAACCTCGGGCTTTTGGAGATAATATTGCTAAATGGGGCACAAGCCTTATTTTAATTGAATCTGGTGGATATGCAAATGATACAGAAAAGCAAGAAATACGAAAGCTAAACTATGTTTCCATCCTTTCTGCGCTATATACCATAGCAAAAAATAGTTATCAAGATATTCCAATTGAGGATTACGAAAAAATACCCCATAATGATCGTAAACTCTTCGATTTAAAGCTAGAAAACGTAACCTACGAGCTTTTAGGAAAGGACTATATATTGGATTTGGGTATACACCGCCAAGAAGTAGACGATGAAAAACATGAATCTTTTTATTATAAAAGTATTGTTGTTGATCAGGGCGATCTATCCACGTTTTATGGCTATGAAACATTTGATGCAACAGGATACAAAATAGTGCCCGCAAAACTTTATCCCAGAGCAATAAACACTAATACCAGAAATACGTGGAATACTGAAAATAGCCCTTTCAAATCTGGATATGGGTATTTTAAATCAGACTTTTTGCCACCGATTCCTTATACAGAATTGCCCGGCCATTTTGTATCAGAATCTTATAAAATACAGGATTTCAAACTTCAACCCGGTGCAAACCCGACTTTCTTTTTAGAAAAAGGAGGAGAATTGACCCATGCCGTTATTAATGGTTTCCTGATAGATTTATCAAAACCCATAGAAACACAAAACTTTGGGAATGGTTTGATTCACCGTTAGTACCCATATTGAATATTAATCTCTGGACCATATTTCAATAATAGTACCAGCATAATCAATAATACACCTACAATTGAGGAGAACAAGGAAAGTACCAAGCCTTTATACCAATTGGAAAGAGGACCTATAGCACTGTTTTTAATAATTTCTTTTACTACATCCATAGCATTTTTTTTGAGTTAAACTTTTGAATAGTTTATTGGGATGTAATTAGTTGTTGTCTATATGTTTAAAACAACTATTGGTCTAAAAACCCTACTAATAAGTTCAAAGAATCAGTACCTTGAATGTCTAATCAAGCATTTTTTGAACATGAAAAACAGTCTTTTTACACTTTTAATCGTATTGCTATTTCAGGCAGGCAATGCACAAGAAACCACAATCAATTTGTTTAATGGGGAGAATCTGGAAGGTTGGGTCAATCATGGTACTGAAAAATGGTATGTTGAAAATGGGGAACTCGTTTGCGAGAGTGGCCCTGATGCCGATTACGGATACTTAAGCACCAAAGATTTTTATAAAAACTTTGAACTCACTGTTGAGTTTAAACAAGAAAACAATGGCAATAGTGGTGTTTTTATTAGATCAACTTTTGAAGGAACCAAGGTAACAGGATGGCAAGTAGAAGTTGCCCCCCCAGAACATAGTTCTGGTGGCATCTATGAGTCTTATGGTCGTGGTTGGTTAATAAAACCAGAACTTGAAAAAGATAAGGCATTAAAAATGGGGGAGTGGAATACCATGAAAATTCTAGCGGTTGGACCAAATATTACAACTTGGTTAAACGGTGTAGAAATGGTTAAACTTACTGATGAAAAAATAGGCAAGGGAGAAGGTGCCATTGCACTGCAAATTCATGATGGAGGAGGAATCAAAGTAAGGTGGCGTAATATCCAGCTTAAACGTATCAACTAAAATTCAATAGAAATCTATTCGTAAGAAGGCGATTTAATTGGTGTCACCACAAAGCTTTTAAATTCAACCGGGCCATGATCTCCTTGAATCATGAAAGAACCAGGTTGCCATTCTCTGCTGTCCAAAGCTCCCCCTGTAATTCCTGGTATAGTTTGGTCGTTGATTATCGTTTTACCATTAGCTACAATGGTGACTCTTCTTCCGATAAGGGTAATATCATAAGTTTGCCATTCATTTGCAGCTTTAGCTGCATTTTCATTGGGTTCTAAAAATCCGTAGATACCTCCAAAATAAATGTCAGAAGGCTCAAGGCCTATATTATCCGCTATTTGGACTTCATAACGCCCACGAAGATAGATACCGCTATTACTGCCTTCTGGGTATCGAAACTCCGTATGTAACTTAAAATCCATGAATTTTTCATCACTAATCAGATTTACCCCAGATTTAGGACTGGTCAATATCCCATCCTTAACCACCCACTGACTATCACCATCTGTATTCCAACCAGATAAATCCTTTCCATTAAAAAGAACTAAGGGCTTATCCCATTCCGGGTTTTCGTTGTAATCCAGTTTTGGAGATTTAACCCCTTTCCAATTCCACGTGGTTCCATTGGTATATTGCATTGTTCCCTTTAAAGCATTATCCTCCAAAGTCCCTTCAAACTTCATGTCTTCTCCTTCGGGTTCCCATTGGCGTGGAATACTAAAACTGAATGTATTGTTTTGAGTTTTTATTTCTGCAACAGGCCTAGCGCTTCCAAAAGCAAAAACAAAGCGACCAACAAGCGTAGCATGTCCTGAATGTCTAATTTCTAACCAGGAAGGAACTGTCTTTCCTTCAAATTCCATCTCAATATCCCATCTACCTTCCAAAGGATTTGCTTCTTGACTGTTTACATTGAAAGAGCAAAGAACAACAAAGGTGAAAATGAAGATGAAGTGAAATTTTTTAGTAGAAATCATAACAAAGGTATTTTCGTTTTGTGCCAAGATAATACTTTATAAAAGACACATACAAACGATTTTGTTATAGTGTTTCAAATGGTTGTTTATGAGAAGATTATTCGCATCCTCCTGTAAACCCATCAGCACTGAACCTTGTTTGTACCGCTCCTTGAAGACCACCATTACTTAATTGAATAACCAAGTTGTTGTTTCCACTGCCATCCCGTTTAGGAGTACAATATTCAAACAGGTAAAAACTATTTGCCTGTTCAGAAACGCGCTGAGAAATCTGTGTAAATGTGGTTTCCAATTCTTCTTTATTACCAGCAAAAACACTAGCTGTTTTTCCAATTTCTGTTAATACTTGGGTATCAATTTCAGCACCAAGACCAATGGTGAAAAAGGAAATATTACGATTTGCATCATTGACAGCTTTTAGAGCAGCTTCTTCTGTAAAACGAGATGCTTGGTCTGTACCATCGGTAAATAAAACAATAGAAGCAGCACCTATTACAGAGGTTTGGTTGTTTTCTTGAATTAAATCTTCAGCAATGTCTGTTGATTTAATAACTGCACCATACAAATCTGTGGAGGGATCATTACTAATATCAGCTGTAATCCCATCAATAGCAGCAGTAAGTTCTGTTGCAGAAGATGTTAATGGGTTAAGAAGGTGTAATTCATTTTCTCCATCGAACCAATAAATCGCCATTTTAAAAGAGTCTGTTTCAGGTGATGGAATCACATTGGTAACAAAACTCGTTGAAGCTGTCTTTAGTTCTTCCAAACTGCTTTCCAGCACACTATTGCTCAAATCTAGGATCAATAAAGTATTATTACTAAAAACTTGGGAGTTTGAAGAAATTCTGGCTTGAGACTCTGAGGATGAAATGGTGTTAAAACAATCATCATTTCTACCTTGCTCATATATGGTGAATTGGTTTGCTGTTAAACCAGAAATAGGGTTGCCCTGTAAATCAGAAACTTTGAACAGAATGGAAACTTTACCAGGCAATGCCGTAAACTGGTCCTGAATGGACAACAGTAATTCGTTATCTTCAAAACCGAGGCAATTATCTGGGTCTTTCCCTTGTCCTAATTCGCCTTGATTGATATCAAAATTCACGTCATCATCCGCATTTCCACATGAGAAAAGAGCGAAGGTAAAAATTGAAATAAGGAGGTATTGCAATACATTTTTCATTTTATAATAGTTGAGGTTCTGTTTGCAAAACGCTCATTTTGTTTGAAAATTACCTTACAAACCAACAATAGATTTAAAGAAAAGTTAAAAAAAGTCTTGTCTTGTTAAAAAAAAACCAATCAAACCAAATTTTGGTAACTTCAACAAGAAATCTAATTGAAATTCAATCAATTCAAGAAACTATGCCAACGTATCAAATTAAAGTCAATGGAGAATCCAAAACAGTAGATGTTTCTGAGGACACTCCAGTTTTATGGGTGCTAAGAGATCATTTAGATTTGGTCGGCACCAAGTATGGATGTGGAATTGGACAATGTGGTGCATGCACCATTCATGTAGATGGTACAGCTATGAGAAGTTGTTCCATGACATTGGCCCAACTAGACGGTAAAGCTATTACCACTATAGAAGGATTATCTGAAGACGGAACTCACCCAATACAAGAAGCATGGAAAGAAGTAGATGTTCCACAATGCGGTTATTGCCAGGCTGGACAAATTATGACGGCTTCAGCTTTTTTAGAAAGCAATCCCAATCCTTCAGAGGATGACGTTAAAAATGCAATGCATGGAAACATTTGCAGATGTGCATCCTACTCCAGAATCCGAAAAGCTGTAATGATTGCAGCTGAAAATATGGATTAATTTAACGCCAACTTTTTACATCAAAAACAACAAAAATGTCAACAAATACAGCATTAACATTCAGTAGAAGAGCTTTTATGCGAACTTCGTCGCTCGCAGGAGGCGGTATGCTGATTGGTTTCAACTTATTCCAGGCGTGCAAGCCAAAGGCCGCACCACCAATAGATCTTTCCCAGTTAAATTACAATGACTTCAACGCTTTTATCAAAATTGCAGACAATGGGGCAGTGACCATTTTTTCTCCTAATCCAGAAATAGGTCAAGGGGTAAAAACCTCCATGCCAATGATTATTGCTGAAGAGCTTGATGTGGCATGGAAAGATGTCTATGTAGAACAAGGTATCCTAGATACTGAAAACTATACTAGACAAGTAGCAGGAGGTAGTCAATCCATTCGTCATGGATGGGATGCCCTTAGACAAACTGGTGCTACCGCAAAACAAATGTTGATCAATGCCGCGGCAGCTCGGTGGGGAGTAGACGCTTCAGAATGTACAGTTAGCGACGGTATTATTACCAATGCCGCAGGTGAAACCTTGGGCTTTGGAGATGTGGTAAAAGATGCATCCATGTTGGAAGTTCCGGAAGATGTGGCATTAAAAGAACCAAAAGATTATAAAATTATTGGCAAGGATGCTCCCAATGTGGATATCCATAAGATTGCTACGGGCAAACCTTTATTTGGATTGGACTATAAAGTTGACGGAATGGTCTATGCTGCTGTGGTACGTCCACCAGCGTTTGGTCACAAATTGGTTTCCTATGATGATACAGCGGCAAAAGCAATGCCGGGTGTGTTGAATGTTATAAAAATTGGTGAAAAAGTTAGGGGACTGCTTGCGGAAGACCCTAGTTTTTCAAGTAAAATATCTTCAAGTGATAAGGTTGTGGTTGTTGCTGAGTCTACATGGCAGGCGATGAAAGCAAAAGAAGCTATAAAGGCGGAATGGGAAGAGGACACTTCCATGGAAAGTACTGAAGAGCATGATAAAATACTTACAGATTTATTAGATGGGAGTACCTTTAAAACGGAACGTTCAGATGGTAACATAAAAAAGGCTTTTGCTGAAGCCGATGAGATTTTGGAACGTACTTATGAGTCTCCTTTTTTGCCTCATAATTGTATGGAACCTATGAATTTCTTTGCCAATGTTACTGAAGAGAGAGTGCACTTGGCAGGTCCAATTCAAACTCCAGCATGGAAAGCGGGCCTTGTAGCCAAAATGTTTGGACGGGAAGAGAGTGACATTTACTTGGAAATGACCAGAATGGGTGGCGGTTTTGGTAGAAGATTGTATGGGGATTTTGTACTTGAAGCTGCAGAAATTTCCAGCGTCATCAAAAAGCCCGTCAAGGTGGTTTATTCTCGAGAAGATGATATGGAAGATGGTATATATAGAATGGCCATCAAATACAGAATCAAAGCAGGGGTAAAGGACGGAAAAATAACGGCTTACCATTTAAAGGAAGCTGCCATAAATGATAATATGTATGGATTGATTCCTAATTTCTTCCCAGCCGGAGCCATAGAGAATTATCAAGTAGATACCGCTAATTATAGAAGTAATATTACTACTGGAGCTTGGAGAGCGCCATATACCAATTTCTTGGCCTATGCTGAGCAGAGTTTCTTTGATGAATTGGCTGAGTTAATGGAAGTAGATAAAATTCAGATGAGATTGGACCTGCTTGACAAAGTCAAACCAGAAGAAGATGAGCGAATTCAATACTCACCAGACCGTATGAAAGAGGTGATTAAAGTTGCTGTTGAGAAATCTGGATGGGGAACCAAGCCAAAGAATATACATCAGGGATTTGTTAGTTATTACTGTCATAATACCCATGTAGCTGAAGTTGCAGATGTTGAAGTTGAAAACGGAGAGCCGGTTGTAAAGAAAATAACCTGTGTTGTGGACTGCGGAATCGTGGTCAATCCTATGGGAGCCCTAAACCAAATTGAAGGTGGGGTCATTGACGGTGTAGGACATTCCATGTATGGCGAGTTGCAATTTGAAAATGGAAGACCAACTGCCAGTAATTTTGATAAGTACCGAATGATTAGAATGAAGGAGGCACCATTGGTAGAAACACACTTTGTTAAAAATGAGTTTTCTCCTACTGGATTGGGCGAGCCAACTTTACCTCCGGCAGGTGGTGCTGTAGCAAATGCGTTCAAGGCGGCTACCGGTAATAGACTCTATAAACAGCCATTCACCAAAACACCAGAACTTTTAAAAGTACCGAGTAAGGAAATTATAGGTTGATTTTATGACGATATTATTGTTTGGGATTACTAAAGATATTGTGGGGAGTCCCACATTATCTGTCCCTACATCAAGTGTTACAGGTAGAAAAATTCCGAAAACCGTAAAGGAATTAAAGCAGTTTCTGGGAGAAACGTATCCAGAACTCAATAAGTTATCCTCTTTGGCTGTTGCCGTTAATAACACATATGCCGAGGACAATGAAACCATTAATTCTTATGATGAAATAGCGCTTATTCCTCCAGTAAGTGGAGGATAATAAGCGCATAAACAGTATCTTTCGATAGCTATGGAGGATAAATTATGCTGATAGACAATCACAATAGACAAATAAATTATTTAAGGCTCGCAGTTACAGATAGGTGTAATTTGCGATGTAATTATTGTATGCCTTCAGAAGGTATCGATTTTGTAAAAAATGATAAGCTTCTATCTATAAAGGAGCTCATGCAAATAAGCCAAGTTTTAGTTGATCAGGGAATAGATAAAATCAGGATAACTGGCGGAGAACCATTTGTACGAAAGGATTTAATGGTTTTGCTAAGAGAATTGAGTAAAATGAAAGGGCTGAATGATATTTCGGTCACCACTAACGCTACTTTAATTGGTCCGCACATTGATGAATTAAAAGAATTGGGCATTAAAAATATCAATGTAAGTCTAGATTCAATAAACAGGGAAACTTTTGAAAGAATCACTCGGAGAAAACAGTTTGATACTGTTCACAACAATTTAATTAGGTTGATTACCGAAGGGTTTAACGTCCGTATTAATTTTATTGTTTTGGATGGTCAAAATGAGCAGGACATTCTTCCAATTCTAGAAGTGATGAAGCATTACAATGTTTCTATTCGGTTTCTTGAAGAAATGCCATTTAATGGAGGTTCTAAAAATTTTGCCACTATTAAATGGAATCATAAGGCCATTCTGGATCACATCAGCAAACAATATTCAGATTTTGAAAAGTTGGTGTCACCTGCAACATCCACTTCTGTTAATTACAAAATAAAAGGGCATAAGGGTACATTTGGCATTATTCCGTCATTCAGTAGAACTTTTTGCGGAAGTTGCAATAGACTGAGAGTTACGGCTACAGGTGATGTAATTACATGTCTGTATGGAAAACCCAAAACAAACCTTAGAGATATTGTCCGTACGCATTCGCCAGAAGAAAACATAAAGGATGCTATTTTAGAAGCTGTTGGGAGCAGGGCAAAAACAGGTTTTGAAGCGCAAAATGAACACGCGACTACCATTTTTGACAGCTCCATGACCTCTATAGGGGGGTGATTTTATCATTAGTAACATTACAGGATGAAAAAGACCAAGTTATATGGTTTGGTATTGGCAGGAGGGAAGAGCACTCGGATGGGTTCGGATAAAGGGTTGATTAAATATCATTCCGTTCCACAACAAGAGCACTTATATAAACTCTTGGAGCATACTTGTGACAATGTTTTTCTAAGTGTACGTGAAGAACAGCAATCAATTATGGACAATCACTTCAGCATTATTGTAGATCAAAACGAATATCGAGGACCCTTTAATGGAATCTTAAGTGCTCATAAATCCTATCCAGATGTAGCGTGGTTGGTGTTGGCGTGCGATTTACCGTTGATTGATTTGGAAGCTTTAAAAAACTTGGCTGACAGTAGAAATCAAAAGAAATTAGCGACGTCATATGCTACAAAGAAGACCAATTTACCAGAACCTTTAATCACCATTTGGGAACCGGAAGGACTAAGAAAGGCCATTGCATACCTGCAAACCTCGGAAAGCACATGTCCAAGAAAGTTTTTAATCAATTCAGATGTTGAATTGGTTAACCCGAAGCATGATGAAGTGTTGTATAACGCCAATTCCATCTCTGACTATGAGTTCATAAAATCTAAACTTGAAACGACCAATGAGTTCTAGATATATAAGGCAAACCAGTCTGAAGGATTTTGGCCCTGATAGGCAATCAAAGCTTTTTGAAGCCAAAGTTTTGGTAGTAGGTCTAGGCGGGTTGGGTCTGCCTGTGCTTCAATATCTTAATGCTATGGGGGTTGGTACTTTGGGCTTAATGGATCAAGATGTTGTTGAACTGCACAACTTACAAAGACAGGTCTTGTATGCTGAAAAAGACTTGGGTAGGTTAAAATTGGATGTGGTTCATGAAAAGTTAAAGGCGCAAAACTCGCAAACAACTTTCAAATTGCATGATACTTTTTTGACCAAAGAAAATGCACTTGGAGTCATTA
The DNA here is from genome assembly GCF_947499585.1 of uncultured Allomuricauda sp. Lineage (GTDB taxonomy): Bacteria > Bacteroidota > Bacteroidia > Flavobacteriales > Flavobacteriaceae > Flagellimonas. Next base: position 1,181,163 of record NZ_CANMOO010000001.1, on the reverse strand, counting down.
AAGAATATGACCTTGTTGTTGATGCCACGGACAATTTTCCGACGCGGTATCTAATTAACGACTCATGTGTTATTCTAAACAAACCTTTTATTTACGGTGCTTTACACAGTTTTGAAGGGCATGTAAGTGTTTTTAATCATCAAGGTGGGCCTACATATCGCTGCTTATACCCAGAAATGCCAAATGCAGAGGAAATTCCTAATTGTAATGAAAATGGGGTTCTTGGCGTTATTCCAGGGATTATAGGAACCTTACAGGCTTTAGAGGCGGTAAAGGTTTTGACTGGAATAGGGGAAGTGCTTTCTGGTAAACTTCTTTTGTACGATGGACTAAACCAACAGCTTAGCAAAATCAATTTTAAAACGAATTCAACGAACAAGAAAATAACCCAGCTTCAAGATTTTTACGAACCAGTAGATTGTGATATAGTTCCTTCAGTAAGTGCAAAGACTTTTCAGTCAATTCGAGAATCAAACAAAGTATTCACGTTAATTGATGTAAGAACAAACGAAGAGTTCAAAGAGAATCATTTGGATGAAGCAATTAACATTCCTCTAAGCAGTCTAGACGCAATTGAAAAACACATCGACTCTAACAAAGAGGTTTACATCATCTGTCAATCAGGAAAAAGAAGTGAATTGGCATTAAAACAACTCCGAACGGTCCATCCAGACTTGACTTTTTATCATATTTTAGGAGGTATGAATAAAATGATGACCGTATGTCCTTAGCCTCTGGCGATTTTATTTTATTACTTGTTTCTTTTTTCATTGTTGCGACCTTGTATTCTGCAGTTGGTTTTGGCGGTGGATCAAGCTATTTGGCTATTTTGACGTTGGTGTTGACCAGCTTCTTCGCCATAAGAAGTACAGCGCTTTTATGTAATTTAACAGTCGTTGCGGGAAGTTGTTTTTTGTTTTATAAAAGCGGGAACTTGCACATTAAAAGGTTTCTTCCTTTTATAGTTACAAGTATTCCCTTCGCATTTCTTGGAGCATCTTTTCGGTTAAAAGAACATGTTTTCTTTATTCTTTTAGGCATTTCCTTAATTATTTCAGCCATTGCGCTTACCTATCAAACATTAAAACTCAAACCAAACACTACTATTAAAAAGTACCCAAACTATGTTTCTTATATACTCGGTGGTTGTATAGGGTTGTTGTCAGGTCTTGTTGGTATTGGCGGTGGTATTTTCTTAGCACCTATACTTAATCATATGAAATGGGACAAACCCATTGTCATAGCTGCTTTAGCAAGCTTCTTTATCCTTGTCAATTCTATCTCTGGCATTGGCGGTTTGTTTGTAAGTAATTCGTTTGAAGTGTTTTGGCCAGGAATCATTGGACTATTGTTTGCCGTACTATTGGGTGGTCAGTTGGGCGTTAGGCTAAGTATTGGAAAGCTGTCTTCAAATAGAATCAAACTGCTTACTGCGTTTCTGGTTTTATTTGTTGGGATACGGGTATTATTAAAAAATGGATTGCAACTAACAATATTTTCATGATTTCTTTTAAAGCTGCATTGCAAAAGGTTCTGAACAACACCTTTGATTATGGGAACGAACACGTTTCCCTTATGCAATCTACTGATCGGGTTCTTGCTGAGACCATTTCTGCGGACAGGGACTTCCCTCCGTTTGATAGAGCTACTAAAGATGGAATTGCCATCAATTTTAATGGGGTTTTATCACCAAACCATACCTTTAAAATCTCAGGAATTGCTCAAGCAGGTAGTCCGCAACAAACTTTGCAAAACAATGCTGAATGCATAGAGGTAATGACCGGTGCCATGGTTCCAGAAAATGCAGATACCGTTGTCATGTATGAGCATATCTCATTGGAGAATGAAGCTTTTTCGCTATTAAAACCTGTCACCAAAGGTCAAAATATTCACTATAAAGGGAGTGATGTTGTTAAAAGTGAAGAACTGCTTATGCCTGGCGTTCAAATAACGGCGGCTGAAATAGGAGTTTTAGCATCTGTTGGAAAATCTGAGGTTTTAGTTAAAAAACTTCCAAAAATTGCGGTAATAGCTACTGGTAATGAGTTGGTAGAAGTAGATAAAAAACCTCTTCCATATCAAATTAGGAAATCGAATTCATTTACCCTGCAAGGATTGTTGGCCAAAGAAGGTATTTCTGCAGACCTATATCATATGGTTGACGAACCTGATATTTTAAAAGAAACGCTGGAAGTCTTACTGAAAAATTATGATGTTTTACTTTTGAGTGGTGGCGTCTCTAAAGGGAAATTTGATTTTTTACCTGAAACCTTTGATGCTTTGGGAGTGGAAAAAATATTTCATAAAGTTCTGCAGCGTCCCGGAAAACCATTTTGGTTTGGAAAACTCAAGTCTCAGAATACTACGATATTTTCATTCCCTGGAAATCCTGTTTCCACATTTGTCAACTACCATGTTTATTTTAAACCTTGGCTTAACAAAACTTTGGGATTAACCACTCCAGAATTTGCTGTATTTTTAAATGAGCCAATAACAAACAAAACAGATTTAACCCTTTTTATTGGAGTCAATGTCAGTATTAATAATGGTGAGCTGTTTGCAAAAACATTGACAACCACAGGTTCAGGTGACCTTATAGGTCTTTCAAAAGTTGATGGTTTTATTCAGCTAAGTCCAAAACAGGTACTAGACCAAGGCAAAAAGTTAGTTCCGTTGATAGCTACAAGAAGAATAATGTAACATGACACACGAGTTAAAGACTATAATTCAACAATACGAGAAAAGACAGCAATCGGGTGAGGCATCAGTATTAGCTACTGTTGTTGCTTTGGATGGATCTTCTTACCGTAGGCCTGGTGTTCGTATGTTGATTTTCGAGAATGGAGACATGGTTGGTGCTGTGAGTGGAGGTTGTGTTGAGAAAGAGGTATTGCGACAAGCACAATCCGTTTTCTCCAGTAAAGTGTCAAAAGTAATGGTATATGATGGCAGGTATCGTTTAGGTTGTGAAGGGATTCTTTACATTCTGTTGGAAATTTTTAAACCAAATAAACCTTTCCTAACTCAATTTTGGGACACTATAAATAAAAGATCGCCATTTTTTATAAACTCATTTTACAAAAAGGAGCAAGGTGAAAGCAAAAACTATCACACCGTTTTCCATTTTGATGATACATCGTTTTTTGTAAACCCAACAGCGGAAAACCTATCAGACGAACTTCCAAGGTTTAAACAAGAAATGCATCCGTGCTTCAAGTTGGTAATCATTGGTGCTGAGCATGATGCCGTTCAATTATGTAAATATGCTGCTTTAACGGGCTGGGAGGTCACTATTGTGGCAAATCCAAAGGAAGAAAAGACTGAAAATGATTTCCCCGGAATCAACAAGCTCATTATGGTAGAGCCCGAAACTTTCCAACTAAAAATGGATGCGCAGACAGCGGTAATCATTATGACACATAGTTTTGTAAAAGATTTACAGTTCTTAATAGCACTTAAAGAAGAAAAAGGAGCCTACATGGGGCTTTTAGGTCCATTAAGAAGGCGCGAAAAACTATTTGATGACCTCTTGGAAAGGTGTCCCGATCTTTCCGAAGAGTATTTAGAACAAATTCATGGGCCAGCGGGAATTGATATTGGTGCCGAAACACCACAAGAAATTGCTATATCCGTATTGTCAGAGATTTTAGCTGTTGTCAATAAAAAAGAACCCTCTCTTTTAAAGGATAAGGTCGGAAAGATTCATGTTTAAGTGATGTCAGAAGGAATTTCAATTCTAATATTGGCCGCAGGAGCTTCCACAAGAATGGGAGAGAAGGTTAAGCAGTTATTGCCTTGGGGAACTTCTACACTTATAGAAAACGCTGTAGATACTGCAAAACAGGTGGCAGATTCAGTCTTTGTTGTTTTGGGGGCAAACAAGGAGGAGATAAAAAAAGCTATAGCACTTAGTGTAGAGACGATTTACAATCCAAATTGGCAATCAGGCATGGGGAGTTCAATCTCCATAGGCGTTCAAAATATTTTGAAACTAAATCTGGACCAAAAAGGACTTTTGATTATGCTTGCTGACCAACCGTTGATAGATACTTCCTATTTGAATGAATTAAAAAAAGAATTTGATCAAGGTAATTTTAAAATTGTTGCGACATCTTACGAAAATAGATTAGGAGTTCCGGCAGTTTTTCATCAATCCATTATTCCAGAACTAGTGAATTTGAATGAGGAATATGGTGCAAGGCATATCATTAAAAAATATCATACAGATATAAAAGCAGTGTTTCCTAATGGAAAAGAATTGGACATCGATACTCCAAAAAACTATAGTCAACTAATTGATAAAATGAATATTTAGATATGAAAATCTACACTATTACTTTAATAACTTTGTTCTGTTTTCATTTTTCAAATGCTCAAGAAATGGGTTTTGAAGAATACAATCCAAAATCTACTTTGGTTGTTCCAGAAAACCCTGTGAGCAAAGCTAAATTTCCATTTATAGATATCCATAGCCATCAATTTAGAATGGCCACCCAAGATTTATCCAGCTTAATCAGGGATATGGATAAAATGAACATGGGAGTAATGGTGAACCTAAGTGGAGGCTCAGGGGAAGGATTACGTGCAATGCTCAAAAATGTTAACGACAATTATCCCAATCGGTTTGTGGTTTTTGCCAATGTTGATTTTAATGGGGTTGGGAATTCAAATTGGGGAGAGCAAGCTGCCGCCCAATTGGAATTGGATGTAAAGAGCGGTGCCAAAGGTTTGAAAATTTATAAAAGCTTAGGATTACGAAATAAAGACATTGATGGAAATAGAATTGCCATAGATGATCCAAGGTTAAATCCTATTTGGAAAAAATGTGGGGAACTAGGAATTCCAGTATTAATACATGCTGCAGACCCAAAATCATTTTGGGACCCTATGAACAAGGATAATGAAAGATGGCTAGAACTAAAGACCAGGCCAAGGAGAAAGCGATCTGCCACAGATCCGGCCCCTTGGCAACAAATTATTGATGAGCAACATAGAATGTTTAAAAAACATCCTAAAACCAAATTCATTAACGCTCACATGGGTTGGTACGCCAATAATTTGGATAGGCTAGGGGAGTTAATGGAAGAAATACCCAATATGTCCGTAGGCATTGGCGCCATAATTGCTGAATTAGGGCGACAACCCAGAAGAGCCAAGCAATTCTTCATTAAATATCAAGACAGGATTTTGTTTGGCAAGGATAGTTGGAAACCAGAAGAATTCCCTACCTACTTCAGGGTTTTGGAGAGTGCTGACGAATACTTTCCGTACTATAAAAAATACCATGCTTTTTGGGCCATGTACGGGTTGGATTTACCAGATGAAGTCCTAGAGAAGGTCTACTATAAAAATGCTATGAATTTACTTCCTGGTCTGGACACCTCTTTGTTTAAATAGGTATCAATAAAACGTTTTGAGAGTGTTTTTTTTGAACTAGAATTTGATTAATGCATAACATTGATAAAAAATATCAATGGCTAATTCAAAACTTTTTAAAAATATACTCATCTTACTTGCTTTTGCACTAGTACTAATATCATGCTCTAACAGTGATGATAGTGGTGAGAAAGAAGCTGAGGATACAATTGCTACTGTTGAAGGTTTTTACACCGGTTCTATTGAAATTACTATTGATGGAAATGACATTACCGTTCCTATGTCATTGATAGTGAATATGGCCTCTACTAATAAGTTTGAAGGAGATTTTTTTGAAACTAATAGTTTTTCCCCTTGTTGTAGCAGTAATCCCCAAGATGGCACGTTCAATTTTGATTACAACCCAGAAACAATGTCATTGACTAATTTTATAATACGGGTAGATTTTAATATTGATCCGGGAAATCCATGTACAGGTACATATACAGGCGCCGGCACTTTGGATACAAGTGGGAATGCCAACAGGATAGTTGCCCAAATGAACGTTGATGATTGCAACGTTGCAAATACCCCCGCCGTGTTCACAGTTACAAAAGTCAGTGAACTATAAGCTTAGACTATTCTTTTGTTGAAATTCACTTGGGGTAACTCCTTCTATCTCTTTAAAAACCCTAAAAAAAGTGGCTTCGGACCGAAACCCAACCATAGTGGATAGTCCCGTCAGGTTATAATTCTTAAATTCTTTGTTCAACAAAAGTGTTTTAAATTCAGAAACTCTAATCGTGTTTAGGTATTTTTTAAAACTGGTTTCCTGTTCTTTAAAATAATGTCTCAACCTTGCTTTATCCATTTGTAATTCATTTGCAAGATCAGAAATGGTCAAGTCGGGTTCAGCGTATAGTTTTTTTTCGATTAAACCCTCTCTCAATTTAAGAGTTATTTCATCCATTCCTGCAGGGTCTACCATGGTTTTTTGATATAACCCACTTGGCGCAAAAAATGACTTGAACTTAAAGAATTCAGTAATTGAAAATAACAATAGATAGGTATTGATCAGTAATCCTATAGGCATAAAAACATACCTGTTTAAAGTCAAAAAATTTGTAGCAAAAAAAGGAGAGTTTGTGAGATAGGGTAAGATATTATATAAATTGATGGCACAGTAATAGCTTAACAAAATATACAAAAAGTACCCATACCTTCTCTTCACTTTTGGAGATAATGGTTTTACGGTATTTTTTTTGAAATCTATTATTCCTAGAATGAGATAAAACAGTGATATTATAAATAAAATGTACCCCAGGGAAATGACTACCCAATAATAGTTCTGGGCATAAAAGGACCTATACCCAAACTTAATAGTCAAATAAACAATATGGATTAAAAAAGGAAAGGCCAAATGTGCCAGAACATGCTTCTTTAATTTGTTTTTTGATGTTTGAGTGGTAGAAACATAAAGGTAGATGAGTGGGCCAAAAAAGAGGTTTTTACCAGCACCTACTAGCAAACTCAGAAAGAAACTCTCCTTTATTATATTCCAATATAAATTATTGATGAATATAACCCCTATGAAAAAACAAAGGGCTCCAAGAATAACTAAGCGTAATTGCCTTTTATAAAAATAAAATAGTGAAATAAGCACGAGTTGAATGTTGATGCAGAGCAACACTCCATTATAGATTAAATCAGGATAAGCTTGGTTCAATGGTCAATAGGGTTTACTCAAAAGTAAACAATGCAACTAAAAAGAAAAAAGTCATTCCTTTTCGGAGTGCTCGTTTTGAGTATCATATTCTTGAAAGATTCCACAAGAAATCTGTTTTTTAATCAATGATTTGGATTTCTTACGTCTTACCAAGACTTCAATTTCTTTGTTTAAAAACTGCATTGGAAGTATTTAATACATAGTTAACGGAATTCTTAACTCTTTATTTTGAGTTTAATTGAGAACCTTATGCGCTCATTTGTCTATCAATATACTCTAAAACAACCATCCAATTCATTTTAAGTATCAACGCCGCTGTTGGAAGGTTATCATCTTCAATTGCCCTAACAATGGATTCGTTCTGGTTGTCCACGTTCTCGTAAAAAGAAGCATCTTGCCCATAACCTTGCTCATAAAAGAGAAGTCTTGCTTTAAGGTCATCTAAAATCTGCAAAAGAACCGTGTTGGAACATTTATGTACTAAAAGCTGGTGAAATTGAAATCTGACCTTCAATCTGGTCATAAAAGTGTGGGACTGTTGTAGTTTCAACTGGTGTAATCGTAATGATTGAACATCTTCTTCAGAAAAAACAGAATTCTCAAGTGCCATTACCTCTAATTCAGCGATGGTTTCATAGAGATTTTTAGCCTCTTTTCGGGTAAGCTGAGACACTACAAAACCCCGATTAGGAATAGCCTTAATTATTCTGGCCTGTTCTAATTGGCTTAGAGCCTCACGAATAGGTGTGACGCTAACCCCAATTTTACGAGAGAGGGCAGCGAGATTAATGGTTTTGCCCACTTTTAGTTCGCCTTTTTGTATTTGATCTAATAAATGGTTCTTAACGGTATTTCGCAAAACTTGATTTTGATACATACTATGAAGATACAAATCGTATACGATTTAAGACCTTAGTAGCTAAAATTTAGTACTTTAAGCTATGTATTTTATCTTTTAGCCTATGAAACCTTTTAAGATCATCTCTCTTTTTTTACTCGTATTTTTCTTTTTATCATGCAGTTCAAATGACAATCAACCAGAAGAAAATGAAGAAGAACAAGCGGAAATTAGTACGGAGGAACGATTACAAGCAATAGTGGACGCTAAAGTTTCCGATGGTCTTAAAGGTGTATCCGTTTCTATTAGGGTAAACGGGCAAGAACGATGGGGATTGGTTGGTGGATTTTCTAGCGAAACAGAAACGGTCACCACTAATATGAAATTTGGTATCGCAAGTATTACGAAAACCGTGGTTGCGGCAACTATTTTAAAATTGGAAGAAGAGGAATTACTTAGTCTAGATGATACAATTGGGGATTGGCTAACCTTGGAATCCGAAAACATTGACGAAGACATTACTATTTTTCAATTACTCAATCATCTGACAGGTTTAAAAGGATATTTTCAGCATCCAGATATCTGGACAAGGGTTGAAGGTGACTTAGCTACGGCAATACCATCTGAAGAGTTGGTCACATATGTTGGGGAACCTATATTTAGTGCTGGAGAACGTTATGAATATTCAAATTCAAACTATCTAATTTTGGGTCTCATTATTAAGGCCGTATCTGGACAAACCGTAGGCGAAGCAATGAGGGCTAGGTTTTGGGGCCCATTAGGGCTAGCAAACACTTATTTTGGAACAGATGAGGACGTTGTAGGACCAATGGCCAATCCCTGGAGAGATAGTGATGGTAATGGTCAAATAGAAGATATTTCTGCAGATTTTAAGGCTGCTTATCACAGTGTATTTTTTACCGCTGCCGATGTTTTTACTACATCAGGAGATCTTTCCATGTGGGCTTACCAATTATATGAAGGAAATGCTTTGACAGAAACATCTAAAAGCAAAATGTTGGACTTTCTTTTTATTGATACCGGGACACCAATATTTGATGGCTACGGTCTTGGTGTTAGACGGATCAATCTAGCCGGAAGGGAAACATGGGGGCACACCGGAGGAATGCGCGGATATGGTTCATACATGCTTTATGAACCTACCAGCAGTGTCAGTATTGCAATGCTAAACAATCAAAGTAGGTCAGAAAATGGCCCTTTGCTCAGGTTCGAACTTGTTGAGGAATTATTGGCAGAAGTATTTACCGAATTGAATTAATTCCTTACTTTTCTAAATTAAACATCAACCGATCACTCGTGTTTTATGAAAATTCACTACACCTATTTTATTCTTGCTTTTCTTTTAGTAGTATCATGTGAAAAAAATGAAAAAGTACAAGTTGAAAGTCTTTATGAAACCCAATTGTTTAAAGACGTTCAGTTAGCTGCCATTTTCAAAGATTCAAAAGCTTTTGTTGATTTAGTCCCCAAAAAGGAAGCATCAATACTTGAAACTGAATATCTGTCAGAAAAAGATTTGGACGGTTTTAGTCTTAAAGAATTCGTGGGTAAGAATTTTGAGGATAAATCCATGAAGGCATTGGTGTTTGAGACGGATACAACCAGAACCATGTATGAGCATATCACCTTTATGTGGGATAACCTGACCAGAGGGCCCGATAGCGTTATACCGCACTCATCCAGAATAGCATTACCGCATAAATATGTTGTTCCTGGAGGCAGGTTTCAAGAAATCTATTATTGGGACAGTTATTTTACATTAGAAGGTCTTTTAGTTGACAATAGAGATGATCTGGCCAAAGACATGGTGGACAATTTTGCTTTTCTAATCGATTCCATTGGTTTTATACCAAACGGCACTCGTAATTACTATAAAACGAGGTCTCAACCTCCTTTTTTTGCATTGATGGTTGACGCTATATCAAGAAAAGACGAAAAAACCCTTGAGAGTTATTTACCCCAATTGCTAAAAGAATATAATTTCTGGATGAATGGAGTTGAAAATACAGAAATAGGTAAAAGCAATCATCATGTGGTTAAACTTGGCGAGGATGTTTTCTTAAACCGGTATTGGGATAAAGGATTCACACCAAGACCAGAAGCACATAAAGAAGATCTTCACCTGGCCAGTGAATTAGAAACAGATTCCCTTAAAAAACAATTGTATACTAATTTAAGATCCGCAGCTGCTTCTGGGTGGGATTTTAGCTCTAGATGGTTTGGCGAAAAAGATGTCTTTGGCACAACAGAAACTATTTCAATACTTCCTGTGGATTTAAACTGCCTCTTATACTTTATGGAAAACACAATTTCAGAAGCGTATTTAATTAAAGGAGATCAAAGCCATGGAAAGCGTTTTAAAGACAAGGCAAATAGAAGGAGGGAAGCCATTCAAAAATACTTCTGGAATCCAGAGAATGGCCTGTACCATGATTATAACTTCCAAAAAGGAGCTGTTACTTCAGAACTTACACTAGCAGGGGTTTTTCCTCTTTATTTTGAGGTAGCCGAAGCGGAACAGGCCGAACAGGTAAAGAATGTCATCATTTCAAAATTCCTGAAAGATGGCGGCCTCGTAACCACCCTAGAGCATTCAGGGCAACAATGGGATGCTCCTAACGGATGGGCACCTTTACAATGGATCGCCGTAAAAGGACTTTTAAATTACGGGTATAAAAAAGAAGCTGTTGAGATTATGACCCGCTGGTTGGCATTAAATGAGAAAGTCTACAAAAACACAGGGAAAATGATGGAAAAGTATAATGTAGAGGATCTATCTTTACTGTCAGGAGGAGGGGAGTATGAGACTCAGGATGGTTTTGGATGGACCAATGGAGTTGCGCTCGGTTTCAAAAAGATTCTTGACGAAATGGAGGAACAAAAACCATAACCTATATTTCTCGTTTCAGTAAGTTTTTCAAATGTGTCCAGACAAACTGAACATAAACCATCAGTCAAAAAAAATGTCCAAATCCTTATTGTTTATCCCGGATATATCTGGGTATACCAAATTTATCCAGACTACCGAGGTAGAGCATAGTCAACATGTAATATCGGAGCTTTTGGAAGTTCTTCTCAATGCGAATACACAAGATTTAAAATTAGCCGAGATTGAAGGGGACGCCCTTTTCTTCTATAAAGAAAATGATATTCCGTCCCAAGAGAATCTTTTAGCACAGATTGAATCCATGTTCACCGCTTTCTACAGTCATCTTAAGATGTTGGAGAAAAATAGGATTTGTCCTTGTAACGCTTGTGCTACAGCACCAAATCTTCAGTTAAAGATAGTTGCCCATAGTGGTAATCTTCAGCATATCGAGGTACAAGGAACCAGAAAGCCTTTTGGAGAGCAGGTGATTGAGGCCCATAGGTTATTGAAAAATTCTGTTGATAGTGATAATTATGCCCTTATCAGTAGAACGCTGGCCCTGGACATCATGCTATCCCCTTACTATTCCAGTAAAATTTTTAGATTCAGGCAAGGATCGGATTCATATGACAGCAGGGAGATTGATTACATCTATTCCATAATTGACCCAAGTGAGCTTAAACTACGCCCATTTGATAAACCCAATAATGTTTATTTTGATAAACCGCCCCAAATAAAAATAAAGAAAGAATTTCCTCTGGCTGCAGAGGAACTTATGGAATACATTACAAACTATTCATATCGGCATAATTGGACAGAGGGAATAGATCGTTTAGAGTATAATGAAAACGAAGTGACACGAACCGGCTCTGAACATATTTGCGTGGTAAATGGAAAGCATTTAAACTTTACTACCGCCACAAAAGAGGTGAAACCAGGAAGCCTAATTTATGGCGAGTTCACAACAAGTCCACCGCCTGTGGATGAGTTTTATCAATTCTATATTTTCACCCCTATTTCTGAAAATAGTTGCGAACTGGAAATTGAGCTGTTTTGGAAGGCCAAGTCTCCAATTAAAAAACTAATAATGACCCTTTTCGGTAAAAAGATATTCAGGAAGAACATTGAAAAAGCATTAACGGGTTTGTTAACCTTTGTGGAAAGCAAGGCTTGAGTCTAATCTTACTATAATTCCAAAAAAAGAATCCAGTGCTTTCTTATATTTGAGTGTGTAATAAAATTAATAAATGAAGAAAAAATTCTGGACCTCGGATAAACTTTTTGGTCTTGTGGCGATGTTCATTAGTGTGATTACTTTGATCATATTTGTGAAACAGACCAATATTATGGAAAAACAAAGTCGTCTTTCCGCTATGCCCTATCTAATGATTGAAACCTCAGAAATTGGATCAAAAAATGTCTACTCATTTCAATTGGTCAACCATGGAGTAGGTCCGGCAATAATTGATACTACAATTCTGTTTTACAAAGGAAAAACTTATAATCTAGAATTCAAAGATTTTCTAAAATCCAATTTTCAGTCCATGGATAGTATTCCTGTTTTAAATAATGCTAGCATAAACCCAGGTTTGGCAATTCCAGCCGGTGGCGTTCGAAATATTTTACAAGTAGGGGGGGATAAAAAGGATTATGATGCTTTTTTTCTAGTTTTAGAAAAACTGTATTCCAATAATTTTGATTTTGAAATAAGATATCGTTCTATCTATGATGATAAATGGCGTATTACTTCAAAATATGAAATTCCAGAAAAACTAAACTAACAATGTTATGTCAGCTGGGTATTCAAGAACACCACTTTCAAAAAAACTAGGTATTAAAGATGGATTTTCGGTACTTCTGGTAAATGAACCCAAACATTATTTCAAACTATTTGAAGATTTTCCTGAGAACATAACTTTTCTTAAAAATCAAAAACCGGAATCTGCCGATTTTATTCACCTTTTCTGTACTTCTTTTAAAGAACTCACCGCGTTTGCAGACAGCTGTAAAAAAAGTCTGAAAGCAAATGCCTCTTTATGGGTTAGTTGGCCCAAAGGTTCCTCTAACATTCAAACAGACTTAAAACGTGAACCTATTCGTGAACATCTTTTGTCTATAGGGCTTGTAGACGTGAAGGTAGCTGCTATTGATGAGGATTGGAGCGGGTTAAAATTTGTTTATAGATTAAAAGATAGAAAGTAGGCTATATCTTTTTGAAAAGAAGGATTTATTTTCACATTTCTTTTAGAAATAAGCATGTAGCTTTTGGTTATCTTACCGTGCTAATTTGACCAAAAAATCTATACATGAAACACAACTCAAAAATTTACTTCAAACTATTTTTATTTATCTTTTTTACCATTCAGCTATCAGCACAAACACCAGATTCCACCACTTTTGATGGACTGGAGTTTAGAAGCCTTGGACCGGCTTTAACATCTGGTCGTATAGCGGACATAGCGATACATCCAACAAATGAAAGCGTATGGTATGTTGCTGTAGGTTCTGGAGGGGTTTGGAAAACCACTAATGCTGGAACTACTTGGAAGCCTATTTTTGATAAGCAATCCATTTATTCTATTGGATGCGTTACCATAGATCCAAACAATCCAAGTACTATTTGGGTGGGTTCTGGAGAAAATGTAGGTGGAAGACATGTAGGCTTTGGCGATGGTATTTATGTTAGCCATGATGAAGGAAAGACATGGAAAAACATGGGACTCAAAACTTCTGAGCACCTTTCAAAAATTATAGTTCATCCTGATAATTCCAATATCATTTGGGTTGCCTCACAAGGACCTCTTTGGAGTAAAGGCGGAGAGCGTGGTTTTTACAAATCCATTGATGGTGGAAAAACCTGGAAAAGAACACTTGGTAATAGTGAATGGACAGGAGTTACGGACATTGTAATGGATCAAACCAATCCAGATGTTTTATATGCGGCCACTTGGGATAGACATAGAACTGTTGCCGCTTACATGGGCGGTGGGCCTGGTTCAGGTTTACATAAAAGCACTGATGGTGGAGAGACCTGGACAGAACTAACCAATGGAATTCCAAAATCGAACTTAGGTAAAATTGGATTGGCAATTTCGCCATTTGATAATGAAACCATATATGCTGCGATTGAATTAGATCGCAAAAAAGGAGGATTGTTCATTACAAACAATCAAGGAGCTTCATGGACAAAACAATCGGATGCTGTTTCTGGCGGAACAGGACCTCATTACTATCAAGAGCTATATGCTTCGCCCCATCAAGAAGGTAAGTTATATTTAATGAGTAATACCGTTCAAATCTCCAATGATCACGGGAAGCATTTTGAGTTTATGAATGAGGAAAAAAAGCATGTGGATAGTCATGCTATGGCCTTTAAAAAATCAAACCCCGATTATGTGCTTTTTGGTACTGATGGTGGGTTATACGAATCTTATGATTTAACAAAAACATGGAGGTTTTTTGGAAACCTTCCCCTTACACAATATTATAAGGTTGCTGTAGATGATTCGGCACCTTTTTATAACATTTATGGAGGAACACAAGATAATGGTTCTCATGGAGGCCCTTCTAGAACAAGGAGCAAAGCAGGGATATTGAATTCAGATTGGTGGATTACTTTAGGAGCAGATGGTCATCAATCAGCTACAGAGCCAGGTAATCCCGATATTACTTATGGTGAATTTCAACAAGGTTGGTTATGGAGAATTGACCAAACAACTGGTGAGACTGTTTTTATTCAACCACAACCTTCCGCAGGAGAACCGCATGAACGTTTTAATTGGGATGCGCCAATTTTGGTAAGCCCACATAACCCACAAAGATTATATTTTGCGTCTTATCGTGTTTGGAAATCTGAAAATAGAGGGGATGATTGGACTTCAATTTCCCAAGATTTAACCAGAAATGAAGAACGATTGACTTTGCCTATTTTAGGAAGACAACAAAGTTGGGACAATCCATGGGATGTAGGTGCAATGTCCAATTACAATACTATCACGTCTTTGGCTGAATCACCTTTGCAAGAAGGTCTTATCTACGCAGGAACCGATGATGGCATTCTTCAGGTGACTGAAAATGGGGGAGAGACTTGGAAGAAAATAATGTTAGGAAATATTAAAGGAGTTCCAAACAGAGCTTTTGTAAATGATGTTCGCGCTGATTTATACGATGCCAACACTGTTTATTTGGTACTGGACAATCATAAAGCTGGAGATTACAAACCATATCTTTTAAAAAGTACTGACAAAGGAAATAGCTGGACATTTATAAATGGAAATCTACCTAAAAAGTTGATTACATGGAGAGTTGTTCAAGACCATAAAAAGAGAGGCCTTATGTTTGCCGCTACAGAGTACGGCATCTATTTTACCAGTAATGGCGGAAGCAGTTGGTTGCGACTTGAAGGTGGCCTGCCTACCATATCTTTTAGAGACATTACCATCCAAAGAAGGGAAGATGATTTAATAGGGGCTTCTTTTGGTAGAGGTTTTTACGTTTTAGACGATATTTCGCCATTACGTGATTTTGATGCTTCTAAAATGGGCGAAACAACACTTTTTAAAGTAAAGCCTGCTTATTGGTATATTGAAAAAGATGAAGTTTATGGTCAAGGGAATTCTGAATATACCGCAAAGAACCCTGCTTATGGAGCAACATTTACTTATTTCTTGCCTGAGAAACTAAAAACATTAAAGGATACAAGAACAGAAAAGGAAAAAGAGCTCAACAAGCAAAAAAGTAATGTTTCATTTCCTGGTTGGGAAGCTTTGGAGAATGAAAAAAATCAGGAAAAATCAGCAATTGTACTTCATGTAAAAGATAGCAATGGGAAAGTGGTCAATACGGTAAGTGGAACAAACAAGAAAGGATTCAACCGTGTCTCTTGGAATCTTACCTATGCGGATAGAACCGGAATAAAACTAAAAAACCCAAAAAGTGATGATGACGATTTCTTTGGGTCTCCTTTTTTAGCAACGCCTGGAACCTATTCTGTTGAATTGTATCAGCGTGTGGATGGGCAATTGAAACAACTTTCAAGTGCTCAATCTTTTGAAGTTAAACCTTTATCCAAAGGAGCTTTGCCAGCTAAACCGACATCAGAAATTGATGCGTTTAGAGGTATGTACCAAAACTTCCAACAAGATTTGACAGCAACGGGTTCCATTTTGGAAAAAACGATTACAAGAGTAAATGCAATGAAACGTGCTATGGATGAAGCTGAAACACCGACCGCAGCGCTGGCTTCAAAAATTTATAATGCACAAACACTCTTGCAATCACTTAACAAGCAGATGAGTGGCAGTCCTGCTAAAAATGAGGTAGGAGAGAAGAACCCGCCAACTCCTGGCGATGGTAGTTTTATAGGCTTAGTAGCATTAAGAAATACTTACGGACCTACTGGAAACCACAAAATCGCATTAAAAAGAGCTGATAATCAATTAAAATCAATTAAAAAGGAGTTAAGCGTACTTGTAAAGAATACACTCCCTTCACTTGAAGCAGAATTGAAAGCAGCAGGAGCACCGTGGATTGAGGGCCAAGGACTTATTGAAGATTAAATCTCAAAAATTAATAGTGAAAAAATTCGTTCATCTCGCTCTATTCATAAGTCTTATTTCTGTGCTTGAGTTACAATCTCAATACACGGAACAAGATTGGTTAGAACGAGATGATTGGATGAAAACCTCAGTGTTACTGGAAATGTCTGGTGTGCAAGAAGGAGATAAGGTTGCAGATATTGGGTGCCATGAAGGGTATTTATCAATCCATTTGGCAAAAAAAGTATTGGGTAGAGGAAAGGTTTATGCGGTAGATGTTAGAAGTGACCGTTTGGAAACACTTCAAAGCAATGCAAAAAAGAGAAAACTAACCAATATAGAAACGGTTCTAGGAGATTATGACAATCCAAAACTTCCAAAGAACCAATTGGACGTAGTTTTTATCATGGACACCTATCATGAAATGGATTCCCATGAACAAATACTTCAACATGTGAAAAATGCCTTAAAACCCGGCGGAAAGGTGATGCTCATGGAAAAACTAAAGAAAAGAGTAAAAAACAAATCAAGAGAAGAACAAGTTAGTGCCCATTCATTGGGCGCTAATTATGTTCGTAAAGAATTGGTGCAAGCTGGTTTCACCATTATTTCCGAAATAAAAAACCACGGCAAATGGGAAAGGGAAGAGGATAAACAAATGTGGGTGCTCTTAGCTCAAAAACCTGAATAAGAATTATTTATTCTCTATTTAGTTCTTCCTGTAATTCTGCATAGGATTTAATCCAGCTATAAAGTTTCCCGCCCAAACTAATTATTGGACTTGTTATGGTGTCCATCTGTTCTGGGGATTTAGCCAAGAAACTACCGACTTGTTTTTTAACTTCAGGGTTCTCATTGAGCAAAACATTCCTGAACAGATAGTTTTCATCGGTTAGTTTTGTAACAATACTATCACAAGTATTACAATTATTGGTAGTATAAATGGTAATCTGTTTTTTGGGCTTGATCTTAGGTGGCGGAATGTCTAATATTTCAAACTCTTTTTTAAGGGCCCTTTTGGATAAGCTATCATTTACAATCAGTTTTTTAGTGTAGACAGGCTTTTTGTCCCTAAAAAGAATGATGGTTTTCAAATGCACCTTTGACGTTGCCGGAACTCTTATCAATCTTGGTTTAGCCGCACTTTGCCTAAAGTTTGTACCCTTGACTTCAAAAAGAACATCATAATCTTGGAACGTCTCATTCACTGCAAAAAAAGTAATCCTATTGTTTGATTCTTTTTCAACAACCTTAACGGAATTTGCCTGCGCGTATAGCTGAGGAAAATACAAGCAAAGACAAAAGAAAATAAATAAAAGTCTGAACATAATCTATGGCATTCAGGTATCAAAAATGAGGTTAACGAACCTAGAATATACAAATACTTAATTTACCACCCTGCGTACATAGGCAAAACTTTGTATTCCAGGAAGGTCTTCGCCCACTTCATTGACCAGTTGATCTCCAGAGATTTTAAGTGCAGTCAAAGCATCATCTCCATCAAAAGTAACTTCATTCTCATCTGAAAACCAGGTTCCTGTAGCGGAATTGGTATCTGCGCAACTTACGTTAAACTGACCACTGGTTATGGGTGTTATGTCTAAATTGGATTGCTCAAAAGTCCAAACTAAATCTCCATCAATTAATAAAGTTCCAGATAAACAATCCAACTCATCCATCAAATTTGTAGAGGCTGTTCCATCCATATTTAAATCCTGAGCAGGGTTAACATTAACTTCAACCAAATCCCAAAGACCTATAACATCAAAATTTGGTGGTGGAATTCCTTCCACACCATCATCAATGTTACAAGAAGCTATTAAAACTGTAAATGCTAAAAGGAAGAATACTTTTTTTAAATTTTTCATAAAACAATTTATTTTTCAGTTTTTCTGTAAAGTAAAAACAATTTATTTAATATTCTTTGATATGAGACATGGAGTAAGAGCAAGAACTGATGCAGTATTTAAATTTCGCACATAATTTCACTACATTTAAGAGAATATAAAATAACCCTTAAAATGGCCAAGAGCACCTATTTTTCTTTTTTTACAATACTCTTTTTAATAATCAGTCATAATTCGTACTCGCAAGATGAGTTTCTTATTGGAGATGCCTTACCAGATGCTCCCGAACTCACCGCTAGAGGTAACTATGGAGTTGGAGTGCAAACGATAAATTTGGTCAACAAAAATCAACTGGATGTTTTAAGTATAAAAGAGGGGAAAAGAGAAATGTATGATCGTCCAATTACCATAGAAGTGTGGTATCCAGCCTTAGTGCCAGAAGGAGTTAAAGAAATTGAAACGTATACTCAGGTGTTGGGAAGAAATGGAGCAGAAGGTCGCCCGGTTACTCCATTTACCTTTAAAGGAAGAGCTTTGAGGGATGCAGTTGCCATTAAAGACGATGGAAAATATCCCCTAGTTATTTTGTCTCATGGATATGTAGGTTCGCGGTTTTTGTTCACGTATTTAGGAGAGAACTTAGCCTCAAAAGGCTACGTTGTCGTTTCTATTGACCATACAGATTCTACCTATAAAGATGCTGCCAATTTCACCAGTACGTTAGCAAATAGGTCATTGGACCAGTTATTTGTACTAAACGAAATTGACAAACTTTCATCCTCAGATAGCAACAGTTTTTTAGCAGGTTTGGTGAATACGGATAAAACTGGACTCATTGGGTATTCCATGGGAGGATATGGAGGTCTTAACACTTGTGGAGCTGGCTACAGTGCTGGCGCTTTAGACTTTTTTAAATCGATGACTGGCGGCAGCGATGCTTTGGACAAAAGAGGTATGGACAACGAAACCTATAAGAATTCCATCGACCCAAGAATTAAAGCGTTTGTTGCTTTAGCGCCTTGGGGCATGGCCAATGGTGTGTGGGATGCAAACGGGTTGGCAGGTTTAAAAACACCTACGCTTTTTGTAGCAGGTAGTCAAGATGATATTTCAGGATATGAAAAAGGTATTAAGGCCATTTATGAAGGCGCGGTAAATAGTGATCGTTATTTATTGACGTATATAAATGCAAGACATAATGTGGCACCAAACCCTCCTGCACCTGCCACTATGAAACCCGGATTGCATATAGATGAGTATTTAAGATATGCTGATTCTGTATGGGACATGAGACGTATTAATAATGTTAACCAACACTTTATCACAGCATTTTTAGGTGTTAATTTGAAAGATGCTGATTATAAAGAATATTTAAATGTTGAACCTGATGCAACTACGGGAAATTGGAAAGGTTTTAAACCAAGAACCTCCATTGGTATGGAGTTACTCCATGCAACTCCTGCTACTGACTAATTTCTAACTAAACAAGATGAAGAGAAGAGACTTTATAATAGGAACTGGAGCGGCGGCATTAACTGCAGCATCTTATGGAAATATTCTTGGGTCCAATGATAAAATAGGTCTTGCAATAGTAGGAGCGGGGAGACGTGGTAGATGGGTGTTGGGAGAGATGTTGAAGACCAATCAGATAAGACCGATAATGTTTTGCGATGTTTGGGATGAACAAGTAAAAAGAACAACGGAGTATTTGGAGTTGGGCAAAATTCCAATGACCTATGATTTGGAGGAAGTATTATCCAATGATAATGTTGATGCTGTACTGTTGGCCACACCCGACCATTTACACAAGAATTACGCTATCCGAATTTTAGCAGCTGGAAAACACCTACTCCTGGAAAAACCGGTAACCTTACACTATAACGAAGGTCCTATGCTAAAAGAAGCCGTAGCCAATAGCGGGGTAGTGTGCCAAACAGGAACACAACAGCGCAGCGGACAAATGTATCAAAGAGTAAAAGAAGAATTCTTTGGAGGTTCTAAAAAACTGGGAGATATGGTTTTTGTTAGGGCCGTTTGGAGCAATTTTGGTTGGCAAAGGCGCCAGTTGCAACAGCAACCAATGCCAGAAAACTTTAAATGGGATACCTTTCTTGGACCTTCACCAAAAATGGATTACTACTGGCCGCGATATGATGGTTGGCGCCATTACAAGGAATATGGAACAGGCATCCTATCTGATCTTTTGACCCATTGGGGCGATGTTGCACAATGGATGATGGATGATACAGACCCTATAAATGCAGTTACAACAGGAGGTATCTATCACCTAAAAGATGACAGAACCAATCCAGATACCGTAAATACCATTATTCAATATAAAGGAGGATGGAATTTTACTTTTGAATGCAGCGTTATGCCTGTAAAAAACCAACACGACTCTGTCCTTTTTCATGGTACAGAAGGTCAATTGGAACTCTTTAGGGCTGGATACATCTATACCCCGCACAAAGGCGATCCAGTTATTTTTAAAAATGATGAAAATCTAACTTATGCGCACGTCAAAAACTTTTTTGATGCCATTAAAACAGGAGCACAGCTCACAGCGCCCATTGATGTAGGGTTAAATGCGGTTAAACCTTCCCATTTGGCTGCTGCTTCATATTGGTCCGGAAAACGAATGCAGTTCAATGCTAATCAAACAGATATTGTTGAAGTGATTTAAGGTTAAATATGGGGGCTCTTTCGATTGTTTTCCAAGGAAGCCGTTCATCGATAAAATAGAGAAAGGTACACTAAAAAAGTCCTCTTTCCGTTAGTGGAGCATAACCCCATAACTTTAGTATCATGAATGGACTAACTAGAATAATCCATGCATTATCAATTGCTGCTTTCGCCCTTCTCTTCTTACAAGGCTGTAGCGAAGACGGTGTGTCTTCAGGAAATGATGTAGAATTGACGCAAACGGAATTACAAAATATTTTAGAAACCGATGAAGCTGCCGGTGCTGTAGATAGTGTTTTGGCAGAACTTTTTGCAAATAACGCAGTTGCAGGAAAATCTTCCAATAAGGCCAATGATTGTTATTCAACCGAATATTCACAAACAGGTTTTGTTGTTACGTTCAACAATTGTGTTCTTAACGGCACGGAAAATATTAATGGTAGTTTAACTGTCACGTATCAAGTAGGTAATGAAACCGCTGCCTTTACGGCATCTTATGTTGATTTTTACATTGGCAACCTTAAGGTCAATGGAACCAGAAATTACATTTTGACAAGTAGTCTTGAACAGAACACCATTTCATTTACAGTCACCAGTGAAATGTCCATTGAAATGGAAGATGAAAGTATTATATCTGAAAGTGGGACCAAAACCTTCAGTTTTACTTTTGGCGAAACTTTAGAAACAAGCACATTTAGTCTATCTGGAAATTGGCAGGTACAAGCAGATGGAAATACTTATGTTATAGAGACTGTAAGCGATTTAACTGGCAATCTTACTTGTGCTAATTTAACTAGCGGAAGTATGAGTGTGGCTAAAAACGGTTTTATCATTACTGTTGATTTTGGGGATGGCACTTGCGATAACCTGGCTACTATCACCTTGCCCAATGGAAATATGGAAGAGGTTACCTTATAGGATTAAAACAACATACAATATAGAAAAGCACCGAATAGTCGGTGCTTTTTTTGTTGAACAGGTATAGTAACTTCAAAAACAATAGAGGAATTAGCAATATTCTTTTATCTAGTGTAACTTTAGATTCCTGAACTTTATCCTAGTTCTCTTTCCTTTTTAAGAGGACAGAGTAAAGTCAATAAGGATTGCATATGATTGAAGATTTAGTACAAAGTCAAAGAGATTTTTTTGCATCGCAACAAACAAAGATCGTTACTTATCGTAAACAATATTTAAAACGATTACGAAAAGAATTGGTCGCCAATGAAGACGCTATTTGCGATGCCTTATATACAGATTTCAAAAAACCAAAATTCGAAGTACTTGCCACAGAAACACAAATGGTGCTTTCAGAATTAAAATACATCATTGATCATCTAGAGTTTTGGAGCAAACCGGTAAAGGTTGGTGCTACTTGGACAAATTTCCCCTCTTCAGATTGGATATATTCAGAACCGTATGGCAATGTATTGGTCATAGCGCCTTGGAACTATCCATTCCTATTGACCATGTCCCCGTTGATAGGAGCTTTAGCAGCGGGCAACACTGTTGTGCTTAAACCTTCGGAATTGACTCCCGAAACTTCTAAGGTTATTGCAAAAATAATTGAAAAGGTATTTCCCAAAGAATATGTTAGCGTTGTTGAAGGCGGAATACCCGTATCACAAGAACTCCTGACAAAAAAATGGAACTATATTTTCTTCACTGGAAGTTCTCGAGTGGGAAAGATTGTTTACAAAAGTGCCGCGGAACATCTTACTCCAGTTACTTTGGAATTAAGTGGAAAAAACCCTTGTATCGTTGATGCAACCGCGTCCATTACGTTGGCAGCAAAGCGTATTGTTTGGGGCAAGTTTTTAAATGCTGGACAGACATGTATTGCTCCTGATTATATTTTGGTTGAAAAGACGGTAAAAGATAGACTTGTAGAGGCCCTGAAACTTAATATAAGAAAATTTTATGGCGATCCTATTGAAGAATCCAATGATTTTGCCAGGATAACCACTGACAGCCATTATAACAAATTAAAGGGATTGCTGGAAGGAGAAAACATACTCTTCGGTGGAACTTGTAAGGATGCCGAACGGTTTATTGAGCCAACATTGGTAGATGAACCTGGTTTTAAAAACGATTTGATGAAAGATGAGATTTTTGGGCCCATACTGCCCATCATTTCTTATGATTCAGAAGAAGATATTCATAAGTACGTAACACAACATGAAAATCCTTTGGCATTGTATGTATTTTCTACCAGTAAAAAGTTCCAAAAAAGAATTATTGACAAGTATGGTTTTGGTGGTGGGGTAATTAATGATACTGTAATGCAAATAACCAACAAAAGATTGCCCTTTGGCGGGGTAGGTCAGTCAGGAATTGGAGGATATCATGGCAAACATTCCTTTGACCTATTCTCCCATAAAAAAGCCATTATACGAAAACCTAACTGGATAGATATCCCCATACGCTACGCTCCGTATAACATTCCCATAAAATGGGTTAAGAAAATAAAGCATCTTTTCTAAAAAAAATTACACTCCCATTAGATAATTGCCATCAAACATATTGCTAATTCCAGACTTCTAAAGAAAATGGCCTACCGTTTCATTTTCAAGCACCATCAACAAACAGTTTTGAATGAAAAGGGTAGGAGCGCTCAGTGTTATACTTTTATTAATCAAAAGTTAAACTATTATATTATGATAGTAATAGTATTATCTTTAAATTATTCCTACAAACGTGCATAAAACAACAGAAACATGAGTACTAAAAACAACAATGGCAAATACAAACTTTTGGTGTTAATGGATTTATCCCAAGCCTCTGAAATTGCTCTGACCAATGCGGTACAACTGGCCAAAGCAATTGACGGAAGGGTAGAGGTATTGTATGTAAAAGCTCCAACTGAGGTTGTTAAATATGAAAACCAATTGTCTGCAATGCGGATCATACATGAGGATAATAGAACCACTAAAGCTCAATTACAAGAGCACATCAAAGAAATAAGCAAAAAAGAAGATTTTCCAATAACTTCTCGAATTGCATATGGCAATATAAAAGGTTCTATTAAAGACCATTTATCTGATTCACAGATAGATATAGTGGTTCTAGGAAAGCGAAAGTCTAAGTTGGCCAACTTCCTTGGTAATGGCATTACTGAATTTGTACTAAGCGATTGTAATGTTAATGTATTAATAGTGGGTGAGGACCATAAACTACATTCCTTTAAAGATATTTCTTTGGGCATTTATGGAAATAAGGTCGAAGAAAGCAACCTTGGCGTCATCAACGATTTAAACAAACAAACAACAAAACCGCTAAAACTTTTTAGCGTTCGTAGTCCTCGAGATAAACCAGTTGAGCAAGAAGCAAGTACAAAAGAAACGATTTCTTATGTATTTTCCGAAGGAACTAACGCCTTGGACGGTTTAGCCTCTTATGTGCTAAAAACCAATACACAGTTGTTTTGCATCACCAAAAAACAAACCAAAGGATTATCGTTTCAGCCAGATTCTGCAAGACAAATTGCCAAAAAACTTGATATCCCCGTATTGATCATGCAATAGCGCTTTTTTAGAAAGCATTTTATTGGTAGCTCTTTTTAAATTCTAGCGGTGTTTTGCCTGTCTTTACTTTAAAAACTCTAGAGAAGTAGGCATAATCTTCGTAGCCCAATCTTTCCGCTACTTTAGTTAGGGAATTATCCGAGTGTACAATAAGCCGTTTGGCCTCTAGCAAAACCCTTTCTGTAATTAATTCTGTGGTAGTTTTGTTTAAGGTAGTTTTGGTGATTCTATTCAAATGCTTAGGGGTAATGTGTAATTTATCTGCATAAAATTTAGCAGATTTCCCCGTTTTATAGTCTTCTTCAATAATGCTTTCCAAAGTTTCCAATGTCTGCAAATAAGTAGAGGACAAAACCTTTTTAATGGGCTCATAATTTGCGTAGAGCCGGGTTAAATCAATATAGGCAAGGTTTACAAGGCTGATAAGCTTTTGTTTTTTATAGGTTGAATTTTGATGGTACTCTATATTGATTTCTTTGAACCGTATGGCAATATTATCAAGTTCTTCTAACGTTAAAGTAAGGTCTGGCGGATTTTTAAGGGAATAGTAGAACGGAAATTGGGTGAGTTTTCTATT
Organism: uncultured Allomuricauda sp.; assembly: GCF_947499585.1. Classification (GTDB taxonomy): domain Bacteria; phylum Bacteroidota; class Bacteroidia; order Flavobacteriales; family Flavobacteriaceae; genus Flagellimonas. Next base: position 1,156,190 of record NZ_CANMOO010000001.1, on the reverse strand, counting down.
TAGAAAATACAACTCGTAAAAGTCGGGGGTATGAAAGAAAATATAGCCTTCTGGAGTACTATCAAATTTCCAGGAATGTGTTTGACCTGGCTTTAGAAAAAATACGCTCCCAGGTTGTATAGGATAGGTATTAAAATCTATCTCATGTACACCAGAACCTTTACGGAATAGTACACAGAGAAAAAAGTCATGTTTATGGGGCTTATGAATAATTTGCGCATTCTTTTTTAAATGTTGCTGCAAATCGTTGCTGTAAAAATCTGATAGTGATTCCTCCTGTTCAAACTGCTCAATATTTAGTATTGGAATATGCTGCATGGAATAATAATGTCCTAAAAGTACAAAAAATGGAGTTAATTGTGTTGGTATGCTGTCTGAATGACTTAGTACCTTTGCGAAGCAAATGAGAAAGGAGAGGAGTTGATTTTATCATATAAAACAATCATCTACAGTACAATAAAGAGTGAATTATGAAATTTTTAAAAGGAACCAAAATATATAGCATTCTTACCGGGACATGTCCTGTTTGTCAAAATGAAAGCATGTATACTGAGCAGAACCCATATAAGCTGTCGAGTACTTTAAAGATGGAAGAACGCTGTGGCCATTGCAATACAAAGTATAAAATTGAACCTTCTTTTTTTTATGGGGCCATGTATGTGAGCTATCCCGTTGGACTTGCTTTTGCCAGCTTTGCATTTGTACTGTCTTATTTGGTTTTTGATTTAAGTTTGATCACTACATACGGTTTAATTGTGGTGATCATGTTTATGGCCTTGCCATTGATCCTAAGAACTTCTAGAAATATCTGGATCAATTTCTTTATGACCTTTGAAAAATTAAAGTCACAACCAAAGACGTAACGTCTGTTTTGATAAAGGAAAGTAAGATTGTCTTTAAATGGATACAAGAGTAGAAAAAGAGGAAGAAATCTATTTCATATATATTCTATTTTACATAATATAAATTATGATACAGATTGATATATAAGTATTTCATTTTCAAAACTTTAGCTGTAAGTCATAATTCTATTATGTAAAATATCCCTCACGTTTATAGCTTTTAAGGGAATTACCAACAGGGTCATCAGCCTGTTTAATTTACGTAGTTTCAAATTTTCTACACATAAGAAAATTTATTCTAAACTTCGAAATTCTGCAGCCCTAGTGACAAACCTTTCGTCTGTACTCATAATTTGCCGTTATGTAAAATAGCCGCTGCCAAACGCTCGATTGTTTTTTAAAATCAAATTGCTCAGGCAATTTATTTTAAACACAATTTGCCATCGCTTGCCAACGCCATTTAAAAGCTAGCCTTTTAGATTCATTCAAAATTCGCGTATTCGAGGAAATGTGTGCAAGATTTTTTTCTACGACATTTTCGTTAGCTTGGCGCAATAGCTAAAAATTACTCTGCGAGATAATTTCTTAGCCCTTGCTAACCTCTCGTCTTGATTGAAGTTTTTTTTAACGTGTTCCTAACATTATGTAAAATAGACTTTCAACATTGTAACCTGTAAGCGTTTTTATTTATCTTTTTTTCTTGATAAAAAAAGAAACAAAAAAATCAAGGCTTACAGATAATTTTGGAAACAATGTACGGCTCAGTCGCTATATTTTAGGATCCATTGTAACTCTTAAGAACGCTTGTATATTACAGGACATTTTCAACGGTCAAGAAATATAGTAACCAGCCCCCTAAAATATGGCCGCTCCCCTCGCCTATTGTTTTGCCAAAATTCTCTTAGGCCAAGTCAAATTGCAACTCTTTGCTCTTCCGGTACATTATTAGGTATATCCAAATCCTCTTGATTATTTTCCTCTATTTCAATAATCAAATTTGCGGCAATTAATTCTACAATATGTGCATTTACAGCATTTCCGAGAGCTCCAAAACAACTACCAGTATTTTCAGGCAATACAATGCCGTTTAGTGATTGTATTCTTGCTCCTTCACTTGGGGTAATATATCTATTTTCCCACCCAAGAATTGGTATTTGAGTACTAACAGTAACCAATGAGGGGAAGAAATCTGTTTTTTTAATTCTAACGCCTGAACCTCTGAATTGGATTATATATTTTGATAAATCCCTTTCTCCGCCTTGTACATTCCATTCAAACTTCTGCCAACTAGAAACATTAAGGTTTTTAATTTTTTCTACTATTGGTTCCAATTCTAATTTATACTTCTCATAAAAAGCTCTATTACTTCGGATATAATGTTTTTTCCAAGTAGGAAAAGGGATTTCCTCTTTGGTCTCCTTATGCAACTGGTTTTTCTTTACATAGTTTGGCAAATTTTTGAATTTCTCTTGGCGAGACATACCTTTAAGAGGAATACCAAATTTACCTTTGCACTTTCCTAGAGCATTTGATGAAGTTCGGTATGGAATTTCATCTTCAAAAGGATAGGTTGCTCCAAATTCCATACTCCAAATCGGAAAACTTGGCAAGCTATCTTCTATTGGGATTTTTTCAATGAACTGCTGCCATAAATTAATTACTTCTATTTTATCATCTTCAAGTTTTGTGGCATCAGTTGGATTGGTATCTAAAAAATCTAATATTGAATCCGTTGAATCAGATGGTTCTGGCCAATTAAAATGTTGCAAACCATTTCGAGAACCAATTATAAATATTCTCTCTCTATGTTGTGGAATTCCAAAGTTGTGAGGCGACAATATTTTGTCATCTATAATATACCCTAATCTGTTTTGCAGTTTATCCTTAATATATTTCCATGTATTAAAATCATCATGGCTTTTTAAATTTCGAACATTTTCTAAAATAAAGTAGTCAGGTTCGTGATAATCAATGATTTCAACTAATTTGTCAAATAGGTTTCCATTTTTTCTATCTTCAAGTCCTTGCTGGTCTCCAGCTTTGGAGAATGGCTGACAAGGGAAACCAGCACAAAGTATATCAAATTGTGGGATATCACATATCTCTACCGTGGTTATATCTCTATTAACTTCAATGCCGAAATTCTCCTCATAAAGCAGCGCTAAATTTTCCTTTTTCTCACTAGCAAAAACACATTCATGCCCAAGGTTTTCAAGTGCTACATGAAATCCTCCCAAACCCGCAAATAAATCTATGAACCGCATCTAATTTAGTATTTCCAAAAGTCTAGTATCACACCATGTGTTTAGTTCCGTAATAAAATCGTCTTCTCTTTCAGTAACGCAAATATTTTTATAAAGTCTAGTTCTATCAAATAATACGCCTGCATCACGGGAATGCTCTAATAAGTCTTCAACATTTGAAATGATATTAGGTATAGTAAAACCTTTAATTGGTGCGGCTGCGAAATGTATATACAATTCCCAAGCTCTAAGACTTAGTTCTGTTAGTTTAGTTTTCCAATTGTGGCCAGCAGCACATTGAACTAACATAATAATTTGACCAGCTCGCTCATCATCAAATGATTTCCAAGCAAAGAGGTCTAAATTTCTGTCTTTCCGATAAGATGGAGGTAACTGATTGAATTTTTCTTTCAATAAAGTATTTGCTATTGAACTCACGGTTTGCTCATGGGGATGACCATATACAATGCAATCACCTTGGATATAATTCTTAACGGCTACTTGAGATACCCTTTCAAAAAGCTTACCTGAAGCTGCCGAGGAGACTGCATCTGTATTAGGATTGCCTTCAAGTGCAAAAATCAAACAGAGCATGTAATCAGGAATCAACTTCCAATTGATTGAAGGTTCAATAACTAAAGAATCAATGTTAAAGGGGCAACTAGAACCATATTTAGAACTTCTTTCCTCGAGTTCGCTCCATACACTTGTTATAAAATCTTCTGGCGGTTCGATACCTCTACTCTGTTCTATAGCAGAACTTAATGCTGCCTTTGATAAAGACTCTTCTAAATAAGCAATATAAAACTCTGCCCAATCAGCCACATTATTAATGTCGTTGGGACTAGGAATATCATAATTAAGCATCTTCGACTATGGTAATTGCGGTTTTAGTAGTTTCTTCTAACTTTCTAAGTTCAGATTTTATCTCATCTGTTTTATGTCGATGTAACATACCTAGCGCTTGTTCAATGTTAGTGTTTGCCCTTTTTACATACTTTTCAACTAATCTATCCTCGCCTCCACTTCTTTCAAATGAACCTAATATGTCACCTGTTTGTTTTAGGTGTTCAACAGCACTATCATTTCTTAATATATCCGTTAAGTAGTTGGTAATATCACGTGATTCTTTAATAATTTTTCGAACTTCTTTACCGTCGCCAAAAAGCCAAAGAAAAAGTTGTTTTAAATTGTCAATTTTATCGGTTGGAACAATATTAATGTCAAAATCAATGTCTTTCCATTTTTTTGGCAAACCAATATAATCTTTAATTGAACCTTGTCCAGTGGCCAAAACTAAAAATGAAAAATTCTCTTTTGCCTCAGAAGAATCTATGCTTTCATATTCATCCTCAACCTCCTCTATTAACTTATAACAAGTATATATTTTTCGTGCAGAATTTCCAGTATCACCAACAGTTCTTTGAATATCATCCATGGAAAGTTTATGGTCTTCTTTTAAACTAGCGATATATCTTGCTTTGGCATAAGCATCCCATTTTTTAGTACCAATTATATGTCTAGCACCAATATAGGCTAGTACTTGCTTTCGTTCAGGATAAACTATAATTGGAAGATATGCTAAGTCTTCTCTGACCCAAGTTTGTTCTTCCCCTAAAGACGGCAAACCCTTCTTTACACCACTTAAAAGAAGTTTGGCAGTAGAAAGTCTTCTATTTCCTTCAACTACAATAAAATGAGTTGATGGGTCGGAAATAAAAGCCCTGTAAGATTCATTAGTATTGAGTTCTTGATATTCTTTACCCTTAAATTCGGAAGGTAGGGATTGCGGTATAGCAACTAAAGGTTCTGCGTCAAAATAACCATTTTCAAACATAGAAATCGCAAGTTCTTGAAGATGAAAGAATTTGTACAAAGCTTCAATAACTTCACTTTCCGATTTTCCTTGGAACTCAGAAGGTAATCTTGGATTTTCGGGGTCTGGGTGCAGGTTCTCAATACCCACATCCAATTGTGGTCTTCTATGACCTACTCCTCCCCTAATTATACTCATGAGTTTTTGGTTAAATTATAATCAAATATAAACAATTACCTGAATGTTCTAGTAAGTAAAAAGAACAACCTTTTTCCGCTTCAATCCACTAATCTAAAGGGTTTTTAGTAATATTCTTTAATTCTTCAATAGTGATGGACGGTTTTTTTTTGTGCAACATTGCATGACAATTTGGGCAAACTGGGATTAAATCGGTTATTGGGTCCAATTCATATTCTTTACCAATTGTAGAAATATCAACTAAATGATGAACATGAATAAACCCTGCTCCTATTTTACCGTAACGATTTGAAAAATCAAATTCACAAACTTGGCATTTACATCCAAAATGCTCAATGCATTTTGCACGAGCAATCGAATTCCTTTCAAAAATATTTACTGAAACTTTTTTTGATTTGCCTTCAAGAAATTTTTCATTCGCTTCAACATCGTCTGGATAGATAATTTTAGAGTCATGGTTAAGTATTTTAAGATACTTATCATAAATTTTTCGTCTTTGAACAACCCTAGCTCCTGAGACTTGCTCATAATAATCTAGATGTAAGGAAAGCGATATTAGCGCTTTTTGAAGACCATTATCACCATGATTTTCATATATTTTACTCAAATAATACTCAGTGGAAAAAGCGTTGGCGTTTCTAGTCATTAACTTTCCTTTACGCATACACCCATAATTATATACATAATCCGAAGCAGAACTACGTTTCATTCCTTCATTTACTAAAATATCAAGGCCTTCTTTAAGACTAATGCTTTTATCAAAAACCTTTACCGCAATTTTATATGCTTGTACTATATGTTCATTTGTGATTTCAGCCATAGCCCTAAGTTATTCTAAAATTAATCATTAAACAGAAAATCTTATGTAACCATATTATTTACTTTTCCATTCCACACACATTGCCTTCCCTCCTGCCGTCGGTCAGTTAATAAGTGTTCCATTACATTTTTAGGAAGTTTTTAGAAAGAAAAAAATTAAGGAAGATTGTAACAACTTTCGCTTTTAACCAAAGCTCAAGTTACATAACGCAGAACATTATGTTTCAAAAAAGAAACATAATTTGACGTTATATCAAATAGCGATAAGTTATAAGTTATTTCAGCGAATTCCTATGCCAAATTGTGATGCCGCTAAGAATCTGTATGTGTAACAAAAGTGATTGCCAATAGTAGACAATCACTTTTGTTAATTATAAAATAGGTTGGTAAATTATAGTTGATTCCCATACTATGATTTAATACAATCTTTAATGTATTGATTGAATAGTTTAAATGAATTAGTCTGAATTTAACTTTCTTCTTTCTTTAAAGGAGAATGGTGCTCGGCAACAATTTTCCATCCGTCACTTGTTTTTAAGAATAGCAAGGATATTTGGTCATTTACCACGACAAGGTCTTCACCGAATTTTAAATGAAAATCAGAATGAAAGGTTACGTTAGCGACTTCACCATAGACAGCTATTTGCAGGTCTCTAGAATCAAATTTCACAACTTCGGTAAGTGCACCGAAAACTTCACGTTCATAGGTCTCATTACCTGCACTACCAACACGGGGTTCTCCCTTATTAAATTCGGTGAACTTTGGGCTGTAGGCGTGAAGGGAAATCAACTTATCCATATCGCCGTCTTTAAGACTTTGTGCAATTGTGCCGATGGTTTCCATTATTTCTTGTTTTGATTCAGGAAATTCATCGTTTAATAAATCTACGGGTGCCATTTCTGATTGTGCCGTGCAACTTGTTGTGAAAAGCGCCAATACCATCATACTAACTAGTGTTACTTTTGATTTCATAAGAATTGATTTTAGTGATTATTTTTTAATTGAAGCGCAAGCGTATCTGGCACCTCACATTTGAATAATCCAAAGATGGAAATAAGGGATAGACGCTACCTAACAATCATGTGGCAAGCTTGTTAAGCTTTTGTCCATGAATTTAAATTATGATGCAGAATCTTTAAATGATGTTGAAAAGATAATTTGAAGGTTTAATTTTCTGAAGAGGTTTTAATCGGTATTCCGATACTGGAAAACCCAACTTTTTCATAGAGATCTTTGTAGCGTGGATCTTTTCTAATTGGGGCTAACAAAGGTTCTTCTCTTAGCCAAGTCATTTCTACCTCATGTCTGTCATAGGATTTTTGGAGCCAATCAAGAGCTTTTTCATAATCCTTTACAGTACAATAGTACATCGCCAAAAACCAAGCGGGGCTGCCTGATGAATTTGCAAAGTAACTGGTGTATAGTTCTGTCAAATGGGTGCTGGTAAGTTCAGAATCGCCATCCATTTGAGCATATACAGCATTCAACCACATCAATATGGGTGGGTAATCTGAAAATTGCGATAATATTTTTCCAAGTTGAACCTTTGACTTTTCATATTCGCCTAGGTAGTAATACAGTTTTGCAGACTCTCGTAAATAAAACCAGTTGCCGTTATACAGTGGGTCCGTTTGGGTTAATAATTCCCTAGCTTCATTAGCAGAACCCAAATAAAACATTGCCTCTGCTCTAAAAAACGGATAAAATACATTTGAAGGGTCATTGATGCTAAAACGTTCAACTGCCTTAAGGGTTTCTTCAGGTCTTCCGGTTTTAATGGGATAATCAAGTGAAATAACAGACGGCTTGTCATTTACAGAATTGCTCACTATATTTTTATAAGACTGTTCTACAAGTTCAAAATTCCAATCATAAAAAAACCTTCCTGTATTAAGTTCTTCGGCTACTCGTTGATTGTCTGGTTCTATTTTCAGAGCTTGTTGTAGTAATACCTTTGCATTACTCCAAGCCATTTGCTGATCATAAAAACCCCAAACTGATCCGCCCATATGCCAAACATTAGCCATGTCTATATAAGGTTCTACAAAAATCGAATCTGCTGCAATTGCCTTTTCATAAAGGTTGATAGCATTTGAATATGATAGTTCGTTTCCTTTTTGCTTTTGAAACTCTCCTTGAAGATAATAGGAATATGCTTGTTTACTTTTAGTTGGTATTTTTTTAATAGCGACCAACTCGTTTTCAGAGATGGTAGCCTTCATATTTCTGGCAACTGCCTCGACCACTTCGGCCTGCATTTCAAAAATTTCGTCGCTTTTCCATTCCCTCGTGTATTCTTCGGACCAAAGATGCACATTGGAACGGCCATGAATCAATTGTAGATTAATTTTGATTTTATTCCCGGAAAGTTGAAGATTTCCTTGAAGAAGATTCGCAACACCTAACTCCTTGGCGATTTCATTGATAGGTTTTTCTGTCGACTTGTATTGTAACGCTGAAGTAAACGGAATCACTTTTTCAATAGCGTTAACCTTTGTAAGTCTTGAGGTCACCGCATCGGTCATACCATCTGAAATATATTCCAAATCGGGGTCGCCTGTCCAGTTTTTAAAAGGTAGAATGACTATCGATTTTTCATTAATAGCATTATTTTCATACGTTTGAACCGATTCACTTGCAGAAGTGTTGTAAATATAGAAAGCAGCGATGGCACCGAATATGAGAAGTGTTGCAAGAATCAGGATATTCTTGAAACCATTTTTTTTAGATTTTGATACAGCCGTTTCAGTATTTAAATCACGCTCTTTTTTCGTAGTGTAACTTTCGCTGTGTTCTTCGATTTCAGCGGGAATTCTTGATTTAACTTCACCAGGGGTATATCCATGGAATTTATGGAAAGAGGTATTGAAATAAGTCGCACTGCTAAAGCCAACTCGGTAAGCAACTTCTGAAGCCGTTACGTCTTCTAGCCTCAGAATTTCTATGGCTCTTTTTAATCGATACTCTCTGATAAATTGGCTTGTCGAGATACCAAGTTGTTTGTGTAATTTCCGATGAAGACTAGATCGGCTCATACCGACCGCTTGTGCAAGACTATCAACTCCGAATTGGTCGTTATTTAGATTAGACTCAATTTCTTTGGTCAGTCTGTCAATCAATGTTTCCCGTGTTGTTGTTTTTTGGGAATCATTTGATTGATTGTTGTCAGCGCTCATTTAGATATTAAAATTTCTTCTGGGGGAAGTATTCCAAATTACAGAATTTCAAAAGAATTTGTTTGAAAAAATCAAAACATTTTGATACTGGTCAATTTATTCCCATTCCACACACATTGCCTTCCCTCCTACCGTCGGTCAGTTAATAAGTTTTCCATTACCTTTTTGGGAAGAAACTTTTTAGAAGAAAAATTTAAAGCACATGTAGAACCAAATACTTTGTTTTGCCAAAGCAAAGTTACATAACGCAGAACATTATAGTACAAATGCTATTGTTTGTATTTTAAGGGATAAATCCATTTGATAGCTATAATTCTATTATGTAAAATATCCCTCTGTAGTTGATAAATTAAAATGTACAATTAAATAAGCTTGTGAGTAAAATAAAATTTCTGAGCACTTGCTACTCGCTGTGTTCCTAGAAACTTTTCTTTAGTTTCTATTTTACATAATGTATTACTACAATCCACTTCGCTTACCAAACTACGGTACTTACTTGACTCTCATCTTTCAGTATACCATGACGGAAATACATTGTTGACGGTATTATGGGTTAATTGTTCAAGCCTCTCTCCATTTGACTCAATGATGAATATTTGGAAATTACTAGAATTCCTTTTGGACGAAAAGGCGATTCTTTTTCCATCTTTTGACCAAGAAGATCCGTAAAATATGGGTGGAGCGCCAGCATAATATGGAACAAAAGGATTTCGTTTTGCGGATTGATTGTTGGTGAGATTTTTTCTTTGGGTTCCATCCGCATTCATGGTATATAAATCTATATATTTACTTTTGGCATCCCGATGTATTACATGAAAGGCAATTTTGTCTCCTTTCTGGGACCAGGAGAAACCAAACTCATCAATCTTAGGGGTATTGGTAATATTTTTGATATTTTTCCCATCCCCATCCATTATATAGAGGTCAGAATTTCCCGACCTGTCAGAGCCAAATAAGATTTTTTTTCCATCACTGGACCATTGGGGACCAAAGTCGGACCCTTTGGTGTTTGAGATATTTTCATCTGTTGATCGCTCCAAATCCATAACAAAAATCTCAAAATCACCTTGAAAATATGGAGCCCTTTTTGTGTCCACTTTATTATAGGCTACTTTTTTGCTATCAGGAGACCAAGAGCCAACATAAGTATAATGAGGACCTATGGTAAATTTGCGTTGCTGGGTAAAATCACTATTGGCAATGGCTATTTTATATCCTCCGTACTTATACGTACCAAAAATCACATGTTTTCCGTCAGGAGAAAATTTAGGTGAGCTATTGGCTCTTCTGGGAACAGCATCAAAAGTATGCTGCTTCAATCCATTTCCATCTGGGTAAACTGAGAATATTTCAAAAGAGGCTACATTTTTATTCCCTATTTCTGAATCAAAATAGATGCGTTCACGTTCTTGATGTTGTCCAGAAGATGAAAAGCTAAATAGCAGAACGATTATCAAGGGAAACAACTGAATTATATCCCTACAGAATGGTTTAGTAATGCTCAATGCGTTTTTGGAAAAATTCATAAATCAGAATTCATTTTGCCACAAATTAATTGAGCAATTGCAAATGGAAACACATTTTGTGATAAACTGTGAAATTTGAGAAAGTTTGTTGATAAAATAACGCTCAAGAGTTGGGAATCACCCACCAATTTCCTCCAGATAAGATATAATATTGGTTTTATAAGACCTCCCTGAAGTAAATTCCAAACCAGTTTTAAGCTTGATTTTGTAGTAGGAATTGCTCAAATAAAAACAACCCTGGATATATCTCTTGTTAAGCATCAAAGATCTATGAACTCGTACAAATTCTTTGGCAGATAGTTCATTTTCTATGGCGTTCATGGTAGCCCTATAAAGGTGCTTTTCCGAATCTGTGTGGAGTTCCAAATAATTGCCTTCTGACTTCATAAATATGATATCCTCAGTATCAACATGCAACAATCTTCCATTTTTTTTGATTGTGAAGTCGGTTCGGTGGTTTACACCTCCATCTTGCTTAAGTTCCTTGAAAAGATTGTCCAATATATTACGCAATTCGTAGGTTTTGTCAGCTTTCTTAAGTGATATCATTCTCTCAAGAGAGGTATCCATCCGTTCTTGGTCAAACGGTTTTAATAGGTAATCCACCGCATTGACCTCAAAGGCTTTGAGCGCAAAGGAATCATAGGCAGTAGTAAAAATAACATAAGGAACCTTATCAAGTCTGTTCAACACGGAAAAACCATTTAAATCTGGCATTTGGACATCGAGGAAAATAAAATCGGGTTCTTTTAGTTTAATGCTTTCAATAGCTTCTTTCCCATTTCTGCACTCTGCCACAACCAAAACATTACGGTGCTTTTCCAGTAATTTGAGCACACGTTGTCTTGCCAGGTACTCATCATCGATTATAATACAACGCAGTTTCATTTAAATCGTCTTAAAGGGAAGGGAAATTTTGGCTATATATAATTCGGAATGTGTAAGACCAAATTCAAATTTGAAGAGATTCCCATAAATCCCTTCAAGTCGCTTTCTAATATTTTTAAGCCCTAAACCGGTTCCCTTTTCCATCACTAATTGACTGCTTTCTTCCAAGGTATTTGATACTTGCATCATTACATGTTCCACCCCTTGGGTCTCCTCAAATACCTTTTCAATTTCAATGGTGATTTTTCCATATTTCGTGGCAGTCACCACTCCATATTTAATGGCATTCTCTATCAAAGGCTGCAATATCATATTGGGAATTTCTGCACCTAGCAGTTCTTTGGGGACTATATATTCAATTTGCATTTTATCAATGTATCGGATTTGTTCCAAATCCAAGTAATGTTTGATGAATTCTATCTCATTCTTTATAGTGGTCATCTGCTCCATTTCGTTTTCCAGTAGGCTCCTGAGCAAGGTCCCTATTTTGGTCAACATTTTTTGGGCTTTTTGAGTGTCTATATCAATCATGGAGGAAATGGAGTGAAGGGTGTTGAAAAGAAAATGCGGATGCAACTGCATCTGTAGCGTATTGATTTGGGCATTTATTAGAGCTTGTTGATTTTTAAGGTATTGTTTTTGGTAGTCTGCCCCTAAAAATAAGGCAATGATGACCAATTGCTCGATCAAGCTCGAAAAGCTACCCACTGCCAAGGCAACGATTCCGTTGGGGCCAAAAAAATTCTTCATATATCCCGTATCCATAAAATAGACCAAATCGTAAACTTTTGTGGACAAGGCCCTGTGAAGCGCCGAAATAATCACAATGCAAGCTATTATGCCCATCCAACCAAGTATTGTTTTTCTCTTGGAAGTTATTTTTTTTGTAATGCTTCCTATCCATGGTGCCAGAATCAGCCACAATGTATAATTGACTGATATTTTTAAACTGATGAACAACCAACTAAAGGGAAAATTGTAATCATTGACCAAGTGGCTGGTATATTCTTTTGCAATAAAAAAACAGCACACAATAAAAACGGCAACTCCCATTTTACCAAAAGCAATGGGCAAATTTTTATAACTTTGGAAGAGTTGCTTCAGCATACTATCAATTTACCTTTCTAAGGTATAAAAATGAATTAATTCATGTTTTTATTTTCTAAGATGATGAGATACGTTTACACATTCGGTTTGCTAGTTTTTCTTTTGTTCCTTTCCTGTAAAAATGGAAAAAGGGAAACCATAAATGACGATGCCAAAACGGAGATAAAACCTAAGGACATCAGCGAACTATCCTATCAGGAAATTTTTTATCTGTTACATGAGGAAAATGAATATGGCATCGATTATCATGGAGAAGTTTTTGGTCAAGATGCATCAAAAAAAGTTAGTTTAATCAACCTAGATCCCAATGGTTGTGGCAATGGAGTTGCATTGCAAAGTACCGAGGGCGATATGACCATAAAAACAGCGGTCAAAGTGACTTTTAATTTTCCTGGAAATCCCGCCAAAGAAATCCATCGACTTTATACGGTGAAACCGAAAGAAACCATTCCAGTCGGAAATTCCAAACTTTGTTATAATGGCTCTGAATATATTATCCAGCGTGAAGTGGTCTCAGCCGGCTACAAGGAAGAAACCCAAAATTAGCTACCAACCACCCGATGGTCCCGGTGCAACACCCTTTAACCTTGCATAAATTGTAGTCTTGCCATGCTCTCGTTGAAGATGGGAGGTCATTATTAAAATAGATTGTAGCCTTGACATTTTGTTACCAAAAAATTCGATTTCCTCGGCAAGATCTTCTACACTAAGTTTTTGAATTCCTGATCGAATGAAAGCAAAAGAATTTTCCATTTGGGCAATTACCTCCTTTTTTTCCTTGGTATCTGTTATAGGACTAGGGTCCGGTGTCTCCAATTTAACCACCGATGCAAAAAGATAATTGGCCCCAGAAGTATGTGCCATTTGTTCAGCAAAATCCCGTAGCTCAGTTGTTGGTTTAAAACTATAATGTGTTTCGGGCATTGCTTTGGCAGTTTCCACTACCATTTTCGTCATGCCGTCCCAGGCAGTCAATATATTTTCTTTTTTGACTTGTGCTTTGGAATAACAGAATGAAAGCACCAATAATAGTGTAAAGCACTCTTTGCTCATTGTTTTTTTCATGGAATATAAATTTTAATTCATCCCAAAGTAGGACCGTAAAAGCATCTTTAATAGGACAATGTGACCAATTTTCTTTTTTGGGGTGAAAATCAGAATACCCCTCCAACTAATCACAATATGGCCTGTTTATCACAATCCGCTACCATAAAACTATTTTCCTGTATAGATTGCCCAAAAAATGTTGACAATGAATAAAATCAAAAACAAATTGACCGTAATACTTGTAATTTCTTTGATGACCATATCATGCAAACAAAAAATAAGTTCTGGTCAAGTTGAAGAGCAAGATGGTTCAATAGTAGATTCCACATTGGTAAAAAAGAAGGAAGAGAAAACGGGGACACCAGATTTAGGGCCTAGCTTTAACCCGATAGGCCCAGAAATTGCTTACTATTCCTATGTTGACGGGGCTCAAAATAAGGCCAGGATCTTTATTTCAGATTTGGATGGCGGTAATCTACGTGAGGTTTCCACTTTAGACTCAATTGGTTTTCACACCGAGCCTAAATGGTCACGAGATGGAAAAAAAATTGCTTACACAAATTTTGTGGACGATGGTGCAAAGATTATGGCAGTAACCACCGATGGAAATAGCCTTGAAGAACTTGCAAAAGTGACCGAAAATGGTTTTCATATGTTTACTTCATGGGATTTATCCGGTGAGGGATATTTTTTCTTTCATTGGCCAAAAGAGGGATTTACTCCAGATGCATATTACGCCAAAGGAGGTAAAGTAGAACGGCTTACCGAAAACGGAAGAACAAATAGGCCGCATATGACCGAGAATGGCAAACTTTATGTCAATAGAATAGACGATTTGGAAAATTATGTTGTAACAAAACAATTGTTCGATTTAAAAACAAAGAGTACCCTTGACATTCCAAAGCTGGAAGGTGAATTCATAACAGGGGGGCATGCAATAAAATCGGTAGAAAATGAAGATTCAACTACTCTCTTTTTAGAGGATTTGGAGGGAAATGATTTAAAGGAGTTGGGCATTGTTCCCTATAAAGGGATTATGTTTACTACCATTGACAAAGACTTAAAACATGTAGCATACAACACTAGTTTTGAAGAAGGGGCGGAGATACATTTATTGGAAATTTCTTCAGGCGAAATCATAAAACTAACAGAAAATTAAAAAAACTTCTCATGACCATAAGCAAACATTTTTTAAGTCTTTTGCTATGCCTGGGTTTTTTATTTGTTCATGCCCAGCAAAAAGTAGTTGAACTGCCCTTGGGACAGAAAAAACTATTGGTCAGAGTTACTGAACCGGAGAAGTTTTCGCCTGATAATACTTACCCAATATTGCTAGGGCCGGGATTGGATGGGGGAAATCTAAATTTGGGATGTAGATATTTTGGCTCCAATTCTGAAAAACATGGGTAGATATTGGTTGAAAGTCTTGTACACATGGAGAACAGGACAGCCATCAAAGTTTTGTTGGATTATTTAGAGAAAACTTATTCTTTGAACGAACTTTTCATTCTGGGATTTTCTGCCAATAGCGAAGATGCCTTTCAAATTGCTTCTATTTACAATAATCACTTTACAGGTGTTATTAGCATGCCGGGAAATCCAAATATCAATGATCTGGAGTCACTTAAGCGACTTGCAAACAAAAAGATTCTAATGATTGTTACGGAAAAAGAGTAATACGTCAAGATTTCCAATAAAATGAAAGTCAGATAACAAGCTGATATATGTCATTGTAGGTCATAGTTTTCAAGAATACTTTTAGGGGTTATAAAACTTGAAAATCATGAAATCGCTAACATTCCTTTTTTCTTTTTTACTATTAGTAGCGACATACGGACAAAACGCCGAAGACGAAGTAAACAAAACAGTTGTCGGGTTTGAATTGGATGCGGTGCCGTACATATTTGAGGGATACTATGCTTCTGCCTGGCTAGGCCACGATCATTTTAGATATAGAGCGGTAATTACAAAAATAGAAACACCGGGGTTTATCTTGGAAGATGGTTTTACCAATAATGAAATGAAGGTCTATGCAGCCATTGTGGATTACTTTTTCAAACCTGGTTTTGAAGGCTGGTGGATCGGACCTGGTTTGGAGTATTGGGACGCCACCATACAAACCGACGCCAAATTGGAAACAGCCGAATACAACAATACCATTTTCACGCTGGGCGGCGGTTATGTTTGGAAATTTTACAAGAACTTTTATCTAAATCCCTGGGCAGCTGTACATCTCCGTATTGCAGGTGATAAAGAAGTAATGGTAGACAATAGCATCTATGAAACCCCGCTTTTAATCCCTGAAATCTCACTTAAACTAGGCTGGCATTTTTAATCTTCAATGTCTAAAAAAGAAAACCATGAAAATAGTAGCGGTAACCCCTGAAAATGCAATAAAAGAGACCTTCTTCTGTATCAAAGACCGAAAAAGGCAGGGATTTAAAGACAAGGCCCAGTGGTATGAAAAACGTTATGCTGAAGGTTTACGAATAAAGATACTCAAGAATGACGAGGGCAAAATGATTGGCTTTATTGAGTATGTTCCTGCAAAAAATGCCTGGCGCCCGATAGATGCGGATAACTATATGTTCATTCATTGCACCTACATATACTCAAAAAAAGAACGAAATATGGGGTTTGGTTCAATGCTCATTCAAGATGCGGAAAACGAAGCAAGAGCATTAGGGCTTGATGGTTTATGTGTCATAACCAGTAACGGTGGTTGGTTGGCCAATAAGACACTTTTTGAGAAAAACGGCTTTCAGCAAATTGAAGCGAAGGACCGATTTGAATTACTATCGAAAACATGGAACAAAAACAGCAAAAAACCAAAGTTTTACAACTGGACAAACCGACAAGAAAACTATAAAGGATGGCATTTGTTATATGCAGACCAGTGTCCGTGGAGCGAAAAGTCGGTAACCGCCATACTTAACGTTGCCATGGACCATGGAGTAGATCTAAAAGTGTCCAAGATAAAAACCGTAAAAGAGGCTAAGATGGCACCTTCCGGCTTTGGGGTTTTCAACCTATTGCATAATGGCAAATTACTGGATGACCACTATTTAAGCGCTACACGATTCCGAACCATTTTGAAAAAGGAACTCAGCATTTAAGAATTTACCCTTTTTTACGTTCCGCTTTATTCCCATGTACACCCCCTTTTAGATTTGGAGCATCAAAAAAAGGCCAGAGTAGTTCAGCAATTTAACAGTCGTTATATTGAAACATTATTGTTCAGGAACAAGGCGTATCAATCTACCAGGGCCCTCGACTACAATGTACAGATACCCGTCGCTGCCCATTTCAGCGTCACGTACCCTGCCTATACCATCCACCAGCGTTTCATGGCCAATAACCTCGTTGCCATTCATCTTTAAACGATGGAGATATTCGAATTTGAGCGAGCTGACAAACAGGTCATTTCTCCAATTTCCATAAAAATTGCCAGACACAAAGGTCATTCCACAGGGAGCAATGGAAGGAGTCCAGTAGTACACGGGCTGTTCCATACCAGCCAATGCGGTAAAATCTGTAAATGTGGTGCCGTCATAATTGATACCGTATGAAATAGCCGGCCAACCATTATTGTTCCCGGCTTCCAACAGATTGATCTCATCACCGCCCTGAGGCCCATGTTCGCCTTCCCAAACTGCTCCGGTTTCCGGATGCAAGCTCATGCCTTGGGGATTACGTGTTCCGTAGGTGAAAATTGAATTGACAGCTCCCGAAGTATTGTAAAATGGGTTGTCCGTAGGAATTTCGCCATCGTCATGGATACGGTGTATTTTTCCGATAGCATTATCCAATTCCTGGGGGTAAACCTCTCTGAATCCACGATCACCCACGGAAACATATAGGTAGCCATCGTTATCAAATTCTAGTCTTGAGCCATAGTGGTGGGTACTACCAAGATATGGAAGTGCCGTAAATATGTTCTCCACTTGAACCAAACTGTTGCCCTCTAACCTACCCCTTGCCACTGCAGTGGTCCGCTCGGATGCATTATTGGGGTTGGCTCGAGAATAGGATAGATACACAAATGAATTGTTTTCAAAATCTGGATGTAGGAGTACATCCAATAGTCCTCCCTGCCCTTGCGAAACCACAGCTGGAATACCAGTAATGGCTGTCAATTGCTTGTCATTATTAACCAAAAATAGTCCTCCCCCACGCTCGGTCACTAAAATTTCACCAGTGGGCAATTGTGCTATCCCCCAAGGAATGCCGGGAATCTCATCGGTTAAGGTTTCCAGTCGAAATGTAAGGTCATCGGATGAGATTAAGCCTGATAAATCGGGGTTCTCCTCTTCCAACATCGCTTTGGTTTTTCCATCGATTTCGGTAAGTATATAGGTGGTCAAATCTTCGATTGCTTGAGCACTTAAAGCAGACCCGTATGCTGGCATACCATTGCTCGCGTATCCATCGGTTATTGAGTTTATGACATCGTCCTGAGCATTGCCGTAGGTCCACTCGCGTTCCACAAATGAGCCCAGGTCTTGTCCATGGCAACCTCCACAGTTGTTTCTATAATTGAGGGCAGCATCTCCTGAATCCACAATTTCATTGACTGGATCAATTACATCTTCGGGCGACACGGGTTCCAGTGAATTATTGCAGCTTAACAGTACTGACAAAAACGAGAACAACACCAATTTCGTGGATGTTTTTAACCATTGGTGCGCATACTTTAATTTGAAAATTATCTCAAAAAACGGATTTGGGGTGATTGGGGCCATAATTGTCCATTTTAGCACTTAGTGTATCAACGTTACATATATATGTAACGTTGACAATTAAAATAAAGTATTGGGTTGGGAAGTCAAAATGATACTGGTTATCAGTAGATTACTGCCATGTACCTATGGGACTTCATCTGAGTTTTATGGCTTGGGTCTAAGATCTTCAATCACCTTTGCATCTACCCAAAAGATATCTACATTTTCGTAATCATTCGAACCCATATTCCTATTAAAGAACAAATACTTACCATCGGGTGTCACAGTTGCCGCTGCTTCCCATGCTTCGGTATTAATGGCATCACCCAAATTAATGGCAGTGCCCCAAGAACCATCTTCTTGCCGAAAACTGATATAGAGGTCAGAATCCCCAAAACCACCTTCACGTTCTCCATCAAAAATTAGGTAGGATTCATCGGGAGCAATAAAAGGATGCGCATTCATTCTTCCTGTATTGATTGTTTTTCCAAATGGTCTGGGTGCTTCACGTTTCCCTTCTATCAGTCTTGAATAACGAAGTACCCCATCTCCGTTGGGCATACCTATCTCATCAAAAACAAAGGTTCCATTGAATGAGGACGTCATGCGCATGATCTGTATTTCCTCGAAGGGAGATTCAAGACGCTCTATCTCTGACCAGCCTGTCTCGGTTCGTTTCTTATATCGCTTGCCCAAATGCATTGTTTTGCCATCAGGTGAAATATAGGGTTGGCCTATCCTGTTTGAGATAACGGACTCCACCCATTGTTCATTTTTGTACTCAAATACAACGAATTCCTGTTTTTCATTACCCGGAACTTCCCTTATAAAGTAAAACTCTTTTAAGTCAGGTGTAAAAACCCCGCCATATTCCCAGTTTTCGCTTGTAACAGTCCCAGGTGCAAAAGGTTTTGGTACCAAACCGGGTAGTTTTTGCCCCAAATATGGACTTTTCACTACGGTTTCATTCAACTGTGCTAACCAGTTAATGCTTCGCACTACGGTCATAGGGAATGCAGTTCCATGATTTCCATCAATCACTTCTTTTAGTACCGTTAAGCCCTCATCTCTTCTATCATTTAATAATTTAATAAACGCTTCGATAGGCTCCATCATCGTTTCTTCCAATGAGCCATATGAAATGAAAACATTGGCATTCAGACTCGAGTTTCTATTTGACAATTTCGTATTAAGTTCAGATAGATATTCAACTTCATTTTTGATTGATGGACTGCCAAGAATGTAATTATTAAAGGTATCCGGTTGAGACAATAGCGCATAAGCACCAAATTCACCACCCATTGAATAACCGAAATAGGTGCGACTATTTGGGTCAGTACGATACGTATTGTCCATATAGGGAATAATATCATTACGAATAAAACCCAGATGATTATTGCCTTGTCCAAATTGAAATTTTGTTTGAATTTCAGGTTTATTTGATTTACGAAAACTGTAATCTCGGAACCGACTAACATGTTCTCCTACTTCTTTTTTTAGGCCTTCATCAATGTCTTTCTGCCAAGAGATTCCAACTAGAATAATCTCTTCCAACATGTATTCTGTTGAACCAGATAACATCTCCATGTGCCACATTGCATCGGTTGTATAAATTACAGGATACGATTTATCATTGTTTTCTGAATACGCCTCTGGTAGCTTAATATAAAGTTCGTATTGCCTATTAGCATTAGTATCCGTTATTGGGACAACCTGAATCTTTGGCAATTCAAAATTAGAGATTCTCGCTACCTCCGCATCTTCTTTAATATGATTCTCCTGGGCAAAGAGCGTATGTAGCGCCGCTATGGCTAGCACTAGAAATAACTTCAGTTTTCTCATTTTTCTGTTTTTGGTCTTAGTGTTTCAATAATCTCTGCGTCCATCCACATCCTATCATAAGGTGGGCTACAACGGGGGCAATACGAAAGATATTTTCCATCTGGCGTTACGTAACCTCCACCGTCCTCGCCATCTGTGTTTATCTTATCCCCAAAGTTAATGGCCGCTCCCCATGAACCATCTGTCTGTCGAAAACTGATATACATATCACTATCGCCATATCCCCCTTCACGCTCACTGTCCCAAATAATGTAAGATTCATCTGGAGCAATGAAAGGATGAGCCGTCCATTTACCTGTGTTTATAGTTGCACCAAAAGGTTTTGGTGCTTCATGCTTGCCGTTTATGAGTCGTGAATAACGAAGAATACCACTTCCATCTCTAGTAGCTTCATCAAAAACCAAGGTTCCTTTGGAAGAAGCTGTTAAACGCATTATTGGGATGGTATCAAAAGGAGCACCAAGACTTTTTATGGCTGACCAATCAGAGTCGGTTCGTTCTATATATTTATCTTTCGAATACAGAACATCTCCGCCAGTATCATAAAACTCATATTTCTTCCAGACTCTGTCTTCCTTTCGGAAGCTTATAACAATAGGTCGAAGTGGCGTCTCCAAAGTAGAAGTCAAATAAAACTCTTTCATATTTGGAGCGTGAATACCCCCTAGCTCCCACCCTTTTTGTGACATGTTATTTAATTCAAGAGGTTCAGCTTCCATGCCTGGCGGGGTTAGGCCAAAATAGGGCGCTACCATAGATGATGAAGCATTGTCGTTCGCTTTCTGATTTTCAGAACCACAGGCATTTAAAAATAGTGCCCCTATAAACATCCAAATGAAATACGCTTTTCTCATTTCTTAGTTTTTGATAATAGTGGCTACTTCTTGGCAAATGCCGGTATGATCGTTTCAAAAATTGGAGTCATGATTTTATCATCGTCTCGGTCATGACCATTGATGACAATGGTTAAACCAAGTTCTTCTACTACCAGAACACGTTGTCCTCCGCCTCCCCAAGCAAGAGTCGCATCATAGCTTCTATTACCGACTTTTACAGGTGTGTAGTACCAAAAATACCCGTAAAGATAATTTTTAGGCATCCAATCTATTGCAGGTCTTTCCAAGCCACTTGTGGCTTTTTCGAGATATGCAGCAGAAATAAACTGTTTCCCATTCAATTTACCTTTGTTTTGCACCAAATACCCCAATTTAATCATGTCACGAGACATGATACTGGCACGCCATCCTGCCTGTGGTAAGCCACTTGTGTGTTTTGACCATTTATAATCGGTAATACCAAGCTTATCAAGTAACTCATTTTTAATAAAGTCCTCAACTGTTCCCGGTACAACGGCGTCTATAACCGTCATCACCATCATGGGATTGAAATTACCATACAAAAAGACCTGAGACTCATCAGTAATGGGTTTGCTGTATTCAAGTAGTGTTTGAACCAGCCCCTGCCCTTTCAATTTAACGGAATCATTCTCAATTTCCTTCCATTTTTCTCTATCAATGGTTAGTCCTCCATGCATTGTCAATGCTTTATGAAGTGTGATTTTTTCTACTCCCTTTGTAAATTTTTTAGGGTTCGTATCTTTTAGAAAACTAATTAAAGGTTTGTTTAAATCTTCCATAGTTAGATAACCCAGCTGAATTGCCCTCCCTAAGATCAAACTGGTGTAGCCTTTTACCGCAGATGCTTGTCCATGTGGCAAATCGATACGACCTTTTTTGTAATAAGATTCATATACCAATTTGTTCTTATGCGAAATGAGCAACGCATCGTAATTACCGTATTTGCCATCAAAAATCTCTTGAGAGACCTTTAAAATTGAATTTTTATCATGACCGGAAAGTTTTAATTTGCCCACTCTTATTCCATCATTTCTTTCTATTGGAGCCGCATTTGTATAGGGTTCTTCGAGATTCGGAATATCCCTGAATGGTAGCGCAGCTTCGTCGGCAGTTGCCTTTGGTGCCTCACTATCGGTATGTTGGGCAAAACTGTGGGTTGCTACAATTAGGAATAAGAAAAGTGGTAATCCTGCTATGTTTTTCATTGTTTATTCTGTTTTTTGTCTAAAATAACATCAGATAAATAGGTTCCTCTGTATTACAAATCTGGCTTTTGATTCTCATCCATCCAATCTAAATTTTCCCAACTGCTCTATACGCTAGTGAACTGCTCGAAGAGGCGGATTGTAATGACTATCTTGCACCTTTAACCGCATCAAGACGAGCTTGAGACATCTATTATACTTTCTTCTCATATGTCCCGTATTATTGGTAACCTCTTGTTCCCAAAACCAAGAGTCTATTTTTGCGCGATACAGGACGGTATTTCAAATAGGAGATCAACCTGAATGGGCGACCAAAAACTTGAATGCTAGACACTGGGAAAAACGCATGACATTAGTGCCAGATGGTCAGATTTTCTGGTCTAGAACGAAAATCGATATTCTAAAAGCTCCAGAAACATTAAAACCTTATGGTCTTCGATTGGAAGTCTATGGTGAGTATGAAGTATTTTGGGATGGCGTCTTAATAGGTAAAAATGGAAATCCTGGTCAGGAAGCAGATTTACCCCCGGAAGGTAAATTGTGGACCACTTTTACAATACCTACCCATTTGACCAATGCAGGTGAACATGTAATGGCCTTGCGTTTGAGCAATTATTATTATCCGGATCATATTGGCAATTACGGTCTGAAGATTGATTATTACGATGATCTATTAACCGACCGACTCATTCAAAACTCCTATATGCACATTTTTGCAGGAGCTTTTCTTATTACCGCCATCTATTTTCTTTTTCTATTCATCGGCAATAAAAAAGAATATCCTGCGCTTATTTTTAGCATCAGTTGTTTGCTCTTTTTTGGTTTAACAATGACCCATTTTGTGAAAACGACTGTGCCGATTCATTATAGCTTGCACGTAATACGCTTAGAAGTTATAACTAGCTTAATGTTCGGTATTTCGTTTTTAATTCCACTCTATTTTTCCATGCAGTTCCCCTACCCCAAATGGAAACTCTTCTTGGGTATTTACACCGCTATTCTTTTGTTTATATTCTCTATTGAGCACCACTTATTTGATCTCACCATATTAAATATGACGCTAAGCTTGTTGCTATTTTCCCTATGCATAGCAGTTTTTGGGGTTTATAAAAAAGCAAAAGGCGCGCTCCTGGTGTTGCTTACCTTACTCCTTTGTATATTCATTCGCCATTATGTTTCATTAAACATTAGCCTTTTCACAGGTTTTAGTCTAATTCTGCTTAATATGTTGTATTTGCTTTCTCTACGAATCAAAGAACAACGTTTGGCCTATGAAAACTCATTGGTCCAATCTACGAGACTGCGCTTAGAATTACTTAAAAAGAATATCCAACCTCATTTTCTGATGAACACACTCACTTCGTTGATAGATTGGATAGAAGAGACTCCAAAAAAAGGTGTTTTGTTTATAGAAGCCCTGGCCAAGGAATTTGATTTGCTGAATCAGATAGAAAACCAAACCTTAATACCGATTAGCCAAGAAATAGCACTTTGTCGTGCGCATTTGGAGATTATGGAATATCGAAAAGAAGTGAACTATTCCTGGCAGGAAGAAGACATCGATCCTGAGCAAAAAATACCCCCGGGAATTCTTCATACCTTATTGGAAAACGGAATTACGCATAGTCTGCCTTTGGAAGATAATAGCATCAAATTTAAACTGCTTTTTGAGTCAAATGCGGATTATGATTGCTACACATTTTTAACCTACGCCGAGATTGTAAAGCAGGCTTCAGGTCAAAGACAAGAAGGTACTGGACTGAAATACATCAAAGCCCGACTTACGGAAAGTTACCATGACCAATGGGAACTTACTTCAGAACCCGCACATCACGGTTGGAAAAATGTCATAAAAATATATAGGTAAGAAGATGAACGTTTTAATTGTTGAAGATGAATTAAGAATCGCCAAAAGGATTGAACGAATGACTCGTGACATTTTTGGAAGTACGCTACAATCCCTAAAACATATAAATACACTACACGATGCATTGAGTCATATTGAAAACAGTGAATTGGACCTTGTTCTCCTGGATCTAAACCTTAATGGCGACAATGGCTTTGATCTTCTTACCCAGGCAGTTTCTGGGTCTTTTCATACTATTATTATTTCGGCTTATAAGGATCAAGCAATTACCGCCTTTGAACATGGTGTTTTAGATTTTGTTCCCAAACCTTTTAACCAAGATAGGTTGGCACAAGCCTTTAATAGGACAACCTCGAAAGAAAAAATTGAAAACAGCAAAATCAGATTTTTGGGGATAAAAAAAAAGGGTAGGATGCAATTAGTGCCTATTGAGGATATCATTTATATAAAAGGAGCAGGCGTCTACACCGAACTCTTTTTAACGGATGGAAGAAAAGAATTGCATGATAAATCCCTCGAAAAACTGGAACAACTCCTATCCTATTCTTTCGAAAGGATACATAAATCATATTTAGTGAAGATGTCGGAGATAAGGGAAATTAATGTTTCATCTGGAAGTAAGTATATGGCTGAGTTGAAGAATGGAGAACGCATCCCCATCGGAAGAACTAAATACAAAGACATTAAGGCGAAGTGGCTTTAAAGTAGCTTTGGTCCAATCTTCAAGAATAAAATTTTCAATTAAGATTGGTTACGGAACACCTAATTAGAAGAACATTCCTAATTGCATTCGGGCACTTTTCCTTCAAGAAACATGAGATTCCAAGCAGTTTCGTAGCCAAGTTTATGAGCTCGCCATGAACGCCAAGCTGCAGAAGATATGTCCGTTGGCTCCACACCTAGATTACATTTCCCTGTTAACAAGGTATAGATATATGAGCCCGAAGCTCTATCTAAATCACGACTCATATGCCAGTTATCACGATAAGCGGAGTCTGCTATATTCAACTCTAGCATTTGAGCGTATAATGCTCTTATGGGTACTGCTCTGGCGGTTGGTAATTCGTTTTCACGAATCATATAAAGTGCCACACCTAAATCCGTTCCGTTTTCTGACTGAGAGCCTCTCTTGTCGATTCCATACAACATGGAAGTATCTCCCGTGCTGGAACCATCTTGCATAGGAAAACCTATTGAGTATTCAAACTTACTAGCATCTATTTTATACCGTTTGTTAGCTTCAAAATTAGTATTTGCCCTTCCTAAGTTAAAATGAACAGTTGGGGCACCGTCTCTCTGTAATTCTGTTCCACCTTCCTTTGAAATGACCCAATTCAAACCACCAATGATACCATTTTCGGAGCTAGTGCCCGTATGATTGTATCGTATTATTGGATCATTGACATTACCACTTTGAAAAGGAGAATTATAATTGAACTCGCCTGAAAAATGTGTCTCGGTTTTTGCCTGCTTAACACTTTGAAAAACAGCATCGGCCAAAATATGATTATATGTGTAATCCGAAGTTGATGGATTTTGATCATATAATTGAGAATATATAGAAGCTGCTGTCAGATACGCCCCATTTGGTGAGGGATGCGTGGTCTGCTCGTCTTTCAGTTCCGATGAAAGATCTTGCCAAGCTAACCCTGCTGGCGCTACTTCAATTTCTACTTGGGAGCCTTCTGCGGAACGATAACTGAATTCTTCAAAATCGGAGATTGATGCTGTATTTTGTTCGTCTTTTGGCCACAGCACTAACAAAAGCGGTTGAGCCCCTCCCTCAGATACCTTAGTGGCAATTTTGTTTACACCCAGTGAATAAAACCCTGGTGTTTTAGAAATGATGTATGGATCGGCTGCAATCACTACATAGTCCCAGTCTTTTTCATTATCACCTTTTAAATTAGACATACGTTCTGTCTGTCCTTCTGGCCAATAATAATATTGAAGAAGGGAATGTGCGTAATGGGTATATTCGAACAGGTTGTTAGTATCGCTGCCTAAACCTACGGTTAGTGATTTAGCCCTATATGTATCTTCATATTCCACATTTACCGCTGTGGTTACTTTCGTATCTGCAGTTAATATAGAAGTTAATTGTTCTGCAACGGGCTCTAGAGAAAAAGCTGCTACACTAGAATTAATAGATTCACTTGGACCTAAAAGTAAAATATTCAGGGTTCCATCTTGGTTGATGTCTGCATTGAATTTTTCATCAATAGTTGGACTCTCTGTATTTTCTTCTTCAATCGACTCTTCTTCCCCTTCTATTGTTGAAGTATTGTCTTTGCTACAAGCGTTAAAAAACGTTATTATGGTAAACAACAGGAACCAGTTGCAATTATTGCCTATTTTACGATAATTATAAGATTTGGGAATCATATAGCTATTTGAAAGGTGAAGGAACTATCAAACGTATCACAGTATTATATCGTATAATGCTGTTGCTGATTTAGATGTAATACATACATTTTATGAAGGACAAAGGAAATTTAAAGTAATCATTATAAAACTATTTTGGGAAATACATTGCACATACTACGCTACACTCCTATCGTTTCCTTTGATTCAACAATTAATAAATGTTTAATTTATTAGGACGATTTGAGGTTTATGAAAGATACTTTGAATACAGAAATTAAAGATTCCCGCAAAATGTATTATAGTATGTTACCACATCCAATGGCTTGGTAATAGAAAGATTTCTTATTTTTCTATCAAAGAAGGGCAATCCCAAAAATAGCTCGTCAAACGTTTCTTTTTAAGACCAAAAATGCCTTGAGTAGCTCTTTGCATAGTGGTATCATCGTTTCGTAAAAAAAGTTCAAACTGATCAAGGAAATCATTGTCATCCTGTATATATTCCCTTGCATAACAACTTAGAGTTCCTTTGGCCAATACTTTTAAGAAGGTTTTTTTGCCATATCCAGTCCTGCTATAATAATCAAACCTAAAAAACTGGCTTTCCTCAGCATACCAAAGAGATTCATAGATATGAATACCTTTTTTATATCCCAAAAGATGTTCTGCGTTATAACACCTGACCTTGCCACGTTCATCCTTGAATCTAATCTTTTTGAAAAGAGCTCCATCATTCCGGTCTTTAACAGATCCATAGAGCGTATCATTACTATTGAGAACTACATACCCTGGTTCAAAAGCTTGGGCCCTGCAAATTTGAAAAGAGCAGCAAAGAATTAGTACGAACAGCATTAAGCTAAACCCCTTACCTCTGTAAAAAAAACCAATAGATTCCATAAAAAAGTTTAGGAGTTAATAAAACCAAATAGCGTACCATATTCCTAAAACTTGTTTAATTTTCGCTAAAATGCCAACTTAATCCAAAAATATAGGTTATTTCATAACCTCCCAATGGCTTTTATTGTGTTGTTCCCACTATTAGAATAGAGTTTCACCCGAATGTATAGTTAAACACTTAAAATCTTTAATGAAAAGTGGTTTTACATTATATCGTTTAAAGCATTGCGTGAGTAATATCCTGTAGATTTTCCTCATTTATACTAATTATTTCCAAGTAATAATATCCTCAAAATCTCTTCTAGATTTTGCTCTTGCTGGCTCTTCTTTCCTGTATCCAAATGCTACCATAAACGATAGACCATATTTACTGGTATCAACATCAAATTTTTCTTTTAACAATGCTTCTGCTTTTTCTTCATGAAACCCTTCAATAGGACAACTGTCAATACCCGTTAATGCTGCTGAAGTCATCATATTTCCCAAAGCGATATAGGTTTGTTTTGAAGCCCAATCGAATAGCTTTTTATCGTTGTCCAAACTAAAATCATGTTCTTGAAATTCTCTATAAAATTTAGAGTACATTTCAATTACATCTTCAGGAAATTGTTTTACATCTTTCATCATGGACATAATATAATCCGAATCCCATTTGGTCATCGGTGCTTTCATACTTAGCCCTAAAACAAAGTGACTTGCAGTATCCAATTTTAAAGGGGCTCCCCATGCTACAGGTTTTAGTAATTCTCTCAATTCCGCATCCTGAACTACTATAAAATGCCAAGGTTCAAAACCAAAAGAACTAGGTGATAAATTAGCCGTTTTAAGTATGAAATTTATATCCTCATCAGCTATTTTCTTAGTGTTATCAAATTCTTTGGTTGCATGTCTATATTGAAACGCGTTTAAAATATCTTCTTTTGCAATGTTGGGTGTATTCATAGTTATATATTCTTAATATTTAATAGAGACCTATACTATCAAAAGTATAGCGACAAAAGTATAGTTAGTATATGTTTCTCGCAATAACGGTCAAAAATGATAGTAAGATATTTTTACATAAAAAATCATTTATATTATTGATTATTAATCTCTTATAATATTTTTATAACCCTATAAAAAGTATAGTTGTATAACTAATTATAGTGCAATATCTTTGTTAAAAACAAAATTGTCGCTATGGAAATAAAGCATAAAAAACGACTTATAAAGTATAATGATAAATTGTTTTCATGTACAACAAGTATTGCAATGGAATTCATTGGCGGCAAATGGAAGAGTGTGATATTAATTTATCTTATTGATGGTAAAAAACGCTATAACGAACTCTATAAATTAATTTCTACAATCACAGAGCGTACATTAAGTTTACAATTAAAACAGTTGGAACAAGATGGATTAATAACCCGTAAAGTTTATACTAAAAAACCACCTTTAAAAGTAGAATATGCTTTAACGCCTTTCGGTGAAAGCTTAGTGCCCGTACTCACGTCCATTGCCAATTGGGGAAAGACTGTGGCCGATGAAAAAGGGGTAATTATTGAATAAGTAATTAATATCCGTTCTAGGGTTTCATTTCATACATTTTTTCCTACAATACAGGGCGCTTTCAGAAAAAATATTCCATTATCTTTTTTTGCAGAGTTTTTTATAGGAAAAATGTAAGGCAAGCGTAACATTTCGCAATTTTATGACTACTTAATATTAAGTAGTCATAAAATGTCAATCTAAAAACCCATAAAATGAAAAGAATCACACTGATAGTATCCTTCTTTTACTTTTGTTGCAGCGCTTTGAGCGCACAAACATATCTTTACCATCTTGGCGGAGAGTTGCCAACCAATACACCAAGAATATTTGCTCCAGGAGTAGTTTCCAAAGAGAACAGATCCGAGTTTGGTTCTATTTTTTCTGCGAATGGCTCTGAGTTTTTCTTTGCTGTAGAAGTAAATGGAAAGGCAGAAATACGATATTCAAAATTGGATAATGGTTCTTGGACCACTCCTAAAATCATTATAGGAGATGCAACATATGGTTATAATGACCCTATGCTTTCTCCAGACGAAAAGAGACTATATTACATTTCCGATAGACCTAAGAATGGAGAAAAGACAGATGATTACGATATATGGTACTCAGAAAAACGTGCCAACGATTGGTCTGAACCAATAAATGCAGGAAACATGATCAACTCATCCAAAAACGAATATTACATTTCTTTTGCTTCCGATGGTACCATGTATTATTCTTCAAACAAAAATGCCAAAGAAGGGAATCAACGTGATTATGACATTTATTCGTCTGAAGAAAAAAACGGAATATTCCAGAAACCCAAAAGACTTAGTGGCGCCATAAATACAAATGCCTATGAAGCTGATGTTTTTATAGCACCAGATAAATCCTATATCATTTTCTGTTCGGTAAGACCTGAAGGATTGGGCAGAGGTGATCTGTACATAAGCCATAAACAAGAAAATGGGGAATGGTCCAATGCAAAGAGTCTAAAAAATCCCATAAATACCGAAAAGCACGAATTATGTCCATGGGTTACCAATGATGGAAAATATTTTCTTTATACTAGTAATCAGGATATTTATTGGGTAAGTACCAAAGCTTTTGAAAAATGATTATTGTATGGTAAAGGAAGTAGTTAGTCCTACACTAAAATTGAAGGGCAATTTTTGTACTCCAAAAATAGCTCGTGAGTGCCTCCCCTGCTCTCCCAAAACCTTTAAAAACAAATCAGAGGCACCATCTACCACCTTTGGTGCCTCGTCCCAATTTTCACCCGCTTGAAAATAAACATCCATATGATTTAAGCCCACCACCTTCTCAAAGCCAACCTTTTTATCGATTTGCGCCAAAACATTTAAAGCACACATTTCCATGGCTTTATAACCCTCTTCCGTTGATAATTCTTTTCCTAATCTTCCTTGGTAAAAAAAATCGCCATTCTTTATTGGGAATTGTATAGCAACATAGGCTATGTTTCCCCTAATGTTTACCGAAACATAGGAACCACCCGGAGTTGATGCCTCGGGCAATTCCAATTTAAGTTTAGATAGATTTTCAATCGCATTCATATCCTATTCTTTTGTTTTCAATTAATAATCGGTATATCCTTTTTCACCTGGGGTATAGAATGTATCAAAATCAGGAGCCACCAATTCCAATTCTTTTTGCAGTTTTTCTACTAGATTGGGATTTGATATAAAAGGCCTGCCTACATAGACCAAATCCAACCCACTTTCCAAAACGGCTTCCGCCTTTTCCAAAGTATTAACATCACCACCAGAGATTATAATTCCTTTAAAGTTCTCTTTAATAATTTTTTTAATGTTTATAGTAAAATCAGGAGCTCCAAATGCTACTCTTTGATCTACAACATGAATATAGGCCAGGTTAATTTTTGATAACTCTTGGGATAGGTAAACAAAGGTATCTTCCAGTGCCTCGTAATCTGACTGCATATCATTGAATGCGCCGTAAGGTGAAAGGCGAATACCAACCTTGTCCTCCCCTATTTCATTCACCACTTTTTCAGCGGTTTCCAACACAAACCTACTTCTGTTCTCTATACTGCCCCCATAATCATCTTCTCTTTGGTTAGACTTGGGGTTTATAAATTGATTGAGTAAATATCCATTGGCCGCATGCAACTCTATACCATCTACTCCTGCTTCATTTACAAGACGTTTTGCAGCCAATGCATACTCATTTTGAGTAGTCTGGATTTCTTGTTGGGTCATAGCTTTTGGAACTTCATGGGCAACCAATCCGCTCTCGGTAAACATTTCACCCGCAGCCTGAATAGCTGATGGCCCTAGTGTGATACTGCCTTCTGGCATATTTGCTTTAGCAGTAATTCTGCCGGTATGCATCAATTGCACAAATATTTTACCCCCTTCAGAATGTACTGCATCGGCAATTTTCTTCCAGCCCTCAATTTGTGCATCAGAATAGGCCCCTGGAATACGAGGATAACCAATACCATTGGGAGATGGGGAAGTTCCTTCAGTAATAATTAGCCCAGCACTTGCTCTTTGTCGGTAATATTTTGCCATTAATTCGTTCGGGACATTGTCAATGGCTCTGGACCTGGTCAAGGGAGCCATTACTATCTTATTATTTAGGCTTATTTCACCTAAAATCTGTGGTTCAAATACACTCATTTAAATTTATTTATCTTATTAGTTTCCAAAAGTAACTATTATTGGTTTATAAAAGATATTATTATAAATTTGTTGCAAGAAAGTAGTAACCAAAAGGTAACTAATATGGCAAGAAAATTAATAGAGAACCCCAACGAATGTCCCATTACACATTCCATGAATATTATTGGAAACAAGTGGACCTCAATAATCGTATACATGTTGGCGAATCGAAAACTGAGATTTGGAGAACTGGCTATCAGAATAGATAAAATAAGCAGAAAAGTTCTTGCCAACCAATTAAAGGAAATGGAACTCAGGGGAATTGTGATTAGGGAATCTTATGCCGAAATTCCGCCTAGAGTGGAATATTCCTTAACAGAAAAAGGGGAAAGACTGTTGCCTATACTAAATCAGTTATGTGCATGGAGCAAAGACATTGAGCTCGATATGACAGCTGAAAAGACAAACTGACTTCCTATTCTTTGATAGTATATTTGCATTATCAAAACAATAAGGTTCCCCAGTACAATTTCATTATATAAAAGGTATGCCATTTAAAAAATTACACTCCCATTTGCTTGAAGCTTTAGAACGTTTTTCCATAGAAAGCCCTACTGCTTTTCAAAAAAAAAGCATCCCTATTATAAAAAGTGGCGCCAATGTTTTCTGCACTGCTCCAAAAGATAGCGGAAAGACTACTGCCTTAATACTCACAACCTTGCATAAGTTAAAGTGTGAGGCTTTGGGAAACGCGCCAAGAGCTCTTGTAATTGCTGAAAACAAAAGTAAAGTTTTGGAATTGTATGATGCTTTTTTTAACTACGCCAAGTACAGTTCACTAAGGATCTATGCCAGCTATGAAGAATTACATATAGATGTCCAAAAGTCAGAAATTTATATGGGCATTGATATTCTTATTACCATTCCTAAGACACTTCAAAAATTATTTTTAAACAATGGGGTAAGCATTTCAGAATTAAAAATATGCAGCATAGAGGATGCCGATTTTTTAAGGCATAAAAGTGAATATACAGCTTTGACCACAACTGCAGAAAGCATAAGAAAATGCCAGTATGTTATGTATTCAGAAAACCTGCATCCAAAATTAAAACGCTTGAAGGAATTTTTTATGGAAGGTGCTCGGTATGTTAAAATAGAAGCGAAAGAGTAATCTTATACTACCGTTACACGAACTTTTTTCTTTTTTAATCGCGTATTATTCAATTTTTCAACCAATTCATGCGCCTTGGATAGTGGAACGGCAACAAATGCACAATCTAGCTTTAGCTCAATAATGCCCAATTGGTCCTTGTTGATAGCACCTTGTTTAAAAAATAAGCCAGCGATATCTCCTTTTGAGATTTTATCTTTTCTTCCCCCTGAAATAAACAGGGTTTCCCAAAATTGAGGTTTATGAGGTGCTTTTTTAGAAATATCTGCTGGTTTATCTCTTTTAATAAACTGAGGCAAGTGCTCCTTTTTCCATTGCAAGACATATGCCGTTCCTTTTGCATTTACCCGCGCTGTTCTACCATTTCTGTGGGTAAACTCTTCTACAGTCCTAGGAAGCTCATAATGAACGATATATTTCATTTCTGGAATGTCTATACCCCTTGCCGCCAAATCGGTAGCGATCAGTACTTGGCATGTGCCGTTTCTAAACTTAATCAAAGAACGTTCTCTGTCTCTTTGCTCCATGCCGCCAGAAAAACAGGCGTAATTAATACGGTTTTTATCCAAATAAGCACTCACACAGTCAATACTATCCTTGAAATTGCAAAAAATGATTCCGGGTTCATTGCCAATATGAAGCAACAGGGCCACTAGGGTCTGTAACTTATTCTTATCAGCAGCAACCACTGTTTTAATGGCTAGTTTGGATACTTTTCTGTCTTTTAAATAATTGATGGTCGTAGGAGTTTCCAATCGCACAAAACCAGGAATCTTAACACCCTGCGTTGCCGAGGTTAAAATGCGTTTGTTCAAATGGGGCAATTGATTTATGATTGCCCTCATCTCATTCTCAAAACCTGTTTCCAACGACTTATCAAACTCATCCAATATGAGTGTTTTAATACTTGTTTTTGAAAAACGGTCATTGCTAAAATGATCTACAATTCTGCCCGGCGTTCCTATTAAAATGGCTGGAACATGTTTTAATTCAATTTTATCTTTAGCCATGGGTCTGCCGCCATACACCGCATTTACCTTAAAACCTGAACCCATATTGCGAACTACTTGTTCTATTTGTATGGCCAGCTCCCGAGAAGGCACTAGAATCAACGCCTGCACTTGAGCGCATTCTGAATCCAATGCTTTCATAAGAGGCAATAGAAAAGCCAAAGTCTTGCCTGTACCCGTCGGAGACAGCAAAACGGTATTCGTAGTTTTTTCAATGACAGCAATAGCTTCTTCCTGCATTGGATTCAGTGCATATATTTTTAATTTTTCTAAAATATCTTGTTGTTCTCGAATGCTATTGGCCATAGATTTTACTTCTTTTTAGAAGTCTCAGTTTTTGAATTTACACTAGTGTTCTGTGTTAAAGAATCTGCCAGTACTTTTTCTATCAATTCTTCTTTCGTCAAATGATGAAATATGGTTTTTATTTTTTCCTTGGCCTCATTAGAAATGGTACGGTTGGGCTTGGTCTTAAATATTTTTTTAGCCCACAAAACCAAATTGGTTTCTTCCCTGCTTTCAGCATTTTGCTTTTTGAATTCACTAAAAACAATACCTAACTCTTCTTCCAAATCAGGAATATCTATAACTTCTTCTTGTTGTATAATGCTTAAAGAGAGTCCCTTTGCTCCTGCCCTAGCCGTTCTACCACTTCTGTGCACATAGGCTTCATATGTATCTGGTAGATGGTAATTAACAACGTATGAAGTTTCTTTGACATCAATACCACGCGCTGCTAAATCCGTAGCCACTAGAATATCAATATACCCTTCTCTAAATTGTCCCATGATTCGGTCGCGTATCCCTTGGGTCAAACTCCCATGAATAGCACCAGATGAGAATTTGTTAATGGCCAGTTTCTTTGCCAATTTATTAACGGCAGCCTTGGTTTTACAGAAAATAATACCGCGCTCCCCTTCTTTAGTATTTAGAAAGTGAAGCAATACTTCCAACTTCTCTATGGGTTCTACCACCACGTATTGATGATCTATACCTTGATGGCCAACCTTTGCCATATCTGCTTCTAGGTGCACCACCTGTTTGGACATATAGTTCTGCACCAACTGTTTTACCGTGCCTGGCATGGTCGCCGTAAACAAAAGTGTTCTTCTAGATTTGGGAATTTCCTTTGCAATAACATCCAGATCTTTCTTTAATGCGCTTACCATTTCGTCAGCTTCATCTAAGACCAAATACTTTAAATTTTGAACGTTGACGGCCTTACGCTGCACCAAATCAATTAGTCGCCCTGGAGTAGCCACAACAATATGTGTTGTTGTTTTTAAGCGTTCTATTTGAGGTTTAATGGGAATACCACCACAGACAGCCGCAATAGAAATTGATGGGCTATGTGTGGTAAAAGAAACTAGGTTGGTATAGATTTGTTGCCCTAATTCTCGCGTGGGAGCTAATATTACTGCTTGTACTTCGGTATTTTTTGAATCAATCAATTGTATTAAGGGCAAGCCGAATGCTGCGGTCTTACCCGTTCCCGTTTTTGCCAAAGCAACTACATCCTCTTTTTGATTTAATAGTATTGGAATTGTTTTCTTTTGAATATCTGTGGGAATAGAAATATTTAATTCAACTAAAGTCTGTTGTAGTTGTTCGTTAATTCCTAAGTCGGAAAACTCTTTTGACATAAAATAAATTTGAGCAAAGATAGGCACACGAAATCCGAGAAGCGTGTAAATAATAGTAGGAATTCCTTTTTAAAAGAATTACAATTTAAAAGGCGGCAGTTTCTAACCGCTCTTAATTAAAATCTGTATTGCTTATTTTGAATTATCCAGTACCAGCCTGGCAGTTAATACCAACTGTGAGAATACTTGGTCAGAGAGACCTTGCAAAGCATGACCTCCTTCCTGATAAGAATACGCCAAGCCAAGTTGATACCCTTTTTCTGCGTTAATTAAAAAATTAACTCCTGCAGATGCTGTCAACAAGCTACCTATAAAGAGTTCTGTATTTTGAGAATTAATATTAAATCGATTATCAATTCCAAAAGAGAATTGTAACATACGATATTGCTCGAATGTACGGTATAACAATCCACTTAATGGATATATATTGACTGTATAGGCAAGATTTCCTAAAAGCAATTCTTCATTAGAAATGTATTCAACACCAAAGGTATGTGAACTAGAAAATTGAATAAAATCAGAAGGGAATCTTTTCTTTGGATCAGGATTTTCATTATTTGAGTCGTTCTGATAATTTTTATATTCATCACCGGGGTAAATGTTTTCAATATTGAGAAAAGCATCTCCAAAGTTTCCTCCCCCTAGTTTTGGAGCAAGGTTAAAATGCAAAAGATACTGACCGCCATCTGTTTCCGCAATATGGTCATGAGAATATCTGGCAGTTCCTAGAAATCTAACTTTATATTTTTTTAATAAAAAGAATTGGGATTTTTCCCATAAATGAAAAGTAAGTTGCCCCCCAAATTGGGTTACATCCTGCCTTTTACTTATTAATGTATTACTGTGCTTTTCTACGAAAGCACTTATCGAATAGCTTTTTATGGTATTATCCGGAAAATTTAACCCAAGTTCTAGAAACCCTTGAATGCTATGGGAATTGCTAACAGAGTCCCTAGGAAAACTAGCGATGATAGTTGCCGCCTTGTTTTTCGTAGTTTCATTATCAATAGATTGACCTACCTGAAACTTAAGGTCTTGTGCTTGACCTATATTCGAAAATAAAAATGCGAACACTAATAAAATCTGAAGTTGAAACCTATGGAAGTGCATTGACAATCAATTTAATAAGGTCAGATACTTTTTTAGTTTTTACGGTCTGTTGAGGGGTTATCTTTTTAGGAGGCTTGCCTAAATTCCCTGCGACAGCAACTTTTTTTAAAACCATGTTGCACCAATTAGGCACATAATGAATCATTGCATGATTACTGAGTCTTACATAGTTTTTTAGGCTAGAATTTTTATGTATTCCTATTACGCCCGTCTCTTTAGTAAGTTTCGCGATGAACAATGATTCTGTATAATCTTCTGCCCATACATCTTTCTTAATGTTTTGATGCAAATGCTTCATAACCTGTCTAACAGTAGCATTCGTGGTGTTCTGTCCCACATTGCTCAATACTTTTAAAAAAACCTTTGCTTTCTCTTCTTCTAATTTGAAGCTTATATCAATTTCTGCCATATTGTTTTTGTTTACTTATAGAAGTCCTTATACTTGGTTGAAAGATTCCAACGGGCACGTGTGCCCCTAATATCATAATGGACAAAACCATTATAAAGCCCCAGTCCACCTTCCTTTATAACGCCATTTAAAATTAAATCTTCAAAAATAACCGCAAGTTCTTTAGAAGTATAGTTCTTCATGGAAACATCAGCGGCTTTTCCTAACAAATGCTGCGAGTTCTTCACCCCACCAACAATCTTGTTATGTGCTTCGCTTCTATAGCCACTGTTTATGTTTATGGCTTCTGCCAATATATCCCTTACCTTTTGAAGGTTATCGGCAAGTTCCTTTATATTTTGGATTACATGATCCGGCATCTTGGCCCCATCACGACTTTCAAATTCAATCTTATAAAAGTTCTTGGTAAGTTGCATTTTTCCTACTTTTAATTATTTTCAACTTTATGAAGTATGCTTAACTATAAAATACTCATTTCTTCATTGCTTTAACTAAAAAAAATGGGTCCTTATTAAAGGCAATCCAATGTTTTTTCAATTGGTTGTCCACCTCATCCAAAGCATCAAAATCAAGATCTAAATCGTGCTTAGAATTCCTAAGTTCAATAATGTATTCCATCAACTCATAACATAATGTAAATTGTCCGCAGGCAATAAGGGTATCCATACGGTTTTTCAAAATATCCTCCTTGTCCCACCAAAGTGTTGTTGGGGTCTCTGAAGCTGTTAGGCACACGTCTTTTAAAAGTGAACTTGGAGCAGGTTTAATTAGTTCATTGTATTTTGGAGTACCGCCTGAGTAAGCGGTTTCCTGTCCATTAAGTTTATATACCGTTGTGGTGATTCGCTTATGTATTAGCGAGCTTTTGGAATAGAACAAATCGTAGTTTAAGCGACGTAGTTGTTTCAAAAAAACATCATTGACCATTTTTACTGTGGAAGTCAATCTATTTGTAAGCATCTGCTGTACAAGGCCGATGTCCAGTTTTTTAAAGGTGATTATATCGTCCAACAATACTTCAGGGACGTTTTTTCTGAAAAGGGAAGCGATTTTTGCTTTCACCAATTTTGTGGCAATCGTTGCAAGGCCTCCCAAAAAGGTTAGCGTTAGACCTATACCCATCAATATACTGCCTATAATGTAGAATACTGGCAAAACACATTCATTGCAGGTATTAAAAACATGCATGGAGTTAAGGATAATCAATGCAAGTCCTATCAAAATCAAAATAATATACAATGCCTTAATTTTAAAATACGATAAGGCCTTGGCCAAAAATTGCTTAATTGAAGGTCCTTTTTTAGTGTAACTGTCGTCTTGTTGCCAAGGTTTCATCTTAAAACTGCCTACATCGTTTACAATAATAAGATTCAGAGCTCCTTTCATTCTACCATTGATTAGCATCATGCTGCCAATTCCTTGGTTATCCGCAATGCCCCCATCCATTATACCCACACCATTCTCAAAACGCTTTAAGCTTTTCAATTTTTGATAATTTTCATCTTTTTGGTCTTTGAAATAATCATCAGGAAACAAGAGTGGTTCAAACCCTAATGGAAAACAGGAGGAAGAAGCAATAACATCACCTAGCTTGATCTTGGGTCGCAAAGCTTTAACAAATGCGTTATCCAATGGGGCGCTACCAAAATCCCCATCATTTTGAAACCTATATGTAAGCCCAAATGAGAAATCCGTAGCATTAAAACACACTTGTTTTAGATGCTTTGATGTAGGGGTCTCAAAAAGCGAAAAATCTCCTTTGAACACATCCATTTCAGCATAGACAAGGGCAAAAGCATTAATCAATGACCTCGTTTTATGTTCATTTGCTTTCCAAATTTTATCATCTTCTAATTTGTTGATAGCGGTCTCTAGCAGTGTATCATTTTCAGGGGTAAAAGTGTCATAGAACGTTTTAAAGAATGTTTTGAAATCGGTTTTTAGTTCTTGTGCCATTTTGGCGTATGCTACAGCCAATAAGGTCCCTCCACTTACAGAACTCATTGCTTGGACTTCTTCCAATAAGGGTTTGTCTTCAAATTGAACTTCGTTTAGATACGACACAATTCCCAATGAATAAAAGGTTGCTCTATATCCTCCTCCACTAAAACAAAGCCCTATTCCCTTAAAAGGATCAATTTTTACTTTTTGGTCTTCTTCCATGTTTATTGTAAACCTTTATTTTAATGCTAATGTTGCCTAGTTTGTACTTCTCTCAGTAATATTTTATGGTTTTCCAAGCTTTTTTCCAGCTCTTCATTAGAACGTTTTAAATTAATTGTAGATGCATCAACCTCCATTTTTAATTCACTCACCTGTCGCTTTATTACGGCCGGATTGGAGTATGAAGGGCTTGTGGCCAGACTTTCCAACCTGTTCGCAACTTGGTTTAATCTTAATTGGGCAGCTTCGGTCGTACTTTTAACATCTTCCACTTCCTTTTTTGACGCTTCTATTCTGGACTCCCATTCGGCAAAGCCCATATCAATTTTCTGAAATCCTGCAGTTTCTAAACGGTTTTTGATCCATGATGGGGTTG
The DNA here is from genome assembly GCF_947499585.1 of uncultured Allomuricauda sp. Taxonomy (GTDB): domain Bacteria; phylum Bacteroidota; class Bacteroidia; order Flavobacteriales; family Flavobacteriaceae; genus Flagellimonas. The sequence goes on along the minus strand of NZ_CANMOO010000001.1, from coordinate 1,116,738 downwards.
TCAATAACAATACAAACAGGAGCACTATAAGCGCCTCTCTTACGGTAACTATAATATCTTTTATTTGCATTACAAACTATTTATTGTTTACACTTAAATGATGACTTCTTGTCTGGTCTATTCATCTTCCTGGACATTCTGCTCTTGAGATTGCTTTTCTTTAAAGTAGAATCCTATGATAAACCCTAAAGGCCCAGAAAGAATAGACGAAACTGTGGTTAATAGATCTTTATAATCATCCGTGCCAAAATTCGCGGTGTTAAAACCAATTACGAAGGTCACAAAAATGACACAGAAGAAAAGAATGACAAATACCATGGCCAAGATGCCACGGTTCTTTTCCCTTTTGTCCTGTACTTTGGGCTTGATCACAATGTTTTGGATGCGATTGCCCAATTCGTTCAAAATATTTGCTTCCATTTTTTTACTTTTTTTGAATTTTATACTTGGGGAATTCCAACCGTAAATCGCTACGCAACTCTTCCTCTATCTTATCCATCTCTTCGTTGCTGGGTGAGATAAGTTCTTTGTCCTTGTTGAGCTCCAAGATTTTTTCCAAGATTTTTTTTGTCAACCTAAGCTCGTATTCTATTTCCACCAATGGTTTTTTACTTTTCATTTGTATGATTTAAAGTTTTAAATGAGTTTTATAAAAGTGATTTTATAAGGTCTGGATCCAAGACGGTTTCCTTCTTGCTTAGTATGGTCTCTTTTAGAAAATCGTTCAAAAAGAGTTTTTGCATATCTTCTGAAAGTAGCGCGCAACGGTACTTTCGCCAGTTTACAGCATCTTGTCCATACATATGGTCCACCAATCCCGGAAAGTTCCAATCCGCATTTTTACCCCAATGCAAGGTGAATGCTATGCCATGCAGTTGTAGAGCTTCAATCATTTTTCGTGATAAATCCTTTAGAGTTCCCAACTTTTTCTTTTCGTTCCAAAGTACCCCATCAATTTCTATCATACAGGTGGTTGGGAAACGGGCAAAAGATAATGTGGCATCCGATTTTTTTATAAAGCGCATCGCAAAAATTCCTGGCATAGGGCCTTCATCTATACTTACTTTGGAAAGTATTTTTAACGCTTCCTTGGAATCGGTATGATCTACACCAAAAGAGATCGCAAAAGCTGGACCCTGATAAGGTGCATCCCAAAAAGTTTCTGCTAAAGTTCCCATGGAGGTTTCATCCACTTTTGGAAGAATAGATTTTTTAAGTGCATTGATAAACAAAGGAATGGTCGAAGGTACTCTTGAGCCGATTTCGACAGCCACATTAACAAGGTCGCGGTAGATCGATTTTTTAATGACCGGAAAGGGATCTGGATAATTCAATTTAAATGGTTTTTTATACATGAATTCTACCACATAATCTTTATCCTTATCCTCCCTATATTGATTGATAAATACCTTATAATGGTATGGGGTGTTGGCTTCACCGCTACTGTTTACTTCCTCAGGTATTCCCTTAAAACTCTTAAAATTGAGTTTTTCTGCCAATTCTAAAGCGGTTTCCTTCTTGATTTTCTTTACATAACGTTTAAGAAGAAAAAGGTTTTGAGCCTCAATCACCACTCCGTGGATAAAGCCAAAGGAACCCAGACCAACCAGTGCCGCATTGAACAATCCATCATTGCGAATAACCCTTGAACGTAGTTTTTGTGCAAAAACGTCATTGAGCGCTGGCTTTGTGTGTCTTTCCAAATACACAATATCACCTGGGTTTGGTCCTATAATGAGATTAAGTCCAGCAACATAATCTTGAACAGAGCCTACATTGACTGCCGACCCGTGAACTCCTGTGGAAATACATCCGGCAATGGTCTGTCCATTACTTGCGCCAGTGGTCTTAAGGGATTTACTATGACCTTCCAACTTTTCGGATATCTCCTTAATAATATTCCCGCATTGAAATAAAAATAGATTCTCCGCCGCATACCGCGATAACGCATGTAGGTCTTGATCTTTAAAGGAGAAATAGGTGTTCATGTGGGCATTAAAATGCATTCGGTCTTTTTGATGGGCAATATTTGACATAGACCAAGCCGAACCATACGCCCTAAAACCTTCATTTTTGTTTTTAGTTTCTGTTAATAACCGCTGGATTTCCTGCGCTGCATCGTTGTATCTATCAATATCTGAAGGCATTAAACTGGATGCTTCCAATTTTGTCTTATAAAGGGTCTTTAGTTTCCATGGACCATTGTTATGTAATGTGTCCCATTCGTTTAGTGAAAGTTTTGTTGTTCTAGCCATGACTCATTTTTTTAATTGGATTTCATGCAGACATATTTGATTTTCACCTTTCGCTTGCGACCGAAAGTGATCCCACTCAATAGGACAGCTCCCAAGGTATTTCTATACTCCACAGTATGTAGTTTGCCACTTGGGCATCTATCCGACTTTTTAATGAGATAAGTAAAATCTTTATCAATAGCACCAAGGGTAATTACGGTGTCAATTTCAATAACTTCCATATTACGGTAGTAATCATTCCGCACAAGGGGTGCAGCGGGTTCGTAGGTTCCTTCAACACTTCTTAAACGCACCGAATAGCAGGATTGCATGAGAAGCATGACTATGAACAGCATGAATAGGCCGAGAATTAAATAGTTCTTAGTTTTCATAGAGTTTGTTTAATAAGATTAAAACTATATATGGGAGAACTATTGTAAATACCCTACTCAAGGTATTTCGGGGGAAAGTAAATTATGGGGGAATTTTGGAGTATTAAATGTAGTAATTCAACTTTAGAATCCATTAAAGGTAATCCTTAAAAAAAATGGGGGTTTCCTGCAGTTTTACATACTTTTTCTTACAATATTGGTTTTTTTTGAAATAAAATAGTTCAATAACCTCCTGATAAACAAATTTTTATATAAAAAAATCAAGAAGGCAAAGTAATGAATCCTTGTTTGGACAGTCTATTCTTTGAACTAAACTCTTATGATTTAACTACAATTTGCTTCATATAATTTGACGGTAGCATACCGTAAACTTCTTGAAAGCATTTTGAAAAGTAGGTAGGGCTAGTAAATCCAGTCTTATAAGCAATTTCGGAAATATTTGACGTCCTTTCTTCCATTAATTGGAGTGCTTTTTTTAATCTATAATCTTTTAAATAACTGTTTGGAGAATTTCCTATTAGGGTCATCATGGTTCTATACAGTTTGGACTTACTACAGCCAAGGTTTTGACCAAAATCCATTGCGCTGGTATTTGAATCCACCCATATCGTTTCTGTATATTCCATTAATCGCATAATAAAATCGGTATCTGCCTTACCTAATACATTAATTGATAAATTGCTATGAATTGTATTCTGGTTTTCGCTTTCGTATAAATCGCGTACCTCAGATGATACTGTCAAATTTCCTTTGACAATATCACATAAATATTCGGCCATTTGTATTGTGTCTTCAAATATGTTTTCTTTTTTAGTGACCGGAATACCCGCACTTATTCCAATCTTAAAATCTATGTCTGGCGTAATAACAACGTTATGCAATTCTTGAATGTTTATAGCACATGAAACAGCATTTGTTACACAAGCAAAAGACATTAGAAAATAACCTGTTTCTTGCTTAACCACCCGCCCTTCGTGAGTACTGGCCAAATTGACAATAGATTTCCTATAGCCGCGGAGTGCTGCATTGAGAGTATTTATACCTGATTTTCTTAATGCGTTTTTTCTCAACTTGACTACCATTAAAGTGCGAAATGCGGGGTCATTAATGATGTTCAGTTTTGTATTTTGTGATTTTTCTGGATCAACTATTCGGCCCAGAAAGGACTCTACTATTGTATCGTTTACTTCTATAATTCGTTGTGGAACATCGCCATGTGCCTGCTTGTGCAATTCTATAATAGCTTTTTTGTTTGGCGCTTCAATTAAACAAAATGCGGTTTTCCTTTTTTCGTCGCACCAATAAGTTAAGCCTCGGCAATTATACTTATGCTCAATTTTTAAATCTGCCTGATGCATCTCAGCAACGTGTTTTGCAGTAATACCTTTTGGCACGTCATGAAAATCCATATAAATAGGCATGGTTGGTAATTTTCTTTTAAGATATTAATAATAATTTAGAGAGGCCATAATTGGTTAGAACAGCCTCTCTGAGGTTACTATTCATTAGCTGTAGCGGGACTTATTACTGTTGCAACTTCATTTATTGAATTTGCAGGGAAACCTCCCTTTTGTGCATGCTCTTCAACTAATTCTTTATTTTTGGCATTATACACACAATACACCTTATCCCCTGTTACGTAACTATGTTGCCATTTAATTTTTGGTCCCATTTCTTCTAATACGGTACATGATGTCTGTGATATACCTTTTAATTGTTCTGCGGTCAGGTTTCCTGCACCGGGAATGATTCGTTCAATCACAAATGTTTTCATAGTAGTTTCGGTTTTAGCTATTTCTTGATTTTCTTTTTGTTGTTGCCCCAAAGCATAATTTGTCATAACCACCATTAGGATTAAGGCCATTTGAATTGTTTTACAGATAATTCTTTTATCTATTGTTCTGGGTTTTTGATTTTTCTTTGAAGAATTCATGATATACATTTTAAATATTAATCCTTCAAAACTACCGTAACGTTAAATCAAGAATGTATTCATTTGGTTCAAATAACTCTACTTTTGGTTCAAGGTCTTGTATAAGTATCTCAACTTCCTTGCTTTCCATATACCAGTAGTGACTTATATACTTTTCTTAAAAGGATAGCTAGGGCAAAGAACACCAACTACAAAAACTTATCTGCTTTTACGTTTTTCTCACGTTTTTTACGTTTTAGACCTTTGTTTTTACCGCTACCAAAACGATATGCAAGCCCTATATAAATAGAACGTGTATCTCTTTTAAACTCTCCTTCTTGGATTATTGTTCTGTAGGTTTCAAAGGCAAAACGCTGTGTTCTAAAAATATCATTGAAGTTAAGGCTAAGAGTTCCCTTGCCCTTTGCAATATTGTAGCGCGCACCAGCATTCATGAAGAAATTTTCTTTAAGCTCATATTGTAATATTTTTTGCTTGCCACTGAAAAATGTAAATAGTTGAAAAGTAAGGTCTTTCGTAGCTTTAAAGCTATTGTTCAATTTGGCGTTCAATAAGGTATTGCTTACCTGTACGCTTTCATTTTCAATAAAACCTTTTTGCGTTCTTGAGTAGACATCAAAACTACCATTGATGCTCCACCAATTGGTTGGACGATAGTTGGACGAAAACTCAAACCCGTATGCATTGTTGCTGTCGAAATTGTCGTAATCAACGATCAATAGATTTGGATCAGTTTCATCAAAAAAGCCCCTTCTGTTAATTTCATCATTGATTCTTCGATAAAAACCACCTACCGTAAAACTACCTTTGTTCAGTTTTCTACTATAATTTAACTCTATGGAGTTGGTAAATTGGGGAACAAGCGTGGGATTCCCAGTAATTATGATTTGTGGTGTATTTATCTGTCGTATAGGATTGATTTGATTCAAGGAGGGACGATCTATACGTCTACTAAAACTTAATTGGTAAGTGTTTTTCTGTTCTTCATCTGGAGCATACTTTAAAAACCCTGACGGATATATATTGAACAGGTTATCTGTAAAGTTAAATTCAGCTTCCCCAACTTCATTAAATTGGGAATCAACACTATAATCCTCTAATCGTAATCCTAGGTTATATTGCCACTTATTTAATTTTTGACTAAAAGTGCTATACAAAGAATAGATGTTTCTATCATATGAAAAGATGGAGTTATTAAAATTTGGGTTGCCCGTATCATAAGAATTGTCCGTGCGGCGCAAGCGGGTTTCCAGACCCACTTCTAAAGTGGCATTTGGTGAAAGAGGATTTACATAATCCAAATTTATTGTGGTATTGGTCCTAGTGTCTCCAATAAATTCCTCATAATTGGTTATAGGGCTATTCCCGGTAAAACTAAAATTATACATCTTATCACTTTCCAGGGCATTGTAATCCATTTCCAGCTCGATAGTATGCCCTTCTTTGGCAAAAGTGTGTTTAAAATCAGCATTATAGGTCCCATTGACATTATCATTATTTGTGATATCCATTCGTATAAAATTTGTAGAAGGATTATCAAAAAAACTAAGTGCTATACTGCCGTCTATTATAGTTTCAAATAGGTTTTGATTGGTATAGATAGATAACGTATTCTTATCATTGATGAAGTAATCCAACCCTAATTTGAATAGATGTGAGTTATTTTCTGTATAACTCTTTGTAAGCTGATTGGTGTTTTCCACCGTTCTGGTTACACTTCCATCGGTTGTGCTTTTACCCAGTCTATTGCCATAACTCCCATAAAAATTAGTTTTTCCAGCCCTATAGTTTAAACTAAGTGAATTGTTATATCTAGCACGTTCCCCATAGGTGAACCCGGAATTTATAGATCCATTAAACCCTAAATTGGTATTCTTTTTTAAGGTGATGTTGATGATCCCGCTCATACCTTCAGGGTTATATTTGGCAGTGGGGTTTGTAATTAATTCAATAGTTTTAATTGATGTTGATGGTATCTGTTGTAAGAGCTCTCGGGCACTAATGTTGGTAGGCTTACCATCTATTAGAACACGAACGTTTTCATTACCGCGAAGCGAAATATCCCCATCTTGATTAATGCTTACTGAAGGAATGTTTCCCATAATATCACTAGCAGAGGCCCCAACCGTGGTTAAATCTTTACCTACATTGATGACTTTTCTATCAATTTTCTGTTCGATTGTAGAACGCTCCGCAGATACTTCTACTGCCTCAAGAGCTACGGCGTCCTCTTCAATAAACAGACTTCCCAAATTGACTTTTCTGATTGACTTATTAACTGAAATAGGGAGGACTAAGGTTTTATACCCTATGAATTGAACTTCAATATCATAACTACCATAGGATATTTCATTTATTGAAAAACCTCCCTGTTCATTAGTAATACCTCCAGTAGTAATTTCATTATTGGATTTTACAACCACATTGGCATAGGGAATTGGTTCTTGCGAATCTTTGTCCAATACTGTTCCCGTTATAGTTCCCTTTTGTCCATAAAAGGATATAGAAATGAAGAAACTACAAACTATCAATATAAACTGGTTCATCATTATTTTTCTTTGATTAAGTGAATTTTGCTCCTTTGTAACCATTGGTTTTTGCATACAATTCATTTGAATAAAAATTTCAATTTGAAGACTAAACTATAAGGAGGTCGTACACGCTCTAAAAAAGATGGCTAGAGAAACTGCTAACGGCGCCAAATGATTGATAGCTAATGTTTAATGCTTTTGTCTACAGTTAGCCCTTCTTTGGCATCACTTACCTGCAGTTGAAAGGCTTTTTTGGAAATGGCCTTTTTAGATTTGTACCTTTATATTCAATAGAACATGTTATGTTACATCAGGTTCAAAACTTTTTGGAAGTTTCAAAGTTCAAATACCTTGTGTTTGGGCTGTTGATTTTTGCTTTTTCCGCTTCTGCCTCTAGCTGGTACTATACCACAACCAACGAGTTAATTATCACTTACGGTGTTCGAGCATCAATTCAGATTGCAATGGCATATGTAATTCTAGAGTATTTGATTCCAAACCTTTTAAATAAGGGAAAAACATTGGCCTTTGTACTTTTAATTGTCATTACATTATTGGCTTTTTATCTTATTTGTACGTTGATTAGTATGGCCTATTTTGAACCTACTTTCCCTGCCACCTATGTTAACTATTTAAAACGATTTGAAGATGCCTCCTTTTGGGGTAGATCAACAAATGTTAGTGAGTTCATATCAAAATCCCTGTATCTTTTATATCCAACTTTTTTGTTATCAGTATTGAAATTGTATACAGAGAAACAGCGTTTGTTAAGGCTTAATGAACAAAAGAAAACTGCAGAACTTTTAGCCCTGAAAAATCAATTAAATCCCCATTTTTTGTTCAATACATTAAATAATCTGTATGCGCTAACATTAAAAAAATCAGACAACGCTCCTAAGGTCATTCAAAAACTATCAGAAATTTTGGATTATATCCTCTACAGGTGCAATGATGAATATGTGTCACTGGATAAGGAAATAGCACTTATTGAAAACTATTTGTCCCTGGAAAAGATACGGTATGCCAATAGGGTTAAAATATCATTTAGTAAAAACGTTACTGGTCAAGAAAAAGTAGCGCCCTTATTGTTGCTCACATTTGTAGAAAATGCTTTTAAACATGGTGTCGCCAATGAGGTGAATCAGGCTAACATCAATATCAACATATCAAAAATAAGGGAGCAACTTGTTTTTAAAGTTCAAAACAGTAAACCAATTAATACTAAGTCTTTGGTGGAAAAGGAATCTATTGGTCTTCAAAATATTAAAAAACAATTGGAATTGTTATATCCCAAAGCTTATGATTTAATTATTGAAAACAAGTCGAATTCTTTTACTGCCAATTTAAAATTGGACATGTATGATGTATAAATGTCTGATAATTGATGATGAGCCTTTGGCCAGGGAACTCCTTGAAACTTATCTGGAGAAAATTCCCAATTTTGAATTATTGGATTCCTGTTCGAGTGCTATACATGCGAGTTCCATTCTAAGTTCTAAAAAAGTAGATTTACTGTTTTTAGATATTGAAATGCCAGCTCTAAAAGGGACTGATTTTTTTAAAAACCTAGTGTATAAACCAAAAGTGATTTTCACCACTGCCTATAGGGATTATGCGCTGGATGGTTTTGAGTTAAACGCAGTGGATTATCTATTGAAACCAATATTTTTTGAACGTTTTTTCTCATCCATTCAAAAGTTTTTGAAGCAACAAAACACAGTTGAAAATAGTACGGAACCAACCATTGACAATCACAAAAGTGAATACATATTTGTTAATAAGGCCAAAAAACAAATCAAGGTAGTTCTAAATGATATCCTCTATACGGAAAGCTTAAAGGACTATATAAAAATTCATCTGGAAAAGGAAACACTTGTCATAAAAGAAAGTATTTCCAATTTTGAAAAACGTGTTGACAGTCGTTTTATTCGCTTGCACCGTTCCTATATCGTAAATAGTGAAAAAATCACAGCATATACCAAAAACGATGTAGAGATCGGTAGAATAGAAATTCCTATTGGTAATGGCTACAAGCATAATATGCAGTTTTTCAAATGAATTAGAGCGATTCTTTTACTTGTTCTGTTGAACTAGTTTGAATCCTTATGTTCATTGATAAAATCAATTACTTCTTCAGCAAACAAATCAGGTTCAACGAGCATTGGTGAGTGTCCAGAATCTTCAAAAATGACCAATTCTTTTGAGGTGGAACCAAGACCTTCAAAGGCATCTTGTGCAAACTTGGTCGGTACCACCATATCATACCTGCCCCAGAGTACTAAAGAAGGTATCGTAATTTCATTGAGTCTATTCGCATATGACAAGTTTTCAAAAATACCTTGATCTTCAACTAAAATAGATTGTGTACGCGCTCCACTCCATATAACTGCCAAAAAATCATTTTTTCAAATTTTCAATAAAAAAAGCCCGTCATTGCTGACGGGCTTTTTGTTAAACTTGAAAGTATATGTATTAGATAACTTTTACGTTTACTGCATTTAATCCTTTGTTACCTTCTTGTAGATCAAATTCAACTGCATCGCCTTCACGAATTTCGTCTACTAATCCAGAAATGTGTACAAAGTGATCCTTTTCAACTCCTTCTTCAGTGATAAAACCAAAACCTTTAGTGTCGTTGAAAAATTTTACTGTTCCTTTACTCATTGTAATGTAATTAAATTATTATACTATTTGAACTGCAAAGGTGGTGCCATTAATTTGATATATAGCCAATTAACGCATTTAATTTTTATGATTTAATCATAAAAATGTAAAATGAACCCTTTAATAAACTGCCAATAATTGTGTGAAGGGCTGTATTCATTAAGATAGATTTACTATTTGACTTCATAATTACGTTATTTTTATACTTTCTCTTTTTTTATATTTTATTCTAAAAAATGAGTTGCAAGGACTCTATTTTTAATGAAATACTGCTAGAAAGCTAATTTTAATGAAATTTTGGTGAACAGAAGTCTTAGTAAATTTTTTAATCTTCTTTGGAAATCCCTCTTATTTTGGTCAATAGCAATGGGATTGTTTGGAGTATTCCGGTATTATGGCATAGGAGATAATGATGGTATTTCATCAACAGCAGATTTTCTACAGATACCTATTTCAAATATAGTTCTCCATCATGTTTTTGTAGGACTTTCAATCGGGTTTTTATATGCAACCATTGACTTTGTCTTTGAAAAATTTGGTCCAAAGAAACTATCCCTCGGGCTTAGCTTGGCAATTAAAATAATTATATACTTTTTTTTGACCATCGTTGTTTTCACGCTTGTTTTAGAAATTTTTTCTGCGCTAGGTCAGATAAACATAGATAATCAAATAGGTTGGTGGCGTACCAATAAAACATTTTGGGCAATTCTACTTTATGTTGTTTTGCTATCCTTGGTTTTTGCATTTATCAAAATTGCCATTGAAAAATTTGGGAAAGGTGTTTTTCTAAAAATGTTGTTGGGGAAGTATAAGAACCCAAAAGAGGAAAAACGAATTTTCATGTTTCTGGACTTAAAAGATTCCACTACAATAGCTGAACAGTTAGGGCATTTTAAATACAGTCAACTGATTCAAGATTGTTTCTTTGATCTTAATAAAGTTGTTCCAAAGTATGATGCTGAAATTTATCAATATGTTGGAGATGAAGCCGTATTGAGCTGGCCCTACAAAAAGGGATTAGCAAACAATAATTGTGTGGGTTTGTTCTTTGCATTTCAACAACAAAAAATGGCAAAAGCAAAATACTATTCTAAAAAGTATGGCGTAGTTCCAGAATTTAAAGCTGGGCTGCATGGTGGGGTCTTAATGGTTGCAGAAGTTGGCATTGTAAAGAAAGAATTGGCCTATCATGGAGATGTTATCAATACTTCAGCACGGATTCAAGGGGAATGCAACAAACACAATGTTCATTTATTAATTTCTGAAGTGTTGTTAAAAGATTTGAAAATAGATAGGGTTTTTTCATCAAGGTCTTTGGGTACAGTTCTGTTAAAAGGGAAACATGAAGAAATACGAATTCATGCTCTTTCTAACCAAATATAGGAGCCTATAGCAAGTGTTCATTTCCACCAGACATCGTAAATCTGTAAAGAATCTTTTGGGTTGATCACCTCCCCTATTTTTGGGGTCGCAATGGGAGCCTTTAACTCCATACCTTTTTTAACAACGCGTTCTATTGGATCTGTCCAACTGTGCAATGCCAATTTAAACCCACCCCAGTGAATGGGCATTACCACTTTGGCTTTGACATCAATACCTGCTTGAACAGTTTCCTCGGGAAACATATGTATATCTGGCCACATGGCGTTGTATTGCCCGCATTCCATCATGGCAAAATCAAAAGGCCCATATTTTTCGCCAATAACCTTAAAATGATTTCCATAACCACTGTCCCCACTAAAAAAGAGTTTATCCTTTGCAGACGTAATAACCCAGGAACTCCATAAGGTACTCTGTTCACTTCCAAATTTGCGCCCTGAAAAATGTTGTGCTGGAGTACAAGCAAATAACAGGTCTTTATAATGTACTTCTTGCCACCAATCCAGTTCAATTATGCGTTCCTTTTCAATGCCCCATTCCTCCAAGTGCACACCAACACCAAGAGGGGTATAAAACATGTCCACCTTGTCTTTTAGCTTGGTAATAGATTCATAATCCAAATGATCATAATGATCGTGTGAAATAAGCACTGCATCTATATTGGGCAACTTCTCAATTTCTAGCGGCATTTCTTTATTAAAACGATTTCCCCCTAACCATGGATGTGGTGCTGCGACAGCTCCAAACATTGGATCTATCAAAATATTTTTATCATCAATCTGCAATAAAAAAGCCGAGTGTCCATACCAAATAAGCCGTGTATCATTTTTAAAATTGGCCACATTGGTTGAATCTAATTTTTCAACTTTTAAACTCTGTTCTGGATTACCGTTGGGAACTTTTGTAGTGAAAAACTTATAGGCAAGTTTTACCGTTTCGCCAAAGCTTAAATTTTTGGGGACGTCCTTTTTGTTTACAAATTTTCCGTCTTTATAATTTGGTGATTTTGCATACTCTTTTTTTTGTTCTGTGGATACGTTCCCACCAAAACTTGGATAATAATTCACAAAAAGCAGATACGCGATTGCCAAAATCCCCACTAGGGAAAGTATAATTACCAGCATTCTTTTCAGGTATTTTTTAAGTGTTTTCAATGATGTTTTTGTATTTCAACAACAATATTGAGAATTGGGAAAAAACAAAAGTAAGGAGAAGCAATGCCTTTATTCTAAAAACTTGCGCGTAGAGAGAAGGAATTTGGATTTACGGGTCTTCCAAAATTCCCTATTGTTGCCTTATTTGAATTGGTTCGGGAGTGATAACCAAGTTCCAACAATAAACTAGGGTTGACCTCATACCCTATTCCAATATTTAAATTAGTCTGCATAAGTTCATGTTCACCTGTAACTTGGTTGATGTCAAATAGGGACTCTGGCCCTGCAAACAAAAAAAGTTTCTTTTTAACGTACCATTTTAGAAGCAATTTAGAGCCTGTTTGTTCATGTGTTCCAAATTTATCGTAGAAATGTTGTAATTGAATCTGTAATCTTTCCGAAACTCTATATTCAATTCTAAGGTTTTTGTACACTTCCCCATTAACGCCAACTGGGTAGCCTATTCCATCAATGGTAAATCTTGGAAGAATATTTGCGTTCGAATCTGGTACCTCAACACCATTTTGGCTAATTGCACATATTGAAAATAAAGATGCAAAAAGAAGAATCAATGATTGTCTCATACTGATTATAAAAGGCGATACTTTATAAAGGTACAAAATACTACATGCCGAATGACCTAGAACCAGCAGTATGTTTTTTAGAAATCTTTTAATTGGTCAAAAAGGAGCTTTGTCTTTTACGAGCTTAAAAAGCCAGGTAATATCCTCCTCAAAAATTTCATTTTCATCTGAAAACTTGATACGTTTTGCGTGTTTGCCACTTCCACTGAATTTCAACCTTTTATGCGAAATGGTATCTACGTGATGGACATATAACATACAGGAATCCGCAGAACCTTGCTGTATACCGCAAAGCACATTGTTTTTTTCTCCCCTACTGTACAATGCTAATTTTACCTTGGCACCACCTACAATAGATTCATTTACATCAGAAAATGATGAGAACACCAATTCTCTTAAAACCAATCCCATCCTCAACGCCTGAGAGTTCGGTTCAAATAATTCTAAGAAAGCTACATTGTCCATAACTATAATTATTCATCAAGTGCAAAAGGAATGCGTTTGAGTGCCACTTGTCCGTTGCTTATCACCAATAAAACATCTTGAAGGGCTACTATGTCCTGTAATGGGTTGTTGGGAAGGAGAATCATATCAGCTTCCTTACCAGGTTCCAATGTTCCAATCTGGTTGGTAAGCCCTAGAAGCTCTGCTCCATTCTTTGTGGCCGCTTGCAATGCTTGAAAATTTGTCATTCCCAACCTAACAAAGTGTTCTGCTTCCAAAGAAACTCTTGTGGTACTCTCTGCACTATAATCATTATCTGCACCTGTTGCCATTTTAACACCGATGTCCAAAGCATCCTTGATTGTGCGTTCGGCCTCTACCAACATAAATCTTCCGCGTAACTCAAGTGTTGGATTGCTGTATTCCCCCCCGGGAACTTTTAAATCTTCAATGGTAATAAAAGTAGGAACTAAATAAGTGCCTTTCTTCTTCATAAGTTCAAGGGTCTCCCTACTTAGAAAAGTACCATGTTCAATGCTGACTGCCCCAGCTTCAGCCGCTGCCCGACCTCCTTCGTCACCGTGGGCATGCACCATCACCTTTAAGTTATGCTTTGCTGCTTCATCTACCACAATGCTTAATTGTTCTTTGGTGTATGTTTGTTGCCTAGGATCAGTTTCTGGAAGGCCGGCCCGCTCAGTCCCTCTGGTTTTAATAACATCTACTCCACGTTCAGCATTGATTCTTACCAATTGACGCAAAGCCTCTTCAGAACGAACACCTTTGCTAAGATTGCTCAATCTAACATCGGCCAGTATAGTCTCCCCTAAATTTGGGGTAACATAAATACCAGCACTAACAAAATCTGGACCGGGTATAATTCCTTGTTTTGAAAGGTTACTCAGCGTCACATCTTGATAGAACTTTGTGCTTGCAGATCGTACTGTAGTAACGCCAGATTTGAGCGCTCTTTCGGCAGCCTTGAAATTACTGATGTGCGTATGCGCATCTATCATTCCCGGCATAAGGTAATAGCCCAGGCCATCTATTACCTCGTACCCAGTAGGGTCCTGGGCTAACTGCTCACCCACCCACTCTATTGTTTTTCCTTTTATTTTGATTGCTGATTCTGCTGTAATCTTGTTGCTGATGCCGTCAAAGACATTAATATTTTTAATATAGATGTTCTGGGCGCCAAGACTCAATGTCATGGTCAATAAAATGAGAGTGGTGATTGTTTTCATGTTGGTTTGTATTGTATTACTACTTCCGGATTTACTTTAGTAATGTGATCAATAAATCCAGATTTATCTTTTGGTGATATGATGACACTATCATGATCATTGTAGATGATTTCCAACCTATCCAATGATACAGCCGGGGCACTTATAAGACTATTTGTTTCTGCTAGCATCTTTATGGAATGTATATCGATTTTCTTTATTACCAAAAAACCAAGTTTAACGCTTAACAAACTTCCATCAACAATATAATTAAGATTAAAAAAAATCATGAGTACAAAAACCATCACGAATGTGTTAATCCCAATTCCAAGCCATATCGGTGGTGACAGCATTGGAATACTACTTCCAACCAATATGACCATTACAAAAAGTAAAAGTCCATAGCTTACTTTAGATGGGTACTTTTCCATTTTTACTTTGGCCAATACAACTCTGGCAAGCCAGCTTGCTTTAGCAATGCGTTGTAATTTTTAACTTTCTGATTTTCAATATCCTGCAATTGATTACTTAATGTACTCCATTGTTGTAAATAATCTTTGCTAACCTCTCTCACTCCAGGTGTCATGGGTAAGTTTCCTTTTCCAATTCTATTCAAGAAATCCTTAAACTTTATTAAAAGGCGGGCTTCAAACATATAATTGCTTTGGTAAGTACGCATTTCCTTTTGTAGAATTCTGGATATCCAATCATCTGCAGTCTGGTTAAGCGCCATTCCTTGTTCTTTTATATTTTGGTCTTTAGAAACCTCCAGTATAAAATCCAATTGTTGCTTAATTTTTTGGAGGTCACGAACCCCTTTTGCCATTTCGGTAGCACCTTTATATATGGATTTGGATATTCCATCCCTTTCAACATAGGCAGCAGCGACATTATCTATACTATTCGCTATGCGAGGGTCAATTTTAATTTCAAAATCTTGAGTTTGGCTAAACTCCCCTATTTTCAATCGGACTTTATAATTTCCCGGTGCAGCATTGTACGCCGTTAAATCGCGGTTAGTAGTATACAATTCTTTCAGACAATCAAATCGGCCAATTTTCATGTTCCATTGGTATCTATGTGCGCCCAACTTTCTTTTTAACTGAGGTTTTACCAGTGTGTCACACCCAACTCTTGGGTTATCTGTAAACTCTGAATGGATTACCTGTCCATTACTATCCATAATCTCTATGGACATTGGAGTATTTTCTGAAACCTCTTTATTTAAGGTATAATGAATCTGGGCTCCTTGAGGTGGATTTTCTCCATATCCACCATCAATACTATAGGCAACAGAAAGTTCCGCATGAACATCACGAGGTTTGTAAAGGAAATAGTCCTTTTTAGCAACTTCATCCGTTATCTGATGCAATGGAGTGAGGTCATCCAAAATCCAAAGGGCTCTTCCTTGAGTAGCAACTACCAAATCTTGACGTTTTACACGTAAATCCGTAATGGGAACTTCAGGTAAATTGTTCTGCAAAGACAACCATAGTTTTCCATCATTAAAAGAAACAAACACACCTGTTTCTGTACCGGCATAAAGCAATCCTTTCCTGTCAGGATCTTCTCTTACACTTCTGGCAAATGTATCACCAGGTAAACCGTTTACAATTTTCTCCCAAGAATTACCGTAGTTGTTTGTTTTGTAAATATGAGGGGTGAAATCATTCAGCTTATAACCCGCTACAGCAATGTAAGCGGTTGCTGCATCATGGGGTGAAGGCTCCACAACATTGATGATACTTTCTTTTAATCCCTTCGGGGTAACATTGGTCCAACTGTTTCCTCCATCTTGGGTCACATGCACCAAGCCATCATCAGACCCTGCCCAAATAACGCCTTCTTTTACTGGGGATTCCTCAATATTGAAAAGGTTATTGTAACTCTCAGCGGTAATCTGTTCATTGCTGATAGGTTTACCTCCCTTGCCTTGATGTTCCTTATCGTTACGCGTAAGGTCTTCACTGATAACATCCCAGGTAACCCCTCTATCTGAAGACTTCATCATGTATTGGGACCCATAATAAATTACATTTGGGTTATGGGGAGAAACAATTACCGGACCGTTCCAATTAGCACGATATTTTAAATTTTTAGGTTGCTCACCTGTGACCCGTTCTGGATAAGGCCGCACCATACGGGTATTATCGATGTCTCGGTCCCATTCAACAAAATTGCTTGCAAAATAAGTGGAATACACATATCTAGGGTTATCTGGATCTAGAGCTACCGTAGAAGATTCTCCTGCGCGCATGACATCCCAATGCATTTCTCCAATCCCATCATCAACCACTCTACTATCAATGGCTATGGTGCTGTTATCCTGTTGTCCGGAATAGACTCTGTAAGGATATTGATTATCAGTAATTGCCCTATAAAACTGTCCGGTGGGTTGGTTCATCAATGTAGACCAAGTTTTTCCTCCATTATAGGTCACAGATCCTCCACCATCGTTGGCATTGATCATAATATTGCTATTGTTGGGATTGATCCATAGATCATGGTGATCTACATGACTTCCCATAATCCCTGTAAAAGTTTTACCACCATCAATGGATTTCATCGCGAAGCTATTCATGACCCAAACTTCGTCTTCATCATTGGGGTCGGCTATAATATGCATATAGTACCAAGACCTTGCATAGGTAGTAGCGTCGTTTGTAGTTTGCTTAAAGCTCTCTCCTGCATCATCTGAGCGGTATACCCCAGCCTTTTCTCCCAAGGCATCTATGGCTATATAAACAATGTTAGGATTGGCTGGAGAAATAGAAACGCCCATCTTTCCTTTAAGTTCCGGTAAGCCTTTTGTAATCTCTTTCCAAGTTTTACCGGCATCTGTAGTTTTATAAATGCGACTGCCTGGTCCGCCACTTTGCACCACCCAAGGTTTACGATGAAAATCCCAAGAAGCGACCATCATAAAATTAGGATTGTTAGCGTCCACGGTCATATCCACAATCCCTGAATCTTGGTTCACATATAAAATTTTCTCCCAACTAACACCTCCATCTTCAGAAAGATATACTCCCCGTTCTTCATTTGGCCCCCAAGGATTTCCTTGAGCAGCTACATATACTTTATCTGGATTTGTAGGATGTACATAAACATCACTAATATGGCGAGTAGCAGCTAGACCCATATGTTTCCAGGTTTTACCGGCATCAATAGATTTATAAAGTCCATCTCCGTGAGAAGTTTTAACTCCACGGACCGGCGATTCTCCTGTACCCACATATATGATATTGGGGTCTGAAGGTGCTATAGTGATATCACCAATACCTGTGGTATTGAAAAATCCATCTGAAATATTGTTCCATGTATTTCCACCATCAGTAGTTTTCCATACACCGCCACCCGTAGCCCCCATATAGTAGGTGAAAATATCATCTGGCAGACCAGCAACTGTTGTTGACCTTCCTCCTCTAAAGGGACCAATATTGCGATATGTCAAGGTTTGATACAGCTTTTGATCTATTTGGCTATTAGTAGATTTGGTTTGTGCAACAGTGATGAAACACATGCTAAGACTAAGTGTAATTAGTAAAAGCATACGCCATTTAATTTGGTTGGATTTCAAAATCATGATGATAGTCTATTTATAAAAATGTTGTTATAAAGATATCGTATTATCACTTTCCAAAAGTCAATATGACTGATTAATGTTTCAATACTATCCTCCCAGTATTCTTTACTTAAGTATGGGTTTAACACAAATTTTATATGCAAAGCTTTGAGGTGTCCAAGACGCAGAAACTTAGTCTATCTGGAAATCCCTCAACTGAAAACATACATACATCAATTAAAAATAATTGTACGTAAAAAATTGATATATGTTTAATAAAATATTAAGAAAATGATTACATTAATTACCGTATTACAACTACAATATTTGTCATTCATATTATGTGCAATAATTATTTATTTGGCTGGATTTGCACATGGTTTAATCTGGAAAAAAAGAAATAAAAGCCTATAGTGTTTTGAGGGAAAACCTTCAAAACCTAATGAGCTATTTTTAGTTTCATAAAAAGATATTCATCCTGGTCTACATCTTGAGCATGCAAGGAAATTTCTTTTAACTCAATAAATTGAAAAACAAATAAATACAATGTAAAAAGGGAAGCAAAAGCTTCCCTTTAATGTTTTCTAGACTAGAATTACCTATAGGTTATTAAGCATGATAATAGCGCTCGTTAATTATTTTTCCATTTTCCCATTTGGTGCGCACCACTTGTTCAAATTTATGCTCCGTTCCATCATTGGTTCTAAACTCCATTACGGCCTCATAAAAAGTAACATCATTTTTTACCGCTGGCCCACTTATAACTTTATATCCATGAAACGCTACCACAGTATCCAACAATTTCTTTTCCTCTGCTAAGCAAAAATCCTTTCCTATTTTTGCCGGGTTGTTCCCTTCAAATAACTGAACATTGTCATCTAAATACTCTTCCATTGCCTCTATAAATTTACCTTCTGCTAAAAGTGCGGTAACTTCATTAGCCTTTTTCAATAATTCTTGTTCCAATACTGTTGTTGCTGTTTCCATAATGATGTTTTTTAGATTTTAATTACAGATACAAAATTGAGGCTAAGCCTATTGAGATGGAATACCACTTTTTCCCGATGGCATGTATAAATTACCCTTATGTCATCCTATTCCTGCTAAAAGATATGTTTACTTACCCCTAGAGAGTATATAAATCAACATGAATAATCTTTTTATCTTGAGAACGCTCTTCAAATTCAGGACCTTAAAAATTTTGCCATAGAAAAAACTATCCCTAAAATAGGAATAGCTTTTTTATTATTCTATTACGCATTTTGTAATATGTTTTTGCATATTCTTTTGAAGCCGAGCGTAATCCTGAGTTACAAAATATGGCAACGGTCATATCCTGGTGTGGAAAATAGTACAGATCTGTTGTTATGCCAATACCCCTTCCAGAATGCCCCATTAAAAACTTATATGGGAAAGCTTTATCTGCCATTAATCCCAACCCATAATCAGGTTTTTTCTCATCATTCCATGTCATCATTTCTTTTAAGATTTCATCCCCTAGAATTTCTCCTTTCATCAATCTTTCCAGAAAATTAGCTGCTTCTTCAATTGAAGCATAAACACCGTCGTCCCCGCTATACCAATTTGTGGTCTCTATAGTTTGTGCCGATAAGTTTTCTGTAATGCCATTTAAATCAATATCGCCATAATGCTCAACCAATCTTTTAGGTGGTGTTTGCTTATAATATGTATCTTTTAGATTGTATTTTTCAATGATATCTTCTCTAATAAATTTTTCATGCCCTTTTTTAACAACCGTATCCATAATCATGGATAAAAGCAAATAATTTGTGCTACTATACTTATATTCTCCCAAGGGTTTGGTATGCCCAGTAATCCCGTAAGCATATTTACGCAATGCATCCATATGGGATAAGGTATCTAGCTTTAGGTTTCCAGATAAATACAGTTCATTGAGTTCTGGATTTCTGTTATAATTGTATAATCCCGAAGTATGGCCTAACAAATGCCTAACAGTAACATTTTTGGCAGTGGCAAATCCATCTATAATCTCTTGGGGCAAGTAGTTTTGTATTTTGTCATCCATACCTATTTTATCCTCTTCTACAAGCTTTAATGTAGACACAGCAACATACATTTTACCAATACTGGCCAATCCAAATATGTCATTCTCCTTTAGCCTTTCCTTATTCTCTAAATCGGAATACCCTGAAGTACCAATCCATTTTCCAAGTTTTGGGCTTTTAATGTACACAGAAACTCCAACCAGATTGTTACCGGTGGCATCATCTATATACTTTTGAATCTTGCCTAGCTTTCCTTTTTGAGTTTGAGCAACTGCAGGCGAAATTGTTGCAACCATAATTAATGCGCATGCACTCAATATTAGTCTAAATAATTTCATGTCTTTTCGTTTTTTTGATAACACAAAGAAATTATCGCAATGTTTTGTCAAAAAGGAAAATGACCTCTAAATACTTGAAGTGCTATTAGAATTAATTTGAACTGCTATTGCGCCACCTGCGAAAGGATGCCGCTTTAAGCCTACTTATGGTAATTGAAGTATTATCATTGTCTATATCCTTCAATTTTAAATCAATTTTTCCATAGGTAGATGGTGAGATGGACAAAATCGTTTCTTGTCGGATGATTGTGTTTCTAGTAGCTAGAAAAAATAAATGTCTTGGAAGCAATTCCATTAAACTGAGAAGGGACCCATTAAAAACTGCTTTGGTACCATCATAATATACCCACACAACTCCTAAATCACTTTTTACAAAGTTGATGTCTTTCGCACTTATTTGTAAAATACTGTTGGCTTTTTGTAGTTCTATTTGGTTTGAACTCTTTTCAACCTCAGATTTTAACTCATTTAATTTTTTGGTGGAATCGGTTAAACTGTGTTCAGCATTCATCCAATTTTTATAAAAATGAGCCGACCATTTAAAAAAAGTAAATAGTAGGGCAACAACAAAAACGCATAGGTTAATAATGAGTAATTCCTTTAATGAATAAAACCCATCCCCTATCACCCAGGTATATATATTGCCGATAATATTAATGACAACAAGCAATGACAGGGTTAAATACACCAATTGATACAGAAAACGCTTCCCTAAGTTTTTTGTCCAGCTAAGTTTTCGCTCTAATCTGAAATCAATAATTCTATTAATTTCGGTAAGCATGGCGGCAAAAACAATGGCAATTAAAAATTCTTCTAGAATAAAATCTGGACGAGCTGGATTAAAAATAAAATTGATGACAATATTGGCAATGGAACCTAATAAAATAGGCTCTATTATTCGCCAATAGCCCATACTTTTGGAAGAAATCATATTAAATTATAACGCTATCGATATCCAAAAAATCCAATTGGGATCATAGTTTTTCGGTTAATATGGCTATCATCGTTTTTATGCCATCTCTATAATTCCCTAATCTAAGATTTTCATTAGGGCTATGTTGGTTATTGTCCATGTTGACGGTAGGCACTATTACAGCCGGAATACCTAAGGTATTTACAAATGGTGAAATGGGAATAGAGCCACCGCCCATTCTTATTTTAATGATATCATCCTCAAAAGCTTTTTCCAACGCATTTTCTAACCAAATGCCTACATCAGAATTCATTTCTGTTCGGAAAGATTGATAAGATAGTTCATGTGTGAAGGTTGCAATTCTTTTGTTTGATAATCGTTCCTCTTTAGTCGGTTCCCTATCTAAGACCAAATACCCTTGTTTTTCAACATGTGAGCTAATCAATTTTATAAGGCGATGTGGGTCAGATTCCAATACCAATCTAACATCTATCTCTGCTCTAGCCCAACTAGGTACAATAGTTCTCGCTTTTTCATTGATCCAACCAGATTGCATGCCTCTAATGTTTAATGAAGGATATTGAATCGCTTCTTGATAATTACTTCCTACCTTATCTATATCGGCAATTTGCAGTTTATTTCTAATAAAATTTTCATCATCTGGAACACCACGTAAGATTTTTTTAATGTTTTCATCCAATGTTATGCCATCATAATATCCTGGTATACTTACTCGTCCCTCATCATCTTTCATAGAGGCTAATAGTTTGGAGAGTCCAAATGCAGGATTAGGAGCGTAATTCCCATAATGACCACTATGCTGAGGAACAATTGGCCCATAGGTAGTCAATGTAATGGTGGCTATTCCCCGGGCTCCAAAAACCAAGGTTGGCTTATTGGTTATATGTAATGGGCCATCAAAAATGACCATCATATCCGATTTTAGAAGCTCCCTATTGTCTATGACGGCTTGGGGAAGACGAGGCGAGCCCAACTCCTCTTCAAAATCCATAATAACCTTTATATTATAATTTGGCTCGAAGTTTTTTTCTGAAATTGCATCCAACGCAGCTAAGAACATAGCAACAGGGCCTTTGGCATCAGAAGCTGATCTTGCGAAGATCCGCCAGTCATCCTGATAATTATTAAGGTCATAATTCTCTAAAGTCTTCCAGTTGCCCGAGGCTTCCTTTTCCTTGAAAACAGGAATGTAAGGGCTTTTCTGAAACCATCTTGTGGTATCTACCGGTTGTCCGTCTATCTGAAGGTAAACTAACACGGTTTTCTTGCCTTTCTTTCCTTTTCTTTCGGCCAGCAACAAAGGAGCAACAGCAGTAGGTATTCGTGTGGTTTTAAAATTTCTATTTCCAAAAGCTTTTTCACACCATTGTATATTTGCTTCAAGACTCTCTGGAAAAATAGCATCATTTGGGATACTTAAAATATCTATAAGTTCTGTAAATGATTGTTTGGTATATTTTTCGGCTAACTCTTCAAGCTTTTCTTGATCATAACGCTGTCCAAAAATTGTTATTGGTATTAGCAGAATCAAAAGGTGTCGTAAAAATGATTTCATGGTGGTCGTTTGTATTGGTTAAAGATAAATCTAAATGGACAATATTGCCAGTCCCTTTGTTCAATAAACATTGGAACAACAGCTAGAAGGTATTTGATTTTTTGTTTTGGCGGTTCAAAGGTCAAAACAAATAAAAGCAGTAATTTAACAACTTCGTTTTAACGACCTCACCAAATGCTATTTATCGATTTTTATAATAAGATATTAAAGGCTTCATTCACTTATAGTGATTTACCCTTTCCCATGAAAAAGGTTACTGTTTTAAAGGGAACCAGTATCACAACATACGGGCAGGTAGAAGATTCTCTTTACTTTATGAACAAAGGTATTGTTGAGATGACGATTAAAAGTTATATGACTGAAAAGATAATCGACTTTTTTTTTGAAAACGATTTTTTCTGTGGCTACACCTCCTTTTTAGATCAACTTCCGACAGATGTGCAAATAACGACCCTTATGGACTCAGAAATGGAAATTATCGAACGTAAGGATTTAATGTCCGCTTATGAATTTTCTTTGGAAGCAAACAAGTTTGGAAGAATTGCAACTGAGCATGGCTATATTAGAAAATCCAATAGGGAAAAAGATCTATTAACCAAAACAGCGGAAGAAAGATACGCAGAAATGTTTCGAACACGCTCTAGGTATATTTCCAATATTCCTGTAAATAAAATTGCCAAATATCTCGGGATACACCCCGAAAGCCTTAGTAGAATCAGGAACAAAATGAATTCTTAATACCCACCTTTAATCTTTCGTGGTTTTTCTTATAAAAAGTAGCTGAAAATAATTTTTCAAGTGTTTTAAGTGGTCTGCGGTTAGGTCTCTGCCCTTCAAGGCTTTTGATACTACAAAAGCACCTTCAAAGATAACAACAGTATGATCGGCCAGCGATTGGATGTCAATTTCAATTTTGGTATCATAGTCTTGTAGAACATCTCTAATCAATTGTTCCATGGTATTTCTCCATGTTAATATAGTTTCCGATATGTGCCGTAACGTTTCCTCATCGAACTGACTGGGTTCATAGGTATAAGTAGCATACAAACAACTATAAGGCTCCGATAAACCGGACATCATATCAACAAACTCCTGGATGAATTGTAAAAGGCGTTCCAAAGCATCTCCCTCTAAGTATTTTGTCTTTTTTAAAGCCTCGTTCATGTGCAAGATATCCTCCTTGGCATACTCTTCTATCAAAGCCTTTGCCAATGCACTCTTTGTTTTAAAGTGATAAAAGAATGCCCCTTTGGTAATTCCGGTTCTCTGTAATATTTGATCTATACTGGTCCCTGAAAATCCATTTTCGAATAGCAAGGCTTTGGATTCGGCCAATATTTTATCATATGTAGGTTTTCCATCTCTTCCCATTTGTTAAAGGTAAAAAAATTAAACAGACTAGTTGGTATGTATTGAAATAATTTTATATTTGCACCAACTAGTCTGTTATAAAATATTAACAAGAATTATCAATTATGCAAAATTTTATTTCTCAATTACCAACTCCCATAGACATCTTATTTGATCCAATCTCTCTTATAGTGTACGTCATGTTTGGCGGGTTAATGCTTTGGGAATCTCTTTTTCCGGCCCGAAGATTACCTAAAATGAAATTCTGGAAACTTAAAGGCATAACCTTTTTTATTGCTTATGTGCTTCTGACTACCTACATTCCTCTTATATGGGATGACTTTTTTGCTTCCTACCAATTAATGGGCCTAAGCTCTTTGAGTTTATGGGTACAGATCATTCTAGGCGTATTTTTATTCGAACTTGTGCAATATGGCTGGCATATAAGCATGCACAAATCCAATTTTCTATTTAGGACATCTCATCAAATGCACCACAGTTCGGAAAGGATAGATGTTCCCAGTGCCTTTGTTTTTAGTGTAAATGATATGATAGGACTGTCTTTGGTTGGGTCGGTTAGTTTTGCCCTCATCATGGGATTGACTCCTCAGGCTATCACCATTATTGTATTATCCCTTACTTTTTTAGGCATTTTTCAGCATGCCAATATTAATACCCCTAGATGGCTCGGATACATCATCCAACGTCCGGAGAGCCATACCGTTCACCACGCAAAGGGAATACATAGGTACAATTATACCGATTTGCCCATAATAGATATGATGTTCGGCACCTTTAAAAACCCAAAAAGCTATGAACATGAAACAGGTTTCTATCATGGAGCATCCAATAGAATATTGGAAATGTTGAGTTTTAAGGATGTGACAACAAAGAAAAATAATGAAAAAAAATAGTATAGCCCAGAGTTTCTGTCAAAACAGGGGTATTTATTTGCACGAGATATTTCAACGTACAAAAATGAATTCCTAACATAGGTCAAGGCCATTTTTTTGCCTAGGCTTTTCTCCCCGTATAGTTTTGCGGTCTAAAGTTTTGAACTAAAGATTATGGAAAGTTTCATTTCTCAATTATGTAATACAACTGGGACTCTATGGACTCCTTTATCATTAATCGGCAATATCATGTTTAAATAATTGTTCCCCATAGAAAATTCATATTATCAAATAAAAAAATAAAGTTATGAGAAAAATAAGCCTTATAGTCACAGCAACAGTACTTGTTCCTATAATGTACTTTTCGGCAACCAAAATAATCAGGAATAACTCTGATGTTCCATCAAAACTAGCATATAATTTTGTCAAGTGTACTCCAGCTAAATTTTTGTTGACAGCGTTAGATACCACAAAACAAATTTCTCCATTATTTGAAAATTTAGGGAACCTTCATTTTTCTATAAGTACGGAAAAGGAAAGGGCACAGGCATTTTTTGAGCAAGGTCTAAAACTATCCTACGCCTTTAACCATGCCGAAGGACACCGTTCGTTTATGGAAGCTGCACGTTTAGACCCCAATGCCGCAATGACCTATTGGGGACAAGCTTTCGCATTGGGGCCAAACATCAACGACCCCCTACCCGATGATGAACGCAAGAACAAGATAAATGAAGCTATGACGAAGGCCAAGCATTTGGCACCAAATGCTACTCCAAAGGAAAAAGCTTTAATAAAAGCATTGTCTGCAAGATACAGTGAAGATTTAACCAAAGATGTGGCCGAACTGAATATGGCCTATATGGAGGCAATGGCCAAAGTGGTTAAAAAATTCCCTGAAGACGCCAATATTCAAATTTTATATGCGGCATCGGTAATGAATACAGTACCATGGAATTACTGGGACAAAGATGGAAACCCTTCCCCAAATATTGCAGAAGCCAAATCCGCTCTTGAAAAGGCAATGAAACTTAAACCGGAAAACCCGGGAGGGCATCACTATTATATTCATATGGTAGAACTTCCTTATCCAGATTTAGGGGTTCCCAGTGCTGATAAACTGGCCTCATTAATGCCAGGAGCTGGTCATATTGTGCACATGCCATCACATATTTACATTCGGGTCGGTCGTTATTTAGATGCAGTAAAGGTCAATCAAGCGGCTATATTGGCAGATGAGGATTATATCTCCCAATGTTTTGCCCAAGGGTTGTACCCTTTAGCTTATTACCCACATAATATCCATTTTTTATGGTCTTCGGCAAGTTTGTTAGGTGCTAGTGAGATTGCCCTTGATGCCGCTAAAAAAACAGCTGAAAAGGTACCCGTAGGAGAACTTGTTGAAATGCCTTTTCTACAAGATTTTGCTTCGACTCCCCTATTGGCCTATACAAGGTTTGGTAAATGGAACGAAATTTTGTCGATTCCTGCTCCAAGTTCCAATATAAAGCATCTTAACCTTATCAGACATTATGCAAGAGGTTTGGCTTTTATCAGGAAAGGGAATTCAAAAGAAGCCAAAGAAGAATTGGAGGCCCTTGCCCAACTCAAAAATGATTCGGAATTGGAAACATTGGTGGCTACTCCAAATAACGCTTCCATCCATTCGGCCAATATTGCATATGAAGTGGTAGCCGGTGAATTAGCCGCGATGGAGGGCGATCTGTCAAAAGCTATTGAACACCTTAGCAGTGCTGTGGTCTTTGAAGATGGTTTAACCTATACTGAACCCGCAGCATGGCATATTCCCACTCGTCAAAATTTAGGCGCTGTTTTAATGCAAGCTAAAAGATATGGTGAAGCTGAAAAAATATACAAAGAAGATTTAGCAGTATTAAGACAAAACGGTTGGTCGCTAATAGGGCTATATAACGCCTATATGGCCCAAGGAAAAGTTGTTGAGGCCAAGAAAATAAAAAAAGAATTTGATAACGCTTGGGAGCATGCCGATATAAAAATAACAAGTTCAGTTTTATAGCAATGGTCAAAATGAAATTTAAGATAATCAAACAATTCATGTTGCCCCTACTTTTTTTTGCCATAGTCTTAACGGCTCTGTTTATAATATTTCAACCACTTGAGGAAAAGCTAATGGTATATAACCCTACCGATGTGCATCCAGAATTAGTTGATAAAAGCCTACAGGGCATAAGTAAAAATCATACAGTAGCGGATTTTGAATTAATAAATCAAAACGGCAAAACGATTACCCAAGATGTTTATAAAGACAAAGTTTATGTGGCGGATTTCTTTTTTACTAGCTGCCCAAGCATCTGTCCGATCATGACCGATAATATGGCTAAAATTCAAGAGGAATTTTTAAATGACGATAACGTAATGCTTCTGTCTTTATCTGTGACACCCAACGTTGATAATATTCCAATACTACGTGAATATGCAAATAACAAGGGTGTGATAGATTCCAAATGGAATGTTACCACTGGTGATAAGCAACATATATATGAGCTAGCGCGCAAAAGTTATTTTGCTGCTACTGATGAAGGTGATGGAGGGTTACAAGATTTTATCCACACATCAAATTTCATACTGGTGGATAAACAAAAACAAATCAGAGGCATTTATAATGGTATCGATGATAAAGAAATACTCCGTTTAATCAATGATATCAAGATTTTGACCAACTGATTTAAAAGCAGCTTCTTATTGGTAAAAACATAGTACCAAATCCTTTATAAACAATAAGGGCTTAACACCTATTGCCTAAAAAACACTTAAAACGTGTACTAATTAATCATAACAAATTCATCACTTAATAAATTTTTGCATCATGACAATTTTTAAGAATACTAATTACTTAATCATCTTTTTGGCCCTCTGCATGGGAAGTACAAACGCTCAAAGTGGCCATGAAAAAAGAACAGTTCTGGATTCCATTATGATTGATGCGCATTGGAGAACATTTGAATATCACGTTCCTCAATATCCAGTTAACAACTCTAGACTCGTGCTTGTTTTACATGGTGATGGAATGACCACAAAGTCGATTCAAACAACAACAGGATTTGAGTTTAACAAATTAGCTGATAAGACAGGAGCTAGTATTGTTGTCTATCCGCAAGGCTATAAAAATTACTGGAATGATTGTAAACGGGAGGCCTCTTTCGAAACAAAAAACAAAGACATCAATGATGTGGCTTTTATTAAATCCATTATTCAAAGAATGGAAAGAAGATACCATATTGATCGCAAAAATGTCTTTGCGGCAGGTTATTTCAACGGAGGAAATATGTGTTATAAATTGGCCAAATCAATTCCTGATGCTTTTAAAGGATTCGCCGTAATTGGAGCAAATTTGCCCATAAAGTCCAATGATGATTGTGTCCCTATCAACAAAGCTGTTTCCATAATGGTCATAAACAATGTGTCGGACACGATAAACCCGTATAAGGGTGGTGAGCTTGCCTCATTAGACGGATTTACCAGAGGAAAAACATTGCCAACCAATGAGACATTGGATTATTGGTTAACCCTTCTAGAGCAAAACGATGAAGCCCCGTTGTCATCGCTTTCATCCACTATTGCAAAGGCCAATTCCACATTTTTCCGAGATGATTATTTTTCAAAGGAAAAAAATAAAATGATCTCATTTTTGAAAATAATAAAAGGCGGTTACCCCTTTCCTAATCCGCATGTTGATCAATGGTCACAAATAGCGGCCAATATGAATAAGCACCTTAATATCCCTGAAACCGTAATGCGTTTTTTTTATCAAGTGCAATATTCAAATCCAGACCATTTTAATAAGTAATTACCATCATCAAAAGAATATCAATTCATCAACATTCAATTTTAAATATCATGAAGGTTATCAAACGCATATTTTTAACATCAATCACATTATTTATTTTAAGCTGTAACAGTGACGATTATACTGGAGATAGTCCAGAGCCCAGACAAATCCAATTAAAGGTTATTGGTCGCGGAACAGCTCTGGGCCAACCTAAAACTATAGTACATCCCAAAACTGGAGAAACTTTAGAACCTGACTGTTTTTTAATGGATCTTATAGATCCCGAGACGGGAAATGTAATCGGAACACTTCAAGATTGTGTTGTAAATAGTGAAACTCCTAGTGATGGCACCATTACCTCTAGAGTAATTACTTCGATCAATATGGATGGACGTGGAACTATACAGGCAGAAAATATAGTGTTCCAGGAATTACAACCTCCATATAACGAGCTTAATTTCAATACTTCATTTACACCAACCGAAAATAATGTTATAAGCACAACTTTTGAGTTTGAAGGAATGGAAGGTACTGTTGCCTTAGATGGCGAAGTAAACCTTTCAAACTTAGGACAGGGTATTGTTACTTTCAATTGCAATTTCACCATCAATCTGGAATCTTACTAAACCCAGATTCGGTAATTAGTGTTTAGTTAAGTAAGTAGTGTTAGGTTAGTCCAGTGTCCATTATTCTTTGGAATACATGGGCACTTTCTATCCTCTTAGCTGCTGTATGCACTATTAAACCATCTTTTCAATCATGAGAAAAAAAGTATTGATGGTATTGCTATACTGTTGCCCAATATTTGTGCTTGCTCAAAACAATACTATCAAAGGTCAAGTTAAAGATAGTTTGAACAACCCGGTACCCTTAGTACATGTAATGTTTTTACAAGCCGAAACATTTGTAGCTGGAACCATTACAGATTCATTGGGAGGTTTTGTAATCGATAACCTAAACAACGGTTCATTTCTCTTAAAAATTGCTGCTATTGGTTATCAAGATTTTATCCAGGAATTTATCTATCAAGGAGACAGTTTTGATTTTGGAGTTTTACAATTACTGACTGAGTCAATTGCTCTTGAAGAGGTAGAATTGGTCGGTAGAAAAAGGCTTTATGAAAGAAAAGCGAATAGTTTAATCATTAATGTAGAGCAACAAATAGCTAGTTCCGGAAGATCTGCACTAGAGCTTTTGTCCAATGTAGCTGGTACATCAGTAAATCAACAGAGCAATACACTTTCTTTAAATGGAAGAGGTCAAGTAGCCATCATGATGAACGGGAAACTCAGCCGAGTAGATGGACAGGCTTTATTGAGTTTGTTAAAAAGTATGCCAGCGTCTGAAATTGAACATTTGGAGGTTTTTAACAATCCACCTGCTACATATGAAGCCAATGGTTCTGGAGGTATGATAAACATCAGAACCAAATCTATAAACAATCATGGTTCTGGAGGTGGTCTGTCCTTTATGGGAGGTTATGGTGAACAAGAAAAAACAGGTATGTCTGCAAATTTCCATTCACAACAAGGCCAACTAGGATGGTATGGCAGCTATTCTTTTAACAGAAACAATTCTCCTGAAGAATGGGGTTTGCAAAGCGAATTCAACAGTTTGGAAAACCTGAAAAAAGTAAAGACCCGTAGTCTTCGTAAGCCGATAACGGTTTCACATAACTATTCGCTAGGGTTGGATTACGATGTACTAAAAAGCACAAATATTGGAGCAGGTTTGAGCGGGTATAGTTCCAAATGGGATATGATAGCTTTTGACAAAGTAGTCAACAATAACAGTACCAGCGAGTTGGAGTCATTAAACATTGAAACAAGAGAAATTAATCATTGGAATCATATTTCTGGGAACTTTCATATACAACAATCCTTGGGGAATAATCATAAGTTAACCTTCGACTATGACCATTTGCACTACACTGATGACAATCCGAGTTCTTATGAAAGTAGGGGAGATTTTGTTGAAATCAAAAAAAAGACCCCTATCACTTTTAATGTTTTTGGTTTAGACTATAACTGGTCCCTTTCCAAAAATATTGACATCCAGTTTGGTGCTAAAAACAGCTCATCAAAATTTAAAAATACGGTAGAAGTGAGTTCAGATAATGGACTACAGGTAATTATTGATGATGAACTTTCAAGCGTGACCCAAATGGAAGAACGAGTAAGTGCCCTTTACTCTTCATTTCAATTTCTACTTGGTGATAACACAAAATTGTCCACTGGACTACGGTTTGAACATACTCACAATGAACTAATCGGTAACAAAGATGAAGAGATTATTCGCAGAAAGTATGGCAATTTATTTCCAACGATAAGTATTACCCAACAGATTACTGATATGCATAGTCTACAACTAAATTATGGTAAACGCATCAACCGTCCCAGCTTCAATAATTTAGCTCCTTTTGTCTTGTTTTTGGGACCAGATGCGCTCTATTCTGGGAATGCCAATTTACAACCAGCGTTGATTGATAAAATAGGCGTGGAATGGGGTTGGTCTGGTAAATATCTATCATTAGAATATATACTTGAGACAGATGCTATAATCGAGTTTCAACCTAGGCTTTCAGAAAACGAAGAACAATATATTTTTAAAGCCGAAAACATAGACAAAAGGAATTTCCTAAGCCTTTCGTTGCGAGTGCCATTAAACATTACTACCTGGTGGCAAAGTGAAACCAATTTTAATTACCAATACGAAACTTTAGAAACAAGATTCCAGAACTCTGAATTTAAAAGAAACAAGGGTACATACAAAGTAACCTCCTCTCAGCAGTTTTCTATAAATAAAAACACAAGGTTAGGGCTAAGTGGACACTACCAATCCCCCTCATTATTTGGAATCAGCACTTTTGGAGCTAGAGGTTCATTAAACGTTGGTATTCAGCATCAGCTAAAAAATAATTATGGCACGCTGAATCTATCTCTTAACAACATGTTTGCCTCGGATAATTGGAGAATAAGAACCAATCAATCTAATCCTGTCATTAATACACTGGAAACTTACTTCCCAGAATCAAGGATTATGACTTTAACCTACACCAAAGGTTTTGGAGCCAACAAAAAGAAATCAAAATATGATGGAACCAACGCCAGTGAAGAAAAAAAGAGAATAAAATAGACTGTAAAGCATCAAAGCAGTTTTAACACAAATAAACTAAGTAAATATTATGAGTAGCGAATTTAAAAACAATGCTATCCGCGGTCCAATCAATTCCTGGATGTTTAAAGTACTTTCTGGGTATATGAACTACCTTTTTGGAAAGTCAAAAAGAAGTCTTTTTAAAGGACATCCAGAAACTGTAGTAGAAATTGGTCCAGGAGCTGGAGCAAACATGCGATACCTTAAAAAAGGAACAAAGTTGATTGCCATAGAACCCAATATTCATATGCATGCCAACCTAAAGAAAAGTGCAAAAAAATATGGGATAGCTCTTGAGATAAAAACGGTTATTGGGGAATCTATTGATTTACCGGACAATTCTATTGATTTTGTAGCCTGTACCCTGGTTATGTGCACAGTGGCCAATCCTGCTAAATGTGTTGAACAAATAAAACGTATTCTAAAACCTGCTGGTGTTTTTGTATTTATTGAGCATGTTAAAGCAAAAGAGAAAACAATTGTATCCTTTGTTCAAAATGTGACGTTCAAACCTTGGTTTTGGTTTTTTGAAGGATGTAACACCAAAAGAGACACAAAGTCTTTGTTGGAGTCTGCCGGTTTTAGCTCCTTATCCATAGAAGAATACAATTCCTATTCTCCTTTCGTTCCAATTACACCACAAATTAGAGGCCGGGCAATAAAATAATTAAACTAATCTTTAGATAAAAGTTATCCGTCGTAAAGCCCTATGTATTCCTGTGGGGCTTTTTTCTTAATACACTGGGCCTTATCTTATATCTTTTGTAGAAGGCATTCGAAAAATTACCAAGACTGGAATAGCCTACTTCATAAGCAATAAAGGTGATTTTGTTATCTGTGTTTTGAATTTCATTGTATGCCCTTTCCAGTTTTAATTCAATACAGAAATCCACAACACTTTTTCCAAAGGCATCCTTAAATTTAGTTTTAAGAAAGTATTGGTTCAACCCAACTGCATTTGCAACTTCTTTGATTGATAATCTTTTATGCTGGTTTTTAAGAATATATTCCTTCGCCTCAATAATTTTCTGCTTTGAAGCATCAGTAAATTGTATTGTTTTTTTTGTTTTCTCTCGTAACAAGGGAATGGAATGGAAAATTAGGTCAATGAGCTTGGCCTCTATGAACACCTCTTTTAAATTCCCCGAAAAGGGATTGTGTTTAATATCATTGATTATTTTTCTGGTCTTAGAGTCCAATAACGCATATTCCTGATCTAGAAAATATTCATCATTGGTCTCAATAACCGCTCTAAGTGATTGCAGCTCTTCAAAATCCTTTAGAAAAGAGTTTAAAAAATACTCAGGTTGTATAACAAAACCGAAACTTTCATAATTGCAGTTCTTAGGAAAGTGAATGGCGCAATCTCCCAGCTTCTCATAGATAATAGTAAATGTGTTGGGGTTGATGATAATTTCTTTTGCATCATCAGCAACAATGGTTTTGGTCCTTCCTGCCAATTGAAAATGAAATTGCAACCATTCCTCCTCAACCTCCTTATAAATAACAACCTTTTCAAAGGTCTGCATTCTTGTAAAGTAGATCAAAAAGCCATTGATGGTCAATTCCTCCTTATGCCCAGTATACCCATCCCCTATTAAATCCAAAACTTTTTCTACTAAGCTAAAAAAAACTGACTTATGCTATTGCCAATTTTCAAATTCCATAACCACTATTTCCGATTCAATAACAAAAAAGTCGATTCCAAAATTAGTTTTACCTCCTAACAATATCCTATGCGCACTGTTTTCATCATTGTAATTTTTGTCTTTGCTTCTTTTCAATTCACCTTAGCACAAAACGGATTGGCTATTAAAAAAGCTAAAGGGGAAATTGAGTTGGACGCCCAGATGAACGAGCTGGATTGGCAGGAAGCTGCAATAGCAGACAATTTTCCCCAATTCTTCCCAAGCGACTCTGTTCCGGCTAAAGCTCAGACAGAAATACGGATGACCTATGATGAAGACAACCTTTATGTATTTGCTAAAATGATGAATTTAGGCCCCAGAGGTTACGTTACCCCTTCTTTAAGAAGAGACTTTAGGGGTGAGGCCAATGATGTAATAAGCATTGTATTGGATACCTATGCCGATAGAAACAACGCATTCCTATTTGGTGTAAATCCTTTTGGCGTTCAAAGAGAAGGGCTTATTGCTAATGGGGGAAGTGTGGCAAGTTCAGATACATTTTCTACAAGTTGGGACAACGTTTGGTATTCCAAAGCTGAAATATATGATGATCATTGGGCGGTGGAAATGGCAATTCCTTTTAAAACACTCCGCTATAAAAAGGATTTGAATAATTGGTATATCAATTTTTACAGGTTTGATAGTGAATACAGTGAGCAATCTACTTGGACTCCCATTCCAAGAAATCAGTTTATCATCAATCTTGCGTTTACCCAGCAATTAATTTGGGATGAACCTTTGCAAAAGACCAAAACAAACATTTCTCTAATTCCGTATAGCATTTTTAGAAATTCCAAAAACTTTGAAACGGACACACCCACAATAAACGATTTTGATTTTGGTTTTGATGCCAAATTTGGTTTGGGGCCGGCAATGACATTAGACGTGACCGCTAATCCCGATTTTTCTCAAGTAGAAGTAGATCAGCAGGTAACCAATCTAGATAGATTTGAAATCTTCTTTCCCGAACGCAGACAATTCTTTTTAGAAAATGCTGATTTGTTCGCAAGCTTTGGAATTGATGGTACCCGTCCCTTCTTTTCAAGACGGATTGGGGTAACACGGGATGAATCCACTGGTCAAAATGTGCAAAACGAAATCTATGGCGGAATACGATTAAATGGGAAATTGAATAAGAACTTAAGATTAGGAGTGCTCAATGCACAGCTAAAGGAAAATGAAGCCATAGGTTTAGCTTCCACCAATTATTTAATAGCGGCCTTACAACAGCGAATACTGAGCAGGTCTTATCTAAGTGCTACATTTATAAACAAGCAAGCTTTTGTTGATTCTGTTGGAGGGGATTTTACTTTTTCTCCCAATACCTACAACAGAACGTTGGGGATTGATGCAAATTTGGCATCTAATGATAATACGTGGAACGGCAAGTTATTTTACCACCAGTCTTTTGATGAGGACAATTCAAATTCTAACTATGCTTTAGGTGGCTTTTTAAACTACAGCACCTATAAATTAGAATCCAACCTTACTGGTCAAAGTATTGGTGCAGGCTATAATCCCGAAGTGGGTTTTGTAAGAAGACGTAATGTCTTTCAATTAACTCCACAAATCTGGTATAATTATTATCCTAAAAAAGGTGTTATTCAAAAACACGGTCCGGGAGTTTCTGGAGATTTCATAAAAAATAACATCTCATTTGATGATTTGGATTGGAATCTAGCTCTTAACTATAGGTTTAATTATAAAAGCACGGCCTACCTTGAGTTATCCGCGGAAAAACAATATACCTTTTTATTGAATCCGTTTGATCCAAGTGGACTCAATGGTCTGGCTTTGGACCAAAGTACAGATTATGACTACTCTTTTTTAAACGCAACGTATAGATCGGATGCTCGAAAGGTTTTTTCCTATAATTTATCTACTCAAATGGGAGAATATTTTAATGGATCTCTATACAATTTTGCAGGAACACTTACTTACAGGTATCAACCCCTGGGTTTTACCTCATTAAACTTTGCCTATAACAATATTCGTCTCCCTGAGCCCTACAAGGATGCCAACCTACTGTTAATAGGCACTCGCTTTGATTTCACTTTTACCAAAAACATCTTTTGGACAACCTTTGTGCAGTTTAACAGTCAGATTCAAAACGTAAACCTTAATTCCAGAATACAATGGCGCTTTAAGCCTGTATCGGATATTTTTCTGGTGTACACCGATAATTTTTTTGCTGAAAGTCAGACGGAAAACGGTGGACTTATCCTTCCAAGCATTCGTTTTCCGAGACAGCGAGCAATAGTTTTGAAGCTCAATTATTGGATCAACCTTTGAATACTATTCATTTAAATTTGGTTAGTTCAAGCTAGCCAATCTAGTATCATCATACGAAACCCTGTAAATAGCATCTCCAAAATCGTCAGAAATCAATAAAGACCCATCCTCTAGGAATAATATATCAACCGGTCTTCCAAATGCCTCTTGCGTACCATCATCTAGCCAGCCATCTATAAAGGTCTCATAACTTACGGCCTCATTGTTCTCCAACTTTACCAATGAAATCTTATAACCCACCTTAGAAGAACGGTTCCATGACCCATGTTCGGCAATAAAAGCATGTCCTTTATATTCTTCTGGGAACATATTCCCGGTATAGAACTTAATCCCTAACGGAGCCACATGTGCTCCCATAGCTTGAACAGGGGCAACAAAATCTGAACATGGGAATGCATCACCAAACTCTGGGTCTTTAACAGTTCCTCCATGACAGTAGGGGTATCCAAAATGCTGACCAGCCTCGGTAACCCGGTTTAATTCGCAAGGTGGAATATCATCTCCCAACATATCCCTGCCATTATCCGTAAACCATAATTCATCAGTTTCTGGATGCCAAGTAAAGCCTACGGTATTTCTAACTCCTTTGGCATAAATCTCCCGATTGCTGCCATCTGGGTCCATTCGAGTGATTGTAGCATAGCGTTCATCTTCACCAGAACGTTCACAGATATTACATGGTGCGCCTACTGGAACATATAATTTTCCATCTGGACCAAAGGCAATGTATTTCCATCCATGATGAAATTCCGTTGGGTAATCATCATAAATTATCTCTGGTTGCGGTGAGCTGGAAAGTTGTTGTTCTATATTTGGATATCTTAAAAGTCTACCAACTTCTGCAACGTACAATGCCCCATCTTTAAAGGCCAAACCGTTGGGAACCTCCAATGTAGAGTCTAAAACCATTATTTTCTCGGCTTTAAAATCTCCATCCAAATCTTGAAGTGCATAAACCGTTTTTTCGTTTCGTGTGCCTACGAAAAGTGTACCATTATCACCCATGGCCATTGATCTAGCTCCATCAATACCTTCAGCGAATACCTCTACCTTAAACCCCTCTGGAATATTTAGACTTTGCAAGGGTAAAGTAGTTTCAGTTTGCTCAACTTCTTCTACTTCTTCAGCTATGGTTTCTTTTGACTTTTCTTTTTTTCCATTGCAAGAAAATATGAATAGAGATAAAACGAATAAAAATGAAATTCTTTTAAGCATGTAGATGTTTTTAATAACGTTCAAAATCTTACAAATCTATGTTAAGTGTTTTGCAATTATAAAATTAGGGTAATTTCAGAGATGTTTTTTCAAATGCATCTTAAAGTAAGTAGCACTATCTGTTATGCTCTGTATAGAATTCTGGGCAAAATTACCTCCCTGTTCCAAATAATAGAACTGCAATCCAGTTTGGTCAATATCAGGAAGCATGGTTTTATAATCAATAGAGCCATTACCAAACTCCGTATAATCTCGTGTTATTTTGTCCATATCTTTAATATGCCACATTACATACCTTTCTGGCTGTTTGGCAATCCATTTCTCTGGACTCAATTTAGAAGAATGTTCAACCCAATAAAGGTCCAGTTGTAATTTCACCAAATTGGCGTCTGTTCCATTCAGAATGACATCATACCCTATTTGTCCACCATGGTCTTCAAACTCAAAACCATGGTTATGATAGGCAAAACCAAGCCCTGCATTAGTGACCTGCGCCCCTATCATATTTAGTTTATCTGCAAGTAGTTTAAAATTTTCAATAGTTCTGTAATCTGGATGTAGCCATGGCCAAGTAATATAACTTTTATCCAATGCCAGAGCACCTTCAATACACTTATCCACGTACCGCTTTAGTTCATCTTCTGATTTTTTAAAATAATCTGAAAAACCATAATGCCCGCTGGAAACTGTTAATCCGATATCATCTAGAATTCTTTTGAATTCTGAAGCTTTAAATCCATAATAACTCCCCTGCTCTTCATTGTACCCATAAATTTCTAAATCTTCGTAGCCCAAAGCCCTAGCTATTTTTAAACTACCAATTGGGTCTTTTTCCATTGCGTCACGAATGGTAAAAAGCTGTAGTCCCATTTTATATTTAGATTGATTGATCATAGAAAATCCAGAAACAGGCATCATGGCCGCTGACATAAGTAAACCTGATTGTTTTATAAATTTTCTTCTATTAATTGAGCTTGGTTCTTGCATGTATTCTTTTGAGTTATCGCGCACTGTTCACCAACTCGAAAATAAGCAAAAAATACTGCCTTCACTCCAAATGCAATTGCTTTAAAAGTTAAAAATGATTTTTGCAGATTGCGCATTTTTTCTCAAAAATTCCACAATCAAATTTGAGAAAGACCATTTAACGGTCATCATTTTCAAGACAGCTCACCACACTTTTAGGACAAAATGTTCTCCAGTTATATAAAACTCTACAAAATCCATGTCTTTTGTATTCATATATAAATCAAGTAAAATGGATAGAAAAAAATTTCTACGACAAAACCTACTCATTGGAGGAGCCTTAGCTATAACACCAAGTACTCTTATTGCAAAAACATCGACAAATCAAGAAGCTGTTTTTAGCAGTGAATTAATTCTTGAATTCGTATTGGCCGCACATAAAAGCTTTGACGAAACAAAAAAAATACTTGAAAAATATCCATTACTGCTCAATTGCGCTAGTCAGTTTAAGAAAGGTGATTTTGAAACTGCTGTAGGTGGTGCTTCTCATATGGGCAGGAGAGATATTGTTGATTTTTTAGTGAGTAAGGGTGCGCGGTTAGATATTTTTAATTACGCTTTTTTAGGGTATGATGATTTCATTAAAAAAATGGTCACGGATTATCCGCACTTACTGCATTCATATGGCCCACATGGCTTTACCTTACTGCATCATGCCCAGGTAGGAAAAAGGACTGAACTTGTGGTATGGTTACAATCTAAGGGCTTAACCGAAAAAATGCTTAAAGGGGTATTTGGATAGATTCCAAGACGGTTAAGCATCATTAAATCAAAAAAGGTTGTCATTATATTTGTGTATCTTCTTAGCTACGAAATTTTTTAAGGATGTGGGCAATTCAGAGTGAAAAGCGGTTTTATTTTCTATCCATAATTCTGCTTGTTGTCATTTTTATCATCACCCTAATTCAAAACATAATTCGCTATAGCAATCATTCCAGCTATAGTGTTTGGGTGTCAATAGTATATCTATGTGTTTCGGTGCTTCTATTTATACCTTTCATAGTCCTTACGCTAAGGCTTCAAAAGGAAATTAAAAAAAGGTATTCAAAATGGTTTTGGCCATTTGTTTCCTGCACAACCATTTTAAGTCTTATCATTTTCTATGTTTTATCCAATATCATTTTACACGCTTTTGGATACTTTAATCACTTTATTGATTCCGAATATGCACGATACTATTTTGGGCGTGAGGCATTATATCATTTATTGTTGATTCTTGCATCTGCAGCTTACGTTTACAATCTTAAAAACAAGACAAAAACCATTCAAGTTTATAAGGGACGAAAACTAATAACGATTGGCCTTGAACTAATAGAATGGATTGAAGCTGAAGGACATTACTTGAATTTTTATTCAGAAGCAGGCACTTTCATCAAGCGAGATCGTTTAGGAATATTGGCAGAACAACTACAACCTGATTTTATAAGGATCCATAGAAAGTATATTGTGAACAAAAGCCAAATTATAGCAAAGGAGAAAGATAAACGTGATGAATACATAGTCCTCTCCTCTGGAAAAAGATTAAAAATTGGTCAATCTTTCAAACCAATTTCTTGGTAGAAATTCTATTGCTTGGCATACTCCCCAACGTTCCCAGTATACCAAATTGCAGTTCTGTGGGTACTATTAATATTTAATGAACTAGAAAATGAAGGCGTTAATTGCGCCACCACCTGATACGTTTCTGTAGCAGCACTTATTGTAAAGCGCATAGTATACCCTTGAGTCTTTTTATTAGGAACAATCTCAAAATCCTTGGGAACACCTTCAAACTGAATACCGATATTATTGCTGTTATACGTTCCCCCCATTTGCCTTTCACCAAAATAGGGAAGATTGGCTTCTACCCTATCTCCTATAACTCTCAAGTAACTTGCGCTACCGGATAGGTCAATTCGGTTAGCCGTACTTCCAACGGGCAATAAACCTGCATTTGCAATACTGTTAATGCTCCCTGTTGCCAATGGATTTGCCCAGTTAGCCTTAATTTCAAAAGATTTCTCAGAAACAAGCCTGTTTATGGCTTCAATTTCTTGTGTCGTTGCTGTGGATTTCGGATTAGATGCACACCCAGCCGTAATCACAATTAGCATGCTGATAATATATTTTTCAAATGGCTTCATAACCAACAGATTTTAATGCTATTACAAAATACTCAATCTGAGTAAAATTTCCCATTTAAACAGTATATTTAACCTTCAAACCAGACCAATTTTCATGAAAGTATTGTTTTGCAAAGCCTTTGCACTTTTCACTTTTTTTACCTTACACACAGTTCACTCGCAACAAGTTCAATTACAAGATTCCATCAAAAATATACCAGAATACAGGGCTACTGTATTATCACAGGATTTTGACATTGATGGTGAGGTACTAAAGGACCCTATTTGGCAAACTGTTCCGGCCATTGAAAATCTTATTCAATTACGTCCAAACTATGGGCAAGCTGTTTCAGAAAAAACCGTAATAAGAATAGCGTATACCAATACTACATTTTATGTTTCTGTGGTTTGCTATGATAAAGATGCCAAAAACATTGTGGTTTCCGACTCGCGTAGGGATGCAGATCTAAATGATGAAGATAGTTTTCTTTTTATCATTGACACTTATAATGATAGGCAAAACGGATTCCTTTTTGGCACCAATGCGCAGGGAATGGAATATGATGCACAGATTGATAATGAGGGAAAGGGAAGTTTCAATACCAACAGGCAACAGGGTGGCGTTATTGGTGGTACTAACTTAAATTGGGACGCTACT
The DNA here is from genome assembly GCF_947499585.1 of uncultured Allomuricauda sp. Taxonomy (GTDB): domain Bacteria; phylum Bacteroidota; class Bacteroidia; order Flavobacteriales; family Flavobacteriaceae; genus Flagellimonas. The sequence goes on along the minus strand of NZ_CANMOO010000001.1, from coordinate 1,075,592 downwards.
TGGAAAGTGAGGTCACAATTGGGAGATTATGGGTGGAGTGCAGAATTTGCCATTCCATTTAGATCTTTGCGCTTTGCAGCGGGCAAGGACAAAACCTGGGGCCTTAATTTTAGAAGAAACATCAGTAAAAATACAGAGACCGCCTATTGGACTTCATTGCCATTAGGTTTTGACATGAAACGATTGTCCCTAGCCGGAAAACTCAACGGGTTGAACTTACGAAACCCAGGGAATTTAAAACTTATTCCATATGCGCTAACACAAGTGGTAAATAACAGCGCTGTTTCTCCAAGTGAAACAGATACAAATTTTGAAGTTGGGGCGGATATTAAATACAGCATTACCCCTAGCCTTACCTTGGATTTAACATACAATACGGATTTTGCTCAAGTGGAAGTGGATGATCAACAAGTAAATCTGGATAGGTTCAATCTTTTCTTCCCTGAAAAAAGAGCTTTTTTCTTGGAAAATGCCGGTCAATTTAGCGTTGGTAGCCCGGGAGAGGTAGATTTATTCTTTAGCCGTCGAATTGGTATCGGTGACAATGGAGATTTGGTGCCTATAATCGGCGGAGCAAGACTTTCAGGTAAAGTAGGGCGAACCAATGTAGGCTTCTTGAGTATGTTTACAGATGATGTTGATGAGGCAGGTATTGATCAAAATAATTTCTCCGTGGCACGGGTAAACCATGATTTTCAAGGGACACGGTCCTCTTTAGGCGGTATGTTTATCAATAGAGAGGGGTTAGGCAATATGGAAGATGATTACAATCGGGTATATGCAATGGATGGGACCTGGGGAATTGGAAACAAAGCAGAAGTCACCGGTTTTGTAGCCAAAAGTACCACTCCAGGTATTGAAGAAAAAGACCATGCATTTAAATTGTTAGGAAATTACAACTGGGACGGATGGGATTTACGAGCTGGTTATACCGAAGTTGGAGCAGGTTTTAATCCAGAGGTTGGTTTTTTGCAACGTACTGCTTTTAAAAAACCTGAATTTCTTATTTTAAAAGCACACAGAGTAAAGAACATGGGGAATCTTCTTGAAATACGTCCTCATGTTTCATACCGTGGATATTGGAATTTTGATGATGAACTGATAACCGGTTTTCTTCATGTGGACAACCATTGGGAGTTCAAAAGCGGCTTTGAAATACATACAGGTATCAACTTTACTACGGAAAGGGTTTTAGAGCCTTTCAACATTTCCAATGTTACAGTACCCGCTGGAGAGTATAAGAACGAAGAGCTTCAGTTTATTTTGATTACCAATGCCAACAATGCATTTTCCCTGAGTACTAGAACCATTATTGGCGGCTATTTCAATGGTGATCGTATTACCAATAGCGGAACTGCAAATTACCGCGTTGGTGATCGTTTTAACTCTTCACTTACTTTTAGTCATAGTGACATTCAACTGGAAACTGGTAATTTGACTGCTTTGGTAGGAGGCCTACGCCTTTCTTATTCCTTTACGCCAAGAATGTTTGTACAAAGCTTGATACAGCGTAATAATGTATCAAATATTACTGCGGTGAACGCTCGCTTTGGATGGTTACAAAATGCCAACACCGGTTTATTTGTAGTATTCAATATTGTAAAAGATGATGATGATTTAGATGCGCTGAACAATCAAATTTTTACAGTAAAGTATACACATCGCTTTGATATTCTGAATTAACGGAGAAGAGCATTATTTCGTTTTAATTTTAATCCCAGAAGGGTTCTCAAATTTTCCAGTGACCAACCAACCTCCAAAATCTTCGGAAACAGCCATTAGTAAAGTATTTTTTCCTTTTTTAAGGTCAAGATATATAGCATCAAACAAGCCCACAGTTCCCAAATAGCGATAATCCCTGGAACGCCATCTGTTAGTGCCTTTATAAATAGGTTCTTCATTCAAAATAGCGACAACTCGATCACTATAGCCAAATTCAAACAGTTTTGTCTGAGGTTTATCAGAGTTAATTATGATTCTTGCAAAAACTGTATTTCCTGGCTTTCCATTACGTAATCTAACTTGTCTTGATATGTTTGCAGCAGTTCCTTCCTCTATAGTCACCTTTTTACCCCATGTTCTTGATTCAGTGACTGATCTTAGCTTTGTGTGGTCAGCTAATAATTTTTCTTCAAACTTGTCTGATATTTCCCAACTCTGAACCAACCCGGTTATAGGTTTTCTTTCAATAGGTTCAAAGTTCTTAATAACATCTTTTTCTTTATCTACAACAATATTGGCAATATACATCCCTTGAGCATTACCGCCACTAAATGATATTTCCCCTTCTTTGGCTTCATGAAAAAGGTTCCAAGAGAGATGGGGTTCTTCTGAATAATCTAAATATACCTGTGCCCTATCATTGTTGACCACCAATTTTACATGAGTCCAATCATCATATTTATAGTGGTAAGGAAAAGAGTATTTTGGTCCAAAATAAAGCTGCCAAGGTGATATTCCTTTAATTAAAGGTGCTGCTTGATTTGCATCTGGATTACCGGATTGATGGGGTCTGATATAGAAATGTTCTGCATCAGCATCATTTATTCTAAAATATACACCAGGAAACGCTTGCGCCTCTTTTAAATAGATGTCATACTCTATGGTACCATTTAAAAAACTTTCATCTTTTAGAATCAGTGACCCTGCTTGAAGATAAATTGAAGGTTGTCCCTTATAAGTTTCAAGCACATAGGCTTTTGCTTCAATTTTCCAATGCAAAGTGTCCAATGGAATAATTTTCTGGGAAGAAATTGTTTGTACAAAAAAAACTGTAACCAACAGATTTAGAAATATTGCCGCTTTTGTTTTCATTATATTCTTGTTTGATAGCACGAAGCTCGAATATTAGCATAAAAAATGCGAAACAAATTGGTTCAATATGGGTCATTATTGGACAATTACGTTTATTTTAAAGATGTTTGTACTAACAAATGAAACTATATCCAGAACATAAATTAGTTAAGGCATGCTTACGCCAAATTGAGGATAAGCTAGGCTGGGGAAATGCTACTCAATGGCATAACGAAGTGTTTATAGAATTAAGCGAAATCATAGAGAAAGAGACCCATGTACTTTTAAGCCCTACTACACTAAAACGTGTTTGGGGAAGAGTCAATTATGAAAATGCACCGAGCATAAGTACGTTGAATGCACTATCACAATTTGCAGGATATCTCAATTGGCGTGATTTTAAAAACAAGGTGGATAGCAAAAATCCTTCATGGATAGAGCGTAAAATTACACCTAATGCTAGAATCATTGTGGTATCGGCATCAGTGCTGACCCTTGTGTTTATTTCATTGTTCTCTATGATTGGAATTGGAAATAAAAATGCAACTATTGATTCATCTCAAATTAAATTCTCAAGTTATCCTATTGCTGAGGGCATTCCGAATTCTGTAGTTTTTGATTTTGATTTAAATGGTGTAAAATCAGACAGTATCTACATTCAACAGTTTTGGGACAGGACAAAAACCATTAAAATTAAACCAGGGCAGAAACAGGCAACGGGCATATATTATTATCCCGGATATTTTAGAGCAAAACTCCTTATTGATGGAAAAAAAATAAAGCAGCACGACTTATTCATTAAAAGTAATGGTTGGCTGGGCACAGTTGATTATCAGCCTATTCCAAAATACATAAAGGAAGTGCGCCAAACTTCAAATAAATTATCGCTCCCTTCAGACATCATTGATGAAATAGTGAGGAGCGAAGAGCCTCTTGTCTCATCATTCCATTATGTCAAAAATTTTGAAAAAGTATCTGGAGACAATTTTGTATTAAATACCACCATAAAAAATGTATACCGAGACAAATGGGCCGTTTGTCAACATGCTTCCATTATAATTATGGGAACAAAAAGCTCATTGATTATCCCTTTCTCCATCCCTGGTTGTGCTTCTGAACTGGGAATAATGTTGAGTGAAATTTATCTTAACGGGAAGGAACATGACCTCTCAGAACTTGGCCTAGCGTTAACTACATTTAAAAATATTAAGATTAAGGTGAAGGAAAAACACCTAACTCTTTTTGCAGAAAATGAGGAAATCTTTTCAAAGGCCTACCATGAGTCTATAGGAGATATAGCAGGTATTCGCTATCATTTTTTGGGAGCTGGAGAAGTAAAAAGCATTCAACTCACAGATATTTCAAAAGAAATAATTCTTATAGATGAAAATTTTGGTTCCGTAGAATAATACAAATATGAATCTACAAACCTTTACTATTACTGAAAAGTCTTAAGTTTAGATGGAGTAATATAATTGCTATTATATCTTCTTCACACGAACGGCATTCATACCCTTCATACCTCTTTCCAGTTCAAAAGATACTTTATCGTTCTCCGCTATTTCATCAATTAAACCACTGACATGACAGAAGTATTTTTCCTGATTTTCAGTATCAATAATAAACCCGAATCCTTTGGAAGTATCAAAAAATGAGACTTTTCCATTTCTTACAGGGTCAAATTCTTCTTCATCACCCTCTTCTTTTTTAGGAATACCAAGTGTAATGCTTTCGGCTTCAACAGCCAATTTTTGTGAAGGATCTGGTGGAGTGTCAGTCAAATTACCGTTATGATCTACATACGCAAACTGAATACCGGTCTTGCCGCTTTCTTTAATTTCGGCCTTTCTAGCATTTTTCTTCTTTTGCTTTTCCTCTTTTTTCTTTAAGCGTTTTTTCTCTCTTTCTGATTTGTTATACGTCTGTTGCGATTTAGCCATAAATTATACTACTGGAATTGATTTTTAAGATGATTTTTATATAATTGGCTAAAGATAATAAATGACAGCGTTGAAAACCTTGATTTTTTAATATTTTGCGATATTATTTCTTTTTATCACGATAATATACACTATCCCTACAAATGCTAAGCCTGCACAGCAATACATGATAAATGGAATTCTTGATGTGGCTTCTTGATAATACCATCCTGAGCATAGCGCACCTAAACCTATACCTGCTTCCAAAGCAATATACATAGTGGCTATTGCCTTCCCTTTTTGTTCAGGTAGACTTAAATCTATGGTCCAGGCATTTATTGCAGGAGATATTATACCCATTGCAAGGCCATATATTGAGGCGCCTATTAATAATCCAGATTGCGTATTTAAGCGCCCTATCAAAACCAAAGCAATCAAAAGTAAAACAAGGCCAACAACAATTACTTTTATCCTGCCATAACTATCCGAAAGTCTTCCAGCTATAAATCGCACAAAAAGTGATGATATCGTAAAGACGATAAAAAATACTCCTTTGTTCACAAAACCAACTGCTTCGGTCCAATCTGGGATAAGGGTAAGGACCACTCCAAAACCAACATAGGATAAAAAAGTAATTATGGCCGGTGGCAGTGCTTCCAGCGCTATTATATCATTCCCGGATATTTTTAATAACCCTAATCGAAAAGGTTGTTTCTTAGGTAATGTTTCTTTTAAATTCATTATCAGCAACAACGCTAAAAAAGCCATTGCGGAAGAACTGTAAAATAGTACCGAATAGGAAAAGTAAAGTTTGATAAAACTACCCAGAGCTGGACCCAATGCCAAACCAGTACTAAATGCTATTCCTTGAATACCCATGGCCTCTCCCAACCTTTCCCTTGGCACAACATCTGAAACAAAAGTAGAAGCTGCAGTTGGTGTAAACCCTGTGGAAAAACCATGAAACAATCTCAAGAGCAAAAAACCATATACTGTAGTTAAAATGGGGTAAAAACATCCACAGACCAGACACACCATAGCTCCAAAAACCATAACAGGCTTTCGCCCAATTGTATCTGTAAGTTTTCCACTAAAAGGTCTGGAGATACCCGCAGTCAGTGTAAAGAGTGCTATAATAAGACCAATATACTTAGCACCTCCTAAACTGCTTAAATAAGATGGAAGTTCAGGAATCAGCATATTATAACTTGCCGAAAAGAAAAGGGAACCCAAACAAATAAGAATGAATTTTGAAGTATACATTCCTTGTTTTGAGAGTACTATTTTGTTTCTTCTTATTGTCATGGCAATTCGTATTCCGTAACTTTAAGGGCAAAGAAATTACTTCTTCACAGCACTAAAAAGGACATTTGTCCCATTGAAAAAAATGATTAGAATAAACCTTGAATTAGCCAGATATATAAAAAAATTATATGGTGCGAACGAGCATGATATAAGTGAGGAGAAATTTAGTCCAAAGCATAAAATAATTGAACAGGATAGAAGGTACAGCAAAGTATATTTTATTACTGAAGGAATTACAAAATGTTACATTTCTGATGAAAATGGAAAGGAATTTATCCAAGAATTTTTGGGCGAAGGTATGGAGTTTGGAGAATTAGAGGTGTTCAGTAAAAAGCATACGATATGTTCCGTTGAGACGATAACACAACTAAAGACTCTTTCCATTTCCCATACCTGTTTTAATGCTTTATTGGAAACGGACAATCACTTTAATAGATTGATTATGAAAGCTCTGGCGGATAAGATTAGGTACAAAGCCCCAAGGCATTCATACCAGCACTCCTACCCTATTGAAGACAATGTAATCAGGTTAAAAAAGATATTCCCAGAGTTTACCGAAGTGATATCTAAAAAAGATATTGCAAATTACATAGGAGTCACCACCAGAAGTCTGAACAGGGCATTAAAAGAGCTAAAAGAAAAAACCGATCAACTTTAAGCAAGTCCTTCAAACCACTTCTTAAAATCTGCTACCTTCTCTCTGCTAATAATTACTTCTTTATCCAATTTAGAATTCAGTATAAGCTTTAACCTTCTATTGGCATAAACGGTAACATCCGTAATGGCGTTGATATTAACGATATAGGTTCTATTAACACGGAAAAAAAGTTTTGGGTCTAACAACTCTTCCAATGCTTCAAGTTTATACTCAATTATGTACTTTTTTCCTTTCTCAGTAACCAGGTAAGCATCCCTCCCTTCTGCAAAAAAGGCATTGATTGAATTGCTCTGTACGGAATTAATGTGATTGCCCATTCTAACCAAAAACCTATCCTTATAGCTTTTTTCTTGTAGTTTTTGAATTACTGGTGCCAGCTCCAAAGGGTTGGAGAACTGTTCTTTCAATGATTTTAGCTTTTGCAAGGCCCTTGAAAGGTCTGTGAACATAATCGGTTTTAATAAATAATCAATACTGTTCACCTTAAATGCATCTATAGCAAACTCGTCAAAGGCAGTAGTGAAAATCACCGGTTTTTGTACAGATATTTTGGAGAAAATCTCAAAGCTGAGACCATCAGTCAATTGCACATCCATAAAAAACAAATCTACTTTAGATTGATGCTCTGCAATCCACGGGATAGCAAGTTCTAATGAAGGTAGTATACTAAGTACCTCAACCTTCTCACTATATTTTAAAAGATAGCGTTCTAATTTTTCTGATGCTAAAGGTTCATCTTCAATGATTACAATCTTCATTCTAAGCTCAATTTTGGAAGGTATATGGTTTTAAAAACGTCGTCATGAATCACTTTGACAGGTTCAGAAGCATAATATTCATAATCTTTTTGAATGTATTTTAAAATACTGATATTTAATGATTTATCAATCTTTTCTTCATGTTTATATTTAATTTCCAATTTATTCTCAGACTCTAAAACATCAATGTTCATTTTTTTAATCTCTGATGGAATTGTTGTACGCATAACCTTTTCAGCAATACGCAGCAAACTTCCAGGTACTACCAAAGTCTCATTTGCCGTTATTTGGCCCAATTGCATTTTTCTATGTGGGAGTTCTGAGAATAATTGCAGTAATTCTTTCAACGTTTTTAGTTCCTCAGATATGGGAACCAGTTCATCCTTCTTTTTGGATAATAAATACCTATAGACCATGGCGAAACGATCCGTAATCTGCTCAGCTTTATCAGGGTCTTCTTTCATAACTACCAAAATTGCTTCTAAGCTTTCAAAAAGCAATTCTGGATTTATACCTCGCTTAAAATCCGTAAAGTCCTCTTCTACTTCCTGCCTGGCCCATTCTTCTTTTTCCAACTTTTCCGTATTTACCATATATAGAAACTGATGGCTCACATACAGCAAGACATAAATCAAAGCAATAACAGAGAAAATGCTATTAAATATCATTAACTCGTTACTGTTTGGGGTGTAGTAAAGTACATTGGTAAAATACAAATGCATGGCCAAGGAAACCAAAACGATATTGATGACAATTGTACTAACAATCTGTAGTATGGTTTTAACAAAAAATGAGGACGGTCTTTTAAGTCTTTTAAAAATTATAATTGAAATACGAGCGTACTCCTGAATCAAATATGCAAGGCCAATACACACATAAAGCTCCTGACCAAAAAAATTAGCGCCAAGTTCATCAATTGTGTTATTGATCAGTAAAATAAGAAGATACACCAGAGTTCCACTGAACAAAGGGCTCAATAATCTAAACAGCGGTTTATGAACAAACAGTTTTTTCATGTGAGCAATGGGAGTTTTACGGTAAAGTATTCATTGTCAAATATTTTCACTTGTTTTTCCGCTAGCAATTCATACCGCGAAATAATATTTTTGAGACCTATTTTCAAAGATTTTGTTTCTGGTCGTTTTGCCGTTTTATTATTGGATACCTCTAAAAAACCATTGTTTGGTTTTATTTGAACTTTCAATTGATTTTCATTGTTGATGATATTGTGCTTCACGGCATTCTCCACCAACATCTGAAGCGTTAATGGTGGAATCTTGCTTTTAAGTTCGTTATCTGTCAATTGCAAGTCTAATGAGAGGTAATCTCCAAAGCGTGTTTGCACCAAAAAGCAATAAGAGTTCACAAATGCCAATTCGTCCTCTACCGTAACCAGCGCTTCTTTGTAAGCTTTCAGGGTATATTGATAGGATTTTGCCAAAGACCTTATAAAAATATCTGCCTTTTTTATATCCTTTTGAAATAAAGAAGACAATGTATTTAGGCTGTTAAAAAGAAAATGAGGACTTAATTGAGATTTTAATGCTTTTAGTTGAAGTTCTGTTTGTTTCCGTTTGAACTGGACTTCCATTACCTGCCCCATGGTGTATTGTCGGTATGAATAAAAGACTAAATAGATGATGTTGTAGATAAGGACGGTACAAAAAAGAAGTATACCTATCTTCAATAGCACCTTGCTTGCTTCTCCAGAGAAAAAGGTGTACTCATGGTATAGGATTTCATATCCTTTTAATCCAAGAAAAATAATGCACAATCCTAAAATCAAATGCATTACAATTCCAAGTAAAAGTCTTAATCCAGTCTGTTGTTTCCAGCGAATGGTTTTGTTCAAAAAAAGATTACAGAAATGGAAAACATAACTAATGGCAACACCTAGAATACCATTGAGAACAAATTCCCAAAAACTCGGTTTTCCGCTAAAATTGTGGAAACTATAGAATAGGGCTCCAACAATAAAGCCTAAGACGATAAGGAACAGATTTCTTGCCATGGTGGGTCGGTCTGAGAAAAAAGTAAAAATTCTGTCCATAACACCAAAATACTCATTATTATGCTAAAGCAGTTGGAGTATTTTGGTGGTCAGAATTCTAATTGGTTATTGAACTGCGTTTATGGCTTTTCTGTAATGCGAGTCAGATGAAATACTTTTACAAACGGATCTATAGGTTTCTTTTACCGTAGCTTCTTTTTGCGAAACCATTCTGGAAAATGCAAGTAGTGATTCAGCTTTATGATAGTCTGAACCAATATCTTTAATGGTCCATAAAATTTTGGTAAGCTGTGTATCCGAATATGTTTTTCTTGCCATCTGTTTAAAAATACCTGCTTTATGACTATCGGAACTCATATGCTCCAAAACATCCAATAAAACTTCTATACTTTCATCTGAAAGCTCCTTCCGTACGACCGACTTTAGCACATTGGCTTTATGACTGTCAGAATCCATGTGCCCCACTTGTTTCAATACATGTGAAAGTGAAGATGGGTCAAGGTCTTTTTGAAGTAATTTAGAAAGTACATTCCCTTTATGGTGGTCCGAACTCATGTCATCCAAAGAACTTAACAAAGTGTGGAAACTACTATCTGATAGACCATCAGAGTTTAATGCACTTCGCAAAACCTCCGATTTATGATGATCCGAATCTATCCCGTTCGCAGTACTTATAAGCAGTTTCATATTTGCAGTATTAAGAGATGAATTTCTTAGTACTGTTAGCAGAACACTAGATTTATGATAGTCGGAATCTATATCTTTTGCAATTGTAAAAAGGGAATTCATCTGATTTCCCTTTAGTGAACCATCTTTAATAGATCTTTTAAGAACCTCCGCTTTGTGGTGGTCAGAATCTATCTCAGCGGTAGCTTCAATATATGCCGAAGTACTAGCTTCTGTTGCCAAGAACTTAGAGGTATTGTTTTTTAGAATATCTGCCCTATGGTGATCAGAATCAATATCATCGCCAATTACATTTAGAATGGATATTAGGTCGGCATTTTTAAGGTCTTTTTTCAACAATAGCTTTATATACCTTGCTTTTACATAATTACTGCCAATAAAGTCAACTTCTTTAAGCACACCATATGTTCCTCCTTGTTTGTAAATGCGATTAACACGCTGCTCAGACCCTAAAGTGGTTGTGCGAACTACTTCTAAAAGTATTTCCGCCATCCATTTTCTTCCTTCAGAATCAAAATTTCTTTCAGAACCTCCTACATAATACTTTTTGGTAAGCTGCCCTGAACTGTTAGATTCTATAAAGACCCTCCTGCGATTCCCAAAAGCAGATTTCTTTATTTCCATATAGCCCTCATCAGAAATGGCAATAACATCAGTGTCATCATTGGAAAGTGTGATATCTCCTTTAAACTCGACCTGAAAATTATTCCCAAAACCATTCTTTACGGAAATAGAGGTTTTTCCATTATCACTAACATTTATTGAGGTACTCTTGCGCTGAGCGTTTACAGAACTTCCATTTAGCAGGAAAAAGAAAAGAATAACCTTTAAGACTAGGGCAGCAAAGATTTTTGATAGTTGATTCATGATTGTTCGTTTTTTGATTGATGATTGATTGTACTGATTATTTTTTGATTGATGAAGCAAAGATGTGCTTCAATCCTTTCTTGTAAAAATGAAATGTAGCCAATTGGACGGTTTATGTACTGAATTGTACAAAGAGGAGAGAAAGGTGCTATAAACTATCTTTTAAACCTTTCAAAAATTGCCAAAGTCTTTTTAGCATTAATGAAGTAGACCCCCGTAAGCAATACAACAGCTGCGATTATGGATTGCAATGTTATTTCTTCATTTAGGAAATACCAGCCCAGAATGAGTGCAACGATAGGATTTACATAGGTAGAAGTTGCCACTTTCTCTGGAGAAACTGATTTTAACAAGTAGTTGAAAGAGGTAAATGCCAGGATGCTTCCAAAAATGACCAGCAATATCATTACAACTTGCACCTTGCCGCTCCAAACTAATGGCGAGGTCCAATCTTCGCTAAACCCAATGCTCATAAAGGCCAGAATAATACCCCCAGTAAACATTTGATAACCTGTATTAACAAAATAATTTGTTGGCAGGTCCGCTTTTGCAACAAACAAACTCCCATAACCCCAACTCAACATACAGAAAAATATCATGACCATGCCCAAGATTGAGCCTTCCTTGGTTATAACCTGTTTTTGACTTACCAAAAGATATATACCAATGATTCCAAAAATAACACCAACGACTGACATTGGTTGTATTTTCTTTCCTTGCAAAATTCGCATCAGCAACAAAATAATAAGCGGCTGTGCAGATATTTCTAAAGCAGCAAAACCAGTATCAACATAACGGAGAGCCCATACCACTACCCCATTGCCAAAACTTAAAAAGAGGAACCCCGCAATTATTGTATTCCACAACTGCTTTCTAGTAATTGAAATCTGAATTCCCATCATCTTCGCAATAATGAAAATTAAAATACCTGCGGTGGTAAAACGAAATGAAGCCAACATAAAAGGCGGCAGCTCCAATACGGCAATCTTATTGAGCAAATAAGTAGACCCCCATATTACGTATATCGCAAAAAAGGCAAGAATGACAAGAGTAGAATTAGAGGACTTTCCCATCCTAAAAAATGTGGTTGTTTGCCCTGCAATAATACGGATGTTTATAGGAGTAAAAAATATATTCTAAATGAAGTTATGCAAAGAAATGAGCAGCCATTAAAACTGCATCCAGCACATGGGATTTTAGGAATACTGATTAGTATCCAAGATATAAGCGGCCATCTCTTGCTCTAGTTGTTTAAATCGCTCTAAATGAAGTTGGATATCTTTTTGCAAGCTCTTTGCCATTCCTCTTTTCTGCTTTAGAAGCTCCATAATTTGCTTTTGTTGACCAGTAAAAACCTTAAAGCTATGCCTAAGATCATATAGTTTTTCAAAACAGGAGGAATTATTGGGCTCGCAAGTATAAGAGCTAAGCTTTTTGGAAAGTCTTTGAATAATGTTATTATTTCGTTCCATACGAATCAATAGTTCTTGGATTTGACCAGTGCTATTTTCGGTTACATCATTCATAATATTTTGTTTAAGTATTGATTGCCTTAAAACCTTCCATTAAGTTACTAATTATCTTACATTGTTGTACAAAATTAACTCTATTTTTAAATATTTAACATTCAGTTAAACCTGTATTGCTAATTCTAAAAAATTGATGCTTAAATATTTGCAAATTTTCAAAACTGATATAAACTGAAAGGAGCATTCACTTCAAGTGGGTATGTTGAACATATTAAAATGTTAAACAAAAGTTACTAATTCTGTAAGTAGTCCCTTTCTTTAATGACCAAATCTTTACTTTAGATTAAAAATTGCTATGAGAATCTTTTCGCTTTGTTTGTTTTTAGCCATTGGCTTGTCCTTTACTATAGTGAATGGGCAAAAAACCAGTATCAAGAGTGCCCAAATATCATTTGAATTTGTTTCCAAAAATGTGAAAGGGACTATTTCGGGTTTTGAATCAGAATCGTCAATAGATCTTGGTAATTTAGAAAGCTCAATTTTTAAGGGTTCTGTTTCCTCTGAAACCTTAGATACTAATAGCGGATTAAGAAATTGGTCTTTAAAAAGTGGGAAGTATTTTGATGCTGATGATTATCCAAAGATTTCCTTTGAAAGTAATGTAGCTAGACTGGAAGGCGAAAAGCTAGTGGTAAAGGGTAATCTTACCATTAAAGAAACTTCAAAACAAGTCACTATCAGCTTTACCAGAAAAGAAAATCAACTCATTGGAACCACTTCTTTATATTCTATTGATTATGGAATTAAAATCAAGAAAAAAAGAGAAGACAATCTAGTGAAGGTCAAAATGGTTTTTGATATCAATAACTAGCTCACCATATCCTTTTAGGAACGCTAAGTAACCCGTGCTATTTTTTGAACAGCATATTGTAAATCTTACCTACACCCCAATTACCTAAAGGAAAGTACAAAGCAAAAAACAGTGCCATACCTAGGCTAAAATTACGTATGTTGAATAGTTGATCTAAAATGTTATTTGGATATGCATACGAAGTTTGTAGAGCATATCCTCCAAACTCCAACAATCCCATGGCAATTAATCCATAGGCATATTGCATATGAAAAGGCAAACCCCTTAATACCAAAGAAATTGGAACCATATATAAAATATAACAGGTAATCACCTGCCACCAAAAGGTAAACTTGGCAATTTCCATTTGTGCTCCAAACCAATTCATTCCAAAGCCCCAAAGAAAATAAACGAGACAATAGGTAATCAATAATCGCTTATCAACAGTCACTTTTTCCAAAACGTAATTCCAGAATTCTTTCATTTAGCAGCTATTTTATAATCTATTATTTGCAGTGCATCCTTAACTGTTTGCATACCGTCCATATCTTCATTTTCCAACATAATGTCAAAAGCATCTTCAACATCCAGCACAATATCTACTAAATTGGCCGAGTTGATGTTTAATTCTTGGGTGAAATTACTTTCCATTTGTATGGCTTCCGCAGAAACATCATCCGGTAAATAGGTTTGTACGATCTCCTTTAGTTTCTGATATCTTTCTTCTTGCATTTTTTATTTTAAGAATTTGTTTCTAGCTATAGGCTTTAAAAATAACACAGGCATTTACATCTCCAAAGCCAAAGCTGGCTTTTGCAATAATTTTTGGCGCAAAGTCCATTGTTGTACGAGGAATTTTTGAAGTATCTATCAATTTATCTATTTCTGGATGCACATCCTCACAATTGATGTTTCCAAAAATCTGGTTTTCCTTAAACTGAAGTAAGGTACCAACGCACTCAATACTCCCAGCAGCTGCCAAACAATGCCCAAAATGGCCTTTAAAGGAATTAACAAAAGGAAAATCGATTCCAGAGCGGCCAAGCGCTTGACTCCAATTCGTAATCTCATCAGGATCTTTTGACGTGGCAGTAAGGTGTCCGTTGATTGTATCAATATCATTTGGCTCTATTCCTGAGTCTTCAATGGCATTTGTTATGCAGCGCTGAACCGCTTTGCTGTTTGGAGCAGTCATACTCCCTCCGCCTCTTTGTCCGCCACTATTTACATTACCTCCTATAATTTCCCCATAAATATTCGCGCCACGCTCTAAAGCGCTCTCTAATGATTCTAAAACTAGAGCTCCCGCCCCACTGCCTGGCACAAATCCAGCTGCAGATGCACTCATTGGCCTACTGGCCGCTTCTGGATTGTCATTATAGTTTCTCGGAAGTATACGCATGGCATCAAAACCTCCCCACACGTAGGGACCGCTATCACTACAACTACCCACCAACATCCTTACCGCTTTTTTATTTTTAATACGCTCATAGCCCATTAATAAAGCTTCCGTACCAGTAGTACAGGCAGACGAATTAGTAGTGACCTGGTTTCCACAACCTAACATACCACCGAGGTAAGCACTTATTCCACTAGCCATGGTCTGAATTACCGAGGTGCTGCCTAATCGTCTTACATTACCCTCATCAACTTGGTATATAGCTTCTCTGAACTTATCCACTCCAAGAATTCCTGTACCAAATATGATTCCACTATCCCAATCAGGATTTTCTGAACTTACGGATGATAAACCGGCATCTTCCCATGCATCTTTTCCCGCAATTACGCCATAAAACACACCACTGGCATTCAATCCTTTTAATTGAACATTAGTAAAGTATCTATTTAAGTTAATGGTATTAATTAATGGTTTTCCAGCTACTTGACATGAAAAATTTAATTTTTCTAGTTCAGAGTAGAATTGTATCCCACTATTTCCATTCTTAAGTGATGCAGCAAACTCAGAAAGTCCAATTCCATTTGGTGCGCAAACTCCCATACCTGTTACCACTACCCTATTCCCCATCACTCACCTGTTTGAACATTCCAGCTACAATTCCTTTACACACCAATTCCCCCTCAGCTTTAAACAATTTTACCTTGCATTTGAGCTTGCCAAATCTGAAATATATTTTTTCTGAAACCACTTTCACCTTTTCATTAGGAAAAACCGGCAAATAAAACTCCATTTCAGAGCTACTCAGGGCAATTTGCGGTTTTTTATCTTGTTTTTCAATAATCTCTTTTTGCAAAAGGTAAATCCCAAGGCACACCAAGCCAATTTGAGCACAGCACTCCGTTAAAATAACCCCTGGGGTAACAGGGAAATCTTTAAAATGACCTTTGTAAAAACTAGAATCCTCTTCAAATACATAAGTTCCTTCAGCTGATTGCTCATCCACGTGAATCAACTCATCCACAAAAAGAAAGGGTTGTGCATATGGAAGGTTATCGATTATTTCATCAGGTGTCATCATCTATTGCAAACTTTCACCTCCATCAACTTTTATAACCGTTCCCGTAATCCATTTCGCCTCTTCCATTGTGAGTAAATAAGCAACATTGGCAACATCTTCGGGTGTCGTAAGTCTATTATTGGGATTTCGCTTTATCGCTTCTTCTTTTAAAACCTCACTATTTGGTATCATCTGAAAGGACTTAGTATCCGTCATACCCGCCTGTATGCAATTTGCCTTTATGCCAATCGGCGCAAATTCAAGAGCAATGTTTCGTGTGATTGCTTCCAGAGCCGCTTTTGCAGCGGATACAGCAGCGTAACTTTCCCATGCTTTGGAATTGCCTTCACTAGTAAAAGATATCAGCCTAGCGTCTCCAGAAAACAACTTTGAACTCACTAAATCCTTTACCCAGTCATAAAGACTTATAGCCATAGCATCAATAGTTAAATGAAAATCTTGATTATTTAGAGCATTATTTTCACTAGCCATGGGTTTTAAGTTGCCCTTTGCAATACTGTGAACAAGCACATGTATTTTTTCAGCTCCAATGAGCTTCTTGATTTCCTGGATTAATTCATCACGTTTTATAGGATTTATAGCATCTACATTGAAACTAAACAATGTATTTTTAGTTAAAGTAATATCTTGAAAATTTACTTTAACCCTTTCAATATCAGATTTTCTATCTCTGTGAATTATTATTATTTTAAATCCATGCTGTGCTAGCTTTTTTGCAGTGGCAAAACCAAGTCCACTACTCCCTCCTAATATTAAAGCCCATTTAGATGAATCTTTCATTGTCAAAACAAATTACCATTCCAATAAAATCCGTTGCGCTGAAAATCCAGGACCAAAACTCAATACCATTCCCTGTTGTCCTTTAGCCGTCTCCTTAAGCAGAAAACGCTCCAGCACATACAGCACTGTAACACTGCTCATGTTCCCATACTCTTGCAATACTTCTTTTGTGTCATTTATGTCTTTACCCAATTTACCAAACAATTCTTGAACCGTCTGCACTATCTTCTTTCCTCCCGGATGAAAAATTAAATAATCGACCTTTTCAATGTTTGAATTAAATCGTTCTAAAAATGGATGGACAATCTGCGGAAAGT
This sequence comes from uncultured Allomuricauda sp., assembly GCF_947499585.1. GTDB lineage: Bacteria > Bacteroidota > Bacteroidia > Flavobacteriales > Flavobacteriaceae > Flagellimonas. The sequence continues at coordinate 1,058,701 of NZ_CANMOO010000001.1, read as the reverse complement.
GTTTTGCAATCACCTCCGGAACTGCTGGATCCAATATCATTTTTAATCCTGTATTGGTTAAATCAAAACCCATTAAGTGAGTAGCGTCTTTAAAATGGTACATTTCTTCCCCAATGACCTTTGGGCCTTCAGCTTCTTTTTCTGAAGACAACAAAACACATGCTGCTCCATCACCAAATATTGCAGCACTTACCATATTGGCCATGGAGAAATCATTAAGTTGAAAAGTTGCAGTAGGACTTTCAACCGCTATAACAGCTGCTCGTTTACCTGGATTTGACCTAAGGAAATTTGTTGCATAGATCAAGCCAGAAACTCCCGCAGCACAACCCATTTCTGTTACAGGAAGCCTAATGATGTCTTGTCGCAGCCCCAGAGAATTAACCAAATAGGCATCCAATGATGGGATCATAATCCCAGTACAACTGACCGTAATGATATAGTCCAAGGATTTTGCATCCCATTCCGCTTGATTTAAAGCTTTTTGAAGTACTTGCTCTCCTAAAATCTTAATTTCTCTAGAGTATATGTTATTTTTCTCCTCAAAAGAAGTTGCGGTAAAGACCTCTTCAATATCCATTATGCCATAGCGCTGGTCCACCCCCGCTCCTTCAAAAATCTTTACCACTTTTCTTCTAAAACGTTCGTCTTGGTCTGAAAGCCATAAATCTATGAAAGGAATAATATCCGAAGTTTTCCTGCTATACTTTGGCAATTGTTTTGATACTCCAACTACATGTACTGGACCCATTAATTCTTATGTCGGTTAAATTTCATTACCCATACATACCTAAAAGCCCATTTCCATTGAATTGTATGTGTAACACTTGGTATTTTTTTTGATAGTTCTATCAACTCATCCTTCCTAAAACCTTTGCTTATGGAAACAAGGCCATCATATTTTGCAACCTTCGTCTTAATAAAGAAAAACCCAAATACTTGAAAGAGAGCATAAGCGATTCTGCTTCTTTGAAGGTCATTGATAACCACCCCAACTTTGGCCAAGCTAACAAACTTGTTTAGAAAAGCGTCTATACGGTTCTCATCAAAATGATGCATGGTAAGCGTGTTGATCAAAATGTCGCAAGAAAGACTGGAATCAGCTTTTAGTATGTCTTCTTTCTTGAAATTTATGTTAGGGTAATCGTGAGATTTCTCCTTGGCAATTTGCAATACGTCATCTCTTAGGTCTATCCCCACCATATTGTGCGACACCCCATTTTTACTCAGATGTTTGGATAGTTTTCTTAGCATGGTGCCATCTCCACAACCCATATCCAAAATCGTATACGATTTTTTGCCGCTCTCTTTCACCAATTCCCACACCGCGTCTACGGTTATTGACTCTCCCCCCAGTAATTTGTTGCATTTGTTAATGTCCGCATAGGCAGCATCCAAAAGCTCAAACTCCATGTTTGGATCATCCATGAGTTCCAGTTCCTCACTACGAACAGAAAAATCCATCAATTTAGAATTGGATTACCATGCGTGTTACGAATCAGTTCTCGAAGTACTATTTTGGAGTTGGCCACTGTATGCATTCCCAAATTAAACCACTTGGTATGCAACATTAGGTCTTGTAAGCGACGACCCATCCAGAGTCTTTTGCCAAAATTCTTTTCCCAAAGCATTTGGTACTCTTTTTCCATATCTTTTCTTGTGAAGTTAGGTTTTTCCAAAAACATAACCACTTGTTCTGCGGCTAATTTTGCGCTATGGATTGCCATCGCCATTCCATTACCGCATAGCGGATGTATTAAACCTGCAGTATCCCCACACATTAATATGTGATTCTCCACCATCTTTTTCTTTTCAAACGAAATTTGAGCAATGCTCAATGGTTTTTCAAATTTTGCCTCTGTATTGGCTAAAAAATCTTTTAAAATTGGGTTTTGGGACACCACAGTTTGGTTAAACGAAGCTATATTCCCTTCTTTTTTAAAGCTTTTGTACTTAACCAAGCAGCAAAAGTTTAAATCTCCGGTCTCTGTTTGGGACAATCCTCCATATCCTCCAGGAAAATTGTGAAGAGCCACTACATTTGAGGGATGTCCATTGTTTATGTAATGTGATTTTATTCCAAGCCATGGGGACTTCTGCTGAATAAAACTTCTATTCAACTTAACATCTAAGTTTGAGCGCTTACCAAATGCTCCCAAAACTACTTTACTGGATATTTTTTCTTTAGAAGATAAGGTTATGAAAAATTCATCACCTACAAATTGAATATCAACTACTGTATCAAAAAGGAAATCCACGCCTTTTTTTTTCGCCAACAAGTAAAGCTTATGGTCAAAAGTGTATCTACTTATTCCAAAGCCACCCAAAGGAAGACCAACTTCTATTAGCTTACCTGACTGTGTGCTAATTTGAAGGGTATCAATTTCTGGCAATCCTAGGTTACCCAATTCCAAACCAAGCTGCTCTAAATAAGGTTTGACCTCATTAGATACATATTCTCCGCATACTTTGTGGTTGGGATATTGGTTTTTTTCAATAACCAAGACCTGTTTTCCTTTTTGCGCCAAATCCAGCGCAGCTGCCAACCCGGCCAATCCACCACCAATGATAACAACTTTGGGATTATTCACCCTATGAAGATAATTCTTTAAAACAAAAATCCCGACCTATTATGGCCGGGATTAAAAACATAAAATGTTTTGTATTCTTAGTTTGTTTTTTGGTAAGCCTCTTGCTTTAGTTCATCACTAGCAACAATGGCTAGCTCAACACGCCTGTTTTTAGCTTTTCCTTCTGATGTCTCATTGCTTTCGCGTGGTTGGGTCTCTCCGTACCACTTTGTACTAAATCTACCACTGGAAATACCCTTACCTACCAAATAGCTAGTCACGGATTCTGCTCTTTGCTGAGACAACTTCCAATTGTATTCTTCGCTACCCGCACTATCTGTATGCCCTTCAACCAAAACATTTGAGTTTGGGTACTCTTTAAAGATTCCAGCCAATTTATCTAAAGTAGTGGCTGAAGTTCCTTTAACATCAGATCTATTGGTATCAAAATAGACTCCTGCATCTTCATTGAAAATAACATTGATTCCCTCTCCTACACGAGTTACCTCCGCACCTGGAATTTCTTCTTCAATTCGCTCGGCTTGTCTATCCATTCTATTGCCGATATACCCTCCGGCAGCACCACCAACTACTGCGCCAATGATGGCTCCTAAAGCCGTGTTTCCATTTTTTCCAACATTGTTTCCGATTATTCCACCAATAACCGCACCACCAGCAGCTCCAATTGTTGCGCCTTTTTGAGTGTTGTTAGCGTTTTTAACTGCATTACAACTCACCATTAAGCTCAATGCCAAAACAATGGCTGTATTTCTTGTTGCTATATTTTTCATCTGATTATTTTTTTGAGAATTGATATACTATGGTTACAAGTTCTCCGTCTACGGAAACATTGGATTTAAGTGTCATGGATTGTTCTGATATGTTGGCAATGTTTAAACGATAGCCTACTCCTCCAGAAACATCTTTTCGTTTTTCATCAATAAATTTGAACTGAAGTTGACTGCTGTAATTAGCGGTTGGCTCAACAACGGACCATCTAAAGAAACGATCCCCTCCTTGACAGAGGCTGCCTTCAGTTATTGTATATCTACCTGTACTATTATTGTCCCTAAAAAACCAGTCACTTCCTTCAAAACAAATATCATCTGCATCATTGAAAATTACAGATTTAAAATTACCGGTATTGTTCTCATAAGAAATGTCGTTGAGTGTCCATGAACCGCTAAAAAGGTTACGTTGGCTCCTTGCGCTTTTAGAAACAGAACATGATGTCAGCAAAAATGCAGTAAACATCATAAAAAAGAATGCGTGTTTTACCATAAGAATTGGAATTTAAATTTTAGTATATACGATTGAGACACCATATTTATCTTTCTAGGTTGTTAAAAAAATGTTAAACCAAATAATTTCAATATTCAAAAAGCTCAACCAGTGCTTTTTCAAACCTTCCTTTGGGCAAATAATTTTGTTCTAAACCTTTAGAAAACGGAACTGGCGTCTCCAAGCTCCCAACCCTTTTAACGGGTGCATCCAAAAATTCAAAACAATTTTCCATTACCATAGCAGAAATATCGCTTGCAACACCTCCGAACAAGGTGTCTTCTTGCAATACAATCAGTTTTCCTGTTTTTTTCACCGAAGTGTAAACAGTTTCAATATCGAGAGGTTGAAGTGTACGCAAATCTATAACATCTGCATTGATTTCTGGATATTTTTCCAAAATTTCCAATGCCCAATGTACTCCTGCCCCATATGTAACTACCGACAGAGAATCGCCTGTCTTGACCAGATTTGCCTTCCCAAATGGAATTGTGTAATAATCCGAAGGAACATCCCCATAGACACTTCTATACAAGCCCTTGTGCTCAAAAAACAGCACTGGATTTGGGTCGTTTATAGCTGTATTGAGCAAGCCTTTTGCATCATATGGAAAAGCAGGATATACTACTTTAAGACCTGGTGTTTTTGTAAACCAAGCCTCATTAGTCTGTGAATGAAAAGGTCCAGCTCCAACCCCTCCGCCACAAGGCATACGAATAACAACATCTGCATTTTCGCCCCAACGATAATGTACTTTGGCCAAATAATTTACAATTGGGTTAAATCCTGAAGTAGCAAAGTCGGCAAACTGCATCTCCATCACCGCCTTCATTCCATTTATGGACAAACCCATAGCTGCAGAAACAACAGCAGATTCGCAAATGGGTGTATTCCTAACCCTGCTTTTGCCAAATTTTGATGTAAATCCTTCTGTTATCTTAAAAACACCTCCATAATCTGCAATATCCTGGCCCATGATAATCAGCTCATTATAGCGTTCCATGGATTGTTCCAAGCCTTGAGAAATTGCATCGACCAAACGGATATTTTTTACATCTCCTTTTGGCTCAACATGCTCATAATTAAATTCTTGATATATTTCTTTTAATTCTTTAGTTTCTATAACATCAATGGTAGGTTCATCAAAGGCCAATTTCAAATTTGAGTTGATTTCTTCTGTAATTTCATCTTTGAGTTGTCCTATTTCTTCTTCAGTAATAGCTCCCTCTTGTAGTAGAAATGCCTCATAATTCGCTATTGGGTCCTTCTTTTCCCATTTTTTCATCAGCTTTTCCGGAACATATTTTGTACCGCTCGCCTCTTCATGACCACGCATTCTAAAAGTTTTAAACTCCAACAAAACGGGTCTAGGCCTTTTTCTAATGGCCTTGCAAAGCTCATCCACTTTTGAATAGACCTCTATGATGTTGTTCCCATCAATAATCCTGGATTCCATTCCATATCCTTTAGCCTTATCAGCAAGGTGTTCGCAGTTATATTGTTCATTGGTAGGTGTTGAAAGGCCATACCCGTTGTTTTCAATACAAAATATAACTGGAAGGTTCCAAACTGAAGCTATGTTTAATGCTTCATGAAAATCACCTTCACTAGTTGCACCTTCACCAGTAAAAACGGCTGTCACCCTTTTCTTTCTACGTAGCATATCGGCCAATGCAATTCCATCGGCAACACCCAATTGAGGCCCCAAGTGGGATATCATGCCCACAATCTTATATTCCTGGGTTCCAAAATGAAAACTCCGATCTCGGCCTTGGGTAAAACCACTTTTCTTTCCCTGCCATTGACCAAAGAGCCTGTGCAATGGAATGTTCCTAGATGTAAACACTCCTAAATTACGGTGCATTGGCAAAATATACTCTTCGCTATTCAAAGCTTGCGTAACACCCACTGATATTGCCTCCTGCCCAATTCCACTAAACCATTTGGAAATTTTGCCTTGCCTCAACAAAATCAGCATCTTTTCTTCTATCATTCTGGGCTTTAGCATTCCCTTGTACAAATCCAGTAGTTTTTGTTGGTCCAAACTACCAATATGATATCTCATAAAGTAAAAAATTCAATGGGTTAAAAGTAATGAAAAAGCCATCTATGACCTTCTAATTTTTAGAAAGGTTTCTTAATATTCATTACTTTTGATAGTAAACTAAAATTTGACGTTATGAGTGCAATTCCAAGCGTAGACCTTAGAGATTTTGTTTCTGGTGATGCTGCCAGAAAAGAAAAATTCACAGCAGAAATAGGTGCTGCTTTTGAGGATATAGGCTTTGTTGCCTTAAGCGGTCATTTTTTGTCAGAGGACTTGGTGGAACAACTTTATGGGGAGATTAAGCAGTTTTTTCAATTGCCCCAATCCACAAAGGATAGCTATGAAATTGAAGGTATAGGCGGACAACGTGGGTATACCTCCTTTGGAAAAGAGCATGCCAAAGGAAAAAAAGAGGGCGACCTTAAAGAATTTTGGCATTTTGGGCAATATGTTGAGAACAATCCAAAGCTTGAAGCTGAATATCCGGACAATGTAAACGTCAAAGAGCTTTCGGAATTCAACAAAGTTGGCAAAGAAACCTATCAGATGCTGGAAAAGACAGCTAAATATGTTCTTAGGGCGTTAGCACTTCATCTTGACCTAGATGAAATGTATTTTGATGAATGGATTAAGAATGGAAACTCAATTCTTAGACCTATCCACTACCCTCCAATTACTTCAGAACCTAAAAATGCCGTTAGGGCTGCGGCTCATGGAGATATCAATCTCATAACATTGCTTATGGGTGCGCATGGCAAGGGACTTCAGGTAAAGAACCATCAAAGAGAATGGGTAGATGCCATAGCAAGGACCGATCAACTTATGATTAATGTTGGCGATATGCTTTCGAGACTAACCAATAACAAATTAAAATCCACCATTCATCAAGTTGTAAACCCGCCTAAAGAACTTTGGGGCACATCTAGATACTCTATACCATTTTTTATGCATCCGATAAGCGAGATGCCCTTAAATTGCCTTGAGGATTGTATTGATGATCAAAATCCAAAAGGTTTTGAGGACATTACTGCCGGAGATTATCTTCATGAACGCCTGATAGAGCTAGGCCTGGTGAAAAAATGAGTATTTCATGACCATAACTGCCAAGATAATTCCTGGACATGGTGCTGCATCTGGCAAGAAAGGTGATCATCGCTATCCTGGAGGTACAATTGCAATTCAAGCTCCCTATTTTAAAAAGCTTGGATTGGATTTAACGGGGTATCATCCGGGAACACTCAATATTGACGTATCCCCCTTTAATTATCAAATAAAAAATCCCAAGTATTTTTTTAATCAAGTGGAGTGGACAAAACACATTCCCCCAGAAAATTTCTACTTTTTCGATGTTACTGTTAGCTACAAAATGATTGAACACAAGGGTTTAGTCTACATGCCAGACCCAAAAACCAAAACAGAACATGAACAAAGTAAAACCACTTTAGAATTAATTTTACCTAAAATTGATGAAATTATCTATGGTGATATAATCACAATAAGCGTAAATAAAAATCAATTAGAGCTATTGCCCTAAATCAGTTTTACTATGGATCTACAAGATCAACTCAAAAATTTATTTCCGGACCATGAACCTGACGAAAATGAGGTTCCCAAAAAAGACCAACCCAAGTATTGGCTCCAAGATGCTCCTATAATCTGCAAATATGAAAAACGTAAAGGTAAACCAGTGACCATTTTAGAAGGCTATACTGGTTCTGATGCCGATTTCAAAAAACTTACAAAGGATCTTAAGTCGTATTTAAGTGTTGGTGGTAGTTATAAAAACGACTTTATCATCATTCAAGGGGATTATCGAGATAAAATTATGGCCTTTTTGAAAGATTATGGATTTTCTACTAAAAGAGTTGGCGGATAGCGTCTTTATTCCTAAAATTCTCTTCATATTTTTCCTACGTTGTTAAATTTAAGCTTTGACATCCAATGTTTTATGAAAAAATTTTTGTGTTCTTGGTTTAAATCTTACATTTAATGTCTCTAACCGACGAAAACTAAACTGAAAATGAAATCACTGTTGCATATTACCAACGGCGACAATTTCACGTCAAAATTACAATCGTTACACCTAAAAGGAGATATTATCACGTGGAGAGAAATGCTCTGCGAAGGCAAGACACTATGTGCCGTAGGCAGTGAATCCTTCTGGAAGACGCGATTTGAATTTTTGAACAAAAACTACAAAGTTTCCAAATCTTGGTTTGTCGAGAAAACCCTTAAGGAATATAGATCGCTATGTAACCACAAACAACAAGATCAGATTGTTCTTTGGTTTGAATACGACCTTTTCTGTCAAATAAATATGTTGGCTGTCCTCAGCTGGCTTAAAACGCACAGAAGGCATGCAGAAATATCATTAGTGTGCAGTGGAAAAGAAGATGAAAGTGATAAACTATATGGTTTAAATGAGCTAAGTGATGAGAAATTGCTGGATCTCTACGAGAATAGAACCATTTTATCTCAAGATGATATTGAATTTGCCGATTACGTCTGGCAATTATATTGCAGTGACAACCCTATTCGCTTAGAAAACCTGATTGCACATAACAATTTTCAGTTTCAATACTTATCCGAGGCTCTAAGAGCGCATCTAAAGCGTTTTCCAACAATTAAGAACGGCCTTAACGAAATGGAGAACCGTATTTTGGATACAGCAGCAAGTCAAAAACCAGAATCCAGAGCTGTCCTATTAAACCAGGTTCTAGCAAATCAAGGGTATTATGGTTTTGGAGACACACAATACAATCGCATGATCTCTTCGCTCAAACCCCTATTTGGTTCTTTCAATCCTGTTAAACTAACAAGAAAAGGTAAAGAAGTTTTAACGAATAAAGCAAATTATTATTCTCAACTACGTGATAATCAATTGTATTTAGGAGGTTCTTTAAAGTATAACTTCTTATATAACTCTACTACAGATCGCATCCTAAAACTCTAAAATGGCCTTAAGTGACTCAGAATTGATTCTGAATCCTGATGGCAGTATTTACCATCTTAATCTTTTACCTGAAGATATATCTTCTACCATAATCACTGTTGGAGACCCTACCCGTGTGCCTTTGGTTACTAAATACTTCGATTCTATTGAAATTGAAAAGGGAAGTCGTGAGTTCTTGACTCAAACCGGTATCTACAACGGAAAAAGAATTACAGTTATCTCCACTGGTATTGGCACAGACAACATTGACATTGTTTTTAATGAGTTGGATGCTCTGGTAAACATAAATTTTACTACCCGAGAAGTAAAAAAAGAGAAGACACAATTAGATTTTATACGGATTGGTACATCTGGTGCAATACAAGCAGATATACCTGTTGATTCGTTCTTACTGAGCACATCCGCAGTTGGTTTTGAAGGCTTGCTACACTTTTATGATGCTGGACATGTGAGAAATCATAGCCTAGAAGAGCAGCTTAATAGTTTCCTGGAATGGAATGCACATAACATAGTGGCATATGCAGTGGATTCTGATAAAAACTTGGGGGATATGATTACCTCGAATCGTATACGATTTGGCATAACAGCAACTAATTCAGGATTTTACGGGCCACAAGGAAGAAGCCTTAGGTTAGCTCCAAAGATTACGGATTTCAATGATAAACTTGCTTCCTTTTTATATAAAAACCAGCAAATAACCAACCTTGAAATGGAAACAGCTGGCATTTATGGTTTGGCAAAACTACATGGACATCGTGCAATTTCTTTAAACGCTATTCTGGCCAATAGAGCTACAGGAGAATTTTCTTCAAATGCTGTTAGAACTGTGGACGACCTCATAAAATATACTTTAGAAAAACTTGTTTCTTGAATATTGGCTTAATATGACTTTTGGTAATATTCCTTCCCTATTTAAAACCTTATGAAAACAGTTAAAATAATTGGTGTGCCAGAGCATTTTAATCTTCCCTGGCATTTAGCCATTGAAGAAGGTGCTTTTGAAGACCGTGGCATACGTTTAGAATGGACAAATATTCCAGAAGGCACAGGAAAAATGTGCCAGCTTCTGAATGATGGCGAAACGGATTTAGCTATTATACTCACTGAAGGTTTGGTTAAAAGCATTTCTCAGGGAAATCCATCTAAAATTGTACAAGAGTATATCTCTTCCCCTCTACTTTGGGGAATTCACGTTGCCAACAGCAGTGAGCGCACTTCTATATCAGAATTAGAAAAAGACAAAGTTGCTGTAAGTCGTATAGGTAGTGGAAGTCATTTAATGGCATATGTAAATGCGCAAAATCAAGGTTGGGATACAGATATGCTTGAATTTGACATAATAGATAACCTAGATGGCGCTGTTAAAAATCTTAGTGAAGGTTCCAATGCATATTTTATGTGGGAGCATTTTACAACAAAACCATTGGTAGATAAAGGTATCTTTAAAAGATTGGGGGACTGCCCTACCCCTTGGCCCTGTTTTGTTATCGCCGCAACAAATGCTTTTTTAAAGACCAACGGACAATTGCTTAAACATATCTTAGAAGTTATCAATACCTATACTATTGAATTCAAACAAATTCCAAGTATTGACAGGACTTTGGCAAATAGATACAATCAACAATTGGAGGATATTCAAGATTGGCTTTCCAAAACAACCTGGGGTCAGAATCAAATAGATGTAAAAATCTTAAATGAAGTGCAAAATAGACTGCTTAGCCTGCAACTTATTAATGAAGTGAAAAATTCTAAAGAATTTCTATATTCCAAAGTTTAAGAAAAATATTTCTTAATCAAAGTCTTAAACTTTAAATCAGAGAGTGGTTTTTGCGCTGTATCCCTAACATTAGGGTTTGCCAGTGCCAAAGCTGTGGTTTCTTCAGTATCCAAGGCAGTTAACATGACCACCACAATTTTTTCTTTAAACCCCTTATCAAACTTTTTATCAAAAGCGTCCAAGAATTCCCACCCATTCATTGTAGGCATGTTAGTATCCAAAATAAGTAAACAGGGCATTAAATCTTCATCTGAAGTGCCCTCCAAAAAATCAATAGCTTCTTTTCCGTTACTGGCCGTGTTAACCGTTAAACCATTATCTAATTGTTTTACAAAAAACCTATTTAAGAAGTTCGTTGTATCGTCATCATCAACGAGTAAAACTGATTTCAGTCTGCGCAATTTATTAAGAATTTTCTGATGGTCGTGTTAGTCTATAAACGTACGAATTCTTGTGATACTTTAAGAAAATCCTTTCAAGAAGTAATTCACCAACTTATCAACTTTTTTCCCATTTGACCCAACAAGGCATTGGTTTTACTAAAATGTTGATTACCAAACCAAAGGCCTCTGTTTGCACTTAATGGTGAGGGATGCCCTGAAGTAAGTATGTGATGTTTTGTTTTATTTATCAAGGTTGATTTCTTTTTTGCAAACCCACCCCAAAGCAAAAAAACAATACCTTCTTGTTTAGAGGATACCGTTTCAATCACAGCATCTGTAAACTGCTCCCAACCCTTTTTTTGATGACTTCCTGCTTCATGAGCTCTTACCGTTAATGTAGCATTTAAAAGCAGTACTCCTTGCTGTGCCCATCGTTCTAGGTTGCCGCTTTTGGGGTATGGTTGTTCCACATCAACTTTAATCTCCTTAAAAATATTTACCAGCGATGGCGGGTGTGGGATATTATCTTTTACAGAAAAGCACAGTCCATTGGCCTGGTTAGGCCCATGATATGGGTCCTGCCCTATTATAACAACTTTGACGTCCTGAAAAGGGCAATGATCAAATGCTGCAAAAATGTCCTTTCCTTTGGGAAAACAAGTATGCTGTTGATATTCCTGTTTTACAAATTGAGTCAGTTGTTGAAAATAAGGTTTCTCGAACTCAGGTTGTAAATGAGGTTTCCAGCTTAGATCTATACTTACATTCATTAATTCTTCTTATTTCTTCGGATAAATCTAAAAATAATATCTTTCCCTGTGACTAACATTCAAAATTAACCAATGTCCTTTCTTCAAAAAATAAAATTTCCAACGGCACATACTGTCTTATTCATTATAGCAGCCATTGTTTCTCTCTTAACATGGATTATCCCTGCTGGGCAATATGATCGTCTTTCATATGATAATAAAACGGATACATTGATTAGGGCTTCAGAGGAAACAAGTGTTAGCTTTCCCGCTACCCAAAAGACCCTTGATGAACTGGCAATTCAAATTCCGATAGAAAAATTCAAGGATGGTGCCATTTCCAAACCTATAAGTATTCCAAATACCTATCAAAAACTAGAAGGCCAGCCTCAGGGTTTTGTTGGTTTTATACAAGCCCCTCTAAAGGGTATTATGCAATCTGCAGATATTATTCTACTGGTTCTGATTATTGGTGGACTTATCAGTATTGTTAATGCAACTAAAGCTTTTGAGGCTGGAATTGCGTGGCTGGCACAAAAATTAAAGGGTAGGGAATTTGTCCTTATAATCATGGTGACAACGTTAATTGCGTTGGGCGGAACTACCTTCGGATTAGAAGAAGAAACCATTGCTTTTTATCCCATTTTAATTCCTATTTTCTTAGCGGCGAAGTACGACGCACTGGCATGCATAGCTTCAATCTACATTGGTTCTTCCATTGGTACTTTGGCATCCACAGTTAATCCATTCAGTACCATCATTGCATCAGATGCTGCCGGAATAAGCTGGACAGAAGGTCTTAATGGCCGACTTATTATGCTTCTTCTAGGCTTGATTATTTGTATTGTCTATATTATTCGTTATGCACAGCGTGTAAAGAAAAACCCCGAACGATCACTCATCTATAATCAAAAAGAAGAAATTGAAAATTTGTTTTCAGGAATTTCCAGCACTACAACCACAAAACTTTCAGGAAAGCTTAAACTAGTCTTGTTTGTTTTTTCTAGCTGTTTTCTTATTATGGTCTATGGCGTTTCCCAATTGGGTTGGTGGTTTCTGGAAATGACCTCTGTTTTCCTCGCTGGTGCATTATTGATTGGGTTTATTACCCGGCTTAATGAAAAACAATTTGTAAATGAATTCATGTCGGGAGCAAAAGATCTCTTGGGAGTTGCGTTTATAATCGGTATCGCAAGAGGGATTACGGTTCTAATGGAAGACGGTCAAGTGAGCGATACCTTATTGTTCTACGCAAGTGAACTAACTTCAGGTATGCATAAAGGCCTGTTTATAAATGTAACTTGTTTACTATATAGCGGTTTAACTTTTTTCATTCCGTCTTCATCAGGAATGGCAGTGCTAACCATGCCCATAATGTCTCCTTTGGCAGATAATGTTGGTATTGGAAGGGAAATTATGGTTAATGCATATCAATATGGAGTAGGACTCTTCAAGTTTATTAATCCAACCGGTATTATATTGGCATCTCTTGCCCTTGTCAATGTAGGTTATGACAAATGGTTGAAGTTTGTTTGGCCATTGGTTTTACTTTTAGCTATTCTTACTATGGCCACACTTACAATTAGTATTTATCTTTGAGTAAGGTTAGAAAACATACAGAATGAAAATATTGATTATAGGTGGAAAAGGAACTATTGGCAATAAAGTAACAAGCCACTTTTCAGAAAATAATGAGGTTATCATTGCTGGAAGAACCTCTGGCGATGTCACTGTGGATATTGTAGACAGTAAGTCCATTGAAAACATGTTTAAACAAACTGGCAAACTGGATGCCATCATCTGCATTGCTGGTGAAGCAAAATGGGCAAACTTTAAGGACTTAACTGAAGAAGACTATCATATTGGTCTTAGAAGTAAACTAATGGGACAGGTGAACCTCGTTCGCTTAGGCCAAGACTTTCTAAATCCAAGTGGCTCAATTACCTTATCTACAGGAATTTTAGCAGATGACCCCGTTGTTAAAACCGCAAGTGCAGCCATGGTCAATGGTGGCATACATAGTTTTGTGCAAGCGGCAGCTTTAGAAATTGAAAATGGAACAAGACTTAATGTAGTTTCCTTGGGAATGGTAATAGATGCCTATGAAAAATATAAAGACTACTTTCCAGGACATAACCCGGTTTCAATGGAAAAAGCTGTTAATGCCTATGTAAGAAGCGTCATGGGGAAAGGAAACGGGGAAGTAATTCGAGTTTATAATTAACAAACCTTTCAAAGTATCATTGAGCTATCTTTGCCCAGCTAGTAAAAGAAAATGCAAAGCATACATCCCAAAACACTTCAAGATTTAGAATTTCCAACAGTGCTAGAGCAAATCGCCGGGCGATGCAACACCGAATTGGGAAAAGAGATTGCTTTAGAAATTCAACCAATATCTGACAAAGAGCATTTATTGGAAATTTTAGGGCAGACATCGGAGTATTTAGCGTCCTTCACCAATGATAATAGAATTCCAAACCATGGTTTTGACAGTATCAATAACGAACTGAAATTACTGAAGATTGAAAACACCACTTTAGAGGTTTCAGGATTTAGAAGAATAGGTGGCATGTGTAAAACCGTTGCGCTGCACCAAAAATTCTTTAAAAAATTTAAAGAGTACTATCCCCTACTCTTTGCTAGCACAGAAAAAGTCGAGGTCAATACCGAAATCCCGACTTCCATAGATAATGTCTTAGATAAATTTGGCGAAATCAGAGATGATGCTTCTAATGAGTTGCGCCACATACGAATGCAGATCAATGAAGTTCGTGGAAAAATCAATCAAAGTTTTAATGTTGCCCTGTCCAGGTGCCAATCACAGGATTTTCTTGATGATATCCGTGAATCTGTTGTGGAGAACCGAAGGGTTTTAGCGGTAAAAGCAATGCACCGTAAAAAGGTGAAAGGAACAATGATGGGGAGTTCCAAAACTGGCAGCATTGTTTATATTGTCCCAGAAACCACACTCAATTTTGTTCGGGAACTCAGCAATCTAGAGTTTGAAGAAAAAGAGGAGGTACAGCGTATCCTCAATCAACTCACCGATTCTATCAGACCTTATGATTATCTGCTAAAACAATATCAAGATTATCTTACCCATATCGATATTACCGCAGGCAAGGCAAAATACGCCTTGGATATGAATGCCCTGCTTCCTAAAATCAATGAAGAAAAAGAATTGTTCCTTCGGGATGCCTATCATCCCCTACTCTTTTTAACGAATAAATTTAAAAAGGAAAGGACCTGGCCGCAGACCATTCAATTACATAAGGAAAACAGGATTATCGTCATTTCTGGTCCCAATGCTGGTGGAAAAAGTATCACACTAAAGACCATTGGACTTTTGCAAGTGATGCTCCAGAGTGGATTGCTAATTCCAGTGCACGAACGTAGCACGGTCTGTCTGTTCGATAAAATTTTAACCGATATCGGAGATAATCAATCTATTGAAAACCATCTTAGCACGTACAGCTATCGCTTGAAAAACATGAATCAGTTCCTAAAGAAATGCAATGATAAAACCTTGTTCTTAATTGATGAGTTTGGTACCGGTAGTGACCCTGAATTAGGAGGTGCATTGGCAGAAGCATTTTTAGAAGTCTTTTACGAACGTGAAGCGTACGGGGTAATAACCACACATTACGCCAACTTAAAAGCTTTGGCCAATGAATTGCCACATGTTACCAATGCCAATATGCTTTTCAACGCTAAAACCTTAGAACCTACTTTTCAGTTGATCTTGGGAGAGGCTGGTAGTTCCTTCACCTTTGAAGTAGCCCAGAAAAATGGAATTCCATATTCGCTTATAAATAGAGCGAAGAAAAAGATTGAACGGGGCAAGGTTAGGTTTGATGCGACCATAGCCAAACTACAGAAAGAGCGGTCCAAAATGGTGCAAACCGGTTCCCGGTTGCAGGATGAAGAAACCAAAGCCCGTGATGAAGCAGAACGTTTGGAAAAACTAAATGCCAAAATCAAGTCTAAGTTGGAAAACTACCAAGAATTGTATGATCATAACCAACGCATGATTCAATTGGGTGATAAAATCAATACGGCTGCGGAACGCTATTTTTTGGATAACAAAAAGCGGCCTTTAATCTCGGAGTTGCTCAGGATTGTAGAAACCGAAAACAGCAAGCGCAAAAAAACATCAGCAAAACAGACCAAAGCCAAACAAGTACAAAAGAAGCAAGTGGCGCTAGAACTGGAACAGAAAATTGTAAAGGTCAGGCAAGAAAAGAAGGTAGAAAAGAAAAAGGCAATCCAAAAAGAAAAGAACAAACCTAGACCCGTGTTTAAAGTAGGTGACCGTGTTCGACTATTTGATGGCAAGGCGGTGGGCACCATTGATACTTTGGAGAAAAATAAAGCCGCCGTTAATTACGGCATGTTCATGACCAATGTAAGCATAGACCAGCTGGAGCTGGTGGAGGCTAAAAAATAACCTTATTATTAAAAATGTCATCCTGAGCCTGTCTAAGGATATTACTACTTCAAAGTACACTTCGACAAGCTCAGTGTGACAAACAGATAATAACAGCCGGCATCAAGTTGTTGAACCCAACCTGAGCGGCCGACTGTGTAGCTAAATCATTTTATAATGCGTAAGGACCTTCCTCGTCTCCTACCAAATCTTTCACAACTAATAACCCTTCAGGTGTAAAATATAATATACGCTGAATGGCATCTCCATTAATGTTTATTTTACATGCTGCTTCTACTGCTCCCCGTAGTGCGCTGACATCTCGTTCTGATTCCCAACAATTGAAATCACCAAAACCAATGGTACCACTTGGCACCGTAACAGAGTACGGATTGTAATAGTTTCTTCTGCTATAGGTACTACCGTTTGTGTCCAGGGAATAATAATATGTTGAGGTAACCTCTCCATTAATGATTCTTGTGGAAAATGGTTCCGTATAAATACCTACGGGCTGTATATATCTATCTCTTCTAACAGCTGCTTTTATACCTTTTCCAAACAATGGAAATGAAACACAGTCAACATCTCTA
Organism: uncultured Allomuricauda sp.; assembly: GCF_947499585.1. GTDB lineage: Bacteria > Bacteroidota > Bacteroidia > Flavobacteriales > Flavobacteriaceae > Flagellimonas. Next base: position 1,041,925 of record NZ_CANMOO010000001.1, on the reverse strand, counting down.
GATTCTGGGCCAATAAATGATCCATCAGCAAAATTATCGTTCACATCATTTACTTCTGAAAATTTATCATTGACCACCCATCGTCTATTGGCACCGTCACGTTGCCTAAACTCCCCTATTGGTGCCGTTGGGATACTTGCAATACCATTATAGTCATATTCCAAAAGTTCATATTCGGTTCCTTGCGCATTGAAAATAAAGATTTCATCTAAAAATTGCCGTAGTGCTGCGCCAACATTGTCAAAAGTGGTCGCTCCTAAAGGAGCAGTCGCATCTTTAATGCTATAAGGGTCAGAGACAGCCCCACTAGATGCATTAAAAATAACATATTCCGTTCCTGCACCATTAAATATTGCAGTGAACTCATTATTGATTTGAGTCGCAGCACCTATACCATCTTCAAAAAGATCAACAAGGTTTGAATACAACACTGGAGGCAAGACGCCTTTTAATTGACATTCCACAACCTCCATTTCAGTAGAAATATTGGTTCCCACCTGTTTGGATGGGTCTTCTAACGAGTAAATTTCATAAGACAATGGCAAACCAGTCCTAATATCTGTGCTCTCAGCAAGCATCTCAGCCAGTGCGGCAAGGTTTGTTTCGCCCAGACCAGAAAATGTATTTTTAGAGTCACCGCCATATGCAATTACTTTAACCTTGACGTCCTCCATCTTTTCCATACTATCAATTTCAAGATTTCCAGAGATTTCCTTGTCAAAGCTTTTATATGAGGCATCAATTTGGGTGTTCATAACCTCTAAAGAAGAAGTAGATTCAACCAACATATAGAAAATCCTACCATACGTTACTTTCTTAATATAAGTTGCGGGGTTGTCCGCTTGTATATATGTATCCAAGTCTTCTGGAGTAACACTTGCATCAAAAACATCATCATAACTTGTGGGAAAGTCATAACTAACATCATAATACGATTGATTTAGCTTTACCAATACGCGATTGTATGTTTTATCTTCACTAAAAGATAATTTACCCTCTGCTTTTACACCATATCCTTCAAAAGAAAGCCCCATTTGCAAAGCAACTTGTTTTTCAGAAAAAACATTTTCATACACTAGGTCAAAATTGGATGGTACTACACCGGTACTTCCAGCAATGATGTCATTCATTGCTTGTCTCACTTGAGACTCACTCATTTCTGTTAGGTCTTGTGATGCTTCTGGGTTACCATCATTTAAATTATAAGAGATACTACCACCAGCTCTTTTTAAAGGAATACCCTGTGGCTTAACATTGTTTATGGTCTTTCCCTGCAATAAAGCTCCAGGGAAAACTTCACTGGCTGCACCACCCAAGGTTTGAAAGTCTCCCGTACCATCTGTAACACTTACAGTTCTAGATGTACAAATAAATCGTAAGGTCTCAGCATCGGAACCACTGCCTGAAGTATAATCATCTGGGTACTCCTCTCCTTCTGCCAATGTCTCATCCGTTCTAGATTCTGGCACTTCTTCAAATTCACCTCCTTGTTCAACCACTCCTCTAAAGGTAGTTGGTGTTGGTCCATCATCATCTTGAGAAATGGGATCATCATCCGTTGGAACTTCTGGGGAATCACCATCACTACTACAGGAATAAAATAGTAACATGCATACTGTCAAGATGGTCAACAGTTTTAATCGAGATTGATTTGTTTTCATAATTATTTGGTTTTTAGGATTCAACACCCCAAACCTAGAGGAGAAAACACCCCGACCCTAATTTTGGGCATGGACAAAGTATGGACAAGCAGCATGGATTTCATTCAAAAGCACCATGGACAGCAGGTTTTTTGATAAGCACTCAAATTCATGTTAATATCAATAAAAACAATGCATTACAAGCATTTTTATGTTGAGTCATAAATAAAAATCTACAGACTTTTTATGGACAAGTCCTTTTTAGACTCTAGAATTGTTGTTTTTGGAAAAGGATATTATGGGTATCTTGGTGAAATAATCAACCTCTCAAAACAATGATGCTAAAATGCTTCACCGTGGCCTTAGTTTGCTTTCTCGGCACTTCTAGCTTTAGCCAGAATAACAAATTGTTGGATAGTCTACTTAATATTCAAGATACCATCTCTGAAGGAATGCCGAAAATTAAAAATCTGGAGGAGCTATTCTATGCGGAAATTTATAATACTCCGGAAAAAGCGAAGGTATATGCCTTTAAGGCTTTCACGCTTTCTTCCAAGTTGGGAAAGGAGGAAAGTGAAGGTGTGGCTTTATATCATATCGGAACGTATTATAAGGTGACCGCCGCCAACGACTCTGCATTATACTGGTATGAAAAATCTCTAAATAAGTGGAACAAACTAAAAAATCAACAACGTAAAGCTACAACACTTGCTGCAATCGCACTAATAGAACAGCTAAAGAGCAATTATCATAAGGCAATCAAGCTATATGATAGCGTAATAGTAATAAATAAAGAGATCAAACACAGCCTTAACCTCGCGAATGCAATAAGAACCAGGGCTACAATTTTTATTGATAAGGGAAACTATAAAATAGCACTTGAAGAAACCTTGAAAAGTATGCGGATGTTCGATACCATTCAAGAAGAACCTTGGCAAGATGCTGATACTAAAAAACAACTTGGCTACATTGAGTATCTTCAAGGAAACCATACCAATGCCATCGCATACTATTCAGGCGCCTTGGATATGTACAATGATCTTGGTGATAAAGTATGGCAATGCCGAACTTATTGTGACATAGGAAAATCATACCTAGCCATTGAAAATTTAGAAAAAGCTGAAGACTCTTTTGAAAAAAGCCTAGCATTGGCTAAAGAATTGAATATCCTTGATATGGAAGTCAATTCTTTGCTACAACTTGGAATCCTATCTAAAAAGCGTTTGGATTATGTAAAAGCGTATGATTTATTACATCAAAGTTTACAAAAAAACTTCAACTTCGGTTCCAAACTGAACGAATCCACTATTCGTAATGAAATTGGAAATGTACTTGCTTTCCAAGGAGATTATACGTTTTCAATGTACCATCTGAATATAGCGTTAAAAATTGCCGACTCATTAGGAACTCTGGACCAACAGCAAAAAGCATATAAATATCGAGCATACACGAATGAAGCGTTTGATAGACCTGCAAATGCATTAAAGGATGAAAGAAAATTTCAAAAAATCAATGATAGTATCTTCAACTTAACCAAGTCTCAACAAATCGAAGAACTTAAAACCATCTACGAAACCGAAAAAAAGGAAGCCGAAATCGCATTGCAAGAAAAAGAGATTGAGACACTGAACCAGGAAGTGGAAATCAGTAATTTGCGCAAAGGGCTCTATGCCGGTGGCATGGCCTCTGCCCTAGCCCTATTCGGATTATCTGTCTTTGGATACCGTCAACGAATAAGGAAGAACAAAATAGCTCGCGAAAAGCAGGAGGAAATTTACAGACAAGAAATCGAGCACAAAAAAAAGGAATTGACCAGCCAAACACTCCATCTTGTGCAAAAGAACACCTTTATCCAAGAACTCAAAGAGAATTTGGAGAACCTAAAAGGCTCTCCAGACAAGTTTAAAGCAGAGTTCCGGCGCATTGTAATGCTGTTAAAGAAAGAGAATGCCTCCGACAAGGATTGGGAGGTCTTTAAGACCTACTTCGCTGATGTACACAACGATTTTGACCAAAAGCTAAAGACACTCTATCCAGATATCTCCGAAAAAGAAATCAGATTGGCAGCCTTTTTACGCATGAACCTTACTACCAAAGAGATTGCAGCCACCTTAAACGTTTTGCCGGACAGTATTTTAAAATCCAAATACCGACTGAAAAAGAAATTAGAGTTGGATAAGGAAACGGATTTAACCAGTTTTTTGAATACGCTTTAGAAAACAATTCCAAAGTCAATTTTTAGTCTTAATTTGAGATCAATTCAACAAAAACAAACCAACCTTATGAAAAAACTGGCGTTCGCTCTAGTCCTAGCTTTCCTTACATGCCCAACCTTTGCACAAGACAAAGCCGAGAAAAAAGAAATTCCTGATGGGGAAATCTTTAGTTCCACCCAATCGGTGACTATCAATGGTAAAACCATTTCCCTAGCCACAGAAACAGGAACCGTGCAGTTACGGGACGAAAACGACAAACCCATAGCCCTGTTCGGGTTTACTCATTACCGAAAGACCAACGCCAACAACAGGCCCATTGTCTTTGCTTTTAACGGAGGCCCTTTGTCCGCTTCCTTTTGGTTACATTTTGGGGTTTTAGGACCTAAAAGAATCGAAGTCAATGATCCTGCATACACCAAACCTGCTCCCTACAAAGTGGTCAATAATCAGTTTTCTATTTTGGACAAAGCAGATTTGGTCATGATAGATCCAGTCGGTGTTGGCTTTAGCAAACCTGTTGGCGATGCAAAATGGGAAGATTTTTGGGGTGTGGACCAAGATATTAGAAGCATTGGGCTTTTTATAGAACAGTTTATCATAAAAGCTGAAAAAATGAACGCGCCCAAATATTTGCTGGGCGAAAGCTACGGTACGTTTAGGAACGCAGGCTTGGTAAAGCACCTACAAGACAAGGGTATCGCCATGAACGGGGTAATCATGGTTTCTGCCGTTTTTGATTTACAGCATTTATTGTTCGGCCCAGGAGACGATACCGCCTATTTAATCCATTATCCTACCTATGCCGCAACGGCCTGGTATCATAATAAAGTAAAAAACAAGGGCGAAAGTTTGGAGGCTTTCTTAAATGAGGTAAGAACCTTCACCCAAAACGAATATGCACCAGCCCTACTCAAAGGGGATCAATTAAGCAGCTCGGAAAAGGCAGCTGTTGCCCAAAAGTTGGCAGACTATTCTGGGCTAAGCCAAGAGTATTATATAAAAGCAGATTTGAGGGTCACTAATGGTGAATATTTTCAAGAAGTGCTAAGGGACAAAGGCCTGACCGTGGGTAGGCTCGATTCTAGATTTACCGGAGTCAATGAAGATTTGTTGTCTCAATATTCGCTCACAGACCCGCAGAGCGATGCCATCTCCTCGCCTTACATTTCGGCCTTTAAAGATTATTTGTACAACGATTTAAACGTTAGAAAAGATTTGACCTACACTACGACCGCAGGTACAAGAAAAAACTTTAAGTGGGATTGGAAACACAGTGGCAACATTATATGGAACATGCAAGTCGCTACGACCACCTTGCCAGATATGACTTCGGCCATGAAACGAAACCCAGATTTAAAGATTTTGATTCTAAACGGATATTACGATCTTGCCACGGTCTTTTATGGTGTAGAGCATTCTATTAACCATATGGGATTGGATGCGGAGTTGAAAAAGAACATCATTATGAAGTATTATGAAGCCGGCCATATGATGTATACGCATATCCCTTCTATGGCAAAGTTTAAAAAGGATGTGGACGAGTTTATAGATCAAACCTCCAACTAGTAAAAATTCTATGCATTGTGTATAATACGTGCCAAATAGACGATTTATCAACCTTCTTTTCTGCCTTAAGAAACAGTGAATTGCTAAGCAATGATTCTCAAAAATAACTTTTGTGGTTAAATTCTTCTGAAGATAAAGGCATTACATTTTTTGGCAGAAAAAGAGGGTCTGATGGTATTCAAGCGACCATGTTACACCTTATATTGATGTCGTAATTATTAAGCTTAATCGATTCTTCAGGGCAAAAGCAAGTTAATTTAAGTTCAGTATTTGTTGAACTTTTTAAAACTGCATCAAACAAGAAATAAGCGCTATTAAAATGTACGTTTATTGACACCGTAGCGCGTAATTAAAACATAATTCAATGAGTTTAAAAGAAAAGATTAAGTCCATGATCAGCAATTTCGAAATGCTGAACAAACAAGAAATTGAAACCCTTCTTGAAAAAACCATTGTAGATGAGTTTAAAAAAGGGACACTGTTGTTGAGAGAAGGACAAGTTCCGACAAAGTGTTTCATGGTAGTGGAAGGTTGTGTTAGAGAATATTTAATAAAAGATGGAGAAGAAATATCAACGGCCTTCTTTACGGAAGGTGATACATTTACTCCTCCTTCACGTAAGGGCTCCCCCTCAAATCACTATTGGGAATGTGCAGAAGATTGTATTTTGACCATCAGTGACAAGGGCTATGAAGAAGAAATACGTGCCGCAATTCCTAGACTTGATTCCATTTTTCAAGAAATAGCTATAGAAAAAATAAACAAATCAAAAGAAGAATGGAGTCAATTTGTCTCTTCTTCACCCGAAGAAAGGTATCTTAACCTGTTCAAAACAAAGCCTCACCTTCTAGAGAGAGTTCCGCATCACCAGATAGCCAGTTACCTTGGTATTAAACCACAATCATTAAGTAGAATTCGTAAAAGAATCTTAGATCAGAAAAAGTAGTGGCCGAATGGTACTTGACTGGCGACTTTTGAAAGTCTCGTAGGTATAACCAAACAAATCCTTTTCATTGATTCGAAAATTTAATCGAGTGAAATAGGAAATAAACAATACTCATTAACTTAAGTGAATGTGTAAAAAATTCATGCATCTTAATTTTGCCGAATAAATATCAGAATTAAGACGAAGAAGTATGAGAAACGGGATTACTCACCAATACAAACTATCAGTATTGTGTGTTTATACTATTATTTTGGGAATCGCTTCCTTAACATTTTCAAGTTGCTCAACACATCGTGCGATTCGATTAAGAAATAAAAGTATTAAAGAATGGAGTGCTTATCAATTTAAAGAAATAAAAAAAAGTCCCGATGGTGAAGGTGAGAAATGGACTATTTATTCCCGAAAAATCAAAGGAACGAATTTCTCAGAATTTAAGATTGAAGGAAATATAGAGGCATCCCCAAAAACATGCGTTGTAATCTTCAGGCAAGACATTCAGAATCAAGCTGCTGATTTGAAAAACAAGAAATACCCAACCTATGACATCGTCAGCGAGTCTAAAGATAGTCTCTTAACCTACGTCATTCACAATGAACCCTTTCCATTGAAAGATACTGAAATGAGTGTCAGGTATATCTTTTTCAATGATGAAGACGGATCTGCAGGAGTAACCTGGCATGAAGCATGGAATGAAAGTCAAGTCCAACTTTCCAAAAAGTTTAGTCGAGTGAAAACTTTTAGAGGTTCTTGGAGTTTCACTCCTGTTTCCAGTAACTCATGCTATGCTAGTAATAGTGTTCAATTTGACCTGAAAGGAATTCCATTATGGCTGGTTAAACCCATGGTGATAAAGTTTTTAAAAAACGGATTGGAATCCATTCGAGAAGCGCGTTCAAAATAAACCTAAACAGACTATAGCTTAAAAGGAAAAATATGAAAGCAGTTGTTTGCACAAAATATGGGCCTCCAGAGGTTCTTCAATTAAAAGAAATAGAAAAACCGGTTCCTAAAGACAATGAAGTCCAGATAAAAATTCATGCAACCACTGTAAGTGCAGCGGATTATAGGGTGCGAAGTTTTAATGTGCCTGTATCCTTCTGGATTCCTGCTCGTTTAATGCTTGGACTTAGAAAACCTAGAAAGTTTATTCTAGGGATGGAACTTTCGGGTGAAATTGAAACCGTTGGTAAGGATGTGACTACCTTTAAAAAAGGAGATCAAGTTTTTGCTGCTACCCTGCAAACATTTGGAGCTTATGCGGAATACATTTGCTTGCCTGAAGATGGTCCTATTGCTATAAAACCAACCAACATAACCTTTGAAGAAGCCGCTGCCGTGCCTATAGGTGCCCGAACAGCTCTTCATTATCTCAAAAAAATAGGAAATGTAAAGCCGGAGCAAAAAGTGCTCATTTATGGAGCATCAGGCAGTGTGGGGACATATGCCGTACAGCTTGCCAAATACTTTGGTGCAGAAGTAACCGGTGTATGCAGCACTGCGAATCTTGATCTGGTGAAATCTTTAGGAGCTGATAGAGTGATTGATTACACACAGCATAATTTCATAGAAAATTTTGAAACGTATGATATCATATTTGTAACCATAGATAAACTTCCTTTTTCGGCTTGTAAAAAAGTACTAAGCAAAAAGGGAATCTACTTGAATATTGCCAGGCCGATACCTAGTCTTCAAATGATTTGGACTTCATTAACAAGCAGTAATAAAGTAGTTGTGGGGAAAAACTCACCAGAGTCGGCTGAAGCATTGATTATCCTGAAAAAAATCATTGAAGAAGAACAATTAAAACCTGTTATTGACAAAATATTTACATTACATCAGATTGTAGAGGCACATAAATATGTGGATAGAGGGCATAAAAAAGGTAATGTTGTAATTGTAGTAAATGAATATAATTAACACACAACCACGTATAAAAAAAATAGCCGGTTTAATAGTAATTTCTAGAACAGTACTGATAAAACCAATTATGAAACCTTCCCTCCCCCGCTACCGCAAGATTGTATCTTTCATATGCCCTATTTTAAGTAACTTCAACCCAAGAAGCTATTAACCAATTAAAACTTCAAAACGTATTTGTAATTAAAAAAAGAGAACTCTATTGACCATTTGGTACTTTAGGGCTTGTGGTTATTATCTTAATCAACTCTTCTGGCACAAGTAAATTAATTTGAGTCAGTATTTGTTTAATTTTTCAAAACCGCATCAAACAAGAAATAAACGCCATTAAAACGAGACCATATCCTAATACGTTATACACCATTTGAAAAAACATTACGAATGAAAATCAAAATCCTCGATGGCTTGTTCATTAGGCACAACCAAATAGAGAAAAATAGGCAGTCCATTTGGTTTTTGCACGGATTTGCCGATTCTGGATTGGCATACAAAGAAGTTTTTGATTCAAGCCTTTCGACTGAATTTAATCTTTATGTGGTGGACTTGCCAGGATTTGGTGTCAGTCCTATGAATAGTGAGTACACATCGATTAAAGAACATGCCGACCTACTCTCCAAAATAATTAAGAAAGAAACCGAAAACAGTGGAAAAGTGAATATTGTTGCTCATTCAATTGGAGCATTAATCGGAACTTGGGTTTGTCAACAGCAATCTGAAAAAATAAATTTTTTTTTCAATATAGAGGGTAATTTAACGGAGGCGGATAGCTATTTTTCAAACAAACCTTTGAGTTTCAAAACTGCTGAAGATTTCATAAAATCATTTGAGGGAGAAATTTTTGAATATGCAATCAAAGAAGAGAGGTATAGAAGGTATTATAGCAGCTTAAGATTTGCAATGCCACAAGGAATGCGTAATTGGGGGGTCACAAGTCAAGAATATATAAAAAACAACAAATGCGGATTTGAATTCAACAATTTGAACTGCAACAAAATATACATTTGGGGAGATTTAGACACACCAAAAGAAACACAGGATTTCCTAAAAGAGCAAAATATTCCGAATAGACTATATAGGGGGATTGGACACTGGCACATGGTCGAGAATTCGGAAAATCTATATCACGACATCAAAAGCGCAATAAAAACGGTGTAGAACAATGGCTATAATTTATTGCGGTCTGTGCCACACCAAAATAAAAATATTAATGCATGGCTGATTTCTCCGCAGAATAACACCCTGCTACCGCAAGATGGTATCTTGTGCGCCACTTGCTTTACAGCTATAATAGCCGCACCCCTGACACACTGCTGTCATATCACTATCTTAGCTTTGCATTACTATAAACCAAAAAACACTTTAAAATGGAAATCTTCAAAATTGTTATCCTTTCATTATCAGGTCTTATGTTGGTGTTTGTGGGTGCCATGCGCTTAAGCAACCCCATAAAAGCCTATGTAAAGAATTCAGGAATTACCTTGGAGAACAATGTCAATCTATTAAACGAAATGAGAGGGGTAAGCGCTGTAATGCTCTGTGGGGGAATCCTAACATTGCTGGGGACCCTTTTCTCAAGTTTTACTTTTACTTCCTTTGTAATTGCAGCACTGATTTTTCTTGGCTTTGCTATAGGCAGACTTGCAAGTATAGCAGTTGATGGTAAACCAAACAAACAAATCACTCAAGGCATATGGTTTGAACTTGTTTTGGGCGCCGCCAATATTTTTGGTTTGGTAAACACTATGGTTTAGAAAACACGAACTACCGTAAGATTGTATCTTGCAATGTCTAAATAATAATACATGATACGAATACTATACAACTGGAATGTAGCACCAGAAAAATTGGAGCTTTTTATTGAGACGTGGAAAAAAACAACCAATAAAATCCATAAAGAGGTTAAGGGAGCAAGGGGTAGTTTTATGGTACAGAGCGATGACGACCCTACGGCAATTAAAACCATGGCAAGATGGGATTCTCTTGAGGACTGGAAGAAATTTTGGCATGAGGGCAACCATAGCCAAATGGGATCCATGCATGATTTGGGAGAACGAGTCTCTGTAGAAATCTTTAGGGAAATAGATGATTTTACAAGCTAAGATGAAGTGCCCTTCTCTGCCTCAAGATTGTATCTTGTAATATATTTGGAATACAAATGCCTTTATTAGGAACCATCGCCGAGACTGATATACAACCTGTCACATTTCAATAAAGTTCTCGTCTTTATATAAACAACACAACCATGAAACATCTCCTTTTAGGGCTTTTTTTGGTGACCCAGCTTAGTATCAGTCAACAAAACATTGCTAAGCTAAACCCAAATAGCCTTCGTATAGAACTCACTAACGGCCTTTGGTTTAATGGAAATACATTTGTAAAAAGAACTGTTTGGGTAAAAGACGGTATTTTAAGTTTTTCTAAGGAAAATACCCAAAATGACACGGTTATTGACCTCACTGGCAAGTATGTTATCCCTCCTTTTGCCGAAGCCCATAACCACAACTTGGAAAGCGATTATGAACTGGAAAAACGCATTAGTGCATATCTGGATAATGGCGTGTTTTATGTTAAGCACCTATCCTCCATAAAAAAGCGGATAGATCCATTAATGCACCACTACAATAGACCTAACGGCATAGATGTAAGCTTGGCACACGCCCCCTTAACGGGAACTGGTGGGCATCCTGTTGCACTAAGAAAAAGATTCCTTGGGTATGGCCATTTCGATGGGCTTTTCAACACTATAGAAGAGATAGAATCTCATGGTTATTTTATTATAGACAATGCCGATGACCTAAACCGTAAATGGAATCAGGTACTGTCTTTTCAGCCCGATTTCATCAAGATCAACCTACTCTATTCCGAAGAATACCAAAAACGGAAAAACGATACCGCTTATTTTGGCAAAAAAGGCCTTGATCCGGACTTGGTACCTGCTATCGTTGCAAAAGCGCATAAAAACAATTTAAGGGTTAGCGCACATGTGGCCACGGCCCACGATTTTCATGTAGCGGTAACGGGAGAGGTCGATGAAATTGCCCACCTGCCCGAAATTCATAACGGCAAGCCCATTGCTCTGGAAGATGCTCAATTGGCTGCACAAAAAGGTGTAGTGGTGACCACCACGGCTTCCTTGGTCACCAAAAACAAGAAAAAGCCCAATTACGACCAACTGTTGAATAATGTACGCTCCAATTTAGAAATCCTAAAGGAGACCGTCGTAACCATAGCCATTGGCTCCGATATGTATAGCGATAGTTCCGTTGGAGAATTCCAGCTCTTACATTCCCTAAACCTTTTCAGTAATCTGGAGTTGCTTAAAATGTGGTGCGAAAATTCGGCCACCACTACCCTGCCCCATAGAAAGATTGCCCTTTTAAAGGAAGGGTATGAGGCGAGCTTTTTGGTGTTGGATAAAAACCCTTTGGAAGACATAAAAGAAATCAACAAGTTGATTATCTTAAAAATTAAACAGGGTACCATCCTAGATTGATATGCTACTCTCTCCCTTAAACTAGGCTTTGATCTAAAGGCACCGTATCTTTACAGTGTGAAAAACATCATTTCTTAATGTCATCCTGAGCATGTCGAAGGAACATAAGAAATGACTTGGATTTTCAATCATGCTGGAAAAAGAAAAAAAAATAATCCTGTTTGACGGCGTTTGCAACCTTTGTAACGGCGCTATCCAATTTGTCATCAAAAGGGACAAAAAAGATACGTTTCGCTATGCTGCCCTACAAAGCGAAATTGGGGAGCAACTTATCGCCGAACGCGCTATTGATACCACCAAGGTAGATTCCATCATTCTAATAGAACCTGGAGTGGCTTATTTCACTAAGTCAGATGCTGCTTTACAAATAAGTAAAAGCTTTGGGGGAGGTTGGAAATTACTGAGTATTTTCACTTGGATACCTAAGTCGTTTAGAGATGTTATTTACGACCTAATCGCACGCAACAGATACAATTGGTTTGGCAAAAAGGATGCCTGTATGATTCCGACTCCAGAATTACAAGCTAAATTTTTAGATTCATGATGACTATGGAAAAGCTATCTCACAAAGTTTATGATTATTTGATTGATTCTGGACTGGCGCCTGAATGGGCTTCATATATAAATCTTGCAATTCTTCTGATTGGCCTTCTTGCTATACTGTTCTTACTTGATTTTATACTAAGAAAAATATTGGTTGGGCTATTTACGCGACTATCCATAAACTCCAAAACGCATTTTGATGATTTCTTGGTCAAAAATAGGGCTCCACGTAATATCGCCCATATTGTTCCTTTGGTCATACTCTTCAAAGCTGTTCCATTTGTTTTTCGGGATTTTCCGGTAGCAGAACCCTTCCTATTGAAAATTATAGAGGTCGTTGGTATTTTTCTTTTTCTATGGATTGTTAGAAGCCTTCTCCATACTATTAAAGACTTTCTTAAAACCATACCGAGCCTAAAGGATAAGCCAATAGACAGCTATATTCAGGTGTTCATGATTTTCGCATGGGCTTTAGGATTGTTCTTTGCCTTTTCGATTATCACAGGAATTGAATTATGGAAATTCTTTACGGCCTTGGGAACAGCATCTGCTGTTATCATTCTTGTGTTTAGAGACACTATCATGGGATTTGTTGCCAGTATTCAGGTATCTATAAATGACATGGTACGCATTGGTGATTGGATCACTTTTGATAAATACGGAGCAGATGGTGACGTCATAGAAATAAATCTGGCTACAGTGAAAGTCCAGAATTTCGATAAGACCATTACAACGATTCCGACCTATGCCCTTATTTCAGATTCGTTCAAAAACTGGCGCGGCATGACCAATTCTGGGGGCAGGCGAATTAAAAGAGCTTTGCTAATCAAGCAAGAAAGTATCCATTTTCTGGAGAAGAGTGATGTGGAATCCCTTCAAAAAATTGAATTGATATCAGAATACTTAAAGACCCGAAGTACTGATATTGACAAGTACAATACCGAGCATGATGTGGACAAATCAATACTCCTCAATGGAAGGAATCTGACCAATCTTGGTATTTTCAGAAAGTATATCGATGCGTATCTTAACAATCATTCTGGAGTAAATAAAGAAATGATCATTATGGTACGGCAATTGGACCCCACCTCACAAGGTATTCCTATGGAAGTCTATGCATTTAGCAATGATAAGCGTTGGGCCAACTATGAATATATTATGGCGGATATTTTTGATCATCTGTTAGCCGCTATTTCTTACTTTGACCTTGAAGGCTTTGAATTGCCAAGTAGCAGTAATTTTACATCGAAGTGATGTAGTAGATATTTTAAAAGTTGTAAAAGCAACGTTTACCTCTATTTATTATCTAATGCAAAACCTAACTATGGAAAAATTTATCATTACTATACTGTGCTTTATAACCCTTACCGCTTGTTCCAATTCAGATAATGAATCAAAAGAAGATATTTTGAGTGGGGTTTGGAATGTACAGAACATTAGTGGTGGTTTTGTTGGCATGAATCAAACTTTTGAAACTGCAGCCATAACCTGGACCTTTAATACTTCTGATTCCAGACTTACTGTCGTCAACAATAATGTTCTGGTAGATGTTATTTATGATGGATTGGATTCAGGGTTGTACCTCTACTCCATTGTTGAGGTGGATGATGAAAGTTTTTTGGAAATAAATGGTCAAGAATTTGCAGGTATCTCCTTTACAAATGGTCAACTTATCCTAAATCAAAATAAAATATCTACAGGTTCTGGGGCGGATGGGTTTATCATCTCATTTGCTCCATAATAATCCTTCTTTTTGGCTTTCCTAATCCAGATGCACGGTTTACCATCCAAATGGTAGTGGTCGCATATTTCTAATTTCACAAATTGATTGTTGCACTTAAGTTTACCCAAACTATAAATCCAACAATTATGAAAAAGTTAATACTTCTCCTCATGCTCTTCCCAATATTAGGGTTTGGGAACGACAAAAAAATTCCTTCAACAATTAAAGATGTCACTGTATACCTAAGCGGTGCCCAGATATACAGAAAGGCGCAATGCACATTGAGTGAAGGCACCAATGAATTGGTCTTTTCTGGCCTCTCTCCCAAAATTGAGGAGAGTAGTATTCAAATCTCAGGGTTACAAGCGGTTTCCATCTTATCCATGTCTTATGACTTAAACTATTTGGAAAAATCGGAAGGCAATCCACAAGTAAAGAAATGGGAAGATGAGATTATCCAAACCCAACACGAAATCACCATGCTTAAAAACTTGATTGCAGGTTTGGAAGAAGAAGAAAAGGTAATCACTACCAATAGAATGGTAAGCACGGACAATCAAGCTTTGGATTTAGAGAAAGTAAAGGAAATCAGTAAGTACTATAGAGAGCGTATAACTGCTATTAAAAACGAGGTTTTTAGAACCAATCTTAAAATAAACGAGTTCAATTTAGAAATTGGCACATTAAGAAAGCAATTGGCCGAAGTCAATAATGCTCCAGAAGAGGAACAGGGAGAATTGACTATCACCTTTGATGCACCCATAGCAGCAAACCTGGATTTATCCATTTCTTATTTGGTTAGAGATGCCGGATGGATTCCAAACTATGATATCAAATCCAAAAAACTGAATGCTCCTATTGACCTTTCTTATAAGGCACATGTATACCAGAAAACTGGCAAGAATTGGGATAATGTGAATGTTACATTGTCCACAGGAAACCCAAATATGAATGTGAACAAGCCAAATCTAGGTACTAAATACCTCAACTTTGTGAGCAGATACGCCAAGCAACAAAGGCCTTCGGCTAAGAAAAAAGGGTATGCATACAATCCTACTGTGCGGAAAGTCATTGGTACCATTGTAGATGAATCTGGGAGTCCTTTACCAGGAGCTACAGTAATTGTAAAAGGAACAAGCAATGGCACACAAACTGATTTTGATGGTAATTTTTCATTGGATGTAATTTCAGGCAAGGAATTGGTCATTTCATATATTGGACAAAAGACACAAGAACTACCAATTTATTCCTCAGTAATAAATGCACAATTAGAAGATGATGCAGCAGCTTTGGAAGAAGTCGTTGTTACAGCCTATGGAACAAATAGGTCATCCGATTATGCCGGGGCTGTAAGTTCAGTTTCTCCAGAGCAGTTGATTCAAGGTAAAGCATCTGGAATACACATAAGAGGAACTTCCTCTATCCCAAGAAGTTCATACAGAGCACCAAAGATTCTACCCCCACTTTATATTGTTGACGGCGTTCCTTTAGAAGGTTTTGGCGAAGGTGACTTGGACGAGAATGAAATTCAAAGCATGGAAGTCCTCAAAGGTGCTGAAGCCAGTGCACTATATGGCAGCAGAGGCGTAAATGGGATAGTGGTCATTACCACTAAGAAGAGTTCTATACAAGATGATTTGACCAATACCAAGTTTGTAATCAAAAAACCCTATTCCATAGTTTCTGATGGAGATATTACAGCTATTGAAATAAATACCTTTAAGGTCACTGCTGAATATGAGTATTTTGCTGCTCCCTTAACCAATGAAAATGTATTTCTTACCGCTACATTGAAAGATTGGGAGAAATACCAATTATTACCCGGCGAGGCCAACGTCTACTTTGAAGGTGGTTATGCCGGTAAAACCAATCTTGATCCCTTTACCGTGAAAAAAGAAATGACCCTTTCTCTTGGTATTGACCCAGGTATTACGGTGATCAGAAAACAACAGCGTAATTTTAAAAGCAAATCATTTACTGGAAGTAACCGCACTTTGGACCGTGCTTATGACCTTGAGGTAAAAAACAACAAAAGCTTGGCCATTGATTTAAAGTTGATGGATAGAATTCCAATCTCTCAGAACAAAGAGATAAAGGTGGATGATGTTGAACCACAAGCAGCAGAATACAACAAAAAAACAGGTTTGCTAACCTGGAATATGAAATTAGACAGTCAAGAAAGTAAAAAGGAAAGCTTCTCTTTTCAGGTAAAATACCCTAGAGGAAGGTATATTTCACTTTAGCATATAGATAAGCATGTCATTTCTTTTGAAATGGCATGCTATTTAAGATTGTTCAGTATAAAATCCAACGTCTTGTTCGTATTCAGCTTCTGCTCAAATGACAGACTTTTATGAGTAATGGGTTGCACCAAGCCCAATTGTCTAAGGTGATTCATCTGCTCTTCGTAATCCAGTGAAACCTTACCGGTGAACAAGATATCCAACGGCTCTTCATTTTGATACCGCTTGTATATTTTTCGCAATCCGCTTAAATACAAACGATCTTTGGTAAAACCACCTCCACGATGTGCTCGTAGCGTAATCCCAAATGCCTCTTCCCTATTTAACTTATACTGCCCGTGGATTAAATCAAAAGTATCAGCAAAACTATAGCCTTTTATTAGACCATCTGCTGCCATAACTCTATATGCAAGTTCCTTCAATCGCCTAAGCGTAAGTGCTCCTCCCATGTATTCGCTAAAAACAGACAACCCTTCCTGGGTTTCCACATTTTTAGGCAATCCGTTGGAAAATATTTTTAACGGCTGATCTAGGCCATTGAATGTAGTGACCAAATGCACCCCTATTTCATGGTTGGCCAAAGTGAGCAATTGATTTTTACTGAATTTGACATTTTTCTTGATCAACAAAGTCTGTGAGCTATTACTCACCATGGCCTCAGCAGCAATATTCGTTGAAAACCGAATTTTAAGCGGGAAATTATATCTGGTTATATAGTCTTCAAAATAAGCCTTGGCTTCATCTGGAGAAAATACCTTATCCATATCTACTGAACTAGGTTCATCCTTAAAATGAAGTATAAATCTAGCATTCTGCACATCCTTCTCCGTTGGGGTTCCAAATGCGCGAAGGGAATTGTAATAAAACTTTTTACCTTGTCCAATCGTTTCAATACATTGAATCATATTGGCATAATAATATATCACATCTTGATATAACTTACGGATAGATTCATCTTCAATACGTTCTAAACGTTGAGAAAAGAAAAGACGCTGAAGTTTGTATGAGTCAAACTTTAATTTGGGGTACTTAAATTCTGGTTCTAGGGTATATTTTGAAGCAAAAAAACGATGTTTCTCCTTTTCTATGTTCAAAGGATTCACATAATTGAGCAACTCAATTCGTTTCACCAAACGGTTCAAGTTTGAATCAATATCAAACAGCGCAGGGTATTCCTTTTGTAACTCTAGTTGCCGTTTTACTTCAATCATACGTGCTTTTGGAATTCTTCAACTTGCAAAGGTATCAAATCTTTAAGTTGATTCTCAACAGATTTTACCACTTCAGGATAAATAACGCCTGAATGCTCATCACAGTATATTTTTGAGATTTCTGTCGCCAAAACCAGCGTGTCCTTAAAGTTTTGTGTGATGTATTTTAAGAAATAACCATTTCCTTGAAAAGTATCGTTGATCTTGGATGTAGATTGTATACCATTGGGCAATTGCATAGCGCCCAACTTGGTTCGCCAACTTTCTATCAAAGTTCCATACCTATCGTTATCCACATTGGATGTTCCCAAATTCCAAACAGGAACTTCCCTATCCCATCGTTTCCAATTATAGCTGTGCACATCAAACACCAATGTTTTTTGAAACTCGGCTTCTAATTTTGAGACCAGCGCACGCACTACCTTGTAAAAATTTTGATGCTTTGTTAAGCTCAATTGTTTTTCCTCTTCAGAAAGTGGTTGTTTCCAAAGTTTTTTACCCCATGCATCCTCATAAATAGCGCGCTCTGGTTCTCTGTTTAAATCATATTCAAATCGGCTGTCACAGCCTGCAATAACAATAGGAAAGCTTTGTACCATTTGTTTGGTGAATGGATCTTCTTCATACCAGCGTTCATACTCCGTATGTATACAATTATCCCACAGTGACTGACGAAACTGATGTCCATCATGCACCGCGCCGCATATGTAAGGAACGTATTTATCTATTTTTATGGTAAAGGAGTAGTCACTGGAAACTGCCTCAAAACATGCTCCATCCTCAATGAAATGAATGATATCTTCAATAGAGCGTTTATGCATTCTCCACTTCGCTTCGTAATCTAGACCTTCTATCAAAAGCCTGCAGTTTATCAATAACCTTGCTTTCAACAAAATCAATGACCTTGCATTGTATTTTTGTTTTGTAAACTTTATTCATGTATGTAATTCCACCGGGAGACATTACATTGACTTCTACCAACTTACCACCAATTACGTCAATACCAACAAAATACAGTCCGTCATTGACCAGTTTGGGGCCAATTTGTTTGCAAAGGGCTTTTTCTTCCTTGGTTAATGAATGCTTGGCGACAGTGCCTCCTGCAGAAACATTGGATCTATGGTCATCCGAACCTGGTATTCGCCTCATGGCACCTATGGGTTCTCCATTCAGAATCAAAATTCTAACATCACCTTGGTCAGCTCCTTCAATGTATTCTTGAAGTATAACGTAGTTAGAAGTTCCATCTGAATTAGTTACATAAAAATCCAACAATGATTTTATATTGGACATCGCAGCTCTTTCAATAAGGATTACCCCAGAGCCTCCAAAACCATTCAAAGGCTTTAAAATCATTTTATCCGCTTCGGATTCATTGATTTGTTTTACCAAATAGTTCTTGTTTTTTGAAACGTGGGTTGCTGGAATAATGTTGCTATGGCTATCACCAAATGCGGCAGTATAAAGTTTATTATTTGCTTCGCGCAGCCCTTGAAGGGAATTCACAATAAACACATCATCCTTTACAGAATCTAAAAAGTTGAGCATTAAAGGATCTAGAGGTGGATTGGCACGCATGAAAATAACATCAAACCCGGCCAAAGGAAGCATTTCCTCTCTTAGTGATGCTTGTTTATAAAACGTTTTTAGGCTGCTTGAAACCTTATCCATTTTATTGATTACTGTACAAAAGGCACTGGTAACACTATTTCTTATGGTTAGATTGGCCGGAGTACACAGAGCCACCCCATGTTTTCTTTTTACACATTCATGAATAAGCGCAAGGCTCGTATCGTTTTCTGGTTGAATTTCTTCCCAAGGATACATTAAAAAACAGATATTCATAACTCTTCTTTGGTTTGTTATATAACTTCATCTAAGTGATCGTCCCACTCCTTGATATTTGGTTTTCCGAGTTTGCCAACGGATTTTGCAACAACCATGGATACCATGGCATCTCCAGTTACATTCACTATAGTTCTGCACATATCCAAAGGTCTATCCACAGCAAAAATCAATGCCAATCCTATGGCCAATTTATCAGCTGGGAAACCTATGGACTCTAATACAATCACCAACATTACCATTCCGGCACCTGGTACTGCTGCAGAGCCAATAGACGCCAATAATGCGGTTAACACGATGGTTAACTGATCTCCAAAGGTTAGGTCAAACCCTAATGCTTGAGAAATGAAAACCGCTGCTACGCCCTGGTACAAACTTGTACCATCCATATTGATGGTTGCACCAACAGGTAATACAAAACTGGATACTTCCTTGTCCACCCCTATGTGTTCCTCCACTCTTTCCATGGTCACTGGTAAAGTAGCGGCGCTGGAACTTGTTGAAAAGGCCAATAGTTGCGCAGGACTCATTTCTTTTAAAAACCAGAACGGATTCTTTTTAGTGTACACAGAAACAACAATGGCGTAAAACACTATCATTAAAAACAGTCCGCCAACAACCACACCTGCATATTTTAATAGTGCTAGCAGTAAATCTGGATCACTTGAGGACGTTACTACTCCAGCTAACAATGCAAATACGGCATATGGAGCGGAAAGCATAATCAGATCCACCATTTTTAAGACCACATCATTTAAGGAATCGAAAAAGTCTTTTAGAGGTTTTGCCCTTTTTTCACCAATCAGTAACATAGAAATCCCGAGAAATATGGTAAAAAAGATAACTTGGAGCATAAGGCCGTTATCGCTCATAGCTTTTATGGCATTGTCTGGCACCATATCTTCTAAAAACTGCAAAGGGCCTCCATCTTTCTGACGCGTGGCCTCTGCTATTTTTGAAGTAACCCCCGAATCGGTGGCGTAGGTCTGGGTTAATTTGGCAACCGTTTCTTCCGAAATACCGTTTCCGGGTTTCAACGTATTTACAAGAAGTAAGCCAATAGTAATGGCCACAACAGTAGTTAAAATATAAATTCCGATGGTTCTTAACCCAATATTCCTAAACTTAGAAATATCCTTTAAATCGGAAATTCCCTTGACTAAAGAAGCAATAATCAAAGGAATAGCAATAAGTTTAAGTAGTTTGACAAAAATTGTTCCCAGGGGTTGAATCCAGTCGGAGACAAAACCTTTACCCCAATCAATTTGGGTCATAACGAAGCCAAAAACAATACCTAACACCATCCCTATAAGGATTTTCCAGTGTAATTCTAATTTACGCATAGTTGGAATTTGCGTAGTAAGATACTATTTTGAGTGGAAAAAAATTAAAGAAGCTATTATATTTTGTTAGTACGCGCTAAAAGGACGAAGTCTGCCAAAACCATAGCGGCCATGGCTTCTACAATTGGGACAGCTCTTGGAACAACACAAGGGTCATGTCTTCCTTTACCTTGGGTTGTCACTTTCTCGCCTTCTTTATTTATAGTTTCATAGGATTGAAGAACTGTTGCAACAGGTTTAAACGCCACATTGAAATAAATGTCCATCCCATTGCTGATACCTCCTTGAATACCGCCACTTAGATTTGTTGTTGTAGTGCCATCACTGTTATAGGAGTCATTGTGCTCACTTCCTTTCATGGTAACTCCATTAAATCCGCTACCATACTCAAAACCCTTTACTGCGTTGATTGAAAGCATTGCACCTCCTAAAGTAGCATGCAATTTATCGAACACCGGTTCGCCCAAACCAATTGGTACATTTTGAATGACACAGGTAATGACACCCCCAATAGTATCACCTTCTTTTTTAATGGATTTTATGTATTCTTCCATACGGGCTGCCGTTTCCATATCTGGACAACGCACTGGATTGGCCTCTATCTTTGAAAAGTCAAGTTCTTTGTAGTCTTTTTCCAATTTCATTTCACCAACTTGAGAAACAAAAGCATTGATTTTTACATCCGTTAGGAATTGCTTTGCAATAGCCCCTGCCACTACTCTACTTGCCGTTTCTCTGGCAGAACTTCTACCTCCACCTCTATAATCTCTAAACCCATATTTCTTGTCGTACACGTAATCCGCATGAGAAGGTCTGTATGAATCTTTTATATGTGAATAATCATTGGATTTTTGATTTGTATTATGGATAGCAAAACCTATAGGAGTTCCTGTAGTTTTCCCTTCAAAAAGACCTGAATAAATCTCAACTGTGTCAGGTTCCTTTCGTTGCGTAACTATGGCAGACTGGCCAGGCTTCCTCCTGTTTAATTCCGATTGGATTTTTTCCAAATCCAATGCTATACCGGCAGGACAGCCGTCTATTACTCCGCCAATCGCCCTGCCGTGTGATTCTCCAAAAGATGTTAGTTTAAAAAGCTGTCCAAAAGTATTTCCTGCCATGTACCAAAAATTCAATAAGCTTCAAAGGTAGATGTTATAAATCTTTTTCAAAAAAAAGCTTGCCAGTTAATGTTTATGTAACGTATAAGGGTGTCAATTGATGTTTTTTTAACGGTATGCTCATAAATTATTGACTTCAATTTGATTTTAAGTTTATTCCTACACACTTATTTTGCAACAAACTCTATATCATTGAAAAAGAGGAAGATTGAATTAGCTGTAATTTCAGATGTCCACCTTGGAACATACGGCTGCCATGCGGATGAGCTCATCGCTTACCTAAATAGTATTCAACCCAAGAAACTTATACTGAATGGGGATATCATAGATATTTGGCAATTTAGCAAACGTTATTTCCCAGCTTCGCACTTAAAAGTACTTAGAAAGCTTATTGGTATGGCGTCTAAGGACACAGAAGTTTACTATATCACTGGTAATCATGATGAAATGCTTCGTAAGTTTAGTGATACTTCAATGGGTAATTTTAAAATTGCCAATAAACTTGTACTCAATTTAGATGGTAAAAAGGCATGGATTTTCCATGGTGATGTTTTTGATGTGTCTATCCAAAATGCAAAATGGTTAGCAAAACTTGGTGGCTACGGTTACGATATTCTTATCCTAATAAATAGTTTTATTAATTGGTGTTTGGCTAAGATGGGACGTGAGCGATATTCCCTCTCCAAACGCATAAAAAAAAGCGTTAAAGGCGCCATAAAGTATATCAATAATTTTGAAAAAACCGCAGGAGACCTTGCTATTGAAAACGACTATGATTATGTAATCTGTGGCCATATACATCAACCCAAAAAAGAACGATATGAAAATAAGCATGGAAGCTGTCTTTACCTAAATTCTGGGGATTGGGTAGAAAATTTAACTGCTCTGGAATATTCTTTTAAGCGTTGGAAAATATACCATTATAATCATGACAAGCTATCGCCTTTCTTTGTTGACGAAGACCTTAAGGAAATGGACATGAATGAGCTTATCGCTTCCATAACGGATAAAGAATTGGATATTGAAACCATCTCTGAAGTGATAGAAGAAAAAAAGACGAAAAGACCTTAGATAATCAGGGCTTGACACAAGATTGAAACAGGATGTTGTGAATCCCTTTCCGTTCCATCTTTAATTTGATGCCTACAGCTTGTCCCGTTTGCTGAAATTATGGTTTCCACCGGGCTTTTCCGCACAGCAGGGAACAATTTAAGCTCACCAACCTTCATACTAGTTTCATAATGTTCTTTTTCATACCCAAAAGAGCCTGCCATTCCGCAACAACCCGATGCAATTATAGAAACCTTATAATTTATGGGCAGGTTAAGGACGTCAAACGTGACTTTTTGGTTAGACAATGCCTTCTGGTGGCAATGACTATGAATCTTAACCACTTTTTCCTCTTGTGTAAAACTATCAGAATCTATATTTCCTTCGCTAATCTCTAAAGCTAAAAACTCCTCAATTAAAAAGGAACTTGAAGCAAGTTTATCTACTTGTTCTTTATTATGATGCAATCTCTTGTATTCATCCCTAAAGGATAGTATTGCTGAAGGTTCCAAGCCAACAATTGGAATATTTTGTAGAAGTACCGTTTCCAATCTGGTCATATTCTTCTCCACCAGTTTTTTAGCCTGTTTTAAGAACCCTTTAGACAAATATGTTCGTCCACTTTCTGCATAAAACAACTGCACATCATATCCAAGTTTACAAAGCAGTTCTATAGCATCCTTACCCACCTCTACATCCAAATACTGAGTAAATTCATCAATATATAGAACCACCTTCTTTAAGGATTGGATGTTTTCAGTCCTAAACTTTTTTAAATAATTTTCAAAATTGAAATTGTAAACTTTTGGAAGAGATCTTTCCGCAGCTACCCCAGATGTTTTTTTAAGGAGACCGCCCATTGTTTTGGACTTATAAATGGAATTGGTCAGCCTAGGGAGTTTACTCCCAAGAGCATTGAATCTAGTATTGTGAGCGAATAACTTGCTTCGCAATGGATAACCATTTGTTTCTTGATATTGATAAAGAAACTCTGCTTTTAGGGTCGCCACATCTACGTTGCTTGGGCATTCGCTGGCACAAGCTTTACAACTTAAACACAGGTCAAAAACTTCTTTGAGTTCTTTCTGATTAAACTTATTTGGTTTTTCTGAATTGGTCAAAAACTCCCGCAGGGCATTGGCCCTACCGCGCGTGGTATCTTTCTCATTTTTGGTAGCATGGTAACTGGGGCACATACCGCCAGTCATATTATGGCTTTTTCGACAATCACCACTGCCATTACATTTTTCAGCAGCTTTCAGAATTCCTTCGCTATCTGAAAAATCCATTAATGTCTTTACTTCGGGCTCAACTCGGTTAATTTCATAACGCAACGATTCATCCATGGGAAAGGCATCTACAATTTTCCCTGGGTTGAATATATTATTGGGGTCAAAAACAGATTTTATACGTTTCAGTAATTCATAATTGGCCTCTCCAATCATTAAGGGAATAAATTCCGCTCTTACTATACCATCACCGTGCTCACCACTAAAGCTACCTTTGTATTTTTTGGTGAGTTTTGCTACATCTGTTGTGATGGAACGGAATAAAACGACATCCTCTGATTTTTTCAAGTTAAGAATGGGTCTTAAGTGCAATTCTCCAGCTCCAGCATGGGCATAGTAAACAGCGTCTTGATCATAGCCCTTCATAATTTGAGTGAATTCCCCAATAAAATCTTTTAAATCTTCCAAGGCTACAGCAGTGTCTTCAATACAAGCAACTGCTTTACGGTCACCAACCATATTTCCCAATAAACCTAATCCTGCTTTGCGCAGTTCAAGAGCTTTGTTGATATCATCACCTTTTAAAACCGGGCTTGCATAGCTTAATCCGGATTTTTGAATGGTCGCCAGTAATTCTTGCAATTGTTTTTCCAGTTCATCATCGGTGTTAGCCTTTACCTCCAACATTAAGATTCCCGCAGGATCTCCATCCACAAAAAATCGATTGGCCAATTGCGCTCTATTGTTTTTTGTGCAATCAAGAATGACCTTGTCCATCATCTCGCAGGTATGCAAATTATGCTGCATAACCGGGGCTACATCGCTCAAACAGTCTTCTAAACTACTATAATGCGTGGCTACCATTGCTGATAAAGGCGGCGGTAAATCATCCAATTGTAGGGTGATTTCGGTAGTAAAAGCTAAGGTGCCTTCACTCCCGGACAACAATTTGCATAAATTAAAATCTCCTTCATTAGCTCCAAAAATCTTGTTCTTTAAAAGTTCATCCACTGCATAACCCGTGTTTCTTCTATGGATACTAGGTTTTGGGAATTCTGTTTTAATATTTTCTTGATTATTGGTGTTGGAAAGCTCCGTATTAATTGCTGAATAAATAATGCCTTCAAGCGAATTTTGATCCTTCTTGCTTTCAAATTCATCTTTATCCAAATCAGCAAAAAAAGCTTCACTACCATCAGATAATATACAGTTAAGAGCAACCACTTTATCCCTTGTAACACCATATTGAATAGATGTGGTACCAGATGAATTGTTACCGACCATTCCACCAATCATACATCTGTTAGATGTTGACGTATTTGGTCCAAAAAAAAGACCAAATGGTTTTAAATATTGATTTAACTCATCTCTAACTACCCCAGGTTGAACCTTAATTTGTTTTTTCTCTTTGTCCAAATTCAAAATTTGGGTAAAATGTTTGGAAACATCAACAACAATACCTTCACCTACACATTGTCCTGCCAAGGAAGTTCCCGCAGTTCTAGGAATTAATCCAATACCATGCTTGTTTGCAAAGGAGATTAAAATTTGAATGTCCTTCTTATTTAATGGGTATGACACCGCTGCAGGTTGCTTTCTGTAAACAGATGCATCCGTTGCATATAGAGCCCTACTTAAGTGGTCTATTAATAATTGGCCTTGTAATTCTTGAGAGAGAGATTTTAAGAGAGATTTATCCAATCTGGAACAATTTTTGGTTATCAAAATAAGTTTTATTGTCAGAAAGCTTTACAAAGCTATCTTTAATTTTTAACTAAACGAGAAACTTATGAGGATTACCACATTATTTACCGGTCTTTTTTTGTTTGCAACAATAGCAGCCAGCGCGCAAGACATTTCTGAACATACTTTAGGACTTCGTCTGGGCGACAGTGACGGTTTTGGCGCCGAAATCTCTTATCAAAAATCGATTGGACGCTACAACAGAGCTGAATTCAACTTGGGCTGGCGAGATAGTAGACAGTTTGATGCTTTTAAACTATCAGGAGTATACCAATGGGTACATCAATTAGATGGCAATTTTAATTGGTACTATGGTGTTGGTGGCGGATTAGGGAGTGTAGACTTTGAACCAATACCTAATGGAGAAGACAACGATGGCCTTTTCGTTTTTGCCGCAGGAGATATTGGCGTAGAATATAATTTCGATATTCCCTTACTTCTATCCTTGGATTTTAGACCTGAAATAGGGCTGTTGGGCTATGATGGTTTCGATAATGATTTTGATTTTGACATCGCGCTAGGTATCCGATATCAATTTTAATACATCGATTATATAATTGCCCTTTACTTTCAAGAAAGGTTGAGGGCTTTTTTATGACATAAGTAATGAATACCTTAGCGCCTTAAATAGTAAAAAATGAGAAAAATACTTGCAATTACTTTAGGGGTATTGTTTTTAGCATCATGTAATTCAAAACCTGAGGGTTTTACTTTGAATGCAAAAGTAACAGGTGAACTGGATAACGGTACTAACGTATACTTAAAAACAACAGATTCCCTTAATCAGCTAATTGACATTGATACAACTACGATAGAAAATGGGGTCTTCAGTTTTGAAGGTATACAAGAAAAACCGCAGCTTCATTACATTTTTGTAGAATCCAATGGAGGAAATATTCCTTTTATTCTTGAGAATGGGGCTATCAACTTAAAGTTCCAGAAAGATAGCATGAACTATGCCCAGCTTAAAGGTACTCCTCAAAATGAGCTTTTCATGGGTTTCTTAAACGAATCAAGAAAACTATCTGAGCGGGCTAGATCTATGCAAGATGATATGCGTAATGCGGCTCAACTGCAAGATACCGCTACAGTAACTGCATTGCGTGAAGAATATCTTGAATTTCAAGATGAGGTAAAAACTTTTAATGTTGATTTTGCAAAGGAAAATCCCAATGCCCTTATTTCTGTTTTGATTATTGGAAATTTAATGATGAGCAAAGGGCTTCCCAGTGATGAAGTTAAGGCTCTTTACGAGGCACTAACGCCAGAAATGAAGCAATCAAGGCCAGGAGAACAATTAGGAGAGCAGTTGGATAAACAAAAAACCACCGAAATTGGAGGTATAGCACCTGAGTTTTCTGCTCCTACTCCAAACGGAGATTTATTGGCACTAAGTGATGTAAAAGGAAAATTAACCTTAGTGGATTTTTGGGCAGCTTGGTGCAGACCTTGCAGGGCAGAAAATCCAAATATCGTTTCTGTTTATAATAAGTACCATGAAAAAGGTCTTAATGTAATTGGTGTTTCTTTAGATACCCGTGCAGAGGATTGGACAAGAGCCATAGAGTCGGATGGTCTTGCATGGAACCATATCTCCAACTTAAAACGTTTTCAGGATCCTGTAGCGCAGTTATATAATATTAATGCAATCCCAGCCGCTTTTCTTATAGATGAAAACGGGGTGATTGTTGCAAAAGATTTAAGAGGCCCAGCTTTGGAACAAAAGGTTGCAGAACTGCTTAACTAAACTAATAAGGATTTATAACAAAAAAGCCCCAGACTAGTCTGGGGCTTTTTTGTTTACTAAGAGTTACCTTTAGATTTTTCCCATTTTTTCTAAAATGAAGAGAATTATAATGGGAACTGCCAATAGAAGCACTATTAAAGTATCCGTTACAAAAAGGTCAGGCCTAAACAACAGTGTAATTACGTACCCGCCTATTGCCCCTCCAAAATGTGCAGTATGTCCAATATTACCCAATCTACTTTTCATTCCATAAATCGAGTACAAAAGATAAGCTATACCCAATACATATGCAGGCAATGGTATTGGAATAAACATGATTCCCAACTGCATGTTGGGGTTTAACAGAATGGCTGCGTACAAAACACCAGTAACAGCCCCGCTTGCACCAACTGCGCTATAATACGGTTCATTTTTATGAAAGAAAAGTGCCAAAAGACTTCCTCCGATAAGACTAATAAAGTAGATAATCAAAAATTTAACTGGACCAAACCCATTAATCACCACATTGGCGAAAAAATAGAGGGTAAACATATTGAAAAACAAGTGGGAAATGTCAACATGTAAAAAACCAGACGTTACGGTTCTTTCCCTTTGTCCGGCTTTTATTCCTCCAATGCTAAATTTGTATCGGTCAAAAAAAACAGAATCACTAAATCCTCTCAAAGACACAATGATATTTACAGCGATAATAGCAATAGTAGCCGCATGCAAATTGTACATATTCTATAATATTAGGGGCAAATATAGCTATATTTGCCACAAGATTTACTTATGCAATTAGTTGTTTTTATCCTTGCTTACCCCCTGCTCTGGTTGGTTTCCAGACTTCCATTCAGAATACTTTATTTTATTTCTGATATCGTGTATCAATTACTTTATCATGTTGTTGGATATCGTAAAAAAGTGGTACGCAGTAATCTAGCATTGGTTTTCCCAGAAAAATCAGATAGCGAACGTTTATTGATAGAAAAGAAGTTCTACAAACATCTTTGCGATATATTTTTAGAAATGGCAAAGACCTTGGGAATTAGCAATAGACAAATGAATGAAAGATATGCTTTTACCAATGTAGAGGTGATGAAAAAACTGGAAGGCGAAGGTAAAAACATAATGATAATGATGCCGCATTATGCAAGTTGGGAATGGGTTTTTTCTTTAAACTCCCAGGTTAGTTCCAAAGCATATGCTATTTATCAAGCCATTCAAAATAAGTACTTTGATAAACTGGTGCGTGATATTCGAGGTAAGTATGGCACAACACTTATCAAAACCCATGAAAGCAGAAAAATAATAAAAGACGCAAAAGAAAGCGGTGAGTTAATCACGGTCGGTATCATTAGCGACCAATCTCCCATGCTTAATAGGGCAAGACACTGGGCAAAATTTATGAATATTACCGTACCCATTCATGTTGGAGGCGAAGAACTTTGTAAGGTTCATGATATTATCCCGATTTATCTTAAGGTTAAAAAACTGAAACGCGGTTATTATCAAGGTACTTTTAAAGTGCTATCCGAAAAGCCAACAGAAGCAGAAGGATACAAAATTTCTGAAGCTTTTTTGAGAGAGGTTGAAAAATCTATTTATGAAGCTCCTGAATATTATTTTTGGACGCATAAAAGATGGAAACATAAGGATAAAGCACCCAAAGAGTTTCAAAATACGGTAAACTCCAATGTCAATCAAAAAACGATTTAAAAAACGACATCTTCTTTTTGCACTTGTATTAGGGTATTTACTTTTTGCGAACTCCTGCATGACTATGCGGACTTCACCTAAAAAAACTGCTGCATTTTTTCAGGAAAAGGGTGTAACCTATATAGATGAAACCCTTGAGCTACATGGGAAAGATTTGCATTACATTCAAACGGGTAATAAAGATGGGCAAACATTGGTTTTTGTTCATGGGTCCCCGGGAAGTTGGGATGCATACAAAGCTTATCTTACAGATTCAGTTCTCTTAAAGAGTTTTCGAATCATAGCTCCTGATAGACCAGGTTTTGGAAAGAGTAATTTTCGAAAAAGTATGGGGCTTAAACCTCAGGCAATTCTTCTTAATGAACTTTTGAGGCAATTGGACAATGGGAAACCACAAACTTTAATCGGTCATTCCTATGGAGGTCCATTAATTGTACAAATGGCACTGGAACAAGCTGGGTTGTATGAAAACTTGGTGATATTGGCCGGGGCTTTGGACCCTGCCGCTGAAAAACCAGAAAAGTGGCGTAAACCATTAACTTGGTTTCCCTTAAAGTATTTGGTGCCCGGAGCACTTAAACCTTCCAACGATGAGCTTTGGATGCTTAAAGAGGATTTAAAGGTGATGCAATCACAATTAAATCAGCTAACGCAGCGCACTTTAATCATTCACGGCGAAGAGGATAAATTGGTACCCTACCAAAACGTACCCTTTATGGAGAAGCACTTCTCCAATGTGGACAGTTTAAAAGTGATTTCTATAGAAAAAGAAAATCATTTTATCGTTTGGGACCAAGAACAGTTAGTTAAAAATTCAATACTTTCATGGGTTATTAAATAATTGATTTAAAATTAATTATAGTAATATATTGAAAGTTATTGTTGAATATAAGAACCTCCTTCCTATACTTTTGGAAATCAATAAATTGCACTGGAAATAAATCCTAAAAATCGCTCATTTATAACAAAATGGAGTGTTGTTTTTGTCGGTGATCAGGAATATTCTCTTTTGTAACAATTTCTATAGAAGACAATATCTCTGTAGATGGTGGAGTATTATATAATAAGAACCTAGACAAACTGTTGATGGCTCTATATCCTTGCTGAAAAGGTTTTTGTGAAATCAAGAAAGTAATTTTATCATCTACAAGTGCTTGTGCATTATGGTCAGTTAAGTCAAACCCGATTAAGAATGGAACGCTATTTCTAAGAGTACTGATATGATCAGCAATAATATAAGACCTACTATTGGGGACAAAAATCCCTCTTATTTTTGGTTCTCTTCGTAAGAAGGTAGAGATGTTGGTCTTTACTTTTTTGGTATCCCAAAAATCTTCTATCTCAATATAGTGATTGGTGTTTCTCAGTTTATTCTCTTTAAAATAGTAGTCAAACCCTTCTGTTCTTTGTGATATGTTATTGAAATTGGAGAGATTTAATCTGGAATGAATTGTGAGAATGTCATCGTCATCATTCAAACATAACCGCATTAGTTTTCCAGATAAATAACCACTTTTAAAAGAATCTTGACCAATAAAAGAGAGGTTCCCGTATCCAGACAAGGCTATGTTCAAGAAAACGAATGGAATATTTTCCTGTAACAAAATGTCAGTTAGGTTCTTGGTCTCTTTCTTAAATGTCGGAACCACAACAACTCCTTGTGGATTGGTATTGAGTAGCTCCGCAAATGATTCAATATAGGACTTGGGGTTCTTCTGGTCAAATGAAAAGGTCTCTACGTCCACACCAAAACTCCTTATCTCCTCCTTGGCTTTTTCAATACCTTCCAATGGAGATTTCCAAAATGAATTTTCCGTATCATAATCAGGTAGCAACACCGCAATGGTGTACTTTTTCTTCATTGCCAAAGATTGGGCAATTCTATTTACCTTAAAATTGTGTTCTTTCAGAATTGCTTTTATCCGATCTGAGGTTTTTTTAGAAACCCCTTCCCTATCATGTATTACACGATCTACAGTACCTGGGGATACATTTGCAAGCTTTGCGATTTCCTTAATTGTAATCATACTAGAAATAAGTTGTTAATATACAACCTTCAAATATTTTTCTCTTTTAAGTATCTTAACTTGTATAATGCAAAGGTAATTTATATTTTTACGTGTGCGCACACGAAGTTGTGTATTTTGATTTAAAAAATCGTTCAATTCGATATACAATAAAAAAGTGAACTCAATTTTTGATCTTAACGATAAAGTAGCTGTGATTACTGGCGGAACTGGTGTGCTTGGAAGTTCAGCCGCCCTAAGTTTATCTTCTGCCGGGGTTAAAGTTGCATTACTTACAACCAATAAGGATAATGCAATTCAAATCGAAAACACTATTCACAATCAAGGCGGTGAGGTATTGGTGTTGGAAGCAAATGTACTTTCCAAAGCTTCTATGGAAGAAGTTAGAGATAAGGTTTTAGATAAATTTGGGCATTTGGACATTCTCCTCAATGTGGCAGGAGGCAATATGCCCGGGGCTACAATTGGACCTGATCAAACCATTTTTGATTTATCCATGGATGATTTTACTAAAGTGACCGAGCTTAATTTGAATGGTACCGTAATCCCTTCCTTGGTTTTTGGTAAAATTATGGCTGATCAAGGATTCGGTAGTATAATAAACTATTCTTCTATGGCAGTGCCTAGGGTATTGACAAGGGTTGCCGGTTATTCTGCTTCAAAAGCAGCAATGGAAAACTTCACCAAATGGATGGCGGTTGAAATGGCAACCAAATTCAATAATAAGATAAGAGTTAATGCCATTGCTCCAGGTTTTTTCATTGGAAATCAGAATAGAAAGTTGCTCATGAACGAGGATGGTTCATATACCGAAAGAGGAAATGCTATAATTCAGAACACTCCAATGGGTCGTTTTGGAGAACCGGACGAGCTTAATGGTGTTTTGCATTTTCTCTGTAGTGATGCTTCAAAGTTTATTACTGGCGCCGTAATACCTATAGATGGAGGTTTTAATATATTTAGTGGGGTATGACAAAATGGAACATGAAACAGACATGGAGGTGGTACGGACTGGATGACCCAGTTTCTCTATTAGATATTAAACAAGCGGGGGCGACCGGAATTGTTACGGCCCTTCACCATGTTCCAAATGGGGAGGTTTGGCCCATCCAAGAAATAAATGAGCGAAAAAATATCATAGAAGCTCAGGGTTTTGAATGGTCGGTAGTGGAATCCGTTCCGGTTCACGAAAACATTAAGACGCAGACCGATGACTTTCAGAAATACATAGCGACTTACAAACAAACTATTAGAAATCTGGCATCTTGCGGGGTAAAAATTGTTTGCTACAATTTTATGCCAATTTTGGATTGGACTCGTACTTCTCTTGATCATGAAATGCCTGATGGGTCAAAAGCATTGTTCTTTGATAAAGATGCCTTTGCCGCTTTTGATTTGTACATTCTAAAGAGACCTGAGGCAGAAAAACAATACTCATCTGAAGAGCAGCATAAGGCTAGGTCCTATTATGATTTGATGACTTCGGAAGATACCTCCTTATTAACCAAGAATATTATAGCAGGGTTACCTGGCGCTGAGGAAGGGTATTCATTAGAAACTTTTCAAAGAGCACTCGATACATATCAAAATATATCCTCCGACAAATTGCGAGAGCATTTGGTTTATTTTCTTTCGGAAATAGTCCCAGTTGCTGAAGAAATCGGTGTTTTATTATGCGCCCATCCAGATGACCCTCCGTTTTCAATTTTGGGATTACCCAGAATTTTGAGTACGGCCGATGATTATGCCTACATATTTAATCAAGTACCCTCAATTCATAATGGAATTACTTTTTGCACAGGGTCCTTGGGAGTACGAGCGAACAATGATTTGCCAGACATCTTCAAGAAATTCGCAGACCGTGTCCATTTTCTGCATTTCAGAAATATAAAAAGAATGGATAACGGGAGCTTTTTCGAAGCCAATCATCTTGAAGGAGAAACGGACATGTATGAAATGGTCAAATTAGTACTTTTAGAACAACAACGAAGATCAAACGAGCAAAGAAAAGACATTCAGATTCCTATGAGACCTGATCATGGACATCAAATACTAGATGACCTCAACAAAAAAACAAATCCGGGATATTCTTGTATTGGGAGGCTAAAAGGACTAGCAGAACTTAGGGGATTAGAGCTCGGGGTAGCGAAAAATTTAAAAATAGCGTAGTTATGGGAAAAATAGATAAAAACAATCCTTTAGAGTCTTTGGAGCATTGGGAAGATGATATACTACAACGCTATCCAGATCCAGATACCCAAGAAAAGGAAAAAGAGGCCTTTAGAGATTATCAAAACTCTGAAAGAATAGATACGGTTAGAGCATTTTACAAGCTTAACCATCAATACCAGAATTACGATTTTGTTATTAAAAAAGAGCAGGAGTTTTTAAGATTTGATAAAAAGGAAATGTCCCTTTGGGAGGCAGTTGATTTTTTGAACACATTAATTGACGATAGTGACCCCGATATTGATTTGGACCAGTTGCAACACCTTTTGCAAACTAGTGAAGCGATTCGGGCCGATGGACATCCAGATTGGTTTGTGCTTACCGGATTTTTGCACGATGTCGGCAAAGTATTATGCCTGTTCGGAGAACCTCAATGGGCCGTTGTGGGCGATACATTCCCGGTAGGCTGTCAGTTTTCAGACAAAATTGTTTATCCAGAATTCTTTGAAACCAATACCGATTCAAGTGATGATAGATACAATCACAAATATGGAATTTATGAGAAAAACTGTGGACTGAACAACGTTAAGATGAGTTGGGGGCATGATGAGTATCTCTATCAAATCATGAAAGATTATCTTCCCGAACCAGCATTGTACATGATCCGATACCATTCATTCTATGCACAGCATAGAGAAAATGCCTATGATCATTTAATGAGCGAGCATGATCATAAGATGTTTGAGTGGGTGAAAAAATTCAACCCATACGATTTGTATTCAAAAGCTCCAGTGCCGCCAGATGCGAAGACTTTAAAACCCTATTATCAAAATTTAGTTACAAAATACCTCCCTGAAAAACTAAAATTTTAAACATTGGCATAGATGCTCGCGACCTATCTAGGTTTTTTTGGATTTACCTTTTTCGTAATCATATATACCACATATAGATTACGAAAAGACAATTTCAACTCCGCTAAAGGATATTTTTTAGCTGGTAAAAGTCTTAGCGGGCCAATTATTGCTGGTTCTATGATTCTTACCAATATATCCACAGAGCATTTAATTGGCATGAATGGAAGTTCATACAAGAATGGAATCATAGTAATAGCCTGGGAAGTGACCTCTGCCATTGCGTTGGTGATAGCTGCCATATTCTTTATACCCAAATTCATTAAGATGGGACTAACTACTATCCCACAATTTTTAGAGGAGAGATATGATGGTCTCACCCGCTCAATTGTTGCATTTTTATTAATGCTCTCATTTGTAGTTACCCTTTTACCAATAGTGCTCTATTCAGGTGCTATTAACATTGAAAGTGTCTTTGACTTTTCAACAATGTTTGGTATCGGTAAAGACAGAGCAATGTTATTTACCGTCTTCATTATTGGAGCAATAGGTTCTATGTATGCCATTTTTGGAGGGCTAAAGGCGGTGGCTTATTCTGATAGTTTAAACGGCTTGGGGTTAATGCTTGGTGGGCTTTTAATACCCGCAATTGCCCTTTATCAAATAGGTGATGGAAATATTTTTGATGGACTTGGCACTGTGTATGACTTTGCTCCAGATAAGTTTGACATCATTGGTAGTAACGATTCTGTATTACCCTTCTCTACCCTATTCACTGGCTTAATGATCAACCAACTCTATTTTTGGGGAATGAACCAAGCTATAATACAAAGGGCTTTTGGCGCAAAGAATCTGGTGGAAGCACAAAAAGGCCTCATTTACACCGGAATATTAAAATTGTTTGTTCCCTTGATCATTGTGTTACCTGGTTTGATTGCCTACTACTATTTTCAAGACCAATATATAGATACACCAGACCTTATTTACCCCTTGTTGGTCAAAAAGGTGTTGCCAACTTACCTCTTTGGTTTCTTTGCTGCAGTTGTGCTGGGAGCAGTGTTGAGCACATTCAATAGTGTATTGAATTCAGCTAGCACCATTTTTTGCTACGACATTTATAAAAAAACAATCAATAAGAAGGTAACCGATTCCAGATTGGTCTATTATGGTAAAATCACATCCGTAATACTGGCTGTACTGGCCATTGCAATTGCACCTATGGTGGCCTATGCGCCAGATGGATTATATTTTCTGTTGCAAGAGCTGAACGGTATCTTTTTTATTCCCATTTCCTCAGTGATTATTGCAGGTATCTTTTTTAAGGGTATAAATAAAACAGGAGCTAAAACCGGACTTTTCTTTGGATTTGCCTTTTATATTCTGACCACTTTCATTTTGGATGTGAACATACATTTTGTGCATCTGTGGGGGATTGAATTTGTATTGAACTTTGTTATTATGTTTTTGGTTTCAAAGATGTATCCTCAACCCCTTTACGTGGAGCGTATCGGAAAAGAAGAAAAACCTTGGTCGTTGGTAAATGTCTTTGGAGTTGGGTTGACCGTGGCAACCATCTTAATTTATGTGCTCTTATCATGATAAAACCATTCATACATAAAGATTTTTTATTGCAGAACAGCTTTGCTGAAGAACTTTACCATGACTTTGCGGCCAAGATGCCTATCATTGACTATCACAATCATTTACCTCCACAAGAAATTGCTCAAAACAAAATTTTCAACTCTATAACACAAGTATGGGTTGATGGAGATCATTATAAATGGAGGGCCATGCGCACTTTTGGAATTGATGAAAAGTATATTACGGGAACTGCCACCGATGAGGAAAAATTCCATAAATGGGCGGAAGTAGTACCCCATACCATGCGAAATCCGCTATTCCATTGGACGCATATGGAGTTGTCACACTATTTCGGTATTGATGAACTATTAACAAAAGAGAATGCCAGGGAAGTTTATACAGAGACTACCCAAAAATTAACCACAAAAGCCTACAGTTGTCAAAACCTGCTCACCAAAATGAATGTGGAAGCGCTTTGTACCACAGATGACCCAATTGATGATTTAAAATATCATCAAAATCTGGCAAAAAGCGATTTTGGGACGAAAGTAAGTACCTCTTTTAGACCAGACAAGGCCATACATATAGACAATAAGGGCTTCAATGCTTATGTAGATCTTCTTGAAGGGATAGTTGATTTTTCTATAAAATCTTACGATGATTTATGCCAAGCGCTATCAAAACGAATAACGTATTTTGAAACAAACGGATGTAAAGTCAGTGATCATTCACTAAGTCAGCTCTACGCTGAGGAGTATACAGTATCTGAGGTAGGTCACATTTTTAAGAAAAGGCGTGAAGGGCACAAAATTGATGCACATGAATCTCGAAAATTCAAGAGTGCAGTTTTACAATTTCTGGCAGAAACGTATCACTCCAAGAAATGGGTACAGCAGTTCCACCTTGGAGCCATGCGTAACAATAATAGTAGAATGCTGAATTCGTTAGGCGCAGATTCTGGAGGGGATTCTATTGGAGACTTGTCCCAAGCATATGCTCTCTCTAAATTTCTAGATAGGTTGGACAGTGAAGATAAACTGGCAAAAACAATCATTTACAATCTCAACCCAGCAGATAATGAAGTAATGGCATCAATGATTGGAAACTTTAATGATGGAAGCATAAAAGGCAAGATTCAATGGGGGTCCGCATGGTGGTTTTTGGATCAAAAAGATGGTATGACCAAGCAGTTGAACACACTTTCAAACATGGGGCTCATAAGTTGTTTTATTGGAATGCTAACAGATTCCAGAAGCTTTTTGTCTTTCCCAAGACATGATTATTTCCGACGGATTTTGTGCAATCTTTTTGGTGAGGAAATAGAAAAAGGAGAACTACCCAATGATGTGCCATGGATTGGGAAAATGATACAGGATATTTCCTATAATAATGCAAAGGAATACTTCAATTTTTAAGATAACTCATGAGCAATAAAATCAAACATATTCTTTTTACATTTTTTGTATTTGCATTGTTGGGTTGTAATAAAAACCAAAATACCAAAACGATAAAACTTGCACATGGGCTAGATATAAATCACTCTGTGCATAAGGCTTTGGTTAAAATGGGAGAAAATCTCATCCAACTTTCAAATGGTACGTTGACAGTTGAAATATATCCTAATCAACAATTAGGTACAGAGCGTCAGATAATGGAGTTACTGCAGATTGGCAGTCTGGATATGACCAAGGTTTCTGCAGCTACACTAGAAAATTTTGCTCCAAAAACCAGGGTATTGGGGCTACCCTATCTCTTTAGGGACAGGGAACATTCTTTTAAAGTATTCGATGGTCCTATTGGGCAGGAATTACTGAATGATGGCAAACAATATTGGCTAAAAGGCCTTGGTTTTTATGACGCTGGTAGTCGTAGCTTCTATACCAAAGAAAAAGCAGTTGAGCACCCAGATGATTTAAGAGGACAAAAAATACGGGTAATGCCAAGTGTTACGGCAATGGAAATGGTTAGGGGTTTTGGTGGTTCACCAACACCCATTTCATGGGGAGAATTGTACACTTCTTTACAACAAGGAGTTGTGGATGGAGCGGAAAATAACCTTCCAAGTTTTTATCTATCAAAACACTATGAAATATGTAAATATTATACCCTTAACGAACATACCTTTTCTCCTGATGTTGTGATTGTAGGAACCCATTTTTGGAATCGCCTTTCAAAACAAGAGCAAGATTGGCTTCAAAAAGCAGTAGATGCGTCGGTAATCCATCAAAGAAAACTATGGGCAGATTCAGAATCTGAGGCTTTGGAAGCCATACAAAAATCTGGAGTTCAGATTATAAGACCAGACAAAACACCTTTTTCCAAAATGAGTGGAAAAATATATGAAGCATACCAAAGTGATGAAAAATTACATCATTTGATACAACAGATAAGAGCAGTAAAATGACCATGAGTGTTAGAAAAAAAGTCGATAAAATATTGAGCTATTTGCTCATTGCCATCATGTCGGTAATGGTATTGAATGTTTTATGGCAGGTTTTTACCAGGTTTGTAATAGGCACCCCTAGTTCTTTTACCGATGAACTGGCACGTTATCTTATGATCTGGGTTGGAATTTTGGGAGCAGCGTATGCCGCCGGTAAGGATATGCACATTGCAATCAATGTACTAACCCAGAAGTTCAATAAAGAAACTCAGCAAAAACTGGCTGCCATTGTAAAAATAATGGTCATATTATTCGCCTTGACAGCAATGGTAATTGGAGGAAGCAGGTTGGTCTATGTTACCTATGTTTTAAATCAGCTTTCGCCAGCTTTACAAATTCCCTTGGCATATGTATACCTAGTAATCCCACTTAGTGGGCTAGTGATTATTTATTACAAAATTATGGACATTATATACCCTAGTTTCTAATGGAATATATCCCCATTTTAGTCTTAATTATAAGCTTTCTTGGTCTTTTGTCCATAGGAACTCCTGTTGCATGGAGCATTGCTATTTCTGCTTTGCTGACTATGTTGGTAAGCATTCCTTTTTTACCTGCTGCCACAACCCTTGCACAAAGAATGGGTGCAGGATTGGATAGTTTTGCTCTTTTGGCCATCCCTTTCTTTATTCTTGCCGGAAATTTAATGAACAAAGGTGGAATGGCACATCGGTTGATAGCCTTTGCCAAGACCTTGGTAGGTGCGTTACCTGGTGGACTTGCATTGATCAACATAACCGCTGCAATGTTGATGGGGGCTATTGCAGGATCCGCCATGGCATCCGCATCTGCAATGGGAAGTATTTTAGGTCCCGAAATGGAGAAAGAAGGATATTCCAAGGAGTTTGGAGCTGCTGTTAATATTACATCCGCTACTACAGGACTCGTAATTCCTCCCAGTAACATACTTATTGTTTACTCTTTGGCAAGCGGTGGAGTTTCTATTGCAGCTTTGTTTTTAGCTGGTTACATTCCTGGCATTCTAACCGGGCTATTTTTGATGATTGTTGCCATGGTTTGGGCAAAAAGAAAGGGATATGTCAGCAAAAATAAAAGGGGTAATATCAGTATTTCTCAAATTGGAAAAACCTTTGTCAACGCCTTTCCGAGTTTGTTGTTATTATTTATAGTTATTGGAGGAATCGTTGCAGGTGTGTTCACCGCGACCGAAGCTTCTGCCATAGCTGTGCTTTATTCATTAGTCTTAGGCGTTCTCTATAAAGAAATCTCTTTTAAGAATTTGCCAAGCATTTTATTGGACTCTTCACTTACCACAGCAATAGTAATGTTGTTGATAGCAGCTTCAATCAGTATGTCATGGGCAATGTCCTACGAAAATATTCCACAAGCCACTTCTGACATATTGTTGGGTATAAGCAATAATAAAATTATCATTCTGATAATGATTAATGTTATTCTATTGGTTGTTGGCATTTTTATGGACATGACCCCTGCTGTTTTGATTTTCACCCCAATTTTTTTACCAGTAGTTACCAAACTAGGTATCGACCCGGTTCATTTTGGAGTTATTATGATTTTGAATCTGTGCATCGGTTTGTGTACCCCACCGGTGGGCTCTGTACTTTTCGTTGGTGTTGGAGTCGCAAAAACCTCCATACAGAAAGTAATAAAACCGCTAATACCATTGTTTTTGGCGATGATAGTAGCGCTGTTTTTGATAACCTATATTCCACAATTAACTTTGTGGTTACCCAGTTTATTTGATTTATAAAGTAAAAGAACATGAACAATTTAAAATGCAAACAAGTGAAAGATAAACAACAAGCCTTTTTCAAAAAGGTGCTGACCATTTCAGTAGTACTATGTATAGTCGGCTGTAATCAAAAGCCCAAAGATGATACGCCATGGGTATCCATTTTTGATGGGAAAACCCTTGAAGGATGGACTGTACTAGGAGGCAACGCCGCATATTCAGTAGAAGATGAAACTATCGTAGGCAAGACAGTCCACAACACTGCAAATACATTCCTAACTTCAAATAAAAATTATGAGAATTTTATATTGGAATTGGAATATTTGGTGGATTCTACCATGAATTCAGGGATACAAATACGAAGTAATAGCATTCCGGAATATTTTGACGGACGTGTACATGGCTATCAAGTGGAGATAGACCCTTCTAATCGTGCTTGGAGTGCGGGTATTTATGATGAAGGTAGAAGAGGTTGGTTGAATCCGTTATCAAAAAATGAAGCAGCTCAAAAAGCATTCAAACAAAACCAATGGAATCATTACCGAATTGAAGCTCTAGGCGATACCTTAAAAACATGGATCAACGGAGTTCCTGCAGCTCACCTAATCGATGATATCACTTCCGAAGGCTTTATTGGCTTGCAAGTACACAGTATAGGTGAAAACCAAAAGGCTGGAACTGAAATAAAATGGAAGAACATCAAGATAGTTACGGAGAATGTTGAAAAGTACACTACAGTATCTCCGCTACAACCTATAGTCACAAAAAACATGCTAACACAGCATGAGGAAGAAGATGGATGGGAATTGCTATGGGATGGACTTACCAACAAAGGCTGGCGCGGTGCCAAGCTGGATGATTTTCCAGGACAAGGTTGGGTTATAGAAAATGGCGAATTGACCGTTTTATCCTCTGGTGGGGGTGAATCCGAAGCTGGGGGTGATATCGTTACAGAAAGCCAATATGATAATTTTGAAGTGAAATTGGAATTTAAAATTACAGAGGGTGCCAACAGTGGAATCAAATATTATGTAAACACTGATCTGAATAAAGGAGAAGGTTCTTCAATTGGCCTTGAGTTTCAAATTTTAGATGATGCTCGTCACCCAGATGCAAAATTGGGGAATCATGAAGGAAGCAGAACAATTGGTTCACTTTATGATCTTATTCAAGCCGATACCACCAAACACGTAAAACCGATTGGTGAATGGAATAGGGCACATATCATTTCAAATAATAACCACGTAGAGCACTGGCTTAATGGAGCAAAAGTGTTGGAATATGAACGTAAAAGTGATGCATATCGAAAATTAGTCTCTGAAAGCAAGTATGTTACATGGCCGGAATTTGGAGAAGCGGATAAAGGGAATATCCTGCTGCAAGATCACGGGGACAGGGTTTCCTTTAGAAACATAAAAATCAAACAACTATAAAATACAATCATGGGAACTCGAAGAGATTTTATAAAAAAGACAACAGTAAGCAGTACTGGTTTAGCGCTGGGAGGAATACTGATGCCCAACACGGGATTTTCAAGTATACTAGGTGCCAATGATCGCTTAGGAGTAGCAGTAATAGGAGTCCGTAGTCGTGCCAAAGCGCATATTATTGCCATCCATCAAGATTCAAATGCTAGAATTTTATATAACTGCGA
This sequence comes from uncultured Allomuricauda sp., assembly GCF_947499585.1. GTDB lineage: Bacteria > Bacteroidota > Bacteroidia > Flavobacteriales > Flavobacteriaceae > Flagellimonas. The sequence continues at coordinate 1,000,212 of NZ_CANMOO010000001.1, read as the reverse complement.
TGTAGATGATATCATCATTGAGGAACATAATACCTGGTGTCAAGAACATATTGGCTATGTTCCCAAAGTAGAAAAAGATTTTAGGAAAATATTGGAAGATAAAGAGGTTGACGCTGTCTTTATAGCTACTCCAGAGCATTGGCATGCTCCCATGGCCATTTTGGCCATGCAAGCTGGAAAGCATGTTTATGTAGAAAAACCTTGTAGCCATAACCCACATGAAAATCAACTCCTAGTCGCTGCTCAAAATAAATATGGCAAAAAAGTACAAATGGGCAATCAACAGCGATCAGCACAAACGTCCATCGCAGCTGTTGAAGATATTAGAAACGGAATCATAGGAAATGTCTATAAGGGAGAAGCCTATTATTCTAATAATCGAGGATCTATTGGCACGGGAAATAAAGTGAGTGTTCCAAAAACTTTAGATTGGAATCTTTGGCAAGGTCCCGCTCCAAGAGAGGATTACAGAGATAATGTTCATCCTTATAATTGGCATTGGTTTAGAACATGGGGCACCGGAGAAATCCATAACAATGGCACACATGAAATTGATATATGCAGATGGGCCTTGGGTGTAGACCTTCCAGAAACTGTCACCTCTTTTGGTGGAAAATATACGTTCAATGATGATTGGGAGTTTATTGATAATCAACAAGTAACCTATAAGTTCTCTGATGATAAATTCATTACTTGGACAGGGCATAGTCGCGGTATCATGAAACCAGAACGGCCTGGAAGAGGTGTAACTATTTATGGAAGTAAAGGTAGTATCGAATTAAGCAGGAATTTTTACAAGCTCTATGATTTAGGCGGGAATCCTATAAAATTCCAGTTTGAAAAATCTCAAAGCGCAACCACAAATACTCAAGGCATCGGGGGATTGGACGTTGATCATGTTGCAAACTTTTTCAATGCCATAAGAAAGGACGAGTCTTTAAAAGCGGATATTAACGATGCCAGCGTTTCTACCATGTTATGCCATTTAGGAAATATGGCTCAGGATGCCGGACACACTTTGAAAATTGATACAACTACCGGAAAAGTGCTTAATGATGATGCCGTTATGAAAAATTGGAAAAGAGAATATGAGCAGGGTTGGGAACCTAAACTATAAAAAATGAAGCGAAGAGATTTTGTTGCAAAAACTGGTATAGCTGTAGCCGGAATATCCACTATAAATGCCAGTGTACTATACCCATCTAAGAATGATGTGCTCAATATAGGCGTTATTGGAACTGGTGACAGAGGCGGCGGACTTATTCCTATAATCAATGAAATTGAAGGTATGAATGTTAGTGCTTGTGCCGATGTTCTTCCATTTAGATTGCAAAGTGGTTTAGAAAAAGCTCAAGGTAAGGCAAAAGGTTATTCAGATTATAGGGCACTTTTGGACAATAAGGATATCGATGCAGTTTTAATCGCAACGCCATTCAATACCCACAATCAAATTGTTATTGATTCTCTAGATGCAGGAAAACATGTGTATTGTGAAAAGACAATGGTAAAAGGATATTCAGCAATCAAAGAATTGGTGGAAAAAACCTCGAAATCCGAAAAAATATTCCAAACCGGACATCAGTACCATAGTTCCAGATTATACACGCACCTTGTTGACTTAATTCAAAATGGGAAAATTGGAAAGATCACAGCAATAGAATGTCAATGGAACCGAAATGGTAACTGGCGAAGACCAGTACAAAATCCAGAGCATGAAAGAGCTATTAATTGGCGAATGTATCGCGAGTTTTCAGGGGGGCTTTTGGCAGAGCTCTGCTCCCATCAATTAGACTTTAGCAATTGGTTACTGGATGCAGTTCCCACCCAAGTTATGGGCGATGGTGGAATAGATTATTGGAAAGATGGAAGGGAAACTTTCGATAATGTTCATATGATCTATAGCTATCCTAACGGAGTCCGAGCCAAATTCACATGTTTAACCAGTAATTCAAAAGATGATTATCTCGTTAAGGTTTTTGGAGATAAGGGCACTATTACAATTGACTATACCAAAGCTTGGTTTTATCCAGAAAAGACTAAAAACGCCAAAGAAATTGGTGAAGTTGACGGAGTTTCTGGCGCTACTATAAAATGGGATCAAGAAAAAGGAATTCCTCTAGAAGTCGAGCATTTAGATCCAAGTAAACAGGCATTGCTTGATTTTAGAGACAGTGTATTTCATAATTCCATGCCTAAATCTAATGTGATTACTGGAGCCAAAGCTGCAATATGCGTTCAAATGGGATTGGATGCATTATATAACGGTGAAATAGTACATTGGAAAAATGGACTCCTCTCATAGTAAAGAGCTTATAACATAAACTTTTCTTAAAGTCAGTTTCCTTTATCTATTGTTTCCTAAATTATATCACAATCAAAAAATGAAACGATGAAACAACTGTTTACCCTAATTACTTTGTGTTTTTTTGGACTATCCATGGCGCAAGAAACCAAGGTAGTTCCTGAAGAAACAATCACTTCTATTAAAAAAGATATTTGGATTCCGTTTATGGAAGCATATGCCAATCTGGATTCAAAAAAACTGAAATCAATCCATTCAGCAGATATTGTCAGAATCTATTTAGATCAGAATATCGTGGAAAACGGCCAAAGCTACATGGATAATTTTGGAGGTTTTTTAGACGACATGAAGCAACGCGATGACCGTTTGGGAATAGCTTTTACCATTTTAACTACTGCCATCGATGAAAAAGAGGAATTGGCATACCAAACAGGATATTACCGTTTTAGTTCCAAACGAAAAGATGACCCTGACTTAGTGGTTAGAGGTTATGGCCTTTTTAATGTCGGATTAAAAAAAGAAGACGGCGTTTGGAAATTATGGCTTGATTCTGATAAAAGAATCAATATTGACGCCGCTGAATTCAACAGTCAAGATATCATCTACGAATTGAATGATTGAGATTATTCTAATCCAGCTACCTCTTTAATCTCATCAATGATTCTGTCTGCAAGGTCATTTGCTGCTTCCTGACTTTTAGCTTCGGTATAGATACGGATAATAGGTTCGGTATTAGACTTGCGGAGGTGAACCCAGTTTTCAGTGAAATCTATTTTTACTCCGTCAATGATTGATACTTGCTCGTTTTTATATTTGTTGTGCATGGCTTCCAATAAGGCATCCACATCCAACTCTGGTGTCAACTGAATTTTCTTTTTGCTCATAAAGTAGCTAGGGTAACTTGCCCTAAGCTCGGCAACGGTGCTTCCTTTTTCTGCCATTAACATTAAAAACAATGCTGTTCCTACCAAAGAATCACGCCCATAATGACTTTCAGGGTAAATGATTCCTCCATTACCCTCTCCTCCAATGATTGCATTGTTAGCTTTCATTTTAGTGACCACATTCACTTCTCCAACAGCTGCCGCTTCATAGGTTCCGCCATGTTTTTCTGTAATATCACGAAGTGCTCTAGAGGAAGACAGATTGGAAACTGTATTACCTTTGGTTTTTCCCAGCACATAATCAGCGCATGCAACCAAGGTATATTCTTCACCAAACATTTCCCCGTCATCACTAATAAAAGCCAACCTATCCACATCTGGATCAACAACAATCCCAAAATCAGCTTGTTCTTCAATAACCAACTTACAGATATCTCCTAAGTGTTCTTTTAAAGGTTCTGGGTTATGTGGAAAATGCCCAGTAGGGTCACAATACAACTTTATCACCTCCACACCCAATTCTTCCAACAATTTAGGAATGGCAATTCCCCCTGTGGAATTAACTCCGTCTACAACTACTTTGAAGCCTGCTTTTTTTATCACCTCTTTATCTACCAAAGGAAGTTCCAAAACTTCATCAATATGAATATCAATATAAGAATCGTTCTTAATGATTTCTCCCAAGTCATCTACTTCGGCAAAGTTAAAATCTTCTTTTTCTGCCAATTCCAGAATTATAGCTCCTTGTTTTGCATCCAAAAATTCACCCCGCTCATTTAGTAATTTAAGGGCATTCCATTGTTTGGGGTTATGACTGGCAGTAAGGATAATTCCACCATCCGCTTTTTCTAAAGGAACCGCAATTTCAACAGTGGGGGTGGTGGACAAACCTAAATCAATTACATCAATCCCTAGACCAACAAGGGTCGATACCACCAAATTTTGTATCATTTCTCCAGACAAACGGGCATCCCTTCCAATAACGACGGTCAATTTCTCTTTTCCTGCATAATCTTTTAACCATGTTCCATAAGCTGCTGCAAACTTTACAGCATCAATTGGGGTAAGATTATCATTTGTGGTTCCTCCAATAGTACCACGTATTCCTGAAATTGATTTTATAAGCGTCATAATTGTTAAAAAAGTTTTTGCAAATATAAAGGGCTATTCTCTATTCCATGTTTTGAATTTGTAAATTTCATCAGAAAAGAAAACTATCGTAATGAATTTCTTGGCACATATCTATTTGTCTTTTGATGATAAGGAAATTACCCTTGGCAATTTTTTTGCCGATCATATCCGTGGAAATAAGTTCAAACACTTTCCTGAAAGGATTCAAAAGGGGATTTTATTACATAGAGAGATAGACACTTTTACAGATTCTCACCCGATTGCCAAGCAGAGCAGTAAGCGACTTCACAAAAACTACAGTCATTATAGCAGGGTGATCGTAGATATTTTTTACGATCATTTTTTGGCCAAAAATTGGCAAAACTATTCTAAAGTGCCATTAGAAGAGTTTATTGAAAACTTTTATGATCTACTGGAAGATAACTATACCATTTTGCCATTGGCAACCCAGCGTATGATGCCCTATATGATTACGGACAACTGGTTGCTGAGTTACGCAGATTTGAACGGTATTTCAAAAGTACTTGCAGGTATGAACAGAAGAACAAAAAACAAATCCAAAATGAATTTTGCCATTTTAGATCTAGAAGAGCATTACAGTGCTTTTGAAAATGAGTTTACCCTTTTTTTTGAAGAATTGATTACCTTTTCCCAACAAAAATTTAATTCCCTATGCGAAGAATAATACTTGCAATCCCATTTCTTTTATTTCTAAACTGTAAACAACAACCTGCACTCCCAACTGGATTAGTAACCGAAAAAGCAATGGTAGTTTCTGCCAGAGAAGAAGCTTCCAAAATAGGTTCCGAAATCATGCAGAAAGGCGGTAACGCTTTTGATGCCATGGTGGCCACTGAATTGGCTCTGGCAGTCGCCTATCCCTTTGCAGGTAACCTTGGCGGTGGTGGTTTTATGGTCTACAGAAAAAATAATGGAGATATTGGAGGCTTGGACTATAGAGAAAAGGCTCCGCTCTCAGCACATAGAGATATGTATTTGGACTCCCTAGGCAACGTAATTCCAGATATGAGCACCGTTGGCGCTACCGCAGCAGGAGTTCCGGGTACCGTGGCTGGTGTTATGGAAGTACACAAAAAGTTTGGTTCATTACCACTTTCAGATATACTTGCTCCTGTAATTGAGTTAGCAAAAAGAGGTGTAGTGGTTACTGAAAAGCAGGCAAAACGATTAGAAAGTTATAAAGAGCGTTTTATTCAAGTGAATGGGGATAGCACAAAATTTGCTGCCAATTTTGTCCAAGGAGATACTATCAAATACGCTGCTCTGGCATCAACCTTGGAAAAAATCTTAGCGAAAGGAAGAGATGGTTTTTACAAAGGTGAAGTGGCTGAAAAACTGGCAACCTTTGTTCAGGAAAAAGGTGGCTTTATTACTACTGAAGATTTGGAAAAATACGAAGCTAAATGGCGTCAGCCCGTAGTTTTCAACTATAAGGATTTACGCGTAATTTCCATGAGTCCGCCAAGTAGCGGCGGGGTAACCATCAATCAAATTTTTAAAATGATTGAACCTCATGATATGTCCAAATTTGGACATAATTCTCCCAAATCGATTCAATTGTTTACCGAAGCTGCACGACGTGCCTATGCAGATCGTAATTATTTCTTAGGAGATCCAGATTTTGCGGATATTCCACTAGACGTACTTTTAAGTGATGCCTATTTACAAGAACGCATGCAGGATTTTTCTTTTGACAAAGCCACATTGTCATCAGACGTTGGACATGGGGAAGTAGAAATTGTTGAAAGTATGGAAACCACCCACTACTCCATTGTTGATAGTGAAGGAAATGCAATTTCCGCAACAACCACCTTAAATGGAGGCTATGGGTCTAAATTGTATTCAGAAGAGCTTGGCTTCTTTTTAAATAACGAAATGGATGATTTTAGTTCCAAAGCCGGTGTCCCAAATATGTTTGGTCTTATTGGGGCCGAAGCAAACAGCATAGCACCCGAAAAACGTATGCTAAGCAGCATGACTCCAACATTGGTGGAAAAAGACGGAAAACTTTATATGGTAGTGGGCACTCCTGGCGGTTCTACAATAATAACTGCAGTGGCACAAACAATTCTTAATGTTTATGAGTACAACCTGAGTATGCAAGAGGCCGTGAATGCACCACGTTTTCATCATCAATGGTTACCCGACATGGTTATTTTTGAACCTGAAGGATTTTCTGATGAGTTAAAAAGTGAAATGAAATCCAAAGGATATATCATTAACGAGGAACGTACTCCTATTATAGGAAAAGTAGATGCTATACGCGTGCTGAAAGATGGAAGGTTGGAAGGTGGCGCAGACAAAAGAGGAGATGATACTGCGGTAGGGTATTAAAAATGGTTAGAATGGCATACGATGTTGTAATTCTCACAGACCGCAAATACGCAAATACTGAAAGTAATGAAAAATCTGTTGCCACTGTGCTGATAGAAGATACGTTGGTATCGGATGCTTTGAAGAACAACGGGCTTAGGGTAACAAGAAAATCTTGGGATGATGCTGAATTTGATTGGACATCTACCAAATATGCCTTGTTCAGAAGCACATGGGACTGTTTTGAACGCTTTCCGGAATTTTCACTTTGGCTAAAAAATGTCTCTAGCAAGACACAACTCATTAATTCTGAAAATTTAATTGGCTGGAACATAGACAAGCATTATATGCAGGATATGGCTAGCGCTGGAATTACTATTCCCAAAACTTTGTTTATTGAAAAAGGGACGCTGACCAGTTTAAAAGAAGCGTATGACAACGCAATTGAAAATCATAATTTCAGTTCTAAAGCTTTTGTCCTAAAACCTTGTTTTTCTGGCGGGGCAAGACACACCTATAAAATTCTACCGGAAGAAATCATTCAACATGAAGTTGTTTTTCAAGAATTGATTGCAAATGAGGCTATGATGCTTCAAGAGTTTCAACAAAATATAGTGGAACAAGGGGAAATATCAATGATGGTATTCAACGGAAAGTTCACCAATGCTGTTTTAAAAATAGCCAAACCTGGCGATTTTAGGGTACAGGATGATTTTGGCGGGAGTGTTCAAGAATACACGCCTTCAGAAGAGGAAATCAAATTTGCAGAAAAAGTGGTTATAGCAGCTCCAGAGCTTCCAATTTATGCCCGAGTGGATATTTTTAAAGACAATGACGGTAATTGGGCTTTGGCAGAACTGGAAATCTTTGAACCAGAACTTTGGTTTAGGCTTTATCCCAAAGCGGCAGATACCCTTGCTACTTCCATAAAAGAAAGGCTTTTTTAATGAATCGCGCTTTCAAAATTATAGGGGTATTGGCTTTAGGGCTACTACTTTTCTTATGGTTTGTTCATGAACCCTTACCCAAAGGAAATCCAAGTGTAGAAGCAGATATGCTTGCACATAAGATGCTAAATGCTCTTAATCATCAGAACTATAAGGAGACCCGTTTTTTAGAATGGTCATACAGGAATGGCGCAAATCAATATAAATGGGATAGAAAAAAGGGAGTCGTTGATGTAAAATGGGATAACTATCTGGTGCAGTTAGACCAAGTCAATATGGAAAATAGCAAGGTGACAAAATCAGAGAAGCGTATTTCACATCAAAAAGAAAACAAAGCTATTGCCAAAGCCCTAAAAATGTTCAATAATGATTCCTTTTGGTTGGTTGCACCCTATAAGGTTTTTGATAAAGGTACAGCGAGAAGTATTGTAGTGCTTGACGATGGTTCTCAAGGTTTATTGGTTTCATATTCGCAAGGTGGCACAACTCCAGGTGACCACTACTTATGGAAATTGAAGCCAGACGGATTTCCCAGTAGTTTTAAAATGTGGGTCAAAATTATTCCCATTGGTGGAATTGAAGCCACTTGGAACGATTGGAAAATAATGGAAAGCGGTGCCTATCTGCCAAAAACTCATAAACTGGGGCCTTTGACTCTGGATATGGGAAACATTAAAGGGTATAACTAATTTCAATCATATTTCGCTCAATCCGTATTCAGCTAGTACTACCCCCCACTCTTGGGTCTCCATAATCTCTAAAATGGCCTGAGAAATTTTTTGTTCTAGCTCAACATTGTTTTTTGCTATTCCGAAGGCATAAAATTGAACATCAAATTTAATCGGCAATAATTCCAGCTCATTTAAACTTGAATCCTTTTTAATTCGATATCGCAAAATTGGCTCATCATAGATAAAAGCGTCTATCTTTTCCTCCCTTAAATCTGTTAACCCAGGGATGACTCCATTGTAAAGAGAAATATCTTTAAAGAAATGTGCCTTTAAAAAGTCATTTGCACTTGACCTATTAACTGTTCCCACACCGCGCTTTTTAAAAGCATCAAAACTATCGGTATTATCTGCAAGTTGATTTACCGTAAGACTTGAGGCTATACTGGCAGTAAGCCCTGAGACAAACAACAAACCACTGAACATTAGCCCCAAGGCTGCAATCTTGCCCAATCTTGTTTTAGGAGCTTTATCTCCATATCCTACTGTGGTAACTGTAACCATAGACCACCAAAGACCATCCCAGATTCCCTTAAGGCTAGTGCGAAAATGTTCGGGATTACTGCGTTTTTCAAAGAGCCAAATCAGGGTGCCAAAAAATAGTAAGATAAAAAAGAGAACCAAAAACCCTCTGAGAAAATTAACATGGAAAAAAGCATCCAAAAAATTCTTCAGTTTTTGTAGGGATGAGCTTTTAGCAACAGCAATGGTAGAGTGCGAAGCAAAAAAGGAATGGGTAAACTCCATCTCCTTACTGCGCGCTCCTGTTATAGTGAGTGGATTTATACTTACGTCTATATTTCCCTGTCTTAAAGAATCCAGCATAGTACTAAAATCCATTTGAACCATTTTATACTCCAAATCAAGTTCTTCTGCTACACGGTTCCATAACCACATATTAATGCCTTCCAACAACTCCCCTTCTTGAATAATAAATGGAGCGGCTGTTGTATATCCAACTAACAAAGTATCTCTCTCTACTTGGGCAAGTGAAAATGAAAAATTACTCAGAAAGAGTATAATTAAAAGTAGCTTTTTCAATGAAAGTAAAGAGGTTGGTTAAGTGACTAATATAATCAAGAAATGCTAAAAGAGCTTTAAAATTTTGGGAAATAGATTGAATGGACAACAATGATGCAGGTCATAGGAAAGATATTGAATACGAACTACTTTCATTAAAATAAAATTAGTTAAAGATGAAAAGAGTAGTTAAGTCTGTGGTTTTAATATGTCTGTTGAGTGTATTTGCCACAGGACATTCCCAAAAAGGAATGGGGGAATCAAAAGGTGTAGCTAGTAAAGGGATAACTCCAGAACTTGTTACTTTAAAAGGGGTGATACAAGAAATAAAAAAAGGCCCTTGTACATATACTACGGGCAAATCTACATCTGGTACTCATTTGATAATCAATACAGCCCATGAAGTTGTTTTGAATGTGCATTTAGGACCTACAAAAAAGGTTTCTGAATTTGTTGACAATAGTATAAACGATGAAATTGAAATCATCGCTTTTAGGACAGAAAAACTCCCAAAAGACCATTATATTGCTAAAGAGCTCATATACAATGATGATGAGTTAGTATTACGAGACGAGTATCTTAGACCATTTTGGGCTAATAAACGCAGCAAGGGATTTTGGAAGTAGCCTTCATAAGTAAGGTTGGTTGCTAGGGGGTATTCATAAGTATCCCCTAGTTTTTTACAGTCCCCATTTGCTGTTTCAACTCCTCCATAGATTGATGAAGTTGTCTTAACAGCCCCGTGTCAGTAGTGGCATCAACATTAAAGGTCAATTTACTGCTCACTTCCCAGATTTCCTGTATCTGGAAGGGTTTTATGTCGTATGGTGGGTAGGTTTCATTCAAAGAAACTAATGTAATATTATTGGAGTTTGGTCGCTTTTCAATCTTCTTGACCAATACTGCATCTTGCAACACCACAACGTACATTTTATTTGCGCTTATGTGATCAATATGCTCAACAGATTTGGCCAATACCCAATCGTTAGGTCTTAGATTGGGCAACATACTATCACCTTCCACCTGAAAACCTCGGTAGGTGGCATTTCTAAACTCAGGAATGGGCAAATCAAACGCTGGTAATTGATGGTACCAACTAGTATCCGCAATATTTTGGGGGTATCCAGCAGCAGCTTTCGCATTTACCAAAACCATATTGTCATTATCGGCACTATCTACGGTCACTACCTTCGGAATTACACTGGTTCTGGAAGTCTCCAAATGTTTTTCTTCACTTTCGCCAAACAACCAAAGCGGGTTAATATTGAATTGTTTCAACAACTCAGCCACTACTTTACCCGATAATTTGGTGCGTCCCCGTTCAATATCTGCCGTAGTACTGGAAATACCCAACAACTTGGCAAATTCGGCCTGTGTATGCCCCAAATCTCTTCGAATATCAATAAAACGTTTTAGTGTCAACTCATTCTCCATACCTCAAATATAACAAATTTGGAATATTTCCAAAAAATAATTTGGAATATTTCCATTTTTAGGAATATTTCCATAATTTTGGATTAATTACAAAACACAATGGATTTTAATCGAATACAAGAAAAATTGAATATTCTGGCCGACGCAGCCAAATACGATGTTTCTTGCGCCAGTAGTGGTAGTGATAGGACCAATAAGGACAAAGGTCTGGGCAATACCACTAAAATGGGTATCTGTCATAGCTATACCGAAGATGGTAGATGTGTATCTCTTTTAAAAATATTATTGACCAACCACTGTATTTTTGATTGCGCCTATTGTGTAACACGCAAGAGCAACGATGTAAAACGTGCCGCCTTTAAGATTCAAGAAGTGGTGGATTTAACCATCAACTTTTATAGAAGAAATTATATTGAAGGATTGTTTTTAAGTTCTGGTATTTTCAAAAATGCCGACTATACCATGGAACGCCTCATTGCAGTAGCTAAAAAATTACGGCTAGAAGAGAACTTTAATGGATACATCCACTTAAAATCTATTCCAGATGCCAGTGATGAGCTTATGTATGAAGCTGGACTGTACGCGGACCGCCTCTCGATAAATATTGAAATTCCCACCATTTCTGGCCTTAAACTATTGGCTCCAGATAAAAAGCATGCAGATTTTACCAAACCCATGCTAAAGGTTAAAAATGAATTGATTCGCTTTAAAAATGAACGAAAAGTCATTAAAAGCACTCCAAAATATGCCCCTGCAGGTCAAAGTACCCAAATGATTGTGGGTGCAACAGGGGAAACAGATAAGGACATTATGTATTCTGCCACCTATTACTACAAACAGTACAATATGAAACGGGTGTATTATTCTGGTTACGTGCCTGTTGCAGATGATAGTCGCTTGCCCTCAATTGGCTCACAAGTACCCATGTTAAGGGAAAATAGGTTGTACCAGACTGATTGGTTGTTACGCTTTTATGGTTTTGCCGTAAATGAAATATTGAACAATGACCATCCTAATCTAGATATAGATGTAGACCCAAAACTTTCTTGGGCCTTACGGAATATGCATCATTTTCCTGTGGATATCAATACTGCAGATAAGCGTATGCTAGCCCGTATTCCTGGAATGGGTATGCAATCTGTTGAAAAGATTTTAAATGCCAGACGATTTAAAAAATTGAACTGGGACCACCTCAAAAAAATTGGAGTGGCCCTTAACCGTGCCAAATATTTTATGATTTGCGATTCTAGAAATTGGGAACGTAAGGATTTGGATGCGGAGAAAATTAAAGGAATGATTCTACAACAATCCACCGGAAAGTTTCGGAATCAGTACAGTACACAATTGTCATTATTTAATTAATTGATATTGTCATACTGAGCGTGTCGAAGTATAAACAATAGAAAAAAGAACACCATGAATACTTTACAAACCCAAGAAAATCCAGATTTTATAGAGCGTAGTCGAGATACTATCCTAAGTCTAGGCTATGACCTCATTGTTTTCAAAAGCAAGGCCAAGAAATCACTTGCTACTTTAAAAAAGCAGATTACTTCGTTTCACCCATAATTTATTACTAATGAAAAACTCAAAAACCCTCATTTACGACGGAAGCTTTAATGGCTTCCTCACCACTGTCTTTGTGGCCTTTGAAGAAAAAATAGATGTGGTGGACATTCAACGCAACACCAAAGGCCAAAGCGGACTCTTTTCTGAGACAGAAACCATATTTACCAATGTGGAAAAGGCCAAACGTGTATGGAACGGCATACGCAGCAAAAGTCATAATGCCATTACCAATGTATATTTTGCCTTTTTGAGTGAAGCAGATGGCATAGAACTTATCCTCTATACCTATATTCAAAAGCTAATCACCTCCAAAAATGGGAAACAACTGGATTACTCAGATGGTATTGTGCTTCGCATTAGCCAATTGGCACGTTCTGTTGGGCGTGAAAAACACCGTATGGAAGCCTTTGTTCGCTTTCAATTGACCAAGGATGATATCTATTTTGCCAATATAGAACCTGATTTTGATGTCTTGCCCTTGATTTCAAAACATTTTCGTAACCGTTATGCTGACCAACAATGGTTGATCTATGATGTAAAGCGCAAATATGGTATTTTCTATAATCTGGAACACGTAGAGCTGGTCTCCCTCAATCTTAAACAGGTTCATTTTAATAAAATCCATAAAAGCGATGCTTTTTTAAATGATGAATACGATTACCAAACCTTATGGAACGACTATTTTAAAAGCACCAACATTAAGTCGCGAATCAATAGAAAATTGCACACACAACATGTGCCAAAACGGTATTGGAAGTATCTTAGTGAAAAGAAAGAAACAGCATAGATAATGGCCTTTAAACAATTAAAACTTTGGTTTGATGCAGATTTGGCAAACCTGCTGGCGGACAAACTCATGGAACAGGGAGTTGCATTGGACAAAAGCTCTTTTGTACAAACTGTAGCCGGCAAAGTGGATGACTTAGAACTTAAGGATCGGGTAGAATGGATTGCCGATGCTTTAAAAGCACATCTATCCAGTGATTATCCCACCGCTATCTCGCAGCTGATAAAAATTCTTGGTCCCGAAAACGAAAAGGAAACGGGCATGTTCAAGGAGTATTATTGGGTCATGCCAATAGCCAAATATGTAGAGAAATATGGCTTGATGGATTTTGACCTTTCTATGAATGCCGTTCAAGAAATTACCAAACGGAATACGGGGGAATACACCATTCGCCCCTATTTGGAAACCTATCCAGAACGTACTTTAAAAATAATGGAAACCTGGTCTGTAGATAAGAACAAGCATGTACGCCGTTTAAGTAGCGAAGGGGTGCGACCCCGATTGCCTTGGGCCACCAAACTGGATATCTTTATTAAAGACCCTGCTCCTATCCTACCCATTTTGGAAAATTTAAAAGATGACACAAGCAAATATGTGCAAACATCTGTAGCCAATTGCATTAATGATATTTTAAAGGACAATCCAGAAACTGCCAAAGCCTTAGTTGCAGCTTGGGCTCCCAATGCCACCAAAGAAAGGAAATGGATTATTAAACATGCACTACGAAATTTGGTGAAGGCCAAAGATGTGTGGGCTTTAGGAATAATAAAGTAAAGGTGCTGTTATTGTTGAAAAATAGGTAATAACCTGATATAACCTCTTGATTTTGAAAGAAAAATCAGCGAACTTCGTTATCGGTCGCTAAGGAGGAATAAAAACTCCTCTTAGCTAATAGTGATAACAAAACCTATCACATTATTTTTGTCGCTGCCATTAATATTTTAAAGTGCTTCTCCAAGGTTTAAAATCACTTACTTCACTTTATTATTTTCTTTTAATCGGGTAACATAAACATCATAGCATCGTCGTCCCTTAAGAACCTATAAAACTTAAAGATGAAGAGGAAAGTTTTTAAAACTTTAAAATTTGTGTTGATTTCACTGGCTGTGTTTAGTCTAATTATTATTGCAGCGCTTAAATGGCCTATGCCAGAAATAGTACTACCAGAAAAACACGAAAGCATTCTAATAAAATCCATTCATGTTGTTGATGTACATACCGGGGGCATTCTTGAAAATAGAAATGTCTGGATTAAGGAAAACAGGATTCAATCCATAGATAGCATTATAACAGATAAAAACTATGGAGATGCTTTTACAATAGATGGACATGGAAAATATCTAATTCCCGGGCTTTGGGATATGCATACCCATTCAACACAACATTCCAAATGGCTTCACCATCCGCTCTATATTGCTAACGGCGTTACTTCCATTAGGGATTTATCTGGTCAAATGGGCGAGGAAGATAGCTATTGGGCAGGTACCAAAGACAGGCTTAATTGGAATCAAAAACTTGAAAGTCATGAGCAAGTTATGCCTAGGTATATTCAGCAGAGCAGCTATCAAATAAACGGCAGCAATTCCGTACCCTCTGGATACCCCGAATTTTTTAGTGTGGAAGATGTAAAAGATGTGCCCAAGTTATTGGGGCATTATCAAAAAGAAGGAGCTGATTTTATTAAGGTATACTCGGATATTCCTATTGCCTCCTATAAACAAATTGCAAAAGAAGCTCCAAAGTATGGTTTACATATAGCAGGACACAAACCTTTGGGCGTATCGTTAGAAGAAGCAATTGGTTTAGGGCAACGCAGTTTTGAACACGGAAGAATATTCCTGTTCGATTGTTTTCCCGGAGCGGACCAGTTATTAACTGCCCAGGATAAAAAAGCCATGTATTATGAGTCTAAAAAATCTATGAGCGAAAATTTTGATACTATAAAAGCGAATCGCTTGATGGGTTTAATGCAAGAAAGAAATGCGCATTGGGTTCCTACCCTACAAATGTTGAAAATATCTGCGTTTGCCAATAACCAGAACTATATAGAAAATCCCAATCTTAAATATATACCCACACTTAGAAAGAAACTATGGTGGAATCCAGATGTTGGAAGAGCTGCTAAATACAACGTATCCGATGAAGGAAAAGGAATAAATATGAAGTTGTATGAATCTGCCAAATTTCAAGTTGGTATGGCCCATAAAAAAGGGGTTCCCATTATGGCAGGAACGGATGTTACTGATTCCTATGCTTTTCCAGGTTTTGCGCTTCACACAGAAATAAAAGAATTTACCGCATGTGGTCTAACAAATTTAGAAGCATTGAGAGCAGCTACTATTATTCCCGCAACCTATAGCAATGTGGAAAATGAGCTTGGCAGTATTGATAAGGGTAAGATTGCGGACTTGTTAGTTCTTGAAGGAAACCCATTGGATGATATCAACAATACAACCTCCATTTCCAGCGTAATTTTGAATGGAGTTCATTATGATAAGGAAAGACTGGAAACATATAAAGACAATACAGCATCTCTAGCTTCATCGTTTCATATGAACGTCAAATTTATCTTTAGCCTATTGGGGAGCCCTTTAATAAGAAAACAATTTGCTGATTAAATTAGAATAGAAAACCATGTCATTTGGAGCGGATATGAGAAATCCAGATTTATTATACTCATTATATTAGGCTCGAAATGACAATAGGTAGGGTGCTGAAAAATTAACAACAACCTATCGTAAAACCTCTTGATTCTAAAAGAAAAATCAACGAACTTCGTTATCGCTCGCTAAATAGAAATTGAAACTCTTCCTAGCTATATTTAGGTACAACTCTAAACTATGCAAGAAACTATTGAAGTAAAGATTGACAATTTTATATTCGATTGCCGAACTGATGGTGATAAAGAAAACGAGTTAGTGATTTTTTTACATGGCTGGCCCGAAACTTCTTATATGTGGAAAAAGTTAATGTCCAGTTTTTCCGAAAACGGATTTTATTGTGTCGCACCTAATTTAAGAGGATATAGTAAAAATGCTTGTCCCAAGGGTAAAAAACATTATCGTTTAAATAAATTGGCCAAGGACATTTTAGACATTTCCAAGTTTCTAAATAAACCAAAATTTCATCTTGTCGGCCATGATTGGGGGGCAGTCATTGGTTGGAAAGTAGTTCATGATTATCAAGACAGAATTTTAAGTTGGACTGGAATCTCTGTTCCACATCTGCAAGCTTTTGGAAAAGCAATTGTAGTTGATGGGGAGCAAAGGGAAATGAGTCAATACATAAAAAACTTTCAGTTGCCATATCTTCCAGAAAAGCGAATTAGAAAAGATGATTTTAAAATATTAAAAAGATTATGGAAGAATAGTGAGTCAAATGAAATTGATGATTATTTAGAGGTTTTCAGGAACCCAAAACAAATGACTGCATCAATAAATTATTACCGTAGCAATTATAAGTTATTAAAGAAAGCTGCTAGGGCTCAAATACTTGGAGATATTAATGTTCCAACTTTATTTATTTGGGGAAATAAGGACATTGCGATAGGTTCTTATTCTGTAAGAGAAGGTCATCAATACATGAAAAGTGATTATGAGTTTATAGAATTAGATTCAGGTCATTGGTTAATACAAACAAACTATCACGAATTAAAAGAAGCCATTTCTAGACATGTTGACAGAAACAAGAGCAGTACCTAACCACCTGTATAAAACCGATACCAAAACCTCAGGTATTATTCTATAGTAATGTTTAGGAATTGAAATACAGTGCCTAAAGTTTAAGTCACTTACTCCGCTCCCCTATAAACTGATCGCTCTTGTTTTTAAATAACACATTGAACGTGGTCAAGCTTCCATAAATACGGGTAATGTATTGTTGTAGGTCTACCTTTTCTTGGTCATCCAAATTACTGCTGCTATTAATCTTCTGTTCCATTACCCGAATGCGGTCCCGTACCATAACAATCTTGTGAAAGAACGTATCAATAGGCATTTCTTTGTTGGTCAAATCATCCCCTGGTTCCAAAATAAGTTTTCCACCCCTCCATTTATCAGCTATTGCCACTTTCTCAGAGGTATCGCTCCACTTTTGTAGAATTGCGACCAAAGAACGTTCCACATCAAAAAAACTGACGCTGTCCACCTCGTCCTCTACCCCATCAATTACTTCAAATTCTGAGTCAATATCAATGGTTTCCAATCCATTTTCCAAAAAAGTAACCCAATAATGTTTAGAGGATACATTTGTAACCACACCCTTTCCATATTCTGGATGGTCTATACGTGAGCCTATGCCTAATAGTTTCATAAGTTAAATTTCAATAATGTCAGGTCGAGCGCAGTCGAGACCAATTTTAGGTTAAATTTTAAAAGACCTCTCGACTGCGCTCGAGGCCACACTTTTTTGTCACGCTGAGCCTGTCGAAGCGGCAACAATACAACTTAAGGTTCAACAGGTTCAACATAACATTCGTTCCTCAAAAATAAGGCATCAATTAACAAAAACGAAACAAGAAGTCACTTCCTTTTTAAAATCCAAAACCGTATTTTAGCATCTTGTGCTATGATCAACTACGAAGAAAATATTGAAGTTCAAGGGGCAAGGGTCCACAACTTAAAAAATATAGATGTTACCATTCCTCGGGAAAAATTAGTCGTCATTACCGGTCTATCCGGTAGTGGAAAATCCTCTTTGGCTTTTGATACTATTTATGCCGAAGGACAACGTCGTTATATTGAAACGTTTTCCGCATATGCCCGTCAATTTTTGGGAGGACTTGAACGCCCAGATGTTGATAAAATAGATGGTCTTTCTCCTGTGATTGCCATTGAGCAAAAAACAACATCAAAATCCCCTCGTTCCACTGTGGGTACCATTACAGAGGTTTATGATTTTTTAAGACTTCTCTTTGCAAGAGCTGGAGATGCTTACAGTTATAACACAGGTGAAAAAATGGTGAGTTATAGTGATGAGCAAATAAAAAACCTCATAATAGATTCTTACCGCGATAAAAAAATAAACATTCTAGCCCCAGTGGTTAGATCTAGAAAGGGGCATTACAGGGAGCTTTTTGAACAAATTGCCAAGCAAGGCTTTGTAAAAGTTAGAGTTGATGGTGAAATCTTGGATATCACCAAAGGAATGAAAGTAGATCGCTATAAAACCCACGATATTGAGATTGTTATTGATCGCTTGAAAGTGGTAGAGAGCGAGGATTTCCACAAAAGACTTAATGAATCTATAAATACCGCCATGTACAGCGGTAATAACGTACTCATGGCTTTGGAAGAAGGCGAAAAAATACCGCGCTACTTTAGCCGTGACCTTATGTGCCCATCTTCAGGCATCTCTTACCCTACTCCTGAGCCCAATACATTTTCATTTAATTCCCCAAAAGGCATGTGTCCAAAATGCAATGGTTTGGGGCATGTGCATGAAGTGAACGAACAAAAGATATTTCCAAATAAAAAGCTTTCCATAAAAACAGGAGGCATTGCACCTCTGGGAGAATACAAAAACTCTTGGGCTTTTAAACAACTGGAAACCATTGCGCAACGGTACAATTTTGAATTGACAGACCCATTGGATAAGATTCCTGCTGAAGCGATGGATATCATACTAAATGGTGGTAAAGACAGTTTTGAAATAAATTCCAAAACCTTAGGGGTAAAAAGACAGTACAAAATTGACTACGAAGGCATTTCCAACTTTATTAAAACTCAATTTGAAGAAGCCAATTCCACTTCTATAAAACGATGGGCTAAAGAATATATGGATAGAGTTTCTTGTTCAAGTTGTAATGGAGCGCGACTAAGAAAGGAATCCCTTTATTTTAAAATAGGAGAAAAAAATATTGCCGAACTGGCGCAATTGGATATTGCAGAATTAGCTAGCTTTTTTGAAAAACTAGAGGATTCCCTTGAAGGAAATCAAAAGAAAATTGCGGAGGAAATCATAAAGGAAATCAAGACCCGTATTCAGTTTTTATTGGATGTTGGCTTGGATTATTTATCACTTAACAGAAGCTCTAAATCCCTTTCAGGAGGTGAAGCACAGCGTATCCGCTTGGCAACCCAGATAGGTTCGCAACTGGTAGGGGTCCTTTATATTCTAGATGAACCAAGCATAGGCTTGCATCAACGTGACAATGAACGCCTAATCAATTCCTTGGTGTCCCTTCGGGATATTGGTAATTCCGTTATTGTTGTGGAACATGATAGAGATATGATTGAACATGCAGATCATGTTATTGATATTGGCCCAAAAGCTGGCAGACATGGTGGCTATATTATTTCCGAAGGAAAACCAGAAGATTTAAAATTGTACGATACACTAACAGCGGATTATATTACTGGAAAACGTGAAATCGCTGTTCCACATAATCGAAGAAAAGGAACTGGAAAAAAGATTGTAATTTCTGGATGTACAGGAAATAATCTTAAAAATGTCACAGCTGAGTTTCCTTTGGGTAAATTGGTAGGTGTTACGGGAGTTTCAGGGAGCGGAAAATCAACTTTGGTTAACGAGACCCTTTACCCCATAATGAATGCCCATTATTTCAATGGCGTTAAAAAACCCATGCCCTATAAAAAGATTACTGGATTGGACCATGTAGATAAGGTCATAGATATAAATCAATCACCAATTGGGCGAACACCACGCTCCAACCCGGCAACGTATACGGGCACGTTTAGTGAGGTTCGGGCTTTATTTGCAAAAACGACAGAAGCAACAATCAGAGGGTACAAACCAGGTCGATTCAGTTTTAATGTAGCTGGTGGCCGTTGCGAAACGTGCCAAGGAGGTGGTTTGAAGGTTATTGAAATGAATTTTTTGCCAGATGTTTATGTTGAATGCGAAACATGCAATGGCAAACGTTTTAATAGAGAGACCTTAGAAATTAGATATAAAGGGAAATCAATAGCGGACGTTTTGGAAATGACTATCAATGAAGCCGTTGATTTCTTTGAAAATATCCCTAAAATCCACAGAAAACTAAAAACTATAAAAGATGTTGGTCTAGGTTATATATCCTTGGGGCAACAATCCACTACGCTTTCTGGCGGAGAAGCACAACGAGTAAAATTGGCCACAGAACTTTCTAAACGGGACACTGGAAATACCTTTTACATACTTGATGAGCCCACTACAGGACTACATTTTGAAGATATTAGGGTGCTTATGGAAGTTTTAAATCAATTGGTGGACAAAGGGAATACCATTTTGGTAATAGAGCATAATATGGACGTGATTAAAATGATGGATCATATTATTGATATAGGCTACGAAGGTGGTCGAGGAGGTGGAATGATAGTGGCAAAAGGAACGCCAGAACAGGTTGCCAAAGACAATAAAAGTTACACAGCTAAGTTTTTGAAAAAGGAGCTGGACAGTGCCAAACGCAAAATTGCGTCGGCAGTTTAATAAAAAAAGTACACACATGCGGAAAGAACAACATCATAAAGGATGGAATGAAATAAAAACAAATGATTCATGGGCCATATTTAAAATTATGGGTGAATTTGTCAACGGTTTTGAAAAAATGAGTGCCATAGGTCCTTGTGTATCAATATTTGGTTCCGCCCGTATTAAACCAGGAGAACCTTACTATGAGTTGGCGGTGAATGTTGCCAAGAGCATTGCAGATGCTGGTTATGGGGTTATTACAGGAGGTGGCCCAGGTATTATGGAAGCCGGAAATAAAGGAGCTCATTTAGCCGGTGGAACTTCGGTAGGACTTAATATTGAACTCCCCTTTGAACAACATGACAACCCCTATATTGACAGTGACAAAAGCCTAGATTTTGACTATTTCTTTGTACGAAAAGTAATGTTTGTAAAATACTCTCAAGGCTTTGTGGTAATGCCAGGTGGTTTTGGAACCTTGGATGAGCTATTTGAAGCCATTACACTTATTCAAACCAATAAAATTCACAAATTTCCAATTATTTTAGTTGGATCCAAATTTTGGAGCGGACTCATAGACTGGGTTAAAGACACCATGCTGGGAGAAGGGAATATAAGCGCCAAAGACCTTGACCTTATAAAAATTGTGGATACGGAAGACGAGGTCGTAAAAATTATTGATGCATTCTATAAGGGACGAACTTTTAGCCCTAATTTCTAATATATCACCTTTGGTAAAAAAACGTTTCATTCAGAAAATTCCACTGTTATCTTTCTTGTTTATCAACCTAATTGCTTTGGGCCAACATAAGAATGAGATAAGCGCTATTTTGAATGGGACAACCAAAGAAATTCAGATAAGACAAAAATTTACCTATGTCAATAATTCTGACCGAGGCCTTGTCACGCTTTACTTCAATGACTGGAACCACGCATATTCCAGTAAAAAAACAGCTTTGGCTAAAAAGTTTGGTGAAGAATTCAACAAGAGCCTTCACCTTGCAAAAGATAAAAATAGAGGATTTACAAAAGTTGCCAGCATTGTTGATAGTGAATACATGGGATTGAAATGGGAAAGGACAAAAGCCATTGATATCATCAAGGTAATACTAAACAAACCTGTGGAGCCAGGAGCATCTGTGGAGCTATTTTTAACCTACCGGATTGATTTGCCAAGTAGCCGATATACTGATTATGGCCATGGTTACAGAAGAGGTTATTATTTACGGGATTGGTATCTTACACCTGCAGTTTTTGATGACAAATGGCATCTATACTCCAATAAAGATTTGAACGATCAAATTACCGATGTCACAAATACTGAAATACGTATTACCTATCCCAAAGGATTGCATTTGGCCACTAACTTCGAAGTGAATTCAAATACTGATTTTTCAATTGGAAACGAAGCACATTTAATTGGAAAACAACAAAAAAACAGCCAAATCCTGCTCACACCCTTAAAGGATTTCACTACACACATAACAAATTATTTAACCGTTACTTCCGATATCGAAACTTCCAAGTATGATGAAATTTCCCAAGGAATCTCGATAAATAAAATTGCTAAGTTCATCAGAGACAATTTGGGAGAATACCCACATAAAAACCTTTTGGTAGCTGAAGTGGATTATAACAGAAGCCCGCTGTATGGAATTAATCAGTTACCGAATTTTATACGACCCTATAGAGAACAGTTTCAGTTTGAAATGAAGTTCCTTAAAACGGCCCTAAGCAGTATCCTAAAAGAAACATTATTTTTAGATGAGCGCAAGGAAAAATGGGTTATGGATGGTATTGTTTATTATTTGTTGATCAAATATGTTGACGAGTATTATCCTGACCAAAAACTTACAGGAAAACTATCACGCTTATGGGGTTTTCGCTCTTATAACCTCGCCAAAACCGACTTCAACGAACAGTACTACCTGTTACAGATGTTATCTGTGCGAAGAAATGACCATCAGGCATTAGCTACTCCCAGCGATTCCCTAACACGATTCAATCAAAGAATAGCAAATAGTTACAAGGCCGGTCTGGGCATGGCATATTTGGGCGAGTACATTGGTTACGACAAAATTGACAGTACCATTCTGGAGTTCTATGACCAGTTTAAGCTACACCCAAATCTAGAGGCCAAAACGCTAGAGACGATGTTGAGAAAAAAGTCGACAAAAGATATTAGTTGGTTTTTTGATGAATATGTTGCACTTAGAACCAACATCGATTTTAAAATAAGGAAAGTAACCAAGACTGAAGATTCCATTTCATTTACGATTAAAAATAGAACCGGTTCCAATGTTCCAATATCCCTATTTGGACTTCAAAAAGATTCTGTGGTATCGAAGTATTGGTTTAAGGAAATTGACACTTCCCGTACGTTTACCATACCAAGAAACAAGGAAACACGGTTGGTTTTAAATTACGATAAAAAGATTCCTGAGGTTAACCAGAGAAATAACTGGAAAAGTCTAAATGGCTTTTTTTCAAGCAATAAGAAATTACAATTACGCTTTTTAAAGGATGTTGAAAATCCATATTATAATCAATTGTTTTGGGTGCCTGAATTTAAGTTCGATGTCAATAACGGTCTTTCCGCAGGTATCAGTTTAAACAACAGACCGATTATCAATCAACCTTTCTCTTTTGATATTAAACCAAGATATTCAATGAAAGAAAAATCTTTGGTTGGAAGTGTTGGTTTTAGAATACGTGATTTTTTCGATGAAGGCAAATTGAACTCCATTAATTACACCATGAACGCCAGTACGGCCTTCTTTGATATAAATTCTCGGTTTACAACAATTACGCCAGCTGTTAATTTTATTTGGCGACCCAATGATTTCATTTCAAATCGTAGGCAATTTCTTTTTGCAAGACTCAGAAATGTGTTTAGGACCATCGATGAAAGTATCATTGATCAAATCGACACTGAGCCTGATTTCAGCGTATTCAACATTAGATATGGTGATATTGACAACAATATTCTCAGATACAGATCTTGGGTGCTTGATGGTCAAGTGTCAGGAAATTTTTCAAAATTATCCTTCGAATGGGAGCAGCGCACGCTGTTCGACAATAACCGTCAATTGAATCTAAGGCTCTATGCTGGAAAATTCATCAGCAATACCAGCGATTCGGACTTTTTCAGCTTTGCATTGGACAGACCTACAGATTATCTTTTTGATTTAAATTATTTGAACAGATCCCAAAATGCTACAGGTCTTACCAGTCAGCAATTCATTCTATCAGAAGGTGGTTTTAAATCTATTTTTGATGACCGCTTTGGAAACGATTGGATTCTAACCGGTAACCTCAGTTTTAATTTATGGCAGTGGATTGAGTTATATGGCGATATCGGTGCTATTAAAAATCGTGGTGAAAATGCGAGATTTAAATACGATTCTGGGGTACGCTTGAATTTTGTCACTGATTTCTTCGAACTATACTTTCCAGTATACTCCAATAACGGATATGAAATTGCCCAACCCAATTATGGAGAGCGCATCCGGTTTGTGGTAACGTTGAGTCCAAAAACGCTTATACGTCTTTTTACCAGAAAGTGGTTTTAGTTTAAAATATTCGCAACGAAATAGCGTTTTAACAAGTCATGACTGAATAATTCTTTATTATTTTAAACATTTTTTACAAAATTGTTACTTTATTAACAAGACTACTCATTGCTTTTCTGAACTGATTTTCGTAAATTTGCAGAAATTTGCAACCGTCTATGAAGCCAGATTCCAGCACTAGAAACGATATTTCCTTTGATGATTTTCAGTCTCAAATCTTAAACGATTATGAATTGGCTGTTACCAGTAGGGAATGTAGTTTATTGGGTAGACGGGAAGTACTCTCCGGTAAGGCCAAATTTGGAATTTTTGGGGATGGCAAAGAATTGCCACAATTGGCCATGGCCAGAGCCTTCCAAGATGGAGACTTTAGGAGCGGTTATTACCGTGATCAAACATTTATGATGGCCCTTGGGTATCTCAGCCCAAAAGAGTTTTTTCATGGACTTTACGCTACTACGGATATAGCAAAAGAACCCATGAGCGCTGGCCGACAAATGGGTGGCCATTTTGCAACACATAGTCTAAATGAAGATGGTACCTGGAAAGATTTAACAAAACAAAAGAACAGCAGTGCAGACATTTCATGCACCGCCGGTCAAATGCCACGGCTATTAGGCTTGGCACAAGCATCTAAAATTTACCGCAACCTTAAGGATATTGAACAAACCAATTTCTCCATTAATGGTAATGAAGTAGCTTGGGGGACTATTGGCAATGCAAGTACAAGTGAAGGGCATTTTTTTGAAACCATCAATGCGGCGGGGGTTCTTCAAGTACCTTTGGTAATGTGTGTTTGGGATGATGCTTATGGCATTTCTGTTCCTGCAGAATTTCATACAACAAAAGGAGATATATCCGAAGTTTTAAAAGGGTTACAACGTGATGATAACAATGATGGATATGAAATTTTAAAAGTTGCTGGATGGGATTATACTGCGCTCATCCATGCTTTTGAAAATGCATCAGAAATAGCAAGGGAAAATCATGTGCCGGTTTTGATTCATGTAACGGAACTTACCCAACCGCAAGGCCATTCCACTTCAGGTTCACATGAACGTTACAAATCTGAAGAGCGACTATTATGGGAACGTGAGAATGATTGTAATAAGCGCTTTCGAGAATGGATTCTTGAAAATGGTATTTATACCGAGGAAGAGCTGAAAAGCTTGGAAAGGGAAATAAAACAAAAGGTGCGTGCTGCAAAAAAAGAAGCGTGGGCAGAATTTCTAAGACCACATCTTGATGCAAAAAAACAACTGGTCCAGCTACTTGAAAATGCTGCTCAAAAAAGTGCCAATCGTAGTTTTATATCAAAATTGAAGAATGATCTAATAGCCATTGAAGAACCACTAAAAAAAGATTTAGCGGTAAAATCAAGAAGGGCTTTAAGGTATCTCCTAGGAGAAACAACACAAGAAAAATTAGCACTTCAACAATGGACTGAAAACTTTATGGCTGCAACACAGCCTAGATTTAGTTCTCACCTCTATAGCGAACAGGCCAATAGCGCCCTTAGCGTTGAAGTTTTTGAACCATCATACTTAAATGATGCAGAGCAAGTGGATGGAAGAGTAATTCTGCGTGATAATTTTGATGCACTTTTTGAAAAATACCCAGAAGCATTGGTTTTTGGAGAGGATACCGGAAATATTGGTGATGTAAACCAAGGACTTGAAGGATTACAAAAAAAATATGGGCCGCTTCGAGTTACAGATACAGGAATTCGTGAGACGACCATTATTGGCCAAGGTATAGGGCTTGCTCTAAGAGGATTAAGACCCATTGCAGAAATTCAATACTTAGATTATATCCTATACGCGCTGCAAACCCTTAGTGACGATTTGGCAACATTATTATACCGTACCGCCGGAAAACAAAAAGCGCCTTTAATTGTAAGAACTCGCGGGCACAGATTAGAAGGTATCTGGCATTCTGGATCGCAAATGGGCGGATTAATTCACCTTCTTAGGGGAATGTACATTTTGGTGCCTAGAAATATGACCCAAGCTGCTGGATTTTACAATACATTAATGAAAAGTGATGAACCTGCGCTGGTTATTGAAAGCCTTAATGGTTATCGCCTAAAAGAGAAAAAGCCTGAGAATCTTGGTGAATTCTGTACTCCTATCGGAAAAGTGGAAACCATAAAAGAAGGCCAGGATATTACGCTACTTTCTTATGGATCTACATTAAGGATTGTTGAAAAAGTTGCGCAAGAATTAATAGAGGTTGGTATTGATGCCGAGGTCATAGATGCCCAGTCTCTTCTCCCCTTTGATCTTGAACATGACTTGACAAAGAGTTTGAAAAAGACAAATAGACTTCTTATAATAGATGAGGATGTGCCTGGCGGGTGTTCTGCATATTTGCTTCAAGAAATTATTGAAAAACAAGGAGCTTATAAATATTTAGATAGTGCACCACAAACACTTACTGCAAAAGCTCATCGTCCTGCATATGCTTCAGATGGTGATTATTTTTCAAAACCAAATGCAGAAGATATGTTTGAAAAGGTGTATGAAATCATGAATGAAGTTGATCCCCAATCTTATCCTGCAATGGGTTAAATCGTAATAACTTCAATATTGAAATCTACTTGGCTTTCGACTTAACATTTTTTTTAATAAATAATTATTGTTTTCATTAAGACATAATTTATACTTTCACGAAAATTAAATTCCCCCTTTCAATGAAAAACAATATTCTAATACATTTGGGACTTGCTCTTCTTAGGATTGTCCCTTCTGCTTTTATGTTGACCCATGGTTACCCAAAATTTCAGAATCTTATAAGTGGTAATACTGATTTTCCCAATCCATTGGGGATTGGCCAGGCTCCTACCCTCTTCTTGACTGTAATTGGTGAGTTTATATGTCCTATCCTTATAATCATTGGCTTTAAAACTCGTTGGGCCGCTGTCCCCACAACAATTACAATGCTTGTTGCGGCCATAGTAGTTCATGGAGCTGACCCTTTTGGGAAGAAAGAATTGGCATTGCTTTATGCTACAATTTTTATTGTTGTTTTCCTATTGGGACCTGGAAAATATAGTGTAGACAAGAAATAGGTCTATGCAATTTTTATAAGCAGTTCTTTTAGAAGATCGGCCTGTGCGATATTGTTTGCGCCAACTCCTTTACTTTTTAAATCCAGTTGTCGTAAACTTGAGATTATCCCACTCACACTTTTCATAGGATAATTTTTTGCTGCAACGGTAAATTCATTTACAAAATATGGATTTATACCAAGTACTTTGGCCACGTTGCCGGGAGAATGGTCATTAAGCCCATGATATTGCAAAAGTTGGGTGAAAAAAGTGTTCAACAAGGTAATGGTAACCACAAATGGATTATCCTTGGGGTTTTGCGAAAAATAATTAATAATACGGGTGGCCTTACCCACATTCCTTTCTCCAATAGCTTTTTTAAGTTCAAAATTATTGAAGTCTTTACTGAATCCAATATGCTGCTCAATCAGCTCTGGTGTAATTTCTATTGTTTCCGGCACAACTATGGCCAACTTATCTAATTCGTTACTGATTTTACTTAAATCAGTCCCTAAAAACTCCACAAGCAACATACAGGCTTTTGGGGAAATCTTGCGTTTTCTTCCGCTTAATGTCCTCCGTATCCATTCGGAAACCTGATTCTCATACAGTTTTTTACTTTCAAAAAGTTCGCCATTTTTTTGAATGGTTTTATACAGCTTTTTTCGCTTGTCCAGCTTTTTGTATTTATAGCAAATTACAAGTATGGTAGTAGGTTGCGGATTCTCAACGTAAGCACTAAAGTTTTCAATGTTACGAGAGAGATGCTGCGCTTCTTTTACAATGACAACCTGATATTGGGCCATCATAGGGAAGCGTTTGGCATTTGAAATTACGTCATCTACGCTGGTTTCCCTTCCATAAAGAACCATTTGATTAAATCCTTTCTCTTCTTCCGTCAATACATTATCCGAAATGTATTTTGAAATCTTATCAATATAATAGGGTTCATCACCCATCAAAAAATAAATAGGTTTTGGTGTCCCTTGATTAATGTTCGCAACAATTTCCTTTATCCTATCCATTCAGAAAAAATCATCAAATTTGTCCAATGCAAGCGTTGAACTTTCCCAAGTATTCGTTTAGAATCAAAAATAGCGAAAATAGGCTCCATATCTTTGATGTGATTCGTAAAAAATTTGTGGTACTACAACCGGAGGAATGGGTGCGTCAACACGTAATTCACTATTTAATTTCAACAAAAAAATACCCCAAGAGTCTTATCAATATAGAAAAGCAACTGGTTGTCAACAATCTAAAAAAGCGTTATGACATTGTCGTTTTTAAACCAAATGGAGCTATAGAAATCTTGGTAGAGTGCAAATCACCAGATATAAAAATTGATCAAACCACGTTTGATCAGATTGCACAGTACAATTATCTTTTAAAATCCAACTACCTAATGGTGACCAATGGTATTGACCATTATTATTGCGAAATGGATCTTGAAAATGAAAAATATAGGTTTTTGAAGGAATTTCCTGATTTTAGCCGTTAATTTGCTCCCGTTTTGAAAGTCGCCGTTGTCATACTAAATTGGAACGGGAAGACATTGCTAGAAAAATTTCTTCCCTCGGTTATTGCCCATTCACATGGAGCAAGTATATATGTTGTTGACAATGCCAGTACAGATGATTCTGTTGCATTTATAAAAGATACCTACCCAACTATAGGTATTGTCCAAAATGCTACAAACGGTGGGTTTGCAAAAGGATACAATGATGGATTAAAGAACATCGAGGCTGATATTTTTTGCCTTTTAAATTCTGATGTTGAAGTCACCGCCAATTGGTTGAACCCTATACTCAAGGCTTTTAACAAAATCCCCGAAGCAGCCATCATACAGCCCAAGATATTGGATTTAAAACGAAAGGAATATTTTGAGTATGCTGGTGCAGCAGGTGGCTTTATTGATAAATTGGGGTATCCGTTTTGTCGTGGTAGAATATTTCAAGCTTTGGAAAAGGATGAAGGTCAATACGATGATATAAAAGAAGTCTTTTGGGCTACTGGTGCCTGCATGTTTATTAAGAGTGATGTTTTTAAAGCCCTTAAAGGATTTGATG
This sequence comes from uncultured Allomuricauda sp., assembly GCF_947499585.1. Lineage (GTDB taxonomy): Bacteria > Bacteroidota > Bacteroidia > Flavobacteriales > Flavobacteriaceae > Flagellimonas. Next base: position 970,979 of record NZ_CANMOO010000001.1, on the reverse strand, counting down.
AAGATTATTTTGCCCATCAAGAAGAAATCGACCTTTGCTGGAGGGCCAAAAATTCAAATCACAAGGTATATTATGTAGGAGAGAGCCAAGTATATCATTTAGGGGGTTCTACCTTAAAGAATATGAACCCAAAAAAGACATTTCTTAATTTCAGGAACTCTCTGTATTCCATCACCAAAAACCTGCCAAGAAAAAAGGCATTATCCATAATTTTTTTGCGACTGATATTAGATGGTATAGCCGCTTTACGTTTTGTTTTTCAATTTAGGTTTAACCATTGCTTTGCCATTCTGCGCGCACATCTAAGTTTTTATGCTAACTTTAAGAGGTTTTACAAAAAAAGAGAAAAAGCTAATTTTATATTAAAGTACTATTCAACAACATCCATAGTCTGGTCTCATTTCGTACATCAAATAAAGAATTTTAACATTTTAGTAAAAGATTAACGATGGCGAAATATTTAAAATTTCATTTTTATCTAATTTTGCCTGACCATTTTAGCATTGATATTTAACAATCCTTAATTTATACATTCAGATTATGAAAAAAGTTTTCCTAGGAACATTAACAATGGCAATTTTATTGTCATCATGTGTATCACAAAAAAAATATGCTGAGCTAGAAGCACAGCAAAAAGAAACCCAAGATCTTTTGAACTCGGCAACTGTTAAACTTAACGATTGTTTAGAGGAGAAAGCGTCTGCAACTTCAAAATTGCAAACCCTAGAAGATCAAAACGCGTTTTTGAAAGCAAACAACCAAGAGTTGATCAACAACATGGGTAATTTGACTACATTAACCACAAAAGGTGCTGAAAATCTTGAAAAATCTCTTGAAAGTCTGCAAGAAAAAGACTTAACCATTAGAAAGTTGCAAGATGCTGTTACAAGAAGAGATTCTGTAAATCTTTCTTTGGTACAAAGTTTAAAAGGAGTTCTGGGCAATTTGGATGATGAAGACATTGAAATAAGTGTTGAGAAAGGTGTGGTCTTTGTTTCTATTTCTGATAAATTGTTGTTCAGAAGCGGAAGTTACAACATAACCAATGCTGCCAAAGGAGTCTTAGGCAAAGTTGCTAAAGTTGTAAACAACAAACCAGATTTCGAATTTTTAGTAGAAGGGCATACGGACAACGTTCCTTATTCTAGTGGTGTTTTGGTAGACAACTGGGACTTAAGTGCAAAAAGAGCAACAGCTATTGTAAGAACATTGCAAAAAGATTTTAACGTGGCTCCTGAACGTATGACCGCTGCCGGAAGAAGTTTTTATGTTCCATTGGCATCAAACGATACTGCAGCTGAAAGGGCAAAAAATAGAAGAACGCGTATTGTTGTTCTTCCAAAAATTGACCAATTCTATAACATGATAGAAGAAGGAATGAAAGATCCTGCAATTGGTGGGTCTGGAAAATAATTTATATTATAAAGTAAATTTAAAAGCGGCCTTAGGGCCGCTTTTTGTTTTTAGAAGCTTTCTTAAAAAATATCCAGACTACCTTTACCTTCCCTTATAACTTCAGGCTGCCCAGTGGATAGATCAATAACTGTGGAGGCTATGTTTCCGCCATATCCTCCATCAATAACTATATCCACCAAATTCTCCCATTTCTCAAATATAAGTTCTGGGTCGGTTGTGTATTCTAAAATATCATCTTCATCATAGATAGAAGTAGAAACAATAGGATTTCCCAATTCTTTGACCAAGGCCTTTACAATCTCATTATCAGGCACTCTTATCCCTACGGTTTTCTTTTTTTTAAAGTCCTTCGGAAGGCTGTTATTGCCCGGGAGAATAAAAGTATAGGGGCCGGGAAGGGCTCTCTTTAAAATTTTGAACGTTACCGAATCTATTTGTCTTACAAAATCTGAAAGGTTGCTTAAATCTGCACAGATAAAAGACCAGTTCGCTTTTTCCAACTTTATACCTTTTATACGGGCAATTTTTGCCAAAGCTCTAGAGTTCGTGATGTCGCACCCCAGACCATATACGGTATCAGTGGGATAAATAATCAACCCGCCTTTTCGTAGCACCTTCCCAATTTTCTCTACTTGTTTAGGGTTTGGGTTTTCTTCATAAAGCTTTATCAGCTCCGCCATGTGAGTTCCGTTTAAATAAAATCATTTTAAAAATTTGAAATGCAATAATCTCTAGCAATCAAATTGTATACAAAGAAACAAAGATTATGGGCAAAACTTATGTTTGAGTCCAAGCAAGGGTTGTCAAAATCCTAATTTTTAACCTTTAGTGCATCCCTTTGGTCAAATACGCTGTTTATCAAATGAAAAAGGTCATGAATCCATTTCTCCCAGTACCACACTAAAAAAATGACCAATTTTATTTTGATTTTAATCTAATCAGCATAAATCATGATGCTTAGCCCCTACATTAAAGCCTTGACTTTTTTTCTCCTATTGGTTTCATTAAGCTGCTCTAATCAAAAAATAGAGAACAAATTATATGCTAAAAATTTTAGCTTTGATAATGGGAAACAAGTAATTGATAGTTTAGATGTATTACTACAAAGACTATCAAGTATTGCCCCAGATAACTCTTCATTTTCAGAATCTGCAATTCTTGTCAACGAGCATATCAGAAAGACAATAGAAAAAGTGAAATCTCCAAAAGTCTTGTCTGAGATAAGTACATCATACTATTACAAAAAACATGATTTTACTTTCGCTATATCAGATAATCAAAAGATAGGGATATTCTCTTGGGATACCAGAATCGGTGAGTCTTTGATAAATTATAAAAACATTGTACTGTTTACTGTAAACAAAAAGATTATCCCTACATCACTAAGCGGGAATCCGGCATGCTACAATGAAATTTATACTTTAAAAACAGAAGGAAAACACCCTCTATACCTCTTTCACGGGTGGGGGAAGTATTCCGCAATGGAATATTATTACAAGGTAGATGCATATACTTCTGTTAATGAAGGTTTAGAAGAGTCCAATATATTTCCAAATAACAAAAGCTCCATGGCTTCTTACTATAGCATTGAGGATTTGGGTTTTGAATCTCAAATGGATTTTAATATAGAAAAAGATGGGTCATTAATTTTAAAACCAGAAGCTTGGGGTTCAACCGTTGTGTATAGACCTATGACATTCAATGGAAAGACCTATGATAATAAACATTTAAGAGAAGAAATAGACTTAAGTAATGTGTCAAAAGAAAAGGATTTTGAGCAAAGAAATTCCTTTAATTTTTTAAATGGTTCAGAGCTTCCACTATCTAAAAATAAAGAAGGAGAAACAGATATCTATAAATTTAATGACCTATTGGAAATACAAGTGACCAATAATTATAAAAAGAAAAATACAGAGGTTTCTATTTATTCATCAAGTATTGATTCCCTAACGTTTAACTTAAAAGATGTAGCTAGTTTGATTGGAAAAAAGAACGAATTTCTTTTCTTTTCGGGTAGTGGCGCCTCAGAGAATTGGCCTTTGCTCATTTATAATATGGAAAGTGAAAAACATGTTCTATCCAAACACATGGCGAAAGCCCTAATAAAAAAGCGGGAAATTCTATTTGCAGAATTGGTAGATGCTACAAGCAATAATGATATTAGAGAAATTGACTGTAATCTAGATTATGGAGATCAAAAAGGATATTTCAATATTTATACGTTTCCTTTTAACAAAGAAAACCCCATTGTGGAATTCACTGATCAGGTATTTTGTGGATACGTGCAATAGTTGAATCATTCAAAATGAATTTTGGAGTACTCACACAAGCCTTTTAATCCTTTACCCTTCTAAAATCTCTAACTTGGCAAAGCGGAGCAGTAGTTTTTTAATATCTCCTCTTTCAAATTGAATCTCAGCTTTTTTATCATTACCAATTCCTTCAATTTTTAAAACCTTTCCTTTTCCAAAACGGGTATGGTTTACCAAAGAACCTTCAACCAAATTAGGGTCAATAGAACCTGTATTGTTCGCTGGAGCTGCTAGTTCAGGTTTTAGTTTTCTAAGTTTTCGTAGTTGATTTTCATTTGGTTTATGTACAGCTGGAGGTGCTCCGTTCTTTGGTTTTATTTGACGTAACTTGCTTTTATCCACATCACCAAAAATATCAACATCAATCATGGATTTATATCGATAGCCATCATTAACGGGAGTAAGATTCTCAACATATTGCTCATCAATCTCTTCTAAAAACCTACTGGGCTCTGCATCAATAAGTTTTCCCCACCTGTATCGATTTTGTGTATAGGTAAGAAATGCTTGTTTTTCAGCCCTGGTCAATGCCACATAGAACAATCTTCGTTCTTCTTCCAACTCACTTCTTGTGTTCATGCTCATCGCAGAAGGGAACAGATCTTCTTCCATCCCAACAACATAGACATAAGGAAATTCCAGTCCTTTGGCCAAATGAATGGTCATTAATGCCACACGATCATCATCTCCTGTATCCTTATCTAAATCTGTTGCCAAGGCTACATCTTCCAAAAACTCTGATATCGCTCCAGTAGCATCTGCCAATTCTTTCTGTCCTTCTACAAAATCTTTTATTCCATTCAAAAGCTCTTCAATATTCTCCATTCTGGCAATGCCTTCAGGAGTGCCATCTTTTTTGAATTCCAATAATAATCCAGTCTTTTTAGTAACATGTTCTGCAAGAGTAAAAGCATCAGAACCTTCGTTCATAATCTGAAAACTCTTGATCATCGTTACAAAATCGCCCAGCTTACGCTTGGTTCCCGTATTGATTTTCAAATCGAGTTTTTCCATGTGTTCCATCACTTCAAAAATGGAACGGCCATAGTGATTGGCAGCTACAACCAGTTTATCAATGGTGGTTTGACCAATGCCCCTTGCAGGAAAGTTAATCACCCGTTTTAAAGCTTCTTCATCCTTTGGATTAATAACTATTCGCAAATAAGCCAGTACATCTTTGATTTCCTTTCGTTGATAAAACGAAAGACCTCCGTAGATTCTGTATGGAATGTCCCGCTTCCGTAAAGCATCTTCTATAGCTCTTGATTGAGAGTTGGTTCGGTACAAAACGGCAAACTCTCCATTTTGCATTTGCTGCTGCATTTTATTCTCAAAAATTGAACTGGCTACATACCTACCCTCTTCTGCATCAGTAATACTTCTATGTATTTTTATTTTACTCCCTTCATCATTGGAAGTCCAAACTACTTTTTCCAGTTGATTTTTATTCTTGGCGATAATAGAATTGGCAGCATTTACAATATTCTTTGTAGATCGATAATTTTGTTCCAAACGATACATTCCCACATCATCATAATCTCGCTGAAAATTCAAGATATTACTGATATTAGCGCCCCTAAACGAATAGATGCTCTGGGCATCGTCCCCAACTACACAAATGTTCTGGTAGCGATCGGACAATGCCTTTACTATGAGGTATTGGGAATGATTGGTATCCTGGTACTCATCTACCAGTATATATCTAAACCTGTCCTGGTATTTCATCAAAACCTCTGGAAAACGCGTCAACAACTCATTGGTCCGTAATAAAAGGTCATCAAAATCCATTGCGCCTGCCTTAAAACAACGGTCCACATAATTTTGGTAGATTTCTCCAAGTCTGGGTCGCTTGGCCATGGCATCGGCCTCAACTAATTCCGGGTTTTGGAAATAAGCCTTCACAGTAACCAAACTGTTCTTATAAGAAGATATCCTATTTTGTATTTGTTTGTATTTGTAAATATCCTTGTCAAGACCCATCTCTTTTATGATAGAAGCAATCAATCGTTGAGAATCTTGGGTATCATAAATTGTAAAATTGCTCGGGTAGCCAAGTTTATCTCCATCAAAACGCAGCAATTTTGCAAAAACCGAGTGAAACGTTCCCATCCACAAATTCTTTGCTTCAGAACTACCAACGATCGTGGCAATTCTCTTTTTCATTTCACGAGCAGCCTTGTTGGTAAAGGTTAATGCCAGAATATTAAAGGAATCCACGCCTTGATCCATCAAATGTGCAATCCGGTAGGTCAAAACACGGGTCTTTCCGGAACCTGCGCCAGCAATAACCATAAGGGGGCCATCTTTGTGCAGTACAGGGGCTCGCTGCGCATCATTCAATTCATCCAAAAAAGTATTCAAATGCTAAAGTATTTTAAGTAAACGTGAAATTAGCCAATAATGGTTTCATGCTAAAATCATCCTTTGAATACTTATAAACACGAAAGTAGTTTTAATTTGATTTTGAATATATTTAGACGCTCAATAGTGAATAATGCGACATAATTATTTTTTCCCTTTATTTTTTGGTTTGATTTGTTTAGTCGGAAGTGCTCAAAAGAAGCAAGCCGGCCCAGTAATAGAGAATTATGGTGAAGTTTGGTCTGTAGAAAATCCAGATTTTAAAACGGATGTAGATGCAGAGTTCAAAGCAGTTTTTGATATCATGAACAGCCCTGAATCTCACACTGAAATTAACAGAAGCATTGAAACTGCCGCCCGATTCCTGAACATGCACGTTCAAGGCGGTGTTCCCCAGTCACAACTTAAAGTAACTTTAGTGGTACACAATAAAGCTTCTAAGGATGTTATTGATAATGAGGCGTACAAGTCCAGGTTTGGCGTTCCCAACCCAAATTATGATATGGTAAAAACGTTGATGGATTCTGGGGTAGAAGTTATTCTTTGCGGCCAGTCTTCAAATTCACGGAAATATCCTAAAAATGAACTTATTTCCGGAACCAAAATTTCGCTTTCTGCAATGACTGCACTGATTCAGCTTCAAAATGAAGGTTATCGACTTATAAAATTTTAAATCCAACATACATGAACAAAATTTTCACACTTACTTTCCTATTAACAAGTTTATCCATTTGGGCACAAGGCCCCAATCTGGAAAAAGATTATTCAGCGGTTGAAAGCAAAGTAATTGAATGGAGACGAGATATCCATCAAAATCCTGAATTAAGCAATAGGGAGTTTAAAACTGCCGAGAAAATTGCAAAACATCTAAAATCTCTTGGTATTGAAGTACAGACCGGAGTAGCTGTAACCGGCGTTGTTGGCTTACTTAAAGGCAACCAACCTGGTAAAGTGGTAGCGCTAAGAGCAGATATTGATGCACTACCTGTCACCGAACGTAATGATCTTGCATATAAATCGGAGGTAAAATCAGAATTTTTAGGTAAAAGCGTAGGTGTCATGCATGCATGTGGACACGATACCCATACTGCCATTTTAATGGGAGTTGCCGAAGTACTTTCCAAAAACAAAGACAAAATCAAAGGAACAGTAAAATTTATATTTCAACCAGCTGAAGAAGGACCACCACCAGGTGAAGAAGGTGGAGCATTGCTAATGGTAAAAGAAGGTGTACTCACAAATCCAAATGTTGATGCCATTTTTGGTCTTCATATTAACTCACAAACCCCAGTAGGAACTGTAAAATACAAGCCAGGGGGTAGTATGGCTTCGGCTCAACGTTTCGTAATCAATGTAAAAGGAAAGCAGACACACGGCTCTCAGCCATGGGGAGGAGTTGATCCAATTTTAATAAGTGCTAAAATTATTGATGGTCTGCAAACTATTATAAGTAGGGAAACTGAATTGATTAACGAAGCTGCTGTTATATCCGTTGGTAAAATAACCAGTGGGGTTCGTTCCAATATTATTCCTGAAAGTGCTGAAATGATTGGTACCATAAGAACTTTGGACTATGAAATGCAGAAATTCATTAATAAACGTATGGAAGAAATGGTACCTGCCATCGCGAAAGTTTATGGAGGTGATGCTACTATAGATATCCATACCTCTACAGCTATCACATACAATGATTTGGATTTGACCGCTCAGATGGCCCCTACCCTTAAAAAGGTAGCGGGAGAAGAAAATGTTACCATTCATAAAGCCATTACCGGCGCTGAAGATTTTAGCTATTTTCAAGAAAAGGTCCCAGGGTTTTATTTTTTCCTTGGAGGTATGACACCCGGAAGTACTGAATCTTTTCCACATCATACTCCAGACTTTAAAATTGATGACAGTGGCTTGTTATTAGGTGTAAAAACCATGACCCAACTGGCATTGGATTATCTGAATATGTAAAATGGATATCTTATTGGATTTTTTGGCGAATGTTCCTTGGTGGGCATGGATTCTCATATTTCTACTGTTTGTGGCAATACGTGACATCTTTTTTCAAAAAGCGCATACCATAAGCCATAATTTCCCAATAGTAGGGCATTTAAGATATTGGTTGGAAAGTATTGGCCCAGAAATGCGCCAATACTTTGTTGCCAATAACCGAGAAGAACTGCCCTTCAATAGAATAGAAAGAGGTTGGATTTATGCTTCAGCCAAAAAGGAAAACAATTATGAAGGGTTTGGTACTGATAGGGATATCTATTCTCATCAGCACATTTTTATAAAAAATGCCATGATTGGGTATCAAATGAGGTCCAATCATCCAAATATTGAGAACCCATACTTTCTTCCCTATGCAAAAGTAATTGGAGCGCACAACAAACGTAAAAAACCGTATAGACCAGGTTCTGTTATTAACATTTCAGCTATGAGTTTTGGGTCACTATCCGCAGCTGCCGTAGAGGCAATGAACAATGGTGTTAAAAAGTGTCATGCCTACCATAATACAGGTGAGGGAGGCCTGTCACCCTATCATAAACAGGGTGGTGATGTCATATTCCATTTTGGCACAGGGTATTTCGGTGTCAGGTCTAGAGAAGGTAATTTTTCCATGGAAAAAATGAAAATTTTGGTAGATGAAAATCCGTGTATCAAAGCCATAGAGATAAAACTGTCACAAGGAGCAAAACCAGGTAAAGGAGGTGTTTTGCCGGGGACGAAGATTACCTCTGAAATTGCTAACATACGAGGTGTTGAAGTTGGAAAAGATGTCCTCTCCCCTGCCACACACAAAGCATTTAGTTCCATTCCAGAACTCTTAGAACTTATTGAAGCCATAGCGCAGGAAACTGGACTTCCCGTTGGTATTAAAGCTGCTATTGGAAAAATGGAACAATGGGAAGAATTGGCTGATTTAATGAAAAAAACTAGAAAAGGACCTGATTTTATTACCATTGATGGTGGTGAAGGTGGCACTGGTGCGGCTCCTCCAAGTTTTGCTGATCATGTTTCTTTACCTTGGGTCTATGGGTTTGCATCGGTTTACAAAACATTCAAGGATAGAAATCTTACGGATCGTATTGTTTTTATCGGGAGTGGAAAACTAGGTTTCCCTGCCAAAGCGGCCATGGCGTTTGCCATGGGTGTTGATTGTATTAATGTGGCTCGTGAAGCTATGATGAGTATTGGGTGCATTCAGGCACAAGTTTGCCATACCAACAGATGCCCAACGGGAGTGGCAACCCAAAGTAAATGGTTGCAAAATGGCATCAATGTTCCTTTAAAGTCAGACAGATTAGCTCAATATTTTAAAACCTTTAGAAAAGAGTTTATAGAAATTACACATGCTGCAGGCTATGAGCACCCAAGCCAGTTTACTATGAACGACATACAAGTAAATGTGGATGATGATTATCTAAGCAGTGATCTGGAAACTGTTTATAATTATAAAAAGACAGCAGTGCCATTTAGTTCCATGCAAGAGCTTTATGACTGCGAATATCTTGGTGGAAAAACTGCTTTGGAAAAAACATCATAATTTAGCCTTCAAAATCAAAAAACAATAAATACGAATCTATGAAAAGACATTTACCTATTTTACTTGCGCTATTGTTTACAGCTGCAGGACTTTCCCAGAAAAAAAGCGAGCTTTTTGCGGAAATAGAGAGCTTAAAAACCGAAATAAGAAATGTTGAGGATGAACTTGCACAGTCAAAGCGAAAAATCTCTTCAAGCGAGGCAAAAGCACAAACTTTAGAAAATGAAAATATAAGCCTCCGTGATGCTAATGGCACTCTCCTTAAAAATTTAAGTAGTTTTTCAGAACTTTCAAAAAAGAGCAGTGATAATGTCAATGCTACCTTAGCGGCTTTAGAAAGAAAAGAAAAGCAGCTCAGTGGCATCAATGAAATGATAGCATCAAATGATTCCACAGCTATTGTTTTATTGGGAAGAGTAAAGCAGACCATGGGCAGCGAAGCTAAAGCTGATTTTGTAGATGGGGACATTGTAATATCCAACAGCTTAAACACATTATTTGGTTCTGACACTTCTTCTGAATTAACTGATTTAGGAAAAACTTGGCTAGAAAATGTGGCAAAAGTGATTATAGCCAATCCAACCTTAAAAACGAAAATAGAAGGATTGAATATCACTGGGGAATTTGGAGTAACCTTTGATCAGGTAAATGCCATTTCAAAAGAATTAGTGGACTCTTTTGAAGTTTCCACTGAAAATATTGGTATTTCCGTTAAAGATGGAAATTTTAAAGAAGGTATCGCCATCAGACTACAACCAGATTATAAAGGTTTCTATGATAAGGTTAAAGAAGATATGAAAGCTGGTAACTGATAGGGGCAAAAAATGTTGAGGCAACAATTACTTTGATTATTAAGCTTTCATACTATTTAAAACTTTACTGCGTTTTATCTCTATAAAATCAAAAAAACCAACTATTCCATGACTGGAGATAACATCTTTCAACTTTTTGCTTATTTATTGCCTGCTGTAGTAACCGGAGCCATTGCCTTTTACTTTTTTAGATTACATACACGAAATGAAGAAGGCCGAAGACGCTTTCTACTTCATAAAGACTCCCAAAAAGACACACTGCCTGTTCGATTGCAAGCTTATGAAAGAATGGTTCTTTTCTTGGAAAGAATTTCAATCAACAGTTTGGTGGTGCGTGTTGCTCCAAAAGGGAAGGATAAGAACGATTACGAAAATTTGCTCATAAAACAGGTTGAAACAGAATTTGAACATAATCTTTCTCAACAAATTTATATGTCTGAGGAATGTTGGAACATCATAAAAGCGGCAAAAAACGCTACTATTCAAATTATAAGGTCTGCGGGTATGAGCGCGACGGATTCCCCAGATAAACTTAGAGAGGATATCTTAAACCAAACCATGGAAAAACAATCTCCATCAACCACCGCACTAAGTTTTGTAAAGAAAGAAGTAGGTGAACTTTGGTAATCCCTACTCCTGATGTTCAGGGTTTATAGGACTAGTTTCTTCATTTTTATTTTTTGCATATAAATAACCTCGTTTCCACCACAAAGTCATCCGTTCTTTATTAAAAATAAGGGAATTTGTAGTTAATACTGTTGGCGTATAGTAGAGATTTATGATTGCATCCTTTTGGTTGGCAACCAGTTTACCTATCCTGATGTTCTGATTCTCAATTCTATCCAACATAAAGCTAAAGGTTGTGGTCATTAGCTCAAACGGGTTTCTAACTGGCATTCTGTTTAAATAATTCACCTCTGTATGCAGCACCACAACATCTACTTCTGTGGCACCTCTTTTTAAAGCCTCTTCAATAGGAACTAAGCTACCCAGTCCACCATCTGCATATTCGCAACCATTTCGTTTTGCAAGACTCATAAATGGTGTATAGTTGGAAGAGATCCAAATCCAATCACAAAACTCCTCATACGTGCAATCATTAACGGACTTATATTCCACTTGATTCAACGATAGATTGGATACGGTAACCACTACATCTGTTATGCCCTGTTTTAAGGTATTAAATTCTTCCGGTGTTACGGATTCCCTTATTAAATGCCGAAGGTTCTCGCTCTCTCCGAATGTCTTTTTACCCTTTATGAAGTTTTTTACCACGTTCCAGTGGTTAATGGAAATTACTTCAACACCATGTTTTTTCTTAATCAGAAATGGGCAATTATTAAAAATACTCTTTTGGTTCACCGAAGAGTAAATTTGTTTAATCTTATCCAACTTGTTTAGGGCCAAATGGGAAATCAACAAACTTCCCGTAGAGGTGCCAACAAATAAATCGTATTCATGCTTGGCCTCTTGTATTAAAAATTGAGCAACTCCGCCTGCAAATGCCCCTTTGCTCCCACCACCAGAAATCACCAATGCTCTCATTTACTCAATGCTTTGTCTAAATATTGTTGTTGTTCTTGACCCAAAGATGGGTATATTGATTTAAGTCGGGCAATGCTTCCTTCTCCTTTCAAAAATTCCTTTAAAATATTGCGGGAAGATTTCTTAAAATGCCAAACATGATGACTACAAGCTTCAACGAGATTTTTAAGAGTTTCATCATTAAATCCTCCAATATTTTTCAAATATTGGAATGCCAAAAGTCTTACTTCAAAATGATACGCTGAACCTGTGTAACTGCTTAGTTCATCAAAATAACCTGGCTTTAGATTGGTATTATATTCCGGGCTTACCAACGCAAGGGTCAACCAAAGCAACCTTACATTCTTATTGGGCAAACCAATAACCTTCCTTGTCTTATCCAAATATGTTTTTTGATTATTTGGGAAATCTGTCCAGAGTCGATAAAGTGTGGCCTCCATAGTTTTGTAGCTCCTATCCAGCAAAAGACTTTCAAATTCCTCTTTTAGCAGTAAAGGTGTTTTCCCAAGTGAAAGTGCTACTGCCTGTCTAACTTTAAGGCTTTCTTCATTCAGTATTTTTTTTAGAAAATCTACCGATAAGTCGTTGCCATAATCCAAAATCAATCGGTATTTTAAATCATCCGACTGCAGCGCATCCCATTTATCTGTTATAATGGTTCCTGTTGAATCTGTTTTCTTTTTGATATTGTTTTGAATATCAAAGTAGGTGCAAATAGAAGTGCTTTTATCAATCAAAAAATCCTTCACCTTTTCAAAAGGGAACTCAGATTCTTGTAACCAGGTTTCTTCAAAATCGGAAAGTTTCATCCCAGATGCTTTCTCTATTTCCCAGATAAAATCTGAAATTGTAACATTTTTGTATGCATATTGAGACAGATAGTTTTGGACTCCCTGTTGAAAACTATGTTCCCCTACTCTTTTCTTGAGCATTACTAAGGCCCAAGCTCCTTTTTCATAAAAAGTAAGACTGCCGGCACTAGAATTGGTCAACGCTTCTCCATTTCCATCTCCTGAGAAATTGTTAAGCGCCTCAGCTGTCTCCAATAAACGCCAATAAAAGTATTCCTCCCCAAAAATCTTTTTTTCAGCCAAGTAAGCATAATATGTTGCAAAACCTTCATGTAACCAATGGTGTTCCCCGCTTTGTTCCGTGACCAAATTTCCAAACCATTGGTGTGCCAGTTCATGGGCATTTACATTGACATAATTTTTATCAGCAAAAGCAATGGAATCCACCATAAAAGTGTTGGAAAAAATAGTGGCTCCTGTATTCTCCATACCGGCATATAGAAAGTCTTGTACCGGTATCTGCTTGTAGTTCTGCCAAGGATATGGAATCCCTATTTCCTTTTCTAAAAAGTCAAAAATTTCTTTCGTATATCGATAGGTTGGTTCGGCTTTTAAACTGTCCTTAGGCTCATAATATAATTCTATTGGAATCTTAGAAGTTGAAGCTGTGGTCCTTTTTTCAAAATCGCCTATAACAAAAGCTACCAAATAGCTGCTCATAGGTTTGTCCATGTTAAAAGTCCATACCTCTTTGTTTTCTTTTACGACATTTTTTTCTACCAATTTTCCATTAGAAAAAACAGATAACCCATTTTTTGCTGTGATGTGCATATCAAACTCCACCTTCTCGTTCATATCATCAAAACTTGGTAACCAATGGCTTGTATATTTCCCTTGACCTTGTGTCCATATTTGATCGTTTGAAGGATTTTCATCTTCCCAACCTAAAAAATAAACCGTTTGTTTGGGCTTAGTAGTATATTCCAGTTTTATAATGTGTGAGCCTCCTTTCTTAAATTTTCTTTTGATGGAAATTGTTTTTCCATCATTGACAAATTTGACTTTCTCCATGTCTAACAAAACAGAAAGTAAATCTATGTTGACAGCATCCAAAAAAATGGAATCCACATCTTTAAGAACTTGAAATTCATATGCTACAGTGCCATCAATCCGTTTTTCCTCTGGAAATGCTTCAACAGAAACCCCAGCTCTGATAAAATCCACTTTATCCTGTATTTGGGACAATAACATATGTCCAAAAAGAAAAAAAAGAACGATGGGGCGTAGCTTCATGATTTGTAAATAGCAAAAGTCTTTCCAAATTACATATTTTAGTTTGATGAATCCCAATTTTCTTGAAACTCCCATTCCATATTTAAAAGGTGTAGGGCCAAATAGGGCTGATACCTTAGGGTCTGAGTTGGGTATTCAAACCTATCGGGATTTGCTACACTTATTTCCAAACAGATATCTTGACAAGACCAGCTATTATAAGATAAATCAACTTCAACCCAGTGGAGCCGATGTTCAAGTGGTCGGAAAAATTATCCGTATTAAAACTGTTGAACAGAAACGGGGAAAGCGTTTGGTAGCCAGTTTTGTGGATGAAACAGGAGAAATGGAACTTGTTTGGTTCCGTAGTCATAAATGGATCAGGGAAAACCTGAAGCTGAATGAACCCTATGTTGTTTTTGGCAGAACTACCCGCTATGGCAGCACATTTTCTATGCCCCACCCAGAAATGGAGTTGCTATCTGAACATCAGAAAGGTTTAAAAATTGCAATGCAGCCTATTTATCCTTCTACTGAAAAACTTAGTGCCAAGGGGATTACAAATCGTGTTATTGCCAAAATGATGCAACAGTTGTTTTTGGAATGTAAAGGACAATTTCCAGAATCTTTATCAACTGCTATTTTGGATGAACTAAAACTAATTCCCAAAAGCGAAGCGCTTTTTAATATCCATTTTCCTAAAAACCAGGATTTGCTTGCAAAAGCACAGTTCAGACTCAAGTTTGAAGAATTGTTTTATGTACAGCTCCAATTAATTTCCAAAAAGCTCCTTCGAAAACAAAAAATAAAAGGATTGCCCTTTGACAATGTGGGGGAAAATTTTAATACTTTTTTTAAGGAGCACTTACCATTTGAACTTACCAACGCCCAAAAAAAGGTAATTAAGGAAATTAGAAATGATATGGGCAGTAATGCTCAAATGAATCGGCTTCTTCAAGGTGATGTTGGTTCTGGAAAGACCATTGTAGGCTTAATGTGCATGCTGTTGGCTATTGATAATGGATTTCAAACCTGTTTAATGGCGCCAACCGAGATTTTGGCCAATCAGCACTTTAATGGGCTTAAAGAGCTCTTAGGAGATATGAATATCAACATATCATTATTGACTGGCTCAACAAAAAAATCAGCTAGGAACATCATTCATGAACAGTTAGAAAATGGGGAGTTAAATATTCTAGTGGGTACTCATGCAGTTCTAGAGGATAAGGTCCAGTTTAAAAACCTTGGGTTGGCCATTATAGATGAACAGCACAGATTCGGCGTGGCCCAACGTTCAAAATTATGGCACAAAAATGAAGTCCCTCCCCATATTTTGGTCATGACCGCTACCCCAATCCCTAGAACTTTGGCCATGAGCCTCTATGGCGATTTAGATATTTCTGTTATCGATGAGCTGCCGCCGGGACGTAAACCCATAAAGACCGTCCACAGATTTGACAGTAATAGATTAAAAGTCTTTCAATTCATCAGGGATGAAATAAAAAAGGGAAGACAAATCTATATGGTATACCCGTTGATTAAAGAATCCGAAGCATTGGACTATAAGGATTTAATGGATGGTTATGAGAGTGTTGCCAGAGATTTTCCCCTACCTGACTATCAGATATCTATTGTACATGGGAAAATGAAGCCAAGTGATAAAGATTACGAAATGGAGCGTTTTGTAAAAGGAGAAACTCAAATCATGGTCGCTACCACTGTTATTGAAGTTGGAGTGAATGTTCCCAACGCTTCGGTAATGATCATTGAAAGTGCGGAACGGTTTGGGCTTTCCCAGTTGCATCAATTGCGTGGGCGTGTAGGCCGCGGTGCCGAACAAAGCTTTTGCATTCTTATGACGAGCCATAAGTTATCTGAAGATGCCAAAACACGTTTAGAAACTATGGTACGTACCAACGACGGTTTTGAAATTGCTGAGGTTGATTTAAAACTACGCGGTCCAGGAGATTTAATGGGAACGCAACAAAGTGGTATTCTCAATCTTAAAATAGCAGATATTGTAAAGGATAACCAAATATTAAAAACAGCAAGATATTATGCTTTGCAGTTGTTGAAAGATGACCCCAAACTAGAAAGAGAAGGGAATCGTTCCATCCTTTTTGCCTATACCAAAATGATGCAACAAAAAACAATTTGGAATTATATAAGTTAAAAAGCCCAGCTTTTCACTGGGCTTTTTGCCTATGAGTAGTGGTTATATTTAGTTGATTGCTTCTCCTTTTTCCGCTTTAGCAATGTTAGCCGCAACTCTATCCTTGTTGGCTTGTGCTGGCGCATTTTCCATAGCTATTTTCAAATGTTTTATTGTTGACTTATTATCCCCCACGGCGGAATAACCTCTTGCCAAACCATAATGTACAGGCCATGTGTCCTTATGGTTTTTTACATTCCATTTAAAAATCTCCAGAGCTTCAGCATTTTTTCCTTGACCAATAAGTTGTCTGCCATAGCCATGTACCTGAAAAACTGTTCCTAGAGGTAGTGCTTCCTTCATCAATGCTTCTGCTTCTGCAGTTTTTCCTTGCTTTGTCAAAATCTGAGATTTTATGCTCAGGTTATTGAAGGTTTTTTGGCTAAAAAACTGTCCGGCAATTGCAGCATCTACCCAACCTAGGGCTTCATCTAAATCACCACCATTGTTCTGGGCGTAATTTGCCGCCTGTTCCCATGTCTGTCTATTAAAGCCAGGAGAGGTTTGCAATTTTTGACGTATGTCTGCAAGAACATTGTTCGTGACGTCTGTTTCTACTTTAAATGGAATCTGCTTTTTTTCCCAGTTTAATGAAGCTACTGCAGAAGTGGCATCAACTTCATTAAAAGTGTACGTAAGTTGTTCCACATGAGCAATTTCTTTAGCTTCAACATCTACACGGAGTGCATCTTCACTTGGCTCATAAAAATAACTACCCCAAGCATCATAGTTTTTAGAAAAGATAACAGTAGCGGTATTATCTTCATTCACAATCATATGTAGACCATATTTACCTGCGGGCAATGTTTTCCCACCAATGGTTAGGTCATCTGAAGTCTTGAAGATGGTATTTTCATTGGCACCAGCTCGCCATGGAGATTCGGTAGCAGTACCAAACCCCAAATTGTTCATACCGTAAGGAACCAATGCCCCCCAAACTTCTCTATCATTTACGCTAGGTCTAGAATAAACAATGGTAACATCTGTGTTTCCAATGCGCTGAGATACTTTTGCCGTTTGACTACCACGTGGTAGAAAATCTAATTGGGCAAAAGTGCTATTGGAAATAAAAAAAATCGCAATAAGCATCATGGCCGAAATGGCCGAGTAACTTTTTTTCATTTGTTCGTTTTTGATGTGTTAATGAATAAACTTTTAGGTCGATCCTCTAAAGTAGAAAGCGCAATGTCTCCATAGCGTTACAGCAATGTTAAAATAGAACTAAACATGTTAAATTTCAACAGATTAGGCATAATGTATTCAAAATCAATACGTAAATCCTAACGTATTCCTTAATCAAAAAGTAAACATTTATCGGGAATTTCCCTTTAAGCGCATTTTCTTAAAATCAGTTCTTTAAGAATCGTCTTTAAGCGGATAACAATTAAAATGTTTTTTGTTTGAAATCCCCTAAAATCATGAGTAAAGAGGCAAATCGATTTTAAAACCATCCTTGAACATCGTAATTTTCGCAACAAAATACCACCACTTTTTTTTACATATTTTAAATTTACCAGCTTATTAATTATTGAACACAACTATGAGTAAGACACTATTTGATAAGGTATGGGATTCGCATACAGTGCAGCGCATTGAAAATGGCCCTGATGTGATTTTTATTGATAGACATTTGGTGCATGAAGTAACAAGTCCCGTAGCTTTTTTGGGGCTAAAAAATAGAGGCGTTAAAGTGCTGTATCCAGAACGCACCTTTGCCACTGCAGACCATAATACCCCAACACTGAACCAGCATTTACCCGTTAAAGACAAACTGTCCGCAAATCAATTGAAAGCCTTGGAAGAAAATTCCAAAGCCCATAACATTCCCTATTGGGGCCTTGGGCATGAGAAAAACGGAATTGTACACGTTATAGGTCCTGAAAATGGAATTACACTTCCTGGGGCAACTATTGTTTGTGGAGATTCTCATACCTCCACGCATGGAGCGTTCGGTGCAATTGCTTTTGGCATTGGTACCAGCGAAGTTGAAATGGTGCTTTCCACCCAATGTATTATGCAGCCCAAAGCAAAAAGTATGCGCATAAATATAGACGGAGATTTAAATATTGGGGTGACACCAAAAGACGTAGCACTTTTTATTATTTCCAAACTTACCACTTCCGGTGCCACCGGATATTTTGTGGAGTACTCAGGACAGGTTTTTAGAGATATGTCTATGGAAGGACGTATGACTGTCTGCAATTTGAGTATAGAAATGGGAGCTAGAGGCGGAATGATAGCTCCAGACGAGAAAACTTTTGACTATATAAAAGGAAGGGAGTATACTCCTAAAGGTGCAGCATGGGATAAGGCCATGGATTATTGGCAAACACTTTATTCTGATGAAGATGCCGTTTTTGACAAAGAGATTGCTTTTACCGCTTCGGAAATAGAACCAATGATTACTTATGGTACAAACCCTGGTATGGGTATGGGGATTCAAAATGGTATTCCACTGGCAAATGCTGTGGAAGGAGGAAATGCCACCTATAAGAAATCATTGGAATACATGGCTTTTAATGAAGGGGAAGCTATGATAGGAAAACCTATAGACTTCGTATTCTTAGGAAGCTGTACCAATGGTAGAATTGAAGATTTTAGAGCTTTTGCTTCCATCATAAAAGGACGAAAAAAAGCGGATAATGTCACTGCATGGCTAGTTCCAGGTTCACACCGAGTTGAAGAAGCCATCAAAACTGAAGGTATTCTTGATCTTTTACATGAAGCAGGGTTTGAACTAAGAGAGCCTGGCTGTTCAGCTTGTCTGGCAATGAACGATGATAAAATTCCTGCTGGTAAATACGCCGTGAGTACATCAAACAGAAATTTTGAAGGTAGACAGGGTCCAGGATCCAGAACATTATTGGCCAGCCCACTAGTTGCAGCGGCAGCGGCAGTTACGGGAAAAGTAACAGATCCACGAGAATTAATGCAGGAAGTAATCGCTTAAATAAAAGAACACAAAATGGCTTACGATAAATTCAATATACTTAAAAGTTCAGCAGTCCCATTGCCAATAGAAAATGTGGATACTGATCAGATTATCCCAGCTCGGTTTTTAAAAGCAACTGAACGAAAAGGTTTTGGAGACAATTTGTTCAGAGACTGGAGATACCATCCAGATAATACACCTAAGGAGCAATTTGTATTGAACAATCCCATTTACAAAGGAAAAATATTGGTTGGGGGTAAAAATTTTGGCTCCGGTTCTTCCAGGGAGCATGCAGCATGGGCCGTTTATGATTATGGGTTCCGTTGCGTGGTATCTAGTTTTTTTGCTGATATCTTCAGAAACAACTGCTTAAACATTGGTGTTTTACCAGTGCAGGTAAGCCCAGAGTTTTTGGATAAAATCTTCAGGGCTGTTGAGAAAAATCCAAATACTGAATTGGAAATCAGTCTTCCCGAGCAAACCATTACCATTTTGGAAACCAATGAAAATGAGGGTTTTGCCATCAATGATTATAAAAAGGAAAATATGCTAAATGGTTTTGACGATATTGATTTCCTTTTGAACATCGAGAAAGAAATACGAGAGTTTGCTGAGGACACTCCTTTATAGGGCAGCTTTTATGCCTTAAGACCACTATATCTAAAATGAAAACACGTACTGTTGAAATAATGGATACCACCCTTAGGGATGGTGAACAAACCTCAGGTGTGTCCTTTTCTTCATCAGAAAAGCTTACACTGGCCAAACTGCTGTTGGAAGAACTCAAAGTGGACCGAATAGAAGTAGCTTCGGCTAGAGTCTCAGATGGAGAGTTTAAGGCGGTCAAAAGCATTACGGATTGGGCAAAAACCGAAGGTTATCTATCTCGGATAGAGGTTCTTACTTTCGTAGACAAAGGAATTTCATTGGATTGGATGGTAGAAACCGGTGCAAAAGTGCAAAACTTATTGACCAAAGGATCTCTTAACCATTTAACCCATCAATTAAAGAAAACACCTGAACAACACTTCAAAGACATTGAAGCGGTTGTTTCCAAGGCTAAAACTTTGGGAATAGAAACCAATGTATACCTAGAAGATTGGAGCAATGGAATGCGAAATTCACCTCAATATGTATTTCAGTTTTTAGATTTTCTAACAACCCAACCTATAAAACGCATACTTCTTCCAGATACTTTGGGCATACTCACGTATCATGAAACTTCTGATTTTTTAGGTCAAATCATTAAGCGATATCCAAATTCACATTTTGATTTTCACGGTCATAATGACTATGATTTAAGTGTTGCCAACATTATGGAAGCTTTGAAAGCTGGTTGCCATGGGTTGCACCTAACCGTTAACGGTATGGGAGAGCGGGCAGGGAACGCTCCTTTAGCAAGTGCTGTTGCGGTAATCAATGATTTTTTGCCCGAGATTTCGATTGGAGTAAAGGAATCATCACTATATAAAGTGAGTAAATTGGTTTCGGCATTTACTGGTTTTGGCATTCCAGACAACAAACCTATAGTTGGAGACAATGTTTTCACTCAAACGGCTGGAATACATGCAGATGGAGACAGTAAAAAGAATCTTTACTTTAATGATTTATTGCCAGAGCGTTTTGGTAGAAAACGTAAATACGCACTAGGAAAAACATCTGGCAAATCAAATATTCAAAAGAATCTTCAAGAGTTAGGGCTAACACTTAACGATGATGAACTTAAAAAGGTAACAGAACGTATTATAGAACTAGGCGACAAAAAGGAGCGTGTCACAAAAGAGGACCTTCCCTATATTATTTCTGATGTTTTAAACAGTGAATTGCATCAACAACGCGTTTTTGTTAGGTCCTATGTTCTGACTCATTCTAAAGGCTTAAAACCTTCCACTACCCTTTCTATTGAAATAGATGGAAAATCTTATGAGGAAAATGCGCAAGGCGATGGGCAGTTTGATGCTTTTATAAATGCCCTTCATAAAGTATATCAAAAAGAAAAAACGGAATTACCAAAATTGGTGGATTATGCAGTTCGTATTCCTCCAGGAAGTACATCAGATGCGCTTTGTGAGACCATCATAACCTGGCAAACCAAAGAAAATGATTTTACCACCAGAGGCCTAGATTCAGATCAAACGGTATCTGCTATAAAAGCCACAGAAAAAATGCTCAATTTAATTTGAGAAAACAACCTATAAAAAGTATACATGAAATTAAACATAGCCTTATTGGCAGGAGATGGGATTGGTCCAGAAGTGATAGATCAAGCCGTAAAAGTATCTAATGCAGTCGCTGCGAAATTTAATCATGAAATAAACTGGACACCTGCATTGACTGGTGCTGCAGCTATTGATTCGGTTGGCGAACCTTACCCCGATGAAACCCATGCAATATGTGAAGCTGCAGATGCAGTGTTGTTTGGCGCTATTGGGCATCCTCGTTTTGACAATGACCCTTCTGCTAAAGTACGTCCGGAACAAGGTCTTCTTAAAATGCGTAAAAAACTGGGGCTTTTTGCTAACGTTAGACCCACGTTTACCTTTCCATCATTAATCGATAAGTCTCCATTAAAAAGGGAGCGCATTGAGGGTACCGACCTGATTATATTGAGAGAATTAACAGGCGGTGTTTATTTTGGTGAAAGAGGTAGAAAAGATAATGGAAATACCGCTTTTGATACCATGACATATACCCGTGCTGAGATTCAACGTTTGGCAAAAAAAGGTTTTGAAATGGCCATGACTCGCTCAAAAAGACTTTGTTGTGTAGACAAAGCCAACGTACTGGAATCTTCTCGTCTATGGAGGGAAACTGTCCAAGCTATGGAGAAAGACTATCCAGAGGTAGAAGTTTCTTATGAATTTGTTGATGCCGTTGCCATGCGTTTGGTGCAATGGCCAAGTGACTATGATGTTATTATCACCGAAAACCTTTTTGGTGATATTTTAACTGATGAAGCTTCCGTGATTTCAGGTTCCATGGGGTTGATGCCTTCGGCTTCGGTGGGAGAAAAAGCCAGATTGTACGAACCTATTCATGGATCTTATCCACAGGCCGCAGGTAAGGATATTGCCAATCCGCTGGCTACCGTTTTATCCGCAGCTATGCTTTTTGAAGATTTTGATTTAAAGAATGAAGCTGAAGCAATAAGAACTGTAGTAAATAAGTCCTTAGCTGAAGGTGTTGTCACTGAAGATCTTTCCGAAGGTGGAACAGCTTATAAAACTAGCGAAGTTGGAGACTGGTTGGCTAAGAATTTATAAAAATACATCAGGAATAAAAAAGGGGGCATTTTTAACAAAATGCCCCCTTTTTTATTTGATCTCTAGAAAAATATTTTTCTCACACCTACAGATTCATCAATTCAAATAGTCTATTCATCAATTCTTAAAGTTAAAAATGTAAGCTTTTCCTAGTTTCATGGGATACAGTTCAATTTGGATTTATAGCAGCGCCCCAATTGTTTAACCAAATCTATGCTACAACATGAAACAAGCCTGCAAAATCCATTTGACATTTTTTGTTCTTTCAATGTTTTTAATTCTCTCCTGTCAAAAAGAGGAGTATCATCCTAAAAGACCAAATATTTCTGAAAAGACAAAAGTCATAGATGAGTAGTTAGAGGATAAAATGGAAAAGTAACATTAAAGCTAGATTCAATAATCCAACAGAGAAACATTTAGACGAATTGTTTAACAATTGGTCTAACTAGTTTATATACAATACTATGAAAAACACAACTCTAATTACCCTACTATTTTTAGTTATGGCTTGTGGTCCCGAGGCTCCTAGGTTTGATAGGCAATATGTTGTTCAAAACAGTTGTTCTTTTCAAATTGTCCTACAATTCTATAAAAATGGCGAACCCAGCAGGTATAATGAGACTTTATTAAATACATCCAACCAATTGGAAGGCTCAGTGCTTACTAGGAGCGGGGGGACGTGGGAAAATTTACCTGAAAGCAATAACTTAAGATTACCTGTGGCATCTCTTGAAGCAGATTCTATAATTGCAGTTTTCAATAATGAAAAAAAAGCAACGTACACAATTGAATTCATGCAAACGGGAGTGCCTGCTTTTGACCCAGCCAATAGAAATTTATTAAGGGATACGGACTACATATCTATTGGAAAAGATCAATTCCTTTTTCAGATAACAGATACTGATTATGAGAGTGCAGAACCTTGCAATGGTGACTGCAAATAAGGTTCATACTTCCCATATGCTTTTATCAGAAACCGTAAACCCTTCTTGTAATGAAAATATACCTACTATTAGTTGGCTTGCTTTTTACTACTATGATTTTTTCACAAAAAAAAGCTCTCAAAATCACAAATTCTACCCTACAAAAACAAATAATTATAAAAGAACATAAACGGATAAGACTAAAGACTAAAAATGGAGAACGCTTATCGGGTAGGTTTGCAATTTTGGACAAAAACTATATTCTAATAAAACATAGAAAAGTAGCAATCGATGAAATTATAAAACTGAAACGGAATCCTCTGCTTGCTTCTATTATTATCAGTGGATTTTTCTATTATAATGCTGCTACGGCACTTACAGTGGGGTTTCTTATTTATGTTATCACTCAAAATTCAGCTGCAATTCTATTATCCATACCTGCCACTACTTTTATCTATGGAGGCATAAAACCACCAAACCTCTTAAAAGGTCATAAAACAAAAAAAGATTGGAAATATGAAATAATTACCATTCCCGATTCCTGATCACATTCCAAAAGACTACTACAAAATGTAATCCGTGCTTAAAAAATTGCTCACTTTAGCTTCTAACAGTTGTTCAATGGTTTCATTGTTCAAATCATTGTCCTTAAAAGCAACAAAGGTTCTAATAGAGAAAGAACGTAGTGCATCATGAACACTTAGAGTAGATTGAGCAGAATCTTTTCTTCCTGTAAATGGGTAAACATCTGGACCTCGTTGACAAGAACTGTTTAAATTTACTCTACACACTAAATTGGCAAGCGAATCAATCAATGGAGATAGGGTATACACATCCTTACCAAACAAACTTACTTGCTGCCCGTAGTTGGACTCCGCCATATCATCTAAAGGTTCTTCTATATCTTTAAAAGAAACCACAGGAATTATAGGCCCAAACTGTTCTTCTTCATACACTCGCATGTCTTTAGAAACTGGGTGCAAAACTGCTGGCCAGATATAATTATCGGATTGTTTCCCTCCTTTTTTGTTTTTGATTTTAGCACCTTTTGCCTTGGCATCATCCAATAATTCTTGAATATAAGCAGGCTTACCTGGCTCTGGCAACGGTGTGAGTTTTACACCATCATCCCAAGGATTTCCAAATTTTAAGGCGTCTACTTTTTCTGAGAATCGTTTTAAAAACTCATCCTTTACATCTTCGTGCACATAAACCACTTTCAAGGCAGTACATCGCTGTCCATTAAAAGAAAGTGTACCAGCTAAACATTCATTTATGGTTAAATCCAAATCTGCATCTGGTAAAATAATAGCCGGATTTTTAGCTTCAAGCCCCAACACCAACCTTAATCGGTTACTTTTTGGATGTTGGTCCTGTAATGCATTGGCAGATTTACTGTTTCCTATTAACGCCAATACATCTACCTTGCCAGTTTTCATAATAGGTGCCGCCACTGCCCTGCCCCTTCCGAACAAAATATTGACAACGCCTTTTGGAAAACTACTCTGGAAGGCCTCCAATAACGGCGTTATTAACAAAACCCCATGCTTGGCTGGTTTAAATACCGTTGTATTCCCCATAATAATTGCTGGAATCAACAAAGCAAAGGTCTCGTTTAAGGGGTAGTTATAAGGCCCTAAACATAAAACTACACCCAAGGGTCCCCTACGGATATGGGCATATACCCCATCATGTTTTTGGAACTTCGCAGAATCACGATCCAATTTTTTATAGTCTTCAATGGTATCATAAATGTATTCAACGGTACGATCAAACTCCTTTTGTGAGTCCGGTAGCGATTTGCCAATTTCCCACATTAAGAGCTTTACCACTTCCTCTCGCTTCTCCTCCATTTTTTTTACAAAGGACTCCATACATTCAATACGGTCTTTTACTTTCATGGTCGGCCATACCCCTTGACCTTGGTCATATGCCCCTACCGCTGCATCCAACGCTTCTAACGCTTCAGCTTCTCCCATATCCGGAATACTTCCTAAAACGGTATGCTCGTATTTCTCCGTTGACGAGATTGTTGAAATTACTGTTGTGTTATTCCCTTTCCATTCTTTCAACTCACCATTGACCAAATAGGTTTTTTGATGTATTTCCGAGGTAATTTGGAATTCTTCTGGTATTGCTGTTTTAATTGGCATAATCCTATGCTTTTTAATTAGAATTAATTTCTATTTACTAGCTTAAATATCGAATAAAGTTAACATAAAAAAGATTGAAAAACCCTTTATTTTCAATGGTTTAGCTACGAAAACGTTTTAGTAGGGCCTTTATCAGAAAAGGTTTTAAAATTGTTATGCAGATTACACCAAATATTGAAAAAGGTCAGGCTTGTTATTGAGGTAATCACCGAAAAAGTTATTGGTTTTCATTCGTTCAATCAATGGATCCAAATCCTGGGAAGATTTTAATTCAATACCAACGACCGCTGGTGCATTTTCCCTACTCGATTTTTTAGAGTATTCAAAATGTGTGATATCATCATCTGGACCTAAAATATCAGCCACAAATTCTTTGAGGGCTCCTGGACGCTGTGGAAAACGAACGATAAAATAATGTTTTAAGTTACCATATAATAAAGCTCTTTCTTTTATTTCTGCAGTACGCGTAATATCATTGTTACTGCCGCTAACAATGCACACAACAGTTTTGCCTTTTATTTCGTTTTTAAAATCATCTAGAGCAGCAATGGTTAAAGCTCCAGCGGGTTCAACAACAATAGCATCTCTATTATATAAATCCAAAATGGTCTGACATACTTTCCCTTCTGGCACAGTTTCCATTTTGTGCAGATAGTCCTTACAAATTGGAAAAGTATATTCTCCAACTTTTTGAACGGCAGCACCATCTATAAATTTATCAATTTGGGGCAGTTCAACCAATTCCCCTTTTTCTATGGATATTTTCATAGAGGGAGCACCTTCTGGTTCTATACCAATGATTTTGGTTTTAGGAGACAACGCTCGAAATGTACCGCATAATCCAGCCGCCAATCCTCCCCCACCTACTGCGACAAAAATATAATCTATAGGCTCCTTAGACTGGTTTAATAACTCTAGCCCAATTGTGGCTTGGCCTTCAATGGTTTTTGCATCATCAAAAGGATGAACAAAAGTTTTATCTTTTTGGCTGCAAAACAATTTGGCCGCCTTTTGGGAATCATCAAAAGTATCCCCTTCCAACACCACTTTTATCCAGTCTCCACCAAACATTCTGGTTTGGTCAATCTTTTGTTTTGGAGTAACCGCAGGCATATAAATAGTTCCTTTAACCCCTAAGTGATTGCAAGCAAACGCAACTCCTTGAGCATGGTTTCCAGCGCTAGCGCAAACCACACCATTTTTTAGTTCTTCTTTGGTAAGGGAACTGATTTTATTGAAAGCACCGCGAATTTTATAACTTCTTACCCGCTGTAAATCTTCTCTCTTTAGCAAGATATCGGCATCATACTTCTTCGAGTAACGAATACTTTGCTGTAAAGGTGTTTCTCCAGCAACCTGCTTAATAGTATTGGCAGCTTCATAGATATCAGCTATTTGCGGAAAATATGTAGCTGCCGTTTCTTTCATCAGGTTATTTATTTCCAATTTATAAGAAACTCAAGTCTAAGCTATGGGCTTCATAGCGGTCATTGATTCTCTCAATCTAGCACCTACCACTTCCACAGGATGTTCGCGCAGTGCCTTGTTCACCGTGATAAGCTTAACATTGTCAACACCATTGTCTTTTCCTTCTCCATACTTTTCGCCAATAATATCAGTCTCGACAGTTTTCATGAAATCTGTCAATAAAGGCTTACAGGCATGATCAAATAAATAACAACCATATTCTGCCGTGTCAGATATTACACGATTCATCTCAAACAACTTTTTTCTTGCAATGGTATTAGCAATCAAAGGTGTTTCGTGTAAGGATTCGTAGTATGCCGATTCATCTATAATTCCTGATTCTGTCATCGTTTCAAATGCCAACTCTACTCCAGATTTTACAAAAGCAACCATTAACACTCCATTGTCATAGAACTCTTGTTCTGAAATAGCATCGTTACTGGCTGGGGTCTTCTCAAAAGCTGTTTCACCAGTCGCTGACCTCCAATCCAATAAATTCTTATCATCATTGTCCCAATCTTCCATCATGGTTTTAGAAAAGTGACCGCTCATGATATCGTCCATATGTTTTTGAAAAAGAGGACGCATAATATCTTTTAATTCTTCCGCTAGGTCAAACGCTTTTATTTTGGCAGGGTTAGATAATCTGTCCATCATATTGGTGATTCCTCCATGCTTTAATCCTTCTGTGATGGTTTCCCATCCATATTGAATTAACTTTGAAGCATACCCAGCGTCAATTCCTTTTTCCAACATTTTATTGAAAGATAAAATGGAACCTGTTTGCAACAACCCACAAAGAATGGTTTGCTCTCCCATCAAATCTGATTTTACTTCAGCGACAAAAGAAGATTCCAATACTCCTGCTTTGTGCCCGCCAGTTCCGGCTGCATAGGCTTTTGCTTGTGCCAAACCTTTACCTTCAGGATCGTTTTCTGGATGTACGGCAATCAGCGTAGGCACTCCAAAACCTCTCTTATATTCTTCACGAACTTCAGAACCTGGACTCTTTGGAGCCACCATAATTACCGTAAGGTCCTTTCGGATTTGCATTCCCTCTTCTACAATATTAAAGCCATGGGAATAGGAAAGTGTAGCTCCTTTTTTCATTAAAGGCATTACAGTGCTTACCACATTGGTATGCTGCTTATCAGGAGTTAAATTGATAACCAAATCTGCGCTAGGAATCAACTCTTCATAGGTTCCCACATTAAAGTTGTTCTCCTTGGCATTTTTATAGGATTGCCTTTGCTCTTTAATCGCAGCCTCCCTTAAGGTATATGAAATATCCAAACCTGAATCCCTCATATTTAAACCCTGGTTTAAACCCTGGGCACCACAGCCTACAATTACAATCTTCATTCCTTTTAACGCAGTAACGCCATCAGCAAATTCACTGGCATCCATAAATCTGCATTTTCCTAACTGTTCTAATTTATCTCGAAGTGATAGCGTATTAAAATAATTTGTCATTTTTAGTTTTTGATTTTGTGCTATTTATTGATTTTGAAATTCTGCTAAAATACTGGTTATTGGCATTGCTGCTTTACTTACTGCAATCCTTCCTGAACGTACAAACTGCATTATACCATAGGGTTCAAAGGCATCGTGCATTTCGTCTATTTCATGCCTGCGTCCTGTTTTGGCCAAAACAAAAAAGTCTCTAGCCACGGTTACAATTTGTGAATTACTTTCTTTGATAATGTTTTGAATCTGTCTCTCATCAAACAATAAATCTGATGATATTTTGAACAAGGCAGATTCTTGATAAATGGTCTCATCGTCTGTATGATAGTAAGCTTTTATCACTTCTACCTGTTTCTCTATCTGTCCCACAATTTTTCTGACCGATTCTTCCGGAGCCACAACAACTATTGTGAATTTTGAGACATTATCAATTTCTGATTTAGAGACATTTAAACTCTCTATGTTAATGTGTCTCTTTAAGAATATTCCAGATATTCTATTTAGTAATCCAACATTGTTCTCTGAATAAACTGAGATGGTGTACCACTGTTTTTCCATACTTATTTTGTTTTCACGGCAACTATAACTCCTGTTGACCAGTCCATTTTTGTAATTGTAAAATCTTCCTTTGCTTCCAATACCTTAATTAATGAAGATGCATTGTACTCATGACCTACCGGCCAATTGGCTTGTTTTCTCATATCATCAATCACATAAAACCCTCCAACCTTAATCAGTTTCAACACTTCATCCAAACAACTGTACTTTCCTGGCCATGCATCCGCAAAGATTAAATCAAACTTTTCTCCATTATATTGAGACAACCATACATCTCCATCAGCGCAAACCAATTGAAGTCTCTGGTCATCGGCAAAAAAATCCTTCGCTATTTGAATAAGTTCTTCATCATTGTCAATACTAATAAGTTTTGAACTCATGTCCATTCCTTCCAGCATCCAAGCTAGAGATAGACTCATACCGGTACCTAACTCCAAAAAGTTCCCATTTGGTTTAGAAGAGACCAAGGTTTTAAGAAATGTTCCGATATACATGTCTGAAGGCATAGTAAATCCTATCTCCTTAGATTTAGCAAGTAACTCTGGATACACTTGTGGTGTATCTAAAATATTAGTTTGATCCATCTCTACTTAAGTCTAATATCTGAAACAGATGCTCCTGAAGGAATCATTGGAAATACATTATCTTCTTTCTCCACTTTAACCTCTAAAAAGTATGAATCCTTGGATGCAATCATTTCTGCAACTGCATCCTTTAATTCTGAACGAACCGAAACTCTTCTTGATTTGATGTGATAACCCTCTGCAATCTTCACAAAATCTGGGTTAACCATTACCGTTGAAGCATACCTGCTCTCAAAGAAAAGTTCTTGCCATTGACGAACCATACCCAAATGGTCATTGTTCAGCACCACAATTTTAACCGGAACTTTATGCTGAAAGATTACCCCCAGCTCTTGAATTGTCATTTGATAGCCCCCATCACCAATAACAGCAACCACTTCGCGGTTCATTGCTCCCATTTTAGCCCCTATGGCTGCAGGCAATGCAAATCCCATAGTTCCCAATCCTCCTGAAGTTATATTGCTCTTAGATTGTTTAAACTTGGCATATCTGCAGGCAATCATCTGGTGTTGTCCTACATCTGTAACAATAACGGCCTTATGTTCTGAAGAAATATTGATTTGCTCAATGACCTCACCCATAGTTAAACCATCTTTAGTAGGCGTTATATCATTTTTGATAACAGTATCGTATTCTATTTGATATTTTTTGTCGAATTCAGCCTTCCATGCTGCATGTTCGTTTTTATTAACCAAAGGCAATAACAAATCCAAAGTCTGTCTAGCATTTCCTAAGACTGCTACATCTGCTTTTACATTTTTATTAATTTCTGCTGGGTCAATTTCAAAATGAATCACTTTTGCCTGTTTTGCATAGGTGTCCAAGCTACCTGTTACTCTATCATCAAAGCGCATTCCTATGGCAATGAGTAGATCGCATTCATTGGTCAACACATTTGGACCATAATTGCCGTGCATACCTACCATTCCCACATTCAAAGGGTGGGCAGTGTCCATTGCCGATAGTCCCAAAATAGTCCAAGCAGCTGGAATTCCTGCCTTTTCCACCAATGCCTTGAGTTCTTCCTCCGCTTCTCCTAATATTACTCCTTGTCCAAAAACTATAAATGGCTTTTTTGCATTGTTGATAAGCTCGGCAGCTTCTTCAATTGCTTTTAAGTCTGGTTCGGGAACAGGTTTGTAACTCCGAACTCCTTTACATTTTTCATATGTAAAATCCAACTCATCAAACTGAGCGTTTTTGGTAATATCTATCAATACAGGCCCAGGTCTCCCAGATCTTGCGATATAAAAAGCTTTTGCCATAATCTCGGGAATCTCGCTAGCCTTGGTAACTTGATAGTTCCATTTAGTGACGGGCGTAGAAATCCCAACAATATCTGTCTCTTGAAAGGCGTCTGAACCCAACAAATGTCTTGGTACTTGACCTGTTATGCACACCATTGGCGTTGAATCTATTTGGGCATCTGCCAATCCAGTAACCAAATTGGTAGCACCGGGACCTGACGTTGCCATAGCAACCCCTACTTTTCCGCTAACTCTTGCATAGCCTTGTGCCGCATGGGTAGCACCTTGCTCATGTCTAGTTAAGATGTGCGTTAGTTTATCCTGAAACTTGTATAGCTCATCATAAACGGGCATAATTGCTCCACCTGGATATCCATAGATTAAATCTACTCCTTCAGCCAACAAACAATGTATTATAGCTTCAGCACCACTTATTCGCATAACGGTGTCTTTTTCAGAATCTTTCTTTTGTGCTTTTAGTGTTTCCATAAGCGTAATGTTTTGGGGAATAAAGTTTCCTTAAAACCCCAAATTGTTATTAAATCAAATCAGTTACGCAGCCTTTCGAGGCAGATGAAACTGTTTTGGCATATTTGTATAAACTTCCTTTTTTAACCTTTAATGGTGGCTGTACCCATTTTTCCTTTCTGCTTGCCAATTCTTCATCTGAAACAGCCATGGAAATACTATTTTTCTCTGCATCAATGGTAATAATGTCTCCATCCTTCACCAATCCTATAGCTCCACCATCTTGCGCTTCTGGTGCAATGTGACCCACCACAAAGCCATGGGTTCCTCCAGAGAACCTACCGTCAGTAATCAAAGCCACATCTTTACCCAATCCTACTCCCATAATAGCAGCAGTAGGTTTTAGCATTTCTGGCATTCCTGGGCCTCCTTTTGGTCCTTCATACCTAATGACTACAACATCTCCCTTTTTCACCAATCCATCACGAATACCGTCATTCGCATCAAACTCGCCCTCAAAAACTTTTGCCGGTCCTGAGAAATGCAATCCTTCTTTTCCTGTGATTTTTGCAACCGCTCCTTCAATAGCAAGATTGCCATGAAGTATTCTAAGGTGCCCTGTTTCTTTGATTGGGTTCTCTAAATCCTTTACAACTTGTTGCCCCTCTGTTAAATCAGCAACATCAGCTAGATTTTCGGCTATTGTTTTTCCTGTAACGGTAAGACAGTCTCCATGCAACATGTTATGTTTTAGCATGAACTTCATAACAGCAGGAACTCCTCCTACATGGTGTAGGTCTTCCATTAAATATTTTCCACTTGGCTTTAAATCTGCCAAGAAAGGTGTGGTATCACTAATCCTTTGAAAATCTGCCAAACCAAAATCTATTTCAGCAGCTCTTGCGATTGCCAAGAAATGAAGTACAGCATTTGTAGAACCGCCAAGTATCGTTATTAACCGTACTGCATTTTCCAATGATTTTTTAGAGATGATATCACTTGGTTTGATATCGTTTTCCAATAAGTGTCTTAGCGCTTTTCCTGAATCAATACAGTCTTGCTTCTTTTTATCACCAACAGCAGGGTTTGATGAATTGTAAGGCAACGCCATTCCCAAAGCCTCAATGGCAGAAGCCATAGTGTTTGCAGTATACATTCCGCCACATGCTCCTGCACCTGGGCAAGCGTTTTGAATTACACTTTTGTATTCTTCTTCATTAATGGTCCCCGCGACTTTCTCTCCCCAAGCTTCAAATGCAGATACTACATCCAGTTTTCTGTCTTTTAGACATCCAGATGCAATTGTCCCCCCATAGACTAAAATAGAAGGTCTATCTAAACGAATCATTGCCATAAGTGCGCCAGGCATATTCTTGTCACATCCAACAACAGTTGCCAAACCGTCATAATTCATTGCCTGAACTACGGTCTCCATAGAATCGGCAATAATATCTCTTGATGGAAGTGAATAGCGCATGCCATAAGTTCCCATTGAAATACCATCACTGACGCCAATGGTGTTAAAAATTAAGCCAACAAGATTTCCTTGTTGCGTGCCTTCTTTAACATAGGTAGCTAACTCATTTAGGTGCATGTTACATGGATTCCCCTCATACCCTGTGCTTCCTATACCGATCAACGGTTTTTTTAAATCTTCTTCCGTTAATCCTATGGCGTGCAACATAGCCTGTGCTGCAGGTTGCGTTGGGTCTTGGGTAACATTTTTACTATACTTATTCAATTCCATTAATATATTTCTTTCGAATCCGGTTTTTTGTTGAATTTACTCTTATAATCAAAGATAGATGTTTCAAAAACTCAATAATTTTAACAGTTAGATGTGTTCTAAATTCATTTAAAAAAATATCAACATATTCATTTGTTTTTCAGATAGTTATACCAATTTAAAATCCCATATCCATTTAGTTTTATTGACTGCATAAAAAAAGCCTGTATCGTTTTTGATACAGGCTTTTTTAAATTAATAGTATAGCTGTATCATTCCAAATTTGGAATAATAATGACGACACCATTAATTAGATTTTTTGCTTTCACAATTCAATAATACAAAAAATATTTAACGGAAAGTACATTTAGGTATCTTTAACGACATGGAAAAAACAGTTACCCAAGCTATTCAATACAGAAGATCCGTCCGTATTTTTAAAAGTGATGTTGAATTAGATGTCAATACGGTTCGACAATGTATTGAAAATGCCATTTTAGCCCCTACTAGCAGTAATATGCAGCTTTGGGAGTTTTATCATATCACCAATAAAGATGTTTTAAATAAAATGGTAAAGGCCTGCTTGGGCCAAAATGCAGCTAAAACAGCTCAACAAATGGTTGTAGTTGTAACCCGAAAAGATTTATGGCGCAAAAGAGTCAGGTCTAATCTTACCTTTCTGGAATCGGCATATGGCAAGAAGCCCAAAAAGGAATATACCTCTAGAGAAAAGTTTGCTCTTGCTTACTATAAAAAACTTATTCCTTCTATCTATTTTGATTTTATGGGAATTTTTGGATGGTTGAAGTATCTAATTTTTCAAATTGTTGGTTTTTTTAAGCCTACCTATCGTCAAGTTAGAGCGTCCGACATGCGCATAGTTGCACATAAAAGCGCAGGATTGGCCGCTCAAAATTTCATGATAAGTATGGCATCCAAAGGTTATGATACTTGTCCCATGGAAGGCAGTGACACGTTATTGGTAAAACGTGCTTTAGGTTTGCCGCGAAGTTCAGAAATAAATATGGTCATAGGTTGTGGGGTACGTGATGAAAAAGGAGTATACGGCCCCCGTTTTAGAATCCCATTTGAAGAGGTTTACAAACTGGTCTAACTGTTATAAAAGTTTAAAGGAAAAGGTGTCTCCAGATTTTTTTTGTGCCAATACATTTATAGAAGCCATAGAAAGCTGCAATATTCTTGGATAACCACCTGTTGTTTGACTGTCTTTCATTAAAATAATTAGCCTTCCGGCTGATGTTAACTGAACTGTTCCTGGCAGTGTTCCAGAGGTTAGCATGGAATTTTTGTGCCCCTCAATAAGTTCAGAAAGCTGATACGCCATTCGGTTATTTGCTTTAGATACAGAAAAAGATTTTGAAAAAAGAGAGGCCAATTGATTGTCTGATAAAATGGAGAATTCCGGTCCCTTATAAACTTCCAAATAATCCATATCAAAATGGCTGTCCATTTTAATTCCTGAAATTATAGGACTAAAAGAAGCTGTTTCTTCATAATCAATTTCGTTTCTGTCCTTAAGACATCTGTATTTTGTTACAGGAAAATACTGGGAACGGCTCCCTAAAACTTTAGTAGTATGGAAACCTCCTTTTATAGCCAGATAGGTTCTAAATCCATTTTCTAATTTACCATAGGAAAGAATATCTCCTTTTAAAACTTTAATGACCTTATAGTTCTCAATGGGTTCATTATTTAGTGCTGGAGATAAATTGGCTCCTGATAGACAGATAAATGTTGGGGTTTCAAATAATAAAGTAGGCCCTGTCATTGTGATTTCCAAAACGGCAGCATCTGGATCATTATCTAAAAGTAAATTCGCTTTTTTTACCGAATGACTGTCCATTGCCCCAGAAACAGGAACTCCCATATCTCTATAGCCAAGCCTTCCTAAATCTTGTATACTAGTAAAAAATCCTGATTTTAAAACCTTAAGCATTCAAAGCAATTTTTTCAGGTTTGTATATGCCAACTTCGCCTTCAATCTTGTGCAAATCATACTCTGCTCTAGATATCTTATAGAACTGTATCTTATCTCCAACATTTACAAAACAAGGTTTTTCCAATTTAGGATTGAAGATGGGAATTGGACAACTCCCAATAATGTTCCAGCCCCCAGGTGAATCCTGCGGATAAATCCCTGTTTGCTTGCTTGCCAGACCTACTGAACCTTTGGCAACAGCCAGCCTTGGTTCTTTTCGTCTTGGAATTTCCAACGTTGCAGGCAATCCTCCCAAATACATGAAACCAGGCAAAAAACCTATTCCATAAACAGTGTATTTAAAAGAAGTGTGCAATTCTATTAATTCTTTAATAGACAGCTTCAGTGTTTTAGAAACTTCTTCAATATCAATCCCAAAATCAACATCATAACATACTGGAATCTTCCACAAAAACCTCTCATTTTTAACTTTGGAATCCATTCGCTTTGAATAACATTCCAAAATCAGCTTCTCAATATTTTCGAAGTTAACTTCTTCCTTGGAATTGACCAATGTTAATGAGTTGTATGCTGCAGACATTTCCCACCCGGCTAAATTCAAGTTTTTAAAGGATTCAACAAATTGAAGAATGTCTTCTAATATAGCTTCGTCTACAATATTTGGCCATTCAACAAGAACTGAATTTTGACCATATTGTTTGATGTTAATGGGGTAACTTTTCACCTTTACAACTCTACCTATGTGTGGGTAATTCTTGAGAAAGATACATCAATATTTCCAATGCAGAAGAGGTGTCTCCATGAATGCATATAGTTTCTGCTTTTATTTTTATTTTTTCTCCTGTAACTACCTTCACTTTTCCCTCTTTTATGATTGGCAATATGTGTTGAAGTACTTTTTCAGGTTCTTGAATAAGGGCATTATCTAGTTTTCTTGACACAAGACTTAGGTCCTTGTTATAATTTCTATCCCCAAACGCTTCATACAGTAATTTAAATCCTTTTTCCGCTGCAATGCTTGCTATGACTGACCCATATGGGACATATAAATAAGCTTTACTTCTATATTCTTTTATCGTATCTAGATAAAACTCAGCAAGCTTGGCATTCCTTGCTGTCTCATTATATAAAGCGCCATGTGCCTTAATATGGTGAAGCTGTATTTTTTCTTTTTTAAGAACTTCATTAAAAATCCTTAATTGACTTAATATGCTTTGTCTTAATTCTGACTCTGGAATCGTCATCACTTCTCTACCAAAATTGGCCTTATCCGGGTAAGATGGGTGAGCACCTACCTCTACATTGTGGGCTTTTGCCAACTTAACTACCTCTGTCATACTACCTAGGTCACCTGCATGTCCTCCGCAAGCTATATTGCATGAATTAATTAATGGTAGCAGTTCAGCTTCATTACCTACTCCTTCTCCAATATCACAATTAATATTTATGGTCCAACCTTCCATCTAGAACAAACCAATTACTTTTAAAATACTTTTTACCCCTAAGAAAATGGCGAACCCAACAATTATAAGCCCTAAGATATTTTGAAGAAACGAATTCTTATGGTTCCCCATAACAGTTTTCTTGTTCACAATCCAAAGCAGGAGCATCGCCATTACAGGAAGTAAGATTCCATTGGCTACTTGGGCAAATTGTATTACCTGAATGGGTTTTATATCAAACGACAAGAAAAAAACGCCAGAAAACAACACCACAGACCATACTAACTTGAATTTTTTGTTTCTCATTCCATCATCCCAACCAAAACAACTACTTGCCACAAAAGCTGCCGCCAGGGGGGCCGTTATTGCAGATGTAATTCCCGCAGCCAAAAGACCAATACCCATAAAGTAAATTGCAGATTTTCCAAATAAGGGCTCAAGACCTTTTGCCATATCCATAGCATTGGTAACATCTTGTATTGGCGCTGCTGAAGCAGTAATAAGTATTGCTATGGACACTAATCCCCCTAATGCAATTGAAATTATTGTATCCCATTTTACCGCTTTAAGCTCGTTTTTAGATTTCCATTTTTCCTTTGCTAATGATGCATGTAAAAACAGGTTGTAGGGCACCACAGTAGTCCCTACCAATGCGATTACGGTAAGAAGGCTATCCTCAGGCAATCCTGGAATAAACATACCCTTTAAAATTTCGGATACAGAAGGCTTGGTTAAAATTGCGCTGACTACAAAACAAACTCCCATAACTCCTACAAGACCAACGAACACCTTTTCTAATGTTTTATAACTACTGAACCATAAAAGAAGAAATGCAAAGCCACCTATTATAAGCGGGTAGAAAGGAGTTAATCCCTGCTGTCCAAACAAACCTTCAAGTCCGAGGGTCGCTCCCCCAATATTACCAGCTTCATATGCTGCATTACCAATAAGTATTGCTCCCAGAACAATCCCTATTATCGTGCTTTTTATCCATTTGGTTTTTAGTTCCTCTTTTATAACATCAACAAGACCATTTTGGGAAACAACTCCTATCCTACCTGCCATTTCCTGAAGTATTATTGTGGCTAAGATGGACAATAGTACTGCCCAAATAAGCGTATATCCAAAACGAACTCCGGCCAAAGTGCATACCGTTATTGTACCTGGTCCAACAAAAGCTGCAGCAACCAAAACTCCTGGACCTATTTTCTTAAACATATTTATTGTTGTTTTTCATTCTTCAAATTAAAAGGTTTTATTAGAAATAATGCATTTCATCCAAAAAAATGCATTTCGTCTAAAAGTTGAGTGTTTTACATCGATTTTTTATACGAATTTGAAAATGTAAAAGTTATAATAGTCCCAAATCAAATAATTGACTTAAACTTGACCGATACTCATGACATGTAAGGACTGCGATAAAACTATCGGGTACCAACAACATAAGGAATCCATGGATTCTTTAGGCGTTGAACTCTGTGAGAGGCATACCCGACTAATCAAAAAAATCATTCTTGACAATAATACTTCCGTTGAGGCCATTCAACTTTTTTACGCGCTAAAAGTTGCTGGAGCTAATCCTATGTTAGAATGGTGGGATGGAAAAAAATCTGTAGATATTGCAATTTCTAGGGTGAAACTTAATATTGAAATTGACAAGGACTATAACATGATTACCCATGAACAAGCAATAAATGACTTAGAAGAAGCAATGCACTCTTTTAAAAATGGATTTACAACTGTAAGAATTCCACATTTGGCAATAAAATACTACTTAGAAGATACGGTAGAAAATATCTTAGGAATAATTACTGGCTTAAAGGCGAATATCAAGGCAATTTAATCAGAAAACAACAACTGTTTTCCAACATTGTTTTCCTTGTATTCCAAAATATTGATAACAATAAGGTCTTCGCCAATATTTTCTAAATCATTGACGTAATTCTTGCCCTTGAACTCCCAATATTCGGTGTCTCCAGGGTCTAGTTTGACCATGTTTATTTTACCATTTCCATTACGGGTCAATGCTAAACCTCCCGTGGTGCACACCCAACTGTAATTGGTGTTATGGTGTCTAAATGGTATGCGTTCTCCAGGGTCCAGATGTAAATCCCAAAGTTTTACGCTCTCATTTTCAAACACCAATCGCTCCCCAAGTGAATGGGTTATCTCTTGATG
Source organism: uncultured Allomuricauda sp. (assembly GCF_947499585.1). Classification (GTDB taxonomy): domain Bacteria; phylum Bacteroidota; class Bacteroidia; order Flavobacteriales; family Flavobacteriaceae; genus Flagellimonas. The sequence continues at coordinate 932,355 of NZ_CANMOO010000001.1, read as the reverse complement.
TAGCAATTCATCTATCTTATCTTGCTCCCACGGATCAAAATTTCCTATGGGGTTCAATTCCACACATTGCATACTCTATTCTTTTTCAGAAAACGGGTGCAAAATTAGAATAAAGCTGTCCTTAAAGTTCAGAAAATGAAACAATTAACTTAATTTTTGATGTTTTAGATCCAATTTTATAGTTTACTTAAGAAATTGAGAATTAAAGACTTAAAAAAAAATTATAATGCTATCCTCTTCTATCTATAATACTAAACTTACAGCACATAGTCCCAGCCATCTATGATGTAATAATACTCGAAAATTTATTTGAGAGTGGCTATCAGTAGCAAGAAATCAAAGCTTCAACATATTTAAAAAGAGTTTCGGGTGCCACTCTGTTCAACCTTCCTTAGTTAAGCTAATACTCCTAATTATTCAACGTGGTTTTTAAGGCTCTCAATATTTATTTTTTGTACCTTTTTGACCATAAATAATTGGTTATGAAAAATATAGATAGAAGACATTGGCTTAAGACTGTGGGGTTATCAAGTGGTTTTGCTCTTTTGGGGCCATTAGATATTATCGCTAGAGATCTTGAGGCAAGGCCTTTTAAGGTAGATGGTGTAGTGAAACTAAATTCCAATGAAAATCCTTTTGGGCCTTCCAAAGAAGTTAGGGCAGCTATAACCCAAGCTTTTGATGTAGCATGTCGTTACCCCTTTAAGGCATTGTCAGAACTGGTTGAAATGATTGCAGAAAAGGAAGGTGTACCCAAAAATCATATTGTTGTCACTGGAGGTTCTACTGAAGGGCTTCATGCAACAGGACTTACCTATGGCCTTGGTGGAAGGGAAATCATTGCAGCTGACCCAACCTTTCAAGCAATGTTGCGATATGCAGAAAATTTTGGGGCACACGTGCATCGTGTACCTGTTAATACCAATATGGAACATGATCTAGAGGCAATGGCCAAAAGAGTTAACAATCGAACCGGACTTATTTTTATCTGTAATCCCAATAATCCTACGGGTACATTATTAAACAAATCGGAGTTATCGGATTTTTGTACCTCAATGGATAACAAAGCCATGATATTTAGTGATGAGGCCTACTATGATTTTATTACAGAACCGGACTATCCCTCCATGGTGGAATTGGTTAAAAAAGGGCGTAATGTTATTGTTTCCAAAACTTTTTCAAAAGTATATGGTATGGCTGGACTTCGCATTGGCTATCTTGTTGCCAGACCTGATATAGCAGATAGATTGAAAGCCAGTGTAATGGCCAATACAAATATATTAGCTATTGAAGCGGCTAAAATGGCGCTGAAAGATGATGATTTTTATAAGTTTAGCATTTTAAAAAACACCGAAGCCAAAGACTATTTATATAATAGTTTCTCGGAAATGGGACTAGAGTATATACCATCACATACCAATTTTGTGTTTTTTAAGACCGGTAGAGATATCCGCGAGGTCAATGCTGCTATGAAAAAGGAGAATGTACTTATTGGCAGACCTTTCCCCCCAATGTACAATTGGGCTCGAATAAGTACTGGGACAATGCAGGAAATGGAAGTTTTTATTCAAGCCTTGAAGAAAGTGATGGCCTAATTTACTCTATCCCAACCAACCTTCCCTATCCAAACTTCTGTATTGAATAGCTTCCGAAATATGCGTGGTTGAAATATTTTGCGCATTCTGCAAATCAGCAATTGTTCTTGCAACTTTTAGAATTCTGTCATAAGCTCTTGCAGAAAGATTCAATCGCTCCATAGCGTTTTTGAGCAATTCTTTTGAAGCCTTGTCCAAAACGCAAAACTCCCTGATCTGCTTGGTATTCATTTGTGCATTGTAATGCACGGATTCTAAAACAGAGAATCTTCTGGTTTGAACATCTCGTGCAACCATTACTCTTTTTCGAATTTCAACGCTACTCTCCCCTTTTCTTTCTTCTGATAACTTTTCAAAAGGTACCGGAGTAACTTCAATATGAATATCAATTCTGTCCAATAAAGGACCTGAAATTTTACCCAAATATCGCTGCATCTCCATTGGTGATGAGGTTACAGGAGCATCAGGGTCATTAAAATACCCGCTAGGACTGGGATTCATGCTAGCAACCAACATAAAACTACTGGGATAGGTTACTGTAAATTTTGCTCTTGCAATGGTTACTTCTCTATCTTCCATAGGTTGCCGCATCACCTCGAGCACACGCCGTTCAAACTCTGGAAGTTCATCCAAAAATAAAACTCCGTTGTGTGATAATGAAATTTCACCTGGTTGCGGATAGCTACCCCCGCCAACCAAAGCAGCACTACTAATGGTATGGTGAGGATTTCTAAAAGGACGTTGGCTCATTAGTCCCATATTTTTAACCTTACCAACCACACTGTGAATTTTTGTAGTTTCCAATGCCTCATGTAAAGTCATTGGTGGCAGAATAGATGGTAAACGTTTGGCCAACATAGTCTTTCCTGCTCCAGGTGGCCCAATTAAAATAATATTATGCCCACCAGCTGCGGCAATTTCCATACAACGTTTTATACTTTCTTGTCCCTTTACATCTGAAAAATCAAATTCTGGGAAGTTTAAACACTTAAAAAACTCTTCTCTCGTATTTACCTTGGTTTGCTCTATAGGTTTGCCAGTATCAAAATAATCAATAACCTCTATAATGTTTTCTACTCCATAAACTTCTAAATCTCCAACAATAGCCGCTTCTTTTGCATTTTCCTTTGGAAGTATAAATCCTTTAAAACCATCCTCTTGCGCTTTTATGGCAATGGGCAACGCGCCTCTTATAGGCTGTAATCCGCCATCTAATGACAATTCACCCATAATTAAATACTTGTCTATATTCTCAGACTGTATTTGATTTGAAGCTGCAAGTATTCCTAAAGCCAAGGTAAGATCATAGGCAGAGCCTTCCTTTCGTAAATCGGCAGGAGCCATATTAATGGTAATTTTCTTCCCCGGGATTTTATAACCATTGTTTTGGAGTGCTGCTGCAATACGATAATTGCTTTCCTTTATCGCGTTATCTGGAAGGCCTACCAAGTGATAACCTATTCCTTTGTTCACATTAACCTCTACAGTAATTGTAGTGGCTTCTACTCCAAAAACTGCACTTCCATAAACTTTTATGAGCATATAGGTTTAAAAGAAAAATCATATTAGATATGATGTGCAATGTATTTAATCCTATCTAACCACAATCTTCTTTTTGACGGATACCGGCTTTCCAGTTGATGTAAACCCCTCTAGAACCAACTCATAATCCCCAACCACATCAGATGTATAAAATGATACTTCTTTTTTTCCATTAGATATATCCAATTTAGGAACCCAAAGCAATTGATGTCTAAAATCGGGAACACGATCTTGCTTTGCTTCTTCTGAATACTCCTGTGAGAAATATTCCTTATTGGATTGCGGTTTAAACAGTTCCACATTCACAATATGGGGAGTAAAAAAATCATCGTAAAAACCACCTTCAATGGTTTTAAAGGAGATAACACCTTGAAACAACTGTGACCCTAAAATCACCTTGTCTCTTGAAAAACTTATTGTTTTGATTTTCTTGGCACTATAATCCATGAAATCTTCATGCTTTTTAATAAAAAGACCATCAACAAAAACCATGGGTAAAAGACTTGCATCTGTATAACCAATTTCCGGTCTAACTTCAAAAACGCGATTGCCATTATCCAATTTTCTAGTCCCAACTTGATCTACAACTTCAACTATAGTTTCTTGTATACTATTGAATCTTGTATAATCATCCAAATCATAAACCGTGGCAAATTTTCTATAAAAAGGTTGTACATGGCTAGCAGGGACAATAGAGTCCGCTTTCACCTCTTGATAAGCATTCTCAATTTGGTTTTGAATACTTTTTTCAAGCATATAATCCTTCATTTCTTTGGTAAGGACAAAATCTGTAAACTCCATTCCTTCGGAATCGATTTTTTCTTCATCCATACTTATTTCATAAAGATCCCAATCATTGGACAAAACTTGAATCGCTGCGGTTGCATTGTCATATTCCCTGTCAAGGATAAATCTAAACCTTCCCTCATTATCTGACGTGGCCACCTTAAACAAATACTTATCTCCAGGCAATGAAAAAGATACTCTTAGGTCTTTTACTGGGAGTTTGGTTTCTTTATTTCTAATCATACCTGCAACTGTCTCACCTCTTAGCTCCGGTATTTTTGAGGAATTCCCCTTGACTTTAATCTTAGTGGAACCTTTTTTAAGCAACTCTTTATAAAACATTCCTGAAGTTAATTGAGTTGGTGCCGAAAAAGAGTCTATTTTTCTAACAGAAATGGCATAACTGCCATTGTTGGCAGCAGCATTTATTCCAGAAATATTCAGTGCAATTTTTTCCCTTTTTCCCGCTGCGGGTTTATCAACAGTCAAACTGACCAAAGTACTGTTAACTTCAGATACATTTGTGTTTAGCGGCATGAGAGTGCTCTTTTTGGAAACAACAGGCTGTAAAGAGTCTATTGGTTGCTCCAAATAAGAATCCGGAGTGGCTTGGTATGGATTAACAATATAGATATCTGATTGAAAGAAATGTTCTTTACCAAAGTTTTTCATCCATTCCGAATAGCCCAATAACCTATAACTACCTGTGGGAACCGAAGTAGGCACAAAAAAGTTGCCATAGCCCGAACCACCTGTGAGGCGTACTTTATGTTTGAAAACAGTGTTCCCTTCTTTATCAACCAAAGCAACATAACCCATTTTACTGATGCTACTGAGTTTTCTATTGACATTATCCAAGCTGTAAAACTTATACAACAGATGTTCTCCTGAAAACAAGAAAGATTCATTGTAATGCAGATAAACACTTTCCTGTGGAATATTGGCCAGGTTAGCATTTGTTGTTAATTGAGCTTTTAAACCCAAAGAAACTAGAGCCAATAAAATGATTGTAATTGTTCGTTTTTTCATAATTCTGTTTTATTCTATCCAAAAATCTGGTATTTCTGAGGTTCCTAGTACCGTGCAATCCCCACATACTTGAGGCACCGTAATATAAGGACCGCTGCTAGGAGAGTTAAATTCTCCCTCATTTTCTTTAATGTATTTAATTAAATCTAAACGAATTAAATCCGTAAGCCCTGCTAAGGGAGCTGACTCAATACAAGAATCTATATAATCCGGAAGTCTTTCCGTTGTAAAAAAATCACGATAGCCAAAAAATATACGCTTTTCCGATACAGCAGTAACATCAAAGAAACCCAGTACTTTTTCAGCAGGATTATCTTCTGCAACTATATTACCTGCTAAAAAACCTGGTTGAGTCTCGGAAAACAAGCTTTCAGAAGTGGAGAACTCATTTAAAGTTTCCAAAAAATTATAGGCATTTATAGAATGTGCAAACTGACGTACTAAAATACTGTATCGATGTGTGGTGATGAAATTGTTCTGTTCTATAAATCTGACCATAAAATTATTCACCGTTGCCCTATCAAAGTCATCTGTATCAGTTAAAATAAAACGATTTGAAACTTTTGTTGGATAACATACACGTTCATCCAATGATCTGGGAATTATTACAATGCTAGAAGAGAAGGTATCCTCCACAACATCCAATTCCATTGGGTTCCATCTTGGTGCTATAACCTTATAAGTTTCTTCGTATTCATACCTGTAAAAACTGGAATCACCTGAAGGATTAGAGGTGTCTACAAATATACCTATTCCTTCTTCTCCAAAATCATTGGTTATACGACTGGCGTAAAGGCTATCTAGGGTAGTTGCTTGTGGCAATTGCATTGCTGTTGAACAATATTCTCTACCATTTCTTGCCGTAATCAACAATTGATAATCCCTGTCTGGAACCGCTGCAAAAGCAACATTGGAGACATATCTGCCAAAATCTGTTTCCTCAAAAAGAAATTCGTTCCCTGTGTCATCCTTTACCATAACCCTTGCACCAGCTTCGTTGGGTGTTTCGTCATCCTGAAGTCCATATGTTCTTGTCAATAGAATCTCTTGTTGTTTTACTTCATCTGTTATAGTGGCATCCACAACAAAAGCATCCTCAAAATCTTCAAACTCGGTATTAAAAGGTTCAATACAGCCAATAAGGGGGCATGTCATTAAAATGACCCATACTTGGCAATATACATACGTTCTTTTATTCATTCCATCCAAAAATCTGGCACTTCTGGAGACCCTAAAACTTTACAATCACCACAAATACGAGGCACAATAAAAAAAGGCCCTTCGTTGTCTCCAGGCGGTTCGTTGTCTCCCCAATATATTCCTGCCCCACTTTCTATAATTGGTCGCAAGACACACCCCCCACCCCCAGGTTTAAAAATTGGTGGGGCACTTGGTCGGCAAGGTTCTATATATGGTGGTAAAGATTCGCCCGGGTAAAAATCATCATAGTTGAAAAAAACACGTGTTTCTGAAACCGAGCTCACATCAAAAAAACCAAGTACGCGCTCATCTCTATTTTCATTTGAAAAAACATTACCCTGTAAAAAACCAGGTTGCGTCTGCGAAAATAAGCTCTCTGAACCCGAAAGCTCGTTGAGTGTTTCAAAAAAGGTATACGCTTCATTGGACTGCACAAACTGTCTTACCAAAATACTATATCTATGTGAAATGATATAATTGTTCCTGTTAATAAAACGCACCATAAAGTTAGATACTCGGTCTTCTGCTAAATCTTCTGTAGAAGTAAGTATAATAGCATTTGATAGATCAGTTCTATAGCATACTTCCTCGTCTGTAATGTTTGGTGTTTTGAGCAAGCCGCAGCCTCCAGCAGGATCTCCTATCAAGGATATGGGACTCCATTCTGGAGCGATTATCCTATAGGTTTCTTCATACTCATAACGATAATTCTTGGTATTTCCCGAAGGGTCAAAACTATCCAGAAAAATGGCCATTCCATCTTCCCCATTGTCATTTGTTATTCTTTCTGCCCTGATATCATCAATTGTTGCTGCCGGGGTTACCTGAGTAGTGGTTGATTCATAACTTCTACCGTCCTGAGTTGTTACGGAAAGCTGATAAGCCTTGCCAGGCTCAGCGGCAAAGGCTTGCGAAGAGACATAAACTCCATTTCCAGTATCCTCAAAAGAAAATGTATTACCAGTACCATCACTCACACTTACATTTGCATTGGGTTCAGCAGAAGGACCGTCTTCTTCAAACTCATAGGTTCTTGTAAGTACAACTTGTTGTGGCTTCAACTGATCGGTTATAGTAGCTTCTATGACCAATGCACTTTCAAAGTCAACGAAATTTGCTTCAAAAGGATCAATACAGCCATTAAACAACCATACCGTTGCAATGATTATAAATAGGCTATATGTTCTTGTTTTTTTTATCATTCAATCCAAAAATTTGGCACTTCTGGAGCTCCCAAAACATTACAATCTCCACATACTCTAGGTACAACAAAAAAGGGTCCTTCGCCATCAGAAGGCTCCCCATTATCTCCTGCGTAAATACCTGCTCCACTCTCAATAAGGGGGCGTAACACACAACCCGCAGGTGAGGCTATAGGCGGAGAACTAAATCTACATGATTCTATGTATGGGGGCAGTGGTTCTCCTGGATAAAAATCATCAAAGTTGAAAAAAATACGTTTTTCTGAAACCGAACTCACATCAAAAAAACCAAGTACACGCTCATCTTCATTCTCATTTGAGAATACATTTCCTTGCAAAAAACCAGGCTGTGTTTGCGAAAATAGGCTCTCTGAACCTGAAAGCTCATTAAGTGTTTCAAAGAAAGTAAAAGCCTCATTTGATTGAACAAATTGTCTTACCAAAATACTATATCTATGTGAAATGATATAGTTCTCCCTACTAATGAAACGTACCATAAAATTGCTCACCCTGTCCTCTGCTAAATCTTCTGTAGAAGTGATAATAATTCTATTGGAAAAATCAGTTCTATAACATACCTCATCATCTGTTGTATTCGGTACTTTGAGCAATGCGCAACCTCCACCAGGCTCTCCAACTAACGATGTAGGGGTCCAAGTTGGTGCTATAATTCGATACGTCTCCTGATACTCATATCGATAATTCTTGGCATTTCCTGAAGGATCAAAACTGTCTGCTAAAATGGCCATACCATCTTCTCCATCATCATTTGTTATCCTTTCGGCCTTTATTTCATCAAGAATTGTTGACGGTGTTATTTCTGTAACTTCCGACCCATAGCTTCTGCCATCCTGAGTTATCACGGAAAGTTGGTATTCTCTACCTGGCTCAGCGGCAAAAATCTGTTCAGAAACGTACACCCCATTTCCGTCATCTTGAAAAGAAAATGTATTGCCAGTTCCATCACTAACACTAACTACAGCATTGGATTCAGCTACAGGGCCATCATCTTCAAACTCATAACTTCTGGAAATAAAAATTCGTTGTTGTTTCATTTCATCTGTAATGGTGGCCTCAATTACCACTGCGCTTTCAAAATCAACAAATACAGCATCAAAAGGCTCAATACAACCATAAAGTAAGATGCCGGCCAAAACAACCAAAAATCTATTTTTAAAAATGACTAAAAAATCCATCATCAGTGTTATCATATAAATAATTACTCTTCAATCCAAAACTCAGGAACTTCTACTTTACCAATTTCAGAACAATCTCCGCATACATTTGGCGCCACAAAATATGGGCCTTCATTCTGTCCCGCACTATCGTTGTTGCCTGCATAACTGACTAAACCAAGGTCCGTTTGAACAGCTAAAATACATCTTGGAGGATTTCCAGGAGTTCTAAATGGAGGAGCACTTAAATTACAAGGATCCACATATGGTGGAAGCTCTTCTCCAGGAAACAGGTCCGAATAATTAAAAAATAATCGCTGTTCAGCTACAGATGCAACATCAAAATAACCCAGTACTTTTTCATCTGTATTGGTATCCGAGGAAATATTTCCTTCTAAAAATCCAGGTTGCGTTTCTGAAAAAAAACTTTCATTCCCTGAAAATTCATTCAGCGTCTCATAAAATATAAATGCTTCGTTGGACTGGACAAATTGACGGACCAAAATGCTATACCTGTGTGAAATGATATAATTTTCTCTACTGATAAAGCGAACCATGAAATTGCTTACCCTATCCTCTGCTAAATCTTTAGTACTAGTTTGAATTATTGTATTTGAAAAATCAGAAGCAAAACAAGTTTCTTCAGATCTTTCATCGGGAATAATACTTACTTGACAAATTTCGGTAGCTACACCTGCAGGTGTCCTTTCTAAATCATTGGGTGTCCAGAACGGGGCAATTATTTTAAAGGTTTCCTCATACTGGTACCTATAATTTACCGAATTTCCTGCAGGATCAAAACTATCTACCAAAATAGCCACTCCTTCTTCTCCTAAATCATTGGTAACGCGTTCTACCCTTAAATCATCTATTTGTGTAGCTTGGGGCAACGTCATTTGTTCTGAGCTATATGACCTCCCGTTTTGAGTATCAATACGTAACTGATAATCTGTGTTAGGTTCAGCTGCAAAAGCCTGCGTAGATATGTACAATCCTGGCGTACTTTCTTGAAAAACGAAAGTATTACCGCCACCCTCTACCCTAACACTTGCATTGGTCTCTGCAGAAGGTCCGTCGTCTTCAAATTCAAAAGTACGGGTTAGAAATACCCGCTGTTGTTCCAGTTTGTCCGTAATAGTCGCTTCCACAACTATGGCACTTTCAAAATCTTCAAAAGTGGCTTCAAAGGTTTCAATACAGGAGCTCATCAATATTGTTGATAATATGACAATCAAAAGAAAGTATATATTTCTAATCATAATTATTCTATCCAAAATTCAGGTATTTCAGAAGACCCCAATACAGTGCAATCCCCACAAACCCTAGGTACAACAGCTGTTTCTACTTCTCCTGTAATGTTATTCACAATGGTTCCAAAATATTTTACCACATCCGCTCTTACTTGTTCCAATAGTCCTGTACCAACTCCAACAGGTCTGCAAGGGTTTACAAATTCTGGTAATCTTTCATCTGGAAAAAAGTCTTCGTAATTAAAAAATATTCGCTTTTCCGATACACTGCTTACACTAAAAAACCCCAATACCTTTTCCCTACTGTCTTCTGAGGAAATATTTCCCTCTAAAAAACCAGGCTGATTCTCTGAAAACAGACTTTCGTTTTCCGAAAACTGATTTAGCCTCTCATAAAAAGTATAGGCCGCATTGGACAACACAAACTGTTTCACCAAAATACTATAGCGATGAGATAAAATATAGTTGTTGCTATCCATAAATCTTACCATGTAATTGGACACTCTATCTTCACTCAAATTTGTAGTATTTGCAAGTATAACGGAGTTTGAGACATCCGTAGCATAACAGATTCTTTCATCCAGACTTCTTGGAATTAACTCCAACATATCTACACCCTCTTGATTCCGAATTACATAATCCAGAGGAGCCCAATCTGGAGCTATAATTTTATAGGTTTCTTCATATTGATATAGATAGTTAACTGAATTTCCCGTTGAATCAAAACTGTCCACAAAAATAGCCACTCCATCTTCTCCCAAATCGTTAGAAATACGTTGAGCACGCAGGTCATCTATTTGCGTTGCCTGGGTCAATGTCATTTGTTGTGAATTAATTAAGCTTCCATTTTGAGTTTCAATACGCAATTGGTAATCCGTATTGGGTTGAGCAGTAAAAGTCTGTGTGGATGTGTACAAGCCAGGTCTGGTTTCTTCAAAAACAAAAACATTGCCCCCTCCTTCTACGCTAACATTTGCGTTGGTCTCCGGAGAAGGTCCGTCATCATCAAATTCAAAAGTACGCGTCAAAAATATTCGTTGTTGACCAAGTTTGTCAGTAATAGTTGCTTCCACTACCAAAACACTTTCAAAATCTTCGAATTTGGCATCAAAGGGTTCTATACAAGAACCAATACACATTATGGAAAATGAAGCCGTTGTAAGTTTTATTATTTTTCTTCTTTTGCTCATTCCAGCCAAAAATCAGGTTGTATATTACTACCAAGTGCAGTGCAATCTCCACATTCGCGAGGAACAATTATAAATGGTCCTCCAAGAGGAAATTGGCCTTCATTTTCTCCAATTAGTTCCACAATATCCAATTCTATTTGCCTGATCAATGGGCAAGTCCCTGGTGGATGATTAATCTCCAGTGGCGAACTTTCAACACATGGGACAATGTAAGGAGGAAGAGGCTCATCTGGGTAAAAGTCCTTATAATCGAAAAAAATCCGTTTCTCATTAGTGGCACAAACATCAAAATATCCCAAAACCTTTTCATCTCTGCTATTATCTGAAGAAACGTTTCCTATTAGAAATCCAGGTTGCGTTTCTGAAAAAAGGCTCTCATTGCCAGATAGTTCATTAAGGGTCTCGTAAAAAGAATAGGCAATATTGGACTGAACATACTGCCTCACCAAAATACTGTAACGATGTGATAAAATGAAGTCATCGCTTGGAATAAAACGAACAAGAAACTTATCGACTCTATCTTCATCCAACTCACTAGTTGTTGTTTGGATAATCCTGTTGGATAAGTTGGTGGCATAACAAACACGCTCCTCAACTTCTCTGGGTACAATTCTGGCTTCACATTCAGGATAGACAGAAAATAAAATTTCTAAAGTATTCTTATTATGTCGAGGTGCAATTATTTTATAGGTTTCTTCATATTCATACCTATAGTTAACCGAATTACCAGAAGGATCAAAACTATCTACATAAATTGCCATTCCATCTACTCCCTCATCATTTGTAATGCGCTGTGCCGAGACTTCGTCAATGGTGGTGCTTTCCGTCATCTCCATAACCGTTGAACTGTAAGACCTGCCATCATTTGTAGTTACGGACAATTGATATGTTGTTCCAGATTGTGCGGCAAAAGATTGATTGGAAACGTAGGTGCCCGGAAGAGTTTCTTGAAACACAAAAGTATTTCCCGTTCCGTCCACTATCCTAACGTCAGCATTTGATTCTGCCTCGGGGCCTTCATCCTCAAACTCATAAGTTCTAGTGACCTTTACCTCATGCTGCTTTAACTCATCTGTTATTATAGCTTCGAATACCAAAGCGCTTTCAAAATCCTCAAACTTGGTTTCAAAAGTTTCGATGCATGAACAAATACACATCATTGGAAACGAAGCGATCACCATTATGAATATTTTGTTTCTCTTCCTCATTCTATCCAAAAATCAGGTTGTTCATTACTGCCTAAAACTGTGCAATCCCCGCATTCTCGAGGTATTACCAAATATGGGCCTTCTTCAAAAGGGGGGTCATCATTTACATTAGAGTAACTAACTTGATTTGCATCTACCAACGCACTTAGAATACATCTAGCTCCGCCTTGGCTAATTAATTTAGGTGCTATTTCCAAACAAGGATTTACATATGGTGGTAAATCTTCTCCAGGGTAAAAATCATCATAGTTAAAAAAAATTCGTTTTTTAGAAACTGTACTTACATCAAAAAAACCAAGTACTTTTTCATCTGGGTTATCATCTGAAAAAACATTGCCTATCAAGAAACCAGGCTGGCTTTCAGAAAAAAGGCTTTCAGTGCTTGAAAATTGGTCTAAGGCCTCAAAATATGAAAATGCCTCGTTTGACAATATATATTGTGTCACCTCCACACTATACCGGTGGGAAATGATATAGTTTTCCCCACTTACAAATTGCACCATAAACTTACTTATCCTATTTTCATCAAAATTGGCTGTGCTGGCCAAAATGATGTCATTAGAAACATTTGAGGCAAAACAAACTTGATCTTGTTCCGTTTTTGGAATTACATCCACCCCACATTCTATTCCAGTACTCTTTAGGTCAAAGGCATTCCATTCTGGGGCTATAACTTTATAGGTTTCTGAGAATTCATATCTAAAGTTTTTAGAATTTCCTGTAGCATCAAAACTATCCACCAAAATAGCTACCCCATCTTCACCAAAATCATTGGTTATGCGTTCCGCACTTAAATTATCTATTTGGGCGGTATCGGTCAACGTCATTTCATTGGAACTATATCTTCTACCATTTTGGGTTTCTATCAGCAATTGATAGGCTACGTTTGGTTGGGCAGAAAATGTTTGTTCGGACACATAGGTTCCTGGTTCGGTTTCCTGTAATGTATATGTATTGCCTCCTTCTATTATCCTTACTTGGGCATTAGTTTCTGCCGTTGGTCCTTCTTCCTCAAACTTGTAGGTACGGCTTAAAAAAACCTGTTGCTGTTCCATTTCATTCGTAATGGTGGCTTCTACAACGATAGCACTTTCAAAATCTTCGAACTCAGCATCAAATTCTTCTATGCATCCATCTAAGGTGAAGCTCAGCACTACACCAATGGGTAAAAGTTTATATGTGCTGTATGTTCTTTTCATTCTTCCCAAAATGTTGGAATCTCAGTTGAGCCTAAAACCGTGCAATCCCCACATACACGGGGAACTGTTATAAAAGGGCCTCCTTCTGACTGAGGGCCTGTATAGCTTGAATTATCAGTCACGTATCGTATTAAATCCATTTCCACAAGTACCGGAAGAATACACCTAGGTTCAGAACTATGTCCTGCGGCCACTTTTGGTGCGGCTCTTTGGCATGGATCTGCATATGGAGGAAGTTCTTCACCAGGAAAGTAATCTTCATAATCGAAATAAATCCTTTTTTCAGAAACTGTGGATACATCAAAATACCCCAAAACTTGTTTGTTCCTATCAGAATCGGAATGCAGGTTTCCTTCTAAAAACCCAGGCTGTGTCTCGGAAAACAAGCTTTCTGAACTTGAAAACTCTTTAAGTGCCTCATAAAAGGAATGTGCTGCATTGCTTTGCGCATATTGTTTTACCAAAATACTATAGCGATGGGATAGAATGTAATTGCTCCTATCAATAAACCGAACAAGAAATCTTTGCACCCGGTTCTCATCAAAGTTATCCGTGCTGGTCAAAATTATACCGTTGGAGCTCTTTGAGGTATAACATACACGTTCCTCCCGCTCTCTACCTGCTTTTATTACCATGGGGCATACGGGTTGCGGTACATTGACCAGTGCAACTGAATTCCAATCTGGCGCTATGACTTTATAGGTTTCTATATATTCATATCGAAAGTTTTTTGAACCTTCTTGAGCATTGGTATTATCTACATAAATTCCCATGCCCTCTTCACCAAAATCGTTTACAATACGTTCCGTATACAAACTATCTATTGCGGAACCCTGGGGCAAGGTCATTTTATCAGAACTAAACGAACTGCCATCTTTCATGGTAATCTTTAGTTGATAATTAGCCCCTGGAACAACATTGAACGCATTGATTGAAGTATATACGCCTGGTTCTGATTCTTCAAACATATGCTGGTTGTTTGAATCTTCAAGAATCATAACCTGCGCATTGGTTTCCGCAAGCGCAATTTCATCTTCAAAAGAATATGTCCTATTCAAATAAATCTTGTGATGTTTCATTTCATTGGTTACTGTAGCCTCAACTACAAGAATGTCATTAAATTCACCTGCTCTTGGAATAAATTCCTCAACGCATCCAATAAATAGCAAAACGATGCTGATGACTACTAAAAAGCAAAAATGTTTTTTTAGTAGTTTCATACATTTAAAACTTAAAATTATAGGTTATAGTAGGCACTGGGATTGAGAAAATAGAGCTTTGGAATGCTTTTATATCTCCATCTTGTGTTACAAAGAATACAGAATATGGGTTATTTCTTCCCAGTACGTTATAGATTGAAAAGCTCCAAAAACTATGTGCAAACTTTTTAATCTTATGATTTCCTTCCATGTTAAAGCTCAAATCCAATCGATAATAGTCTGGGATTCTGAACTTGTTCCTGTCACTATAAAAAACAAACTCCGAATTATTGAAAGAAAAGCTTCCTATAGGAAATGTGACAGGTCTTCCTGTCTGATACACAAAATTCGCCGATGCACTAAATCTTCTGGTGAACTTATAGTTGGCAACTACACTTATATCATGAGGCTTATCAAAGTTTGACGGAAAAAAGTCTCCATTGTTTACCCTCTCTTCATTGAACTCACTATCCAATTTTACAAAGGAACGTGAATAGGTATAGCCTAACCATCCGTTTAATTTTCCTTCGCTTTTCTTTAGAAGAAACTCTACCCCATATGCTTTTCCGTCTCCTTGCAACACTTCGGTTTCAATAGCTTCATTAAGCAATAACTGAGCACCTACTTTATAATCCAACAGGTTTTTTTGTTGTTTGTAATATCCTTCAACACTCAGCTCATATTTGTTGCCTTCAAAATTCTTGTATAACCCTAGTGAAGCCTGATATGCTTCCTGAGGTTCAATATTTAAATCCGATAATTTCCATGTATCTGTTGGTGATACCGTTGTGTTATTGGATAATGTATGGATGTACTGGTAAGCGTTATTAAGACTTGCCTTTACTGACAGGTCTGGCTTTATAAAATACCTTGCAGATAGTCGCACCTCTGGACCTCCATAAGTTTCGATCACTTCATTTTTATCGAACTCTTGAGTCTCCACAAAAGTACCGCTATTGAGTGGTGCATTATCTTGATAAATTCGCTGGGATGAAGCACCGAGAGCAGCATAAAATGAAAACCTGAGTCCCATGTCTATCAGCAATTTATCATTGACTTTATAGCTATCAGATATAAAAACTGCCGATTCCAGACCCCGTTCTTGAGGTATGGTCAAAGAAGAGACATCTGACTGGGCTCCTAGTGGCACAATATCTCCCGGGTCTACCACATAAAGCTTACTAGATATACCGTAATCAAATTTATGTTTATCACTATGAAGGTATTTCATCTTTATTTTAACCTCAGTTTCATTGTTCTTATACCCTAAATCAAAATCGTCATTGGATTCGCCATCAAACTCAATTCCAAATTTGTATTCACTGTTAGAAAGAATAAGGCTTCCTGTTGTTTTTTCGCTGAATTTATGATCCCACTTCAATGAAACCAGTCTGTTGCTATAATCAAATATGGAATCTGAGGTAATACTAAAAGCATCGCGGCTAAAATATCCAGTTGCTTTTATCTCATTGTTTTCATTTATGGTATGGTTGTATTTTGCAACTACATCAAAAAATGAAGCTGTACTATTATTTAATTGTTCATCATCTAAGGAACGTAATATCCAATCTGAATATGTAGCTCTACCTCCAACAAGTAAAGCTGATTTATCCTTAACTATAGGTGCTTCAAGAACAATATTGCTCGTTACAGGTCCAATAGAGGCTTCACCAGCAAATTTCTCGGTATTTCCATCCTTTGTGGTGATATCAAAAACAGAGGAAAGCCTACCACCATACTCGGCAGGAATATTTCCCTTGTAAATTTCCGCTGACCCAGTACTAAAAGGATTAATAGCGGAAAAGATTCCAAAAAAGTGTGATGGGTTATAGATAACACCATTATCCAATAAAATTAAATTTTGGTCCGTTCTACCTCCTCTTACATTAAAACCGGCAGCACCTTCACCTGCTGTGGTAATACCGGGTAGAGTTACCGCAGCCTTGAGTATATCCCTCTCTCCCAAAACCAAGGGGATATTCTTTATTTTTTCAACTTCAATAAGGGTTACCCCAGTCAAAGCTGCTTCCACGTTTCGGTCTCTATTGGCCTGCACTACCACCTCGTCCAATACCTCAACACTTTCATCCAATTGAAAATTAAAAACCCCATCGTTATATAAAATCACTTTAGTCCTGGAATCTTGTATACCAAGTCCTCGTGTTTCAATAATGTTCTCACCAACAGGAAGTTCTACCGTGTAGTTTCCACTTGCATTAGTTGATGTTCCGATATCTTTGCCTTTGATAATTAGCGCCAAGTCTGGTATTGGTTGGCCTTTGGCATTAACTATCTTTCCACTCAATGTGAAGGTCCTCCTTCTATTGTTTCTGTTTTCTCTACCAATTTTTACAACTTCCAATCCTCTATTTGCACCATCATTTGAGTTGACAAATAAAGGCCCTAAGTCTTTTAATTGCTCATATCCTATTTCTTCATCCGAAAGCTGATCTTCTTGTTCTCCAAAAAAATCATCTGGGAGGGAATCATAAATCTGATTGTTCTGCAACAGAAATATCTTTTGGTCATCAGAAATGTAAAAGTTCAACACAGTATTTTTGAACAAATCATCTAATATTAGGCTTACCTGAGTATCTTGAAAATCACCCGTAACCTTCACATTTTCTAGCCACTCATCCAAATAATAGAATTTATAGTCAGTTTTGTTCTCAATCATTTCAAGTGCCCTTGACACATCTACATTAGTAAATGAAACTGAAATTTTTGGTATTTCTTCCTGTGCAATGGCGTATTGCGTGCTTACAAGAAGCACGATGATAGTAAAAAGTTTTTTCATTCTCCTGATTGGTTTTCGGTTCGGGATAGTAGTATTTCAATGCGTTTCATTAGACTGACCTGAAAACCATCTGGATTTGATTTTCTTAGTGATCTTGCCACATTGTAGAATTTGTCGATTTCCTTCTTTTGTGCTGGGAACAATTCTACTATGTCTTTCTTGGAATTAATAATGGTATATGTATCGTTGTAAAAAAGGACGTGCTCACTTTGACCTTTCAAAAATTCGTAATAGAGAGATTTCCTATCTTTTCTTTCAAAATTTTTCTTGACGTGTTTTGTGTATAAGGTAAATCGTGAATTACTAAAGGCTACTTCATAAAAACCATAAGCATTCAAAGAAGGCGCATCCTTTGGAAGAATTTTAATAAAATTGCTTCCAGTAATTTCAAAGCTATCTACATGATCTTTAAACAACTTGATTGTACCCCCTCCCGCTTTGGTAATTAACCTCATCAAAACTTCGTCTTCATAGACGTTATACTTTAAATCCAGGTCATAGTAGCACTGTCCGTCATAACAGACACTACCTTTAAGAAAGTCCCGAGTTTTAAAGAATTGGGTTTTTTCATTGATTGTTCTGTATTGCTCGGCATACACAATTCCTTGATACAGTCCCGTGTTCTCAACACCGACCTGTTGGTCAAAAAAATTATAATATTTTACTTGCGCTACATCTTGACCATAGGCTATGGAAAAGACGCTAAAGGCCAAAAATGACACTAAAGAATTCTTAAAAAAACGAATCATAATTTATGTTAGGTTGTGCCTGGGGTAAGACAATTCTTATTTAAATTAGCTAAACTAAAATACTATTTATAATCATCAAACCTGTTGAAGCGCAAAAAAATAGAAAATCCTTAAAAATTAACATAAATTTCTGATAAATATACTATCATAAAGAACATATGAGATATAGTTCTTAAACATCCGGTTCGACTTAGTCTATTCTTTAGAAAATATCAACACGGATTCAGCGCTACTTTCAATTTCTTGCTTGTTCATCATCATTTTTCTAAACTTACCATTGACAAACAGTTCTGCTTGATCTTTGTAGTGCTTGCTGAAAGGGTTTCCGGATTGACCTGTGGGTAGAATACTAATACTATTCTCTATATCTGAAAAATCTATGATACGACGTGTTGATGGTCCCGAATTGACTTTATAAAAACCTGTGCTATCATAAGGAAACGCCATATTATTGATAACTTCCCTAGTACCATGTACCGGATAAGGACCCACATTAAAAAACTTTCGTAACGACTCTACTTTACCTATGGGATGCTCATGTTCCAAAGTATGTACCCTTTCCCAAGTCCATTGGGTTGGGTCTGTACCAAAGTCATTTATCAAGGAATACCATGCATCTGCAAAAGATTTTAATACAATATCATCCCTAGTTTCAATTATATCTTTTGTATGGACATTATCCCACCATTTCCCAGACTCCATGCTAGTTCCCTTAGCTATATGGCGTTTAAGTAAATGTGTGCTTAAAAACTGATTGAATTGTTCTTCTCCCAATTCATCTTCAAAAGTATTTTTTAAAACATAATACTCACACCTATGATAAAGTACTGCATTTGTGTTGTCAAGCGTATACTCCCCATTCCAATTTTTGAGTGCATCCACTTGCACCAATTGCTCTTCGGATAAGTTGGTGACATCTAGAAGTTTTATCAACTCTGTAACCAAAGCTGGGTTCACGGTTGAAGTGACATCGAGTATCATTTCTGATGTGGATTCTTTGTCCCAATCACTTTTTGAATCCAGCAACTGTACGATTCTTCTAGCTCTATTTTCTGGCAAATAATACCCTGGGTACAACCTTCCAGAAATAGAATCTGGCTGGTTATTGGCCGAATACACATAATTCCAAGGTGGATTTACCGCACTTGGATTCTTTGAAAAATCAAGATAATCCAAACGCTCTTCTTTCCCTGTTGTTCCATCAAGGACAAATTTGGTGGATATGCTATCTGGCATTTGATACAACTTGGCGGTGGCCCACCATGCAACATTCCCGGCAGCATCACCATACATTACATTTAAGCCCGGTGCGTGTACTTTGGGTAATTCTGCTTCAAATTCATCTATGTTTTCGGCATGACCCATACCATACAGTCCATCTATTACCTGGTTCTCCACCTGGGTATAAATCCATGACATAGCAATTGGACGTTCTCCTTTGATTTGTTTTGCAATATTGTTCAATATAGGACCGTGCCTTGTCTTCTTATAAGTAAAAGTGATGTCACCACTATCTTTAACCTTAATGTTCTTACTTACAACCTCATACTCTTCCCACCCTGTTTCGGTTTTATACTTTGTGCTATCAGTTGGATGAGTTTCTTCAAAGTAAAAATCAATATCATCATTTTCAAACATTGTTAGGCCAAAGGCTAAATTTCTGTCATGGGCCAATACAGGAAACGGTATGCCTGCAAAGTGGTACCCGTATTTTTCATATTTAGGGGTACTCATATGAGCTTCGTACCAAACAGAGGGCTGGGCAAAACCAACATGGGGGTCGTTTGCCAGTATAACTTTTCCATTTTTAGTCTTCTCAGGTGCCAAGACCCAACTATTGCTCCCAATAAATTGAGGTATGGGCAATTTTTTCAAAGCGCGAGTAATACCACCTATAATATTTATATCAATGGAATCTAAATCTGGTCTTTTATAATTATTGATCCAAACCGTTGAAGTATCCGAATCTATGGCTAAATCCTTAACATAGTCATCACCAAACTGATTTCGAATATTGGTCAACAAGGGATCTGTTTTATGGGCCATGGCAAAACTAAAGGCCATGTAACCCGTTGCATTATAGATATCCTCAAGAGAGAAGGGTGTTTTTTCCAATCCTGTAAGGTAAAATTCTATAGGTGTAGGGCCTTCTTTAATAAACTCATTTATCCCATCCAAATATGCATTTGAAAGAATCACCATATCACTATCCATGTCTAACCTGGAAACTGTTTGGGTTGTATAATCGCTTATTCCCAGAGAAAGGAAAAATCTATCCGTTTCTAACAAATCCTTTCCGAAAACTTCAGAAAGTCCACCTTTAGCAACTCTCCTAAGCAATTCCATTTGCCAAAGACGATCTTGTGCATGAGCATATCCTAAAGCACGAAAAGCATCATTTTCATTATCAGCATAAATATGGGGAATTCCATAAGTGTCATAAAAAACAGTTACCTCACTTTCTAACCCAGGCAATACTTTTTCTCCATCATAATCGGGCTTAAGGCTGTTTATGAATAAAAAGGCACTAATGATTACAGCAAGTAATATAGGAACAAGTACTCTAAGTACTCTTTTTAACTTCTTCACGGGGGTGCTTGGTTAAGTTAATTAGTTGAACTAAGTTAAACTTTTTTCCAAAAAGGGTAAAATAATGGGAAGAATGTAGGTGTTATTTATTCATGGATAGCTGATACTTTTCCAGACCAGATCTGAGCCACATTTCATAAACGTCCTTGTCTACATATTGTACCGCATCATTTAATATTTCAAGATTTGGAGATAGCAACACGTAATATGGCTGGGAAGCAGCATTAAAGTTTATGGTTTGAAAAGTACCCCATTTTTGTCCTACGGTCTCAATGGCTTTTATTCTACCCGAATCGTACTTAAAATCAAATTTTTCGCTATCCGGGAGTTCTTTTCTATCATCAACATATAATGAAATGAGAACATATTCATTTTTTAGCATTGGATATATTTTGGAATCACTCCAAACATTTTCTTCCATTTTCCTGCAATTGACACAGGCCCAACCTGTAAAATCCAAAAGAATAGGTTTGTTCACCTCTTGCGCATAGGCTACTCCTTCTTCAAAGTCTTTGAAACAATCCAAACCTAATGGACAATCACTTTCTGTTTCTATTATACTGTAAAAATCAGGGGGAGGAAACCCACTAAGCAATTTCAAGTTTGTAATATTGAGTAAACCCATTATCAGATACCCTGAAAAAGCAATAGTTACTAATCCCACGAATTTTCGAGTGAGCGAAAGTTTTTGTTTTGGACCATCATGTGGAAACTTGAAGATTCCGAAAAGGTACAATGTCAACAAAACAAACAACACAATCCAAACACCCAAAAATATTTCTCTTTTGAAAATGCCCCAGTTTCCAACCAAATCTGCATTTGAAAGGAATTTAAATGCAAGTGCCAATTCCAAAAACCCTAAAACAACCTTTACAGTGGTCATCCATCCTCCAGATTTGGGCAAGGAATTTAACCAAGCAGGAAATAAAGCAAACAATGCAAATGGCAATGCTAAAGCCAAACCAAAACCTACCATGCCAGCAGAAAGGTTTGTAGCTACATCACCCTCAGCCAGAGTGGTACTACCTAAAAGTCCTCCTAAAATAGGTCCCGTACATGAAAAAGAAACGATTGCAAGAGTTAAAGCCATAAAGAATATGCCCAGCCCTCCTCCTACTTTAGAAGAAGCTGCATCCATTTTATTTGCCCAAGAGCTTGGTAAGGTCAATTCATAATACCCAAAAAAGGAAAAGGCAAAAAACACAAATATGACAAAGAAGAGCACATTTAACCAAATGTTGGTCGCTATAGTATTCAAGATTTGAGAGTCAACTGAATCAAACAAATGAAAAGGTAAACTCAGCAAAAAGTAAATCAGTACAATAAAGAAACCATACAATATGGCATTTCCTATTCCTTTAGACTTTTGTTGGGTCTGTTTGGTAAAGAAAGAGACCGTTAATGGAATCATAGGGAAAACACATGGTGTCAACAATGCAATAAGTCCTCCCAAAAAACCAAGGCCAAAAATCATCCAAAGATTGGATACCCCCTTCAAATTCTCAAAATCTCCCTGGTTTAGAAGTTCTTTGTTCTTTAAATCCAACTTTAAAGACGAGCTAAGTAACGCACTGTGCTCATCTACCTGCTTATTCTCGTTTACAAAAACATCCCCATTTAGTGAGATTTGAAACAGCTCATCTTTTGGAATGCATACTTCTTTACATATTTGATAAAACAAGTTGACCGAAATCTGGGTGATTTCGGGTTTCAACAATTTTATTTTTTGTGTAAATATTGCTTCCTTCTTGAAAAAAGTCTCGTCAACTTCAAAGACATCGCTGTATTCTGTTATGGTCTCACTCTCTTTTGTTTCTCCAACCAACTCATATTCCTCTCCTGCATTTTCAAAAGTGAATTCGCTTGGAAGGGAACCTCCTTCCGCTGTGTATTGAGAATATACATGCCAACCTTCCTGAATTTTCCCTTTAAAGACAAGTTCGTATTCAGTATCTGATATTTTTTTAACCTCATGGGACCACAGGGCAGGATTGTCCTCAGATTGCCCTTGAACAGTAGAAAAAGCATAAAAGAAACCTAAGAATAGAAACAAATACCTCATACAGAAAATGTAATTTTTAAAATATTTCTAGTTGAATCATCAACCTTGTAGCGTTCATCTGGCCTTCTTCCAATTACCCAAACAATATTATTGTCTGAGCACAAAAGCCATTGCTTTTCTTTTGAAAGAACATCCACTTTCTCATCTTTAAAGAATTTAGAAAGCTTCTTTTTTCCTTTCATCCCAAAAGGATAAAAATAGTCGCCTTTTTCCCAATTCCTTAACATTAACGGATAGTTTAACTTTTCCTTATCCAAAAAAACCACATTTTTAGCCGTTTCCTCAAGGGTCTTTACTTCTTCAATCTTCAGCTGAACAGGAAAATCAATACTTCCAGCGCCTTCAGAAACAACAAAAATTTCATTGTTTTTGTCTTCTTTTTTAGAAAGAAGTAAGTACTCTCTATCCTTCACTAATCTGTGAGTATTAGATTGCACCTCTTTACCGCTCATACTATTTAAAAGTCCATTTACATCCTCCCATTCCGTAAATCCATATTCATTAAAGAGTCGATATAAATACGCATCAATGGGTTCTAATTTTGTCAGGCTATCTATATTTATTTTGAAATGTCCTTCTCCTTTTTCAAACAGACTGTCCTTAAGTTTATCAATATGGTTTTGAATTATAACACTCGTTTGAAGCAGATGGGTTTGTGTCCCTTTAAAGTTTTCCAAAAAAGTTGGATGAAGCTCTTTTAGTCTTGGAACAATTTCTTGACGGATTTTATTGCGAAGGTATTTGCTCTCCGCATTGCTGCTATCTTCTCTCCAATCAATGTGTTCCGCATTTGCATAATCTAAAATGGCCTTTCTTGAAAAGCTCAAAAGTGGTCGCACTACCCTTCTATTCTTGATTGGAATCCCTGAAAGCCCGTCAATTCCTGTACCCCTTGAAAGATTGATTAAAAAAGTTTCGACGCTATCATCAGCATGATGGGCGGTCATGACATAATCAAAACCTTCGGTATCCATAATTTCATCAAACCACCGGTACCTAAGTTCTCTCGCCAACATTTGAATAGATCCCTTATAGGTTTGAGCATATTTTTTGGTATCAAAAGATTTTGTCTTAAAATCTATTTCAAGTTGATTCGCTAAATCTTTAACAAACAATGCATCATCATCACTTTCCTTTCCCCTCAAATTAAAATTGCAATGTGCCAGGGT
Source organism: uncultured Allomuricauda sp. (assembly GCF_947499585.1). Classification (GTDB taxonomy): domain Bacteria; phylum Bacteroidota; class Bacteroidia; order Flavobacteriales; family Flavobacteriaceae; genus Flagellimonas. The sequence goes on along the minus strand of NZ_CANMOO010000001.1, from coordinate 908,414 downwards.
GATATCCAAATTAGCACCAACACACAAATGCGTAAGTACTACGCTGTCTACTCCCCCACTGCACGCCAGCAACAATCGCTTTCCTTTTAAGAAAGTAAAGTTAGAATCAATATTGCTCAAGAATTGTGCTAGCATAGTGCAAAATTAACAATAAACATCAGCTCTGCTCCAAAACGCTTCTCATAGCTTTCGCTTTAAGAAGACATTCCTGGTATTCCTTTTCAGGATCTGATTTGGCAGTAATGGCACTTCCCACGGAGAAGGAAACGTATTTTAATTTGGCATTATAAAGAATACTACGAATGACCACATTAAAATCAAAATTTCCATTAGGTTCAAAATACCCAACTGCACCACTATACAGCCCTCGTTTTGTTTCTTCTAACTCTTCAATGATTTTCATTGCAGAAATTTTTGGAGCTCCCGTCATGCTCCCCATTGGGAAGGTTTCCTTAATAAGTTCAAACGGATTTTTATCTTTTGGCACTGTTGAAACAACCGTAGAAATCATTTGATGCACTTGCTTAAATGTATGCACTTCACATAATTCTTTCACCTGCACACTTCCTTTTAATGCGCTCTTAGATAAATCATTACGGACTAAGTCCGTAATCATAATGTTTTCAGCACGTTCCTTTTCATCATTCCCAAGCAGTATTCTAAATTGTTCGTCTTCCGTCTTATTTGTTCCCCTTTGGGCGGTCCCTTTAATGGGTTGCGAAATAATGGTTTCATCCAACTTTTTAAGATAACGCTCTGGAGAAGCACACAACAAATAATTTTCATCGTCTCTAAAAAAAGTGGCAAAGGGAGGTTTGGAAATAGCGTTTAAATTTTTGTAGGTGGTCAAAGGATTAATACATGTGTTTTCTGCATAAAACTCCTGACAAAAATTGGCTTCATAAATATCTCCTCGATATATATGTTCCAAAAACTTATTTGCCTTTTCAAAATAGGCATCCTTATGAATACGCATTTTTATGTGGACAGATTGTGAAGGATCTCCTTTTTCACTCTCAGAGTGCATTAACTTTTCTATTTGGGAGTAGTCATTTTCTATTTCACCCGCGCAATCTTCTAAATATAAAAAGTTGATTTTATTTCCTTTAACCTGAATGATTTTTGAAGGTTGGAAAAAATGAATTTCAGGGAAACCAAGGCCATCAAAGTTGTTGGAAACTAAATCTTCCAGTTCATTTTTTAAATCATAGGAGAAATAACCAAATAGCCAATCCTGTTTTTTACCGATAAATTCATGTGCTTCATCGGTGCTTTTAATAATTTTGGCGAACCTATCGGTCTGTCTTGAAATTGCTAAAATCGCATCGTACGAACCGTAATTGTCAACATGTTCATTGCTGTCCAACCACGCAACCTTGTCATATGTTTTCGACCATTCCAGTAAGTTATCCTTAAGTATTGAAGGAGAGGAAATTGAGAAAGAAAGATGCTTGCGCAATAGGTTTTTACTTTAGAGTTTCTAGAAAAGTATTTAAGGCCTTCTGATGTTCTATTTTCAAACTATCGCTCGTTATTCCATCTATCCCAAAATTCTCGTGGAAAGATGGCAATGAAAATGTTGAAATAATCTCAGCTCCAAATCTCGGCAACACATTTTCGATTACTTGCAAGGAACCAACCCCTCCTCGTTTACCACCAGAAGTTGACATCAAAAACACTTTTTTATCTTGTAAAAACTTACGCTCTAGTCTTGACAACCAGTCAATTAAATTTTTAAAATAGGCAGAGGGATTACTATTATGTTCATTTACCGAAAGTATAATGGCATCAACTCTTTGAATATCGTTCTTCAATTCAATTAAAGAATTGGAATATCCTTTTTGCTTTTCCTCATCTTCACTGTACATTGGAAAAGGATATCTTGCCATATTCAGCAATTGAATCTCATGTCCTTCTATTGAAGAAGTTGTGTGTTGTACTAATCTATAATTAATGGAAGTTGAAGAATTGCTACCTGCCAGTGACAAAATTGCAGCCATATTGAAAAAACTTTGATTGTTTCGCTAAAATACCCCAATTGTATTATACATGCGAGTATTTTGTCTAATTTCGCTTCGCGAAACATCCAAACTAGCTGTTAAGCAAGTATATAGGATAATTGTTTGTAAATGAATACCAAGACCAACAGATTGTTCTTTATTGATGCCATGCGTGCATGGGCAATCCTAATGATGCTCCAAGGTCATTTCATAGATGGTCTTTTAGACCCCGTCTTTAGAGATAGAGAAAACATGGTTTTCAGTGTCTGGCAGTACTTTAGAGGCATTACAGCTCCCGTTTTCTTTACCGTTTCTGGTTTTATTTTCACATATCTGCTCATAAAGGTTCCTCAAAAAGGGTTTGAAAACCCAAGAGTAAAAAAAGGCATCCGTCGTGGATTGCAATTGTTATTGATTGGTTATTTGTTGCGAATGAACCTTTTTGGAATCTTAACCGGTGAAATTTATGATTCGTTTTATCTAGTAGATGTCCTGCATTGTATTGGCCTTTCCATATTAACACTTATTGGGGTTTATCTTTTTACTATTAAAAGAAAAAAACATCTCTTTCCAACGCTACTCTTAGGAATTACTATTGTGCTGTTCTTATTTGAACCGTTGTTTAAACAATGGACGTTTTCATTTTTACCCAATGCCATTGCAAACTACTTTACCAAAGCAAATGGTTCTGTGTTCACAATAATTCCGTGGTTGGGATATGCCACCATAGGAGGATTTATTTCTGTTCTATTTAACCGTTTCAAAGACTATAAGCACCTATATGAAGTCGCCATAAGCTCTGCGCTAATTTTAGGGTCTTTATTGATTTTTGCTTCTTCGGATGTCTTTTTATACACACACAGAATAACAGGCATACAGCTTTTTGCAGATATCTTCTTTAACAATTACCTCTTTATTAGATTAGGTGATGTGTTCGTAGTCTTTGCAATTTTTATGTTGCTTCGCAAGTTTATGACCAACAAAACAGTATTGAGTATTGGTGCAAGTACCCTCTCTATATATGTAATCCATTTTGTTATTCTTTATGGAAGTTTTACGGGTTTGGGATTGTATAGATTTTTCAATCACATTTTAATTCCCCCCGTAGTAATTGCGGGTGCATTGGCGTTCATGTTTGCCTGTACATTTTTGGCTTTGAAATATGGCAAACATGAATCTGAAATCAAGGGCAACATTGCCTGGGGAATAGACTATGTGAAAAATCAAAGTATTGGCATCTACAAAGCAAGTAAACCAATACGAAAAGAAGCATTCCATAAGGCAAGACTTTTTCTACTTAGAATTTTGGGGTTGGTTAAAAACTAACTGGTTCTTCAGTTTTTCACAAAAAATAGTTAAATGCAAGATTTATAGGTTTTTATACCGACATAACTAGTGTAAATCTTGTATTATGTTTGCTGCATATAAGGTAAAAAGCTTGGTGCTTTTCTCTATTTACCTTTTTATTTCTTTCATATATCACTTTGGGAATCACAGAGCTGTTGCTGTTGAAAAAGAACCTTCAGTTAATGAAAAAGAGATTTCAGCTTATTTCTTAGATCTGTTAAATGAAAATGACTCTCGGGTAACCGTTAAGGCAATCAATTTCATTGACGAAAATTGGAAAGAAAGTTATGAAATTATGCTCTTGGAATCTTTATATTTTTCAAAGTCTCCGGCACATTCCAATAAGCTACTTAGGCTATTGGAAAAAAAAACCAACAAGCAATTTGGTTTCGATTATGACAAATGGTTTCAATGGCTTTGGAATAAGGAAGCAACATATTCTGATGCCTATTATCATTTTAAAGCAGAGCTTCATCAATTTATAGATCCTAAATTCAGAAAGTACTTCTTAGATAGAAGTGATCAATCCCTAATTAGATTGGATGAAGTACGCTGGGGCGGCGTATTTCAAGATGGCATTCCCCCATTACGCAATCCAAAAATGATAGCTCCCATAGAAGCTAATTATTTAGATGACAATGCCACCGTCTTTGGAATAGAGGTAAATGGAGATGCCAGAGCATACCCAAAACAAATTTTAGCTTGGCATGAAATGTTTGTTGATGATGTTGGCGGGGTTCCCGTTGCTGGGGTGTACTGCACCTTGTGCGGGACCGTAATTCTGTACAAAACTGAGCATAATAGAATTAACCATAGCATAGGTACCAGTGGGTTTCTGTATCGCTCCAACAAGCTTATGTATGACAAGGCCACGCAATCTCTTTGGAGTACTTTGGAAGGAGAGCCTGTTATAGGGCCTTTGGTAGGAAAAGGAATAAAACTTGATTACTTAAGTGTAGTTACCACTACTTGGAGCGAATGGAAGAAAAGACATCCAGACACCCAAGTGCTGTCTTTGAATACTGGGCACCAAAGGGATTATGGTGAGGGAGTTGCTTACAAAGATTATTTTTCAACAGATAAATTAATGTTTACAGTTCCTAAGCTAGATCGTAGATTAAAAAACAAAGATGAAATTCTAGCCATACGGTTACCTGAAGAAACTAAAGATAATATGGCCATCAGCAGTAAATTCTTAAAAAAGAATGTCATTTACGCTGGTAAAATCGGTAGTATCCATTTTACAGTATTTACAGATAAAACTGGAGCGCACCGCGTCTACAAAACGAAAGGAAAAACATTTACTCATTATGATGGAGAAAGCACTGTTACAGATATGAATGGAAATAAGTGGGAAATCGCAGAAAATGAATTGATTGGTCCACGTGAACAACTTATGGAACGATTACCATCCCATAATGCTTTTTGGTTTGGCTATAAGGCCGCTTTCCCAAATGTGATATTAATAAAGTAGGGTTGCTATGAGGAGGAGGAGAGCCCTGGCTATTTCGATAGTCAGGGCTCATTGTTTTTCCTAAATATGAAGCGCCCTATCTTCAGTTGCGGCCAAGGCCGCTTCTTTAACAGCTTCCGCATAGGTAGGGTGCGCATGGCTCATACGAGCTATATCTTCAGCCGATGCTCTAAATTCCATTGCGGTCACCCCTTCTGTAATTAAATCAGCGCAACGTGCACCAATCATATGAACTCCTAAAACCTCATCTGTAGTTTTATCTGCAAGTATTTTTACAAAGCCGTCAATATCCATACTGGCCCTTGCACGCCCTAGTGCTCGCATAGGGAATTGCCCAACTTTATATTCAATTCCAGCCTCCTTTAATTCTTCCTCGGTTTTGCCCACAGCAGCAACTTCTGGCCACGTGTATACGACCCCTGGAATTAAGTTGTAGTCGATATGAGGCTTTTGTCCTGCTATCAGCTCTGCAACCATAGATCCTTCTTCTTCCGCTTTATGAGCCAACATAGCTCCTCGTACTACATCTCCAATAGCATAAATATTGGAAACATTGGTTTGTAAATGGTCATTGACCTCTACTCTGCCCCTATCATCCAGTTTTACTCCAGCTGCTTCAGCATTCAATCCATCTGTATAAGGTCTTCGCCCTACAGAAACCAAACAGTAGTCCCCTGTAAACGTTACTTCTTGCCCTTTTTTATCATCTGCTTTTACTACAACTTCGTCGCCATTACGTTCTACAGATTTCACTTTATGTGATAGGCTAAACTTCACTTTCTGCTTTTTCATCGCCCTCATCAATTCTTTGGAAAGTCCTCCGTCCATTCCCGGAATAATCCGGTCCATGAATTCTACAACGGTAACTTCTGAACCAAGGCGTTTATATACCTGACCCAATTCCAATCCAATCACTCCTCCTCCAATCACAATCATATGCTTGGGAATTTCTTTTAGCTCTAAAGCCTCAGTAGATGTTATAACACGTTCCTTGTCAATTGTAATAAATGGAAGTGTTGATGGTTTGGAACCAGTCGCAATAATGCTATGTTTTGCTTCTAAAGTTTCTTTCTTTCCATCTGTCATATCCACATTGATATGTGTAGCATCTTTAAAACTACCAACACCTTCGTAAACATCAATTTTGTTTTTATCCATCAAAAATTGAATGCCTTTAGTGGTTTGATCCACAACACCCTGCTTTCTGGCAATCATCTGTTTTAAATTCACTTTGATCTCGCCTGGAATGTCAATTCCATGCTCTTCAAAATGTTTTATGGCATCTTCATAATGATGCGAAGAGTCTAAAAGGGCCTTGGAAGGGATACAGCCCACATTTAGACAGGTACCACCCAATGTGCTATACTTTTCAATAATTGCAGTTTTCATTCCTAATTGCGCGCAGCGAATTGCCGCTACATAGCCTCCAGGTCCAGAGCCAATAACGGCTACATCATATTGATTCATATCTATTTCTTAGGGATATTATTTAGTTCGATAATCAATACAAAAATAACAATGTTTATCTGAAAAGGCTTTGTTCTTTTGAGATTTGATTTTGCATCAATTTTATCACAACTGGCATTAGCTGTTAAGCTTATCTTATTTTTCTTAACATTTTTACAACTTCTGGTTATATTTAGTTTATGCGAACTATACGATTAAATAAAGAAATAGAAGTATTTATAGCAGGTATTGGGGCTACCCAAAGCTTTTTAATGGCATTTTACAGTTTCTCCGAACGAAAAAAAGACTTTAGGAACCTTTTACTTTGCCTGTTTTTTGTCTCCGTAACACTGCGCCTCACCAAATCTATTCTTTGGGTTTATTTGGATTCTATCCCCTTATGGTTTATCGATTTTGGTTTTATAGCACATTCAATTTCAGGGCCAGCCCTGTTTCTTTACACTTTGTATTTTCTATTTCCAAAAAAATGGACATCACAAAGTCTTTTACATTTTGTGCCCAGCTCCATTTTATTATTTTTCATCACCTCTCTTTCGCTAAACGGCTTTTGGAATTCTGGCGGCTATTCCTTCCTGCTTTTTCATCAAGTAACATACAGTGGTTTGGCAGTTACTCTTTTGGCTGTCCGGTTTTTATCCAAAAAGCATCAATCACCAATAGATAGAACTTCTGTTATCTGGATAACAACCTTAGTCCTTGGAACCGCTTTGTTGCAATTTTTGTATTTCTCCAACTATATTCTAGGGCTTACGCCATATTTGCTTGGGCCAGTAACCTACCTCCCATTTATCTACTTTATGGCGTTTCTAGTGTTCAAGAATCCTTCGCTCTTAAAGCATGAAACTTCAAGGAAGCATCAAAACATAAGGCTCACGGAGAAAGAACTTTTTCATAGCGCAAAACAGCTTCAATCCATAATGCAAGATGAAAAACTATATCTAGATCCAAATTGCACTTTGAACAAGGTTGCAAAGCAGGTAAAATTACCCGCTTACCTTGTTTCGCATATTGTGAACAATACCATTGGAAAAAGCTTCCCTGATTTTTTGAATGGATATAGGATTGAAGAGGCAAAAAAGTGCCTGCTCCATCCAAAATACAGAAATACCAAAATTGCAAGCATTGCCTATGATTGTGGATTCAACACATTGTCATCTTTTAATACAGCCTTTAAAAAATTTACCGGCTCAACTCCTACAAAGTTTCAGAAGAGCAACATATCCGTTTAGCCTTTTATAAATCCATCAGACGTATTCACTAATCAAAAAGGATTAGAAAGCACTAATTCCCATATTCGGTTTCGAATAAAATGGGTTTTAGGCTTCTATGAAACAGTATTTAAATACTTCTATATTTCAACCATTAAACCAATACAACAATAAAGAGTTAAGCCTTATTGGTTGTTCTTTTCTGTATTTTTTCTGCTTGCTGTGTTCCTACTTTATCTTAAGACCCTTACGAGATGAAATGGGCATTGTGAATGGCGCCATAAACATGCAGTGGCTGTTTACTGGAACTTTCGTTGCCATGCTCTGCATTGTTCCTTTATTTAGTCTTTTGGTATCTAGAAATTCAATCAAAAGAGTGCTTCTTTTTTCTTACTCTTTCTTCATTGGCAACATCTTACTATTTTATCTGCTTTTTGAAATTTTTGGTGTTTCAAGAATAGTTGCCATTTCATTTTTTATCTGGTTAAGTGTTTTCAACTTATTTGTGGTTTCCTTGTTCTGGAGTTTTATGGCCGATGTATTTTCAAGTAAGTCATCTAAACGCTTTTTTGGAATAATTGCTTCCGGAGGAAGTTTGGGAGCACTAACGGGGCCGATAATAGCAAATCACCTAAGCTCAAGATATGCTATAAGTATGCTTTTAGTAGTTGCTGCTTTCTTTTTGTTGGTTGCTCTTTTATGCATTCTTGGCATTCTGAAACTGTCAGGTAAGAAACAGCATTTTAACAAAGTAATCAAAACCAATACTGTAAACGTCACAAGGCTTTTTGAGGGAATTCAAAATATAATTAAATCACCATACCTAATAGGTATTGTTGCCTTTGTTCTGCTCTATACCTCTATTTCTACCGTTCTTTATTTTGAACAAGCGCATATTGTAGAAGAAGTGCTGACCAAGAGCACGGAGCGGATACGTTATTTTTCAAGTATTGACTTTAGGGTAAACACAATAGCCATTATTGGTCAATTGTTTTTTACCGGAAGTATTATAAAAAAGTCTGGATTGTCCATGGTTCTAGCTTCGATTCCTTTTATCATGGGGATCGGATTGATTGTCCTAGGGCTAAATCCTTCTTTAAGCATTATTGCGATGTTGATGGTTGTGCACAGAGCTGGAAATTTTATGTTATTGCGTCCAAGCAAGGAAATCCTATTTACCGTTTCTTCTTTTGAGGATAAATACAAAGCTAAAAATTTTATAGATACTGCAATCTATCGTGGAGGAGATGCATTTGTCGGATGGGTTTTTGCCGGATTTGTCGCTATTGGTTGGGGATTGGGTGCTATTGCATTCTTTGCTATACCTGTTTCCTTCTTATGGAGCTTTATTGGATATCAACTTGGAAAACAACAACTAAAAAAAGAGAAAGTATTAACTTTAAACAACAAGATATGAAAACAATGTACAATCGTCGGGAAGCTCTAAAAATATCATTGTTGGCAGGAATTGGACTTTCATTCCAATCATTTACAAACCCCTTGAATACAAATGAGAAAGTAATTTCCAGAATTATACCATCGACTGGAGAAGCATTGCCAGTTGTAGGGCTTGGTACATGGCAAACTTTTGATGTTGGAAATGCTCTTGAACAACGTGAAATTTTAAGTCAGGTATTACTGGAAATGTACCGTTTAGGAGGTACCGTTATTGATTCTTCACCCATGTATGGTAGTTCTGAAAAAGTGGTCGGTGATTTAACAAGTAAGCTGGATTTTAAAAACAAGCTGTTTTATGCCACCAAGGTTTGGACATCGGGCAAACAAGCGGGAATTCGTCAAATGGAAGCATCTATGCAAAAAATGCGGCAAGCAAAAATGGATTTGATTCAGATTCATAATCTAACAGACTGGAAAACCCATGTTAAAACACTAAAAGACTGGAAAGAACAACAAAAGATACGCTATTGGGGCATTACCCATTATGTGGATTCATCTCATAGTTCCTTAGAAGAAATAATTAAATCTGAAAGACCTGATTTTGTTCAATTTAATTACTCCATCCGGTCAAGGCATGCGGAGGAATCATTATTTGAAACTGCTAGAAAATACAACACAGCAACAATCATAAATCAACCTTATGAAAGTGGTTCGTTGTTTAGATTGGTAAGAGGAAAGGAAATCCCGCAATGGGCAAAAGAACAAGACATTAATAGCTGGGGACAATACTTTTTAAAATTCATTTTGTCCAACGAAAATGTAAGCTGTGTAATTCCAGGCACATCCAAACCACACCACATGATTGACAATATGGGAGCAGGTTTGGGTAAAATGCCCAACGGTAGCTTGAGAAGCAAAATGCTTTCTCACCTTAAAACACTTTAACCTAAATTAAAAAGGAGCCAAAGGGAACTTGATAGCGCCATATCTGCCTAACCAAACACCACCAATAAGAGATAGGTTCATTCCAGTCTCAAACCATAAAGGACCATGCCATTGACCGCATATTGCGGCAAAAGACATTTTACCAATAATGAACATTGAAATGAAAAAATGGGGTAAAAAATTGTCTTTTACTACTATTAAAGTTGCAATAAATCCTGCTAAAATAGCAGATGTAAAAAGTGACATGCTACCAAGAACTAGGTCTTGTGATGAAGAGGTACAAAAACTTAAATTATCAAATAAAATATCTTCTGAAATTGTGGTGTAAAGCGTCAATGACAGTCCGCCAATGATTGTTGCCAGCACCGTGAGAAAAACTCGCGTACGGGAATTCATTTGTAAAAAAGGTGTTTTTTGATTGTTGTTTGTTTCTTGATTTAATCAGAAATTAGGAATATCATCCCAATGAAACTGTTCTTTTAACACTGCTTTACGTTAAACTTTCTTAAATATAAACTGAAGTACTGTTCTTCACTTCTTTGATAGAGAATGAACTTTGAGTGCTCCCTATATTGTTTATGGCTGTTAGTTTTGTAACCATAAACTCCCTGTAATTTTTCATGTTCTTTACATTCACTTTTAAAATGTAGTCATAATCACCACTTACATGAAAACATTCTGATACTTCTTCCAGTTTTAGGATTTCACGTTCAAAACGAAGTACATTTTCTTTGGTATGTTGCACCAATTTAATGTGGCACAACACAGTGAAGTCACGTTGCACCTTTTCTTTATTGACCAGGGCCACGTAATTGGTAATTACCCCGGTGCGTTCAAGTCTCCGTATTCGCTCATAAACTGCTGTTTTGGATAATTGCAAACTGTCCGCATACTCCTTTGTAGTTTTTTTACAGTCCTCTTGGAGCAATTTCACTAGTTGTCTATCCTTTTCATCCAGTTCCATTCTGATTATTTTTCGGTTAAAACCCTGTTATTTTATCAAAAATAGAATAAAAAACTAAAATAATAAATATTTTAAATTTAAAGTCTATATTTAATTATTATTATTGACTTTAGTTCATCATACAGGTATTTTTACTAAAAAAGTATTCAAATGGACTATAAAGCATCAGAAAACATTCAGGACTTACAATATTTTGGTGAGTTCGGAGGCGTTAACCCCTCAATATCAGATTCATCAACTTATACCTTTCTCTCGGCAAAAACAATGTTCGATACTTTTGAGGGCAACACGGAAGGCTGTTACCTATACAGCAGACACTCCTCTCCGTCCAATCTATATCTTGGTGAGGCCTTAGCGCAACTGGAAGGAACAGAATCTGCAAATGTATGTGCAAGTGGAATGAGTGCCATTAGTTCCGTAATAATGCAATTGTGTGACGCCAACGAGCATATTGTATGTAGCCGAACCATTTATGGAGGTACGTATGCATTTCTTAAAAACTTTTTGAAGAAATTCAATATCTCCACTTCTTTCATTGATATTACCAATTTGGAAATTGTTGAGCAGTCCATCACCCCAAAAACAAAAATGATTTATTGTGAAGCAGTGAGTAATCCTTTGCTTGAGGTAGCGGATATCCAATCGCTTTCTAGATTGGCAAAAAAGCACGGGATTCCATTGGTTGTAGACAATACCTTTTCACCATTAAATATAAACGCAGCCAAACTCGGAGCCGACATTGTTATACATAGTCTTACCAAATTTATAAACGGAAGTAGTGATTGCGTGGCCGGCGCGGTTTGCGCCTCTGCAGATTTCTGTCTTAGCTTAAAAGATGTGAATGATGGTGCTGGAATGCTATTAGGTAGCACATTGGACAGTCTTAGGGCTGCTTCGATATTAAAAAACATGCGAACCCTGCATGTCCGTATTAAAAAGCACAGTGAAAATGCGCATTACTTGGCAACAGCCTTTGAAAAAGATGGTTTAAAAGTTGTGTATCCAGGTCTAGAAAGCCATCCAGGACATGAGACCATGAAACAACAGATGAACACTGAATATGGTTTTGGAGGGTTAATGACTTTGGATGTTGGTTCTTTGGAAAACGCTAACGCTCTAATGGAATTAATGCAAAAAGAGAAATTGGGTTACTTGGCGGTAAGTCTTGGTTTTTATAAAACATTATTTAGTGCTCCGGGTACATCTACCTCTTCAGAAATTCCCTTGGAAGAACAAGAAGAACTAGGATTGTCCCAAGGACTTATCCGCTTTTCTATAGGTTTGGACAATGATATTCATAAAACATATTTAACAATGCGCTCTTGCATGGAGAAATTGGATATCCTACCAAGAAAAGCCGTTCTGGTTTAGAAAGGTGAAAACTATCAGTTTGGAGAACAAGCTTCAAAATCGTAATATTACCTTCTACCAAACTCCAATTAATGTCTGAAAAGAAGAAAAAAGCCAAATATCGCGAAGACGAAAAAATCATTGAAAATAGAGAACTGAATATTTGGGAAGCCCTAATTCCCGTTTTTGCATTGGTAGGCATGTTGGCTTACAATGTGTATGTTTTTGGTGATGATGCACTTAGTGGCTCCAACCAGTTTATTTTGTTATTGGGTGGCGCCGTTGCTGCCATTGTTGGTTTCTTCAACAAGGTCTCCTATAAACAAATGATATCTGAAGTGGCCGAAAATGTAAAATCCACTACTGGAGCGTTGCTCATTTTATTAATGGTGGGCGCACTTTCTGGAACTTGGTTGGTAAGTGGTATTATTCCGGCGATGATTTATTATGGTTTGCAAATACTAAATCCCACTATTTTTCTAGCAGCATGTGTTATCATTTGTGCAATCATTTCTATTGCAACGGGAAGTAGCTGGACAACTTCTGCGACTGTTGGTATTGCCTTAATAGGCATTGGAGAAGCATTAGGTATTTCTTTAGGAATGACAGCAGGTGCTGTGCTTTCAGGAGCCTATTTTGGAGATAAAATGTCACCTTTAAGTGATACCACTAATCTAGCACCAGCGATGGCAGGGGGAGATTTGTTCTCCCATATTCGCTATATGACCTGGACCACGATTCCTACCATTAGCATTACCTTTTTGGTTTTTATAATTCTAGGATTCACAATAGACTCTTCAGGAGTTACAGACACGGATGCCATTCTAAAAAATATAGCCTCCACTTTCAATATTAATGGATGGCTTTTCATTGTCCCTTTAGTTGTTATCTTTTTAATTGTAAAAAAAGCCCCCCCACTATTGGCTTTATTGATAGGAACGCTTTTGGGAGGAGTATTCGCTTTGATTTTTCAACCTGAAATTGTGACTAGCATAGGCGGAGGAACAAGCCTAAATTTTGAATCTGGTTATAAGGGCATCTTAAACGCAATCACTGTGGATACCAATATTGCCACAGATGACCCTGCTTTGAGTAAATTATTTTCATCTGGTGGTATGTCTGGAATGTTAGGCACTATTTGGCTAATTGTTTGTGCTATGGTGTTTGGTGGTATTATGGACGGTATCGGTGCCTTGTCTAGAATTACCAAATCTTTGTTGAATATGGTTAAATCGACAACAGGTTTATTTGCAAGTACAGGTATTAGTTGTATTGTCTTAAATGGAACCGCATCGGATCAATATTTGGCCCTTGTTGTACCTGGTAAAATGTTTGCGAAAGCATACAAAGATAGAGGTCTTGCTCCCGAAAATTTAAGTCGTACTTTAGAAGATACAGGGACTGTCACCTCTGTTTTGATACCTTGGAACACTTGTGGGGCTTACCATAGTGGTGTTTTAGGTGTTGGTGTTGGCGAATATGCAGTCTACGCAATATTTAATTGGTTAAGCCCTTTTATGACCATGATTTTCGCGGCATTCAAAATAAAAATAAAGCAGCTGGTAATCCCAGAAAATGCATAGTATAGTATTTTATTCTGGTTAAATATTTTGTCATAATCACGCTAATAAGCGTTTATATTTTTACCTTCACACCAACAAAAATTTCTATAAAATGGCGTCAATAACATTAGGAGGAGCCCCAGCTAATACGGTCGGTGAACTTCCATCAATAAATACAAATGCACCTAGCTTTAAGCTTACAAAATCTGACCTATCCGAGGTTTCTCTATCAGATTACACTGGACACAAACTTGTATTGAATATTTTTCCAAGTGTGGACACGGGTACCTGTGCAAAATCAGTTCGTCAATTTAACGAAGAAGCTGCAAAACTTGAAAACACAACAGTTTTATGCATATCTAAAGATTTACCCTTTGCCCAAGCTCGTTTTTGTGGAGCCGAAGGAATTGAAAATGTTGACATGCTTTCTGATTATAAAACGGGAAGCTTTGGAAAGGAATATGGTGTTGCCTTCGCCGATAGTGCATTTGCTACACTTCTCTCCAGATGCATTGTTGTAATAGACCAGAACGGAAAAATTGTACATACAGAACAAGTAGCTGAAACGGCGGACGAACCAAACTACAAGGCTGCTTTAGAAGCACTTATGAATGCCTAAGGAGTCTTTTCTAAAAAATAGAATAAAAGGTGTAGGGTATGCCATGAAGGGCATGTTCTTGCTTTTACGCACTGAGTCCAGTATTAAGATTCAGTTTGTAATTGCGTTGGTCGTAACGGGCGCAGGTTTCTATTTTAATATTTCAAACACTGAATGGATGATTCAGTTGATCGCCATTGGCATGGTCATGGGGATAGAGGGGCTAAACACCGCCGTTGAGAAATTATCTGATTTTGTTCAACCAGAAAAAGACCCTAAAATTGGCTTTATAAAGGATGTCTCCGCTGGTGCCGTTATGATTGTATCCATTTTGGCTGGCATTGTTGGACTTCTAATTTATGTGCCAAAATTGGTTTAAGTAACATCTAGGAACGTCTTTAGCATCGTAAATTTGTAAATTAGCCCCCATATTAAAAAGATTAATGGCAAAAAAGAGGACAAAATCCAAACCTACATCCGCCAAAAAAGGTTTTTCATTAAAACTCTCGAAGCAAAATAAAATTATTCTGGGAAGTCTTTTGATTGTCCTCAGCATAGCTTTGTTTTTTTCCTTCATGTCTTTCTATTTTACCTGGCAAGAAGACCAGAGTATGCTTTCTGAGTTTAAGGATAGAAACGCTCAGGCAAGTAACTTACTAAATAAATTTGGTGCAGGCATAAGTCATTTTTTTATGTACAAAGGTTTTGGCCTTGCCTCATTTGCTTTCCCCTTATTACTGGCAATTACAGGATTATATCTTTTTCTTGGACTTGATAGTAAAGGACTAATAGGTAAATGGATATGGGGCTTGATTGGAATTATTTGGATTTCAGTAGCACTTGGTTTTTTTGCTGTTGAACTACCCCTTCTAGGTGGTCTGATCGGCTATGAAATGAATGATTTCCTTCAAGACTATACCGGAAAAATAGGAGTGTTCCTATTGCTTTTATTTGTTTTGATTATAATCTTAGTGCAATTGTTCAACTTCTCTCCAGAAGGCATTGCCAACTTCTTTCGTTCCCAAAGGCAAAACCTAAAATCTGATCTTAAAAAGAGGAGCCCGAAAACAAAAACACTGATTTCAGATGAAGGAAGTATCGAATTAAGTATGGATACCGATACTCCTGTTGTTGTAGACACCTACACTCACAAAAAAGATATTCCACCCATAAAAAATGAAGCTGGCTTAGATGTCAATCTTCCAGAAGAAGATGATTTAGGCATAGCCTTGAAAGTTGAAAAAGTCACCGAAGAAAAGGAAGAGAAAGATATCAAGGCTGAGAAATTGGTCAAAGATTATGGTGAATTTGACCCAAAGCTGGAATTGGGAAATTACAAATTCCCTCCCTTAGATCTTCTAGACCCTCATGGAGCATCAGGTGGTATTACCATTAACCAAGAAGAGCTTGAGGAGAATAAAAATAGGATTGTTAGTACCCTAAAGAATTATAAAATTGGTATTGCCCAAATAAAAGCGACAATTGGCCCAACGGTTACGCTTTATGAGATAGTTCCAGAAGCTGGTGTTAGAATATCCAAGATTAAAAACCTTGAAGACGATATTGCCCTTTCATTAGCTGCATTAGGTATTAGGATCATAGCACCTATTCCTGGTAAAGGCACTATTGGTATTGAAGTTCCCAATAAGAACGCGACAACCGTTTCCATGCGATCGGTGATTGCTTCAAACAAATTTCAAAAGGCAGAAATGGAACTTCCCATTGCCTTTGGAAAAACCATTAGCAATGAAACTTTTGTGGTTGATTTGGCCAAAATGCCCCACATGCTTATGGCGGGTGCTACTGGTCAAGGAAAATCTGTTGGATTGAATGCCGTTATCACCTCTTTACTCTACAAAAAACATCCTGCGGAAGTCAAGTTTATTCTTGTAGATCCTAAAAAAGTGGAATTAACACTTTATAATAAAATTGAACGTCATTTCTTGGCAAAACTTCCAGATTCTGAAGAAGCCATTATAACGGACAATAATAAAGTAATCAATACCTTAAATTCCCTTTGTATAGAAATGGATAACAGGTACGAATTGCTCAAATTGGCAATGGTCCGTAACATTAAGGAATATAATGTAAAGTTCAAATCAAGAAAATTAAACCCTAATGATGGGCATAAGTTCCTTCCGTACATTGTTTTGGTGATTGATGAATTTGCGGATTTGATAATGACCGCAGGTAAAGAAGTGGAGACCCCTATTGCCAGATTGGCACAATTGGCCAGAGCAATAGGTATTCATTTAATAATAGCAACGCAAAGACCTTCGGTAAATGTGATAACAGGTATCATAAAAGCTAACTTCCCCGCTAGGATTGCATTTAGGGTTACTTCAAAAATAGATTCCAGAACTATTCTAGACGCTCAAGGAGCAGATCAACTTATAGGTCGTGGAGATATGTTATTCACCCAAGGTAATGATGTTACCCGATTGCAATGTGCTTTTGTAGATACTCCTGAAGTTAGCAAGATTACGGAATACATAGGCTCTCAACGCGCTTATCCAGATGCACATTTACTTCCGGAATATGTAGGTGAGGATTCTGGCACGGGGATTGATTATGATATCTCGGATAGAGATGCTATGTTCCGGGATGCTGCTGAAGTTATTGTAACAGCACAACAGGGTTCCGCCTCTCTTATTCAACGAAAATTAAAATTAGGATATAATAGAGCTGGCAGAATTATTGACCAACTGGAAGCAGCCGGAATCGTAGGACCTTTTGAAGGTAGTAAAGCAAGGCAAGTGTTGGTCCCAGACATTTATTCTTTAGAACAACTTTTACAAAACGAAAAAAAGTAAACCATGTTTAAAAAACAACTTCTTTTTATAGGAATCATGACTCTTGGCATCTTTTCTTATGGACAAAATTCCTCCAAAGCAAAAACACTGCTAGATGATGTTTATACCAAGGTAATGAGCTATGAAAATATCTACATTGATTTTAAGTCTACCTTAGAAAATACCGAAGCAAACCTTAAACAAGAAACCAATGGAAATGTTACTATAAGCGGTGATAAATATATACTTGATTATTTAGGCGCGCAGCAGTTAAATGATGGGAGAAAAGTATACACCATTGTTCCTGAAAATGAGGAAGTAACCGTTGAAGATATTAACGAGGACAACAACATTGTTACCCCGTCAAAAATGCTGACCTTTTATAGAACCGGACATAATTATGAATGGGACATCCTTCAAAATGTGGGAGGTCGAAAAATTCAATATGTGAAATTAACCCCAATTGACTCAAATACTGAGATTAAATCTATCCTGTTAGGAGTGGATATTCAGACCAAACACATCTATAAGCTTATTCAAACTGGTGAAAACAGCACCAAAACATCCATCACCGTTAATTCTTTCAAAACAAATCAGTCACTTTCAAATACCCTGTTTACCTTTAACGAGAAAAAATACGAAGACAAAGGTTACTATATCATAAGAAACTAAGGCATTGAAAATACTAGACCAGTATATTTTAACTCGATTTCTCTATAATTTCTTTAGCGCTTTCTTTATCCTGATCGTTATTTTCATCTTTCAGGGAATCTGGCTCTTTATAGATGATTTAGCGGGTAAAGGTCTGGGCATTGTCATTATTGGTAAATTTATTTTCTACTTTATCCCTACACTGGTAGATAAAGTATTGCCATTAACCGTATTATTGGCTTCAATTCTTACGTTTGGCACCTTTGCAGAGAATTATGAATTTGCGGCCATGAAAGCTTCTGGGATATCGCTGCAAAGAGGTATGCGAAGTCTTATCGTATATGTTATCCTGTTGGGTGGGGTCACCTTCTTTTTTGCCAATACGGTTATTCCAAAATCTGAACAAAAAATGTTCAACCTTAGACGAAATATTGCCAAGGTAAAACCAGCTGCGGCCATTACCGAGGGAATTTTTAGCGATTTTGAAGGTACTGGTGAGGGAATGAATATAAAAGTGGATAAAAAGTATGGGGAACAGGACCGTTTTTTAGATAATGTAATCATCCATAAAAAAACAAAGCAAAGCGTAAACAACACGGTCATAAAGGCTAAGGAGGGTGAATTAATCAGTAGTGAAGAATCCAATATTATACAACTGGTTCTAAAGGACGGTCATTATTATGAAGAACTAAAGCCCAAAGGCAGCAAAGACAGAAAAAAACATCCGTTTGCCAAGTCCAAGTTTGAGACATATACCATCAACATAGATATTTCGGAACTAAATAATCAAGATTTAGAAGAAGACAGAAATATTACCACGGATAAGATGAAAAACGTTGGCCGTTTAATCAAAGATATCGACTCTTTAGGTAAAAACAATTTAGAAAAAGTTGAAGCTTTTTCTAAAAACATTGTCAACCGTATGGGAGCGTTCCCTGAAACCAAAGTAAAGGATAGTACACTTATTAAAGCACAACTCATAAGTTCAGCGGTAAATGATACCATAAAAAACAAAAAGATTGCCAACGATACTATTAAAACAGTTGATGAACTATTGACTAGCCTTCCCGAATGGCAGCATTTACAGGTAGTAAACAATGCAAAAACTACGGTATCAAGCATTCTGACCACTGTAGTCACCAAAAAGGAAGAATTACAGAAAAGATTCAAATTCTATAACAGCCATATATTGTCCTTACATAAGAAATACGCACTTGCTTTTTCATGTATCATCCTTTTCTTTGTGGGAGCACCTTTAGGGGCCATTATCAGAAAAGGGGGACTGGGCTTACCTATGGTTGTTGCTATTATGTTATTTTTGACCTACTATTTTATTGGGGTATTTGCTAGCAATTATGCCAAGGAAGGAAACATCAGCAACATTTTAGGGGCATGGCTCCCAACATTGATCATGCTTCCACTTGGAATCTCTTTAACCAGAAGAGCCACTGCAGATAAAGGTCTAATAGGATTTGGGCATATTGTGGACGGGATAAAAAACCTGTTCAAAAAGAAAGAAAAAGCTTCTAAAGAATAATGGTTACCAAAGAAAAGAAAGTAGAACTCAATGCCATTGAGGATGCTATTGAAGACATTAGACAGGGCAAGGTCATTATCGTTGTAGATGATGAGAACAGAGAAAATGAAGGGGATTTTTTGGCCGCAGCAGAAATGGTTACCCCGGAGACCATAAACTTTATGGCCAAGCATGGGCGAGGCCTCATCTGCACTCCACTTACAGAAGGAAGGTGTGAAGAATTAGGACTCCATAAAATGGTTACCCATAACTCCGATCCTTTAGAAACCGCTTTTACCGTTTCTGTTGACCTTCGTGGTAATGGGGTTACCACGGGTATTTCAGCAGCAGACCGAGCCAAAACAGTCATAGCACTTACAGAAAAAAGTACTAAACCACATGAACTGGCTAGACCGGGGCATATTTTCCCATTGATTGCAAAAGAAGGTGGTGTACTGAGAAGAACTGGACACACTGAAGCAGCAATTGACTTTGCCAGATTGGCAGATCTTAAACCAGCTGGGGTGATTGTTGAAATCATGAACGAAGATGGTAGCATGGCTCGCTTACCAGAACTTATTAAAGTTGCCAAAAAGTTTGACCTTAAGATTGTTTCTATTGAAGATTTAATTGCTTACCGGATGGAGCACGACAGTCTTATAGAGCGCAAGGAAGCTTTTGATATAAAAACACGCTTTGGAGATTTTCGTCTACGCGCCTATAAGCAAACCACCAATGACCAAGTCCATATTGCCTTGGTACGTGGTACTTGGAAAAGTGGCGAGCCTATTTTGACCCGTATAAATTCTACTTTGGTCAATAATGATATTCTAGGCACTTTGACCAATAACCCTGATGAAGCGTTAAGCAAAATGTTTGATGCGTTGAATGGGGAGGAAAAAAGTGCGATGATTTTCATTAATCAAGGGAACCAAAATATGAATATATTGGGTCGTCTGGCGGAGTTTAAAAAAATACAGTCTCCTGATGGCGTAACAAAAGCGCCTAAAATTGATATGGACACCAAAGATTTTGGTATTGGTGCTCAAATTCTGCACGATTTGAATATCTCAAAAATTAGATTACTCACCAATTCAGGAAAAACCCGCCGTGTAGGTATGATTGGCTATGGTTTAGAGATTGTTGATTACGTAAATTACTAAACAACCTCTTTAATGACACCTGCCATTCTTTCTGCTCGTTGATGCACTTCATCTTCCGTCCAGCCTAGCTTAACTAAGCATGAAATAGTTCTACCTATCCAATGGTCTGAACTTGAAAAGTCAGCATTTGTATAATCCGGAAGAGCATCTACAACTTCTTGAGGTAGTTTTCCCAAGGATTTTAGATTGGTCAAATGCTCCCATTTTCGGTAATAGTGCCAATTGTTATCATACCAATAAAAACAGGCATCAACACCAGATGCACCTAAGTTTTCATATACCTTTCTGGTGATTTCCTCGGTAGGTAAGAAAAAATTCAGAAACGAATAGTTCTCCACTCCGCCTTCTGGCACTCTTCTAAAGGTAACTTCTGGAATACTGGATAATACCTCTCTTAAAATAGTATAGTTCCGTTTTTGAATTTCTAAAAACTCATTCAATCTTTGAACTTGTGCTAAACCCACTGCAGCATTCAATTCTGAAATTCTAAAATTGTATCCTAAAAATGGATGTTGCTCCGCTCCCCTATCGCTACCCAAATGGTCGTGCCCATGATCTGAATATTTATGGGCATTTTCATAGTACAATTCATTATTCGTAATTAAAGCCCCTCCTTCCCCACAAGTAATCGTCTTTACATAATCAAAAGAAAAACAACCTAAGTCACCTATGCTTCCCAAAGGTTTTCCTTGGTAACTGCCACCAATAGCCTGACATGCATCTTCCAATAATAGCAAGCCGTGTTTTGTACAGGTAGATTTTAATGCCGCTAAATCTGCCATAGATCCACACATGTGCACAGGCATTACAACTTTGGTACGTTCTGTAATTGCTTCTTCTACCATTTTGGGGTTAAGAGTAAGCGTATCATCAACATCAACAAGAATTGGGACTGCTCCTATGGCTAAAATAGATTCAAAACTGGCCACAAAAGTAAATGTGGGCATAATTACCTCGTCCCCTGCTCCAATTCCTGCGCTTGCCAATGCTACTGTTAGGGCAGCTGTACCGCTACTTAATAAGTGAACATGCTTTGTTTGCATTCTTTCCGCTAATGCGGCTTCCAATTCTTTTGCTTTCCAATGCCCTTGTCGGTTCCCATCGAATCCATAGCGCATCAACACTCCAGAATCAAGCACATCCTGTACTTGTTTCCGTTCGTTATCTCCAAAAAGTTCAAAACCTGGCATATAATTTTAATTTAAAATTTTCGTCGTTACGGAAACGACAAATAGTTTATGTAAAGAACCACAATTTAATTGCCATGGCAACCACCATGACCACCAAAAATGTCTTGATAAATCCATCTCCTTTTTTAACCGAGAATCTACTGGCCACCCAAGCACCTGTTCCATTTCCAATGGCCAAAATAAACCCAAGTTTCCAATTTACCTTATCATTAAAAGCAAATACAGCTAAAGCGGACAACATATAGATAAAGACCACGACCACTTTTGTTGCATTCACTCGCACCAAATTCATCCTATTGACAAAATGCATAAACAAAATCATCAAAAACCCCAAACCTGCATTAATAAACCCGCCATAAATACCAAAAAAGAAAAATACCACAATACTGAGCCATAAATATTTTCCAGTAAGGCGTTCTTGCATTTCAATGAGCTTCATTTTAGGTTTAAAAATGATAATCAATACCACGGTCATCATTACAATGGCAAGAATCCTGTTAAATGCTTCGCCATCAATATCAACTGCAATCTTTGCTCCGATAATAGACCCTAAAAAAGCCGAAATACCCAAATAGATATTAAAAGGATATGTAGACACTCCCTTACTTTTAAAACCCGCGGTTGCCATGGCGGTCTGTATAACAATAGCTACTCTATTGGTGCCATTGGCCACGCTAGGTGGTAGTCCAAGGAAAATTAATGTTGGTAAAGAAAGTAAAGAACCTCCCCCTGCAATGGTATTGATAAAACCAACCGCAAAACCCACAACAATTAAAAGTGCATAATGGTACCATTGATCCATGGGCGCAAAAATAGTAGCTTAAATCGGAATCTTTCGGCTTAAAAAAAATAAAGTGAAGAGGCTATAAAGAAATAAAAAAGGTTAGTATATTTGCACCCGCATTAGGAGAAATGGCAGAGTGGTCGAATGCGGCAGTCTTGAAAACTGTTGAGGGTCACACCTCCGGGGGTTCGAATCCCTCTTTCTCCGCTTGGAAATTGCCAAATTCCACCAGAAGCCCGTAAACATTATGTTTACGGGCTTTTTTATTTTACCCGATATCAAACTAAATCAACAAGGTACGACCGCTAACGCGGCCTTCTTGATGAACAATAAGACCAGATTTTTAGGTAGTCCAAATTCTGGTTTCATTGTTGTATGATTTTATTATATTTCCGTAGAAATCATCGAACTGCGTTTAGCGGGTTGTTATGGTCAATTAAACTGAACAATATGAAACCACTTTTTCAAATCTTACTAGGTGTCTCCATTTTATATGGATGCTCTTCTACCGAATCCTATGATGTACTTATCAAAAACGGTCAAATTGTTGATGGTTCCGGTAATGCATCCTATACAGGTGATATTGGCATAAGAGCGGATACTATTGCAGCTATAGGCAATCTACAAGGAGCAAAAAGCGAGTTAGAAATCGATGCTTCACGTCTGGTGGTAGCTCCTGGTTTTATAAATATGCTCAGCTGGTCCGTAGACGCTTTGATAGAAGATGGTACCTCTCAAAGTGATATCAGACAAGGTGTGACATTGGAAGTTTTCGGAGAAGGGTGGTCAATGGGGCCATGGAACGAAAAAATGAAAAAAGAAGAACAGGAAAGACAAGGCGACATCAAATACGATATCAAATGGACGACACTGGCACAATATCTGGATTTTCTGGTTGAAAAAGGTATCTCCCCCAATGTGGCTTCATTCGTAGGTGCTACAACGCTTCGGATCCATGCCATTGGATTTGAAGACCGACCACCTTCAGATGTAGAGCTTGATTCCATGCGGTTGATGGTAAAGCAAGCTATGGAGGAAGGAGCCTTGGGTATTGGCTCATCGCTAATTTATGCTCCTGCATTCTATTCCAGTACCGAAGAATTAATTGAAATCTGCAAAGTGGCAGCTGAATATGATGGGATGTACATATCACATATGAGAAGCGAAGGCGGAAAAATATTAGAGAGTTTGGACGAATTGATACAAATTGCTGATAAAGCTAATATTAGAGCAGAAGTCTACCATCTTAAACAAAGTGGAAGAGCCAATTGGGACAAGTTTGATGATGTGGTCGCAAAAATTGATTCAGCTAGGTCAGCAGGTTTGCAAATCACTACGGATATGTACACATATATTGCCGGAGCTACAGGTTTAGATGCCTCCATGCCACCTTGGGTTCAAGAAGGAGGTTATGATAAATGGGCAGAGCGGTTACAAGACTCTGTAATTCGCAAACAAGTTATAAAGGAAATGACCACTCCAACTGACGAATGGGAAAGCTTGATGCAGGCAGCAGAATCTGCGGACAAAATAATGCTAATTGGATTTAAAAATGATAGTTTGAAATACCTCACAGGTAAGACCTTAGCTGAAGTAGCGAAAATGCGAAACCTGTCCCCAGAAGAAACAGCGATGGATTTAGTGATTCAAGATGGTAGTAGAGTTGGAACAGTGTATTTTTTGATGTCAGAGGAAAATGTAAAAAAGCAAATTGCGTTACCCTATATGAGCTTTGGTTCAGATGCTGAATCTTCTGCTCCCGAAGGTGTTTTCCTTAAATCGAGTACACACCCTCGTGCATACGGCAATTTTGCCCGTTTGCTTGGCAAATATGTGAGAGATGAAAAAGTGATTTCCTTGGAGGAGGCTATCTATAAACTAACTACCCTCCCAGCCACCAATTTGAAAATCAAAAAACGTGGAGCACTAAAAGAAGGCTTCTATGCAGATTTGGCAATATTTAATCCAAATGAAATTCAAGATCACGCGACATTTGAAAAACCTTTGCAGTTCTCGACAGGTATGGTACATGTTTTTGTCAATGGAACTCAAGTACTTAAAGGTGGAGAACATACTGGTGAATTGCCCGGACAAGTGGTTAGAGGACCTGGGTATACAAATCAAAAAGCCCATAACAATAAATAAGCGGCATTAAGACGACCGTTTATTAAGGTCATTGGAGCTTATTTAAAACAAACCTAAAATTTATTGATGAAACTTACATTAAAAAAAATAATTCACTTTCCTATTGTCAAAATAGTTTTTGGGATTACAACCTGTCTTGGAGTACTTATCGGAATTCAAAATTTAGTTACAAAACCTTTGATACATAACTTTATTGACAGCAAGCCAATTGGAGATACTATTATAAATTACATTTCTGTTGTTGTTTTATTATTAAGCTATTTTTATTTTTTCAAAATATATGAAAAAAGAGAAATCAAAGAGCTGTCTAAAACAAATTTAAAAACAGAATTATTAGGTGGTTTTCTATTTGGTTTTTTGGTTTTATCGTTGGTTATATTAATTCTTTATCTACTCGGTTACTATACTGTTGACAGTATTTCTGACTTTTCTTATCTACTAGCACCATTTTCATTTCTAGTAATCGCAGCTTTAATAGAAGAGGTTTTTTTCAGGCTAATTATATACAGAATTATTGAGAAATGGCTAGGAACTTATTTGGCTTTGATAATAATATCTATAATTTTCACAGTGCCACATTTGTTGAATGACAATGTTACAGTATTGTCTGTTCTACTATTATTAAGCTTTGGATTTGCACATAGTATAATGTATACCTATACAAAAAGATTATGGTTACCTTTTGCGTTTCATTTAGGATGGAACTTTGCGCAACCTTTTTATGGTTCAAATCTCTCTGGAACAGAAGAAGGTCATATAATCAATTCTAATTTTGATGGACCCATTTTACTAATAGGAAGTGACTTTGGTATAGAAGATTCTATTTTGTCTATAATTTTACTACTCATAGTTTGTATTGTATTTTTGAAATTATCAATAAGAAAGAATAAAATAGAAAAAACAAGCTACAACACTGTATAAAATTAATTGCTGATAAAAGCCTACTTCTGAAAATCTTCGCAGATTTTTAGTTTGGTGTGTACTTGCAAAGCTATGTGCTAAACCAAGCAACGAATCATATACAAACACGTCGGCAGTAATTCGATGCAAAAAAGAGCTTAACAATTGCCAATTCAGCAATTCACCAGTAATAGCAACTTTCGAGAAGTATGTTAATTATTTGATTAAAAAAAATTGGTTTGAACTAAAATTAAGAAAATGCAGACAACAACATTTCTAACGTTTGTAGGTGATCAATGCGGAAGGGCTGAAGAAGCGATGAATTTTTACACTTCGATCTTTCCGAATTCGGAAATCAAAAGCATATCAAAATACTCGGAAGGAGAGGCTGGAGGAACACCAGAGCTTATCAAATATGGAATATTTACATTAAATGGTACAGAGTACGGGGTTTCCGAAAGTAATTTTAAACACGCTTGGTCATTTACACCAGGAGTATCACTGTTCGTTGAATGTGACTCAGAAAACGAGATGCAAATTTTATTTGAAGAACTTTCTTCAAATGGAGGTCAAATTATGGTTCCTCTTGATAACTACGGTTCGGGGAATTATGGCTTTGGTAAAAAATTTGGATGGTGTGAAGACAAATATGGTATTTCATGGCAACTGAACCTTTCAGAATAATTTCAAATTTTAATATAAGCCGCACGGATACATCTGAAAACCAAGTGCTTTCACAAATTGCAAAAAACGCTGAAGCTACCCAAAATCCATAATTTAGGTGGTAACAATGTGTATGACCTATACGATATGATTTTTTCCATAATGGGATTGATTATGGTATATTCCATTTTGTTGTACACCAAACCTATGATTACTATTGAAAAATAATCAAAAAGAAAAAAGATGAAGGAACCAAGTGCTATACATCCTGACTTTCTCCATTTTTTAGAATTAAAAGACCCCAATTTGATAGAGCTATTTAAAGACTTAAGGGTATTTATCCTTGAAGTTTACCCTGATGCCAACGAATTGCTATATCACACGCATGCCCTAACATCCTTATTTTCCATTTCCGAAAAAATGTCGGATGCATTTTGCATGATACCAATATATACCAATCACTTGAATTTAGGTTTTAACAAAGGAACCATAATCGAAGATAAGCACAAACTGCTCACAGGTACTGGGAAATTGATTAGACACATTCCCATAAAAGCCGTAAGCAATTACCGCAATGAAAAAGTAAAGGATTTGATTAAAGCAGCGGTTAATTTAGCTATTGAAGATATGGACAAACCAAGCAAATCAAAGGGGGAAATAATATCAAAAATAAAAACCTCAAAATAAGCTAGTTCATTACAACGTCAAGATCAGTTATAGCTTACATAACTAAGCACAGAATAATAAAAGCCAAGTTATTCGAAGAAAAAAATCTCCTAGAATTTCTCTTTACAGTCTAAAAACATAAAATGTTTAACCAATATTAAAAATGGTTAAACATTTTGTATCTTTGTTTTATCTTAAGAAGAAGAAACAGATTAGAAATAATTTCAAAAACCCCCAGAAAATATGTTCGGATTGTTCAAAAAGAGAACAGAAAAAGAAAAATTACAAGAACAGTACGCAAAACTTTTAAGAGAAGCCCATGGATTCTCAACATCAAATAGAAAACTAAGTGATCAGAAAACATTTGAAGCAGAAGAAATAATGAAACAAATTGATCAACTGGTCTAATATCATCAACTTAAATGGGATATGAAAAAAAGCCAGACAACGTGGTATTTGACCATGGGAGTCAAAAATACGACGCTGCTTTAAAACCTTATGCAACAAATGTTGGTGCACCCGTCATTACCGCGACAGATAGTATTGCCTGGAAAAATAGAAGCATCAACAAAGTTAACCATAAGGTTAAAACCAAATATTTAGAGCTTAAGGCTGAGTATGAAAAAATGATACATGAATTTGAGTATAACCAACTCATTTTCAGTGCTAAATTTAGTTTTGAACCTATTATTGGGGAAGTCTACCATCTGTATGAAAGAAATAATACAGAATCTTTTTTATCTCTTATAGCGCCTAATCAATGTAATTTTAATATTCTCGGAAGTTTTTATTTAAATGCAGATCAGATCTGGGAAAAAGTGACATCTCTCGATGACAAGTAATGAATCGTTCACCGAAAGAGAGTTAGATCGTATAATAGAAATGGCGTGGGAGGATCGCACCCCTTTTGAAGCAATTCTTTTTCAATTTGGACTTCAAGAAAAAGATGTCATCAAACTCATGCGGGAGAGTCTTAAAAATTCCAGTTTTAAACGTTGGCGAAAACGCGTAAATAGTGGAGTCAGTCAAAAACACCTAAAAAAACGTAACCCAGACATCAACCGTTTTAAGTGCTCAAGGCAAAAGGCTATTTCTGGAAATAAAATCAGTAAGCGTTAATGACTAGTACTTTGGAAGACAATCTCAAAAATAAAAACCTTAAAATAAGCTAGTTCATCATATCAGGTCTACAAAATGTGGCAAAGTCTTAAAACAACAGTAATTACCATATATAAACGAATTAGTAAACTGAAAATAAAGTCAGTTGAAACCCATACTACTTTTAACGGGAACAAATTTCTGAATATCTTTAGCAAATCATTCTTATTTATCAAAAATGAAGTGCAAGTTACTTTCTATAATTGTATTATTTATACTTCTCGGGTGTGCCAATACAGCGCCCAAGGAAATCTATAAATCTGATAGTTTAATTATAACAAAACTAACAGATAACACCTACATACACACATCCTATTTGAAGACCGAGAGTTTTGGAAAAGTTCCTTGCAATGGACTGGTATATAAAAATGGTTCTGAAGCTATAGTTTTTGATACTCCCACAACAGACTTGGTTTCAAAAGAACTTATAGCGCAGTTAAAAAGCAATTTCAAAGTAACCATTAAAGCGGTAATAGTAACCCATTCTCATGATGACTGTCTTGGAGGTCTAAATGCATTTCATGATGCAGAAATACCATCTTTTGGAAACCAATTGACAATTGAATTTGCAAAAGAAGCGGATAGTACAGCAATTCCTCAAAACAGTTTTCAAAATGAACTTATAACTAAGGTAGGTGACGAAAGTGTTGTAACTATATTTATGGGTGAAGGCCATACAAAAGACAATATTGTAGGCTATGTGCCAACAGAAAAAGTACTTTTTGGAGGATGCTTGGTAAAAGGACTAAACGCTGGTAAAGGCTATATTGAAGAGGCCAATGTAAATGAATGGCCAACTACTGTTCAAAATGTAAAAAACAGATTCCCTGAACTACAATATGTAGTTCCCGGTCACGGAAAACCAGGTGGTATAGATTTGTTGGATTACACGGTTAAGTTGTTTTCCAATGTAAAACAGCAATAGTCCGGTAATAAATGGAAATGAAAGAAACCCGTATTAATAAATATCTAAGTGAAGTAGGTTATTGCTCCAGACGTGCCGCAGATAAACTTATAGAGCAAGGTAGGGTGACCATAAATGGAAAAGTGCCTGAAATGGGCACCAAAGTAAACCCTAAAGATGAAGTAAGAGTTGACGGAGAGTTAATTTCTGAACCCAAAGAAAAACCTGTTTACCTAGCTTTCAATAAACCCATTGGCATTGTTTGTACAACTGACACCAGAGTTGAAAAAGACAACATCATTGATTTTATAAATTATCCAAAGCGAATTTTCCCTATTGGCAGATTAGACAAACCAAGTGAAGGTCTCATTTTTATGACCAACGATGGGGACATAGTGAACAAAATTCTTCGTGCAAGAAACCATCATGAAAAGGAATACTTGGTTACGGTAAACAAACCTATTACCTCAGAGTTTATAAAGAAAATGCAAAACGGAGTACCCATTTTAGATACGGTCACCAGAAAATGCAAAGTGGAACAATTAAGTTCAAATCAGTTTAAAATTGTACTAACACAAGGTTTAAACAGGCAAATTCGTAGAATGTGCGAGTACTTGGACTACCGTGTCAAGAAGTTAAAACGTGTCCGTATCATGAATGTAGACCTAGATGTTCCTGTGGGTAAATGGCGCCACTTAACAAACAATGAACTTATGGAAATCAATAGATTGGTATCCGATTCTTCCAAGACCCACTACTAAGAAAAACATAGCCATTTTAAGGAATTGTGTTCCCAATCAAGCGGGTTTGTAGTTAAAAGCACAACTGAAACTATCATGGCATGAGCGGTTTAGCAGCAGATGATGTCGGTCAAAATGCAAAAAACATCGTTAATCAACATAATGCGCTTACACACATGTTAAATTGTTAAAATATTTTCGATAAAATACACTTTTTTATCGTTAAAATTCAAAACCTATGAAAAATTGATAAGTAATCCTCAAAAATCTTTCCTCAACTTTGTCATGTATTAACCCCCAAATCCCAAAATCATGACACGCATATTAACCTACAGTTTGACATTAATTATCGGTTTGTTTCACATGAATCAGATTACAGCACAAAATCCGATGAAACTTGAAACCAGTAAAGAAGCCATCAAAATAAATAACGGTAATGGTCATTTATCAACACTTGAAGGTTATATTCCTTCCAAGTCAATGACCAAAGATGGTAAAACGGCTTACTTCAGCCAATCCAGTGAGCAAAAACCATTATATGGAGTGTTTTCAAAAAAGGAGCAAATACACGAAATCTATCGTGCTGAAAAAATAAATGGTAAATGGAGTAACATTACCAAGTTAAAGGTATGCCCAAAATACGCTTCTGCCAAACACCCAACTGTTTCAGAAGATGGCAAACGTCTTTTCTTTGCCTCCAATATGAGAGGTAGCTATGGAAAATATGATATCTATGTAGCCGATATCAAGGCGGATGGAAGTTTAGGTGTATCAAAAAACCTTGGGCCAAAGGTAAATACCAAAGAAGATGAATTATACCCCAATATATACAATGGCACCCTTTTGTTCTTTGCCTCTGAAGGCCGAGATGGATTTGGAGGTCTGGACCTCTATGCTTCTCAAGTATCATACAACACCCTTACTCCTTCTGTAAACCTTGGAAGTCATATTAATAGTAGTAGAGATGATTACGCCATACAACTTGATCTAGAAAAAGGAGAGAGCTATGTGGTATCCAACAGAGGAGAAAACCACACTATTGAACAAGTGACCATCGCCTATAGAAGGCAATCTATGGATAATACCATGGTAGCTTATAGTGATGAAAATCTTAAAACAGCACTAAATGCTGAAACTTCAAACGAGTACACCAGCACTTCCTTTGAAGATTAAAAAAAATAGATCGGTTCATTACCTCAGGGTTAATCTGATTTTGTCAAATATCGAGATGCTATAGTTGACCTATGATGAACTAAACAGGGGGAACTGAAGTTTATCATAGAAGCGGGTTGTATTATTTCATTCGGACCGATTTACTAAAAATAGGATGCTCCAATAGGGCATCCTATTTTGTTATATAGGGTTAGGTGACTATTTGATTTTTAAAGTTTTACATCGATTCTCTTTACGCATATTTCATTTGTTATAATAGAAATAGAAAAGTGCATTTGAACGAAAAAAGCCACAAAAAGTTCTTCTGAAAGAAAAAATAGCCTAATTTAATTTTTGAAATAATACAAGATCCCAAATCTTATACCTATGAAAAAAGCTACAATTCTCAGTGCTACATTAAGTCCCCCTGGCCAAATAAGGGTTCTTTTTTAGCACTCCAAAAACTCTTTCTACACCACTTTGATTTAATCCTTTACAGGATTGTTATCAGCATGTCCACCTAGGGCATTGGTGAAGCTTATCATTGCGTTCCAAATCAATATTCTGAAACGCAACCGCTTTTCCTATGTATTCCCTTATTCGGATATGGCAGACAGGATACATCTTGCCTTAAATTAAGGTAAAATGAAGACAAACAATGACAAAATCAGATAACCCAAATCTAGTAAACATGAAAACTAACCCTTTAAAAATCGCGATTATTGATAGTGATGAAAAATTGCACCCCCTTTATAGATTTTACTTTAGCGATGAGTCGCGCTATCAATTGGTAGAAATATATACCTCAGTAAATAAATTTATGTGCCGTTCAGCAAAAACTGACCCCGATATTGTTGTTTCTGAAGTTAACCTGACCGGAATCTCAGGAATTGATGGAATATCGTATTTCAACAAGCAAAGTGAAGCTCCCAAAGTCTTAATGACAAGTCAGAAATGTGATTTCAAAATTATAAAAGAAGCTTTTAAAAAGGGAGCGGACGGCTTTTTGACCAAACCTTTGACCAAAAACCGGTTCTTTAATGCTTTAGAGGAGTTACATCATCATGGAGTGGTCTTGGAACATGATATTGCCAGGAAAATCATCCACTCTTTTCAGATCAAAACTTTTGAGAGGTTTTCAAAAAAGGAAAATCAAATTATTGAGCTCCTCACTCAAGGATATACGTATAAAATGATTGCGGATAGGCTCTGCGTAACACCAAGCGCAGTGAATTTTCACATTCAGAATATTTATGTAAAACTTAATGTGAACTCGAAAGCCGAAGCTTTGAAGAAGCTTCAAGAGATGGAAATACGTCAATTGAACGCAGCGTAGCCAATCCTTTTAAAATAAAAAAAGCCCGCAAATTGCGGGCTTTTTTTATTTTAAAAATTTACTTGACTTCTTCGAAGTCTACGTCTTCTACGTTGTCACCTTCAGCACCACTATCACTTGCTCCTGCATCACCTGCAGTTGCATCCTCAGCTCCATTGGACTGCGCAGCGTCAGCTTGTGCTTTGTACATCTCCTCTGAAGCCACTTTCCATGCTTCATTGATTTTTTCCAAAGCTGGTTCAATGATTACCAAATCTTTGGTTTCATAGGCTTTTTTAAGTTCTTCCAAAGCATCTTCAATTGGTTTTTTCTTATCATCAGATAATTTATCACCAAATTCTTTAAGTTGCTTTTCTGTTTGGAAAATCATTCCATCAGCTTCATTCAACTTATCAGCAGTTTCTTTCACTTTTTTATCCGATTCAGCATTAGCTTCCGCTTCTGCTTTCATTTTTTGAATCTCTTCTTCGGTCAAGCCAGAAGAAGCTTCAATACGAATATCCTGTGTTTTGTTCGTAGCCTTATCAGTTGCAGATACCTTTATGATACCGTTTGCATCAATATCAAAGGTTACCTCAATCTGAGGAGTACCTCTTTGTGCAGGTGGAATACCATCCAAATGGAATCTACCAATGGTTTTGTTATCCTTAGCCATAGGGCGCTCTCCTTGCAGCACATGGATTTCAACTGAAGGTTGATTATCCGCAGCAGTAGAGAATACCTGAGATTTCTTCGTTGGAATTGTGGTATTAGACTCAATCAATTTGGTAAAAACACTACCCATAGTTTCAATACCAAGAGAAAGTGGTGTAACATCCAATAACAATACATCTTTAACATCCCCTGTCAATACTCCACCCTGTATTGCTGCACCAACGGCTACCACCTCATCAGGATTCACTCCCTTTGAAGGTTTTTTACCAAAGAATTTCTCAACAGCTTCTTGCACCGCTGGGATACGTGTAGAACCACCAACTAAGATGATTTCATCAATATCACTTTTTGAAAGCCCTGCAGCTTTTAAAGCTGTCTGGCAAGGTTCGATAGTTCTTTTTACCAAATCATCTATCAACTGCTCAAATTTTGCGCGTGATAGCGTTCTTACCAAGTGCTTAGGGCCAGAAGCAGTAGCCGTAACATAAGGTAAGTTTATTTCGGTTTGTGGAGAAGAAGACAATTCAATTTTTGCTTTTTCAGCAGCCTCTCTTAGTCTTTGCAATGCCATGGCATCTTCACGCAAATCCATTGATTCGTCTTTTTTAAACTCTTCAGCCAACCAGTCAATAATTTTTTGATCAACATCATCACCACCTAAGTGCGTATCTCCATCTGTTGCCAATACTTCAAAAACGCCATCGCCTAATTCAAGAATGGAAACATCATGTGTACCACCACCAAAATCAAACACTACTATTTTTTGGTCTGTGTCTTTTTTGTCCATACCATAGGCCAAAGAAGCCGCAGTAGGTTCGTTTATGATTCGTTCTACAGTTAAACCAGCTATTTCACCAGCTTCTTTTGTAGCTTGTCTTTGCGAATCGTTAAAGTAAGCAGGTACTGTAATAACGGCTCTTGTAACATCTTGACCCAAATAATCCTCAGCAGTTTTCTTCATTTTCTGAAGAATCATTGCTGACAATTCTTGAGGAGAGTACATGCGCCCATCAATATCTACTCTTGGAGTGTCATTATCTCCTTTAACTACTTTATAAGGAACTCTTTTTGCCTCTTTAGAAGATTCTGAGAATTTGTTTCCCATAAACCTTTTGATGGAATAAATCGTGTTGTGAGGATTTGTTACTGCTTGTCTTTTTGCAGGATCACCCACTTTTATCTCTCCGCCTTCCACAAATGCAATTACAGAGGGAGTTGTACGCTTACCCTCAGCATTTGGGATTACTACGGGCTCGTTTCCTTCCATCACAGAGACGCAGGAGTTTGTTGTACCCAAGTCTATACCTATAATTTTGCTCATTGTATCTAAAGTTATATATATTGAAAATTCATTTTTGTCTCGCTCTAAAAATGTCAATGATTATGCCATGTCAAAGAATATGACAAGGTGTCATCTTTTAAAAAACAGAAGGATAGTATTAATTACATAATGCCTCTTTATCTTTAGCCCCATATAATACCCAAACCATGGAATGTATTAGTGTTTTTGACATGCTTAAAATTGGCGTAGGTCCCTCAAGCTCACACACTTTGGGCCCGTGGAGAGCTGCAGAGCGTTGGATCAGCGAACTCAAGGAACAAGAAATTTTTGAGTCTGTTCTTAATGTCAAAGTTTACTTGTATGGGTCACTGTCCCTCACCGGTAAAGGTCATGCCACGGATATTGCCGTAGTCATGGGATTGTTGGGGAGCAATCCCGAAACCGTACCTACTGAAAGCATAAACAATGTGATTTCTGATTTAAAGGCTGAAAAACAACTTCATTTTGGTGGCATAAAAAAAATACCTTTTGATTTTACCGAAGATGTTGTTTTCAAAAAAGAGTTTCTTCCCTTTCATTCAAACGGTATACAGTTTGAAGCAGTTTTGTCATCCGGCAGCTCTATACTAGAAACATACTATTCTATTGGTGGAGGATTTGTAGTGAAGGAAGAACTCCTCCATTCCAAAGAAAACAAGGCAGTATTCAAAACTTTTCCTTGCCCTATAAAAACAGGTACTGAACTACTCCATTATTGCGAAGAAAAAAATAAGTCTATTTCTGCCATTGTTCTAGAAAATGAACTTTCACTTAGAACAGATTCGGAAATTGATATAGAATTACAGAGGATTTGGGATACCATGCTGGAATGCATGTATTTGGGTTGTCATACTGAAGGTATATTACCAGGTGGACTAAATGTCCGAAGGCGGGCCTTTGAAATGCATGAAAAACTAAAAGGCGAATTCCCCTACTCCAATCCTCAGGAATGGTTGCAAACTATCCGAAAAACAGAGGTTAAGTTTAGACAAATTCTTAAATGGGTGAGTTGTTTTGCACTTAGTGTCAATGAAGTAAATGCCTCTTTAGGAAGGGTGGTTACTGCACCCACCAATGGAAGCGCAGGGGTTATTCCTGCAGTTTTAATGTATTATATGGTCATTGAAAATCATAAAGCAGATTTTGAGCACATCAAAAAATTCTTGTTAGTAGCGGGCGAAATAGGAAGTATCTTTAAAAAAGGTGCTACGATATCCGCTGCTATGGGTGGGTGCCAAGCTGAGATAGGTGTTTCATCTGCAATGGCTGCTGGAGCATTAACCGAACTACTGGGTGGTTCACCAGAACAGGTCCTAGTTGCAGCGGAAATTGCTATGGAACATCATTTAGGGCTAACCTGTGACCCTATTGGCGGATTGGTACAAGTTCCTTGTATTGAACGAAATTCCATGGGAGCCATTAAAGCAATCAATGCCGCGGAATTGGCCCTGGATACAAATCCAAAGGAAACCAAAGTACCGTTGGATAAAGTAGTCAATACCATGTGGGAAACTGCAAAGGATATGAGTTCCAAATACAAGGAAACTTCAGAAGGAGGATTGGCAGTTGGGGTGTTCTTAAGTGATTGTTAATCTAAATCTCTGCATGGAAAATCAAAATAATTTCAATCAACAACCAAACAACCCATTACATGGTGTAAAATTGGTAGATATATTGGAGCTGTTAGAGGAGCATTATGGATGGGAAGAGTTGGCAAATAGAATTAATATCAATTGTTTCAAAAAAGACCCTTCAATAAAGTCCAGTCTTAAATTTTTGAGAAGAACTCCATGGGCTAGAGATAAGGTAGAGCAGCTCTATCTTAAATTGATTACTGGTAAGTAATACAGCAAAACATACCAAAATATATTAAGAACAAGCATATAGAACATCTTTATTGCTAACATCCCATAACTTTTGTTACCTTACGCCCTGATTTGCAACCAACTATTGGTTACAATTATCCATTCAGACCTACGGCGCCGTGATTTCCATCTCCCGAGACAGCACCGTAATATTGACACATTAAGCATTATTTGATTCCCTCGCTAGAACAAAAAGGAACATTTTATTTACTCTATTCAATTCATGAGACATTCAAAAAAGGTATGGTTGGCAGTAAGCACAATTCTTACGGTCTGTTTATTTGCCTGTAAAAACAAAAAACAAAACCTCGCATTAGCCTCCATCGACCTTAAAAGAGGAGAACTCCTATTATGCAGCACAGAAAGTTTTGGGGAAGTAAATTTTTCATTATCCTGCAGTTATGAGACCAGAGCTACGTTTGATTTAGCATTGTCATTGTTACATTCTTTTGAATATGCCGAAGCTGAAAAAGCATTTGTGAAAGTAATCGATATGGATCCAAATTGTGCCATGGCATATTGGGGCGTTTCAATGAGCATCTTTCAATCGCTTTGGATGCAATCTGATCTTAGTTATTTAGAAAAAGGTGAGAAACTCATAAAATTGGCAAACAAACTACCTAAATCCGATTTGGAAAAGGATTATTTGGATGCGATTAGCGTCTTCTATACAGATTGGGAAAATATTGACAAACTGACTAGACAGAGAATGTATGAAAAGAAAATGGAAGAGCTGTACCATAAACATGAAGGGGATACCGAAGCTGCAGTTTTCTATGCATTGGCTATCCGTGCCGCTGCGGACCCCAATGATAAAACCTATTCCAGACAGAAAAAATCAGGAAAAATCCTAGAAGACCTCTTTGTGGAACAACCCAACCATCCAGGTATTGCACATTATATTATTCATAATTACGATTATCCAGAACTTGCAGCAAAGGCGTTGGTTACAGCAAGGCGTTATGCCGAAATTGCTCCTGCATCTGCACATGCGCAGCATATGCCTTCACACATATTCACACGTTTAGGCCTTTGGGATGAGTCTATCAATACCAACATAAATTCTGCATCTTCTGCAACATGCTATGCAGAAAGTGTTAATCCAACTGCAAGTTGGGCACAGGAAATTCATGCTGTGGATTATTTGGTCTATGGCTATTTGCAGATGGGAGACAATCAAAAAGCAGCCGAACAATTAAAGGAAATGCAAGCTGTTAAAAATGTCTTCCCTAAAGACCATTTTGCAGCTACTTATGCTTTAGCTGCCATGCCCGTTAGAATGGCTTTAGAGAACAAAAACTGGGATCAAG
Source organism: uncultured Allomuricauda sp. (assembly GCF_947499585.1). GTDB lineage: Bacteria > Bacteroidota > Bacteroidia > Flavobacteriales > Flavobacteriaceae > Flagellimonas. Next base: position 871,191 of record NZ_CANMOO010000001.1, on the reverse strand, counting down.
CCTCTAAACTTGAATTACCAACGATTAACTTTCCATGGGAGAATTTGCATTGGGAAAAAGCCATGTTACATTTTGGAAAAGCATTGGGTTATTCCCATACTTCGGATGTAAAATCAGCAGAAAATGAACTAGTATCCTTAAAAACATTACATCAAAGTCTTCTAGATTCAAAAGAGGTGTACAAAGCCGGTCAAGTAAATGTGCAAATACATTCTGCCAAAGCATGGATTGAATTAGCAAAAGGCAATAACGATGATGCACTTAATTTAATGAAAACAGCTGCTAAATTAGAAAGTGAAACCTCAAAACATGCCGTAACTCCTGGCGAAGTGCTACCTGCTGATGAACTTTTGGGTGATATGCTCTTAGCCCTAAATAAACCTGTTGAAGCACTAGAAGCTTATGAGGTAAATTTAAAAGGACACCCTAATAGATTCAATGGTGTCTATGGTGCTGCAATTGCAGCAAAAGAATCAGATAATAATGAAAAAGCAATATATTATTTTAATCAACTTATTGAACTCACCAAAAGTTCTAATAGTGAACGACCTGAAATAAAAGAAGCAAAAGCATTTGTCCAACAATATGCAAGCTGATTTTAATCCAAAGTATTAAGAACACATTATAATAAGAACATCATGAAAACAAAATTAGGCCTGGCCATAACAGTGTTAGGAGTATTAGTATCGATTCATTTTTTAACCAAGAACAATTCTACAGGAACACCTAAAAACTATCAGAAAGCATCTTTTAGTTTTATAAAATGTACACCCACCAAGTATTTACTTGAAGTGGTTGACTCTACGCAACAAATTTCACCTCTTTTTGAAAATTTGGGAGATTTGAGTTTTACAATCACTACCAAAAATGAACGTGCGCAAATATTCTTTAATCAAGGATTAAAACTCACATATGCTTTTAACCATGCTGAAGCTCATAGATCATTTATGGAAGCCTCTCGTTTAGATCCAACATCCGCGATGACCTTTTGGGGTCAGGCTTATGCATTGGGTCCAAATATAAATGACCCTGTCCCGCTGGATGATCGAAAAATAAAAACGAATGAGGCTATGGCCAAGGCCAAAAATTTAATAACTAGCGCCACACCCAAAGAAAAAGCTTTAATAAATGCTTTGACCTCAAGATATAGTGAAGATTTGACCAAAGATGTGGCTGAACTTAACATGGCATACATGAACGCTATGGCCAAAGTGCTAAAAGAATTTCCAGAAGATGCCGAAGTCCAAATTCTTTATGCAGCATCAGTCATGAATACAGTTCCTTGGAATTATTGGGATGCTGATGGGAATCCTTCTCCAAATATAGCTGAGGCCAAAGCAGCACTTGAGAAGGCCATGGAAATAAATCCAAATAACCCCGGAGCGCACCACTATTATATTCATATGGTTGAACTCCCAAAACCAGATTTAGCAGTTGCAAGTGCTGACAAATTAGGAGGGTTAATGCCCGCTGCAGGACATATAGTTCATATGCCGTCACACATATATATTCGAGTTGGGCGTTATTTAGATGCAGTAACTGCCAATCAAGCAGCAATTCTGGCGGATGAGGACTATATCTCGCAATGCTATTCGCAAGGATTATATCCTTTAGGGTATTACCCCCATAACATTCATTTTCTATGGTCAGCAGCTAGCTTACTTGGTGATAGTGATATTGCTATTGATGCTGCCAAGAAAACTGCAGAAAAAGTACCTGTGGGTGAATTTGTAACCATGCCTTTTCTACAGGATTTTGCCGCTACCCCAATGTTGGCATACACTAGATTTGGTAAATGGAATGAAATTTTGACCATCCCTGCTCCTAACCCAGAAATTAAACATTTGAATTTGATAAGGCATTACGCTAGAGGAATTGCCTTTATCCGTAAAGGAAACAGTAAAGAAGCCCAAGAAGAATTGGATGCGATTGAAACATTGAAAAATGATCCAGAATTGGCAGATTTGGTAGCTACCGCCAACAATGCATCAATTCATTCCGCCAATATAGCGTATGAAGTTGTAGCTGGGGAATTGGCTGCATTGAACGGTGACACTTCCAAAGCAATAAAACACCTTGAAAATGCTGTAGAATTTGAAGATGGGCTTACCTACACGGAACCAGCGGCATGGCATATACCAACAAGGCAAAACTTAGGAGCTATATTAATGAACGCCAAAAAGTATGAGGAGGCAGAAAAAATATACAAAGAAGATTTGGATGTGCTTAGACAAAATGGATGGTCATTAATGGGTTTGCACAACAGTTTGAAAGCTCAAGGAAAAGTGGATGAAGCAGAGGCCATAAAACAAGAATTTGATAAGGCCTGGGAGCATTCGGATATTGAAATTGAAACGTCAATCCTATAGTAAATGACATTGCTTAAAAAATTCGGACAATCAAAACTACCAGTGGCCTTTATTGCTATTGGTGTTTTGGTTGTTGTTTATTTAATTTTTCAAGGAAATTCAGAATTGCCCGTTTTTGGCCCTAAAGATTTCAACCCAGAATTAGTGGATGTTAGTCTGCAGAATGTTGAAAATCATCATATCGTAGCCGACTTTAAATTGACAAACCAGAATGGAGAGCTTATTACGCAGCAGGATTATGATAATAAGATTTATGTAACTGATTTCTTTTTTACCCGCTGCCCAAGTATCTGCCCCATTATGTCAAACAATATGGAAAAATTGCAACAGGTTTTCTTGAATAATGATGATGTCATGTTTTTATCCATGTCTGTTACACCAGAAATGGATAGTGTTCCTGTTCTAAGAAAATATGCCAATAACAAAGGGGTCATCGATTCTAAATGGAACATCACAACAGGCGACAAAAAGCACATATACAATTTGGCCCGTAAAAGTTATTTTGCCGTTGTAGACCAAGGTGATGGCGGTTTGCAGGATTTTATCCATACCCCCAATTTTATACTAGTGGACAAGACCAAACAAATACGAGGAGTTTATGATGGAACCAACAATGATGAAATCCTTCGGTTAATTGATGATATTAAAACTTTATCGGATTAAATTTGACCTAAAAAGTATCAGTACATATCCATTACTATTTTAAGTCATGACCATTACCAACAGTAATAAAGAAGATATTTCCGAAATTTTCAGGCTTTATAAACTGGCAACTGATTATCAAAGATTAAAATTCCCAAGAAATCTATGGCCAGTATTCGATGAAGATCTTATCACAACGGAAATAACTGAGAATAGACAGTTTAAATTAGAAATAGAAAATGAAATAGCCTGTGTTTGGGCAATAACACACAGTGATCCTCAAATTTGGGATGGCAGCGAGAATGATTCTTCAATATATATTCATAGGATAGCCACAAACCCCGATTTTAGAGGCAGTAACTTTGTACAGAAAATTGTTGATTGGTCTAAAGCCTTTGCCAACGAACACAAAAAGCATTTCATAAGAATGGATACATGCGGTGATAATGTGAGATTAATCAATCATTATACAAGCAGTGGTTTTAAGTTTTTGGGAATGAAAAAATTAAAAAACACATCGGAACTACCATCACATTATCATAATGCAGATGTATGTTTTTTTGAAATAGCCCTAGAACACTAACCCACTACAAAAGTTATTTTTGGGTATGTTTATTCATCAAGACAACCTGCCTTACCCCTTGTGTCAATTAAATAAATAATTTTCCATTCTCCATCAAAATTTATAAGTTGAAAAGAGTTTATGCCACAATGACTAAACTTATCGTTCAACCAAAATTCATAACCTACCCAAGCGTTGGCCATTGTTCTATCCACTTGGATTGAAAATGAGGTCAATTTTTCTTCAAAACTTATACTATCAGGAATGCTGGTTATGGATGTTATCAGTTTTTCAATTTTTTCTGTCTTGAACAGCGTTTTTCCTTGCTTGTTCCTTGCTGTAGTTTGAAGCACAACATCATTAGCCAGTGTACTTTTGATAATCATGGAATCTTGTTTATGAAAACCATCAAAAAAAGTTTCCACAACATCCTTAACTGCTTGTTTGTCATATTCTGAAGCATTTGGACCTTGCGCATTCACTTTAACAAAAGTGATAAGTATGACCAAGAAGATTGATTTTTTCATTTTTCTAGTTTTTTGATTAGAACCCAAATTAAACAAATCTGCTTACATTTAGCCATCAAAAGCAAACCAAATGTCAGTTGCCAAAAAAGAGTACAAAAGGGTCACAGTAAAATCCCTGATCGAAATGAAACAAAACGGTGAGAAAATTTCCATGCTCACCTCCTATGATTATTCCATGGCAAAAATTGTGGATGCTGCCAATGTAGATGTTATTTTGGTAGGTGATTCTGCTAGTAATGTAATAGCTGGGCATGAAACCACTTTGCCCATTACTTTGGACCAGATGATTTATCATGCTAGTTCTGTAGTAAGAGCCGCAAAAAGAGCTTTGGTAGTTGTTGATATTCCTTTTGGAAGCTATCAGAGTGATTCTAAAGAAGCACTGCGTTCCGCTATCAGAATCATGAAAGAAAGCGGAGCACATGCTGTAAAAGTAGAAGGTGGCAGTGAAATAAAGGAATCTGTAAAACGAATCATAGGAGCCGGTATCCCCGTCATGGGACATTTGGGGCTTACTCCTCAATCAATATACAAATTTGGCACCTACACCGTAAGGGCCAAGGAGGAACAAGAAGCTCAAAAACTAAAAGAGGATGCCAAAATGTTAGAGAAATTAGGTTGTTTTGGAATTGTTCTTGAAAAAATTCCGGCAAAATTGGCCAAAGAAGTAGCAGAAAGCGTTTCTATTCCCATAATTGGTATTGGAGCAGGAAATGGTGTAGATGGACAGGTTTTGGTCGTGCATGATCTTTTAGGAATGACCCATGAATTCAACCCTCGTTTTCTTCGTAGATATATGAACCTGTATGAAGAAATGAGCAATGCCATATCTCAATATGTGGGTGATGTAAAAAGCAAGGATTTTCCTAATGAAGAAGAACAATACTAATTCCTTTGACAGATAAAACCATTCATTCAAGCCCTTCTAATCTAGATATTCTACACGAAGACAATCATCTTATTGTGGTCAACAAAAGACCTGGTGATATTGTTCAAGGTGATAAAACTGGTGATGTTCCGTTAAGCGAAGTTGTAAAAAAATCTCTTAAAGAGAAATATAATAAGCCAGGTAATGTTTATTTGGGCGTTGTACATAGATTGGATAGGCCTACTTCTGGTATTGTGCTATTTGCCAAAACTTCTAAAGCACTACCCCGTTTAAATAAGCTGTTTGCTGAAGGGAAGACCAAGAAAGCATATTGGGCAGTGGTAAAAAAGGCTCCAGAAAATGAAAGTGGAGTTTTAACGCATTGGTTGGTTCGCAATCCAAAGCAAAACAAATCATATGCATATAAAAAAGAGATTGCCAATAGTAAAAAGGCTATTCTGGAATATAGGGTTCTGAAAAAATTAAATAGTTATTTCCTCTTAGAGATTGATTTAAAAACGGGCAGACATCATCAAATTAGAGCACAACTTGCAACAATGGGCTGTTTTATAAAAGGAGACCTAAAGTATGGTGCGGACAGAAGCAATAAAGATGGTGGCATTCATTTGCATGCCAGAAGTTTAGAATTTGAACATCCTGTTCAAAAAGAATCAATAAAATTTGTAGCAAAGCCACCTGATGACCCTATTTGGAATGCATGCCTTTAACTAACGAGTAATGGCCATTGCCTTCTCTCGTATGATCTGACCCACTGGCTTATTTTGTAGGTGACTTTCCAACCATGAAAGAATATCCAAATACAAAAAAGCTCTTTTCTCATACGGGTGATTTTCATATTTCTTCAGCTCATTATATAGCTTTTGAAATTCGTTTCTAAGCTCGCTTGGATAAATATCTCCAAGGCTACGCAAGAACTTGATCATCTCTTTTTGAACAGCATGTAAGTCATTCATTTTCAACAAGAACTTGTACGTGCTTTTAAGCTGTACTTCTAAATGATAGTCCATTCCTGCCTCATAATGTGCTACTAGGCTCAAGACCCTGGCAAAGCACATTAAATCTTCGCGCATTTTAAGGTTTTTGTTGGAGATGATTTTCTTTAGGTAGACAATACAATTTTTATTGTCCCCATTTCCAAAATACAAGCACGCTATTTTATAATATAATAACATGATATGATGCTCATCAATCCTATCCCTATGCTTTTTAATTCCATATTCAACAATATTGACCAAATACAATCCCTTATCAAATGTGCCCTCCAAAAAATGCAGGTTTAATTTGTTGGAGTTAATGTACAAAAAGGCCAATGAGGTAATATTATCGTTTTGTGGAAACTTAGGACTATGCACCTGTGCTTCCATTCTCTCCAAGGTTTCCTTAAATTGTGAACCATATTTTACAAAAAATTGAGATTCCAAGAGGTAATGGTTTCCTTTTAAAAAGAATACCGGATTCAAGGCGATCATCTCTTCATTCTCATAAAAAAGATCCACCCATTTACTAGCATACTTATAGGAAGACAAAAAATCTTGGGTCAAAAAACTATACCACAAATGGGCTTTGTAAAGCCATAATTTTTCACGAAAACCTAAATCTTCAAGATTATATGATGGCAAATGTGCTTCAAAATAGTCCTGTACGTTCCGCAGGTCCTCGTCACTACGTACATAACCAACTTTCAACATCATCCCATACAACTGCAAGGAAAGATTAGAAAGTTTACTGGTCATTACATTATGTGCTGAAAGTTGTTTTGCTTGCACAGAAAGTTCATCAGCTCTATCCGGAATACTTCTTGTTATGTATTGGGTCTCAATTATTTTTTCCAGCTCTACAATTTCATAGGCTACATTTTTCTCTTCATTTTCAATGGCCAAATTCTTGGCCTTATCCAAAATTTTTAAGCTTTGTTTGTAAAGTCCTTTCTGATAAAGAATGGTAGCAAAATCCAATTGTTCCCGTATTTGAACTCGTATATTTTGGTTTACAGGATTTAACCTCAGGCTTACCAATATTTGTTTGTATAGATGTGCTTTCAAGTTGGAAAGCTGTGCTTTTTTAACAATACCACTTTCCAAAATCTGACGCTCATCATACATCCGCATTTTATCCAACAAATTGAAAAGTGCCAAAAATTTGGCATCAGTATTTACCCCCAGTCTACCCACATACAGCTTAAACTGACGCTTTTCTGATTTAGAAAGCGACTTTATCAACACAAATAAGGTGTCTCTATGGGCATTTGTCATCGTAAAAAATATAATTTAAATTACTGTATTTCAGCTGTTTGAATAATATGAAATACAATTTAACGTTGTAATGATTTTTATCATTTTTTAGTTCTTGATTACTCCTACCATATCTTCGTATAGCTTAGATAAAACTGACTAAAATAATGACTAAAGATAAGGTACAAATTTTTGATACTACACTCAGGGACGGAGAACAGGTTCCTGGTTGTAAATTAGATACAAAACAAAAATTGGTCATTGCCGAACGTCTAGATGAGTTGGGAGTGGATATTATTGAGGCCGGTTTTCCTATCTCAAGCCCTGGAGATTTTCAGTCTGTTCATGAAATTGCCAAATTAGTGAAAAATGCGACTGTATGTGGATTGACTCGAGCGGTTAAAAAAGATATTGAAGTTGCGGCTGAAGCCATTAAAATTGCAAAAAGACCAAGAATCCATACAGGAATTGGCACTTCGGATTCTCATATTAAATACAAATTCAACACAACTCGTGAGAAAATAATTGAACGTGCTGTGGATGCCGTTGCCTATGCTAAAACTTTTGTGGAAGATGTTGAGTTTTATGCCGAAGATGCGGGACGAACCGACAATGATTTTTTAGCGCAAGTTTGTGAAGCTGTTATTAAAGCGGGTGCCACAGTGCTAAATATTCCAGATACAACCGGGTATTGTTTGCCTGAAGAATATGGAGCAAAAATGAAATACCTGAAAGAGAATGTTACTGGCATAGATAAAGCAATTCTTTCTTGTCACTGCCACAATGATTTGGGCTTGGCTACCGCAAATTCAATTGCCGGTGTAATTAATGGTGCAAGACAAATTGAATGTACAATTAATGGTATTGGAGAGCGTGCAGGAAATACTTCTTTAGAGGAAGTAGTAATGATTTTAAGACAGCATCCATATCTAAATTTAGATACTGGTGTTAATAGTACACTCCTTTTAGATACCAGCCAGATGGTGTCTCAAAAAATGGGAATGCCGGTACAACCAAACAAAGCAATAGTTGGTTCTAATGCCTTTGCACACAGCTCTGGCATACACCAAGATGGGGTGATTAAACAACGAGAGACATATGAAATTATGGATCCAAAAGATGTTGGTGTCAGTGAATCTTCTATTGTATTAACAGCTAGAAGTGGTCGTGCGGCATTGGCGTATCGCGCAAAAAATGTTGGGTATGAACTTACTAAACTACAATTGGATGTGGTCTATGAAAACTTTCTGAAATTTGCAGATGTCAAAAAAGAGATAGTTGATGAGGATATTCATCAAATTATCGAAACCAGCAACATTACTATTGAAAGTTTGGCTTAATTGCCCTCTTCCTTTAAACTTCAAACTACCATTACATGAATCTGAATATAGCATTGCTACCTGGAGATGGTATAGGACCAGAAGTATTGGCCCAAGCTGTTAAATGTCTTCAAGCGGTTGAAGAAACCTTTAATCATAACTTTATCTACAAAGAAGCTCTTGTTGGGGCTATCGCAATTGATAAAAAGGGAAGCCCACTTCCAGATAACACTCTAAAACTATGTAGAGAAGCAAATGCAGTGCTTTTTGGAGCCATTGGTGACCCAAAATACGACAATAATCCAAATGCCAAAGTTAGGCCAGAACAAGGACTTTTAAAATTACGGAAAGAGCTTGGCCTATACACAAATATTAGACCTGTCAAGGTTTTTCCGACCTTAATCGAGAATTCTCCCCTAAAAAAAGAAATCATTTCTGGGACCGATTTTACCATTTATAGAGAGTTGACTGGCGGAATCTATTTTGGGGAGAAAAAAATAAATGATGAAGGTACAGTAGCTTCCGACCTTTGCGAGTATTCTGAAAAAGAAATTAGTAGGATTGCACACCTAGCCTTCAAAGCTGCTAAAAACAGAAGGAATAAACTCACCTTGGTTGATAAAGCAAATGTTTTGGAGTCTTCTAGGTTATGGCGCAAAGTCGTTACCAAAATTGGACAAAGTTATCCTGAAGTTACTCTAGATTTTCTATTTGTTGACAATGCAGCGATGCAAATCATTCTAAACCCAAGCCAATTTGACGTTATATTGACTGAAAATATGTTTGGTGATATTCTTTCTGATGAAGGAAGTGTAATTGGTGGTTCTATTGGACTTTTGGCCTCCGCATCTATTGGTGATGAAAGTGCTTTGTTCGAGCCTATTCATGGGTCATATCCGCAGGCAAAAGGCAAAGATATTGCCAACCCAGTTGCCTCAATTCTTTCTGCAGCGATGTTATTAGAGCATTTTGGGCTTTTTGAAGAGGCCATGGCCGTAAGAGAAGCCGTTGACAAGTCTCTAAAAAAAGGAATAGTGACTCCAGACTTAAATCAAAAGAGCCAGTATGGCACCAATCAAGTTGGTGACTTTATCGCAAATAACATTGTAGATATCGATGATGATATTAACATGAATGACGAGAATATTGATTTAGGGAAATCAACAATTATTTAGTCTCCATACTTGCTGTAGTAAGTAGGTTGATCGTCTCGTCAAACTCCTTTTTAAATGCTTCATGCTTTTCACCCGTGGCAGGTCCGTTAAATCCTGTATGTATTTTATGTACCTCACCTTTTTTATCAATATAAATAGTTGTTGGATAAGACAATACATGATTTAACATGGGTAATTTTTCGTTTGCTTTTTGCTTGTCAGAGGTTCCGTATTGTGCTAACAGAATGGGATACTCCACTCCTACTCTATTTTTAAGTCTTTCAATACCGTTCCATGCTTTTTCCTCTGTTTTTGCATATTCAAATGCCAATGCTACAAATTCAACATCCAAATCTGGGTTTTTGTTTAAATAATCGACATAAAATTTTGTCTCGTCTAAGCAATTGGGACACCATGTACCCATAATCTGTACCAAAACCACTTTATCTTTAAATTGAGGGTCCGATAAGCTTACCATACCGCCTGTTTCATTTGGAAATGAAAAATCGAATCCATCATAACCTTCTTTTAAGAAAGTTAATGTGTTAGCGTCGGGTAACTCAAAGGCTTCATTGCGTTTGCCAACAAATTTTTCAACGGAATGGTTTCCAGAATAGAAATAACCATTCAATGTGCTATCCGATACTTTTGCCGTAAACAAGAAAGCATGGGCGCCATCAAAGGTGGAAAGTTTGAGGGTATCACCGGATACAATTCCATCTAAATACCTATAGTCCCCTGTTTTTGTCCTAAAAGTGCCTTTTAACACATTGTCATTTTGCATAAAAATTCCCTTAGCTGGGTATTCATTATCGGTTCCCACATCAAAATTGACCTCCCAAATTCCAGAAATATTAATATTTGGTTCAGTTTTCTGATCAAACCTATCTTGTTTTCCATGCTTTGCGCTAAAAGGGACAATCCTGTTCAAACTTTCTTTGATAAAATTGCCATTAATCTCATTTTCAGAAAAAGCACCTGCTATAAATCCTTCATAAATTGGCATTTTAATGCGTATGGAGTCATTCCATATCTCAATTTCATCAACAGTTACCACTTCATCTGCATTATACATTTCCATGCTATAAGATCCATCTTCATTTTTCGCTAATGAAAAATTAAAAGGTAACACCTCATTTGGAGAAACATCCAGTTTAGCCAACCAATCCCCTTCGGCCAGTTCTATTTTTTTAGTTTCACAAGATGTAAATAGTACTATTATACCAATAAATAAAAACCAAATTCTGTTCATAATTTGAAAGATTTATCCTAAAAATCTAAAATACGACCCAAAAGTTATAATATCACCATTGTATACAATAATTTACATTGAATCTGTTACCCTATTGTTTTATATTTGTCCACTTTAAAATTGGGGTATGAAGATTTCTTACAACTGGTTAAAGCAATTTTTGCAAATTGACTGGAATGCTCAAAAAACAGGAGAGCTATTGACAGACTTAGGTCTTGAGGTCGAGGGCATTTCTAGCTTTGAATCGGTTAAAGGAGGGTTACAAAATGTTGTTGTTGGGCATGTGCTTACATGTGACAAACATCCGAACGCTGATAGACTTAAATTAACCACTGTAGATGTTGGGGAAAAAACTCCTTTGCAAATTGTTTGTGGCGCACCTAATGTAGCCGCTGGACAAAAAGTTCCCGTCGCTACTATTGGCACAACATTGTATACTAAGGAAGGTGAGGCCTGGAAAATTAAAAAGGGTAAGATCAGAGGCGAGGAAAGTCAAGGTATGATCTGCGCGGAAGATGAACTAGGCTTAGGAGAGAGTCATGACGGAATAATGGTTTTAAGTGATACTTTAAAACCGGGTACATTATGTTCAAAAGTATTTGAAATTGAAAATGATGAGGTTTTTGAAATTGGACTTACACCCAACCGTACTGATGCCATGAGCCATTTTGGAGTTGCCAGGGATTTAAAAGCTGGATTGGAGCAACAAGAAATCCAGAAAGAATTGGTTACTCCATCCACAAGTAACTTTTCCATTGACAACAGATCTCTTAAAATAGATGTTGAAGTTGAGGATATTCAACTGGCACCTAGATATTGCGGTGTAACTATTAGCAATATCATTGTTCAACAATCCCCTGATTGGTTAAAAAACCGTTTAAAGGCCATAGGCCTATCTCCTATCAACAATATAGTAGACATTACCAATTATGTACTCCATGAACTGGGCCAACCATTACATGCATTTGATGCTGCAAAAATTAAAGGAGGAAAAATTGAAGTAAAAACTTTACCCGCTGGAACAAAATTCAGAACTCTAGATGATGTGGAGCGTGAACTTCACGAAGAAGATCTTATGATTTGTGATGCGGAGAAACCAATGTGTATTGCAGGGGTTTTTGGCGGAGTCTATTCCGGTGTTACAGAACATACTTCTTCTATATTTTTGGAAAGTGCCTATTTTGATTCTGTTTCCATTAGAAAAACGGCAAAAAGACATGGTTTAAACACAGATGCATCTTTCCGGTTTGAGCGCGGAATAGACATTAATATTACGGAGTATGCTTTAAAAAGAGCAGCGCTCTTAATACGAGAAATTGCTGGTGGAGATATAAGTTCAGAAGTAGTTGATTTATACCCGAAGAAAGCACAAGAGAGACAAGTTTTTTTAACTTTTGATAAAATCAATTCATTAATTGGGCAAGAGATTCCAAGAGATTCTATTAAATCTATTCTTGCTTCACTGGAGATTAAGGTTAATAACGTTACAGAATCTGGCCTTGGTTTAACTATTCCAACCTACAGAGTGGATGTGGAACGCGAGGTAGATGTAATTGAAGAAATTTTAAGGGTTTTTGGTTATAATAATATAGACTATAAAGAAAAACTCACTGCATCCATAGCCCAAACCTCAAGATTTGAAAACTATAGAATTCAAGATATTGTGGGCAACATGCTTGCTTCACAAGGTTTTTATGAAATAATGACCAATAGCCTTGTGGCAGCGGACACTCAAAACGTCTTAGAGGCCTTGGATAAAAAAGCTGTTAAGATGTTGAACCCTTTAAGTTCAGATTTATCTGTTCTAAGAACATCAATGTTGTTTTCAGGACTTCAAACTGTCAGTTACAATAACAATAGGCAAAAGGCAGATTTAAAACTATTTGAATTTGGCAAGACCTACCATAAAAATGGTAAGAAGAATCTAGAAAGACAGCATTTGTCAATTTTTGTTTCTGGGAATCGCTCAGAAAACAGCTGGGCATTGGCTTCCAAAAAAACAGACTTTTTCTTTTTAAAAGGCATTGTGGAAACCATTTTTACAAGATTAGGTCTTAAAAATGTTGATACGAAACCCTATAGTGATGACTCTTATTCCGAAGGACTAAGCTGTAGCTTAAATGGCAAGGAACTTGGAACCTATGGATTAGTTAGCAAAGCAATGCTGAAGGAATTTGATTTGAAACAAGATGTGTTTTATGCTGATTTTGATTGGGATGCTATTCTAAAGTCTATAAATACAGGGAACATGCTATTCAAAGAAATACCAAAGTTTCCAGAGGTCACTCGTGATTTTGCGTTGCAATTGGATGAAAGCACAACTTTTCAGCAGGTTTACGACCTTGCATGGAGCACAGAAAAAACGCTTCTCAAGAATGTAAATCTATTTGATGTTTATAAAGGTGATAAATTACCCAAAGGAAAGAAATCCTATGCGGTCAGTTTTACACTATTGGATGAGAAAAAAACATTGACAGATAAACAGATTGATAAATTGATGTCAAAACTATTGTCTAAATATCAAAAAGAATTGGGAGCGGAACTACGCTGATTGCTACATCCTAGTTGGTAGTATTACACTATCAATTTCATGTATAACACCATTTTTTTGATTAACGTCCGCTAACGTTATTCTTGCAGTGTTTCCAACGGGATCTGTAAGTACAATATCATACCCAACCATATGGGCACTCAACTTCTTCCCTTGTATTGTTGTAAAGCTAGCCTTTCCATTTCCGCGACACATAGCGCGTAGAATATTGGAAGCAGATAAATTACCCGCAACAATATGATAACCAACCAATGATTTTAGTTCACTCTTATCATTGGAATTCATTAATTTTTCCATTTTGGAATTGGAAAACCTTCTAAAAGCAGCATCAGAGGGTGCAAAAACGGTAAAAGGTCCTGATTTGTCCAAAATATCTTCCATTTCAGTAGCTTTTACAGCTGCAAAAAGAATTTTGTGATGATCAGATTCAATTGTATTCTGTGTAATTGATTTAGTTTCCGATGAGCTGGTCTCCTGTGCATAAGCAGCTACAGAAAAGGCAAAACATAGACCAAGTAGGATTTTCTTGAATGGGGGTTTCATAGATGTTCTAATCTTTGGGACTACCTTAATTAATATGCTTTAAAAGTATGTATAGCCGTTTAAATGCCAAAATCTTCGATAAGTTACATCTTTTTAAGGAAATCGCATTTTTTTTTGAATACCGTCATCGAATTTAACATAATGTTAACATTTTGGTTTTTTGTAGTTCTCAAAATCAAAAACACAATTCACTAAATTTGAAGGGGTTGCTAAGAAAAAAGGACATGATATTTAAAAACACGGATATTGAGCGTGAACTTGGTCTTCATCGAAATAGACAAAAAAAAGAGCTTCAGATTCTGGAAGAAGTACGTAGCATTTTATGCTATACTATTGAAAAGGAAACCAATATTAATGCAGTTCTTGCCTCAAAAAACACTTCAGACAGTAATGATTTTGATTTTGACTTGTTAGAGACAAATCGTATTTATCATATAAATCAAATAAAGGAAATCTGTATTGATTACCGACTTCGCTTTTTAGATAGCAGGTATTTCAAAGGAAAAATCCCTGAAAAAACTACTTCTAAAATTAAAGATTTGGAGAACCTCCATAATATTGAAATAAAGGGGTTTAAGATTATGGCACCTTCTAAGCTTTTTAAATTAGAAGATAAAGATGACCCATTGCTTTTTGCGCCAATTGGAAATGACTATTTCTATCTTATTGATAAATGGGGCAATGACCTTCACCCACTTCGTAAATTGTTGGTTTGGCCATTTAAGAACATTGTCAATCTCACCTTTTTTGTTTTCTTGATAAGCTATCTGGTTGCCCTTATGGTTCCAAATGGTCTTTTTTCAAAAAACAATTCCACAGGAGAGTTTTTGATTATCTTCTTTTTTATGTTCAAATGTATAGCCTCAGTTGTTATTTTTTATGGTTTTGCTCTAGGCAAAAATTTCAACCCAGCTATTTGGAACAGTAAGTATTTTAATGCTTAAACCGTTGCTAAAGCATACATTTTTTCCCGCTGTTCTTTAATTGACTTGTCTGACATGTAGTCATCAAAAGTCGAGTAGCGGTCAATTGCACCTTTAGGAGTCAATTCAATAATCCTATTAGCTACAGTGTGCACAAACTCATGATCATGAGTAGTAAGTAAAACAGTGCCCTTAAAATTCTTTAAAGAATTGTTGAATGCAGTAATACTCTCTAGGTCCAAGTGGTTTGTAGGCTCATCTAAAAGCAACACATTTGCACGCAATAGCATCATTCTACTCAACATACAACGTACTTTTTCCCCACCGGACAATACTGTACTTTTCTTTAGTGCCTCTTCGCCGCTAAACAGCATCTTTCCTAAGAAGCCCCTCACATAAACTTCTTCTCTTTCTTCTTCTGTTTTTGTCCATTGCCGAAGCCAGTCCACCAAGTTCATGTTGCTTTTAAAATATGAATCATTATCAGCGGGCAAATAGGAATGCGTTGTGGTTATACCCCATTGATAGGATCCACTGTCAGCCTTTATTTTTCCGTTGATAATATCATAAAAAGCCGATGTTGCCCTTGAATCTTTGGAAATTATGGCAACCTTATCCCCTTTAGCAAGGTTGATATTGATATCTTGAAACAGTAAATCTCCATCTTCTGAAGTAGCGGAGAGTTTTTCTATATTCAAGATTTGATCTCCAGCTTCGCGTTCGCGTTCAAAAATAATAGCTGGGTATCTTCTACTTGAAGGTTTAATATCTTCAATTTTAAGTTTACTCAACATTTTTTTACGCGATGTAGCTTGTTTGCTCTTGGCAACGTTTGCGCTAAATCGCATTATAAACTCTTGGAGTTCCTTTGCTTTGTCCTCAGACTTTTTGTTTTGTTGCGCACGTTGGCGAGCAGCCAACTGACTGCTTTCGTACCAGAATGTATAGTTTCCAGAAAAAAGATTGACTTTACCAAAATCTATATCCGCGATGTTAGTACAGACTGCATCCAAAAAGTGCCTATCATGAGATACAACGATTACCGTGTTTTCATAATTGGCCAAGAAGTTCTCTAACCAACTTATCGTCTCATAATCCAAGTCGTTTGTGGGCTCATCCATGACCAATAGATCCGGATTACCAAATAAGGCTTGGGCTAAAAGAACCCGCACCTTTAATTTTGAGTCCATATCTGCCATATTGGTGTAATGTAACTCTTCGCTTATCCCTAAGTTGGACAAAAGCGCCGCAGCATTGCTATCGGCATTCCAACCATTCATTTCTTCAAACTGAACTTGGAGCTCGCCTATTTTCTCGGCATTCTCATCGGTATAGTCTGCATACAGGGCATCTATCTCCTTTTTAATAGAGAACAAAGGTTTGTTACCCATAACAACCGTCTCCAAAACGGGAACTTCATCATAGGCATTATGGTTCTGCTCCAAGATGGACATCCGTTTTCCTGGTTCCAAATGTACATTCCCGGAAGTGGCGTCTATTTGCCCAGCTATAATTTTTAAAAATGTGGATTTCCCGGCGCCATTGGCACCAATAATACCATAGCAATTTCCATGGGTAAAGGTCACATTTACTTCATCAAACAAGACCCTTTTTCCAAACTGAACAGACAAATTAGATACTGATAACATGCAACTATTATTTTTTTTGCAAAAATAGCTAAAACCGACCCTTATTACTAATTTAAAAACACATTATTAAGCTACACAATTACAGTGTTTTACAACATTTAACTAGCCATTAACAAGGTTCACTATATGGTATACTTAATTTTGATGATCAAACATATGGTTAGCTTTATATGATAAGATTTTTACTCGGCCTCTCTCTTCTTTCTACTTTGGCGTGTTCTGAAAAATCAGGTGGATGCCCTTCCGTTTTTTTTGGAGGTGAAATTGTTAACCCCACTAGCGACTATGTTGTTCTTTATAGAAACGATAGTTATATAGACTCTGTCAAGTTGGATGAGGGCAATCGTTTTGCTTTTAATCTACAAGGAATTGAAGAGGGTCTTTACCATTTTGACCACAGTCCAGAACTTCAATATTTATATCTTCAAGAAGGTGATAGTATTCTTGTAAGGCTAAATACAATGGAGTTTGATGAATCTCTTGTCTTTTCTGGTCAAGGAAGTGAAATCAACAATTTTTTGATTGAAACGTTCCTTGCTTACGAAAATGAAGAATCTTTAATACACAACTACTACAAGCTTGATCCTGCGGCCTTCAATAAAAGAATTGATTCTTTAAGACTTTTGAAGATAAAACATCTGGAAGAACTGGTTCAAGATAATCAATTAACAAATAAAGTATTGTCCATAGCCAAAGCATCAATTGATTATAATAGTTACATCCATAAAGAGAAATATCCTTTCTACCACAAGAAAAAAACTGGTGAAGAAACCATCCATGATTTAGAAGATGGCTTTTATGACTATAGAAAAACCTTAGATTTAAATAGTAGGGATTTAACATATTTTAGGCCCTATTTTGATTTTATGAAGTACCACTTTGGCAACTTGTCCTATATGGCTTGCATGAAAAATTGTGGGACAGCAAACAAAGCAGCGGTTAACAATCATTTACATTTTAACAAGCATAAGCTTAGTCTTGTTGACAGTTTGGTTAAAGAAACGGAGCTCAGGGATATTCTGTTTAGAAATATAGCTATGGATTATTTGCTAAAAGAACGTAACTCCACAAACATGGAATGTCAGATTTTTATTGATAAGTTTCGTTCGTTATCTTCCAATGAAGAACACAAAGAAGAAATTACTCATCTTTACCAGGGCATTCAAAATTTACAACCAAGTAGTACTCTTCCAGATTTAATTGTTACTGATGTAAACCAGAACAAGGTTTCTTTAAAAGAAATCAGTAAGGATAAAAAAACCGTCTTTTATTTTTGGGCCGCTTCCCAAAAAAGGCATTTTAGAAATGTGACCAATCATGTTTCTAGATTAAAAGTAAAATACCCAGATCACAATTTTGTAGGTATTAATTTAAGGACGAGTTATCCGCAGTGGTTAAGCATGATTGAAGAATACCGTCTTGATAAAAGCACTCAATTTCGTGGAGAGGATTTTAAAGAAATACAAACCGCGATGATCATAAATGGCTTAAACAAATGTGTTATTGCCAAAGACACGGTAATTGTTGATGCCTTTGCAAATCTGTATACTTCCTTCTAAATAAAAAAGCCCCAAAAACAAATGTTTTTGGGGCTTCCTAAATCTTTTTTCTTTGTTTATCCGTTGCCTTTACGATAGTCCGCCAAGAATTTTTCCAAACCAATGTCTGTAAGTGGATGTTTTAAAAGACCTTCTATTGAAGAAAGCGGTCCCGTCATAACATCAGAACCGATTTTTGCACAATCAATTACATGCATAGTGTGGCGAATTGACGCTGCAAGGATTTGGGTTTCAAATCCGTAGTTATCATAAATAAGTCTTATTTCAGCTATTAGGTTTAGGCCATCTGTAGAGATATCATCTAAGCGTCCTAAGAAAGGAGATACATATGTAGCTCCGGCTTTAGCCGCCAACAACGCTTGTCCTGCTGAAAAAACCAGGGTGCAGTTAGTTCTGATTCCTTTATCTGAAAAATATTTTAATGCCTTTACTCCATCTTTGATCATGGGAACCTTAACAACTATTTGCTCATGCAACTTGGCTAGCTCCTCCCCTTCTTTCACCATGCCATCAAAGTCTGTAGAAACTACTTCAGCAGAAACATCTCCATCAACAATGTTACAAATGTCAACATAATGCTTTAGGATGCTTTCTTTTCCAGTAATTCCTTCTTTGGCCATTAAGGATGGATTGGTGGTTACACCATCCAAAACCCCTAGTTGTTGTGCTTCTGAGATTTGATCAAGATTGGCTGTATCAATAAAAAATTTCATTCGTATTGTGCTGTTTTTAAGTTATCTATAGGATTAGTTGCGAATTTACAACAATAAGAAGCCCTGACTTCAATATTTAATCAAAAAAATAACCAACCAAAACTGAAATTATTCAACAACTTGTATTGTAAATTCTCTTACTGTGGAATCTGAACATGTTGGACTGCCGTCAAAACCATCAAAATCATAGGACTCAACAAATAATTCTACCCTAAACCTATACGTGCCAGTGTCTTCTGGCGTTCCAAAAAACTCTACTGATCGTCGATTGACATCATAAAAAATTCCTGGTGGGAGCTCTCCTATAACATCAAAAAAATAATCATAGTCGTTATCGTTTACCTCATTACTTATCTCAGCAGTTACAATATCTGAGTACCTTTCTCCAACAAAACCAATAAGCAATTGTTTGTTATGGATTTCAGGCTCAATATTAAAAATGCATTCATAAATTTCATCACAGCCATAGAAAAACGATGCTGCGATAACTGCAAAAATTCCGATTGTTCTTTTTGATTGTTTCATGTTTCTTCATTTATCAAAAAACATGCCATCACTTTATAACTTGTAATGATTGAGAAGAAGTTTCTCGTATATTTTGTCTGGTAAAATTTTCTTCAGAAAGAGCGAAAGCCTTTGCATAAATTCACCTACAGGGTAATGTACTTTCGGATTTTCTTTTTGAATTATTGTATAAATTTTCTCCGCAACCTGTATTGGATCACCACCGGCATCAACATGTTCATTCATTAAATCCAATGATTTTTGATAAACCTCTTGGTAAGGAGAACCATCCACAACAGGTGAATGGTACCTTCCAGCTGCAATGTTAGTGGCAAAGTCACCCGGAGCAAGATTGGTAATGGAAATCCCAAAATCCTTGACTTCCATCCGTAAAGCTTCCGTAATTAACCCCAATGCTCCTTTTGATGCTGAATAATATCCCCTAAACGGCAAACCCATGTATCCTGCAATAGAGGTTATATTGATAACTTTTCCCCCGCCTTGCTTCCGCATCTGCGGCAAAACAGCTTTCATAACATGTACTGGGCCATGAAAATTTATATCAAAAACATTCTGTATTTCTTCATGAGGTGTTTCTTCAATAGGTCCTGTAATACCAACTCCAGCATTGTTGACCAGAACATCCAGTCTTCCTTCTTTAGAAATAATTTCGGAAACAGCTTTTTCAATACTATCAGGCAACTTTACATCTAACTGTAAAAGCTCAAAAGCATTAAAATCTGGATAGTTTTTTAGATTTCTTGTAGTACCGTATACTTTAAAATCTTTGGAAGTTAAATAGGTTCCTATAGACTTGCCAATGCCAGAAGAACCTCCGGTTATTAAAACAACTTTTCTATCCATTTTCACGGTTTAAAATTGTAAAATAATAGTCCCAAATTCAAGAGAATTTAGGGAACAAAAAAAGGCAAGCTACCTACATCGCACCGCTACGACCACATACCCTTGCTGCGTTCCCGCCCTGGGGGATTTTGCAGGAGCTGGTCGTGTAGGACTTGCCAAATGCAAATATACGACCTTTTAAATTTGCTGCAATCATATTACATTCTTAATTTCGATGACCAAGCTTGTTTAATATGAAACACGTTTTAATAACTATGACAAAGCTACTATCAGTCTACGGATTCTTACTCTTTTTTATGGCTTGCGGAGGAGATAAAGACCCTGCCAAACTCTTTGGTGTTCAACTTGAAGGAAATAAAAATAAGTTTCAACAAAACCAAGAAGTTGGGGTTGCCATCAAAAACAAAAAGAACATTGAAATAACAGAGCCGGTTTATTTTATTGATGGTCGAGAATTACAATTAACCAATGGAAAGTTAAAACTAGACCTACCTACTCTGGGAAATAAAGTGTTGACCGCAAAGATTGGTATTGAAAATCAGACTGTAGAAATTCAAAAAAAGATTAAACTCTTGGCTGAAAAAGCGCCAGAAGTTTATACTTATGAAATTGTTAACACCTACTCTCATGATCCAACGGCTTACACCCAAGGGCTAGAATTCTATAATGGGGTTCTTTATGAAAGTACAGGAAAGAAAGGAGCTTCTACAATAAGGAAGGTAAATTTTGAAACAGGGGAAATTCTTCAAAAAATAGATTTGGACAAAACCGTATTTGGAGAAGGCATCACCCTCCTGAATGATAAGTTGTACCAACTGACTTGGCAAAGTGGACTAGGCTATGTTTACAACCCTTCAAACTTAGCGAAAATCCAAAATTTCAGTTACGGTGAAAGTCGCGAAGGCTGGGGCCTTTGTAATGATGGAAAGCGATTGTATAAAAGCGATGGAACGGAAAAAATATGGTTTTTGGACCCCACTACCCTTGAGGAACAAGGCTATATAGAAACCGTGACCAACAAATCAATATTTAATATGGCCAATGAGCTGGAATATGTAGATGGAAAAATTTATGCGAATGTTTACCAAAAGGAAAGCATGATGATTATTGATGCGACCTCAGGCGCCATTGAAGGTGTCATAAATTTTGGAGGCCTAAAAAACAAAGTGGATAAAGGCCCTCAATGGGATGAGGGCAATTCTGTTCTCAACGGCGTTGCTTACAATAAAGAAAGGGAAACTTTTTTTGTAACGGGCAAAAATTGGAATAAGCTTTTCGAGGTGAAAATCCGCAAAAAAAGCTAATGCAGCACTACAAAGAAACCTTTAAGGTTGTAAAAGAAGATCTTGATGACCTTAACCATGTAAACAACATAAGGTATATTGAATGGATTCTAGAAATATCAAAAAACCATTGGTTAGAAGTTGTGGATGAAGCTATTAGAAATGAGATTGTCTGGGTAGTTAAAAGTCACAATATCAACTATTCAAAGCCTGCAAAGCTAAACGACCCTATTGAAGTAACCACCTATATAAAAAACACAAAGGGGCCATTATCCATAAGAGTTGTGGAGGTGAGAAACAATAAAACAGGGCAACTATTAGTTAACGCTTCTACAGAATGGTGCCTTTTGGACGCTAAAACGTTTAGGCCAAAACGCGTTCCAGAATCAATTCAAAATTTATTCATTAAAGTGTGAACCGTTGGTATGCAAAATTAATCGCGATAGTTTTAGGGCTTGCTCTTGCAATTTCATGGAGCTCTTGCCGCAAAGATTTTGACTATGCCCCTAGCTCTGGTAATCTAGAGTTTTCCAAAGACACCGTTTTCTTGGATACCATTTTCACCAATATCGGAAGCAGCACCTATACTTTAAAAGTATACAATAGAAGTAATGATGATATTCTAATCCCCTTTATTGGATTGGAAAGTGGGCAGAACAGCAGTTATAGGCTTAATGTTGATGGTCTGGCAGGAAAAGAGTTCAATGATGTGCCATTATTGGCCAAGGATAGTCTTTTTGTCTTTATTGAAACAACTTTTGACATTGCCCAAACTTTTGAAAACGAGTTTTTATATACCGATGATATCCTTTTTGGCAATGGCGCCAACACTCAGGAAGTACCGTTGGTTACTTTGGTAAAAGATGCTGTCTTTTTGTATCCAAGAGAATTGCCAGATGGCACCAAGGAGACCATAGTGCTTGGTCTGGATGAAGAAGGGAATGAGATCAGAATTGAAGGTTTTCTTCTAGAACCGGATGAACTGCTCTTTACCAATGAAAAGCCCTATGTGATTTACGGGTATGCGGCGGTGCCAGATGGCAACGTCTTATCCATTGAGGCAGGCGCTCGTGTACATTTTCATAAAAACTCCGGACTTTTGGTAAACTCAGGTGCTTCAATGCAGGTAAATGGACTTTTGAGTGAAGACCAAGAACTATTGGAAAATGAAGTTATTTTTGAGGGTGATCGCCTAGAATCATCTTATGCTTCAGAACCCGGACAGTGGGGAACCATTTGGTTAAGAGAAGGAAGCATTAATAATAGCATTTCTTACCTCACGCTAAAAAATGCAACGGTAGGGCTGCGAGTAGATGGCGATAATGTCTTGGCCACTCCTACCCTAGCATTAAGGAACTCACAGGTTTATAATAGTTTAGATAGTAACCTTTGGGCCACTAAAGCAAATATAGTTGCTGAAAACACGGTGCTGGGTGGTGCGGGTAATGTTTCATTCCATGGGAACTCTGGCGGAAAATACAGTTTTACACATTGCACTTTAGCCAATTATTGGAACAATGGCTTCCGTTCTGGAGTAACCCTAGCGCTAGATAACTTTATGCAATCTGCTGCAGAGGAAACCATTCCCAGAGATTTGGAAAATGCAGATTTTATCAACTGCATAATTGATGGTACCCAATCCATTGAACTTTCGTTACAACAAGATACCAACGCAGCTTTTAATTTTAGTTTTAAAAATTGTCTCTTACGGTTCAATGATTCAAACAATCAATTTACAGACAATCCTTTATACAATTTTGAAGATGTAGGGTTATATCAGAATATAATCTTTAACCAAGATGCAGATTTTACAGCACCTTTTGAAAATCAATTTCAAATAGGGATGAATTCCGCTGCTTTGGACATCGCCGACCCTAATGTCATCCCTCCAATTCCAACAGACATTTTAGGGATAGATAGAACCCAAAACCCTGATCTTGGGGCTTACGAAAATGTTGTGAACAATTAACCTTTTAGGGAAAGTCCGCTGTTATTTAACAAAAAACCATTGATTTTACGGGAAATCCCTAGTTTTTTTAAGGGAAAACTGCAATGAGTTCTTTTCACACGTTAGTAACTTGCACCCAGTACTTTACAAATGGACTATACTTACGCTATAATAGATTCTAACGCTACTACAAAGCTGCAATTGCAACTTTATTTGCAAGAGTATGGTGATTTCACTTGTATGGGTACTGCCCAAAATCCAGAAGAAGGGTTAAATACCATTTTAAAATTTACACCAGATGTGGTTTTTGTAAATCTGGTTGAAGATGGCATGGCTTACTTTCAAATGATAACGGAGCTAAACCAATTCATGCAGGAACTTCCAATTGTAATTGGTTTTTCAACAACAAAAAAGTACGCCTATAATGCCATTAAAAGTGGTTTTTTTGATTATTGGATTCTCCCCCACAACGAATTTGACGTTCGCAAGAGTGTAATGCGTTTGCGCAAAATGCATCCTAAACAAAATATGCCCTCCACGATTTGTCTAAAAACCTATAATGATTATCACTATTTAGATACCAATGACATTTTGTATCTAAAGTCCGACAACAACGCTACGGACTTTTTCATGAGAGATGGCAATGTGGTAAGTGCTTTTAAAACTTTAAAGTCATTTGAGGAAAAGCTTCCTGAAAGTTTTATTCGAATTCACCAAAGCTATATTTTAAATAGCCGTTATGTCTCGCGTATTAATTACGGTAAATCCATTTGCACCTTACGCAATGAGAACGAACAAGAGCTGCCCTTCTCCAAGACCTATAAAGGAAAAGTAGATACTTTAAAAGAAATGCTCTCCAAAGCGTCCATTAAGGCCCTTAATTAAGCTAATTCTCACAGTTTTTCATAGAATTCTAATAGAACTGCTACAAATACTAAAACATTTATGGCATTGTCCAGCTACACACTTGTGCTGGATATCTTGCTGCCATGAACCTAAAGTTCTAACCTTAAAACCTAATATTATGAAAAAGACGCTAAGTATTTTGGCAATTGCAGTAATGACTTTTGGAATGTTTTCTTGTGAAGCAGAAACTGATGTACAAGAAACGGAAAACCTAATGGCGGAATTGGAGGATCAGGATGCAACTGGAGGAGATTCTGCTCAGGATGATGACAGATAATAATAGAAATGTTTATTCTAATTAGATGAGAAATATTCTTTCTAAAATTGTCATTTTAATTACTAGTTTTTGCATATCATCTTGCATTAACAGTTCCAATTATAAAGATTCCTCCACTTTAAGCAAAGTGACAATTTTAAAAACTGATGAAACATTTCTCAAACAAAATAATATTCGAGATTTTATAACTACAAACAGTTTTCCAATTTTGAAATCTAGTCTCGACGACGATCGACAACTATAGATCTTGACTATTTTAAAACATAGCCCCAAATCCAATCTGGTCTGGGGCTTTTTTTTTACCTTGTAGTAAAAGAAAACAAATAATTACCTATTTTTTAACATATCAAATTGAAAAACAAGTATTTAGTATTACTTTTTATTCTTTTCTGCTGCTGCGGAAAACAATCCGTAGATAGGGAAGGTACTATTGCTCCAGAATCCGAAATAATAAACAATTGGATTAATATAGCACGAGATAGTACACAACTCCATTTAAATGACAGAAAGCAGTTCTTAGAAAAAGCCACAAAAAAAGCTAATCAGCTTTCCAATGACACCATAAGTTTGGATCATCTTTCAAGAATTTCTTTAGCCTATAAAAAACTTCAAGATTCTACTAAGTTCCGAAATATGAATCTAATGGTTATGGAGTTATCGGAAAAGAGTGAAATTTATAAGGCTTTAGGAGAATCCCATTGGGATTTAGCATCTTTTTTTAAGTCCTACGGCATTATGGATAGTGCATATTTTCATTATAAGAAGGCAAATAAAAGTTTTAATAATCTGCCCATTGACTCAACATCACTTTCACTTAGGGGCAGAATATTATATAGCATGGGTAGAATCCAAGATTATTTTAAGGATTACTTGGGAGCCGAAGTCAATATTACTGAAGCAATACGGATCTTTGAAGATTTGGAAGATTACAAAAGAATTTACAATTGTAACAATATATTGGGCATCATAGCAGGTGGTATGAATAATTCTGAAAAATCTTTAGAGTACTACACAAAAGCTGGTTCATATATTGACAAATTCAAATCTGCCAACAAACAAGTATATCTCTGGGAAAATAGAAACAATATAGCCAATGGGTATCTGATAAATAAAGAATATTCAAAAGCAATAGTGGCATATAAAGAATTGCTTAGTGACAAAAATCTGCGCCGGGAAAAGCCAAAACTATACTCCTTGGCGATTGCTAGCCAAGCATATGCTCTGTTAAGAGGAGCGAAAAATTACAGCAAAGCCAGTGATTTGTTAAAATTGGCTATAAAATTGAATGATAGTGCTGGTTTTTCAATAGATCAAACAAGAGCCAAAAGGTATTTCGCAGAACTGCTGGCATCTTCAGGTGATACTTTAAATGGAAGAAAGAGCGCTAAGGAATCGTTGAGTTTGGCAAAAGCATCCTCTGACAACGAACAACAACTTGAAGTACTTCGTCTATTAACTCGTTTAGATAGTGAAAATGCCGTAGCATATTCCAATGAGTACTATGAGCTAAGTGAAAAAATAAAGGATGAAGAACGGGCTATCCGTGATAAATTTGCACGTATCCGTTTAGAAACAGATGAGGTCATACAACGTAACGAATTACTCTCCCGCCAAAAACAGATATGGATCGGGGTTGTATTGGGGCTTATACTGCTTGGAATCGCCCTTTTTACCATTATCTGGCAACGCATAAGCAATAACAGACTAAAATTTCAACAAAAACAGCAAGAGAGCAATCAAGAGATTTACAACCTAATGCTTTCGCAACAAGGTAAGTTTGAAGAAGGCAAACAACTGGAGCAAAAACGTGTATCAGAAGAACTACATGATGGGATTTTAGGTCAAATGCTAGGCATTAGATTGATTCTTAGTGGATTAAATGATAAAGACGACGAAGCATCGGTGGAACAAAGAGCTAGTCTTATTGAAAAACTAAGAGAATTGGAAGAGGAAATAAGAACGATTTCGCACGAACTTAGTGATGCTTCTTATCAAAAATTTTATAACTTTATTGTATCTCTGGATGACCTTATAAGCACCATAAGTGAATCTTCAGGGATTACCTGTTCTTTTACTTATGACGAAAATGTAGATTGGGATGATTTGGAGGGCGATATAAAAATCAACGCCTACAGAATTGTCCAGGAATCGCTGCAAAACTGCGTTAAACACGCAAAGTGTGAAAATGCTAAAATAAATTTCAGTACAGAAGATCATGTACTAAAATTGACAATTACAGATGATGGTGTTGGTTTTGATATAAACAAAGGAAAACGCGGTATTGGCTTGCGAAATGTGGTATCAAGAGTTAAAAAAGTAAAAGGTACATTAGATATTAACAGTAAAAAAGGTAAAGGAACAACCGTTACCGTTTCATTACCTAGCAATTATATAAGATTAGATAATCTAAATGGAACTGTAGCGCGTAAAGAAGTATTGAATGTCTAAATTTTAAATCAACCCGGTATGAAGACACTACGAATATTAGCGATAGATGATCATGAGATGACCATGCTTGGGTACAAGTTTATCCTTGAGCGTATTGTCTTTGAAGGTCATAGTATTATTGTTGATACCGCCAATACCTATGAAATGGGCAGAAAACTTATTGAGGATTCTGTGAATTCGTTCAAGTATGACATTTTGTTTTTAGATGTACAATTGTTTCCGCCCAATGAGGACCAACCTCATACTGGAGAAGATTTAGGGGTTTTGGCCCGTAAATTGGTACCAGAAACCAAGATTGCCTTCATGTCCTCTTTTAGTGATAACTATAGAATAAACAGCATTCTTAAAACTGTTGACCCAGACGGGTATTTGGTAAAAACAGATATAGACCCAAAAACATTGGAAGATGCCGTTAAGACCATTACATTAAATCCTCCATATTATTCATCCAAAGCGCTTTCTGCCATAAGAAAGAAAATGACCAATGATATTAGTTTGGATGAAAAAGACAAAAAGATATTATACCATCTTTCCATAGGTACCAAAAACAAAGATTTGGAACATTACATAAGGCTATCTCCTTCTTCTATTGAAAATAGAAAGCGTCATTTAAAATCACTTTTCGGTACTGAGAATGAGAATGACCTTGCCTTGATTTTAGCCGCAAAAAACAGAGGTTTTATATAACTCCGAGCGCACCTATAGAGTTATTTTTAGTCAGATTTTGGCCACTTTTTAGCTTTTTTGCCATAAAAAAGACTCAAATAGGAGAAAACCCCCAGAATTTTTAAGGTTTTCCTTCAATCCAAAAAAAAAGATTCGCTTTAACTTTGATTTAGAACAACTATGCAATCCGTTGAGTATGCCATTCCAGAAAAAAGTCAATCCGAATTTCCCTCTTGATGGCCTAAAAGCTTTTGTCACCGCTGATGGGCTGGACGATTTTATTAAAGTCTTGGAAAAAGATTTTTATGCAGAGGTAAAAGTACAATGCCACTACCATACTAGTAATGGGAAGACCGATTTAATTCTGAACTTATATTGTAATTTTGGGCTTACAGAAAGTCTTCATCATTTTAACAAAGGAAATTGGGGAGGTTTTTCGTGCGATGTAGAAGGTGAAAAACGTATACCTTCATTTGATGCAGCTTTTCAAAAGCTGAGTGATGATAACAACAATTCAATTGACATCGCTGAACTTTCTTTACACTTTAGGGATACTTCTATTGTCGTTTCTAGAATCAGTGAGTATAGTATCCCCGAACAATTGGCCGCAATAATATTCAAAACAAGTGCGCATTTTGTGTATCTCACCAAGGGATTAACAGAAATGCCATATGAGATTTTCGTTCCCGTTTTTGAAGATCACACGCGAAGTGTTTTAGCTTTGGAAAAAAGCAAAAAAGGTTATTTTGAGTATTGGGGCCTATATTTTGACGACGATTTACAACATGACGTAATCGTGTACAATCTCAAAACAAAACAACTTCGTAAAGAAGATTTTTTCCTATTGGATTAAACTATTTTTAAACCTTAGGCTTAACCTAAGTACATCCCGCAGTTTCTAAGCGTTAAATAAAGGTCTTGACTTCATTAAGTCATTGACCTTTTTTCTTATTTGCTCAAGATGTTCCTCATTCCCTGGATTCGTTATAACCTCATCTATAAAGCCTACTATGGTTTCCATATCCGCTTCTTTTAGGCCTCGAGTAGTAATTGCAGGGGTTCCAAATCTAATTCCAGAAGTGATAAAAGGAGATTGATCATCAAAAGGCACCATATTTTTGTTGGCTGTAATAGCAGCCCCCTCTAAAGCTTTCTCGGCGTCTTTTCCTGTTATGTTCTTGTTTCTAAGGTCAATCAACATCATATGATTATCTGTTCCATCAGAGATAACCTTATAATCTCTTTTCACGAATGCTTTTGCCATAGCATCTGCATTTTTCTTTACCTGTAACATATAATGTAAGAAGTCATCAGAAAGTGCTTCACCAAAGGCAATTGCCTTGGCAGCTATAATATGCTCCAATGGGCCACCTTGATTTCCTGGAAAAACAGCCAAATCCAATAACCCAGACATTTTACGCAGATTTCCGTTTTTAAGACGAATGCCAAAAGGGTTTTCAAAATTCTCTCCCATTAAGATTAAACCTCCTCTAGGGCCTCTTAAAGTTTTATGTGTAGTTGTAGTAACAATATGACAATGAGGAATAGGGTCGTTCATAATACCTTTGGCAATCAATCCTGCCGGGTGCGAGATATCTGCAAGCAATATGGCATTTACACTATCTGCAATTTCTCTAAATCGCTTAAAGTCCATATCTCGAGAATATGCTGATGCTCCAGCTATAATCAATTTAGGTTGCTCTTTAGTCGCAATCTCTTGAATCTTATCGTAATTTAAAGTTCCCGTCTCTTTATCTACCCCATAAAAAACAGGATTGTATAATCTACCAGAGAAATTTACCGGGGAGCCATGGGTTAAATGACCTCCATGTGACAAATCAAAACCTAGAATGGTATCCCCAGGCTTTAAACAAGCATGGTATACCGCCGCATTTGCTTGAGAACCAGAATGTGGTTGAACGTTGGCATATACTGCGCCAAAAAGTTCTTTGGCACGGTCAATAGCCAATTGCTCTACCTCATCAACTACCTCACAACCACCGTAATAACGTTTCCCAGGATAGCCTTCAGCGTATTTATTTGTTAAAACTGAGCCTGCGGCCTCCATAACTTGGGGACTGGTAAAATTCTCAGAAGCTATAAGTTCTATACCTTCTATCTGACGTTCTTCCTCCTGGGCTATCAGTTCAAAAATCTCGTGGTCTCTTTGCATTTGTTTTCAAATTAAGAAGTGCTAAAATTACGAATAGAATAGCTAATTAAATCGAAAAAAAATGTTGTAAAAATTGATTTTATCAAACAACAATTAACAATAATGAAGGAATTCTAAAACTGCTCTAAAAATATTTTTTTTATGTCTTTTATCGATATTATACTACCGTTTGTCCTTTTTCGTTAATAGAATGTAGGTTTTTGGCACGGCTGTTGAAAACCATATGAAAACCGATAAAATCAAAAGCCATGAAAAAACTATTACTCATTAGTATATTGACTTTACTTGCAGCCTGTGGCGGAGTAAAGAAAACCCAAGAAGCTTTAAATAGTGGCAACTATGTTTCCGCTATGAACAAGGCCATTAAAAACTTGGCAGAAAACAAGACAAAAAAAGGCAACCAAGCTTATATTCTAATGCTTGAAGATGCTTTTGAAAAGAATGCTCAACGTGAGGAAGAGGAAATCGTCTTTTTACAACGAGATGGAAATCCAGCCAATCTGGAAGCTATTTACAATAAATATTTGAAGTTAAAAAGCCTTCAACAGCGCATTAGACCGCTTCTACCATTGTTTGTAAAAGATGAGGGAAGAAATGCCTCTTTTGGATTTGCCAATTATGACTCAAATATTCTTGCAACCAAAAATGAGTTATCAAACTATTTGTACAATAATGCATCAGGCTTGTTGACATCCGCTCGTGAAAAGGTAGATTACAGGTCTGCATATAACGAATTGAAGTATCTGCAAGATATTAATCCTGGATATAAGGAGACCGTTGCCAAGATGGATCAGGCCTATACTAAAGGATTGGACTATGTGAAAGTAGAAATCGGAAATGAAACAGAACAAATCATTCCAGAGCGTCTGGAAGATGAGTTGTTGGATTTCAATGCCTTTGGAATTAACGATTTTTGGACTGAGTACCATGCAAACCCATTGTCTAACGTTAAATACGATTATGCATTGAATGTAAACTTTAGGGAAATAAACATTTCACCAGAACGTGTAAACGAAAAGCAAATCGTAAAAGAAAGACAGATTAAGGACGGTTATGAGTTCCTATTAGATGAGCAAGGGAATGCTGTAAAAGATAGTTTGGGCGACCAGATTAAAGTAGACAAGTTTAGAACAGTACGTTGTAACTTTTATCAGTTTACACAGTTTAAAGCAGCTCAAATTGGAGCAAAAGTAAGTCTTACGGATTTATCTAATGGACAGGAAATTAACTCTTACCCCCTATCTAGTGAGTTTGTTTTTGAACATATATATGCAAATTACAAAGGAGATAAAAGAGCTTTAGATATAGATTTGATTCCTTTGTTGGATATTAGGTCAGTGCCATTTCCCAGCAATGAACAAATGGTATATGACGCTGGTGAAGATCTAAAGGCAAGGTTGAAATCAATCCTTACCCAAAATCAGTTTATTGCCAGGAATCATTATAACGATTAATTCTAGGTTGAAGCGAGCGGAGTTGGGCAACACCGGATAAATTCATTCCATAAAGTTCTCGACTGCGCTCGAACCAACCATACCCTTTCCTTAAACATGTTGGGCCAAATCAGTATCGGCAATGGCTCCATGTGAAGTATGGTATGTTACTTCTCCATTTTTAATAATCAAAAGTTGTGGAGATTGATGCATGACCTGAAACTTGTATTGCACCTCATTTGAGACATCTCTATGGGCATGTAGGTCTAAAAAGTAAATATCATGCTCTTCTCCAAGAGAATAAGATCCTGTGAACATGTTCAGTACCATTCGACTAATACCGCAAGTAGTTGAATGCTTAAAAATAAGTTGCGTTTGTGTTTTGGATTTTTCAGCAATTTCATCTAATTGCCCAACCGACACCAAAGGAATCCAAGGAATTTGTTTTTCCTCTCTTACCGAATCATCTTTCTTTCCAAATACACTATCAAATATTCCCATGTCACAAATTTAATAGTTATGTCGATTAAGAACAAAAAGCTTACAAAACTGACGAAATGTCCTTTGTTTTCAGGCTTTTAGCGACATTTTGACTGTATCTCCTCAATGGTAAGGTTGTTGAATTGTTAGAAATAAAAACAATTGAAAATGAATTTTAACAATTATACTATAAAATCACAAGAAGCCATACAGCAAGCACAGCAGCTTGCCCAAGAGCTTGGACATCAACAGATAGAAAACGAACATCTATTTAAGGCTATCTCCAAAGTAGACGAAAATGTATTGCCGTTTATTCTAAAAAAACTAAATGTCAATACAGCACTTCTCAACCAAATCCTTGAAAAGGAATTAGAAAGTTTCTCTAAGGTATCTGGAGGAGAAATAATGCTTTCAAGAGAAGCAGGAAAAGCCTTGAATGAAGCGAGTATTATTGCAAAAAAGCAAGATGATGAATTTGTGTCGATAGAACATCTACTGCTTGCTATTTTTAAATCCAAGAGTAAAATATCGCAAATTCTAAAAGACCAAGGGGTAACTGAAAAAGACTTGAGCGCAGCTATTCAAGAATTGCGAAAAGGTGGAAAAGTGACCTCGCAAAGTGCTGAAGACACTTACAATTCGCTGGATAAATACGCAAAGAACCTAAATCAACTTGCAGACAGTGGCAAGCTTGATCCGGTAATTGGAAGGGATGAGGAAATTAGAAGGGTTTTACAGATTCTATCAAGAAGAACAAAGAACAACCCTATGCTAGTGGGTGAACCAGGAGTTGGTAAAACCGCAATTGCCGAGGGATTGGCCCACAGAATAGTGCAAGGGGACATTCCTGAAAACCTAAAGAACAAGACCATTTATTCTTTGGATATGGGAGCGCTCATTGCTGGGGCAAAATACAAGGGTGAATTTGAAGAGCGTTTAAAGTCTGTAATCAAAGAAGTTACTTCTTCAGATGGAGATATAGTACTCTTTATAGATGAGATACACACGCTTGTAGGTGCCGGTGGCGGTCAAGGAGCCATGGATGCCGCCAATATTCTAAAGCCAGCGTTAGCACGAGGTGAACTTAGAGCTATTGGTGCAACCACTTTGGATGAATATCAAAAGTACTTTGAGAAAGACAAAGCGCTGGAGCGTAGGTTCCAAAAAGTGGTGATAGATGAACCTGATACAGAGAGTGCCATTTCTATACTAAGAGGTATTAAGGAAAAATATGAAGCGCATCATAAAGTGCGTATCAAAGATGAAGCGGTAATTTCTGCCGTAGAACTTTCACAACGTTACATCACAAATCGTTTTCTACCAGATAAGGCAATTGACCTTATGGACGAAGCTGCCTCTAAACTAAGGATGGAAATCAATTCCAAGCCAGAAGAGTTAGATGTGCTGGACAGAAAAATTATGCAGTTGGAAATTGAGATTGAAGCCATAAAGCGCGAGAATGACAAAGCCAAGCTGCAAAGTTTAAACCTAGAACTTGCCAATATCAAGGAAGAGCGAAACGAAGTTTTTGCTAAATGGGAAAGCGAAAAGACGGTTGTGGACAACATACAGAAAACCAAACAGGATATTGAAAACTTTAAACTGGAAGCGGAACGTGCTGAGCGTAATGGAGACTATGGCAAAGTAGCAGAGCTACGCTATGGGAAAATAAAAGAATCCCAAGAAAAACTGGAACAATTGCAAGATGAATTGGCCAATCAGCAAAGTGCTGGAACACTGATTAAAGAAGAAGTGACCAATGAGGATATAGCAGAGGTAGTAGCCAAATGGACTGGTATTCCGGTGACTAAAATGTTGCAAAGCGAACGTGAAAAGCTTTTACAATTAGAAGATGTTTTGCATAAACGCGTTGTGGGTCAAGAAGAAGCAATAGTTGCCGTATCTGATGCCATTAGAAGAAGTAGAGCAGGTTTACAAGATGCAAAAAAGCCCATTGGTTCTTTCCTATTTTTAGGAAACACTGGAGTTGGGAAAACCGAGTTGGCAAAAACGCTAGCAGCTTATTTGTTTGATGATGAGAATGCAATAACGCGTATAGATATGAGTGAATATCAAGAACGCCATTCTATAAGCAGATTGGTGGGTGCACCTCCTGGATATGTTGGCTATGATGAAGGTGGTCAGCTGACAGAAGCCGTAAGAAGGAAACCTTATTCTGTAGTGCTCTTAGATGAAATTGAAAAAGCGCATCCAGACACGTTCAACATTCTTCTGCAGGTTTTAGATGAAGGTAGATTGACAGATAATAAAGGCCGTGTTGCTGACTTTAAGAACTCCATTATTATTATGACCAGTAATATGGGCAGTCAAATAATCCAGGAAAAGTTTGAGGATGCATTGGATGTTGAAAGTGCAGCTAGTAGCGCACGTGTTGAAGTAATGGGGTTATTGCGAAAAACAATTCGTCCTGAGTTTTTAAATAGGATAGATGATATCATTATGTTTACTCCGCTGGATAAATCCAATATTAGAGAGATTGTTGGATTACAATTAGAACAATTGAAAAAAATGGTTTCCAAGCAACATATTACCTTGGATGCCACAGAAGAGGCCATTGATTATCTGGCAGAAAAAGGATATGATCCACAATTTGGGGCAAGACCAGTAAAAAGGCTCATCCAAAAAGAGGTCTTGAACAACTTGTCCAAAGAATTGCTTGCGGGTAAGATAAAAGCTGAAAGTATTGTCCTTCTGGACTCATTTGACGAGCAACTTGTCTTTAGAAATCAAAATGAATTGGTGAAATAATCTAATTTTCAACTTATTAATGCCCTTATTTTGTTAAAAGTGAGGGCATTTGCTTTTTTAAAATACCATACAGTATATGTTTTTTATATATTAGCAACAGCCACGTATCAGCCAGAACCACTATGACCAAAAAAGCAGAACGTACCACAGCATATATTATAGAGACTGTTGCACCTATTTTTAATAAATTTGGATATGTGGGTACCAGTATGAGCGACCTTACTGAAGCAACCGGACTTACCAAAGGTGCCATTTATGGCAATTTTGAAAACAAGGAAGCACTAGCATTATCCGCTTTTGAATATAACCGCAACCATCTTTTGTCTGTTGTTGATGAAAAATTGAACGTAGAAGGTAATTCACTGGACAAGCTTTTTTCTCTAATACGTTTCTATAGACAATATGATGTTTTTACACTACCATTTGGCGGATGTCCAATTCTCAATGTTGGGGTAGATGCACAAAACAACAACAATCAACTCTCAGCAGCTGTTAAGGAGACCATTAAAGAAATAGAAGGCAAAATAGCGCTAGTTTTAGAAAACGGCATAAAAGAAGGAGAAATTCACTTGCCTGTTCCACCGCTACAATTTGCCAAACAATTGTTTACCATGCTTCAAGGAGCAATAGCCATGTCAACCATGACAAGGGATAGAAAATATCTTGTAAACACCATTGCCTATTTAGAACAGCTGGTGCAAAAGGAAATAAAAAAATAGTCCGCACTATCATTTCCCTCTAACCCTGAAAATCCAAATTTTATCGGGGTATTTTCCAAAAAATTTACTGTCTCTAGCATTACGGGCTTCGTTCATGCTATTGTAGCGCTCCAAATACACATAGTTGTATTTATTTTGACTTCTGTAGAACGATTTTGGGTCTAATCCTTTTTTCCTAAGGGTCAACATGAAGTTTTCATAATACTTCTTTGTACCAAAAACATTGGCAATAAGATAAAATCCTGGTTCTAAACCTTCTGCGTTTGCTACTTCCTCATATTTTTCGTTTGGCCTCACTTGAACATTTTGTGCTTCTTGAAGTTCAGCAATACTATCCCGTCTTTTTTGTTCTTCTTGCAATTTTAAGACTGCTAATTGGACTTTAGCAATGGAATCTTTTTCAAATTGTTGCTTAGTTAAAAGTTCCTGCTCTTTTTTGGTATCCGCTGTTTGTTCTTTTTTTAGTCTTTCCTGTTCGATGGCTGTTTTTTCCTCAAGTTCCTTACGCCTTTGCTTCTCATCTTCGGCCTTAATCCGTTCCAAAGCCAATGCATCATCTTTTTCTACATCAAAACCAATAACTTTTTTACGACTATCTGTTTTCCCAAAATGATACGAAGCAATCAACTCAAAAGTAGGGTCTTCATCACTTAAAGAGGTATCCGTGCCAAATTCCAGTAACCCACCAATAGAAAACTGTTTTGCAAAGGTTGCCCCTAACCCTCCAGAAACTCCATAGAAACTATTGTAACCTCCCTGTACCCAGAATTTAGAGGTTGAAAACAGCCCATTGATTCCAAATTGGGTGTCTTCATTTGGTATTGCTCTCACGTAAACTATTGGTCTTATAAAACTGTTGCCCTCACCTGAAAATATTGTCACAGGGAAATCATTACTTAAAGTTCCCGTTAATATTCTTAAATCCTCACTTCCCCCACTCTCAGAAAAATTAAAATCCAATGCATTTTCCACGGCTAATCCTAGATTGAATTGGTTTACTTGTAATCTCACTCCTGGAGAAAAAAGAATAATAAATTCATTGGTGCTCTCTAATTGTGGTAAATCAATATCAGGATTTGGAACAAAACGATCATCTGCTAATTTTTGTTGAAACCCAAAAAGGTTAGCTCCAACTGTCAGTTTAATATTATCGTCAAACAAAAAAGTGTACGCATAATTAATATTTGCTCCAATATCTACAAATGTTCCTGTATTATGTTGCAAAAAGCCAATTCCCAATGCTGACCTTTGATTAAGTTGGTGGGTATAGTTGGCAAATATACTGGTTGGATCTCCATCTATTGTTTGCCACTGCCAACGTGTCCAAATAGAAAAAGAATTTGGGTTGTTCCAATCTGTTGCATAAGATGCATTTAATAGGTTTGCATTGAATTGGGTAAGGTTATGTTGCCTAATATCTGGAGGAAGTGTCCTCTCCTGCGACCAACCAAATATGGTCATTAAAAACAATAGAAAACAAACCAAGGACTTAAGCATACAAGAAAATGAAAATTAAATGTTACATTTAAATATCATAAATATAACGCAAGAGGGACCTTTAGAATAGTACTCATGAGAACAACCAAACTTATAATTGCAATTACAATTTTTATTGTTGGAAGTATTAGCTGCAATGACTCCAATAAAGATATGGAAAATACCAAAGAAGCAGTGGTTTCCACTTTCTATTTTATAAGACATGCAGAAAAGGATAGAACTGATCCTGAAAACAACGACCCTGAGCTAAATCAAGATGGTTTAGGTAGGGCCATACATTGGGCCGAAGTTTTTGACCCTATTGGTTTGGATGTGATATACTCTACCAATTATGAGCGCACCTCAATGACCGCTGCACCAACCTCTGTAAAGAAAGATATTGATGTTCAATACTATGACCCAAAATCTGTGGATGTTGAGGCCTTTAAAGCTTCAAACGAAGGACTTAATGTGTTGGTCGTTGGTCATAGTCATTCCACTCCAACCTTTGTAAACAATATGTTGGGAATTGAAAAGTATGATTATATGGATGACCGTGACAACAGCAGCCTTTTCATTGTTAGAATCATTGATGGAGTGGCAACTGATATTCGTCTGAAAATGGACTAATTTTTAGTAACCTCTATTTCTGAAAGTTCTATCTTAGAGAGTAACTCTAATTCTCCTTTTTCAAATAAATTTCCTGTTTCAAAAACAGAAGTCTCTTTTGTTTTAGCCTTATAATTATTGTAATCCACAAAACGAATACCATTAACATAGCGTTCATTATAAGCTTCACGAAAACGTTGCCCTCCACCATTTACATGAAAATCATATGCTAAATAGTCAGGTTTAAATGTTTCCGTATTATACCAGTATACATACACATCATCAAAATCCTCACCTCCGTTATTTTGATCAAAGGTGACTTTGATCTTGTAGTAATTTTTTCCCTTTATCGTTTCTTCCCCTAAAAGCTCTTTACTTACCGCTTTGTCATTTAAACCAAAAGGAAGTCTAGCAAAATAATGTACAGAGTTAACAGAATTGGCATATCTATTTGCGATGGAATCAGATATATTTACGATTGTGTCGTTCATGTAACGCTTAAAAGCAGTGTTGGTTTTAACATCTGTTATGGTCACAGTATCCAAAAAAGAAATTCGCTTTAATACCTTCCTTCCTCCTATACTTTCAGAAATGTATTTTCTATCCCTAAACAAAAACGATGTT
The DNA here is from genome assembly GCF_947499585.1 of uncultured Allomuricauda sp. Classification (GTDB taxonomy): domain Bacteria; phylum Bacteroidota; class Bacteroidia; order Flavobacteriales; family Flavobacteriaceae; genus Flagellimonas. The sequence goes on along the minus strand of NZ_CANMOO010000001.1, from coordinate 833,129 downwards.
CCATGATTATCGTAAAGACTTCCACCACTGTCTTCTATGGATTTATCCACAATTTCTTGAGCGGTAAAATTCGTTTTGGGCTTCTCTTTACAAGCAACAGATAAAAACAATAAGGTTATAACAAAAAATCTTTTCATTAGTTTGGTTTTCATTGATAATCGTAAAATCTATTGTAACATTACAATTTTCTTGGATAAGAGTTTCTATTTTTGTCAACAATGCAGAAAAATATCAACATAAAAAACAAACGGGCCAGGTTCGATTATGAAATTCTGGACACTTATACCGCTGGCATTGTTTTAGGTGGCACTGAAATAAAATCTATCCGTTTAGGCAAGGCTTCAGTATCTCAAAGTTTTTGTGAATTTAATGACAGAGGGGAACTTTTTGTTATAAACATGCAGGTTGACGAATATAGCCATGGTGGCCATTACAACCATATGCCAAAAGCGGAGCGGAAGTTGTTGCTTAATAAAAAAGAGCTGAAAAAATTACACAAAGAAGTTTCCACATCAGGACTCACTATAATTCCACTTAATCTTTTTATCAACGATAGAGGCTTGGCCAAAATAAATATTGGTCTGGCTAAGGGTAAAAAATTGTACGACAAGCGTGAAACCATGAAAGATCGAGACAACAAACGTGATTTATCAAGAATAAAGAAAAGCTTTAATTCATAGAAGTTTTAACACAAAAACATATAACATTCAAGATGTCTACTTTTTGGATTATAGCGTCATTCCGCTAAAGTATATTCGGCAGATACCAACTCAATAAAATTTATTGTACCTAAATCAAGTGAACTCTCTTCATCATAACTAATCGTGCACTCAGAGCTCGCTTCAATTTCGGTGCATGGAGAGTTAGTGGAAGACACTTGAGTGGTGATAAGCCCATCAGCATTTGTAGTTATTGCATGAAAACCTCTTACATTTATATTGTTTGGATTGACAAACTTTATTTCGTAACGTAATCTGTTAGAATTGTTACCGGTATCCGCTATAAACTCGAAAAAAATTATTTCCACTGAAACATTTTTTAAAACACTGTCTTCATCTTTGGACATATCATCATCGCCACATCCAACATTAATTAAATAAACTAAAGTCAATAAAAAAGATTTTCTGAGTACTAAGTTCATATTCGGAGCTTAAAAAAATTATAATAACAGAAATAAAGTTAGTTTTTGTTCTCTAGCAATGGTACAAATCTAAAAGAACCCAATTCCTGTTTTTCAAATTCTTTTTCAGATTTTCTAGTGAAGAGTGTCATGATTTGCTCTTCTACCCCAACAGGAATAACCAAACGCCCTCCTACTTTCAACTGGGACATTAACGGTTTTGGGACTTCAGGAGCACCTGCCGTAACAATAATCCCATCAAAAGGAGCTTCCTCTGGCAATCCCTTGTACCCATCTCCAAAAATCACTTTTTTTGGTCTATAATTCATTTTGCTGAAAAACAGTTTGGTTTTCTTAAAAAGTTCCTGCTGTCTTTCTATGGTGTATACTTTGGCTCTTAAATGGAGTAGAACTGCGGTTTGATACCCACTGCCCGTACCAATTTCTAAAATAGAGTCATTAGGTTTTATGTTCAGTAATTCCGTTTGAAATGCCACGGTATATGGTTGCGAAATGGTTTGTTCCGCCCCAATGGGAAATGCTTTGTCTTGATAAGCATGGTCTTCAAAACTACTATCTAAAAACAAGTGTCGTGGTATTGTCTTTATCGCATCTAAAACTTTTGAATCCTGTATTCCTTTAGCTGACAATACTTCTGCCAACTTGTTCCGCATACCCCTATGCTTTAAAGTATCTTTCATGTTTTTGGTCTGGTACACGAATTTATAAAGTTCTCCACGAATTTTATAGTTAGTTGACTTCTTATTTTTATGGAAGAGTGATACCATATCCTTATTTTTGACAAAAACAGTACGTATGCTAAAAGTTGGTGTCCTAGGTGCGGGACATTTGGGTAAAATTCACCTCAGGCTCTTAAACGAATCCAGCAACTATGAACTTGTAGGATTTTATGATCCAGATGAAATCAATGCAAAAAAAGTAGCTGATGAATTTGGGTATTCATATTTTGAAAATATCAATACTCTTTTTGATGCAGTAGATGTAGTTGATATCGTCACTCCCACTCTTTCTCATTTTGATTGTGCTAAAAAGGCCATTGAAAAAGGGAAGCATGTTTTTATTGAAAAACCCATTACCAATACTTTTAAAGAGGCTGAAGAATTGTTGAAATTAGCCAGTAAGCATAATATAAAGGGGCAAGTTGGACATGTGGAACGCTTTAATCCAGCATTTTTGGCGGTAAAGGATAATATAGAGACTCCAATGTTCATTGAAACCCATAGGTTGGCAGAGTTTAACCCTAGAGGAACAGATGTCCCTGTTGTCTTGGATTTAATGATTCATGATATAGACGTTATTTTGAGCGTAGTGAAATCTCCAGTAAAACAAATAAATGCCAGTGGGGTTTCCGTAATAAGCAAATCACCGGATATTGCCAACGCCAGAATAGAATTTGAGAACGGCTGTGTAGCTAATCTTACCTCAAGCAGAATCTCACTTAAAAATATGCGCAAGTCTCGATTCTTCCAACAGGATGCTTATATCTCCGTAGATTTTTTAGAAAAGAAAGTTGAAGTCGTTAAAATGAAAGATGCCCCCGAAAAACCTGGAGATTTTGACATGGTTTTGCAAAATGCTGAAGGTGAGAAAAAGCAAATCTATTTTGAAAATCCAGATATTGAGTCCAATAATGCCATTTTAGATGAGCTAGAGACCTTTGCAGATGCAATCAATAATAACACAGACCCAGTAGTAACTTTAGAACAAGGAACACAAGCTTTACGTGTAGCCCTTCAAATTATAGAATCGTTTAAAAAATAACTTAATGAAGACTATTGCAGTAATTGGTGCGGGGACAATGGGTAATGGAATTGCTCATGTTTTTGCTCAAAATGGGTTTCAAGTACATCTTATTGATATTGCACAGGCCTCTTTAGAAAAAGGTCTAGCAACAATTACCAAGAATTTGGACCGTATGCTCGCCAAAGCTTCTATAGGAGAAAAGGATAAAGAGAATACGCTTAACAATATTTCAACATTTACTAACTTAAAAAAAGGTGTTACAAATACAGATTTAGTCATTGAGGCTGCCACGGAGAATCTAAACATTAAACTGAAGATTTTTAAGGATTTGGATGAAGTTTGCGATGAAAAAACCATTTTGGCCACAAATACTTCTTCCATATCAATAACGCAAATTGCAGCTGCTACAAATAGACCTGAGAAGGTGATTGGAATGCATTTTATGAACCCAGTACCAATAATGAAATTGGTAGAAATTATACGGGGTTATAGTACTTCTGATGAAGTGACAAAGACTATTATGGAATTGTCTGCCAACTTGGGCAAGACACCAACCGAAGTGAACGATTATCCGGGTTTTGTAGCCAATAGGATTCTTATGCCAATGATTAATGAAGCCATTGAAACCCTGTATAATGGTGTGGCCGGAGTCAGTGAAATTGATACTGTCATGAAATTGGGTATGGCACACCCAATGGGACCATTGCAATTGGCAGACTTTATTGGTTTAGATGTTTGTCTTTCTATTTTGAATGTAATGTATGATGGTTTCAAAAATCCTAAATATGCGCCTTGTCCGCTTTTGGTGAACATGGTGACGGCTGGTAAATTGGGCATAAAGTCCGGTGAAGGATTTTATGATTACTCTGAATCCAGAAAGGCCGAAAAAGTTTCAACACAATTTAATTAATTAAAAATGGCCCGTGTAAAGCCATTTAAGGCTATTCGCCCAACAAAGGATAAGGCTTCTTTTGTAGCTTCCCGCTCTTATGAAGAATATTCCAAGGAGGAATTGAAATCACAACTAAAGTTTAATCCTTTTTCTTTTCTGCACATCATAAACCCCGGATTTAAGTTCCATAAAAGTGTTGCAGGTAAGGAACGATTTAAACTCGTTCATAACAGATATTTAGAGTTTTTAGAAGAGAATATCTTCCAAAAAGACAAAGAAGCTTCTTTTTACCTCTACCAGATAACAAAAGGAAACTTTAAAACTTTGGGACTTTTTTGTGCCTGTAGTGTATTGGACTATCAGAACGATATTATTAAAAAACACGAAGACACCATCCAACATAGAGAAAAACTCTTCGCAAACTATTTAAATACTGTAGGGTTCAATGCAGAACCTGTGCTAATGACCTATGCTAAAAACGAGTCAATAAGCACGCTCTTAAAAAACGAAACCGAGCAAGAACCGCAATACAATTTTACCACAACAGACAAAATAAGCCATAAGCTTTGGAAAATAGTGGATAAAGAAACCATTGAAGAACTCCAAACCGAGTTTGCTAAAATAAATGCTCTTTATATTGCAGATGGCCATCACAGAAGCGCTTCGTCCAATCTATTGGCAGAAAAAATGAAGGCTGACAATACCTCCCATACGGGTGAAGAAGCCTATAACTTTTTTATGGCTTACCTTATTCCAGAATCAGAAATCAGAATCTATGAATTTAATAGAATGGTCAAAGACTTAAATGGCTATTCTAAAAATGAGTTTTTGATTAAGCTAGATACTTATTTCAGGATTGAAAAGAAAGATGACGGATTGTACAAACCTACTCAGAAACATCATTTTAGCATGTATTTGGATGGTGAGTTTTACTCGCTCTACTTAAGAAAAAAAGTGTATGATTTCACTGATGCTTTGAGTGAATTAGATACTCAGATTCTGTACAAGACCATTTTAGAACCCATCTTAGGGATTCATGACCTTCGGAATGACAAACGTATCTCCTATGGCTACGGAAAGCACAATGTCATTAAAATGAAAGATAGTATTGACAGGGGAGAATTTGCAGTGGGATTCAGTCTTGTGCCCATTAATATGACTGAAATTAAGGCCATTGCAGACGCAGGACTGGTGATGCCGCCAAAAAGCACCTATATAGAACCTAAACTGAGAAGCGGCTTGTCCATTTATGAATTTTGAACGGAATTGAATACTAAAATCGAATGTCAATAAAAAATAATCTTATCGCTATAAAGGAAAAACTTTCTAAGGAAGTAACTCTTGTCGCGGTTTCCAAAACCAAACCCAATGAAGCCATTTTAGAAGCTTATGAAGCTGGACAACGGGTTTTTGGGGAAAACAAAATCCAAGAAATGACCCAGAAATGGGAGACCCTGCCCAAAGACATTCAATGGCACATGATTGGCCATGTACAGCGAAATAAAGTAAAGTATATGGCAGAATTTGTTTCATTGGTTCACGGAGTGGATAGTTTTAGATTGCTTCTGGAAATCAATAAACAAGCTAAAAAATATGATCGTGTAATTCCTTGTTTACTACAAATGCACATCGCTGAAGAGGAAACTAAATTTGGATTGGACACATCAGAACTGGATGCCATGCTCAATTCTGAAGAATTTGCTGCGCTGGAAAATATTAAAATAGAAGGTTTAATGGGCATGGCCACGTTTACTCAAGATGAAGAACAGGTTAGAAAAGAATTCGCCTCTTTAAAATCTATCTTTGATAACCTAAAGCAAAAACTACCTGATATCGCTGTACTTTCAATGGGTATGAGTGGTGATTATGCCACTGCCATTGAAGAAGGAAGTACTATGGTGCGAATTGGAAGTAGTATCTTTGGAGCCCGTAACTATTCATAATTCATATTTTTTCAGCATTTTTCATGTACGTCATACTCGATATCGAAAGCACCGGAGGAAAATACAATGAGGAAGGTATCATGGAAATTGCAATCCACAAGTTTGATGGACACAAAGTAGTGGACAAATTTATTGGTTTGATAAATCCTGAACGGGAAATACAACCATTCGTGGTTAAACTTACAGGGATAAACAACAAGATGTTACGTTCCGCACCAAAGTTTCATGAAGTAGCAAAACGTATTATAGAAATTACCGATGGTGCCGTTATTGTTGCGCATAACGCCCAATTTGATTACAGAATACTCCGGACAGAATTTAGAAGGTTGGGCTACGATTTTCAACGGAAGACATTATGTACGGTTGACCTCTCAAAAAAATTGCTTCCAGATGCGGAATCCCATAGTCTTGGCAAACTAGTACGTTCTTTGGGAATTCCCATGAGTGACCGCCACAGGGCAAATGGCGATGCAATAGCGACTCTAAAACTATTCAAACTTCTGCTGGATAAAGATTCAGAAAAAACGATTATCAAAGAAGTGATTCGAGAAGAATCCCAAGGAGAACTCTCACCAACACAGCTAGATATCATCTCGGATTTACCATCGAAAACAGGTGTGTATTATATGCATGATAAGGATGGAGAAATCATCTTTCTTGGAAAAACAAAAGATATTAAACGACGGGTAAACCAACATTTCACAAACGTTGGACAGTTGGCGAGAAAGCTACAGAAAGAGACCAAAAAGGTAAGTTACGAGCTTACCGGTGGTGAACTGGTTGCTATTTTAAAAGAATATCAAGAACTAAAACAAACAAAACCCAAACACAATACAATTACAAAGAAGAAACTCTTTTCTCACGTAATTAATTTTTCCAAAAATGGTACTCCCCATATTACCTTGGATATTGTGCAAAACAAATTTCAGAAAGAGCAAAAGATTGGTTTTAATGGTGTTCCATCAGCGAAAAGTTTTCTAAACAAAATAAGTGCTGAGTTTGAACTATGCCCAACATCCTTAGGGCTTGATGTAATTTGTGAACATGCTAAAAATGGATGTATAGAAGGGTGCACAGATATTGAGAATACTTTCGAATACAACCAAAAAATAGAAGCGGCATTTTATAAGTATAGCGTTGTTGACAAGAGTGTAGCACTATTGGACCAAGGTAGGGAAATTGGAGAGCGCAGTCTTATCTTAATTAAAAATGGGGCTCTAAAAGGTTTCGGATATGTAGAGCTTAATCACCAAATAAATAATATTCATATCTTAGAATCCATTATAACCCCAATATCGAGCGACGAAAACACCTCTTTTATTATTGAATCTTATTTGAGAAAAAATAACAAACTCAAGGTTTTAGAATTAACGCCCGCCCTTTGAAAGAGCATAAAATACATTCTGGTTGGAAAAACACACTTCATGAAATCATTTATGAAGCTGACACGCCGTTAGGGAAGTTTTTTGACATTGTCCTCTTTGTCCTAATCGTGCTTAGTGTAATTCTTGTGATGCTAGAGAGCATAAAGGAAGTAGACATACATTACCACAAGATTCTATTGACTTTGGAGTGGGTAGTTACCATTTTTTTTACTTTGGAATATATTGCAAGACTCATCAGCATTAAAAAACCATGGAAATATGTGTTTAGCCTCTATGGCATTATTGATTTTGTATCCACTATCCCTCTTTATCTTTCCTATATTTTCGCTGGTTCGCAAGTACTTTTGGCAGTAAGAGCTTTCCGTCTTCTGCGGATTTTTAGAATACTTAAGCTTGTAAAGTTTATGGGGGAAGCATCTCAACTAAAATCAGCCTTAAAAGCCAGTAGAGCCAAGATCGCTGTGTTTATCTATGTTGTTTTGATTCTTTCCGTTATCATGGGGACCATCATGTACCTTATTGAAAGTGATGAGGCTGGTTTTACCAGTATTCCCAGAAGTATCTATTGGACCATAGTAACATTGACCACCGTGGGCTACGGGGATATTGCCCCGCAAACCAATTTAGGACAGTTTTTAGCCACTATCATCATGGTTTTGGGTTATGGAATTATTGCTGTACCAACGGGGATTGTTACTGTGGAATTCTCAAGACACAAGAGGGGTGAAAAAGGAGACAGTTTAGTCCATACCAATACACAGGCTTGTCCAAGTTGCACAGCAGAAGGTCATCGGGATGATGCTTTAAACTGCTATAACTGTGGAGATGTGCTATGAGTTCTAAAACTTTGATCTTAGTGGTAGGGCCTACCGCAATTGGAAAGACCAGATTAGCAATTACCCTTGCGGAACACTTTAACACCGAAATCATCTCTGCAGATTCTCGTCAGTTTTTCAAAGAAATGAGTATTGGTACCGCTGTGCCATCAAAAGAAGAGATGCAAGCTATCCCTCACCATTTTGTTCAACAAAAAAGCATTTTCGAACCCTATTCAGTCGGTGATTTTGAAAAAGAAGCCACTGCCCAAATAGAAAAACTTTTTCAAGACAAGGATTATGTTGTTATGGTTGGAGGAAGTGGCCTTTATGTTGATGCCGTAGTAAATGGATTAGATGAATTTCCTGAAATAGACCCAAAACTGCGTAACTCACTAAATCAAAGACTTGAAAAAGAAGGTTTACAGTCTTTACAAGAAGAACTGCTGGTCCAAGATCCAAAATATTATCATTTGGTGGATATACATAATCCCCATAGAATAGTTCGAGCCTTGGAAGTTTGCATCACCGCAAATAAGCCATATTCTTCATTTTTAAATCAAAAAAAAGAAAAGAGAAACTTCAATTCTTTCTATGTTGGCATCCAAGCAGATAGGGAGATAATCTACGACCGCATCAATAAGCGTGTGGATGTAATGATGGAAACTGGGCTATTGGACGAAGCAAAAAAACTGTATTCCCACAAGGATTTCAATGCTTTGCAAACCGTGGGTTACAAAGAACTTTTTGAATACCTTGATGGGCACTTCACTCTTGACTTTGCTATTTCAGAAATCAAAAAGAACACCAGACGGTTTGCAAAAAGACAACTCACTTGGCTAAGAAAAAACAAAGATATTTTTTGGCTGGATTACAACGCCGATCCTAAGATTATATTTGAAAAAATAACCGAAGAACTTAAAACACATCCCAATGCCTAGTTTTCAAAAGGTATATATAATAATGGGCGTATCTGGAACTGGAAAGTCCACCATTGGCAAACTATTATCCAACACATTGGAGATTCCTTTTTTTGATGGAGATGATTTTCATCCAAAGGAGAACATAGAAAAAATGGAGGCTGGGAACCCACTAAATGATGATGATAGAAAGGGATGGCTTATAAGGCTCAATACATTGGCAAAAGAGCATAAATCTACAGGTGCTATAATCGCCTGCTCTGCACTAAAAGAAAGTTACAGGGATATACTTTTGGAAGGAATGGAAAATCATCTTGGGTTTGTTCATTTAGAAGGCTCCTTTGAACTTATTAAATCTAGGCTAAAAAGCAGAAAAGGTCACTTTATGCCGCTAAAGCTTCTTCAATCTCAGTTTGATGTGCTTGAAGTGCCCACTGAAGCAATTACAGTGTCCGTTTCTTTGACTCCAAACCAAATTATACGGGAAATAACAAACCAAGTGCAATGATAGAATCCAATTTACTTATAGCTGTTTTAGGGGGCATAGCAGTACTATTATTTTTGATTTTAAAACTACGCATCAATGCTTTTATAGCACTTCTTATAGGTAGTATAACCGTTGGACTTATTGCTGGTTTAGATGCAAATGAAATCATTAAAACTGTTCAAGATGGAATGGGCAGCACCCTAGGCTTTGTGGCCACAGTAGTAGGGCTGGGTGCTATGTTCGGCGGTATTTTAGAAGCTTCTGGAGGGGCAAAAACCATTGCGGATTTTATGGTATCCAAATTTGGGTTAAAAAAGGCCCCATCCGCTATGGTCATTTCTGGGTTTTTAATCGCAATACCCGTTTTCTTTGATGTAGCATTTATCATTCTTGTTCCCATGATCTATGCTTTACAGCGTAAAACGGGAAAATCACTTTTGTTGTACGCAATACCTTTGCTGGCAGGGTTGGCCATAACGCATGCTTTTATTCCTCCCACTCCAGGCCCCATTGCCGTTGCCGACATTATTGGAGCTGATTTGGGATGGGTTATTTTGGTCGGTTTTTTGGCCGGTATCCCAACTGCGTTGATTGCCGGGCTGTTATTTGGTCGTTATATATCAAAAAAGATATTTGTGGAAGCTCCTAAACTAGTTGATAGTGTAAATCCTCCTGTATTACCTCCAATTGGGCAAACTTTACTAATCATTGCTTTCCCCATTATTCTTATCCTCTTCAATACTATCGCATCAACAGGTGCATTGGGGATAACCAATAAAACTGTTTTGAATGGAATAGCTTTAGTGGGCCATCCCTTTTCAGCTTTAATTATTGCAAACATTTTAGCGTGGTATTTTTTTGGAATCAGAAAAGGATTTACCAAACAACAACTTTTTGATATCACCAGTAAATCCTTGGCTCCGGCAGGTACCATTATCTTGCTTACCGGTGCAGGGGGTGTTTTTAAGCAAGTATTGACAAATACCGGTGCTGGTGAATTATTGGCAACTTCCTTGAGTAATGCTGGTTTTCCTGTTTTGGCCTTTGCTTTTATAAGCGCTGCAATTGTTAGAATTGTTCAAGGCTCTTCTACGGTAGCTATGATAACAGCTGCTGGATTAGTCTCCCCTTTACTTATAAATGCAGCGTTAAGCCCTATAGAGCTTGCATGCATGGTAATTGCCATTGCTTCTGGAGCCAGTATCTTTTCTCATGTAAACGATAGCGGCTTTTGGCTGGTAGGCCAATATTTAGGTATTACAGAAAAGCAAACCTTTAAATCATGGACCATGATGACCACGATTCTTGCCTTTGTAGGAATCTTTACCGTATCTATCCTTTACTTTTTTGTATAAAAAAACCACCTAAAAAGGTGGTTTCATATTTATATTCAAAAGAGATAGCTCTTATTGATTTTCTGCTTTGACAACCAATCTAAACCCTTCACCATGAATGTTTAGGATTTCCACAACGTCATCACGCTTTAAGTACTTTCTTAATTTGGCAATATATACATCCATACTTCTAGACGTAAAGTAGTTATCGTCTCTCCATATTTTGGTCAAAGCCAATTCTCTGGGCATTAAATCATTTTCATGCAATGCAAGTAACCTTAGTAATTCATTCTCTTTAGGGGAAAGTTTTACAGGTTCTTCATCCATATATTTTAAGAACCTAAGTTTTGAATTTAAATGGAAATTACCTACTTCAAATTCAAACTGCTTACTGTCTGCCAATGTGCTAGATGCTTTTCTTTGAAGTATTGCTTTAAGCTTCATCAATAACACTTCAGAATCAAAAGGCTTGTTCAAATAATCATCAGCTCCTGCTTTGTACCCTTTAAGAACATCTTCCTTCATGGTTTTTGCAGTTAGGAAAATGATAGGAACATTCTCGTTTTTTTCTCTTATTTCCCTAGCAAGGGTAAACCCATCTTTATAAGGCATCATTACATCCAAAATACAGACATCGTAATTATCCTTTTTGAATTTTTCAAAACCTTCCATTCCATTTTTAGCCAGAACAACATCAAAATCGTTCATAGATAAATAATCCTTTAATACAATCCCAAAATTGGGATCATCCTCCACCAATAGTATTTTCTTTTTCTCTATCTCCATAGTTTTCTAAATTAAAGGCAGTTTTATAAAGAAAGTACTTCCTTTTCCCTTTTCACTTTCTGCATAAACTTCACCTTGATGATCTTCTATAATTCGTTTTACGTAAGCCAGCCCTAATCCATGACCTTTTACATTATGTATGTCTCCGGTATGTTCCCGGTAAAATTTTTCAAAAACTCTTTTAAGCACCGCCTTGCTCATTCCAGCACCATGGTCCTTTACTTTAATAATTATACTGTTTTTAACCACTTCGGTAAAAACATCAATTTTTGGGGGTTCTGTTGAATACTTTACAGCATTGTCAAGAATATTTACCATAACATTGGTAAAGTGTACATCATTAGCTAGAACTTCTGACCTCTCAGCATCTAAATTCGATTTTACATATCCTCCCCTATCTTCTACAATTAATTCTATATGAGCTATAGCATCCACTATTATGTCATGGACATCAACCCTATCCTTACGGATATCTAATTGGTTTTTTTCCAATTTGGATATTCTAAGCACATTTTCAACCTGCGCATGCATACGTTTGTTCTCGTCCCTTATCATACCCAAATACCGCAATACTTTTTCCTGATCGTCTATCGTTTTCGGATTTCGGATAGCTTCCACCGCAAGATTTATTGTTGCAATTGGAGTCTTAAACTCATGGGTCATATTGTTTATGAAATCTGTTTTTATCTCAGATATCTGCTTCTGTTTTATCAATTGATAGATTGCACTGGAATAGGCAATCATAATCACCAATGTAAAAATCAAGGATAACAACGCCATGCTCATTATAGACTGAAAAAGAAACTTCTTCATCGTCGGAAAGGTCAGCAATAGCGAAAAGCTAGTGTTTCCTTCACTATCCTTAAAAATTGGAGCCTTGTACATCTTAGATTCAGAAAACTTGAATTTCTTGGATTTCACCTTGGTCGGATAACCTTGGCTGTACACTCCGTATTCGTAATCTATATCTATGTTTCTATTGCCCAATTCCTGAGTTAACAATAATTCTAATTCTTGTTTGGATACCCTTTTATGTATTGGCCTACTTTTGGCATATTCCATAAAAACATCTTCCCAAGCTGCCTTATCAATTTTAGATAGTCCTCCTATCTTTTCGGCCTTTTGAATAGGCGTTAGACTGTAGCTTTTGCCATCCAGCCCATATTCTTCTTTAAAGACGGCCTTGGTGCGCTTGCTTGTAAAGTTTTTAATCGTAGTGGTATCCTCCCCACCTAAATTATCAAAGAACGTTGATGTTATATTGTAATCTTCCTCTAGAATTCCATGGGAATAAAAGAGAATCTCATCTGAATTTAAATCTCTATCAACAAACAAAAAATTTCTGAACTGAGTGGTTTTAGGTTGTCCAATACTGTCTACCAATGAAGCCAAACGATCTGAATAATCCTTCATCTCCCTCTTCTCCACCCTGCTGGCAACTTTATCCAGTATGTCTGTAACCGTTCTTGAGAATTGCTCCTCCTTGTCGTTCACTGATGTTCTTATCCAATACACTTGAACAAAAATTATCCCCGTAAGGGATAAACTCATAAGAATGACGAGAAGAACGAATAGCTTCTTGTTCATCGGGGTAAAATTAGAAATTTAACATTTAGGCCTTTGACCGTTTAACCTAACCTTAACAAAAATGTTAAAATTATTGGTCAATCTGCTTGTCTTACAAGTCTTTGATGAAGTTCTGCAACCCTTTTTTTAGTGATTTCCAAATTAATATTGTCAATACAAAAATTGGAGAGAGCTACTTTTTTGTCATCGCTCATTTGGTTTCTCATGCGATTCAATACTTCTTCCTTACTTGCCTCATCCCTTTCCATTACTCTTTGCAAGCGAAGATCTTCTGGTGCCGTCACCAAAATTACATAGTCGTAGTTTTCTTGAGCTTCATTTTCAAAAATAAGGGCGGTCTCCTGAATTACGTATGGTGCTTCTTGAATTTCTGTCCATTCTAAAAAATCTGTTCTTACAGCAGGATGGACGATTTTGTTTAACTTTTGAAGTGTTTCAGGGTTTTCAAAAATCTGGTTTGCAATAAAACTTCTATTTAAAGTTTTACCATCATAGGCTCTTTTTCCAAGCAACTCTATAATTGCCTTTTTTAACTCAGCTGAAGTGGTCATTAAGCGTTTTGCTTCTGAATCAGAATCGTACACTGGCACCCCTAAATCTTTAAACATGCCTGAAACGGTGCTCTTGCCACTTCCTATACCTCCTGTTAGACCAACAACAATCATTTTTGTTCCAAAACAAAGTTAACTTTATTTTCAAGCAACCTGACGCCATGGACGTTTTCAGGTTTCCGCGTAATTTCTAAAAATAACATGTTGTTATTTGAACCATTTAGCTGTTTGTAATCTGCAATAACCTCAAAATCTTCCGCCGTTATTGACTTCAACTGTTCAATGGTGGCTTTACAAAGTACAGATACGGAATTTGGAAATGTATTGACCTGATAACCACTAGGGAAATTTAATACCCGAATTTGAATATCGAAAACCCTCTCAGAAAACTTTACCACTTTTCCGGAAACGTTAGCTCTATTGATTGAAAAGATACTATTGGATATGTTTTTAGGGAAAACCAACAAAACGTCCTTTGAGAAATCAGAAGAAACATCTCCTAAAGCTATTTTTGATGTGTAAATTGTATTTAACGTGTCTATTTCACTTTTAGGCCCTTTCACCAAAACTACATTCGGAGTAATAATTGGGTCGCCTTCCAAAATATAATTTTGTTGAAACTGTACATCTAAATTTGCTTTGATTGAAACCTCCTTGGTCGCAACTTGGTAAAGGTCCACAATAAGTTCGTCCCTGTCCAAATCAATCAAGGAAATGCTTTGAGAAAGCTGGAGTTCCATTTGTTTTTTTAAAACATCTTCCGGTAAAACGTAGTTTCCATTGTTATTCACCACTTGGGACAGGTCTACTTCTACCCGTTTATTTACAAAGTTGTAATAGAGAAATTTGAAGCCACTGGTCCTTAGCTTTGCTTCAATGGAATTGACAGCATTATTGCCTAACAACAAGGTATCCGGCAAATTCTTATAATTCAAATTGAAGTTGGCCCTAGACTCGTAAGGCTCGGACAAATTGCTCAAAAACCAGGCAAGAAATGAACATATCAAAAAGAGGAAGAATACTTTTACTTTCCTCTTGTTAAATCCACTAAATGCTTTTTTGAACACCTATTACTTTTTTTTAAAAAACAGTTTAGGAAACAATGTTTCAGGTTCCTTCTTGCTAAAATTAACCAAGATTGTGGATTTTAAAAAACCAATCCCATATCCTGTAAACTGAGTTAATGCCGCAAAAATTGCCAACAAAGCCACTTTGATGCTTTTATTTTTAATTGATGCATCTAAAAACAATAGCAAAAAGTATGCTATAACTATCGCTAAGGGCAAAATGATTCCCCCCAGTGCCATCAAAACTGATGCGAACAATCCTAGTATAAAAAGCGTTGGAAACCAATAGGTCAACTTTGCTGTTCCTTTGTGCCATTTGTTTAAAATTGGCCTTACCATGCCAAATTTATTGACCTGAATATAGAATTTGTTCCAGTCTATCCGTCTTTTATGATAAACAAATGCTTTTGGAAACAATCTGGTGGCATATCCTGCTTTCCATATTCTAAAGGTTAAATCTGGGTCTTCGCCCGGGTGGATTTGACCAAACCCGCCTGCTTTACTAAAAGCTTCTTTTGAAATTCCCATATTGAAGCTACGGGGTTGAAACTTTCCGACGGATTTACCTCCTCCTCTAATACCTCCTGTTGTAAAAAACGAAGTCATCACATAGTTTATCGCTTTTTGAACCGTAGTGAATGACTCATGTGCTGCATCTGGTCCACCAAAACAGTGAACAAAATCTGTTTGCAGTTCCTTTTTGACCTCACTCAGGTACTGTTTGGGAAGAATACAATCAGAATCTAGAATAATGTAATAATTGCCCTTTGCATTTTGCATCCCATAATTTCTGGAATCCCCTGGACCTGTATTTTCTTTAAAGTAATAAGAAATTTGAAGGCTCTCCTGAAAGCTTTTCACAACTTCTTCAGAACTTTTTATGGAGCCATCTTCTACAATAACAATTTCATAACTCTCTTTAAAATCTTGCTCTACAAGACTTTCCAATAACTCTTGAATTTCTTCAGGTCTGTTATATACGGGAACGATTATGGATAAAATTGCATTCATCTAAAAACACAAAAGCCATCCCAAAAAGGATGGCTTTTATAACTATATATATTAATTACTTTGTAAACTCATCAATAACCTCTTGGCTTACTCCAGTGTTGGAAAACCCTCCATCGTGGAACAAATTCTGCATGGTTACCTTCTTTGTCAAATCAGAAAAAAGACTCACCGTATAGTCAGCACAATCTGCTGCGGAAGCATTACCTAGTGGGGACATTTTCTCAGCATAGCTGATAAAACCATCAAATCCTTTTACTCCTTGTCCTGCAGTAGTCGGTGTTGGCGATTGAGAAATTGTATTCACTCTCACCTTCTTTTCTTTTCCAAAGAAGTATCCAAAACTTCTTGCTACAGATTCTAGATAAGCTTTATTATCTGCCATGTCATTGTAATCAGGAAAAGTCCTTTGCGCCGCCATATAAGTTAAGGCAACAATACTACCCCATTCGTTCATGGCGTCAGATTTGTACAAAGACTGCATGACCTTATGGAAAGAAAGTGCGGAAACATCCCATCCTTTTGCAGTAAAATCATATTTTTCATCTGTATATGCCCTTCCTTTTCTAACATTAACAGACATTCCTATAGAGTGCAGCACAAAATCCAGCTTGCCGCCCAAAATCTCCATAGCCTGAGTCACCAAATTTTGTAAATCTTCTTCATTCGTAGCATCAGCAGGAATTATTTCGGAATTTGTCTTTGCGGCCAACTCCTTAATTTGCCCCATGCGCATTGCAATAGGTGCATTGGTCAATACAAAAGTTCCGCCTTCTTCATGAACACGTTCTGCTGTTTTCCATGCAATGGAATTCTCATCCAGCGCGCCAAAAATGATTCCTTTTTTCCCTTTTAAAAGATTGTATGCCATATTATATATCTATAGTTGGTTTGCGACAAAGATATTTATTCTTATCGAGTTTTGCTGTTTTGATTAATCCGATTAAAAAGCGACTCTCTTATTGCAATAATTGCTTAGCGTGAGCCAAAGCAGATTCTGATATGGACTTACCTCCTAACATTTCGGCAAGTTCGTTAACGCGCTCATCTGCATTTAGTTTTTTCATTTGAGTGCTTGTGGTCCCCTCTCGTTCTTCCTTAAATACTTTAAATTGCTGTTGCCCTTTTGATGCCACTTGTGGTAAGTGCGTTATTGAGAAAACCTGCATGGTCTTGCTCATTTGTTGCATAATCTCGCCCATACGGTTAGAAATTTCTCCAGAAACACCTGTGTCAATTTCATCAAACATCATGGTAGGCAGTTGTTCGTATTCCGCTAAAATGGATTTTATGGTCAACATGATACGGGATAGTTCTCCTCCAGAAGCTACTTTTTTCAATTCACCATAATCTGAGCCCTTGTTTGCCGAAAACAGGAAAACAAGGTCATCTTTTCCATTAGATTTAAAAGTTATGGAAGGGTTTACTTCAATTCTAAATGTTGCTGAGGGCATTCCTAAGGAAAGTAAACTTTCTTGAAGCATCTTCTTCAACCTTGGAATGACCACATTTCTGGCATTCCTAATTTTGATTGCCCATCCATCTATCTGCTTCTCAATTTTAGAAACTTCTGCCTCTTTTTCCTTAATTTTTGATTCTATATTCTCAACTGCATCAACTTGTATAACTAATTGATCTCTTAATGTAATAAGTTCAAGGACCGAGCTCACGTGATGCTTTTTCTGTAAATCATATAATTGTTGCAACTGTCCATTTACAGTCTCCAGTCTTGCTGGGTTTGCCTCTACTCGGTCCTTTATCTGTTCCAGCTCATTGGCTATATCATCCGCTTCAATAAAAATGGATTGCACACGTTCGTTCAATGCCGAATATGACGTTCCAAAATCAGACAAACTTTGAAAAGCTCGTTTCAAATCGGCCAATTTTCCTAAAACACCTATTTGTTCATCATTCAACAATTGATGCCCTTGTGATAACTGTTCCATTATTTGCTCAACATTGTTCAATTGCTCAAATTCGGCTTCTAATTCTTCTTGAATACCTTCTTTTAATGGGGCTGCTTCTAACTCTTTTAGCAAAAAACTGTTATAATCGTGCTCCTTGTTGGAACTGGATTGGAAATCCACTAAAGCTTCCAACTCTTTTGAAGTCTTTCTATATTCTTCTAAATGTGTTTTGTAAACTTTTATATTCTCACCATTTTCAGCGAGAGCATCCACTACCTTAAGTTGAAAATCATTTTCCGTCAATCTTAAGGTTTGATGTTGGGAATGCACATCGACCAATCGTTCCCCCAATCCCTTTAGAATATCAAGGTTTACAGGAGAATCATTTACAAATGCTCTTGATTTACCGCTAGGTAGAATTTCTCGTCTTAGAATGGTATTATCCTCATAATCCAAATCATTGACCTCAAAAAAAGCTTTCAATTGATATTTTGAAATGTCAAACTCAGCTTCAATGATGCATTTATTCGCTTGATTTTTAAGTGACGATAAATCCGCTCGCTTTCCCAAAACTAGAGAAAGTCCACCCAATAATATAGATTTACCAGCTCCGGTTTCACCAGTTATTGTGGTAAAGCCAGACGTAAACGAAACGTTTACATCATCTATTAGTGCATAATTTTGAATAGAAAGATTTGTTAGCAATGCTGAAGATTTACGTTGTAAAGATAAATCTCTTTGGAGAAATGGGCTAGTATTTTATCTCGTTCCAGGTACTGGAGTAAAATGGCGCCACTCGGTTAAGGGTTTCCTTGAGTTTAACGATATCCACTTTGGGGCCATCCGAAAAGATATTTCTAATCTCCTCAGACTTGGCATCAAAAAATGTTTGAATCAAAAATGCATTTGGTCTGCGCTTGATCAAAGTTTCGAACAAACGCATGCTACCTGCAATCACCTGTTTTCCGGTACTATTATTGTCTCCAAGAATATCCAACCCTTTTCTATGGTAATTGTACATAGCTATGCGATATTCCCTAAAGGAATTACTGAGTAAATTATCAATCAACTCAAAACGTGTACGCTGTCCCGTTTCTTGGTTCCATCCAGAAAAGTTTGAACCTTGTGCCTGTGTTACAATATTCTGCGCTTTTCTAAACAAATCGTCACCGCCTTCCAATGAAAAAGTATCGGCATCTAATCCCAAAATAATGTATACGTAATAGGATATCACCCCTATTAAATTGGACTCAAACACGTTTTCGTTTAATACCAAAGGTTGAAATTCCTGATATTGAAAATTGAAAGCATCGTCCTTATAATTAAAAACTGGGCTTTCATATGAAGTATTAAAAACAGTTCTTGAAGATTGAATCTGAATATTGGCTTCAAACCTGTCCGATTCATACTGCGTTACGGTGATAAACATTCTAGCGCTGATTCGCTCATTTTCCTTATAAACCCTGTTCGTCCATTTACTTTTGTTCACAAAATCACTTAGTGAACGTTCCAAGGTTCTAAAAATCTGCTGATTTGTTTGGCTTACCTGATCAGAGTTGACGGTAACAGTGCAATTTAATTCTTGCGCAAAAGTTACTTGCGATAGTGATAGTAAAAAAGTGATCAATAAAATTCTACGCATGAATTCTGGAGGTAATTTCTTCCCAAATATCTGAAGCTACATCTGACTTCGTCTTCAAATCAAACGTTTTTATATCCAAATTCTTATCAATGAAAGTAATTTTATTGGTATTGCCACCAAAACCGGCTCCATCATCTTTTAGAGAGTTCAAAACTATGGCATCTAAGTTCTTGCGCTGTAGTTTTCCTTTAGCATTTTCAAGCTCATTTTCAGTTTCCAGAGCAAAGCCCACCAAAAACTGATTCGTCTTTTTTTCGCCTAATGAAAGAAGAATGTCCGGGTTTCTTTCCAGTTCAATTTGTAAATCGCCTTCTTTCTTTTTCATTTTTTCCTCTGCAACGTGCTTTGGGCGATAATCGGCAACCGCCGCCGCGCATATTGCAACATCGGTTTCATTGTAATGTAAATGACATGCATCATACATTTCTTGTGCAGAGGTAATCCTTATTAAATTGATTCGGCTATGGTTAACATTTAGGTTTGTAGGGCCTGAAACTAAGGTTACTTCAGCTCCCAAATTGGCAGCTCTTTTTGCAAGTTCAAAACCCATGGTGCCTGAGGAGCGATTTCCTAAAAACCGAACTGGGTCAATGGCTTCATGCGTTGGCCCGGCGGTAATCAAAACTTTTTTTCCACTTAAAGGAAGTCCTTTTGCCAAATCCATTTGGATAAACTCCACAATAGCTTCAGGTTCGGCCATGCGCCCTTCTCCATGTAGACCACTGGCCAACTCTCCAGATTCAGCTGGTATTATAATATTTCTGAAGGATTTTAATTTTTTAAAAGACTCAGCTGTAGATGGATGTTTGTACATATCCAAATCCATAGCAGGGGCAAAATAGACAGGACATTTTGCTGATAAATACGTTGCCAATAGTAGATTATCACAAGTGCCATTAGCCATTTTAGACAGTGTATTTGCCGTTGCAGGTGCAATAATCATAATATCTGCCCAAAGTCCGAGCTCTACATGATTATTCCAGGATATACTACCATCCTCTTGATTAACAAAATCTGTAAGCACGGGGCTTTTGGACAAGGTAGACAGGGTAAGAGGGGAAACAAAAGAGCTGGCACTTTCAGTCATAATAACTTTGACCTTAGCACCAGCTTTTATCAGTAGCCTAATAAGGAATGTGGTCTTATATGCGGCAATTCCCCCGGTAATGCCCAAAAGGATGTGTTTACCGCTAAGCACTTCTTAAGCGTCTTTTTCTGTGTTTCTGTAATAAATCTTGTCTTCTAACCATTCCATAACTGCCAATGCATGAGGCTTTGGCAATTTTTCATAGAATTTAGAAACCTCTATCTGCTCCTTGTTTTCAAAGACTTCTTCTAAACTGTCACTGTAGGTTGCAAACTCTTCCAACTTTTCCAACAATTCTTTCTTTATCTCTGAATTGATCTGAATTGCTCGTTTTGAAGCAATTGAAATTGCTTCATAAATGTTTTCAGTCTTAACGTCAAATTCGTTTCTATCGTGAGTAACTGTAGAAACAGGAGCTTTTGTATTTTTCAAATCTTGCATATACTGCTTATTTAAACTATTTATTTGGAACTGGAATATTCGCTTAATTCCTTTTGAATTTTGATGGATAGATTGTCCGCTTTCTTTTTAAATTGTGATTCTGGAAAGTAGCGCATTAAAGTATTGTATGCATTCTGAGCGTCTTCCAAACGTTCTTTCTTTCTATTCTGCGTACTGTTAATGGCTAAACTGGTTGCTGCCTCAATACGATAGTACAAGGCTTCCTCTCTATAGACAGAACCGGGATTGTCAGAAATAAAATTATCTAGAGCTGTCATTGCCGAAACTAGGATCGGGTAATTAAACTGTCCCAATTTATTAAACTGTTTAGCTACTTCTATTTGCTTCTTTTCCTTTTTTGTTGTCAATTCTTTAGCCATTGCATTGGCTTCTTCAAAATATTCCGATTCTGGATACGTATTGATAAAGGTCTGCAATTTTGCCAACGCCTTGTCCGTATCTGTTTGATCTAAGGAATACTCTGGCGAGAGTTCATAATAACTCTGTGCCCCTAAAAAGGAAGCTTCTTGAATCTTATCACTCTTTGGGTAGGACTTAATAAAACGCTCAAACTGATAACCTGAAAGATAATAGTCTTCGGTTTTAAAATACGTGTTCGCAAAAAAGAACATCACTCTTTCCCCTTGCGGTTTGCCTACATATTTTGGTGCTATTTGCTCGTACAACCTTTTTGACCTTTTGTAGTCTTCAGCATCATAGTATTTTTGAGCCAAGTCATATTTGGCTTTAACATCTTCATTTTTAAGCACCTTTTGGTACTCGCTACATGAAGAAAGAAAAACGGCAACAAAGAGAATAGGGAGAATCGACTTCATTTTCAAAAACATTTTGCAAAATTAGTGATAATCAACGGATTTAAAAAATAGATTTAAATTCCAAAAATAACTGCAGCATTCTCCATTCGCTAAGGTTTTAGCGAACATTTAACGAACTTTAAGCGTGAACTTTGTCCAATGATTTCAAAAAGCTGGATATTCTGCTTTTCAAATGTATCGTGGCTTCCACCAAAGGCAGTCTTACAGATGCTTTACAAAGTCCAAGAGACTCAAAAATACTTTTGATGCCGGCTGGGTTACCTTCTTCAAAAATCATCTCCATAATGGGTAATAAAGCATGGTGAATTTCGTATGCATCATCCGAATTGCCTTGTCTTCCAAGTCTTATCATTTCAGAAAACATATTGGGCAACCCCTGCCCCAAAACTGATATCACCCCGGCTCCTCCTGCCAAAACTATAGGAAGTGCATTAAAATCATCACCAGAAATCACTAAAAAATCTTCAGGTTTTCCCTTAATGATATGGTCAATTTGATTCATATCACCCGATGCTTCTTTGATAGCAACAATATTGGGAATATCATTGGCCAAACGCAATGTAGTCTCAGGCAGCATATTACTGCCAGTTCTAGAGGGAACGTTATATAAGATGATTGGCTTTGGAGATTTTTGGGCAATAGCTCTAAAATGCTGGTAAATCCCTTCTTGGGTTGGTTTATTGTAATATGGTGAAACTGATAATATCGCTTCAAACTCGGATAAATCTAGAGTAGTAAGATCTTCAATGACAGCGGCCGTATTATTTCCCCCTACACCTAAAACCAATGGCAATCTACCTGCATTTGTTTTAATAATAGTGTCTATTACCAATTGTTTATCTGTCTTGGAAAGGGTAACTGATTCACCTGTTGTGCCCAAGGCGACCAAATAATCAATACCTCCATTAATGCAATGCTCAACAATTTGTTCAAGCGCACTTACGTCAATAGAAAAATCTTTATTAAATGGGGTTACCAAAGCAACACCCGAACCCATTAACTGTTCCATTACAATTCTTTTAATACTTTCAAATACTTTTTTAATTCACCCTTAAAAACTTTAAAGTCTTTAAAAGGAGTATTTAAAATTAAATCGTTGATTTTTGGATCTAATGCTCCAAAACCTACTTTGAGTCTTGCAGGGGTTTTAACAGATAACAATTTCATCATCAAATTGTCTTCTTCGTAATAATTGATCAACAAATCGTATTCCCTGCCTAAAAATTCCAACACATACCCGTTTTCAATTATCCCTTTCCAACCTAAATCCTTATCAGAAAAAATCTGGATAGCATAAGGTGAATTTTTATCGTATTCCCTTTTATATCCAATGATTTTTATGGCATTGGGCCTAAGAGAAAACTCATCAATAAGATCATAAAATATCTCTGCGTTCTGAAAATTATCAACATCAACTATACAACCAATGCTGGTAATTCCTTTCTCCCTATCTACGGTCATAGGAGGTTTTTCCATTTCCTCCTGTAAAAATTTAAGACCCGATTTAACTTTAAATTTATCTTGGAGCCCTTTTAAAAACATATTTTTTATGCATTTTTACAAAGGTAATTATTCTACCAAGATTACTTAACAAAGATAACTACGTGAATTATTTAAAATTAAAACAAATTGTTGTATTTATAACTTTTTGTTTTTTACTGTCTTGCAACCAAGAAAAAGGGGGGCTCTCAAAGGTTGCTGGAAAACAAATAAAAATCGATACTTCTTTCAAAGCGGTCGATTCTATAGAAAATTTTGTCGCTCCTTTTAAAAATAGGATAGATGAAGTTTTGGATAGCACCTTGGCCTATGTGCCCAATTCCCTTTTGTTGGATGATGGCAATCGCAATACTTCTATGGGGAACTTAATGGCAGATATTGTTTTTCAAGAAACCCACCCAATTTTTAAATCCAAAATGGATAAAGAACTGGATTTTGTAGTTCTTAACAGAGGAGGAATACGTTCCATTATCTCCAAAGGGAATGTAACCGCAAGAAATGCATACGAAGTTATGCCGTTTGAAAACTACATTTCTGTAGTTGAGCTTAGCGGTACCGCTGTAAGGGAACTTATTACTTTTTTGTCGACAGCAGACCGTGCACACCCCATTTCAGGTTTGCAGATTGTTTTGGACAAAAAAGGTGCTTTGGAATCTGTAACCATACAGGGTAGTCCTTTTGATGAAACAAGAAACTATTATGTTGCTACATCTGATTACCTAGTACAGGGTGGGCCTAGTATAGGCTTTTTTAATGATATAATTTCTACCACAGACACAGGTTATCTTTTACGTAATGCCATTATAGACCATTTCAAAAAAGTAGACAGTGTAAAGGCTGAAGTGGATGATAGATTTATTCAACTTGATTAAATGAAACGAAGAGATTTTTTAACAAATACGGCAGCGACTTCAGCTTTAATAAGCCTTGGGGGTCTTGGTTTAAATTCGTGTTCCAGCCTTAATAGCAAACACATTACCATTTTACACACTAATGATGTGCATAGTCACATTGATCCCTTTCCCAGCTCGCATTCTTCATATGCCAATTTAGGAGGAGTGGCCAGAAGAGCCACATTGGTGGACAATATCAGAAATGAAAATCCGAATACCTTACTTTTTGATGCTGGAGATATTTTTCAAGGTACTCCCTACTTTAATTTCTACGGAGGTGAGTTGGAGTTTAAATTGATGAGTAAGCTTAATTATGATGCGGCAACCATAGGCAATCATGATTTTGATAATGGCGTTGATGGATTATTAGCACAGATCCCGCACGCCAAGTTTGAATTATTATCCGCTAATTACGACTTTACCAACACTGTAATGGAAGGTTTTGTTAAGCCTTACAAAATTTATGCAGTGGATGGAATAAAAATTGGTGTTTATGGTATTGGCATTGCCTTAGACGGTTTGGTAACCAAAAGACTATACAAAGAGACCAAATATCTAAACCCTTTCGAAATTGCTTTGGACATGGAACGCAAGCTCAAAGAAGAAGAAAACTGTGACCTTATAGTCTGTCTGTCTCATCTAGGGTATGATTATGACCGACCCGAAAGACCTTCAGACACAAAACTTGCCCAAAGTACTCATTATACAAATTTGATAATCGGTGGACACACCCACACTTTTTTGGATAAACCAGATGTCCGTATTAATAAAAATGGAGATTCCGTATTGGTGAACCAAGTTGGAGCCTTCGGTATTAATCTAGGCCGTATTGATTTTTATTTTGATGGGCAGAAAAATACTTCTGCAAATGGAGTAAGCATTTCTGTGTAAAGCTCATGACCAGGTTTATGATATCTTCTAAATATTTTTTTAGATTTTAGAAACGATTCACCCTCTAAATCAAATCATCCACACATAATTTAATACCTGTTTTACATCTACTCAAGTCTTAATATAGGAAATTTCTTATATTGAAGAGCATCCTTTTCTATACCTAACCAGTAAAATCAAATCAAAAAATCATGCCACAATTAGATGCTACCTTTTTTAATACTAACGGATCTAGAAAGTTTACCTATGCAGGATTTCCAGATGCCAAAATTCTTGAAAGCGAAACTTCATCAAAATGGGTACAACATCTGCTCTTTGGAGATTACATCACTATTTTAGATACGGAAGTGGTTAATGACCGTGTATTAGTTTTTTCCAGGAATAGAAGGGGTTGGATTTCTATTGAAAACATTCAAAAAGAGCGTATCCTTGAAGTCAATTTTATAGATATTGGCCAAGGAGATGGTTGCCATATGGTCACTCCAGATGATAAACATTATTTAATTGATGCGGGCAAAGGCGATAATATGTACCGCTACCTCTATTGGCGCTTCAATCTGGATAAGAATACTAGTTTGCCAATGAAGTTTAAGGCCATAGTCAGCCATCCAGATAATGATCATTATTTAGGTTTTGCTGATATTTTTGAAGAACCCGC
The DNA here is from genome assembly GCF_947499585.1 of uncultured Allomuricauda sp. Classification (GTDB taxonomy): domain Bacteria; phylum Bacteroidota; class Bacteroidia; order Flavobacteriales; family Flavobacteriaceae; genus Flagellimonas. Next base: position 807,615 of record NZ_CANMOO010000001.1, on the reverse strand, counting down.
TATTGAGTTCGATAAAATCTATCATAGCGGCGTTGTACATCGCCCTGTTGATAATTCTAAAGGTTGGAATACCCAGTTGGGCAAGGTTGATGAGCTTTCAGATGGTGAAAAATATTTACTGTCATTAGAACTGACGGATGCCGCTATGAAGTCAATCTTGAACGACCCACAAAACTCTTCTGGTACGGGGTCACAATATCCAGAGACCATGGCCTTGTCCCTGGCGCAACAACCTCAACCAGATTTTGAGGCCCTAAATGACAGTACCGGTTTTTTGTTAGGTAATGGTGGTAACAATGAACTTTCATTAAATGTGATCGCTCCAATTATTTCTCAGAAGGATGGAAAACAAGTGCTGCCATTTTTAAAGGACAATGGAAAAACAAAGAATGGACACTCTGTTTTACTGATGTTGAAGTATAAACATTTGCGGGTGATGCTAGGTGGAGACATTAACGAAGAAGCAGGGGAATACATTAATCATAAACTTGGCGCCAATGCCAAAGCCACCTTACAAGCAGATATTGCCAAGGCCTGCCACCACGGTAGTCATTTGTTCAGTTATGAGTTTTTGGAAAATATAAATGCCCTGGGCACAGTAATTTCTAGCGGTGACAACGAAAATTACAGTCACCCCAGACCGGACACTCTAGGAGCCATAGGAAAGACAGGATATAGCAAAAAACCTTTGATTTTTAGTACCGAACTCGCTCGTTCCAACAAAGATTTCTCCTCAACCACCATTCCTGAGTTGGTGAAAAAATATCAAAAGTGGGAAGAAGTCAAGACCGAGCATGATGACTTTTTGGCAAATTTTGTGGATACTCCAGCTAATCAGGCAAAACTAAAAGATTTAAAAGAAGAAATGGTGAAGAAATACAAAGAGATCAATTCCTACCTTACCCGTTACGGAATGATAAGTCTTCGTAGTGATGGAGAACAAATGATTGTGGCCCAAAAACTGGAAAAAGATGGCCGTGGCGGCAAATATGATATTTATAAGTTTGCTTTTGACACACAAGAGCAGCGGTTTGTGCGAAAATCTTAGTGTTCTAAAACAGACTCTATCAGTTTTTGTAATTCCCCTTCAAGACTACATTTAGGAAAAGGCACATTAGCTTGCCTGTACCAATACCCCGCATTCCAATCGTCTCCTTCCAACCTATGTAAATATGCATGAATTCGACTTCCTATTTTTGTGTGTAAATCTTGGGCAATATCATGAGAAGCATTCCAATTCCCCTTAGCTGCCCACCAAATTGATTGTAATGCTGGGGACCAATCCACAGAGGGAGTAGCTTTAACCAGAGTATCTCTAAACGCTTCAAGAGTTTCTGGTACCATCAGCCTAACTTTTCTAAAAACTCTTGTTCAGAAATAATTGGCACCCCTAAGCCTTCAGCCTTCGTTTTCTTGCTTGGTCCCATATTGGCGCCTGCTACCAAGAAAGTAGTTTTAGAGGAAATGGAAGAAGCTACCTTGCCCCCGTTATCCTCTATTAATTTTTTGAGTTCAGTTCTTCCTAGGGATTCAAAAACACCGGAAACCACAAAGGTTTGTCCCTTTAATTTTTCAGATTGATTTTCCAATTGTTCTTCAGATAGTGAAAACTGCAATCCATACGATTTTAACCGTTCTATAATTTCAACATTAGAGGATTCTCCAAAAAACTGCACGACACTTTCAGCAATACGGGTCCCTATCTCATCTACAGTTACCAATTCTTCTTCGGTTGCGGCAATTAAGGCATCTATGTTCTTATAGGCCTTTGCCAACTTTTTGGCTACCGTTTCCCCTACATACCGTATTCCTAAACCAAATAGTACACGTTCAAAAGGAATTACTACAGAAGCTGCAACTCCATGGACCAAATTCTCTGCAGATTTTTCTGCCATGCGCTCCAATGGCATTACTTGCTCTTTAGTTAAGGTGTATAAATCTGCATAATTCGCTATTAATCCTTCTTTAAAAAGTAATTCTACGGTTTCCCCACCCAAACCTTCAATATCCATTGCTTTTCGAGAAATAAAGTGTTGGATACGACCCGTTATCTGAGTTGGACAACCGGTGTCATTTGGGCAAAAATGTTGTGCTTCTCCTTCTTTCCGTATCAATTCCGTATTGCATTCTGGGCAATGCTGAATGTATTTGGTAACAACAGAATCCGAAGGGCGTTTGGTAAAGTCCACCGCTATAATCTTTGGAATGATTTCTCCTCCTTTTTCAACAAAAACGGTATCACCCACCCTAATATCCAATTTTTCTATCTGATCTGCATTGTGCAAAGAGGCACGTTTTACAGTAGTGCCAGCCAGCAAAACTGGTTCTAAATTTGCCACGGGAGTAATAGCTCCTGTCCTCCCTACCTGATACGTAATTTCATGTAGCACTGTAGAAACCTGCTCTGCCTTAAACTTATATGCCATGGCCCAACGCGGTGCCTTGGCTGTATACCCCAACTCTTCCTGGTGTCTTAAACTATTTACTTTGATAACTACACCATCCGTTTCATAAGGCAAATCATGACGGTGTACATCCCAATGCTCCACAAATTGCATGACTTCATCTGTAGTCTTGCACATTTTTGCCACCGTAGGCACTTTAAAGCCCCAAGCACGTGCCTTTTCAAGAACTTCAAACTGAGTGGATATACTTAAACCTTTTCCGGTAATGCTATACAACAGACATTCCAAAGGACGTTGGGCAACCAAGGCACTGTCTTGTAGTTTTAGGCTCCCTGAAGCTGTGTTTCTAGGATTCATATATGCCTCTTCCCCATTAGCAAGACGTTCTTGGTTCATTTTAGCAAAACCTTCCAGGGTCAAAATAATCTCGCCTCGTATGTCAAATTTGGGTGGGTAATCTCCTTTCAATTGCAGCGGAACCGATTTTATAGTCTTGATGTTGGTTGTGACGTTATCTCCTTGAAAACCATCACCTCTAGTTACGGCTTTAACCAACTCTCCTTCTTCGTATGTTAGACTGATAGAAGCTCCATCATACTTTAGTTCGCAGGTAAACTCAACTTCAACATCACCTAAAATACGCTGAATCCGCTTTTCCCAATCTTCTAAATCTTCTTTGGAATAGGAATTATCCAATGAATACATGCGGTGTTCATGCTGAATGGTTTCAAAATTCTTGGTCACCTCTCCCCCAACCCTTAGTGTGGGCGAAGCAGCATCATAAAACTCTGGATGGGCTTGCTCTAATTCCTGAAGTTCCTTCAGCTTTACATCAAACTCATAATCAGAGATTGTGGGCTTGTCCTGGACATAATAGTTATAATTATGTTCCCTTAGCTCATCCCTAAGGGCAGTGATTTTTTCTTGATTGGTCATCTATGTTTGTTCTTTTACAATCCATTTTGGAACCGCAGTAGGTTTATATGCTTTCATTTTTGCCAAAAGATTTTTTGGGGTATCCTCAATCAATAGCATATCTCGATTTTCTTGTTTTAAGAATCCATTGGTCACCATTGTATCCAAAAACTGAAGCATAGAATCAAAAAAACCTTTTGCATTCAATATTCCAATAGGCTTTTGATGCAGTCCGAGTTGTCCCCAGGTTATGATTTCAAATAGTTCTTCCAAAGTACCATACCCTCCAGGAAGGGCAATAAAACCATTGGACAGTTCGTGCATTTTCAATTTTCTTTCGTGCATGGTTTCCACTATGATCAATTCGGTAATATTGGGATGAAAAACTTCCTTTCGTTTTAGGAAATCAGGTATCACACCTATTGCCTTACCATTTTGGGCTAGGACACCATCGGCCACTTGACCCATTAATCCTACTTTGGCTCCACCATAAACTAAGCTGATGTCCTTGGTAGCTAAATGCTCACCTAATTGAAAGGCCGCATTTATCACATCAGAGTCATTCCCTTCACTGCTTCCACAAAAAACCGCAATACTGTCCATATCAATCTAGTTTACCTTTAAGCATTCTATCATTTCCAAAGAGATCTTTACGTAGTTCAATTTCTGAAAAATTATGCGCTTCTAAAAGTGCTTTGGTCTCCTTTCCTAAATATTGATTGATTTCTAAATACAAATGCCCTTTTTCTAAAAGGTGTTTTTCTGCAAAAGCAATGATGGCCCTGTAAAACAACAAAGCATCTTCATCCGGAACAAAAAGTGCCAAGCTTGGTTCATATGCTTTTACATTGTTCTTGATTTCATGTTTTTCCAATTCCCTGACGTATGGCGGGTTAGAAACAATAATGTCAAACTTAAGTTCAAGATTATTGGGGTTTAAAACGTCCATTTGAATAAACTCAATTTCAACCTGGTTAGATTCAGCATTTTCTTGTGCAACTTTCAAAGCTTCTTCTGAGACATCCAAGGCATATACCTTAGCATTTGGAAGACCTTTTGCCAAGGCCATTGCAATACACCCGCTTCCTGTACCAATATCCAATATTTTAAGATCTCGACTGGGCTTGACTTGACATTCCTCAAGAATCCATTCTACCAATTCCTCAGTTTCTGGCCTTGGAATCAGCACGTTTTCATTTACTTTAAGCTCTAAATCCATGAAATGAGCTGTACCCAAAATATACTGCAAGGGTTTTTCCAACTTCAACCCTGCTAACGCTTCAAAAATTGGTTGTTCTTCTTCTTTTGTTATTGCAAGATTAGGTTGAAGCACCAATACAAACCTATCGAGCTTCAAATAGTGCTCTATCAACCTATAAAAAAAAGCATCAACTTCTTCTTTAGGATAAATAACATCTAATTCTTGATGGAAAATAGTCTTGATTTCTTTTAGAAGCACACTACAGTTTTTTAAGCATCCAAACCGGGCATGAATAATGGCCTGTATTCCCCATTGGAGCGTCTATGTATTCAAAACCATTCTTTTTATATAGTTTTTGGGCAGCTTCCATATATGGCATTGTCTCTAAATAGCACTGCTCAAAACCATATTCTTTGGCTTTTTCCAAACATACCATAATCATTTTAGAGCCCAAACCCCTGCCCCTTGCTTCTTCCAATAAATACATTTTTTGCAACTCGCAAACATTGCCTTCATAATTATCCAATTGTGCAATTCCTGCACAACCAATAATTTGTCCATTATCCTCGACCACAAAGTAAGTTGCGTTAGGAGCATTGTAGGTCTCATACATATTATCCAATGCCTTGTCTGCATAAGCCGTGCCTACTTTTGGCACTCCAAAATCCAACAAAACTTTGCGAATTACCTGTGCTACCTGAGCATTATCATCTGGAGTAATTTCCCTTATTATGGCCTCACCCATATTGTGTTTTATTGTTCTATTTTTGCGATGTGAATATACACGAAAAATACATGTTACGGTGCATTCAACTGGGCAAAAAAGGGCTTGGAACCACTGCGCCAAATCCTATGGTAGGTTGTGTTGTTGTTTACAAAAATCAAATCATTGGGGAAGGCTTTACCAGTCCATATGGTGGTGCGCATGCGGAGGTAAACGCCATTAACTCAGTAAAAGACAAGGAGCTACTTTCCAAAGCCACTCTTTATGTAAGCTTAGAACCTTGTTCCCATTTTGGTAAAACCCCTCCATGTACAAATCTTATTATTGAACACAAAATTCCGGAGGTTTTTATTGGACTACAAGACCCTCACGACAAAGTTGCCGGAAAAGGAATTGAAAAACTGGAAGAATCTGGTTGTAAAGTAACGGTTGGTATTCTTGAAAAAGAATGTAGAATTCATCATAAACGGTTTTTAAGTTTCCAAGAAAAAAAGCGCCCTTACATAATTTTAAAATGGGCCGAGACCCAAGATGGTTTTATTGCGCCAGATGACATATTGAGAAAAAAGAAACCGCAACCAGTATGGATTACCAATGCGCACTCTAAACAACTGGTTCATCAATGGCGTAGTGAGGAACAAGCTATTTTAGTCGGCACCAATACGGTCTTGGCAGATAATCCAAAACTAACGGTAAGAACTTGGGAAGGAAAGCACCCAATACGTGTTGTTCTGGATAAAGATTTGAAGATTCCTTCACATTCTCATGTTTTGGATACCAAAGTAAAAACCATTGTGCTTACTCAAATTGATGACTCATCAAAATACTTGGACGGGGTTGATTATGAATTGATTGATTTCTCTGTATCTGTTGCCCAACAGATTTGTTCAGTCCTTTGCAAACACTCCATTACAAGTTTACTGATTGAAGGCGGCTCTAAAACCCTTCAAACCTTTATTGATGCGAATTTATGGGATGAAGCGCGAATTTTTAAGGGACCAACAACATTTAAAAGTGGGATTAACTCGCCCAAAATTTCAGGAAGGCTATTAGAGACAAAACCTATTGTATCTGACACACTATCAATATTTGTAAATGATTAAAAACATTATTCTAGACTTTGGAGACATTTTTATTGATTTGGATAAATCAGTAACACCCAAAGCCATGGAAAAGTTCGGTTTTAAAAACCTAACTCCAGATTTGGATACTTTATTTAAGGAGTATGAAAAGGGTTCTATGGGTTCCCGTGCTTTCCTGAATCAGGTTTCAGAACATTTTCCCACAGCTACTGAGAAAGATTTAATACATGCATGGAATGCAATCCTGTTAGAGTTTCCTGATAATAGATTGGAATTTGTAGAAACTTTGGCCGCACAAAACAGTTATAGACTTTTTCTTCTGAGCAACACAAATGATATTCATATTGAATATGTAAAACAGCAAATGGGAATGGAAAAGTTCAATCGATTTAAAAATGCCTTTGAAGTGTTTTACCTCTCTTATGAAATGGGTATGCGAAAACCAGATGCAGAAATCTATGAGTTTGTATTGAAAGAAAACAATTTAGTTGCTTCTGAAACTTTGTTTGTAGACGATACTCTTGAAAATACAGACTCCGCAGCCAGTATTGGCATAAATGTTTGGAACCTGCAAGTAGGCAAGGAAGACATTACCCAATTAAAATCTTATTTATAATGTTGAACCTTGCACTGAGTGTTCTTTGTTCCAGTTTAATTTTTGTCATTTTTAAATTGTTTGATGTATACAAAATCCAAACACTTTATGCGATTATTACCAATTATGTAGTTGCATGTGTGGTTGGCATGTTACTATATGAGGGCGATATAAATTTTAATGAGATTGCAAACAAATCATGGTTTTTAGGAACCTTGGCTTTGGGGATCTTTTTTATACTAGTATTCAATCTCATGGCCAAAGCCTCACAAGTTGCGGGTGTTTCTGTAGCTTCTGTTGCCACAAAGATGTCTTTAGTAATGCCCGTGATCTTTGGAGTTATTTTTTACAAGGAATCACTATCCGTATTTCAAATTATTGGAATTCTATTGGCGTTGGCAGCCGTTTATTTTGCTTCGATGAAGGAAAAATCCATTGCACTTTCAAAAAAGGCCTTGTTGTTGCCGTTGCTTGTTTTCTTAGGTTCAGGCATCATAGACATCAGCATGAAATATTTTCAGGAAAATCATTTAGACCCTAAAGAAGTTGCTATTTTTTCAGCTATGATTTTTGGTTTTGCAGCACTTACAGGATTTGTTTTTATTGGTATAAAGGCAGTAAAAAAACCTTTGAAAATAAATTTCAGAAACATTATTGGAGGTATTGTACTTGGAGTCCCCAATTATTTTTCCATTTTCTTTTTGATACGAGCACTTCAAAACGAAGGGTTTGATAGCGCAGCTATTTTTACGCTCAACAATGTCGCTATTGTAATGCTCTCTACCCTATTGGGAATTCTTATCTTCAAGGAGAAATTAAGTTTGAAAAACTGGGGAGGAATTGCCTTGGCCATTGTTAGCATTTCGCTTGTAGCCTTATTTTAATGAACGAAGAGGATATTTATAAAACTGTAAGAGACCCTTCTGCTGAAATTCTATTCAAGGAGAGGAAAAGTAAGTTTTTCGGTTACGCATTTCCTATTTCTTCAGAAGATGATGTTAAACCTATAATTGAATCACTGCGAAAGAAACACCATACCGCCAATCATGTATGCTATGCATGGCAACTGGGAGAAAAGACACATAGCTATAGAGCCAATGATGATGGTGAGCCCAATAACTCGGCAGGAATGCCCATTTATGGACAGATTCAATCTTTTGACGTCACCAATGTTTTAATTGCTGTTGTCCGCATTTTTGGTGGTACTAAACTTGGGGTCGGCGGCCTTATCCAAGCCTACCGTACAGCTGCCCAAATGGCTTTGGATAGTGCTATTATCATTGAAAAAACAATAGAATCCCACTTTCAATTACATTTTGGTTACCCAGAAATGGATAAGGTAATGCGCTCAATTAAACAAAAAGGAATTACCATTGTTTCACAAAAAATGGAACTGAAATGCTCTCTACTTATTTCGGTTAGGGAGAGTGAAGCAGCTCAAACCAAACAACTCTTTGAAGAGATGCAACATGTTGCAATTAAAACAAAGGGTTAAAAATCTAGTTTTTCCAAAATGTAATCAGGGCATTTTATAGGTCTATTCGTTTTCTTATCCATAAAAGCCAAAACGGTATTTGCTTCGACCAGTAAATCTCTAGCTTCATTATAGACTTTGTAGTCAAATTCAATCTTAACTAAAGGTCTTTTACGAATACTTGTTTCTACCGTAAGTAAATCATCATAAAGCGCAGATTTTTTATAATCTATTTGTAAGGAAATTACAGGTAGGATGATTCCATTTTCCTCCATGCTCCTATAACTAATACCTAAAGCTCTTAACCACTCCACCCTACCCATCTCTAGGTATTGTGCATAGTTGCCATGGTACACGACACCCATTTGGTCAGTTTCTCCATAACGGACCCTAAAAGAAAATGAATTTAATCTCATATATTAACTGAAAAATTATATATTTAGAGGCTTGGTTAACAATAATGAAACATGCGAAAAAAAAATAGAATATTCAACCACAAAATCATTTTTTTTTTCAAAGATTTGTTCACATATTTGTCGCATCCAATAAGCATCTAATTCCCCTTAGATGTTTAGTCTAAAGCTTTAAAGCTAACCAACAAAAACTAAGGAAAAAACTTTTATGAGTGTTACTGCAAATTCCGTATGGAACAACTGTTTGGCTTTTATCAAGGATAATATCCAACCGCAGGCATTCAAAACTTGGTTTGAGCCTATAAAGCCTATAAAGCTAACAGAGAAAGCACTTAGCATACAAGTACCCAGTAAATTCTTTTATGAGTGGTTGGAGGAACATTATGTTAAACTTTTAAAAGTGGCTCTTACCAAGGAACTAGGAAGTAACGCGAAACTTATTTACATCATCAAAATGGAAAATAAGTACGGTAATAAAGAACCATTCACAGAACAGATTCCAAGTTCTAATCGTACTGCTGTTGGCCCTCAAGAATTAGATGTGCCAATTACCTCAAAGAGTCCTGAGCTGAAGAATCCATTTGTGATTCCAGGTATTCGAAATATAAAGATTGAGTCCCAATTAAATCCGAATTACAATTTCGAGAATTTCTTGGAAGGTGATTCTAACAGGCTTGCAAGGTCTGCCGGTATGGCAGTTGCCAATAAACCTGGCGGTACTTCTTTTAATCCATTGTTGGTTTTTGGAGGTGTTGGTCTAGGTAAAACACATTTGGCACATGCTATTGGAGTTGAAATCAAAGACAAGTACCCTGAAAAGACTGTACTATATATTTCTGCTGAAAAATTTACACAGCAGTATATTGAATCCGTAAAAAAGAATACTAGGAACGATTTTATTCATTTTTATCAGCTAATAGATGTGCTCATTATTGATGATGTACAATTCTTGTCTGGTAAATCTGGAACTCAAGACGTTTTCTTCCATATATTCAATCACTTGCACCAAAACGGAAAGCAGGTTATCCTTACATCAGATAAGGCACCTGTAGATATGCAAGATATTGAACAACGATTATTATCTCGCTTTAAATGGGGACTTTCTGCCGAGCTTCAAAGTCCTGATTTTGAAACCAGAATATCTATTTTAAAGAACAAATTGTACCGTGATGGGGTAGAAATGCCAGATGACATAGTCGATCATGTTGCAAAGAACATAAAATCGAATATCAGGGAACTGGAAGGTGCTATAATTTCATTAATAGCACAATCCTCTTTTAACAAACGTGAGATTACTCTAGAACTAGCTCAACAAGTGGTAGAGAAGTTTGTCAAAAACACTAAACGAGAAGTCTCTATTGATTATATTCAAAAAGTGGTTTCTGACTATTTTGAAATGGACGTTGCAACATTGCAATCCAAAACTAGAAAACGCCATATTGTTCAGGCTAGGCAATTGGCTATGTTCTTTGCCAAAAAATTTACAAAAGCTTCCCTTGCCAGTATCGGCTCCCAGATTGGAAAACGAGACCATGCTACCGTATTGCATGCTTGTAAAACAGTTGATAATCTTGCTGAGACCGATAAACAGTTCAGAAAATATATTGAAGACCTGAGCAAAAAATTCTCTTAATCTTTTTAGCTTGATGAAAACCAAAGTTTTAATGGTCTGCTTGGGAAACATCTGCAGATCACCTTTGGCCGAAGGCGTATTAAAATCCAAAGTTGATTCTAATACCGTGCTTGTGGATTCCTCTGGGACTGCAGGATATCATGTTGGCAACCCGCCGGATAAAAGGTCCGTTGCTGTGGCAAAAAAACACGGAATCGATATCAGCACTCAAAAGTGTAGGCAATTTTCAAAGAATGATTTTGAGAAGTTTGATTTGATCTATGCCATGGATGAGAGCAATTTTATAAATATTTTAAGTCTGGCCAATACTAAAAAAGATGAAAAAAAGGTTAGATTGTTATTGGATGAGTTAGATCTGGGCTTTAATGAGGTGCCCGACCCCTATTACGGTGGAGTTGATGGCTTTGAGGAAGTCTACCAAATGATTAACAGCGCTTGCGAAGCAATTGTTAAAAAATTAAACTAAATAAATGGAAGAAGTAAAACCGGGTCTTGTTTTAGGTAAAATTTACTTGATTCCAACAACCTTGGGAGATAGTGCTCCCTTGGAAGTGCTTCCTATTTCCATAAAGAGGACTATTGAAAATACCGACCACTATATTGTTGAAAATGAAAAGACAGCACGTCATTTCATAAAAAAGGTCAGTCCCAGTAAGTCACAACCGAGCTTACATATTCAACCTTTAAACAAATTCACAGATCCTGCAGTAATTCCTACCTATTTAGATCCCTGCATCCATGGGTTTAATGTGGGTATATTATCAGAAGCGGGCTGCCCAGGAATTGCAGATCCAGGTACTGATGTAATTAAGGTTGCCCATGAGAAAAGAATACAAGTTGTTCCTTTGGTAGGTCCTTCTTCTATTCTTATGGCGATGATGTCCAGTGGTATGAATGGACAAAACTTTGCTTTTAACGGCTATTTGCCAATAGATACCGCAGAGCGCAAAACAATGATTAAAAATTTAGAGCGGATTTCTAGAGAGAAAGGACAATCGCAGATATTTATGGAAACCCCTTATAGAAACGATAAGCTTTTAAAAGAATTAACAAGAGTATTACATAAGAGCACCCGACTATGTATTGCTTGCGACATTACTCTGCCAACAGAGTTTATACAAACTAAAATCGCTCATGAGTGGAGTGAAATCAATGTTGATTTAAACAAAAGACCCACCATATTTATCATTCAGGCATAAAAAAGCCAGAATTTAATTCTGGCTTTTATAAATCATACTAAAAAAAGTATCTAAACTTTTGCGTTTCTCTTTTGCTCAATCTCAGAAATATCATATCCTGCAAACCTCATAATATAATAAGAGATACTAGTTCCATATGCATCTGCTACATCATTCTTTCCATAAGAACGTAAATACTTCTTTACATTTCCCGCTCCTGCCAAATGCGCCGCGGCCAAAATACCCGACTCTGTAATTTGAACTCCTCTTATGCGCTTTCCATTAAAACGTTTAATGTCTCTTCTTAAAATCCATTTGTTACGCGCAATATTGGTTTCAAACGTCCTTTCTTGAAGTGCTGCGTCATTTAAAAATTCTTTGGAATCATATACTCCCATCAAATTTAAAGTACCTAATCCAAATTGGTATTTTCCAAGATATCCAAAAGTGTTGACCACTCCATATCTTCCTTGTGATTCCTTAAAGGCCAGAGCCTCTTTAAAACCATTATAAGCATTCCCTAAAAAAGGAGGGGCAATCAAAGTGCTCTCTAAATCCTTAATTGAATCTTGAAGAACCAATGGCTCAAAATTCGTTTTAACTTTTAACGAATCAGGAACTTTATAGTCCATCTTTTTGGTTACAGTATATGTACCAAAACTTGTCAAAATTACAATCATGGCAAGATGCAAAACAAAACCTATCCATCTTTTCATAACTCACATATTTAAGATTTCAATGCTCTAAAGCAGAGAAATTAAATTTGATCGGCAAATATAGGGGGAGACTTTATTTTAACACTTATAAAGCTCTTAAGTTTTTCTTAAATGAAGCCCAAATTACGTTAAAGCGCTGAAAATAAACGATAAGGAGTGTTATCTACGTACTTTTTGAGAATCAAGCCATCGGATATATTGCTGTTTATTTCGGTTATGTTGTGCCAAAGATTTGGCAAACATATGGTATCCAAAGTTGGAAACATCCGCTACAAAATATAGATAATCGTGTTTTTCAGAGTTTAAAACCGCTTCTACGGAAGCAATGTCCGGCATAGTAATCGGTCCTGGAGGAATTCCGCTATACTTATATGTATTGTATGGGGAGTCCATTTCCAAATCTCTATACAGAACTCGTTTAATAATGGTATCGTAATTACCAGTTTCCTTCTTAATGGCAAAGATTACGGTAGGATCTGCTTGAAGCAATATTCCTTTTTTTATCCTATTAAGGTAAACCCCTGCTACTCTAGGGCGCTCCTCAGCTTTTACGGTTTCTTTCTGAACTATGGCCGCCAAAGCAGTGACCTGGGAAGGAGAAAGATTAAGTTTTTTAGCTTTTTCTAATCGATTATTGTTCCAAAACCTCTGATGCTCCTTCAACATCCTATCTCTAAAGCTTTCGGCACTTGTATTCCAAAAGAATTCATAGGTGTTAGGAATGTACATTCCCAATTTTGAGTCATCATTGAAATTGGATTCACTAAGAAATTCCCTGTCGTTAAAAGCTTGTAACAGTGAAAGGCTATCTGCTTCAATTTGCTCGGATATCCTACCTGCCAACTCACCCAAGGATTCTTGATTGTTAAATGATACTTTCACTGGAATATTATTGCTGCGAAGAGAGTTAATGATATCATTATTATTCATTCCCTTCCTAATAGAGAACTTTCCACCTTTAACATTGGCAACATACCCTTTGCGTTCTGCTACCGCTTCAAATGTTGATATATCTTTTAATAAAGGATCTAAATTTGATTTTACTTCTGAAAAAGTAGCGTCTGAAGGTATGTAAACAAAAGCTTCGTCATTATTAAACTGGGTGTTTGGGCTAAAAATAGCGCTATAAATCTGATAGGCTATAAAACCAAAGATTAAGAGTCCTAGAAGGGCGGCTGCCCAAAGTACTTTTTTAAGATACATTGGAATTTATTTTTTGGAAAATTATTTCATTTTTAAAACCACTATTGGTTCTGATCCATTCCTTTTTCACTCCTATTTTATCAAAACCAAGTTTTTCAAATAGATGAATGCTGGATTTGTTTTCTTCCAGAATATTAGCATATAGTTGGTGAAGGTCAAGGATTGAAAAGGCATAATCGCATAGAAGTGAAATCGCTTCCGCGCCCACCCCTTTATTTCTATCTTCTGTCTTTGTAATCACAATGCCTATTCCTGCTCTTCTATTTTTGGGATCAAAATCAAACAAATCAATTAAACCAATACAGTCATCACAATGATTACATATGCACAATCGCAGTTGTTTTACATCGTAAATGTCTCTATGTGCATTTTCTAAATAGAGCTGGAGTACTTTTTTTGAATAAGGTTTTAACGTGCCGCTAATCTCCCATATGGACATATCGTTTTCCAATTGGTAAAGAAAGTCCAAATCCTTTGGCTCTAAAGCCCTTAAATAAATTTGCTCCCCTTTTAAGCTTAGCATTCAATCTCTCCTTTATATACCTGCTTAGCAGGTCCTTTTAAAAAAATATCAGTATAAGATCCATTTTGTTGTGCAAAATTGATTGTAAGTACACCTCCTTGAGTATTAACATTTACGCTGTTGGATTCTGTTTTTCCTTGTTTGTGCATTGCCAGAGCAACCGCTGTAACTCCCGTTCCACATGACAATGTCTCATCCTCAACCCCTCGCTCGTACGTTCTTACATCAAAAGTGTCCTTATCCGATTGTTTCACGAAGTTAATATTACTCCCAGATTCCCCATAAAGACCATAGCGCAATTTCGCACCTTCAATCTGCACATTCAAATCATTTAAATTTTCAACCAATTGCACGTGATGAGGCGAACCTGTATCCAAAAAGCTATACAAGGGTTTTTCTTTTACTTCTTTTACATTGTTCATCTTGAGATTTACAATATCTCCTTCGATACTTGCAAAATGCAAACCGTCAATAGCATTGAAGGTGGTCTCGGAAGCTATAATACCCAAGTATTTTGCAAAAGCCACTGCACATCTACCGCCATTGCCACACATACTTTGGCTTGCATCAGAATTAAAATAAACCATTTTGAAATCAGATTCTACATCATTTTCCAGTAAAATAAGTCCATCTGCGCCAATACCAAACCTCCTGTCACATAGTTTGGCAATCAATTTGGTATTGTTTTTGGGGAAAAGCTCTTGTCTATTATCAATAACCACAAAATCATTGCCCGTACCTTGATATTTGAAAAATTGTAGTACCATAATTGCTTGCAAAGGAACAAATATAGAGTATTCTTTAAGGAATTTTTTGTAGTTAAAAACGAGTTAAACTAATCAAGCTAAAACTGAATTCACCTAATTTTGTTAAAGCTTAATGTTAAATTATTATTGAATTATGAAGAGAATAGCCAGTTTGTTTATTGTATCGCTATTTGCAGGCGCAATTACTTTAGGAGCTTATAAATTATTTTTTGAAAAAGACACGTATAAATGGGTTGCTGCAGATCAAGAAACTCCATTCTTGAGCACAAGCACCTTATCTACTTCTGCAAAAGGAGCTGGAATCAACGAAATTGATTTTACCATTGCGGCGGAAAAAACGGTAAACGCCGTGGTACATGTTAAAAACTTAACGATCAACAAAAGTTCAAATAACCTTGCAGACTTCTTTTATGGATCTGAACGCAAGCAAACTCCCCAAATTGGTACAGGATCCGGAGTTATCATCTCACCAGACGGTTTTATAGTCACCAATAATCATGTGATAGCACAGGCTAGTCAATTGGAGATTACTTTAAACAATAAAAGGACTTATGAAGCTGAAGTTATTGGGGCGGATGCGGATTCGGACATAGCTCTTTTAAAGATAAATGTGGACAAGCCGTTACCCTATTTGGCTTTTGGTGATTCCGATAATGCCAAAATTGGTGAATGGGTCCTTGCAGTAGGGAACCCCTTTAGCCTTACTTCTACAGTAACCGCGGGAATTGTAAGCGCAAAAGCCAGATCATTAGGAAGAAACCAATCCTTTATACAAACAGATGCAGCGGTTAACCCAGGAAATAGTGGAGGCGCCCTGGTAAATACCAATGGAGACCTGATTGGAATAAATACAGCAATTACATCTCAGACAGGATCTTATGTGGGATATTCTTTTGCAGTACCTAGCAACATAGCAAAAAAAGTCATCGAGGATATCATGGAATTTGGGAATGTACAACGTGGCCGATTGGGTATCTCAGCAGCCAATATAAACTCTAGGGAGGCAATGGAACTCGGATTGGATGAAATAGAAGGGGTATACATCTCACAAGTTAGCGAAGATTCTGGGGCCGAAGAAGCCGGACTGCAGACTGGAGATGTCATTAAACAAGTTGACGACATATTAGTTAGGAAATTCTCTGAACTAACTGGATACCTTTCTTCTAAAAGACCAGGGGACGTAATTGAGGTAGTTGTAGATCGAGATGGTAAAAGAGTTTCCAAAAGAGTAACACTCAAAAAACAACAAACTATAATCTTGCCTAATACTGGGTTTCTGGTTAGAAACCTATCCAAAGAAGATAAAAAGGCATTTGGAGTAAAGCAAGGGGTTAAAATCATTGACGTGCCAGAAGGTTATGGCAGGTATAATCTAAAAAACAAAGTGATCACTGAGGTTGACGATAAGGAAATCAAAGATATCGATGATGCCAAAACACTTTTCAGTGAAATTTCCAAATATGGCAGAACAAGCTTTACCATGATTAATGAAAAAGGAGAAAAAGAACGTCTTATCCTTCAATAAAAAGTATTGAAAAAGCATCAAAAAAAGCACCTTTCTTAAGGTGCTTTTTTTATTTACTAAATCCTTTACGAAAACGTTTGAAATATCTAATTTTGCCGAGAATTTAAAAACAACAATTCAACCAGAATCTATGAGCGATATTAAGTCTTACGAAAAAGAACTTGCTTTCCAATCCGATAGAAGAAAAGCAACAACAGAGTTCATTAAAATTATTAGTGATCTTTGGTACGATAAGGCCATTGAAGTTGTCCTTTTCAAAAATCAAATCATTGATAAAAATGTAAGTGATATCATTAATTTACATGAATATGCGGGAGAATTTGTTCAAAAACCCATCTCAATCTTTGATTCTGTTGAGATTCTTCGCGCCATAAACGACATCAATTTACCACCTGCCAAACTAGATATTGGAAAGCTTACCTATGAATATCACTCAGATGATAATACCCATCTTAATGTAAAGGCTTTTGTTATAGAAAAGCTCAAAGATGCTCAGTCTTCAAAAGAAATTAAGCCAAAAGATGTGGTTCTCTATGGTTTTGGAAGAATTGGAAGATTGGTTGCCCGGGAGCTTATGGCGAAAACAGGCAGAGGTAGTCAATTAAGACTAAGAGCCGTTGTTGTGAGAGGTGAGGCAACTCAAGAGATATTGGAAAAAAGAGCAGCTCTATTAAAAACAGATTCTGTACATGGTCAATTTAAGGGTACAGTAGATGTTGACGCGGAAAATAAAGCCCTTGTTATAAACGGCACAACGGTTAGGTTTATCAATGCTGCAAAGCCTGAAGACATAGATTACACAAAGTATGGCATCTATAACGCATTAATTATAGACAATACAGGTGCTTTTAGAGATAAAACAGCACTTTCAAGACATTTGGAAGCCAAAGGGGCCAATAGAGTTTTACTTACCGCTCCTGGAAAAGAAGTTCCAAATATTGTACACGGAGTAAATCATAATAAGTTTGATCCTGACAAGACTAAAATCTACTCCGCTGCGTCATGCACCACAAACGCAATTACCCCTATTTTAAAAGTGATTGAAGATTCGCTTGGAATTAAAAAGGGGCATTTAGAAACTATTCACGCATATACCAATGACCAAAATTTGGTAGATAACATGCACAGCAAATACCGAAGAGGACGTGCCGCGGCACTAAATATGGTTATTACGGAAACTGGAGCTGGTGCGGCAGTGGCCAAAGCATTACCGTCTTTAAAAGGAAAATTAACATCCAACGCTATCCGTGTTCCCGTTCCCAATGGCTCCCTAGCAATTTTGAACCTTGAGGTAAAGAATAAAACCTCTAAAGAGAGCATCAATACCATTTTAAAGAAGTACGCCCTGGAAGGTGATTTAGTGGAACAAATACAATACTCCCTTAGCAATGAACTTGTATCTTCTGATATTGTTGGAGCTTCTGCCCCATCAATTTATGACAGCAAGGCCACTTTGGTATCTGCTGACGGAAAAAGTATAGTGCTTTACATATGGTATGATAATGAATATGGATATTCCCATCAGGTAATTAGACTTGCAAAGTACATCGCCAAAGTAAGACGCTATACCTACTATTAGACCCAAAAATTTAAATAGATATAACCCTTGAAAATGTTTTTCTTTTGATTTTTAGTTTATTGGTGTAATTTCGCCCTACCCTTAATCTAAATTAATAAGAATATTGACCATGAAACGATTACAAGTTTTTTTCACCCTTGCTTTACTAACAGCTTCTTTTTCACTTTTAGCACAAGAACAAAATTCTAATTCTAATAACGACGAAACCCTAGTAGGTCAATTCCAAGAATTGGAAAGGAAATCTGGTAACTATAGGGCCAATGGTATTAGATATGAAGTTATACGTTTAACGGATCTTAATAAGATAAAAACGAGCATATTCGATTCTGTCAACAACGCCAATACTTCTATAAAAGATTTATCAGCGACCATTGCTAGCAATAAATCAGAGATAGATGGTCTTAATGCCAAACTTCAGGAGACCACGAATAATTTAAAAAATGTCACAGAAGAAAAGGACAGTATGTCGTTTTTTGGGGCTTTGGTCAGTAAAGGGACCTATAACTTTATTTTATGGTCTATAATTTTTGGTCTATTGCTGTTTTTACTGTTCTTTATTTATAGGTTTAGAAATAGTAACTTTTTAACGCATCAGGCCAAAACGGCTCTAGCTGATGTGGAAAGAGAATATGAAGATCATAGAAGAAGGGCATTAGAACGCGAACAAAAAATTAGCCGTCAGCTCCAAGATGAACTGAACAAGAATAAAAAATAAATAATTGTTAAAGCTTCCTTTTTGGAAGCTTTTTTGTTTAAATTTCCTCAAGAATAGGGATTTACAATCAATCAATTAGTTCCATTTCCCACCCAAAATCTCACTTTTTTCATTTGCCAGCTATTGCTCAATAGTTAATCATCAATCAAAAAAACATGGACAAAAGAAAACTGACTTTTATCCCATTGTTTCTTATTTGCTTTTTTGTAAAAGCTCAAGAAATAAATGGAAGAATAGTCGATGGTAATGGTGAAGGTCTTGCCTTTGCCAACGTATTATTACAAACCGCATCAGATTCCACATTAGTAAAAGGAGCAATTACCAATGATAATGGAGTATTTAAGTTTGAAGGGGCAAATTCAGGAAATTATGTTGTAACAGCTAGTATGGTTGGTTTCTCAACTAAATCTACTACGGTTTTCGTCTATCAAAAAAATACCGATTTTACAATTCAAACACTAATCTTAAATGAGGGTGTTGAGTTAGATGAAGTGATTGTGCAGACTACCAAGCCAATTTTTGTTCAGAAAATTGACCGAATGGTAATCAATGTGGAAAACAGTATTGTATCAGCAGGTAGTTCCGCTTTAGAAGTTTTAGAACGCTCTCCCGGGGTAATTGTAGACAGACAAAACAGTGCTATATCCCTTGCTGGAAAAAACGGTGTTGTTGTTATGATCGATGGGAAAATAAGCTATATGCCCCAAGAAAGTATTGTTCAGTTGCTTGAAGGTATGAGCTCGGACAATATTGAAAGTATTGAGTTAATTACTACTCCACCAGCAAATTTTGATGCAGAAGGCAATGCGGGCTTTATCAATATTGTACTTAAGAAAAGAACCGATTTGGGGTTAAATGGCACCTATTCAATCTCTGGAGGAATAGGCAATGGGACCACCACCTCAGATAATATCAGCTTCAATTATAGAAAAAACAAGATAAATCTTTTTGGGAATTATTCTTTCCTAAGAGATTCTCAAGGACAACTATTTGCTTTTTCCAGAGTTTTCACAAATGAACAAGACAATCTCGTTGATTTAGCCACGGTATCTGACCGAGACCCAGTACAACGCAATCACAATGTAAGATTAGGTTTAGATTATCAAGCTTCTGATAAAACGGTTTTGGGAGTCCTTGTTGGTGCTTATGATAACAAATGGACCATGGATGCGGTCAATGATAGCAGAGAAACCGAAAATGGCGTGCCTTTTTCCTTTGTACAACTTTTAAACACAGAACGAAATCAATGGCAGCATTTTAATTCAAACATCAACCTGAAGCATAACTTTACAGATAATGAGTTTGTAAGTGTGGATTTAGATTATCTGCACTATTACGATGAAAACCCAACGGACTATACTAATAGTTTTTTTGATGGGGATAATAACTTCCTTCGAGAAGAACTCACACTTAGCGACAAAACAACTCCTATTAACATAGTTGTTGGCAAAGCAGATTATAGTAATCAGTTAAGTGAAGATTTGAAATTGGAAACAGGTGTTAAAGCAGTGGTTTCAGATTTTGAAAATGATGTTTCCGTTGCCACTTTCGATGGGCAAAGTTTTATAGAAGACCCAACATTGACCAACCAAAGCATCCTTAATGAGCAAATACTTGCTGCCTACACTTCCATTGATTACAAACTGACAGAGAAAACAAGTTTAAAACTTGGTCTTAGATACGAGCATACGGATTCTGAATTGGACACAGAAACAGACGGTCGCGTTGTAGATCGAAATTTTGGAAACTTTTTTCCAAGTGTATTCATTTCCCATGCTGTAAACGATACGTTAGGTTTCAATCTATCCTATTCAAAACGTATTACTCGGCCAACATTTAATAATTTGGCGCCCTTTGTTATTTTTATAGACCCCACCACCTTTCTGTCTGGGAATTCAGCCTTACAACCAGCAACATCCAACTCAATAAAATTTGATACCACTTACAAATCATTTCTTCTTTCTTTTCAATATTCTGTGGAAGAAGAATCTATATCTGGTTTTCAGGAACGTTTTGATGAAGCCACGGGAAGGCTATTTTTTGAAGCAGCAAATAATGATCAGACCAAATTGTTTACGGTGACTTTGGGACTCCCAATAACCATAACTAATTGGTGGAAAATGCAGAATAACTTCATATATCTAAACACCCAAGTAAGCGCGGTACTACAAGATTCCCCATTCAGTTTTGAACAGAATACCTTTAGAGCAAACAGTTCCAATTCGTTTACCATTACCAAAAGTTTCAGTTCAGAAATTAATATGAACTACTTTGGGGCCAGCCTATTTGGAATAAGGAAGTTTGATCCTGTTTTTGGAATGAACATAGGCTTTCAAAAAAAACTTGGTGACAAATGGGGGACACTGAGATTTGCTATAAATGATGTGTGGGATTCCTTTGAATTTACCGGTAGAACTCAAATACCGGAACAAAATCTGAACACCGAAAACACCTTTGACTTTAGTAATAGAACCTTCCTCCTAACCTATTCAAGAAGCTTTGGAAATGACAAACTAAAGTCCTCCAGACAAAGAGGAACCGGTTCTGAAGATGAACGCAGAAGAGTGAATTAATTACATTTGTCTTATGGAGATTAAAAATGTTAGCTTATCAGATTTAGAGCTTATTGTACCCTTGTTTGATGCATATCGGGTGTTCTATGAACAATCATCAGATTTTGATGCCTCTCGCTCTTTTATTAAAGAACGTTTTTTTAATAATGAGACAGTGATTTTTTTGGCGTTGGAGAACGACGACCCTGTTGGGTTTACGCAGCTTTTTAAAACATTCTCATCTGTATCGCTTCAACCCTTTTATATATTGAATGATTTGTTTGTTTCACCAGAGTTTCGAAAAAAAGGAACGGGTGAAGCATTACTGGACCACGCCAAGTCCTTTTGCCAAAAGCAAGGATTTAAAGGGTTGGCACTGGAGACAGCAACCAACAACCCTGCCCAAAAACTATATGAACGAATGGGTTGGGAGAAAGATGAAGACTACTTTCACTACTTCTGGAAGAATACCAACATAAATTAACCGCTATCTTTGACAACTTTCTTTACAAGCCATGCGGATAGACATAATTACAGTTTTACCAGAATTATTAAAAAGCCCTTTCGAAGCTTCAATTTTAAAGCGAGCCATTGAGAAAAATTTGGTGGAAGTTCATTTTCATAACCTTAGGGATTATTCTCTTGGTAACTATAAACAAGTTGATGACTACCAATTTGGTGGCGGGGCAGGAATGGTGTTGATGGTAGAGCCTATAGATAAGTGTATCTCCAAGCTAAAAAAAGAAAGGGAGTATGATGATGTCATTTACATGACACCTGACGGGGACACATTAAATCAAGGTATTTCTAATGAGGTTTCCCTCAAAAAAAACCTCATCATTCTATGTGGTCATTACAAAGGAGTGGACCAAAGAGTACGTGATTTGTTCATTACCAGGGAAATCTCTATTGGGGATTATGTGCTTTCAGGTGGAGAATTGGCTGCAGCAGTTTTGTGCGACTCAATTATCAGGCTCCTTCCAGGAGTCTTAAATGATGAGACCTCCGCACTTACAGATTCTTTTCAAGATAATTTATTGGCACCACCAGTTTACACCAGGCCCTCAGACTACAAAGGTTTAAAGGTTCCAGAAATTTTGTTAAGTGGAGATTTTCCAAAGATTGAAAAGTGGCGGGAAGAACAAGCAATGGAGCGAACAACTAAACTAAGACCAGATTTATTAAAGTAATATGGAAACCAACCAATATATACATTTTATAATTAGCGGTTTGTTAAATGGAATTGCGCATTTAATCGTGATAATCGCCTGCATTGTTATGGTAGTCAAGCAGAAAAATAGTGCGACTATTTTAATGTTGATTGCAAGCATTTTAACCCTGTTGTTTTCTGCAGGCAGCATTATATGGAATAAGGTTGCAGCCTACAACGGTACCGAATCCTTGGTACAGGCTACTAAAATCACTAGTATTATAGGTGTTATACCATACATTCTTTTTGCTCTGGGACTCATTCTATACGCCACAAAGTATTTAAAAAAAAACAAGGTTCAATAACCGCTTTTTAAAAAGTAAAAAACACCTTGCTATTTATAAATATTGCACTATTTTTGCAATCTCAAAATCAACCTCTGACGAAACTCGTGAAAGTTGATCTTGTCAAACGTTTAAAAAAAATACAAAATGGAATCCTTAATAAAATTTGTTGAAGACGAATTTGTTCCAAAAAAAGATTTTCCAAAATTCTCATCTGGTGACACCATCACTGTGTATTATGAAATTAAGGAAGGTGAAAAAACACGTACGCAGTTCTTTAAAGGAGTTGTAATCCAACGTAGAGGAACTGGCGCTACAGAAACTTTCACAATTAGAAAAATGTCTGGTACGGTTGGCGTAGAAAGAATTTTCCCGATCAACATGCCTGCACTTCAAAGAGTAGAAGTCAATAAAAAAGGTAAGGTACGTAGATCTAGAATCTTCTATTTTAGAGGACTTACTGGTAAAAAGGCACGTATTAAAGAGATTAGAGGGTAACCTTAAATCGCAGAACAATAAATCAAAGCACCTAAATAGGTGCTTTTTTTATGAACAATTGTTAATAACCATAGTTCATACATTGTTGATTTTTAATCCATTACAAAATTTGGTTATCTGCAACTTTATTATACTTTAGTAGAAGAAATATGAAGGAGATTATATCAAATTCTAATTTCTATTTTAGAGTTGACGTTCTTTAAAACTGATGTTTCCCTTTTAATTGGTAACACTACTGATCACAAAAGGAATTTCGAATTCTGGAAAGCTTAGGCAGACCTTAAAGAGAAATAATAAATTTTATGTGCGGACAGAAGAGCAATTTTCTGTTTTGATAAGATTTAGGAAACTATTGGACCACTTTGCACAAATGTTGTTTAGTTGAAAAATTGGAAACATAGTGTTGAGTAAACGTCAAAAGAGCAACGGATGCAATCAATGGTTGCAATTTTGTGGCAACACAAAATAAAATCTTTTAGTTCTTTTCAGAAAGCCATATCGATGTTCACACATAGATATGGCTTTTGTTTTATCTATTCTTTCCAAAATCAAACACTTTTAGCATAATCGCTTACTATCGCAACAGCCATAAATTGTATATTTGCTCCGCTCAAATAAAAACACCTAGATGGCTAAGATTTTTTACACAAAGACTGACGAAGCGCCTGCCTTGGCTACATTATCCTTTTTACCAATTGTAAAAGCATTCACAGAAACTGCCAACATTACCATTGAGACCAAAGACATCTCTCTTGCAGGGAGAATTGCAGCTGTGTTTCCAGAATTTTTAAGTGAAGAACAAAAAATAGCTGATGATTTGGCTCAATTGGGTGATTTGGCAAAGACCCCAGAGGCAAATATTATCAAGTTACCTAACATAAGTGCTTCCATACCGCAGCTAAAAGAAGCCATTGAAGAATTACAACAAAAAGGGTACAAACTACCCAGTTATCCTGATGAGCCCCAGAATGAGGAGGAAAAAGCCATTAAATCCAGGTATGACAAAATAAAGGGGAGCGCTGTAAATCCAGTCCTTCGTGAAGGGAATTCAGATAGACGAGCTCCAAAAGCAATTAAAAACTACGCTAAGAAAAACCCACATAGTATGGGTGAATGGTCACCTCATTCCAAAACTCACGTGGCCACAATGTCTGAAGGAGATTTTAAAAACAACGAAAAATCGTTGACAATGAAATCTGCAGGTGATGTCCGTATTGAATTGGTTGATTCTGCTGGAACAATAACTGTTCTCAAAGAAAGTGTGCCGCTTCAAAAGGATGAAGTTATTGATGCAACAGTAATGAGTAAAGAAGCGTTGGTGGATTTCCTTAAAAAGGAGATTGCAGATGCAAAGAAAGATGGTCTTTTGCTTTCGCTACATTTTAAAGCGACCATGATGAAGGTCTCTGATCCAATTATTTTTGGTCATGCACTAAAAACCTATTTTTCAGACATATTTAATAAGTACCAAGATACTTTTGAAGCGTTGGGAGTAAATGCCAATAATGGATTGGAAAGCCTTTTTGATAAATTAGAAGAGCTACCATCAGATAAACGTAAAGAAATTGAAAGCGCCATAAGTGAAACCATAGTAAATGGTCCGGATTTGGCTATGGTGAATTCAGATAAAGGAATTACCAACCTTCATGTTCCTAGCGATATCATTATTGATGCCTCTATGCCAGCAATGATTAGGAATTCTGGTAAGATGTGGGACAAAAATGGAAAGCTTCAAGACACCAAAGCAGTTATCCCAGATAGCAGTTATGCAAGTATCTATCAAGCCACAATAGATTTTTGCAAAGAACACGGAGCTTTTGATCCAACTACTATGGGTACAGTCCCTAACGTAGGGCTTATGGCACAAAAAGCAGAGGAATATGGATCACATGACAAGACATTTGAAATCCAAAAGACAGGTTCGGTTAGGGTCGTAAATTCATCTAACAATGAAACCTTGATTCAGCACAATGTTGAACAAGGTGATATTTGGAGAATGTGCCAAGTGAAAGATGCTCCAATCCAAGATTGGGTAAAACTAGCCGTATC
Source organism: uncultured Allomuricauda sp. (assembly GCF_947499585.1). Taxonomy (GTDB): domain Bacteria; phylum Bacteroidota; class Bacteroidia; order Flavobacteriales; family Flavobacteriaceae; genus Flagellimonas. The sequence continues at coordinate 782,374 of NZ_CANMOO010000001.1, read as the reverse complement.
AAGAGCAAGGGCAACAAATGTACCAGCTATATTTTGGTTAGATAAGAATAGGGCTCATGATGCTGAACTGGTTACCAAAGTCAACGAATATCTTACACACCATGACACTCAAGGGTTAGATATACAGATTCTATCCCCACTAGAAGCAACAAAATTCACATTACAACGCATAAAACAAGGAAAAGATACCATCTCGGTATCAGGAAATGTTTTACGTGACTATCTTACAGATTTGTTTCCAATACTTGAAGTAGGCACTAGTGCCAAGATGTTGTCCATAGTTCCTTTAATGAATGGTGGTGGACTGTTTGAAACAGGTGCAGGTGGATCTGCACCAAAACATGTAGAACAGTTCTTGGAAGAAGGGCACTTAAGATGGGATTCCCTCGGCGAGTTTTTGGCACTTGGAGTTTCTTTGGAACATTATGGAGAAAAAAATAAAAACGCCAAGGCCGTAGTCCTTGCCGAAGCCCTTGACAAAGCAACAGAAAAGTTCTTGGACAATAACAAATCCCCTTCAAGAAAAGTAAACGAATTGGATACACGTGGCAGTCATTTTTATTTGACATTGTATTGGGCAGAACATTTAGCAGCTCAGAATGAAAATGAAGAGTTAAAAGTTGTATTTACCAATATCTTTGAAGCCTTAAAATCAAATGAAAGCAAGATTGCTCAAGAATTGATAGATGCACAAGGTTCTGCTGTTAATATTGGTGGTTATTATTTACCAGATACCAATCTGGCCTCTAAAGCAATGCGTCCGAGCGAAACATTCAACAAAATCTTGAATACCATAGCATAATTTCAAGTTTTAGGATTAAGAAACTGTTAAACCGTATTATTTGAATTAATGATTGTCTATTTTAGACTTTCGTACTTCAATTAAAATAGCTTGAAACATTACATATACCTTATCCTCACCATTTTTCTATTTGTTGGTTGTGAGGAAGTAGTAGATATAGATTTACCAACTTCTGAACCTAAATTGGTTATAGATGCCTTAATTGGTTTTAACGAAAATAATGGAGAACCTTTAACCGTTGGTCAAGTAAAGCTAACGCTAACTGCACCTTTCCTTCAAGAAGAACTACCTGCCGCAGAAAATGCCACTGTTGAGATTATTGATGAAGAAACAGGTCAATCATTTTCCTTATTGGAAAGCGACCCAGGTGTGTTTAGAACGGGTTTTCCGGATTTGGAATTTAATAGAGATTATACCCTTGTAGTAAATTATAGTGGAGAAACATTTACTGCCACTCAACAATTGAATAGATCTCCCATTATAGATAATGTTGAACAAGGGGATGGCTTTTTGTTTGATGAAGAAGAAGAAACAGAAGTGATGATTAGGTTCACAGATATCCCTAATGAACGCAATTATTACTTGTTTTCTTTTGGTTTTGACAATTTCTTGGTTGTTGAAGATGAATTTTTTGAAGATAGTGATATAACATTTTCCTATTTCTATGAAGACGTTGAACCCGGTGATCTACTTGCCATAACACTTTTTGGAATTGATAAGAATTTTGCAACCTATGCAAATCTTGCACTGGCGCAAGCTGGAGAAGATGGTGGCGGGCCTTTTGCAGTGCCTCCAGCTACGGTAAGAGGCAATATCGTCAATACAACAAACTCAAATGACTTTCCATTTGGCTATTTTGCTCTCAGTGAGTTTGACACCAAACTATTAACGGTAGAATGAAACAAACTATCAGGTCAATTAGTGTAATCCCAAACAATATTTAAAAACGTAAAATGCCAAAAAGACATATTCTAGTTTTCTTTGCACTATTTATAATCTGTGGTTCTTTACAAGCACAAAAAAAATTCACCTTCAGTGGTACTATTTCCGAAGCCAGTAGTAACGAAACCCTAATTGGTGTCACCATTGTATTTCCCGATTTAAAAACTGGTGTGACCACAAACGAATATGGTTTTTATTCCATAACCTTACCAGAAGGAGAATACAATATCATTGTAAGTTATTTGGGGTTTCAAGAAATTTCAGAATCCATAATATTAAATGCAAGTATCAAAAGAGATTTTAGTCTAACTGAAGAAATGGAACAGTTGGAAGAAGTAGTGATTACTGATAACGCAGAGAGACTGGATATCCGTAAACCTCAGATGAGCGTTAATACATTGGCTGTAAAGACAATAAAACAGATTCCAGTAGTATTGGGGGAGGCTGATGTAATAAAATCTTTGCTTTTGCTGCCCGGCGTATCCAATGCCGGCGAAGCATCATCAGGATTCAATGTGAGAGGTGGAGCGGCGGACCAAAACCTCATTTTATTGGATGAGGCCACGGTGTTTAACTCATCCCATTTGTTTGGGCTCTTTTCTGTTTTTAACCCTGATGCCATAAAAGATGTGAAATTATTCAAAGGTGGGATTCCTGCCAGGTATGGAGGAAGAGTATCATCCGTTTTGGAGATTTTTCAGAAAGAAGGAAATAGTAAGGAAGTAAAAGTAAATGGAGGAATTGGTGCAGTAGCCAGCAGATTATTGGTAGAAGGTCCAATTGTAAAAGATAAAACATCTTTTTTGGTAGGGGGAAGAGCATCCTACGCCCATCTGTTCTTACCACTATTCGATATAAACAACAAAGCATATTTCTATGACTTAAACACAAAGTTCAACCATAAAATAAATGACCGAAATAATATTTTCCTGTCGGGGTATTTTGGTCGTGACCTGTTCAGCATAAATGATAGCTTCGTAAATACCTATGGAAACGCAGTGGGGAATTTTAGATGGAACCATTTGTTTTCAGATAAACTTTTTTCAAATTTATCTGTTATCTATTCTGATTACTTCTATGGACTAGAACTCGATTTTGTTGGATTTGAATGGGACTCTGGTATTCAAAACTTCAACTTAAAATATGACTTGAAGCACTATCTAAACGACAAGTTTCAAGTAAACTACGGTGTAAACAATATTTACTACGTATTTAATCCTGGTAAAATTAAACCCAATAGAGAAGATTCAGGGATAGTTGAAGATCAGCTGACCAAAAAATATGCAAACGAAGCAGCCGCATATATTGATATAGAGCACAAAGTAACGGATAGACTTAGCTTAAATTACGGGCTAAGAGTCAGTCATTTTAATAGGCTTGGCCAAGACGAGTTTTTTGTATACCAAAATGACAACGCTGTTATTTTTGATTCTTCCCTATTAATCTATAGAGAAGGAACGCCCATTGACACTATTAGTGCTGACAGAAGCAGCAGTTTAGAGAAATTTACCAATTTAGAACCTAGAATATCACTTTCGTATAATTTTAATGGAAAAAGTTCAGTTAAAGCCAGCTATACCCGTCTTGCACAATATTTACACCTCCTTTCCAATACCAACTCCCCTACTCCTCTTGATGTATGGACTCCCAGTGGTCCATTTGTTGAACCTCAATTGCTCGATCAATATGCCGTTGGATACTTTCAAAATATAAAAGATGGTGAGTATTCTTTTGAAACCGAAGTATTTTATAAGGATATTCAAAATAGAATTGACTATATAGATGGAGCTGATCTAATTGCTAATAACGCTATTGAACAAGTGATTTTGAATGGCGAAGCACGCGCATATGGATTGGAACTTTTGCTTCGAAAAAATGAAGGTCGCTTTAAAGGTTGGCTGGCGTATACCTTATCAAAATCTGAGCAACGTACTCCAGGCAGAACTTCATCTCCAAACAATGGAATATCTCCTTTAGAAACTGGAATCAATAACGGAGAATGGTACAATACACCTTACGACAAAACTCATGATATTTCTTTGTTTGGCAGTTATGATTTGAATGAGAAATGGAATTTTAATGCAAATTTCATATTCCAAACGGGCCAGCCAACTAACTACCCAATTGGACAATTTGAATTTCAAGGGCTTACAATTCCTTTCTACGGCCCACGAAATGAAGAACGTCTCCCTGCTTATCACAGATTGGATATCTCGGCCACTTTAACTCCACGAAAAAATTCTAGAAAGAAAGTACAATCTGAATGGGTTTTTAGTATTTATAATGCTTACAACCGCATGAATGCCGCTTCTATAAACTTTAGTGAAAACGAAGATAATGGCAGAAATGAAGCAACACGAACGTCAATTTTTGGAATTATTCCAGCGGTAACCTATAATTTTAAATTTTAAAGTTGCTATCTTTTAATATCACAGAATTTGATACAATATCAAAATCATCAGTATTCCCACAACTCCTTGAAACAACGTTCCCAATGTATGTCCGCGTAATGCAGTTTTTACATTGATGTTTGAAAACTGTGATACAACCCAAAAATAGCTATCATTAATATGAGATACCGTCATTGCACCCGCTCCTATTGCCAGCACGGCAAAAGCTTTATCTGTAATTGAAAATAGTCCAAACGTTTCCAATAAGGGCGCTATTATGGCTGATGTGGTTATTATGGCAACGGTAGAAGAACCCTGAGCAGTTTTTAATACCATGGCAATGGTAAATGAGATTAGAAGACCTCCAATACCAGAACTGGATTCAAGATTGATTATGGATGCAATATCAATCGTGCGCAGTATGGCGCCGAAAGCACCCCCCGCTCCAGTTATTAAAACTATCAATCCGGCTTGTCTAAAAGCTTCAGTGACCCATCCTTCTTTTTGTTTGCTAGGTATTTTTCTTCCTAACATAAAAGCAAAAAATACGCCTACCATCAGAGCAATTATTGGGTTCCCTAAAAAATCAAAAACTTGAAATACAGTATTCTTCCCCAAAGGATATGTTGGATAATTAACTACTGATTTCATTGCAATTAAGCAAATAGGAGCCAAAAGTGGTAAAAAAGCCTGTATAGGTTTAATACCATAATCTTGGTCTTCTTCCTCTGGTATGTTTGTTTCCTCTTTTACTTCTTCTTTCAATGATTTTCCAATAAACCTGGCCCATACATAACCCGTTAAAGACACTGGGATGGATATTAACAACCCTAAGACCAAAACCATTCCTAAATCCGCTTCCAATATAGCTGCAGCAGCTAATGGCCCAGGAGTAGGAGGTACAAATACATGTGCAGCATAAAGCCCAGTGGCCAATGAAATGGCAAAAACCATAACAGGTATGCCTGTTTTCTTGCTAATGGCCTTGTTTAAGGAAGAGAGAATAATAAATCCTGAATCACAAAAAACTGGAATAGAAACAATATAACCTGCAAGATTCATTGCCAGAGGAGAGTGTTTTAGTCCAACTAATTTTAATACAGCGTTTGCAAGTACTTTGGTACTTCCAGTCTTTTCCAGATAAATACCTATCACTGTTCCAAAAGCAATAACAAGCCCAATTCCTGAAAGGGTTTTTCCAAAACCGTCTCCTATGGTTGCCATAATATCCTTTGGAGAAAGTCCAAGAAGAAATCCAGTAGCAATGGCAGCCATGGTCAATGAAAAAATGGGGTGCATCTTAAATTTAACAGTAGCAATGATGATGAACAATACAACTACAACAAGCACCAATAATTCCATTCGTATTTTTTTAAAGGACAGCAATTAAATATACTGTAATATTCCTACTTTAGTATATTATGAGAACGGATAAAGATCTTTTGGTAAAAGGACTCAAATATGTTGGATTTACAGTGGGGTTAATGTTCTTAGCGCCTTTAGTTATCTATCAAGCTTTTAAGAACCAAGAACATGTTGCCTATATCCCAGTTTTAATTGTAGGTTTAGTATTGGCCATAACAGCAATTGGCTTCGGTTTTTATACCATTAAGACTTTTATGGAAGCACTTTTTGGAAAGAAATCTAAGGACTAGTTCTTTTTGGTTGGATTATTCTTCCACTTATTGCTCAGCTGCGCATAGTCATAGTCCAAAACAGATTCTTGACGTTCTAGTTTGTTAGCTGCAAAAGCACGTTGCAAAATATCTTCAATGAGATAATCTTCATGCATTCTCTCTGGGTGAAACTCTTCTTTTATACTGATTTTAAAAGCCTTGGCAGTAGTATTGTACCAAAACGCACGCCAGCCATTCCTAAGCTCCTTGACCAAGTTGAAGGCCGTTTTACCCGTTTGACGATAAATCAACTTAATCAGAATCTGCCCTTCAGTTCTGGTCAACTTTTTAAGCTTGTCTGAAAACTCGCCTTCAATATATTTCTGAACTTCCTTAGTGTATTTCTTTTTGTGTCTTTTCCTTTTGATTTTAGTCAAGCTATCATTGAGTTCAACTAGGCGTTCCGCCGCAAGTTTAGCATATGGATATACTTTTAAAGTTTTTCTACGGAGAATATAGTATCTGAGTTTTTCTTTTCTATCAGCAAATTCCAGTCTACCAAAAATAAAGACCTCATCAAGCTCAATGGAACTATAGAGAATAGAATCACCTTCAAACCTAACATAGTAGTCTGCAATCGAATCTTTAGCAACTTCTTGGGAAAAGCTTGAACCAGAGATCAATAAAAAAACGATAACCAAGTTGTAACGAAACATTAGAACCATTTAACATAAGTCCTGCCAAAATTAAGGATAAACCTAGGATTTGGCTATTAAATAAAAGTGAATATTGTTATGTTTGTGGACTAAAATATATACATGGCAGCTTCAAAAATCATTACAGCTAAGTCTCTTAAATTCTTTGAAAAATATCTAAATAATGCCTCTCCAACGGGTTACGAGTGGGAAGGGCAAAAAATTTGGATGGATTATTTAAAGCCTTATGTAGATGATTTTATTACTGATACTTACGGCACAGCTGTTGGAGTTATAAACCCTGATGCAAAGTTTAAAGTTGTAATTGAGGGACATTCTGATGAAATTTCTTGGTATGTAAATTACATCACAGATAATGGTTTGCTATATGTTATAAGAAATGGAGGTAGCGATCACCAAATTGCGCCTTCCAAATGGGTAAATATCCATACCAAAAACGGTATTGTAAAAGGTGTTTTTGGTTGGCCTGCCATCCATACAAGAAATAGAAGTAAAGAAGAACCGCCAAAACTAGATAACATCTTTATTGACATAGGTGCCAAGGACAAGGAAGAGGTTGAAAAAATGGGTGTACACGTAGGCTGTGTAATCACTTACCCAGATGAATTTCAGGTTTTGAACAAAAACAAATTTGTTTGTCGTGCTATAGATAACCGTGCTGGAGGTTTTATGATTGCTGAAGTAGCGCGTTTACTTCATGAAAACAAGGATACATTACCCTTTGGACTATACATTACCAACTCAGTACAAGAGGAGATTGGATTGCGTGGTGCAGAAATGATCACGCAGACCATAAAACCCAATATTGCAATTGTTACCGATGTTTGTCATGACACCACTACCCCAATGATTGATAAAAAGAAGGAAGGTGAGACAGCTATGGGTTCAGGACCAGTAATTTCTTATGCACCGGCGGTACAAAACAAACTCAGAGAACGCATCATTGAGACTGCTGAAGCTAAAAAAATACCTTTTCAACGTCTGGCGTCTTCTCGCTACACCGGAACGGACACGGACGCCTTTGCCTACAGCAATGGAGGTGTAGCTTCTGCTTTAATTTCACTTCCGCTTAGATATATGCATACCACAGTTGAAACGGTGCACAAAGATGACGTAGAGAACGTTATCCGATTGATATATGAAACGCTATTGACCATAAAAGATGGGGAAACGTTTAGTTATTTTGATTGATATGTCATTCCTGCGCAAGCAGGAATCCATTTGTGTTATTTGTAGATTCCCGTTTTCACGGGAATGACAACTAAAACGTTTTTATGGACGAGCTTGTAGACATTCTAGATGAAAGTGGAAATCATACAGAGCAAACCTGTTTAAAATCTGAAGCGCATCTAAAAGGTTTGTTTCACCCTACTGCACATGTCTGGTTTTATACTTCAGATGGAAAAGTACTATTTCAGAAACGAGGAAAGGATAAAAAAACATTTCCATTGCTTTGGGATGTTTCGGTAGCTGGTCATATTGGAGCTGGAGAAAATACTATCGAAGCAGCGATACGGGAGGTTGAGGAGGAAATAGGTTTACAAATTTCGCCTGCTGATTTATATAAAATTGGAATTTTCAAATCTATGCAAAAACATTCCCATGTCCTTATGGATAATGAATTCCATCACACTTTTTTGTGTGAACTAAAAATTCCCATTTCAAATCTAAACAAACAAGAAAGTGAGGTCGAAGATTTAGCCCTGTTTCAACTAGCTGATTTTAAATCAAAAGTAAATCATGGAGATTTAGATGGGTTTGTGCCCCATTCCACCTCATATTATAAAAAGATTATTGGTGAGATTGAGAAAATAACAACCCTATAAGCTGTCAGGTCGAGCGGAGTCGAGACCTATTTAGAACATACTTCTCGACTACGCTCGAAGTGACAATACAAAAGCTTCATGTTTATTTAGTGAATAGGTCTCTTGCTGTCCCGTATCCATGTTTTTTACCACAAACTCCTGATTTGAAAGTTCTTGCTCCCCAATCAATACTACATAAGGTACTTTACGGTTGTTGGCATACTTCATCTGTTTTTGCATTTTGGTCGATGTGGGGTACACTTCCGCTTTAATGCCTTTTTCCCTGAGTTTTCCGACTAGTTTTAAAGAAGCCAAACCTTCTTTCTCTCCAAAATTGATGCATAGCACATCGATGGACTGATCCAAACGCTCCGGGAAAAGTCCTAATTCTTCCAAAACCAAGTAAATCCTGTCCAAACCAAAAGAAATACCGATTCCGCTGACATCTTTTAGTCCAAAAATACCCGTTAGATCATCATAACGGCCACCTCCACCTATAGAACCCATACTTACTCCTTTGGGTGCACTTACTTCAAAAATTGCCCCTGTATAATAGTTAAGGCCACGAGCCAAGGTAACGTCAACTTGCAGGTCCGCAGTCTTTAAACCAATATCTTCAACGGTATTGATAATTTCCTCCAATTCGGACACTCCGTGCATCCCTATCTCAGATGCTGCCAATAACAATTTTAGTTGCGCCAATTGCTCCAAACTGGAACCCGACATGGCAAACAACGGAGCTGCCTTTGCTATAGCTACTTCTGAAATTCCCTTGGCTTGCATTTCTCCTTTAACCTTCTCCTCTCCTATCTTATCTAATTTATCAAGAGCCACAGTAAAGTCAACCAACAAGTGTTTTGCTCCAATGACTTCGGCTATTCCAGATAGTATTTTTCTGTTGTTTAGTTTGATGGTGGTTCCTCCTAGCTTTAAATCTGTAAAAACGGCATCATACAATTGTACCAATTCCACCTCCTGCAATAAGGAATTTGACCCTACCACATCGGCATCACATTGATAAAACTCCCTAAAACGGCCTTTTTGTGGACGGTCTGCCCGCCAAACAGGCTGTATTTGATAGCGCTTAAATGGAAAGTCTATTTCATTCTGATGCATGACCACATAGCGTGCAAAGGGCACGGTTAAATCATAGCGAAGGGCTTTTTCTGAGATATGGGGAGTTAATTCTTTTGAAGTTAAGTTCTCAGCAATAATTCTTACATATAACCCATCAAAAGGGAACTCCGAAAAATCAAACCGGTAAACATCATCTGAAACAAATTCGGATGCATTATCATCTCTGTATCTAAATCTAGAAATAGCCTTAAACGACCAACTTAAAATATTTTGTTTATGATCTGAAATTGCTATTGAATATATTTGCTTTAAATGTTCTTCAAAACTACCCGTAAAATATGCGAAGTTAGAGTCAAAAATGTTTATAACAGAATCATTTTGAAGATAATCAGGTAATTCAATAGCTTTATTTCTTATATCATTTCCAAGCATATCGTCAATTTCCGTACAAAAATCTTGAAGCTTTTGTTCCAGTAAATTTCTGAACTCAGATAGGTCGTAAATATCCTGAGTAAATTTTCCGAAATAGTCCCCAGAATTTAAGATCTTAAAAATCAAGCGGTCACCCTCATCTCCGTATTTTCCCATCAGGGTCTCGGAATTTTCAAAAGAAGGGGTCTCTATAGGTTGAAAGCCATAAATCTCAAAATGCTTTTTGATGGTTTGGATAATGTAATTGCGCCTAGCGACTTCTATTGGTGAAAAATCACGGGTTCCCTTTGGTATGGATGGTTTTTTTGCCATGTATTAAAATTCTCGTGCAAATATAGTGGGTTTGCCAAATTTATGGAGTGAATTAGAAAGGGTAAAGTTGTATTTAAATCCATTCATAGTTAGATCCAACGGTTAAAAGCAATGTATAGCAGATAATAATCTCTATTGAATTAATTAAAAGGTTAAATGTTAACAAGAAAAAACCTTTCAATCATAAATCCGTTAGAACATATGGCGAAGCGGTCAACCCAAAACGAACATCCGTCAATTATGTCTCTTTTATCGTACACTGCTCCAATACATTTGTGCCAATCAGTAAATAAAAAATTTAACAAAAAAATTTAAATTATGAAATTACAACGAATTTTTATGCTGGGCCTGATAGCAACTTCCATGGCCCTAATTACTTCTTGCTCAGATGGAGAAGATGGAACAGATGGTATAGATGGTGCCACAGGACCTGCCGGGGCTGCCGGAACAAATGGTATTGATGGTACTGATGGTACTGATGGTACTGATGGTACTGATGGTACCAACGGAGTTGATGGCAATGCTAATGTTAGACGACTTATCATCGACACTTCTTTGGAACCGGGGAATGGTGCAAATCCGGTAGTTTTTAATGCTCAGTTTTCCTCTTTACTGGCAGAACTGACCCCAGAGGTTTTGGATACCCATGCTATTTTAACCTATGCAAAAACGGCGAGCGATTTATACATTCCAATACCAGGGCCTTATACCGATGGAGCCTTTCTGTACAGTTTTGGAGTTGCTTTTAGCGATGCAAGAGCTACGTTTTTCGAATACAATGGAGTTGGTTGGACAGATGATTTTGCCGAGATTCACCTTGTGCTTATTGAACAGTCCAGTTCTGTAGGCGATGGCGGCGGCGGTCAACAAGTTAAAGCTCCAGTAGATGCATTAGCATCTCTTAAAGCAGCTAATGTTGACGTTAGTAACTACCATGAAGTGGTGAAGTACTTTGACATAGACTAATCAAGAAATTGGCATATATTGCTGATATGATGATTATTCATCAAATTAGGGTCTCTTAATAGGAGACCCTTTTTTATATTTTTGGAAGTAGTGCTTTAGCAATTATTCCATTATCTGGTCAAACCATTTATATAAGTCCCCCTTGGTAATTGCGGCTCCTTGCTGAATTAGATTAAACTTATCTAGGTTTTTATCATCAGAATAGGCCTTGGAGGCTGTTAAATACTCCACAAAGTCGGACTGAAAATTGCGTTTGAACCAATTAAATCCTATTTCTGTACGCAGATCGATTTCTGGGTTCATCACCTTTACGGAAAGTAGTTTCATTTCTTTTTCTGTTAAGTGAAACAAATGCATCTGCAGTTCAGAAATATTTTCCAGATATTCTACCTTAGATAATACTCCTTCCCAAATTAAGTCGCTGAATACATCCAACTCATCTTCTGCAACTTCTGGCTTTTCCTTTTTCATCGTTGTCCATTCTTCACCAGTGATGGATTGTGTTGCTAAAAAATTTATGAACTCTGGGTGCAATTCTTCCAATTGCTGCTGTGTCAATCGTGCATATTTCATCTGGTAATGTCTATTTTCGCTGTCAGATGTAATTCGCTCAAAAACTTTTGAGAAAAATCAAAAATCCAATCGGCTCATTTAATTCGGCAAAAATAAAAAAAGGCCACGCTTTCGCGTAGCCTTTTATACTATAAATTATTTCTTTTTTAATTGAAAATATACCTTACCCCTACTTGAGCTCTCCATCTAGAGATTTCAGCTGTATTAGCAGCAAAAGTACTCGTTAGATTAGGGTCAAAAGTATATGTTGGCGTGTTGGTATCATCCACAGAAACTCCCAATAGTTGATTAAAGGTTGGAATTTCCACAACGCCCCAATTAGAATTGATAAGGTTGCCCAGGTTTAAAATATCCAAACTCAATTGAAATTTGTTTTTATCAGTCAACTTAATGTCTTGCAAAATCTTAACATCCCAAGTGCTTCTCCACGGCGCCAAGGCAGCATAACGTTCTGCATACTCCCCACGATTATCACTTAAATAATCATCTTGTTGAATAAATGTTTCAAAAGCCTGAGCTTGCGCAGGATCACTAAAATTCATCTGGCCAATTTCTGAAGCTGTAGGAATGTAAAGTAAATCATTTTGGAATCCATCACCGTTTCCTCCAATATCATCTCCATTTATATTTCCTCCATACACATAATTGTAACGACCTCCTTTTGCATATTCAAAAAAGGTGGATATTGTTGTTCCCGTTTTGAATGACTTGGAGATAACTCCAATAAACCTGTGCTTATCTCCATATCTAGCATTAGACAAGACCGCTGTATTGGAATTACCCACTATTGCATTACCATTATAAGCATCACTGGTAATTTCGGCATCTATTGAGTTTACACTCTTGGCATCTAAAAAGCTGTAGCCTAATTGCGCATATAAACCATCATCCCAAGTTTTCTGAACTTTTCCTGCAATATTCCAAATGCGTCCATTCTCATCTGAGTTTGTAAATACATAGGCAGAGTTAGGTGACTTGTCAGCATCTGTGTAAAAAGCTCTTTGGTCAAATGTGGTATTAAGCGTGCTGGATGGGGCGGCTAATCCCCAATTTTGCACATGTATACCATTAATATCTTTTGTATAAGATACATCTAGTGTGGCTACAATACCATTCTCAAAACGTTTGTCAGCGCCAATATTAGTTCTCCATACCTGTGGAAACTTAAAGTCAGGATCTACAACTGTGTAGAAAAAGAAATTTGGATTAGCTACTTGGTTCCCTAACCAAACGAAGGGAAAACGACCAGTAAACACTCCTGAACCACCCCTTACTTGCAAAGAAGCATCTCCATTAACATCCCAATTGAATCCAACCCTTGGAGATATTAACCAATCGTTTGAAGGTAGTTGGGTAGAATCGAAAAATGCAGTTTCTCCAGTTGATGGATCTGTGTATTCAGTTGTTGGGCTATAACAACAGTTACGATCAATAACATCTTGTGCTTTTTCCGATGTATCAAAAAACAATGGCTTATCAAAACGAATTCCATACGTCAACTTAAAATTATCGGTAATGTCCCATTGATCTTGAGCATAAAATGAAAGCTGACCCACATTGGTCTCTGCCAAGGCCCAACCTCCTGCTACACCAGGTCCATTTCTATTAAATTCTGCATTTGCAGCAATGGCAGAATCAAATGCCGCTTGTAACTGTCCAGAGCTTGCGAAATCGGGAAAATCGGTAATAGTTCCCGTTGGGAAAAACACTCCCTGCGCTCCATAAACTCCTAAGTTAAAAGAGTTATCAAATTGGAATTTTTCAAAAGAAAAACCAACGGTATAGGTATGGTCTCCTTTAAAAAAGTTTAGATTGTCAGTAATCTGGAATACCTTTTGATCCAATCTATTGTTAATGGAAAAAGGCTCATGTCCGGCAATAATATAGCTTGAAGTTCCAGCTGCATCCAGAATTGTGATACTTGGTGCTGGCGTAGAAAATGGATTTCTAAAGTCATCAAAATGCGTATATCCTATTTGAAGTTTATTTGTAGCATTATTGGATAGGGTAGAGTTTAATTCTATTTGAACGGACTGAATTCTATTGTTGATTTCATATCCTGCATTTTCAAATTGTAAGGTTGCCAAATCTGGTCCCCGAAATTGAATGGCATTTCTATTTGCTGGCTTTCCTTTTGATGCATCCAAGAAATTATAGATAATCGCCAAACGGTTATTATCATTAATGTTCCAATCCAGTTTTAAAATACCTTTTGTTGATTCTTGGTCAAAGTTGAATCCTGTAATTCTTCCCGGATCATAGAAAATATCATTGCCTTGTCCGTCTTGGCCTACAACAACTTGCCTTAGCAATCCATCAACCAAATCAAAATCTGATTGTGATACTCTTGACTCATTAGCAGCTCCAGTGCCCGTGTTAGGAACAAAACCATCTGTTCCTAAAGAGGTAAGGTCATCTTTTTCAAAATTCATGAAAAAGAAAAGTTTGTTTTTAACTATTGGACCGCCAATACTAAATCCGTACTGCTTTTGTTCCAAACCGGTTTTAAAGACATCGTCACCATTTATCTTACCTCCCGTTAAATCATCATTTCTAAAGAAACCATAAACAGTTCCATAAAACTCATTAGTACCACTTTTAGTAACTGCATTTACTGAAGCCCCTGTAAACCCAGATTGAGTAACATCATAAGGAGCTGTACTTACTTGTATTTGGTCAATTGCATCAATAGAAATAGGGGTTGCATTGGTTTGACCCCCCGGTTGTGCTGCATCTAACCCAAAAGGGTTATTAAAGATGGCGCCATCTAATGAAAAGTTATTGAATTGATCATTTCTACCTCCAAAAGATCCTCCGCTTGCCGTTGGTTCCAATCTTGTAAAATCATTCGTAGACCTTGAAATCGTTGGTAATCTTGTCAACTCCCGTCGCCCAACACTTGTTTCGGCCCCTGTTCTATCACTACCAAAAGTTCCTGTTTGGTCAGATACTACTATTACTTCATCTAAAGCTTGGCTATCTGAAACCAATGCAGTGTTGTAATTAAATGTCTTACCTAATGAAAGAAATACATCATTTCTAACACTATTTTTAAATCCGACGTATGAGATGGTCACCTCATACGGTCCTCCAACTCTAAGGTTAAGTAGGTTAAATCTACCTTCCTCGTTAGTAATAGCTCCGTAACGCGTACCTGTAGGTGTATGAACAGCTACAATGTTAGCCCCTAATAATGGTGCTTGTTGATCATCAACAACAGTACCTCTGATGTTTGATGTAGTGACTTGGGAAAAGGCTGAAGTGAATACCATGAAAAATAGTATTCCAAGAGGTAAAATTTTCTTCATAATGAGTGAGTTAGTTTTTTGAGTATCTACAAACATAGGACAAAAAAAAGAGCTATGCACGCATAGCTCTTAACAAGTTATTAACCGAAACTTAGTATTTACTTAGCTTCAGCGATTACTTCAAAGGGAAAATCAACAATCACTTCTCTATGAAGTCTGATTTGAGCATCATATGGCCCAACTCTTTTTACTGTTCCTCCTTGGATGTTTATAAACTTTCTATCTATTTGATGACCTGCCTTATCTAAAGCAGCGGCCAAATCAATATTGTTAACAGAACCGAACAATTTGTCACCAGCTCCTACCTTTGCAGGAATTCTGATTTCTAATTGTTTTAGAGCTTCTGCCTTCTTATTGGCTTCATCAATAACTTTCTTTTCTTTGTGTGCTCTCTGCTTTAGATTTTCTGCTAAAACCTTTTTTGCAGATGGTGTGGCCAAAGCAGCCAAACCTTTGGGAATAAGGTAGTTTCTTCCGTAACCGTTTTTTACTGTTACGACATCGTCCTTAAAACCCAAATCCTGTATATCTTCTCTTAGAATAAGTTCCATTCTTCAGTATTTTTTATTTCAACATATCGCCAACATACGGCATTAAAGCTAAATGGCGCGCACGCTTAACAGCTTGCGCTACCTTTCTTTGGTACTTTAAAGATGTACCTGTAAGTCTTCTAGGAAGCAATTTACCTTGCTCATTTACCAACTTCATTAAAAAGTCTGGATCCTTATAATCAATGTATTTAATACCTGATTTTTTAAACCTACAATACTTCTTTTGCTTATTGGTCTCAATGTTCAATGGGGTCAAATACCTGATTTCCCCATCTTTTTTTGATTTTGCTTGTTGTTCTATCGATGCCATAACCCTATGCCTTTGCTTTTAATTTAGTTCTTCTTCTTTCTGCCCAAGAAATAGCGTGCTTGTCTAACTTAACCGTTAGAAAACGCATAATGCGCTCATCTCTTCTAAATTCTAGCTCGTAAGGAGAAATTACTTCACCAGGAACGGTGAATTCAAATAAGTGGTAAAAACCACTTTTCTTGTGTTGAATGGGATAGGCTAATTTTTTAAGTCCCCAGTTTTCTTTGGAGACCATTTTGCCACCATTCTTAATTAAGAAATCTTCAAATTTCTTAACTGTTTCCTCTATCTGTGTTTCAGACAGAACGGGATTTAAAATGAAAACAGTTTCGTAATGGTTCATATATTATGTTTTTAAAGGAGCGCAAAATTAGTAATAATTACTTCTTCCCGCAAGAAAAGCATAAAATCTTCGTTTAAACATTAATAGTTATTAACATAAATGAACCAAGCAAACCTACATGACGTATATGGTAATATACACAACAAAATAGACCATGTTTACATCTTTTGTTGCCGTTAAACGCCTTTTTTATGTAATTTGCCGATGATTTAAAACCCTACAAATCACCCCATTCTATGAAATTAAAAAGTATAATTGTAGACGACTCCTCAATGCAACGGATGGCTGTTGCCAAATTAGTCAACAATCACCCTCATCTTGCTCTTGTAGCCGAATATAGTAATGCTATTGAAGCTAAGAACGGTCTTAAGAACCATGACATCGATTTAATCTTTCTAGATGTTGAGATGCCAATCATTAGTGGTTTTGACCTATTAGAGGCATTGGAGAACCCTCCTCAGGTTATTCTGATTACTGGAAAGCCAGACTATGCATTGAAGGCTTTTGATTACGATGTAACCGATTACCTTCACAAACCTATTACATTGGCACGATTTGAGTCTTCTGTAAAAAGAGCTGTTGCCAAGTACGAGCAAATAAATAGGGTTGATGAAGATGAAGAACATATTTTTGTAAAAAGTAACCTTAAAAAACGTAAGGTTATTTTAAACGACATTAAATGGATCGAAGCATTGGGAGATTATATTAAATTGGTTACAGATGAAGCCAATATTGTAATTCTTTCCACTATGAAATCTTTTGAGCAGCAATTACCTGCAGAAAAGTTTCTAAGAATCCATAAATCCTACATAGTGAATCTGGAAAAGATTGAAAAATTCAACAGTAAGAATGTTGAAGTTGGGGGCAGACAGATTCCTTTAAGTAGAAATAAAAAGACAGAATTAGCAGAAGCACTCGCTAACGTATAATTATATGTGGTCCACGTTGTAGACCAGTCTTACACTTTTATACTTTGAAATAGCATTAAAAGATTTTTCAATTCTTTTAATGCTATTTTTTGTTTGTGAAATTGATTGGGCTCTAGATGTCTTAATAAGAATGTTTTTTAAGTAGTCTCTACGTATTCTAGCCACGGGTGGATATTCCGGGCCCAAAATTTGTTGTCCCAATACATTCTGTAATGAACTGGCAAACCATTGCGAGGCCTCATTCAATTTGTTGTAATCTTTATCTTTTAGCGTTAGTTTAATAATCCGAACCAAAGGCGGATACTTGAATTGCTCCCTTTCATAAAACTGTTCCTCAAACATTTTATCATAATTGTTTGTAGTAACCTGTTGCAATATTTGATGGTAAGGATTATAGGTCTGTATCAACACTTTTCCTCTTTTCTTTGTTCTCCCTGCCCTACCCGCAACTTGGGTCAACATTTGAAAACTCCTTTCATGAGCTCGATAGTCAGGAAAATTTAACAATGAGTCTGCATTCATAATGCCTACCAAACTTACATTTCTAAAATCCAGCCCCTTTGTAACCATCTGTGTTCCCACAAGAATATCCATCTCCTGTTGTTCAAAAGCTGTAATTATTTTTTCATATGCATATTTTCCGCGAGTGGTATCCAAATCCATTCTGCCCACATTTGCCTGTGGAAAAAGTAGCTTCAATTCTTCTTGAATTTGCTCCGTTCCAAATCCCTTTTTATCTAAAGTAGGGCTTCCGCAAGCCAAACAACCTTGCTGCAAGGCCATATGGTACCCGCAATAATGACAACGCAATTGATTTCTATGCTGGTGATACGTAAGACTAACATCACAATTAGGACATTGGGTTACATTACCGCAAGTAGTACATTCAATAATTGGTGCAAAACCTCTCCTATTCTGAAATAGGATTACCTGCTCTCCTTCTTCCAAGGCCTCAGCAACTGCATTGAACAAGGTTTCCGAAAAATGACCTTTCATACGTTTTTTTCGGGTTGCTTCCTTAATGTCAACCAATGTAATATCTGGCATTAAGACATCCCCATACCTATACTGAATACTGGCATATCCGTATTTTCCTTTTTTAGCATTATCCATGCTTTCTATGCTAGGGGTTGCAGAACCTAAAACACAATGTGCTGCATGAAGAGATGTTAAAACAATTGCAGCGTCACGGGCATGATACCTGGGAGCGGGGTCAAATTGTTTAAAAGAATTCTCATGTTCCTCATCCACAACCACCAACCCCAAGTTCGAAAATGGTAAAAACAGGGATGACCTCGCCCCTATTACAATTTGTGCTTTATCAGAATTGTCCTTTACATTGTTCCATACCTCAACACGCTCATGAATGCTATATTTTGAATGATACACAGAAACTTTATTTCCAAAGTAGGAACGCAATCTTCCTATTAATTGAGAGGTCAAGGCTATTTCGGGCAGTAAATACAGCGCTTGCTTACCTTGTTCAAGGGATTGCTCTATTAGTTTGATGTAAACTTCCGTCTTTCCTGAAGAGGTAACACCATGTAGCAAAGCAACCTTATTCTCACTAAAACTTTTGTTGATAGCTTCTAAAGCTTTTGTTTGATATGGATTTAAAGAAATTGTCTCTACTGTCTTAGATTCTTCACCAAATTGAACCCTGTCCGTTCTAATATGGTATTCTTCAAGAACTGATTTATCAATGAGTGCTTTAATGATAGCTCTAGAACTGCCACTTTCTTTTTCTAAATCAGCAATGGGTATTGGTTTTTTACTTTTTGCCTGCAACTGAAAAAGCGATAGAACTACCTGACTTTGCTTTGGTGCTCTTGATAGGTCAAGCAAAAGCTCTTCAAGTTTTGTTTCATCATGGTATTCTTCTCCAAGCTTTACATACCTAACCAACTTGGGCACGTATTGTTCATAAAGCTCTTCTTTTTGCAAAACCACCCCTTTTTGAACTAATCTATTTACAAGGGGTAATACGTTCTTTTTATCAACTATACCGCTTATCTCTCCAATTTTTAAAGCAGTTTGATGTTGCAGTGCTTCATAAACCAAGAATTCATCATCCCTCAACCCTAATTCATCTACCAATGCGTTTTTATTTAGCAATACCAAAGTTTCACTTTCCAGTAAAAATGCACTTGGCAGAGCACTGCGAACTACTTCTCCAAGAGTACACATATAGTATTGTGCAATCCATTCCCAATGCTTTAGTTGGAATTTATTTACCAAAGGTTGTTCATCCAGAATCTGGTAGATTTCCTTAGCATCATAAGCCAAAGGGGCATTGCTGTGAATATTATAAGCTAGGGCAGTGTATATTTTTGATTTACCAAAGGGAACGGCGACCCGCATGCCGGGCTTTAAAAAATCAGCTTCCTGTTCAGAAATACTATATGTAAAAAGTCTTTCTAAAGGTATTGGCAGGACAACATCTAAAAAATAGGGCATACATTTAATCTTCTATTCTTCCACTAGTCTATGCCAGGTTTGGGTTCTGTATAAAAAAGCTAAATATCCCCTCACCTTCAACCTATTTGTATCTTTGGGGTCTAACCAAACCCTGCCTCTAAAGGTCATTGCTTGTTCTGGGTCAAAAAGCTTGTTACCTCTATACTCCCCTTTGTTGTTTCTTTTAAAATCGTACATGATTTTCATCCCATTAACGGGCTTATCTTTTAATTCTCCTTTACATTTAACACAGCGTGCATTTTCTTTCCCTTTTTCAACAACTTTAAGAACTTTAGCTTGTAATAGTCCATTTTCTTCATAAACCTCAACAATTGCTTTGGTAATTCCATTGCGATCATCAATAGTCCTCCATTTCCCAAATACAGTTTGAGACCATGAGGCTTGAACTATCAGCAAACAAATAAGCACTGCGCATTTATTAAGCCTTAAGCTGTTTTTCATGTTTTTTCTTTAAAGAATTAAGTGTTGCGTTCAATTCAAACCCAAGCAACAAAATATTAGAATTTAACCAAATAAACACCATTAAAATCAATAGTCCTCCCAACGCTCCATAAAACTCGTTATATCTGGCGAACTTTTCTACATACACCCCAAAAAGATAGGAAGTCAGTACAAACAATAAAGTAGTCATAAGTGCTCCTGCCGAAAAGAATTTTGCCTTTCTTCCTTCTGCCGTACCAAAGTAATAGAGAATGGCCGTTGTAAGATAGGAAAGCAGCATAAAGAACAAAATTTTGGTCACCTGAATTCCTATCGTGTCACTTTTTTCAATATCATATCCAAGTTTCTTTCCTAAATACTCGCTAGTATATTCCACTATATAAAACTCGAAATACACAAATGTCACCGCTCCGATGACCAGTAAAATGGAAAGAATTAATCCAACCATAAAAGCATACAAATATTGTCTGAAAAAGTTTCTGGTAAGCTCCACGTGATATGAATTCTCAAAGCCCCCAAAAATTGCATTTACCCCATTGGCAACCAAAAAAATAGAAATTACAAAGGTAGAAGATAACAATCCTCCACGCTTTTGGTCTTTTATCTGTTGATAAATATCCCCAAAATAATCACTCGTTGCAGATGGCAAAAAAGACTCTAAAAAGAGTAAAAATTGTGCATCAAAATTTTCATTGCCAACACTTGCATAAGGTATAATAAAAGGTAAAAGTGTAACCAAGAATATCAGTAATGGAAAAAGGGCCATAAAAAGACTAAATGCAATAGAACTAGCTCTCGAGGATAACGTGCCTCTTACAATTCCTACCACATACATTTCCATCAAATCGTAAAAAGAAAGCCCTTCAAATGCCTTTAGCTTTATATTTTTCAAAAGCCGTACCAGCCAATTAATAACTGGAATCTTTTCTAACCTTTCTTCTATAGCTGTTGACATTAAACTGCTTTTAGGCTTAAATCCATATTGTGGACGGAATGGGTCAATGCTCCCGAAGAGATATAATCCACACCGCATTCAGCGTAATGTCTTATTGTATTTTCATTTATTCCTCCTGAAGATTCCGTAAGACAACGGTCTCCGATTAGTGCTACCGCTTTCTTGGTATCCTCATAATCAAAATTATCCAATAGAATTCTATAGACTCCTTCAGATTGAAGTATTTCTTCGACTTCCTCCAAATTTCTTGCCTCCACAATAATTTTCAAGTCTCTGTTGGTATCCAATAAGTATTGTCGTGTCTTTTGTATAGCCTGTGTTATTCCTCCCGCAAAATCTATATGGTTATCCTTAAGCATAATCATATCATATAAAGCAAACCTATGATTCTCCCCTCCTCCAATCTTAACAGCCCATTTCTCAAGGGCCCTAATCCCAGGAGTAGTTTTTCTAGTATCCAAAATTTTAGTGCTTGTTCCATCTAGAAGTTGAACGTAGCTCTTGGTTTTTGTAGCAATGGCACTCATGCGTTGCATGGCATTCAACACTAATCTTTCTGCCTTAAGAATACTCTGGGAACTCCCTGAAACGTAAAAAGCAATGTCTCCATACTTTACGGGGGTACCGTCTGCAATACGTGTTTCAATTTTTAAATTGGGGTCTACGTATTCAAACACTTGTTTCGCAAACTCAATACCTCCAATGATGCCTTCATCCTTGACCAATAATTTGGCTTTCCCTGTTCCGGAATCGGGAATACAAGCCAGCGAACTATGATCACCATCGCCAACATCTTCACGAATGGCATTTGTTATAATAAGTGCTATTTCTTTTTGGAATTGATCCTGGGTAATCATTACTGCTGGGGTTTTAACGAAAATAATAAAAACATCAGTCTGTCTATTGTCCGTTGCTATTGTTTAATTTGAAAAAATTAATTTTGACAATGCAAATTACGTTAATTGCCATTGGCAAAACAGATAGCTCCGAACTCTCCAAACTTATAGCTATTTATGAGAAGCGACTAAAACATTATGTGAAATTTCAGTTTTTGGTAATTCCTGATATCAAAAACAGTAAAAACCTTTCTGAGGTTTTACAAAAAGAAAAAGAAGGCGCTTTGATTCTTAATCATTTACAACCTGCTGATACACTGGCCATTTTAGATGAAAAGGGAAAGCAATTTACATCTGTGGAGTTTTCTCAGTTTCTACAGAAAAAAATGAACAGCGGACTAAAAAATCTCGTTTTGGTAATTGGAGGCCCCTATGGTTTTAGCGATGCCATATACCAAAGAAGCAATGAAAAAATAAGTTTATCCAAGATGACGTTTTCTCATCAAATGGTACGTTTGTTTTTAATAGAACAGCTCTATAGGGGCTTTACTATTTTACGGAATGAACCTTATCATCATCAATAAGTGTTTTCTCTGTCCCCATTAGTTTATACTTTTCCAAAAAGCCTTCTACTTTCCTAATCATTAAATCATGCGGTTTAGGGTCTTCTACGGTTTCTTCCAACGATTTAATCATGTTTTGGGAAACCTTTTTTAGGTGGTTTAATTCTTGTTCAATAAATCCGTAAATCTCTCTCTGTCTTTCTGGTTTTTTTTCCACTTTTAAAACATATTGAAGGTCTGCAATGTTCTTCATATGGGAATTAAACACATGGGATTGATGCCAAGCTATTTCTGAAAGTTTTTTCTTTTGGTCAAGTATTCTATTAATGATAGGATTTACAATAAAAAATATCTCAAAAAGTATAATGACAATAGAAAATATGGCAAGCTCTAGTTCTATAATCATCATGGTGCGAATGTCTTTTTCTGCTTTTTTCTGGAACTGATTCACAATTCCATCCATTATAAACAAAAACCGATCTACTCGATATCTAACATCATTAAAGGAAACATTTTTAAAGTTTTGGAAATCCTTTAGTTCACTATACAACCATTCCAAATGGGGTTCCAACCTTCTAAATTCCTTAAGGATTTCCGGGTCATTTAAAGTTTCTAATTTCAAACCCACGTTTCCTTCTTGAAGAAACCCATTCATTTGATACAACCTGGTCAAAGTAAGCTTCATTTCTGCATAGTCACAATTGTGATATCTACATGAGTACAACTCATTGAGCAATCGTTGACTTAGCATTCGCTGCTTTCCTGCCAGGTTTACAATTAGAGCAGTGGACCTCTGTTTATTTAATGAGTACTGGGTCATGGATTGTATTACGATTGTCAAAAAAACAATTGAAATCACTAACAGGTAATAGGCCCGAAATCCCTTTTTAAATATTTTGATTTTCCCAATATTCATTCAGGTAAAATTTTACATAAGAATTTACCTACAATTTAAATCGAAAAAATGGGTGTGTTAGAAAAATGTTGTGAAACAGAAGTTTCAGAATGTGAACAACCGTATTATGTCAGTACTAAAACAAACTAATACAACACTCTAAACTTTATAGTGTTTTCCACATTCTTAAGAGCCTTTACAACTTCCTTGTTGTATTCCTTGTCCAAATCGGTAATTACATACCCTACCTTATCATCGGTAGATAGATATTGCCCCGTAATATTCATTTCATATTTGGCCAATACCTCACTGATTTTTGCCATTATTCCTGGGACATTTTTATGAATATGTAGAAAACGGTGCGCATTGGTATGTTTTGGCAATCTAATGTTAGGGAAGTTTACTGCATCTACCGTATTTCCGGAGTTAATGTATGCCATAATCTTATTTGGCACAAAATCCGCAATATCTCGTTGTGCTTCTTCTGTGCTTCCGCCCACATGCGGAGTAAGAATTACGTTAGGGAGTCCTTGGAGTGCGGTTTCAAAATTTCCATTGCTTCTAGGCTCTTCAGGATAAACATCTACAGCTGCTCCTCCTAATTTTCCACTTTTCAGCGCATTGGCAAGTGCATCAATATCAACCACAAACCCTCTGGACAGATTAATCAACATAGCTCCATCTCTCATCTGGTTGACCTCCCTCTCTCCAATAAATCCTTTGTTAGCTTTATTATCATCAATATGCAAGGTCACCACGTCAGAAACAGAAAGCAAATCTTCCAGAGTGTCGCATTTAATCACATTTCCCAACGGCAGTTTATCGGCTACATCGTAATAATAAACACGCATACCTATAGCCTCGGCTAAAATGGACATTTGCTTACCTATATTGCCATAACCTACAATTCCTAAGTTTTTACCTCTAACTTCTCTTGAGTTTGCCGCAGTTTTATTCCAAGTACCGTTATGGATTTCTGAACTTCTTGTAAAAACATTACGCATAAGCATAATAATATGGCCGATGGCCAATTCTACAACCGATCGCGTGTTGCTATAGGGAGCATTGAACACAACAACTCCTTTCTGCTTACTGTACTCCAGATCTATTTGGGTGGTTCCTATACAAAAAGCACCTACTACCAACAGTTTATTGGCCGCATCCAACACCTTTTGGGTTACTTGGGTCTTAGAACGAATTCCCAATACATGAACTCCTTTAATTTTTTCAATAAGTTCATCCTCAGGCAAACTATGTTTTACCAATTCTACGGAAAAACCATCTTCAGACAAGTTCTCAAATGCATCTGGGTGGACATTTTCCAGCAATAAAATCTTTATCCTGTTTTTGGGATAAGAGATATTTCTGGGCAAATCATTTACATAAAGAAATTCATCCAAATTTGGAGTTACGTGATCTGCATTGTTTGCCGCTTTTTCTCTATGCACATTCTCGGTGTATGCAAAAAATTTATCGGCAATACCAGCTTCCCGCATTACATAATCACTATACCCATCTCCTATTACTTGTACCTCTCCTTCTAAATCAAGGTTTTTAAGACATTCTATCTTGCCATTGTGAGATGCAAGTACGTTATCTTCATCAAAACCGATTATATTTCCTTCCTCATCAAACTTAAAGGTATTGGCATACACCCTTTCTGATGGGATATTGTATTCTTGAACAATTGGGTCGATAAACTCTTTGAAGCCACAGGAAATCACATAGATATCATCTGAAAATTTCTCAAAAAACTCTTTGTTTGATGCAATGGACTTAGAAATTTTCTGACGAAGCTCACTCACCAACCCTTCTAAATCATTTTTATGGGCCTTTAAAAGCTGTATTCTGCGCTCCAAAGATTCCGTAAAGGAGATATCGCCATCAATGCCCAAATTGGTAATATCTTGAATTTCTTGAATAACTTCCTCCTTGTTAGATTTTCCCTGTAAGGTCATTTCTGCCAAAACATCCAACGCCTCCACCCTAGTTAGGGTGCTATCAAAATCAAAAACATACTTACGTCCCACTTCTACCATGAATTTTGCCGAAAAATTAAGATTTAAAAATAAGCATTAATTCTATCCCTGAAATTGGATACAACAAAAAACAGTTTATAAATATGGATATATCAAAAATCATCTGCAAAATGTTTCAAAATGCTGATTTTTAATCTAAAAACTGAATTATTTTGGTTGAAAAAGATTGTGTTTTATATGTGTTATTGTGATCGCCGGGTACAATATGTAGCTGACTGCTTGGAATCTCATTCTTTAAATCGGAAGGGTTTCCGTTATCCAAATCCTCGTCTCCGGCTATAACCAAAACAGCTGCCGAAATCTCTTTTAACTCTGCCAAGCTAGTCACAGGCTGGTATTTTTGAAGCAAGTGAAGAACTTTGTGGTTTGCACCAATAGAAGTAGCATAATCTACCGCTCCTTGCGTCTCTTTGTTAGTTTTACCGTCAAAAGCATTCATGAAAAGAATTCTTCTATCCCATTCTGGGTTAGTAAAATCAACCCCCATGCCTCCTAAAACTGCCTTTTTTATACGCTTTTCTTTTATCAAAAGTTTTGCCAATACAATACTTCCTCTTGAGTAGCCCACAACATGCAATTCTTCCAACTTTAAATGGTCGATTATAGATTTCAAATCTTTTACTTCCGCATCATTTTGATATGCTTCTGGGTTTTCAGGTTGGTCAGATTTTCCATTTCCTCTTAGGTCCGGCACAATAACTCGATATCCAGATTCCAAAAGTTCTTTCTTCAAAATCGATTTTCCCCACATTGCACTGTTAGAGATAAATCCATGGATAAGCAGTACTGCCTCTCCTTTTCCCTCATCAGAATAAGCAATTTGTGTTTGATCAAAAGAAGAAAAGAATTGCGTTTGTGCACTCAGCCCAAACCCCAAGAACAAAATGCCCAAACAAAATTTCTTTTTGAACCTATTTAAATCTAAAACCATCTCCTGGTTGCTTTGCAATACATCGTATATTCTTTATTAAAAAGCTCGGTCAGTGCTTTTTCCTCATTCTCAATTTGAAAATGGTTCATAAAGTACACAAACCCTGCCGCCAAAAGCGTATTGAATGCATTGCCCAGCTTCAAACCAAACGCAAGCAATATTAGCAGCATGCCCAAATACATAGGGTTTCTGGTATATTTAAAAATGCCTGTAGTAACCAAACTACTCGTTTTTGTCAAATTAATAGGGTTTGTTGTTGTTTTTGCTCTCAAAAATTGAAAAATTGCCAACGTCATGACTACAAAAGCTATGGAAATTAGAAAAATTGCAAGTTCTGTACGTCCAAAAAAATCAAAGGTTCCAAAGGGTAAAAATCGATTCAAAATATACATTAAGCATGCAAAGATCAACATGACTAAAGGTGGTGGTATTCTCAATTTCATTTTATTGCTACTAGATAATCGAAATTACTATTTTTAGCCCTGTATTAAATCATCTCGTGCCTTGAAAATTGTTTTTGCTACCCATAACCAACATAAACTAAACGAAGTCAAAACGCTTTTACCTTCTGAAATCCATTTGCTTTCATTAGATGATATTGGCTGTTTTGATGAAATTCCCGAAACTGGAAAAACTTTGGAGGAAAATGCCAAAATAAAAGCAGATCATGTAACCTCAGTATATGGTTTTGACTGTTTTTCTGATGATACAGGTTTGCTTGTCAATATATTAAATGGTGCCCCAGGAGTTTATTCCGCTCGTTATGCAGGAGAGCAAAAGAATGCAAAGGATAATATGACCAAGGTATTGTCAGAATTAAAAGGCAACACTAATAGGGCAGCACATTTTAAAACTGTGATTCATCTAAATCTTAAAAACAAAAGCTACTCTTTTGAAGGAATTGTAGAAGGACACATTACTGAAAAAGAATTTGGACCTGGAGGGTTTGGCTATGATCCAATTTTTAAACCCGAAGGGTATAATAAGACTTTCGGAGAACTATCTGCAGAAACCAAAAATGCAATAAGTCATAGAGGTCTTGCAATCCAAAAATTAGTTGCTTTCTTCAAAAACAGGGCTTTATAGTTCCCACTTTAACAAATTGATGTACCTTTGCGCCTTTATTAACGCCGCCAGTATGGGCATGGTGTTGTGAGGGGCTCGGATAGGTAGTACAAAATCGCTCTATACAACACAACATATTTGCGATTTAAGGTATATACCACAATGACAAAATTTGAAACCCTGGGGTTGGACAAACCCCTATTGGATGCTATTTCCGACCTAGGATTTGAGACTCCATCAGAAGTACAAGAAAAAGCAATCCCAATTTTATTGGAACAAGAGACCGATTTGGTCGCTCTAGCACAAACAGGAACAGGTAAAACTGCTGCTTTTGGCTTTCCAATGATTCAAAAAATTCAATCAGAAAGCAGAACAACTCAAGGACTTATTTTATCTCCGACACGTGAGCTCTGTTTGCAAATTACAAATGAGCTAAAATTATACTCCAAATACGTTAAAGGCCTTAGTACGGTAGCCATTTACGGTGGAGCAAGCATATCTGACCAGGCAAGGCAAATAAAACGCGGAGCACAGATTATTGTTGCTACTCCTGGAAGGATGAAGGATATGATCGGCCGTAAAATGGTTGATATTTCAAAAATCGATTATTGCGTGCTTGATGAAGCAGATGAAATGTTGAACATGGGCTTCTTTGAAGACATAAAGGACATTTTATCCAACACACCAAAAGAAAAACTTACATGGTTGTTTTCTGCAACCATGCCAAAAGAAGTATCGGTAATCGCCAAAAAATTCATGAATAAGCCCCAAGAAATTACTATTGGGACTAAAAATGCAGGAACTTCAACAGTACAACATGAGTACTATGTAGTTGGTGGGCGTGATCGTTATTCTGCACTTAAGCGTCTTGCAGATGCTAATCCTGGTATTTTCTCTGTAATATTCTGCAGAACAAAAAGAGATACTCAGAAAGTTGCGGAAAAGCTTATTGAAGATGGCTATAACGCTGGAGCTTTGCATGGCGACCTAAGTCAAAATCAGCGGGATTTGGTCATGAATTCCTTCCGTAAAAAACAAGTACAAATGCTTGTTGCAACTGATGTTGCTGCTAGGGGAATAGATGTTGATGACATAACACATGTTATCAACTACCAATTGCCCGATGAAATAGAAACGTATACGCACCGTAGTGGACGTACAGGTCGTGCAGGGAAATCAGGGATTTCTATGGTGATCGTAACCCGTTCTGAGTTACGAAAAATAAAATCCATCGAAAGCAAAATACAACAGTCTTTTCTATCTAAGAAAATTCCAACAGGCATCGAGATTTGTGAAATTCAGCTGTATCATTTAGCTAGCAAAATCAAAGAAACTGAGATAAATCCTGAGATAGACAATTACCTGCCGGCCATAAACGATGTTTTGGAAGGTGTTGACAGGGATGAATTGCTCAAAAAAATTATTTCAGTAGAAT
This sequence comes from uncultured Allomuricauda sp., assembly GCF_947499585.1. GTDB lineage: Bacteria > Bacteroidota > Bacteroidia > Flavobacteriales > Flavobacteriaceae > Flagellimonas. The sequence continues at coordinate 753,664 of NZ_CANMOO010000001.1, read as the reverse complement.
TTACCCGTTTCTATAACTATTACAGTAAAACCAGAGATTTAAATTCATCAGAAGATGGAAGAGATCGAGGAGAGAGAAAGGACCGTTCTCAGGGTGACAACATACCATCAAACGGTTCTGTGCGCTACTTTATTAATGTAGGAGAGCGTGATGGCTACGACTGGATGTCATTGAAAGATTTTTTACGTGATACATTAAACCTTGAAAAGGAAGACGTTTTCAACGTGGATACCAAGGATAGTTTCTCCTTTTTCAATACGGATGCCCAAGTAACGGAACATGTACTTCAGACTTTTACGGAGTTCAAAGTAGAAGGTCGTTTTGTAAATGTTGAAGTTTCTAAAAGTCCAGGAGGTTCAGGAAGAAGCGGAGGCAAAAAACGAGACAGAAGCAGAGGTCATAGAAAAGGTGGGGACAACAAATCTTTCAGAGGAGGTAGAAAAAGTAGCTCTGGCAAACGTGGAGGCAAAAAACGACCTGGCTTTTATTAGTTAATTCTATATTAAATGATGGTGGGCACCTATTTATTTTTCTTTGTTTAGTACTTTTATGACTACAAAGATTGCATGAGAAGAGTTCTACTTACATTTTTTTCCTTCATTTCACTTTTTTGTTTTGCTCAAAATGAGGATGATACAATAGTTGAAGGGGAATTAAACGCTACGGTTATCAATGCACAAACAAGCTTTCCAATGGTTAGTGTGCACGTTGTTAACCTAAATAAGGTAGTCGGTACAATTACCGACCAAAAAGGAAATTTTTCAATTCCGGCCGCTGTAAATGATACCTTGTACCTATCCTTTTTGGGTTTTAAATCACAAAAGGTTAGGGTAACCAATGACATGTTCAAGTTTGATGGAACGGAAATATCCCTGACAGAACTTGCCTATGCCTTGGAGGAAGTTATCGTAAGACCCTATCAATTAACAGGTTACTTAGAGATTGATGTAAAAAATCTTCCTATTAATACTGCGTATCAATATAGCATATCAGGGCTTCAAAAAAGTTATGAAGGGGGTAGTAAAAGCCCTAGTGCTGTAACCAAAGTTCTGGGCGCCATCTTGAATCCGGCCGACCTTCTACGAAATCTTTTTGGTAAAAAGCCGAAGCAAATGCGGAAGCTGAGGCAGATTAAAGAAGATGAAGATATTAGGAACCTTCTAGCTTCAAAGTTTGATAGGGAAACACTTACAGAATTACTGCAACTGGAAAAAGTTGATATTGAGGATATTCTTAATAATTGTAGCTATTCCAAATCCTTCATCAATACAGCCAACGACCTTCAGATTTTAGATGCTATCTCTAGTTGTTATGAAGAGTACAAAGTACTGAATAGAAGATAAAGATCTTCCGTTTGCATCTTTAAAACTGCTTTATATTATTGAGTATAAATAAATTTTATATTTCCGCATGCATTTTATAGTTTTAGCTAAAATCCCAAAAGATGAAAAAACTACTTACTGTTATGTCCATACTATCCTTTCTTTTTGGCTGTAAAGAAGTAAAAAAAATAGATAAAAAAGATACTGAAGTAGTTGAGGAAATGGTAATTAAAAAAGAAGTGCCTTTCACTTGGGAAGGTGCTAATATCTACTTCCTTTTAACGGATCGTTTCAATAACGGAAACCCAGAAAATGATATAAGTTTTGACAGAACAGAAGAAACTGCTGTTTTAAGAGGTTTTGAAGGAGGCGACATCCAAGGAATTACCCAGAAAATTGAAGAAGGTTATTTTACAGATTTAGGCATTAACTCCATTTGGTTTACTCCGGTTGTAGAGCAAATACATGGCGCTACAAATGAAGGTACAGGAAATACATACGGATATCACGGTTACTGGGCCAAAGATTGGACCGCGATCGATCCTAGTTTTGGAACAAGAAAGGATTTGGAGAAATTGGTGAAAACTGCCCATGCAAAGGGTATTCGCGTGCTATTGGATGTAGTATTAAACCATACTGGACCCGTTACCGAAAAAGACCCTGTTTGGCCAGAAGAATGGGTGCGTACTGGACCACCATGTGAATTTACCAACTACGAGAACACAACCGCCTGTACTTTGGTTAAAAATCTTCCAGATATACTTACGGAATCTAATGATCCCGTTGAATTACCAGATGCATTATTGGCAAAATGGAAAGAAGAAGGACGTTTAAGTCAAGAATTGGATGAACTTCAGTTATTTTTTGAACGAACTGGATACCCTAGGGCTCCTAGGTTTTATATTATTAAATGGCTCACCGATTACATCAACGATTTTGGTGTTGATGGTTTTAGGGTAGATACGGTAAAGCATGTGAATGAAGATGCTTGGTCAGATTTGTATAAAGAGGCTAGCTATGCATTTGATACTTGGAAGAAAAAAAATCCAAATCATATTTTGGATGACAATCCTTTTTACATGGTTGGTGAAGTTTATAATTACGGAATCTCTGGTGGTCGGGAATTTGATTTTGGGGATAAAAAAGTGGATTTTTTCGATTATGGCTTTAAAAGTCTTATAAATTTTGATTTAAAAGTAGATGCCCATAAAGATTACGAAACCATTTTTAAAAAATACAATCGCCTGTTAAATACAAAATTAAAAGGGAAGAGTGTATTGAACTATTTAACATCTCATGATGATGGCAATCCTTTTGACAAGGAACGAAAAAAACCTTTCTATACCGCTAACGTTCTATTGTTAACACCGGGAGCATCACAAGTATACTACGGTGACGAAACAGCTAGGAGCCTTACCATTGAAGGTACAGAAGGTGACGCCACCTTGCGTTCTTTTATGAACTGGGAGGATTTGGACAGTTTGCCTCAAACGCAGAAAATTCATAAACATTGGCAAAAACTAGGACAATTCCGAAGAAACCATCCAGCTATTGGAGCCGGTAAACACAAGAGGTTGGCTAAATCTCCCTATGTGTTCTCCAGAACCTATATGAATGGAGATTACAAAGACAAAGTCGTGGTTGGTCTGGATTTACCAAAAGGTAAAAAATCCCTTTGGGTAAAGGGATTCTTTGGCGATGGCACAAAACTATATGATACTTATTCTGAAACCGAGGTAATGGTCACCAAAGGAAAAGTAATTCTTGAGAATGATTTTGATATAGCCCTATTGGAATTAGTGGAATAATTATTCCCTGGAATGTAAAGCAATCCGGTTGCCTTCTGTATCTAAAAACAATCCCATAAAGCCCACTTCTGGGCTAATTTGGGTTTTGGGCTTCAAAATTTCACCTCCAGCTTTCTCAATTCTATTTAATTCATTTTCAACATCTACACTAGCAAAGTAAATAAGCACTCCCTCTGTATTGCACGGTTTGTATTCAGATTGAAGAATTAGAGAACCAGCAGCTCCAGTTTTTCCTTCTGCCCACGGAAACCATCCCATTAGGGTTCCTCCAAAATCCTGAACTTGAACCTCAATTTTAAAAACTGATTCGTAAAAAGATTTGGCCCTATCCATATCCAAGACGGGAATCTCGAACCAGCCCACCATATTCTGCTCCATAATTATGCTATTTCTCCATTAATTCCTTTAAACTAGACAATCCTTCTTCAAAATCTCCACCTACAGCTTTGTCCATATTCATAAACAGCATGAAAATACTGGTAGGAAACTTATTCTTTCCAGAGAAGCCCCAAGTAACTTTAGTGGCATTATCATCTATTTGCTCTGTGGTTATATAGGCATCTGATGTAGATTTCCAAGGCTTTAAAAAACGAAGTTGCGATTCTATACGTTCCCCGTCAATTATTTTAGTAAGCTCTTGTTCGCCTTCACCAACATCTTTATTACCGTTCCAATAGCTGACAGCTCCTACCTCGCCATCTGTTCCTGTAAATTTTTTCTCCATATTGGGATCTTTCTTGTTCCAAGGTGACCAAGCATCTTGATTCTTTAAAAACCTAAGGTTTTCAAAAACTTGGGCCTTGGGTTTAGCTATCTCTATGGAGCGTGAAACATTGTAGGTCTTTGGAGCAATTGCCCCCAAAATTAAAACGATAAAAACAATCGCTGCTAAAATGTAAAGTAGAATAATCATTTGTTTTTTTTTATTGGTTACGTCCTAAAGTACAAAAACTTCATTTTAAAAGGTATCTGTTTATAATACTTTCCGCATCCTTGATGGATTTTTTAGTCCAATCCAATTGTTTTTCAAGTATCTCAATATCAGATAGCTGCCACTCAATATTTGATGCTCTTAGCTCCTCGGTCAGTTTTTGGAGGATGATAGCGGCGGAAACTGAAATATTGAGGCTTTCAGAAAAACCGACCATTGGGATTTTAAGAAATCCATCCGATTTTTGCATAACTTCCTCACTTAATCCTTCTTTTTCAGTGCCAAAAAAAAGAGCTGTTTTTGTTTTCAGTTTAAATTGGGAAAGCAATCTTGAATCGTTATGCGGGGTGGTTGCCACAATTTGATATCCCATGTCTTTTAACGTGGCAATGCATTCTGATGAAGTTTGATATCGATTTATATCTACCCATTGTTCGGCTCCCATGGCAATGTTCTTGTCCAAACGTTTTTCAAATCGGTCTTCCACCACATGTACTTCTTGTACTCCAAAGGCATCACAACTTCTGATTACCGCACTTGTATTGTGTAATTGATATACATCTTCAATGGCAACGGTAAGGTACTTGGTCCTCTTTTGTAATACATTTAGAAACCGCTGTTTTCTTTCTTCCGTAAGAAAACCTTCAAGATATGTCAATAAATCATCATTAAACATCTATGACAATATAACGAAAAATGAATTTCTTATTTTTAGGATATATGAGTCAAAAACAAAAAGTAGTTGTTCTTACGGGTGCTGGCATGAGTGCAGAGAGCGGGTTAAAGACGTTTCGAGATTCCAATGGGCTGTGGGAAGGACATGATGTTATGGAAGTAGCCTCTCCACAAGGTTTTGAAAGAAATCCTGAGCTGGTGCTTGATTTTTACAATCAAAGACGTCGGCAACTTTTGGAAGTATTGCCAAACACAGGACATGAATCCTTGGTGACGCTGGAAAAAAATTATGATGTTAGTATAGTCACCCAAAATGTGGACAATCTACATGAACAAGCTGGAAGCTCCCACGTGGTTCACTTGCACGGGGAATTGTTTAAAGCGAGAAGTACAGCAAACGAAAATCATGTTCTTGATTGGAAAAAGGATTTGGTTTTGGGTGATTTGGATGAAAACGGATTTCAATTACGACCGCACATTGTTTGGTTTGGAGAAATGGTTCCTATGCTAGAAACAGCAATCCATATTACCCAACAGGCAAGTATCCTAATTATTGTAGGAACTTCTATGCAAGTATACCCCGCTGCAAGTCTAATTAATTTTGTGGCTAGAGAAACACCCATTTACTTTGTTGATCCAAAGCCAAGTGTTGATCAATCAAGTTTTGAAAATCTAACCGTAATTTCCAAAACAGCAACGCAAGGTGTTCCCACTCTTGTTACTCAGCTACTGGATAAAGCGACCTAGTAGTTTTGGCCCAATCCATTAATAGTTTTTTCTGATCAGCAGTCAATTTGGCTTCTTTATGGGTCCAGGTATATTCATTCAACGGCATCTCCCCTTCTTCTACCTCTTCTACCAACTCTTCTAATTTGTGGTCTTTTTTCTTAGCAGAATAATTTTTCCAATCAGAAAAATTTAAATGTTCTTTGCCTTCTTCAATATGATCGTCCAGCCAATAAGAAACCGGGGCAATATTATTGTACCAAGGATATACTGTATTGGCGCTATGGCAGTCGTAACAAGTGGTTTCCAAAATTTGTTGCACTGCGGGGCTTGGCTTGGTCTCTGCTTCAAAAGCAGCAACATAGTCTCCTTCTGCAATATTTTTTTCAGGTCTGTAAAACTGCATTGCAATAAGAATAATTAACAGAGCAGTTGCTATTTTTTTTGCTATTTTCATCGGCTAAGGTATTTCAGTAAAAATATGATTTTGTGACCAAACAACAATTACATACGGCATTAAATTCTGGTCGACTTTCAAAAGAAAAAATAAACATACTTGCAGCCCAATTGGTAACCCTGCCAGAGCTAATAGAGCCGCTGTTGTCAGAAGTGTTTGAGCAAGATAAGTCAGATTCATTCAATGCCAGCTGGGTGTTTGACCATGTTATGCGAAAAAAATTAATTTATCTTTTACCTCACTTTGAAAAATTCACTTTAGGGATACAACATCTTACCTCAGAATCCATTATTCGTCCAATGGCTCACACTTGCGAATTAAGCATGGAAGCTTATTTTAAAACCAAGGACAAGTCTTTCCATGAACATGTTACTTCCGAGCAATTGGAAAGAATTATGACCGTTTGTTTTGATTGGCTTATTGGTGAGCACAAAGTAGCGGCCAAGGTATTTGCCATGACCAGCTTGTATTACTTGGGGATGAAATTTGACTGGGTTCATCCTGAACTAAAACTAATATTGGAACAAACTGCTCATGAGGGCACTGCCGGATATAAATTTAGAGCTGGAAAAACCTTAGCAGATCTTAAGAAACTTGGTTTTTAAACTCCTTAACTAATAAGTATCTTTGCTGCTTTCCAAAAACCTGGTCAATGTCTTTAAACCAACTCAATGCCATTTCTCCAATTGATGGTAGATATCGCAATAAAACTGAAGCTTTAGGGAATTATTTTTCTGAAGAAGCACTTATAAAATACCGTGTACAGGTAGAAATTGAATATTTTATTGCGCTCTGCGAAATTCCATTGCCTCAACTAGCAGATTTTAATAGCGCCAAGTTTCCTGAATTACAGAAAATATATCTTGATTTTTCAACGGAGGATGCTCTGGCAATCAAAGAAATTGAAAAGACTACCAACCACGATGTAAAAGCCGTTGAGTATTTCATTAAACAAAAATTTGATGCTTTAGGTCTAGAAAAACATAAGGAGTTTATCCATTTTGGGTTAACATCCCAAGACATCAACAATACGGCTGTTCCACTTTCTATTAAAGCCGCCATGAATGATGTTTATGTCCCGCTATATTTTGAAGTATTTGAAAAGTTAAAAGCATTGGCTGCGGAATGGGCAAATATTCCAATGCTTGCCAGAACCCACGGGCAACCTGCATCCCCTACTCGACTGGGAAAAGAAATTGATGTCTTTGTAGAAAGGTTAAAGGAGCAGTTTAACCTATTGAATGATATCCCAAGTGCTTCTAAATTTGGAGGTGCTACCGGAAATTATAATGCACACAAAGTGGCTTATCCAACTATAGATTGGAAGGCTTTTGGCCAACAATTTGTTCAAGAAAAATTAGGCTTGTACCATTCATTTCCTACTACCCAGATTGAGCACTATGATCACATGGCCGCGCTGTTTGATTGTTTAAAGCGAATCAATACCATTCTTATTGATTTGAATAGAGACATGTGGACCTATATTTCCATGGATTACTTTAAGCAAAAAATTAAGAAAGGGGAAGTAGGCTCTTCTGCTATGCCCCATAAGGTAAATCCTATCGATTTTGAAAATTCTGAAGGAAATCTTGGTCTTGCCAATGCATTGTTTGAGCATTTATCCGCCAAACTTCCTATTTCTAGATTACAACGTGATTTAACTGACAGTACTGTGCTCAGAAATGTAGGTGTTCCTTTTGGACATACACAGGTCGCTTTCCTATCAACACTTAAAGGTTTGAATAAATTAGTGTTGAACGTAGAGAAGTTTGAACAGGATTTAGAAAACAACTGGGCTGTAGTGGCTGAGGCCATACAAACTATTTTAAGAAGGGAAGGCTACCCCAACCCTTATGAAGCGCTAAAAGGCCTTACGCGTACCAATGAAAGAATCACACAGGTTTCCATTGCTAATTTTATTGATACACTTGAAGTTTCGGACGCTATTAAGGATGAGCTCAAAAGAATAACTCCAGCAAATTATACTGGGGTTTAGTACGCATTTTTTACATTAAAGGAGGTGTGGATTTGGGAATGTCACTTATCGGTTGGGCTAAGCGTAGTGCGGAGGTAAGGAAACTTTTCGTTTCCGTCTGCGCACGAAGCTAAAACTTTTGGTTTCGCTTTTTCTTTTTTTGTCCAAAGCTAAATCCCAAAGATTTAGTGACATCATAAAAATACACAGACCTTACGATTTAGCCCAAAACCCCGTATTACGTTTAGGCATTGTTAGGCACAGTTATTTGCGCGTTAATTTATCAAAGGTCTTTAATAATGGATCCCAATGAATAATTTCCCTCAATTTGTTATTCGATAAGTCAATTTTTTCATCTACCATAACAAGTAATATCAGTAAAATATCAGTTGCGACTGCGTATATTTCTGAATCATTGGTAGAATTAAATAATTTTAGAAACGTATTCAACTTCTCTTTGACAACTTTTTTATTATTATCTAAAAAATTATCTAAATCTTTAATATTCTCTAAACTCGATTCGTTTAATGTTGCTATAAGTCGAGTATAGAATACTTCATAAGTATCTTCAATACTTAATCCAATCTCAGGGTCCTCTAGGTAACCTATATCAATAGCTTGTCCCACGATTGAACTTATTTTACTGTTATCTTTTATGTATGAGTGGAGTGATAAGTTATTAAATTCAATATTTAATTCTCCTTTTTCAATTGAATCTTCTATTTCAAAGTTTAATTTTGAAGTTGCATTTTTTATTGATAAAAACTGCTCATCGGCAAGCTCCAATAAAGCACTTAATCTGTATATTTTTCTTTTTAATACACTTGGTATTTCTCCTTTGGTTTTGTAACGTAATTTGTGGTCAATTGCAGCCCATGAATGTTGTAAAATAGTCCTAATTTGAATTTCGGCCACAAATGCCTTATACTTTCTCCATTTAACTAGCTTATCTCTTTTCTTTCCTAAACTTAAAACGTAATGCAAAGATTGATAACCAAATTTATCGGGTGAATTTACCATTGTTTTATCAACACTTTTATCGTCATCGATTGCGAATTCAGATTCTATTAATTCCGCTATTTTATATATGTCTTCGGTATAGTAGGTCATAATTCTAATTCCACATAGGTCAGTTATATCATTAATCGGGTCTTTATAATTTTTATCAGGGCGGTTAATTTTTTCTTTATAACTCTCAATTGTTTTAGTCCTGCTTTCAATTGAAACAATTTCAATTTCAGATTCTTTTATGAGTTCTTTAAGCAACTCAGTTAATTTTAGCTGGAAGCTTTCGTAAAGTGGTCTTGCTAAACTATATTCTTTAATAAAATCACTCATTTTTTTTATAATTGTGCCTAACGATAAGCTAAAAATCGTTTTAATGATTCTTTAGCAACTGATAAGTGAAGTTCGGGAATTTTATCGTAAAAATCCAGATGAAATGGATAGATAGCACTTTTGGAAAAACGAATACGTTATTTAATTTTTGGCATCATAAAAAAAGCACCTTAAAGGTGCTTTCTTTTAGAGATATCAGTTCCAGCTGTCATCTTGAGCGTAGTCGAAAGAGCAGTCGAGAACTAATTGTAAAAAAGACATCTCGACTGCGCTCGATAGGACATTAATTTTATTTAGGCATCCTTATGTATCTCAACAGAGTGTGGGTAAGGAATTTCTATTCCGGCTGTATCCAATGCTATTTTTGAGTTTTCATACGTAGCAAAATACACATCCCAATAATCTTCTGGTTTACAAAATGGACGTACCGCAAAATTTACCGAGCTATCTGCCAATTCCATAACGTTAACAGATGGCGCAGGATCTTGCAGCACTTGAGGGTTTGAGGTTAAAACATTCATTAATACCTCTTTTGTTTTTTTGATGTCCTCCCCATAGCCAACACCAATTACGGTATCTACTCGAATCTTACCTTCTGCAGTATAGTTAATAATATTTCCATTGGCCATGGCTCCGTTGGGTACAATGGCAAGTTTATTTTGTGGAGTGGTCAGTTTTGTAGTAAAGATTTCAATCTCTTTTACCACTCCTAAAACTCCCTGGGCTTCAATTAAGTCGCCAATACGGTATGGTTTAAAAATCATAAGCAAAACCCCACCTGCAAAATTGGATAGCGATCCTTGTAACGCTAGACCAATTGCCAAACCCGCAGCGGCAATTACTGCAGCAAAAGTGGTCACATCAACCCCAAGCCTTGAAATAACGATAATGATCAGGAATATTTTAAGGGCCCAAGAAACCAAATTCAACAAAAATCGTTGCAAGGATTCATCATACTTGCTTTTGGACATTACTTTACCCGTGGTACGAGTAATTTTTTTGATTATCCATGAGCCTATAATATAAATGAGAATTGCGGTAACTAATTTGGGGCCAAACTCTTTCGCTAATTCCAATCCGTAGTTCATCCACTCTTGTGCTTTTTCCATAGTTTTTTAATGATTTGTTAGTGTTCTTATGAGACACTAAGATAAAAATTAGGTCACAGAATCCCTTGTATCATAGTTTTTAAAGCATAAAAAATCCCGAACAACATAAGCTGTCCGGGATTTGTTTATTTGGATGGTTTGATTATTATCCTTTCAAAAATGCTCCGATTTCACCTAATCCCTCTCCATTATAATCTGATTTTTGGATTGCTTGCATGAGTTGCACAATATGGGCAGGGTTCATGTCTTTTCCTAAAACCCTTACTAAGGCAAATCCTTTATCCTTACTATCACCATAAATAATTACCTCATCTATAGCCGTTTCATCTCCTAAATATTTTATCACTCCTCTTCCATACTGCGAGTTGATTTTCATCAATTCTACAAACTCATCATCCTTTAGAATTTCTTTGACCTTAAGTTTCTCAGCTTTGTATTCCGCTTCATTATCTGCGGTCTTCTTAAATGCCAATAGATTAAATTTCCGAAGAGATTCTATAGCTTCAGATTGCGTCTCCGTTAAATCAACCCCATCCATTTTCAAGATGCTTGCTGGAACATCTATTGTTATGAAATTTGGATTTTCTGAATTATCCACATAGTACTCTTGTAAACTTTGCTGCGATGAACAGGAAGCTAAAAGTATGGCCCCTGCTATTGTTAAAGTTTTAAATATATTTTTCATCTGTGATTTTTTGATTGATGTTATTCTTTATCCAAGTGTTCTAAACCTTTGTGAAGTTTCATCTTTTTGGTCAACGAACCTACTTTGGTCAAGTCAATATCCCCTGTCATGGTCAGCAGAACGGTTTCAAACTTGTGATGTTTGCCCCCATGTCCTTTATCATCGATTCCGGTTACGAACATTAATAACTCTTCTACCCTATCCTCATTTTTCCCATTCTTGATATAAAACCTAAGATTGGTATCTCCGTCCTTTACTTTCATTAACTCTTCCAACTTAGAAGACCTTACATATTGCTTCATAGTCGTAGCCATGTCCGCTGCAGCTCCTTCATCTTCGGAAAGAAAAATCTTGATATTATTAATGCTTTTGGCCAACTCTACAAAATCCTTGGTGTCCTCATCCTTGTCATCAGCCATCATAACCGTTACCATCTTTAGCATGCCATTGTTAATGGTCACTGTTCCTATTCTATCCGAATCCTCGAACTTATCAAATATTGACTGCGAGATTCCCATATAGGGAAGCATTCCCATCAATAGTATTATAATTACTTTTTTCATTTTGATGTTTTTGATTGATTTTGTACAGTTTTCAATTGACTAAAATTTGCATCCCGTCAATTGAAAACTGTTCATTATTTATTGTTTCTTACCTGCTTTGTTCAACTCCTTTGGTAAATTCATTTTGTTTGTCAATGAATTTATTTTGTTCAGATTAATATCACCTGTTAAAGAAAGTAGTACGGTTTCAAATTTTCTTCCATCGGCCTCTACTTCCTTCAAACCTGTAACAAACATTAACAATTCACTAACATGGTCTTCATCTTTACCTTGCTTAATGTAAAACTTCACATTGGCATCCTTATCTTTCACACGCATTAGCTCTTCCATCTTTGAAGATTTTAGATAGCTGTTCACTGAAGATTTCATATCATCTCCAATCTGCTTGTTATCCGTTGTAAAAACCTTTAAACTTTTAAGGCTGCTGGCCACATCCATAAAATCTTGGGCTTCTGCATCATCTACCTCAACATCTATCTTTGCCAATAGATTGAACATGCTTTTGTTTACCACAACGGAGGTTACATCATCCAAATCCTCAAATTTATCAAAGAGTGATTGCGAAAACCCCGTAAGCGGTAGTGCGGCTATTAATACTATTAAAATATTCCTTTTCATTATTTACGATTTAATTATTGTTATAAATTTTTTGTTTTGCGGTTTCAAACTCCTGCAAATAGGCTACTTTTTCTGTGCCTTTACCAAAATTTGTTGCTAAGAGCTCAAAAGCTTTTTTGGTTTCTTGATAGGCATACTCTGCCTGTTTTTTCTCTTGGTATTCATTACCAAAATAAATGCCAAAGGTTAAAACTGCTACGGCTGCTATGGAAATCCATTTATAATAGTTTTTTCTAGGTTTTAATGGAACCTGCTTTGTATACCGTTCTTCCTTGGCGTTGGAAAAGTAATTGAACATGGGTTTATATTGCTCTAGATGTGTTGCTACACTTTCTTGAGAAAAATAAGTTTGTAATTCTTTTTCTTCAGCTACCGTTGTGGCTGCCTCAAAATACTTTTCCAATAATTTTTCTATGTTATCCAATTCCATAGCTATGTTTTTTTATTAATTCTTGTCTTACTACTTTTCTTGCTCGTGACAGCGCCACGCGAACTGCTGTTGGTTTCATATCGAGCAACTCACAGATTTCTTCAAACTCGTATTGCTCAACATCTCTAAGCTGCAATACCATTTTTTGTTGCTCCGGCAGCTCATCCATAATTCTTTCCATCCATTTAACACTGTCTTCCGCCTCTAATTGACGCTGTAAAGAAGTGCTTTCATCGCTATAATTGCTATGCACCAACTTTAAATTATTGGCTTGCTTGGACTTTAATCTGTCCAAACAAAAGTTTTTGGTCATGGTCATAGCGAAGGCCTCTACATTCTTATACTCCTCTATGGCTTCATTTTTTGACCATAGTTTCAGTAAAATTTCTTGAGTGGCATCTTCCGCTTCTTCCCGAGAAACCAACAACCGTTTAGCCAATCTGTATAGCTTGTCCTTAAAGGGCATCACTACATTTAAAAATTCGGCCTGTTTCATTTGGTTTTCTTAGTTGTTTGTAAGCTATTTAAATTTGCCTACATAATCACGACGACGTATATCGAATTTTGTTACAAAAAATTTGCAGTCTCCTTATATGTATCTATTTTGTAGTCTAAATTTGTAAGAATTTAAAAATTTATACCACCAACCTACTATTCTTTCCTAATTATATGGAATGATAATTGATGATTCTTACGAAAAATTAGCTATGAAAAAATATTTGTTCCTTTTAGTTGGACTTGGGATTCTCCTAAACTCATGTAATAGTGATGATGATGCAAATGTACCAACAGATATTGTTGTGCAAAACTTTATGTGGCGTGCCATGAACCTATGGTACTTTTGGCAAGGCGAGGTTCCTAATTTAGCCGACAATAGATTTTCCTCTGATTCTGAATATACCGAGTTCTTGCAAGGAACTCCCGATCCTTTGGATTTTTACAATGGTATTCAGTTTACCGAAGATAGGTTTAGCTTTTCAAATGAAGACTATACTACCTTGGTCAACGGCCTTAATGGAATATCTAAAAGTAATGGTCTGGAGTTTGGATTGGTCAGCTTTGCTAGTGGAGATAATGTGTTTGGTTATGTTCGTTATATAATTCCCAATTCTGATGCAGCAACCAAAGACATACAACGCGGTGATATTTTTACTCGGGTTGATGGTCAACAATTAACTGCAGGTAATTTTCGGGATTTGTTATTTGGAGATAACGATACCTATTCTTTAGGATTAGCCACTATTAATGGCACTACAATTACGGATAATGATGAAGAAGTGTCTTTAACCAAACTTGAAGGGTTGACAGAAAACCCAATACTCGTTGCCAATACACTGGATATTGGTGGAGCGAAAATAGGGTACCTCATGTACAATGGTTTTACCCGTGGTTTTGATGAGCAGTTAAATGATGCCTTTGGTCAGTTTGCTGCTGATAATGTTACAGATTTAGTTTTGGATATGCGCTATAATCCTGGTGGATCAGTAAATTCCTCTCGCCTATTGGCAAGCATGATCTATGGAACAAATACCAATGACCTCTATATTAGACAACGATGGAACGCTAAAATACAATCTCAATTTAGCGCTGCCCAACTTGAAGATTACTTTGCTGCGACCACCAATGATGGAAGCCCTATAAATACGCTAAACTTAAACAGGGTTTATGTAATTGCGACCAATAGTTCGGCATCTGCAAGTGAATTGGTCATGAACGGCCTTGCACCCTACGTTCAAGTTATCCATATTGGAGAAACCACACGTGGCAAAAATGAGTTTTCCATTACTATGGTAGACGACCCAGATAATGATTACATCTATAGCGCTTCAAGAGAAAATTCTATAAATCCTGAGAACAGCTGGGCCATACAACCTTTGGTAGGCCGAAACGAGAATGCAGACGGATTCTTTGATTATACAGATGGTTTGGTTCCAAATATTGTATTAGAAGAAGATTTTGGCAACTTAGGAATTTTAGGCAACCCTGCTGAACCACTTTTGGCAAGAGCTCTACAAGAAATTACTGGCTTAATCAGCAAGGCAAGTTTTGAACCGCTAATGACAGGAAAAGTGCTTATGGGCACTGAAATGTTTAAACCGGGTAAAGACAATATGTTTTTGGATAAACCTATTAAATTAAATTCCAAATAAAAAAAGCGGCTCAATGAGCCGCTTTTTTTATACCTATTCATCAATTTTATTGTTGAATGACTTTCATAGTAAAAGGCTTATATTTTTCAGATAGCCTTTTTGGCACTTCAAGTACATTTGGATGAAAAAGGCCTGCTAACAATTCTATGCCATCAACCAAAGTATTGGCCGAGGATTGGGTAAACATATCAAAATCAGCAATAAAAACAGCATTGTCTTGAACGGCTTTTAAATTGCTCCAACCCTCTTTCTCGGTTAAAATATGTATCTCTTCCAAAGTACGGTCCACAGTAAAACCACACGGAGCAATAACCAATACCTCTGGGTCATACTTCACTATTTTATCCCAAAGTGTTACGATACTATCTCCAGAAGGGTTAGAAAGCATATCTATACCCCCAGCATATGCTATTTGATGGGGTATCCAATGACCACAGTTGAATATCGGGTCTAACCATTCCATCAGCATAATTCTTTTTGGCAATGCCTTAGCTTCTCGTAATTTATCTATTACAGCATCTATACGCTTATGCAGTCCATTCAAATAAGTGTACGCTACCTCTTCCTTGCCCATTGCTTTAGCAATTGTAATGGCAGATTGGAAAACATCTTCCAATGATTCAGGGCTAATGGAAATCAACTCTGGTTGTTTTTCCAGATTAGCTACCGCTGCAGCAGTACATTCAGTATCAATTTGGCAGATATCGCACATGTCTTGTGTAAAAATGATATCCGGAGAGATTTGTTCCAAAAGTGGTTCATCCACATAGTATAAATCTTTTCCTTGATGCTTGCTTGCAGAAAAAAGTGCATCTATTTCTTGGCTTGATAAGTTTTTCCCTTCCAAAATACAGCGTACAACTGGTTTTTTCTCCTTTAACGCCTGTTCTGGGCATTCAAAAGTGATTCCATGCAAATGCCCATCCAAACCCATATCATAAATCATTTGGGTAACAGCGGGCATAAAAGAACAAACCTTCAACATAATAACAAGTTAGCCAATTATAGTTGGAGGTTAAATCCTGCGCTTATATTTCTTCCTCTAGTCGTAAATCCTATCACTTCTGTAAATTCTTCATTTAATAAGTTATTCCCGTTTAGAAATATCTTCAGTTTGCTAGGCATCAACTCATGCTCTACATACAAATTCACCAATGAAAAAGCTTCCAATGCAACATCAGTAAAACTGCTAAAATCAGTATCAACCCTGTCTCCTGTGTAAGCATAATTAAGTGAAATGTTTGTGGTATTACAAACTTGATACCCTAAAGTAAGATTCACCTTATGTTTTGGAATACGAATAGCATTATCTCCCTTGCGTTCTGTAAATGTATAATTAGCATCAACAGTAAATTCTTCAATTGGAGACCAAGAGGTTTCAACCTCAACGCCATTAGCATCAATTTCATCGGCAATGTTGATACTGGTAAAATTCTGATCAAAACCGATAGTATTCTTTTCATTTCGGTCAAAGTAAACGGCACTTACCCTAAGCTTGTCATTTACAAAATACTCAACCCCTCCTTCAATAGTTCTGTTTTCCTCTGGCTCCAGTTCTGGATTAGCACCAAAGTCTCCAAATAACTGAATCAAATTGGGTGTGATATACGATGTGGCATAAGAGCCTAAAACTTTTACATACCCATTGTCTGTGGAAAAAGCGTAGGACGGATTAAGATTGTATACAAAGTGGTTTCCATATTCCGAGTGAGTATTGAGCCTTACCCCGGTATTTAGGTTAAATCCAAAATCTGATACATATACCAAATTGGCATAAGGATCTAGAATGGTAAAATCTGCTTCACTGGTAAAAACAGCTTTATCCTTAATATAGTTTACACCCAATATGGTATGCCATTTTTCATCAAAAATGTATTTGTTATAGATATCGAAAACAAAATTCTCGCCATCAGAAATGCTCTCGCCAAAAGTGCTTTTAGAATCGGTTTCATAATCCGTATATGCTGTATTTACGTGAATCGCCCCCTTTGTATATTTAAATGCTGTTGAAAGGCCCACTCTATCTTGACTTACTTTGGAACGATTGGGTGCCTCTGCTAAAGCTGCATCAAACTCATTATTGATTTTGGTTTGATTTCCATAAATAGACAGCTCAAAATTCTTGGAGAATTGATATCCCAATTTTACATCAGTACTAAAATGTGAAAAAGTGTCTTCTTCATTTTCTGGAGTTACCGCGGCAGAAAGACCACTGGAATAACGATTAGAAAAACCAACCCCATAAGAGAATTTGTCTAAAGTTCCATTTACTGAAGCAGCATTGGAAAAACTCCCTAGGTTGTAATTTTGGTCTTCGGAAGTTTGATTTGTCCCAACAGTTGATTGAAAATTTCCTGTAATTTTCTCTTCAGCGCTTTTCTTGGTCGTAATATTAATCACCGCTGTAGCTGCATTGGTTCCATACAAAGTACTCGCGGCACCCTTTATAATCTCAATGGATTCAATATTTGCAGTGGAAAGTAACCGTAAATCATATTCCTGAGAAAATGAAGATGGGTCGGAAACACGCACACCATCCACAATAACTAAAGCTTGTCTACCTCTACCACCTCTAGCAAAAACGCCAAAGACCGAACCGTCCCTACCCCTACTTCCAGCAATTTCAATTCCGCTTTTGGTATTGATAAGTTCCGCAACGGTTCTACCTTGATTTCGTTTCAGTTCTTCAGAAGAAATCTTAATAACCGTCTTACCGGAATTTTCTCGCTTTAACGCAAAACGAGAATCACTCACAACAACCTCTTGTAGTTGTTGAATTTGAACAGCACCTTCCTGTGCATCTTGCGCAGAAAGGCTTTTGCCTGCTAAAACAGCAGCACATAACCATAAATGACTTTTTTTCATTTCGTTTACTTCAATAAACGGGAGAATAGTATGTCTGTACCCATACGTAAACCTTTTACCCGAAAGTTTAACATGTTTTTGTTTGAATTGGGCAGGTCTCCTGACTTGCGTCTTGCCTACTACCTTCCCGCTCTTAAATGCAGTGGTCTTGAAGTTGTGGCAAGCACCTACTCAGATTGATTGTTAAAATCAATGTCGTTTCGGCATAGCTTACAGTTGCGGGAACAGTTCCGGATTCTCACCGGATTCCCTTTTAATCATACAAAGAAAAGCTCCTTGTATGAACCAAAATTCGGCACGAATGTAATCATTCTGTTTAATCTTTTTTTGTAAAAGTTAAATAATCTTACATTTGGGGCTATGTCAAAAAAACTGCTTTCAGCACTTCTTTTTATTACTTCAGCCATCTTTTTTCTTTCTAATTGTGCAGAAAAAAGGAAGCCTCTTCCTGTTGAACAAATCGAAACAAAAGTCAAAATTGAGCATGCTACTGGTTTTACCGTAGAGGATAACGGTAGCTTTACGGTGATTGAAGTAAAATCTGCTTGGCCCGGTTCCGAAACCACTTTTAAATATGCATTGATTCCCAAAGAAAAATTGGCTTCCATAACACTTCCTCGCGATGCATATGATGCTATAGTTGCTATCCCCGTAGAAAGAATGGTAGTGACCTCAACAACCCATATTCCTTCTTTAGAGGCCTTGGGAGTATTAGGCTCTGTTGTAGGGTTTCCCAATATGGACCTAATTTCATCGCCCGTGGCTAGAAAACGAATTGATTCTGGATTGATCAAAGAATTAGGAACGAATGAAAACATCAATACTGAAATTGCCTTGGAATTGAACCCAGAAGTTGTTGTAGGCTTTGGAATAAATGGAGTTAATAGAGCATATAAAACACTAAAACAATCCAACATCCCTATTGTTTATAATGGTGATTGGACAGAGTCGACCCCTTTAGGAAAATCGGAATGGATTAAGTTCTTTGCTCCCTTCTTTAAAAAAGAAGCAGTTGCAGATAGCATTTTTAAAGGGATTGAAGAATCTTATAACAAAACTAAACTTTTAGCTAAAAAAGCGACACAAAAACCAACCGTTTTAACCGGTGGGCTATACAAAGATGTGTGGTACGTATCAGGTGGGGAAAGTTGGATGGGACAATTTTTAAAAGATGCCAACGCCAAATTCCTTTGGGCTGATACTGAAGTAAAAGGAAGTGTTGGATTAAGTTTAGAAGCTGTGTTGGAAAAAGGTCAACAGGCTGAATTTTGGTTTAACCCGTCTTTGCATACCTCATATACAGAATTGGAAGAGGTCAATGCACATTACAAACAATTTGAAGCATTTTCAAATAAAAAAGTTTTCTCAAATGCTATAAATAAAGGAGCTACAGGCGGACTTCTTTTTTATGAACTGGCCCCTCAACGTCCAGATTTGGTACTCAAAGATTTAATATCGATTCTGCACCCAGAACTTCTCCCTGATCATAAACCTCACTTTTATATGCCATTGAACTAAATGCAGCAAGCCAAATCATATCGTATTTCTTTTGTGCTGATTCTTTTAGCATTGCTTTTTGCATGGATACTAAATGTCAGTTCAGGTTCTGTAACCATTCCTTTTAAAGCCATACTATCTTCATTATTTGGAGGAGAAGTAGAAATCGATTCATGGGCCTATATTATTTGGAATTATCGTATTCCCAAGGCATTTACAGCTATTTTGGTGGGTGGAGGACTCTCTATAAGTGGCTTATTGATGCAGACGCTCTTTCGCAACCCTTTGGCAGGTCCTTTTGTTCTGGGCATTAGTTCTGGAGCAAGTCTAGGAGCTGCACTACTTTTAATGGGGGCATCGTTCATTACTGGTCTTACTTCTTTTGTGTTTTTGAGTGATGTTTCATTGGCAATTGCGGCAAGCATAGGAAGTTTCCTTGTACTTTTTGTAGTAATGCTAGTGGCAAATCGCATAAAAGATACCATGGCACTACTGATCATTGGTCTAATGTTTGGTAGCATTACAGCTGCCATTGTTAGTGTATTGGCATACTTTTCAACCGCAGAAAACTTGCAGCGCTATATTTTTTGGTCTTTTGGTAGTGTGGGCAATCTGTCGTCACAACAAGTCATCCTTCTTAGCGGAATTGTTGGTGTAGGACTGCTATTGAGCATTCTTTCGGTTAAAAGGCTAAACGCTTTTTTATTAGGTGAAAACTATGCGCAAAGCCTTGGTGTTTCTTTAAAAAAATCAAGATTGGTCATTATCATTGCCACTGGATTGTTGGCAGGTGGTATTACTGCATTTGCTGGACCCATTGCCTTTGTAGGCTTAGCAGTACCTCACCTGACCAGACAAATATTTGACACCATGGAACACCGAGTTTTAATTCCATCAGTATTTCTTTATGGGGCTATTTTAATGTTATTGTGTGATACTATTGCCCAATTGCCCAATTCCGCCAATGTACTGCCGATAAATGCAATAACTTCGCTTGTTGGAGCACCCGTGGTCATCTGGTTGTTGGTACGAAAACGTAAAATGCTATTTTAATGTCCAACCCAAAAACCCATACCATATCGATTAATAATTTAGCAATTGGCTACACATCCAAAACCGTTGCCAAAAACATCAATTTTTCTTGTGATTCAGGTGAATTATGTGCTATTATTGGTGTAAACGGAGTGGGAAAATCAACATTGCTTCGAACTCTTGGAAACCTACAGCCTAGACTATCAGGGTCCATTAGAATTAAAGGTGAAAATCTAACAGATTATTCATCCCTTAAATTGGCAAGAGAACTTAGTATGGTTTTAACGGAGCAGCCATCCTCAAAAAACCTTACCGTTCAAGAGTTGATCGCGCTTGGAAGACAACCCTATACCAATTGGATTGGCACATTATCCCCATCTGATAAAACTTTTATTCAAGATAGTTTAGCTGCATTTTTGTTGAATGACCTAAGGCACAATAAATGTCATGAACTTAGTGATGGACAACTACAGCGGGTTTTGATTGCACGTGCCATGGCGCAAGACACACCCCTAATTTTATTGGACGAGCCCACTACCCATCTAGATTTATATCACAAAGTGCAAATTCTAAAATTGCTACAACAATTAGCACACAATAAGCAAAAGACCATACTTTTTACTACCCATGAAATTGATTTGGCTATTCAATTGTGTGACAAAATTTTGATACTGGATGGAGCCGAGAATCCATTTGGGGAACCATGTCAATTAATCGAGCAAAAGCATTTTGAACGCCTATTTCCATCAGAAATGGTTCTTTTTGATGCTAAAACAGGTTCCTTTAAGGTAACCAAATAGACTTTTAGTACTCAAAAATGCCATCCTGAACCTATCGGAGGAAACATAGGAATCCTTTATCTTTATCCGAAGAAATAAATTTTATGAGTAGTGCCTTGATTTATCTAATTGTTGGAGTATTGGCCATAGCCATTGGCTTGTTTCTGGGCATGTACATTCAAAAGCTAAAAACAAAGTCCAATGAAAGTGTTTGGAACGAGCGTGAGCAACAATTCAACAGCGCTATCAATACTTTAAATGATAAGCTATTGTCTGGTGATGCTGAGAAAAAACAACTTCAATCTGAAAAAGAACAACAAGGAAACCAAATTGTTCGCTATCAGGCTGATTTAGAAAACTTACACCGCATCAATTCAGAACAAAAAGAAGAAGTAGAAAAACTACAAGAAAAATTTGCTAAAGATTTTGAAATTCTTGCTTCTAAGATTTTAGAAGAAAAGAGTGCGAAATTCACAAAGAGTAACAAAGAAAGTATTGAAAATATTTTGACTCCACTTCAAGAAAAAATACAATTGTTCGAGAAAAAAGTAGAGGCCTCCCAAAAAGAAAACATAAGTATTCATTCTGCTTTAAAAGAACAGTTGCTCAACCTTCAAAATCAGAACCTTAAAATCACCCAAGAGGCTGAAAACTTGACCAAGGCATTAAAAGGTGATAGCAAAATGCAAGGAAACTGGGGAGAATTGGTCTTGGAGCGTGTTCTGGAAAAATCAGGATTAGAAAAAGATCGTGAGTACAGCGTGCAACAAAGCTTTACCCTTGAAGATGGAAGTCGTGTTTTACCCGATGTTATCATCCATCTCCCTGATGGTAAAAAGATGGTGGTGGATTCCAAGGTTTCATTGACCGATTATGAGCGATACATCAATGCCGATGATGAATTGAAAGAAAGGCATCTAAAGGATCATATTAATTCCCTTAGAAAACACGTAGAGCAACTATCTTCTAAAAAGTACGAGGATTTGTATGAGATGGAAAGTCCAGATTTTGTCTTGCTTTTTGTTCCCATAGAACCTGCATTTGCGGTTGCAATAAACCATGACAACTCACTGTACAACAAGGCATTTGAGCAAAATATTGTTATCGTCACCCCATCCACCCTACTAGCTACGCTACGCACCATTGACACCATGTGGAACAACGAGAAACAGCAGAAAAATGCTATTGAAATTGCTCGCCAGGCCGGCGCACTTTATGATAAATTTGAGGGCTTTGTAACCGATTTAACTCGAGTAGGCAAAAAAATGGATGAGGCAAAAACTGAATACCGTGGTGCAATGAACAAATTGGTCGATGGACGCGGAAATATTGTTACCAGTATTGAAAAACTTAAAAAAATGGGGGCCAAAGCCAAAAAGTCAATTCCAGAACCTATTTTAAAACGCGCCGAAGAAGATGACTATGAAGAACCTAAACTTGAGCTATAACACATGAGGAAGATTTTATTTATTAGCATTTCTGTCATTCTATTCGGGATTGCTGCCTATTTTGCCTTCATTTATTATGTTCCTTTTAGTGAAGGATATCGCTCTGGCGAATTAATAAAATTCAGTAGAAAAGGGGTGTTGGTAAAAACTTGGGAAGGACAAATAAGTCAAGGGGTATCAGGAACCAATATTTTTTCCTTTTCAGTTGAGGACAGCAAAGAAGAAGTCATTGAAAAAATGAAGGAATACCAAGGACGATATGTAAAAGTGACTTACAAGGAAAGGTATTCCACCTTTTTCTGGTTAGGCGATACCAAATATTTTATCACCGAAATACAACCTGAAGCCTCCCCACATTTTAAGAATTAGAATGAAAGAATTTAAAACTTCAAAAGAATCCAAAGTCTCAATAACTGAACTTATGCTTCCCTCCCATTCCAACTTTGGTGGCAAAGTTCATGGAGGGCATATTTTAAACTTAATGGACCAAATTGCTTTTGCTTGTGCCTCAAAGCATTCGCAAGCCTATTGTGTAACGGCTTCTGTGAACCGGGTGGATTTTTTAAATCCAATTGAGGTTGGGGAATTGGTCACTTTAAAAGCTTCCATTAATTACACTGGAAAAACTTCTATGGTCGTGGGTGTTCGGGTAGTGTCTGAAAATATTACCACAGGTAAAACAAAACATTGTAACTCTTCCTATTTTACTATGGTTGCCAAGGATAATATTGGAAAAAATATTGTCATTCCTGGTTTAATATTAGAGGACAAGCAAGGCATACGTCGTTTTGCACGAAGTTTAGAACGTAAAGCTTCAGCTAGTTCAAGAGATAGCAAATATGAATCCGCCAACTTTAATGTAAACGAGTACTTGGAACTTCTAGAGGGACAAAATGTGAAACTAGATTTGGATTAACTAAGTCCTGAAGCAGCATCTTCATCCATAAACCAAACCAAATTTCCAGAGCTTGGATTAACCAAGGAAGCGGGATATACTTCGAATCCTTCTGTCTTTTCTAGAATAGCTTTTACTTTTTCTGCTTTTCCAGCTCCTGTTACCAAAAAGGCGACTTCTTTGGCTGTATTTATCACTTTGCCATTTATAGAAACTCGCTTTTGACCTGACTCTGGGTGCGTTGCCACAGTACAATGGTATTGGGCATTCCAAAGTTCTATCTCATGAGGAAAAATTGAAGCGGTATGTCCGTCATCGCCCATGCCAAGAATCACCAAGTCAAACTGCGGAATGCCATCGATTCTATCCAAGTTTATTTCCAATAGGTTGGCATATCTATACGCTTCCCCAAGCGGTTCATTTTCTCCTAAAACACGATGGATATTTTCTTTAGGCACATCTATTTTGGAGAAAAGATGTTCCACGGTCATTTTATAATTGCTCTCATCATCAGTTGGTGGCACACAGCGCTCATCTCCCCAGTAAAAATGAATCTTATTCCAATCAATTTTAGATGAAAATTCATCAGCCAGAACATCAAAAACAACTTTTGGGGTACTTCCACCTGAGAGCGCCACATGAAAAACTGACTTTTTATCAACCAATTCAGCAAAATAAGCTGAAAACCGCTGAGCTACTTCTTGTTTGTCTTTAAAAATTTTTAATTCCATAAACTATTTCTTAAGCTTCTGTAGTTCCTCACGCTCCTTCGACAGGCTCTGGATGACAGCTCAAACTAACTGACTATTGACTATTGACTATTGACTATTGACTATTGACTAACAAATCACACAATAACCTGGGTCATCCGCTAAATTTGAACCCGGGTTTCGCCAAAAGCCTAAATCATCTATTAATTCATCAGCATTTTCAGGGCCCCAGACTCCTGCTGCGTAACCATACATTCTCACATCTTTTCCGTTTTTCCAATAATTTAAAATAGGGTCCACAAACTCCCAAGCTGCTTCAACCTCGTCTGCTCTGGCATACAATGTGGCGTCACCCTGCATGGCATCCAATAAAAGTCTTTCATAAGCTTCCATCACATAAGTTTGCGCCAAACTGGAATAGTAGAAATCCAAGTTGGCCCTTTCTACTTTAAAACCTTGCCCAGGTACTTTCACTCCAAATTTAATCAACACTCCTTCATCCGGTTGAATACGAATAATCAGTTTGTTATCCTTGTTGCTAACACCAGAATCCTTGAAAATTTGATGGTGTGGTGATTTAAAATGAATAATCACCTCCGTTACCTTGGTAGGCATTCGTTTTGCGGTTCGCACGTAAAAAGGGACGCCTTCCCACCGCCAGTTATCTACAAAAAATTTGATGGCGGCGTATGTCTCAGTTGTAGAATTTGGGTCAACCCCATCCTCTTCTCGGTACCCTTTCACCTTTTCTCCATTAATCTCTGAAGCTACATATTGCGCACGAATAGTATTGTCAAAAAAGGTTTTCTTATCCTTCATGATTCTAAGAGACTTCAATGCCTTTACCTTTTCGTTCCTAATTTCTTCTGGCTGGTCTCCTATTGGAGGTTCCATAACCACTAAAGAAACTATTTGCATCAAATGGTTTTGGAACATATCGCGTAGCGCACCAGATTTATCATAATAGCCTCCTCTTTTTTCAACCCCTACACTCTCTGCATTGGTAATCTCTACGTGGTGGATATAGTTTCTATTCCAAAGTGGCTCAAAAATACTATTGGAAAATCGTGTTACCAGAAGGTTTTGTACTGTTTCCTTTCCCAAATAATGGTCAATTCTGTAAATCTGCGGTTCTTTAAAATATTGTTGAAGGCCAGTATTCAGTTTTTTCGCAGTTTCCAGACTGTATCCAAAAGGTTTTTCCACAATCAGCCTTTTCCATCCTTTTTCTTGACTACTTAGACCTACATCTGCCAAATTCTTGGCAATTGGCTCGTATAGGCTTGGTGGTGTAGATAGATAAAACATATAATTGTTTTCCGTACCATGTGCTTCATTCAATGTAGCTATTCGTTCAGCAAAATTTGTGTATTCCGTGGTATAATCACTACCTAAATCTTCATAAAAAAGGCTATTGGCAAATCCTTTTATGTAATTTTCTTTAAGGTCTTCAATCTTTGCTTTTAGGTACGGGCTTTTGTAAACCACTTTGTCACGAAATTCCTCATCCGTTAGGTTGCTTCTACTTGCTCCCAAAACCACAAAATTCTTGGGTAATTGCTTGGCAACATACAAATTGAATAATGCAGGGATGAGTTTTCTTGCAGTTAAATCTCCCGAAGCACCAAAAATAACGAGCATTTGGTTATTGGTCTTTTTCATAAATATCTAAGTGTACTTGTTTGGATGACTCAAAAACCAACATTTAAACCGCTTTTTCTTAAAAAACAAATTAACCTGTCCATTTAATTTTGAGCATAACGAATATAACGTTTATTTTAGGTTCGGAATTCAACAAATAGCTTACTTAGTGTTGTCTTAACACAGGAAAGCAAAAACAAAGAACATGGCAAATACATATGATTTTGGTCTGGTAGGACTTGGGGTAATGGGGCGTAATTTTATTTTAAACGTTGCGGATAATGGTTTTACCGCTTTTGGGAATGATTTAGATGAGGAAAAGGTAAGCGCACTGATTGAAGAAGGAGGCGATACTGCCAAGGTAAACGCCACTTCGGATGTTGTCACTTTTGTGAATGGATTAAGTACACCAAGAAAAATTATGTTGCTAGTGCCAGCTGGAAAAGTTGTTGATATTGTTATTGAAAATTTACTCCCACATTTGGACAAAGGAGATATTATCATTGACGGCGGAAATTCCTTTTTTACTGATACTGACCGAAGAGAAGCTTACTTGCACGAAAAAGGCATTAATTTCTTCGGCGCTGGAGTTTCCGGAGGTGCCAAAGGTGCCCGTAAAGGGCCTAGTATTATGCCAGGAGGTTCCAGGGATGCTTATCAACATGTAAAACCCATTTTTGAAGCTGTTTCCGCAAAATATGAAGGGGAGCCCTGTGTTGCATATTTAGGTCCAAAATCAGCTGGAAATTATGTGAAAATGGTTCACAATGGTATTGAATATGGATTGATGCAATTGACCTCGGAAATTTATGATCTTTTGAAAAAAGCCGGGCATTTAACCAATGAAGAACTTCATCAGACTTACGCATCATGGAATGCAGGACGATTACAATCATTTTTAGTTGAAATTACCTCGGAAATCTTTGAGCAAAAAGACGATTTGGGTGATGGGCATTTGGTAGATAAAATATTGGATAAGGCCAAACAAAAGGGAACGGGAAAATGGACTTCACAAAATGCCATGGATTTGGGAATTCCAGTTCCGACCATAGATGTTGCCGTAAGCATGCGTGAAATCTCTGCCCTAAAAGAAGAACGTATAAAAGCGGATGAGCTTTATGGACGTCCCACACCGGAGTCAGTAGTCAAGAAAACTTTGGTCGACAAAGCCGAGAGTGCACTGTACTTTGCGTTTATCATCACCTATGCTCAAGGCATGCACCAATTGGCTGATGCTTCCAAAGAATATGGATACGAATTGGAATTGGGCGAAATTGCTAAGATATGGCGAGCGGGTTGTATTATTCGTGCAGCACTATTGGCCGACATAACCGAAGCGTTTAAAGCAGATACTGGATTGCGAAACTTACTGCTCTCCCCCTCTTTTGTAGGTAAAGTACAAGAAACTGTGGGTGCCGCTCGGGAATTGGTGGCTTACGGCGCCACAAACGGCATTCCATTGCCAGGGCTTTCCAATGCTCTCACTTATTTTGATGCCTATACAAGCAGCAGACTGCCTTTAAACTTAATACAGGCGCAACGCGATTATTTTGGTTCCCATACCTATGAGCGATTGGATAAAGAAGGTACTTTTCATACCGAGTGGGAGGATTGATATGAAAATAATCTCCGTAAGGGAAGACCCTAGCTATAAAGCTAAAGCCATTGCATATTTTCAAGCCAAGTGGAAAAGTGTGTTGCCCATAATATATGAAGATTGCATAAGTCATAGCACCGAGTCAAGGAATCCTTTACCGCAATGGTATTTATTAAAAAAAGGTGACGAAATAATTGGTTGCGCCGGACTTATAACAAATGATTTTATAAGTAGAGGGGATTTATACCCTTGGGTTTGTGCAGTATTTATTGAAAAAAAGTACAGAGGCAATGCTTATGGAGCATTACTTTTGGAAAAGGCAAAAACTGATGCCAAAGAGGGAGGGTTTGCCCATTTATATTTATGTACCGAACATGTTGGATACTATGAGAAATATGGTTTTACATATATAGGCCAAGGATACCACCCTTGGGGTGAAGAGTCTAGAATTTACGAACTTGAATTAGAATAAACAGCAACATCGTGTTAAATACATATTTGAATTCAATCTAGAAAAAATGCCAAAACAACTATTCCGTCATTTTAATAAATATGTAGAATTAACAGAAGATGATTTTCAAAAAATGTTTCGGTATTTTGAGCTGCGTACTGTGAAGAAAAAAGAGGTTCTAGTTGAAGTCGGCTCTATCTGCAAGGACAATCATTTTGTTTTGGATGGCTGCCTCCATATGTTTTTTGTAAACGATAAAGGTATAGAACGTACTGTTCAATTTGCCATTGAAAACTGGTGGATGACAGATGATTTGGCTTATCTAAATCAAACAACAACAGATTTTTCCATTCAAGCGGTTGAGAACACACGGCTGCTTACCATTACCCACGGCAAACAAGAGCAATTATTAAAAGAATTTCCACAACTTGAAAAGTATTTCCGGACCATTTATCAAATTTCCTATGGCGCTGCTTTGGTGAAAATGAGGTATTTGTTCGGTCTTACTAAAGAGGAGATCTACTTTCATTTTACCGAACAGTTTCCACTATTTGCCCAACGCGTTCCCCAATATCTAATTGCTTCATTTTTGGGCCTAACACCAGAATATGTAAGTGAAATAAGAGCAAAAAAACGTTCTTAAACGGGTTTAAGTATTTTGAGAATTGGTGCATATAACTTCGCATCAACATTCAAAAACATACTAAAAATGGATAAAAGAATTCAAATTGATGAAGCAGAACCTTTGGCCTATAAAGCGATTTTTGGTTTAGAGGATTATATGAAACAAAGTGGATTGGGAAAGGCGCATTACGAGCTAATAAAAATTAGAGCTTCCCAATTAAATGGATGTGCTTTTTGTATAGACATGCATACAAAAGAAGCCTTAAAAAATGGTGAAAGTCAACAACGTCTTTTTTTATTGGATGCATGGGAAACAGCGGATGTATTTTCTGAAGAAGAAAAAATTATTCTTCAAATTACCGAAGAAGTAACTCTGATTCATAAGGGTGGATTGACAGATGAAACTTATAAAAAAGCTATTGAAAAATTTGATGCACATTATTTTTCACAGATTATCATGGCTATTTCGGTCATAAATGTTTGGAACCGAGTTGCAATAAGCACTCACAAACCACTTTGGGATTAAAAAAGCAGTTTTAAGAACAAAACGGTTTGGGGAAATCCGAGCCGTTTTTAACTTTATCTCAGTAAATTTATAGATGGAATGCATTGCTTAGCAACGTATCAAAACCCTTAAGTTTATTCTGAATAAATGAACAGACTAACAAGAATTACAGCCATCTTAGTAAAACTACAATCCAAACGAGTAATTACCGCAAAAGAAATTGCTTCTAGTTTTGATATTAGTTTGCGCACCGTTTACCGCGATATAAAAACATTGCAAGAATCAGGGGTGCCAATTGGTTCTGAAGCTGGAACCGGGTATTTTATTGTGGATGGGTATAGCCTGCCTCCCGTCTCTTTTACAGAGGAAGAAGCAAATGCCCTAGTGACAGCAGAAAGGTTTGTTCACCAAAATGCAGAGAGTTCCATCATAAAAAATTATGCTTCTGTTTTGACCAAAATAAAATCAGTCTTAAAAAATGGGCAGAAAGAAAAGGTTGAACTATTGGAAAGTAGAATAATCCATTACAACAAAAATGCAACTTCCTCTACCAGCAAATTTCTTTCAGAAATTCAGAAAACCATCACCTCATTTGGCTTACTGGATATTACCTATCACACCATACATAGTGATCAAGTGACCAAGCGAAGCGTAGAACCTTTAGGGCTTTATTTTAATGATGATAATTGGATCCTAATTGCCTTTTGCCATCATAGGAATGAAATCCGAAATTTTAGATTGGATAGAATCCTAGAACTAGAAACATTACCATCTACTTCCGAAAAAGCCAAGTCTTTCAGTATGGAAGAATATTTTAATACGCAATTGGAAAATTATTCTTAACTACTACTGACATACTGTTGACACTCACCTCTCTTATTTTTGTTTCTAAAGAAAAGAATACAACCATCAAAAAATGAACAAGAACAAACAACTGTTAGAATGGGCTCCTTTTACCATCAAGGAAGGAGTTACAGAAGCTGAATTAATGCAAGCTTCCGAGGTGCTACAAAAGGATTTTCTTCAAAATCAAAAAGGTTTTTTAAAAAGGGATTTGCTCGAAAAATTCGATAGAAATTATATTGATTTGGTGTATTGGGAAACTATTGAGGATGCAAAAAATGCATTGGGCAATGCCGAAAAGAATCCAGCTTGCCATGCGTATTTTGAACTTATGGAAGAAGTTGATCATTCACAATCAGAACAAGGTGTTTCCCATTTTGAAATACTTCGTAGCTACTAAAGTTAATGACCAATTAAGAGGCGCCTCTATAAAGGTGTCTCTTTCTAATTACCACAATTCCACTTAAAAATGAAGAAGGAAAAGCCTCTTGTAGACGAAGAATACCTGCTTCAAAAGTTTCCGGGTAAAGGCGGCTGGACATACGCGGCTATTCCTGAGGTTCTGCAAAATAAAAAGGCTCCATTTGGATGGGTAAAAGTAAGAGGTTCCATAGACGATTATCCTTTAAAACATTACAAACTCATGCCTATGGGCAATGGACAGCTCTTTCTTCCGGTTAAGGCAGAAATCAGAAAGAAAATCAACAAAAGAGATGGTGATTATGTAAAAGTGGTACTCTATCCAGACAACTCATCACTTGAGATTCCAGATGAAATTTTGGAATGTTTTAAAAATGAGCCCAAACAGCTTTTTACAACCTTTCGTTCTTTTACAGAGGGTAAACAAAAAGCATATTTAGATTGGATTTATGACGCAAAATCAGATGGAACCAAAGCAGCCAGGATTATAAAAATGATGGATAGATTGACAAAACGTTTAAGTTTGTATGACAAAGAGGTAAAAGAATGAGTGCTAGAATTGTACAGTTTTTTTTGATTTTGATCATAGCTAGTTCATGTAAAAAAAACATACAGAAGGTTGATAAAATAGAAACGGCCAAATCTTTTTATACATCGTTAAATGATAATGATTTTAAAACAGCAACAAATGTTTTCTTAGATAGTGTAAGAAGA
Organism: uncultured Allomuricauda sp.; assembly: GCF_947499585.1. Lineage (GTDB taxonomy): Bacteria > Bacteroidota > Bacteroidia > Flavobacteriales > Flavobacteriaceae > Flagellimonas. The sequence goes on along the minus strand of NZ_CANMOO010000001.1, from coordinate 722,856 downwards.
TACGAAAACGGGGATAGCAGTGTACTGTCTAAAGATCAATTTAAAAATTGGCTACAATGGGATTCCGTTTTTAAGCCAGAATATAAAATCCTGGACATTTCAGAAAGCACAAATGGTATTCAAGTCAGGGTCTCGAAAACCGACAAAAGAATACAATTTTTAAATGAGGAGCCTGTAATTTTTGAAGAATATCTCAAATTCAATTCAGGCAAAGTGGAAAGCATTGAAATGGTAAAATATGTTGTTTTTCATGACGATAAATGGAGTGCAAAAAGAGCTGAACTTGTAGGTTGGATTGAGGAAAATCATCCTGACTTGAATGGGTTTCTTTATGATCAGACCAAAAAGGGAGGTGAAAATTATATGAAGGCTATTGAGTTATTTAACAACAAAACTTCTACTCTAGATAGTTTGGAATAAAGTATCTAAAAATAAATTCTCAAGATTTGCCCCAGGTTTAGTTATTGTATGAAATTGAAGACATCTTTGTTTTGTTATATTTCTAGATAACCCGTCATATTTCAACACTATGTGAAGTGAAAACATAACGGGTTTATTAATGAGCACTAAAATTTAATCATCCGAAGTCCTGGTTCACCAAATTGTGATATATACAGGATTCTACGTTTTTCATCCGCTGCTATTCCATTAGGTCGGGAAAAAGTCGCCTCGCTCAATTTGCCATCTGTAGTAGATCTTTCACCTGTACCAGCAAAAATTTCTGTGCTTCCATCAAAGGAAACTTTATAAATTAAGTCTTGATCAATACCCGTAGCATAAATATTATCTTCAAAAATGGTCATGTACCCAATAGCAAAATTTGGAGTAGTATTGGGAATGTTGGCAATTAAAGAAACTTCTCCGTCTTGGGTGACCTTTAAAATATCAGCTGTAAAAAAGTTTGATGCAATAATGTTTCCATCTTTGTCAACATCTATTCCCACACACCCAAAAAGTCTATCATCCGTAGCTAGAACAGAAATTGTTCCGTCGGTACTAACTTTATGTATTGTAGGTGCAAAAAAATTGGCAACATAAATAACATCATGGTTATCTATAGCCAATCCAGATGGCCAACCAGCTATTTCCCCTACTTCTGACGAAGAACCATCAGATGTTATTTTTATCAGAATTCCTGAAACGGCATCATTATTATTCTCATTATTAAAATAAAAATTTCCGTGGCTGTCCATCACACCGCCCATTGGAGCTTCAAAACCGCTGGCCTTTTCCGATATAGATCTATTACGATCGATTTGAAATACCTGCGTTCCACTATACTTGCCGAGGTCTGAGTCAAACATCCCAAAATTGGAAGCGAATATGGTACCATCCGCTGAAACAAATAATCCATCATTTGCAGGGAAATCTGCTCCAAAAAGAGTTTTTACCTTCTTTGACTTTGGCCCTCCTCCTTCAAAGTCATCAATACAGGAGCTTAGCATAAAAAAAGTTAAGCAAACCAATAGAGGTCTAAAAAATACAATACTTGTTTTCATCTCGTTGCAGTTTTAAATTGTTATTTCTCAAAACTAAAGATGGTAAACATGCATATCGACGCAATGGACACAATGACACCTTTTTTCAGGCCACGTTCCTGTTTTTCACATAACTCCTTGGTGTAGTACTCATGGTTGTTTTAAAAACGCGATTAAACGTTGACTTGGAATTGAAACCAACATCCATCGCCATCGCCAATAGTGTGTTTTTTAAATGATCCCCGTTATTTACCTTATTAATGAATTCTTGAATTCTATACTTGTTTATGTAGTCATAAAAACTAGTTTGATAGGCTTGGTTCAAAAGCCAAGATAGATTATTGGAAGAGGTATTCAATTTATCTGCGAGACCTTTCAATGTAAGGTCAGGTAGAAGAAATACTTTCTCTTCAACAATAAAATAATGAAGTCGTTTTTGAAGTTTCTGGATTTCTTCTGGGCTTAGGCGATTTTTTTCAGACCTTGATTTGTGCTGAAAAGGAATTCTGAAGATTTCAGGTTGGCGCAAGCTGAAATATCCTACCACATAGATAAATATTGGCGTGGATATCCACATGGTCACATAATTAATGTAAGTAAAAGGCTTACGAAGAAAATTAACGCTTAAAAAACTAATGAGCCAGAGCATCATGAAAATGCCCAACGTAGACAGTAAGAAAACCAAAAAATGATGGATGCTCTGATGATATGATAAATGTTTCTCCTCTTCTTTGGAATACTGATTTATCAAGAAAAAAGTCTTAAACCAATAAAAAATAAATAAAACCAAGCCCGTTGCCTCAACGATAAAAAACATCAAGTTCAAGTTACCTGAAAAGTAGAGCGTATTAAATGTCTTCAGCGGAATACTTAATGTCCAAAAGTAATACCCCAAGTGCAAAACTGCTGGAATATAATGCCACCATTTTAAACTAAATGTAGGTACTTCATTAAAAACTAACCTTCTAACATAAGTATAAATAAATGGTCCAAAAAGAAAAACAGTGGTATCTATTAAAACTCCAAATCGCCAAACCCAACTTTCTGGGATACGAAATGCCGAAATTCTTCCAAAAAGCATTAAAACCGCAATCAGCAATAGAAATGAAAGCATCTTATTTGCCGACTTATTTCGATTATGCACCAGCCGAAGGGAAATAGATAAAAAAAGTCCTTGACTGACCCCAAGAAACAATATGATATCTATAAAATTGAATGATTGCATAAACTGTTTTGCTAGATTAAAAGTAACCTTTAATACTCTTAAAAAGGTGTTGTTGGGTACAATGACATGTATTAAAATTAAGTATTACCATGAATTTGTTCGTGACCCTTTTAAAAATACTTGTGTAACCGAATGATTACATTTATATTTGTAACCAATCGGTTACTTATAAAGATGAGAAGAGATGTTTTTCAAGCCATTGCAGATCCTGTCCGTAGAGATATCATTCAACTTTTATCCAAAGAGGCATTGACCGTAAATACAGTGGCCGAAAAATTTGATGTCAGCAGGCCGGCTATATCAAAACATTTAAAAATATTGGAGGAATGCGGTATTGTGACCTTTAATCAAAAAGGAAGGGAACGCTATTGCATGATTCAACCCAAAAAACTTATTCCCGCTTTTTTATGGATAGATCAATACAGAGACCTATGGGAAGGAAAGCTGGATTCTTTTGAGAATTACCTAACCCAATTACAGAATAAAAACAAAAAAGATGAGTGAAGTAAACAATCCCAAAAACCGAACATTAACCCTAGAGAGAACTTTTGATGCCCCTATTGCATTGGTATGGGAAGCATGGACCCAACCTGAGCACGTTGCTCAATGGTGGGGGCCAAAAGGAATGGAAACCAAAGTTCTTGAGCATGATTTTACAGTTGGTGGAAATTGGAAGTACGCTATGCGAATGCCCGACGGAAATGAATTTATCGCAGATGGTGTGTATTCTGAAATTGTCATGCACAAAAGAATAGTATCCACTGCAAACTTTAAACCAATGACGGAAGGAGTGGAAATACAGGCCATCTTTGAAGCAGAAGGTGAAAAGACCCATTTTACCTTTAATTGTGTTCATGAGACGGAGGAGTATTGCAAACAACAAGAACAGATGGGCTTCTACAACGGTTGGGGTTCAGTTTTTGAAAGACTTCATGAATTTTTACAAAATAGCTAAAAACTAAATCTTTCAGTTTAATTCAAGCCCCAACTAGTGGGGCTTTTTTTATGGCACATTTTATATTTTGTAAAGCTTCAGTGAAAAAGCTGAACAAAATTCCAATAAACCTAATTACAACATTATAATGCAATAATCGTTTTTATAACCAATAACCAACTTTCCACCATGAAAAAACTCTCCACAATCCTACTGCTCATCATTCTAGGTTTTTCTTTGACTTCATGTATAAATTTTAAGACAAAGGAAAAAGAAGGCACTTCTGATATTGAAAATTTCAATCAAATAGAGATTAACAACGAATACCAAGTAAGTCTCCCAAAATATATGAGGAAAACATCAGAACTTAATGATGACGCTTCCTTGCAATATCAGAATGTTTTCAAAGAAGCATATGTTATAGTCATTGATGAACCAAAAGAAGAATTTGTTGATGTTTTTAAGGAATTGGATCAGTACAGCGATAAATATTCCTTAGTGGAAAACTACAGAGATGTACAATTACAGTTGTTTGCCGAAAGTATGAATATAGAAAATGAGACCACTCCCGTAAGTATGGAGATTAATGGTCTAGATGCGGAAATGCTAGAAATTGATGGGAAGGTGCAAGGAATAGAGGATAAAATCACTTATTTCTTAACATTTATTGAAGGTGATGAAAAAGTCTATATGATTATGGCGTGGACCATGCTAAACAGGAAGGACACCTATAGAGCAGACTTTGAAAACATTACTAAGTCCTTTGCTTTAATTAATTAGAACCCTCTAAAAATCAGTTACTTTTTTAAAAAATATTTGGTCGTATGGATTTTTTAAATACATTTGCAGTGTTCTAGTTATCTAATACACTATAAATGTTAACGGTCAGACAATTAAATTTCTACTACCCAAATAGCCGCCCAGTGCTCAAATCCATTAATCTGGATTTACACAAAGGCAATATCTATGGCCTGTTTGGTAAAAACGGAGAGGGCAAGAGTACCCTAATGAAGATTATGACTGGGCTGCTCTTTCCTAAATCTGGTACTTGCGCTCTTCTAGGTGAAAGCACAAAAAAAAGAAATGTAGAGGCCTTACAACATGTGTTTTTTGTCCCAGAGGATTTTGAATTACCCAGTTTGTCCATTGCAACTTTTGAAAAAGTACAGTCCCCTTTTTATCCAAAGTTTTCAAAAGAACAGTTCTATGAACTTATAGAAGAGTTTAAACTCTCCCCTGCCAATATAATATCTAAATTGTCCTTTGGACAGAAGAAAAAAGTACTTATCGCATTTGGCTTATCCACAAACACCAAAGTACTTTTAATGGATGAGCCAACCAATGGATTGGATATCCCTTCAAAAAGTCAGTTTAGAAAAGTAATGGCTTCGGCCGTGGATGAAGGAACGTGTATTGTTATTTCTACACATCAAGTTAGAGATTTACATAGCCTTATCAATCATGTGGTTATTTTGGACAATGCACATGTAGTTTTTAATCAATCTTTGGAAACAGTTTCGGAAGGTCTTTGGTTTGGAAAAGCCCTCAATCCCGAAGAGCCCTCCATTCTTTATTCTGAATCATCTTTTGGTGGCAAAACCATTTTAACCAGAAATGACAGAGAAGAAACCGAAGTAGATCTTGAACTCTTGTTCAATGGTGTGTTGAGTGAGCCTAATAAAATAAATACAGTTCTAAAAAATATCCATCATGGCACAGGAGTTTAGTCTTTCAAGAATTGGCCAGTTTATACGTCGTGATTTAACCATTCATAAGAGCACTTTTATAACCGGTTTTCTAGTCACTGCGGTATTGCTCTTTCTATTTTGTATACTTAACATGGTATGGGATAAACAGCTAGGGTTAGAAGAATTTTTTGGGATTTTTGGACTTTTCTATATTCCAATGGGAATTCTGTTCACTTTTTCTCTTTTTAAAGAGTTCAACGATACTAAATCAAACCATTTATACCTATCCCTTCCTATATCAATTCCAGAAAGGCTTGCTGCAAAATGGTTCACGGTAACTATTATTTACACTGTCGCTTTTTCTTTGTTGGCAATATTCGTGGGAATGTTGGCCATTGCAGTAGGAACAGTCATCTTCAACGCAAACTTTAATGTGCTATCAATCTTTACCGAGCATTATTGGAATGTGATAAAAGTATATTTTGTGATTCAACCCATATTTTTGGTTGGGGCCATCACATTTGCAAAAAACAGAATTGGGAAGACCATATTGCTTTTAGGCCTACTGGTTCTGGGTTTCTTATTATTCAATTTTATCCTTTTTGCAATATTTAATCATAGTTATGGAGTCTTTTCAGGTGAGACCATAGGTTCTGAAGCAATTGATAAAGCTGGTGAAGATCTTTCTGTAATGGGCAAATGGTTCTATAGCTTACTGTTTGGCCCTATAATGCTTGCAGTAGCCTATTTTAAAATGACTGAAAAGGAGGTATAAATATGGATTTTGATAATGGCAAACCTATTTACCTGCAGATCGTGGATTTTTTCTACGAAAACATTCTGATAAAACGTTGGAAAGAAGATGAGCGAATTCCCTCTGTGCGGGAAGTTGCAATGATGGTAGAAGTAAACCCGAACACGGCAATACGCGCCTTTAATCATTTACAAGATTTAGAAGTGATTTATAACAAAAGAGGGATTGGATACTTTGTGTCTGAAAATGGTTATGCAAAGGTATTGGACATTAAAAGAAAGGAATTTATGCAGCACATGTTACCGGATGTTTTTAAAAAAATGATCCTTTTGAATATCTCATTTGATGACTTGAAAAACACATACAACCAACAAGAAAATGAAAAAAAGTAATCTGATTTTATTGAGTGCATTGGGTGCTTTGCTCTTTTTTTCTTTAGCATTCCAATTGTCAGTTCATAGTTATGTTAGAGAAGGGGATGCCAACAAAGTTCCGGTAAAGATGGTTTCTGAAAATAGATTGGTATCCAGTTTTAATAGTATTTCGATTGATAGTCGTATTAAAGTCCTTTATCAACAAAAGGAAACACACAGCCTAACTATTGAGGCGCCAAATCATCTTATTGATTCTATACATACATCTGTACTGAACGAAGAACTAATAATAGAAATAACCGAATCCCTAAAAAAGAAAGACAGCATAACCATTCGTATTGACAATCCAGAACTCACATCATTAAGTCTGGGTGGCAAAGCATATTTTAAAACCTTAGGGAAGGTATCTGGAGAAAAATTAAATCTAATGTTTTCTGATGAAAGTTCGGGAGACTTAGAATTATCCTATAACCTTTTGAAGCATAAAAACACATCAACCGGAATAGTAAACATTAAAGGAAAAATCAATCAAGTTGAGTTCAGCAACAAAAAGAAAGAAGAATAATATAATCAATAAGCGAACAATCATCATCAATCATCATCAATCAAAAAACGAACAACCATGAAATCAACCACAAATCAAAATTCGAGCAATACTATTCCTAAAAATCCGTCTAAGTTCAGACTGATACTCATGCGAGGTCTTTATTTACTCACTTTTATTGGGCTTGCTTTTCAGGCATGGGAATACATACTTTTTCCTAACGAGCCTTTAGACTACATTACTGGTGTTGCTTTTAGTTTTTGGGCTTCTTATGCTACTTTAATGGGTATTGGCATTCGATATCCGTTAAAAATGCTACCACTGCTTTTCTTGCAACTGGCATATAAAGCAACTTGGGCTTTAGGCATTTATTTGCCCATGAAAAAGGCATCATTGGTAACACCTGAAGCGGAATCCTTCTTTTGGATATGCATTGTAGCCGTTATTCTAGACATTATTGTTATTCCTTGGAGGTATGTCTTTGACCATTACATTATCCCCTTTTTTAAATTAAGAAGAGCTACAGTTTAGGGAACTGAGTTTATTCATCAATCATAATCAAAAATCAAATAGTCATGAAACAAAGAACAAGCGTCCACTCAGATGCTGGAATATTAGCACGTAAATCAAAACTGTTGCCTTCAGTACTAATCGGTCTCTTAATCTTGATCACAGGAATAGCCTTGAGTATTTCCAACAAGAGAAAAAAGGACACAGAATTTGCATATAAAGAGACAAGAAAAGCTTTGGCTTTTTTGACATTAAATTTTAATAGAGGAGTCGAAAAAATGGCATATTTAGAAGAATTTGAATGTGCAAAAAAGAAAATTTACAACTACTAACAAAAGAAAAATCATCAATCAAAAAACGAACAATCATGGAATCAAATCAAAAAACAGGCAGAACTATTGGTTTTCTATTACTTCTAATAATGGCATTGGGAATCCCTTCGGTAGTATTGAGAGGATTGTCCACCTCAATGATAGCATCTTCTGATTTTTTAAATGAAATTTTTCAAAATTCTCTTCAAATGCGAATTGCTGTTCTTTTAGATATACTTGCAAGTGCACTTTGGTTAGTAATAGCCCTAATACTTTTTCCTACCATAAAAAAGTATAAAAACAGCTTTGCTTTGTGGTTTTTTGGTATCTGGTTATTACAATTCGCAGTGATTATATTCAGCAATATTACTCATCTGAGCTTATTATCTTTAACCAATGAATTTGTGAGTACAGGAGCAACCGACACTGAGCTTTTTTCCACTCTTGGACTACTGAAAATTGAAGAGTATTTCTGGGCTCACTTTATGAGTCTAATGCTCTACGCATCAGCGGCCTTTTCCCTTTACTATTTTTTATTCCAAACAAAGCTTGTCCCTCGGTTTTTGTCAGCATGGGGTATGGTAGCAATCTCTTTGGTCTTCATTGCATCCTGGTTAAATATTTTTGATATAAATCCTAGCTTCTACTTCTTTTCCCAAAACGGATTACATATGATCGCTTTTATGGGATGGCTTATTGCCAAGGGTTTCAATACTACTCAAAATATTTCCAAAACGCAATAATCATTTTTTCATCAATCAAAAAACGAATAATCATGATTACAAAAACAAATGAAATCAAGATCGCTAGACCAGGTAACCCATGGCAATCCAAAGTATTGAATGCTTCCGCACAACTATGGTTTATAATTGCAGTATTAGGTATGTGGATTTTTGCCTTTTATGTTGCTTCCTTTTATGGGGGAGCTGCCATTGATAATGACTTTATGAAATGGAACCGTGTGCTGCCCCACGGATATATTGAAGGGGAAAGTATGGGTAATCTGGCTGTTGCCATCCACTTATTATTTGCAGTCATTGTTATGGTGGGAGGGCCAATTCAGTTTATTCCGCAGCTAAGAAAACATGCACCTTCATTGCACCGCTGGAACGGTCGTTTTTATATATCTGCTGCTTTTATAATAAGTTTAAGCGGAGTGTATATGGTAATCTCCAAAGGAACAATAAGTGGTCTTATTGGTGATATTAGTGTGAGCATCAACGGAATCTTAATTATGATTTTTGCATATCTGGCAATACGAAATGCCATTAAAAGAAAAATAGATGTCCACAGACGGTGGGCCCTTAGGTTATTTCTTGCAATGGCGGGAGTTTGGTTCTTTAGAATTGGCCTCATGTTTTGGCTATTTGTAAATAAAGGGCCTGTAGGGTTTGACCCGGAAACATTTAGAGGGCCGTTCCTGGTTTTTTTGGGGTTTGGTCAATACTTAATCCCTCTTGTCATACTTGAGCTTTATTTTCTAGTTCAAAAAAAGAAAACTAAAACAACACAAATTTTAATGTCTGCAGGATTGTTAATGCTTACAGCCATTACTGCAGTTGGCATTTTTGCTGCTACCATGAGCATGTGGCTACCTAGAATAGGGTGAAACCATTGTCTAATTTTACAACAAAGCAAATTCAATGCATTTTATCTAATATTTTGCACTTTACCACGCTAAACTAATATCTTATAAAAATGGTTTCCTACTTTTGCCAATAGCGAGTTTAAGAGCATAATAACCCATGAAAAAGAGTTTGACCAAAAAAATTAGTGTATTAGTAGTCATTTTGATTTCTTCTATGGCATGTAGTCCAGAAGATGGAACTGACGGTACAAATGGAACCAATGGAACAAACGGAACCAACGGCACGGATGGTCTAAACAGCTTAATCACTACGCTTATTGAACAACCTGGAAGTAATTGTACCAATGGAGGGTTTAAAATAGAGGCGGGTTTAGATTTAAATGATAATGGAGTGTTAGAGGCTTCTGAAGTGGACACATCTGAGTTTCTTTGTAATGCAGATACCGCTGGGCTTTCCTATTTATCATATGTTTCATTGATAAATCAGACCGGTACAAATGACCCTCAAAGTTCCGTACTGGAAAATACACTTGGGTTAAATATTGTCTGGACAAGGGAATCTCAAGGAAAATATGTTGGTGCATTAGATAGCGCAATTGATATTGGAAAAACAGTGATTTTTTATACAACCCCTACTAGCCATACAGGAGTAAGAGGTGAAATTGTAGGAAATAATCAAGTACGAATAGAATTACAAAATGGTATTAATGCCTTTGCGGATGATTTTACCAATTTATCATTTGAGCTAAGAGAATACGAATAATAGTACTTTCTATTTGAGCTTAATCATATATGTTCTTCAATTATTAGATTTAATAGATAACCTTTTGGTACTTTGGTAATGAAAAAAGCATTTTTATTTAACATCTCCGTTTTCTTTCTCTTTAGCGTTTTCACTTTTGGACAAAACTCCTTTCCCGCATCTGGCAATGTGGGCATTGGGACCCTAACTCCAGGATATAATTTAGAAGTGATTGGTTCTATTAATGCAACCGAACTTCTTCTTAATGGAACGGCACTACAGAATTCCCCATGGAATACTTCAGGGAATAACACGTTTTACAATACTGGAAACGTTGGAATAGGTACAAACAATCCAAACTTCAACCTTGACATAGCAGGATCTCTTAACGCTACCAGTATATTTTTGAACGGATCAGCCATTGAAGGCCCAGTATGGAGTTTAAACGGAAACGATTCGTTTTATAACACTGGAAATGTTGGAATAGGTACAAACACCCCAAATTTTACCTTGGATGTGAATGGGTCCCTCAACGCAACCAGCATATTTTTGAACGGATCGGCCATTGAAGGCCCGGTATGGAGTTTAAACGGAAACGATACGTTTTATAACACTGGAAATGTTGGAATAGGCACAAACACACCAAATTTTACTTTGGATGTGGATGGATCCCTCAACGCAACCAGCATCTTTTTAAATGGATCTGCGGTCCAAAGTTCTCAATGGACTACCACAGGAAATGATGTTTCTTATAGTTCTGGAAATGTGGGTATAGGGATAGCAACCGTTCCAGCAGGGTATTCCTTAGCTGTAGTTGGAAGTATCATTACTGAAGGTGTTACTGTAAAATTACAAAGTGATGGATGGCCAGATTTTGTATTTGAAAAAGACTATCTGTTGCCAAGTCTAAAGAGTATTGAAAACTACATCCAAAAAAATGGTCATCTTCCAAATATACCTAGTGCATCGGAAATTGGTAAGAATGGAATTCATTTGGGAGAAATGGATGCTAAACTACTTCAAAAAATAGAAGAGTTAACTCTTTACACCATTCAGCAACAAAAGGAAATTGATAGCCTAAAAAATGCTAGTCAAGCGCTAATTGAGCAAAACGAATTGGTTAAAACTCTTACGGAACGAATAGAAAGGGTAGAGAAATCCTTAAAAAAATAGGTCGTTAAATCCTCTTGTTGTCCTTTCAGGAAAGATAATATACCCACAATTTTCGTTATACAGATAGGGTTTGAAACATTCTCAGCCCTAACATTCCCAATACTCTATTCTTTAAAATAATAAAACTGTTCAAAATCCAACTGAACGGTTAGTGTTTTCGATAAACGGTATACTTCACAATCTTCTATTTCGTTATAAATCAGAAACCTACTGGTTTATGAAAAAGAAATTCTTTTTAATAGCACTGTTTTTATTATTCATAATATTTGGGTGTTCTACAGATAGCGTGGAGCCTTTTGCTTCGGATGAGGAATCATCTGAAGAAGTAGAAGAAGGGACCAATACAAATCCAGATGACACTAACGACTCCTTTATAACGGATAGCTTTGACGGAACGGGAGATTTGGTTGATTATGTTGTAAATAATGCATCAGCATTACCACAAGTGGGTAGAGTAGATGGAAGATATAGGGCTGAATTAACAGATAACGTTAATGATGTCACATTACATTTCAATGCTGAACAGGGAAGGTTAGATGCTAAATTGATGAGTTTTCCTTTTGAATTTATTGCCAGAAATATTGGTATTGGCACTTTGAACGATTCTCAAATTGCACCGACTCCCATGAACTCCCTTTACGTATTTTCCGGAGTTCAAATTCATGTGGAAAGTTTAGATTCATTTAACTCCGCACATGTAGTTGTTGGTCACAGAGGTAACACCTATTTCACTATTGAAGGTAAAAATACAGTTGATGGCAACTCTTCTGTCAATGATATTGGAGCCAACACTGTTCCAGAAGGTCGAGCTGATATTAGAATAGTTGGCAATCAAGACCAAACTATTACGGTATATTGGCAAACTCCAAATCTAAACTATGAAACCGCAACAGATAACTGGCAGCTATACAACGAAACAGGAAACCTACCCGGCACTGCACCCGCCTTTGCCAGCAATGTCTATGTAGGACTTATAACCTACGCATTTGGCACAAATGGAATCCCATTTGTTGGTACTTGTGATGCAGTTCAAATTGCAGACTGATAAAACGCTACTTACTCAAGTACATCTTTCTTCGGGAATACAAGTTGTAGAACTCATCATCTTTTAGACTATCTATAAACAAGATGCTTTCTCCTGTACTCTTCATCTCTGGACCCAGATTTTTATTCACATTGGGAAACTTATTGAAAGAAAAAACGGGTTGTTTTATAGCGTATCCATCCAAATGTGGTTTAAAGTCAAAGTCCTTGATTTTCTTTTCACCCAACATAACCTTAGTTGCAAAATTCACATAGGGTTCCCCATATGCCTTTGCAATAAATGGAACAGTACGAGAAGCCCTAGGGTTTGCTTCAATGATGTAAACCATATCATCTTTAATGGCAAACTGAATATTAATTAACCCGACCGTATTAAGCGCCAACGCAATTTTATGGGTATGATCTTTAATTTGTTGCATTACAAACTCCCCTAGATTAAACGGTGGCAGCGTAGCATTTGAGTCTCCAGAATGTATTCCACAAGGCTCAATATGCTCCATTATACCGATGATATACACTTCTTCCCCGTCACATATTGCATCTGCTTCCGCCTCAATAGCGCCATCTAAATAATGATCTAGAAGTAACTTATTATTTGGGATTTTTCCTAACAAGTCTATAACATGGGCTTCCAGTTCTTCTTTATTGATAACAATTTTCATTCCTTGCCCTCCCAATACATAAGAAGGTCTTACCAGAAGAGGGAAATTTAACTCATCTGAAAGCTCCAAGGCTTCATCAGCAGTTTCAGCAACACCAAATCTTGGATAAGGAATATTGTTTTCCTTTAATAGGGTCGAGAAACTTCCTCTATCCTCAGCTAAATCCAAAGATTTAAAAGTGGTTCCAATGATATTGATACCATACTTATCTAATTTTTCTGCAAGTTTTAACGCAGTCTGCCCTCCCAATTGAACAATTACGCCCTCAGGTTTTTCGTGACGAATAATATCATAAATATGTTCCCAGAACACAGGTTCAAAATAGAGTTTATCCGCCGTATCAAAATCGGTTGAAACGGTTTCTGGATTACAGTTAATCATTATCGTCTCATATCCGCATTCTGCAGCAGCTAAAACCCCATGAACGCAACAATAATCAAATTCTATACCCTGCCCTATTCTATTGGGTCCAGAACCAAGTACAACAATTTTCTTCTTATCGGTAACTTCACTGTCATTGGCAACGTACCTAGTGCCTTCCGCTGTTTCTATTTCTTCCTCAAAAGTGGAGTAATAATACGGTGTCATGGCCTTAAATTCTGCGGCACAAGTGTCCACCAATTTATATACCCTATTGATTCCCAGATTTGTACGCTTACCATGAACTTCACTTTCATAACAGTCCAGCATATGTGCTATTTGCCTGTCTGCAAAACCTTTTTGTTTGGCTTCCAACAAAAGTGTTTTTGGCAAGCTTTCTATGGTGTATTTTGAAATTTCCTGTTCAAGAAAATGTAATTCCTCATATTGCTTTAAGAACCACATATCAATTTTAGTAATCTCATGGATTCTTTTGAGTGAAATACCCAATTGAATAGCATCATAAATAACGAACACCCTGTCCCAACTTGGAACTTTTAATTTGTGCATTATTTTATCATAATCCGTATAACCTTTTCCATCAGCGCCCAGACCGTTACGTCTAATTTCTAATGATTGGGTTGCCTTATGCAAAGCTTCTTGAAAGGAACGACCAATACCCATCACCTCTCCTACTGATTTCATCTGAAGTCCCAATGTCCTGTCCGAACCTTCAAATTTGTCAAAGTTCCATCTCGGAATCTTTACAATAACATAATCCAACGTAGGCTCAAATAAAGCTGATGTGGATTTTGTGATTTGGTTTTTCAATTCGTTCAAATTATATCCTATGGCCAATTTCGCTGCAATTTTTGCAATCGGATATCCAGTAGCTTTTGAAGCTAAAGCGGATGATCGAGAAACTCTTGGATTAATTTCAATAGCAATAATATCTTCTTTTTCATCTGGGCTTACGGCAAATTGCACATTGCAGCCCCCTGCAAAATCACCAATACTGCGCATCATATGGATTGCCATATCTCGCATACGTTGGTAAGTGCGGTCTGAAAGCGTCATTGCTGGGGCAACAGTTATGGAATCTCCTGTGTGAATTCCCATTGGGTCCATATTTTCTATGGCACAGATAATAACTACGTTGTCATTTTTATCCCTAAGCAATTCCAATTCATATTCTTTCCACCCCATCAAAGCCTTGTCTATCATCACTTCGTGAATAGGAGAAACTTCCAGCCCATGACTTAACAGGTCATCAAAATCTTCAGGCTCATATACAATAGAAGCTCCTGCCCCACCAAGCGTAAATGAAGCTCTAATAACTAGCGGAAATCCAAATTCTTGTGCAATTTCTTTTCCTTTTAAAAATGAAGTTGCTGTAGCTTGCGGTGCCATGCCAACACCTATTTTAAGCATTAATTCACGGAACTTTTCCCTATCCTCCGTAATATTAATGGCATCAATATCCACACCAATAATTTCAACACCAAAATCCTCCCAAATACCCTTCTCATCGGTTTCAATACATAAATTCAAAGCTGTTTGCCCTCCCATAGTTGGCAAGACTGCGTCAATGTTGGGGTGTTTCTTTAAAATATCTATAATTGATTTTGTAGTCAACGGTTTTAGATACACATGATCAGCCATCGTTGGGTCTGTCATAATGGTAGCTGGGTTACTATTGATCAGGATAGTTTCAATTCCATCTTCGCGAAGTGAACGAAGCGCTTGGGAACCTGCATAATCAAACTCACATGCCTGGCCTATGATAATAGGACCAGAACCAATAATCAAAATGGATTTAAGATCGTCTCTTTTTGGCATTCTTAATAGGGTTACTCGTTGTTAAAAATTTAAAAATAGGTCAAAAAAAAGGTGCTAAACTTGAAAAGTAGCACCTTTAATTAAAAGTTATTGACAGTCATTATTTTTTATGTCTTGGCTCAGAGGAAACAGTCAGTTTTTTTCTTCCTTTTGCTCTCCTTCTCGCAAGAACTTTTCTTCCATTGGCAGTCGCCATGCGTTCTCTAAAACCATGTTTATTTCTTCTCTTCCTTTTTGACGGCTGATATGTTCTTTTCATTTCTGAACTCTTTTATTGGATTTTTCTAGAAAGAAAATCAAAATCTTCTTCTAAAATTCTGGGCGCAAATATACGAAGAGTTTTTACTTTGGCAAGCACTAAAAGAAAATATTTAAATTAGTTTTTAGTACTTTTGCTTCCTCTTAAATTAAGGCAAAATTCCAACTAAATATGTTCAACAAAAATATAAAACTTGTTATAGCCGTACTAATCATTGCATATGCCATCTATCAGTTCATTGAAGGGTATATAGGTAATGGTGTGGCATTGATTTTTCTTTCTCTTGTATTCATTTTCCTTTATTTTAGAAATGAACTGATTCTTATGTCATTCTTAAGAATGCGTAAACAAGATATGGAAGGAACCCAAAAATGGTTAAGTAAAATAAAAAATCCTGAATCTGCCCTAATAAAAAAGCAACAAGGCTACTACAATTATTTGCACGGCATCATTTACTCCCAAAAGAATCTTACTCAAGCAGAAAAGTACTTTAAAAAAGCCCTGAAGTTAGGTTTGACCATGGATTATGATGTAGCCATGGCTAAATTAAGCCTTGCCGGCATTTCCATGCAAAAACGTAGAAAGCGTGAAGCTACCCAGCTTTTGCAGGAAGCAAAGAAGTTGGATAAAAACAATATGCTTACCGAACAGATTAAAATGATGCAACAGCAGATGAAGAAAATCTAAGCTTTCACTTGCTTCTTTTCGATTGTTATCTCTTCTTTAAATGTTAAGTTCCCTATATGTCAAATTGATGGATATACCCATCAAGTCAACCTAGCATTTCAAAATAAAATCCTTTAACTTCACTTAGCTTATCGTTGGCAATAATTTCAATTTAGTCTAACACTACTATAAATATAATTGAAATAGAAAAAATATGATATTGAATTCAATAGTTTATATACATATATTGAACTAGAATATTTTCGAAAGATTATGACAATAGATGTGTATGATTTTTTCAAAAAGCATCCCAAATTCAATAAGCATATTGGAAATGACTTTCTTTTGGTGGAATATAAATGTCCATTAAATGTTGAAAAATTTCAACTATGGACTAAATCTCACTTAATCACATACGTTATTAACGGTCGTAAAGATTGGATAACTCCTAAACAAACCTATGGTCTTACTGCAGGTGATACACTATTTGTTAAAAAAGGGGTGTATGCTACAAAGCAATATCTTGAAGAAGACTATTGCGTTATGCTCTTTTTTATGAATGATGAGTTCATCAGAAAATTTACTTTGCAAAATCATTTATCATCAAGAGCTTCTCAAGACAAAGTTACAGAAGATGGTATATTAAAAATTAAGACCAACAGTTCGTTCCAGATTTTAATACAGAGTATTTTACAATATCTGACAATGAATGAAGCTATTCCGGCTGAACTTGTGGAGCTAAAATTCAAAGAATTGATTTACAATATCACCCTTAATAAAAAAAATAGCGCATTTAAAAATTTATTGCTCGAGATCTCAAATCAAAAGAAGGCTAGTATTGAAAATATTATGAATGCTAACTTTCAATATGATCTTCCAATCGAAGCTTTTGCAAAACTATCAGGGCGAAGTCTTTCAAGTTTTAAGAGAGATTTCAAAAAGTGTTTTGAAACCTCACCATTAAAGTGGCTCATTAATAGAAGACTTACCTACAGTAAAATGCTACTCATTAACACCCAATTGAACATCAATGAAATTTGTTATGATAGTGGATTTAAGAATACATCTCATTTTATTCGAGCCTTTAAAGAAAAATACAAGTTGCCCCCAAATCAGTTTAGGAAACTAAATGCTAGTTCATAGGTTACTTTTGAGCTTTAGAGAATATTTTTAGGACAGCTCAGCAAATTTGTAGTCGCTTATTTAATTGAATTTTGAGTCATTATTAATTCAACTAAATATTATGAAACAACTATTCATGTTCGTCTACTCAATTATCTGTTATTGTATTGGCTTTGCTTCTCTATTATTTTGGATTTTATCGATAAGTCATTTGATTCCGGAAATATCAATCGACAGAAATCCTGAAGTCCCATTTTATTATGCGCTTTTAAAAAATCTTGCACTTGTATTACTTTTTGCAGTACCGCATAGCGTAATGGCTAGAAAATCATTTAAAAATTGGATTACTAAAGTTCTTCCAAGACCCGTAGAAAGAAGTACCTATGTACTACAAGCAGGTATTTTGCTCTTTGTTCTTATATGGAACTGGGAACCAATTGGTGGTAACATATGGACAATTGAAGAAGGAAGCATTCTATTTTATACTATGTACGTTTTATTTTTTTTAGGTTGGGTAATTTTATTTGTAAGTACTTTTCTAATCAATCATTTTGATTTATTTGGTCTACGACAAACCTATTTAGAACTATTAAATAAACCATATACTGAATTAGAATTTAAAGTGGTTTCATTTTATAAATATACAAGGCATCCGTTGTACTTAGGTGGCATTATGGGACTATGGTTTACACCAGTGATGTCAGCAACACATTTAGTATTCGCCGTTCTTTTGACTTTGTATTTCTTCATTGGAGCTCTATATGAAGAAAAAGATTTAAAGGAAAATTTTAAATCTAAATATTTAGCATATATGAAGAAAACACCTATGATGATACCTTTTACAAAAAGAAAAACTGATTGATTAAAAAACTATTGCCAACAATGCCTATAGCAAATAGGGCATAAAGTGTTAAATTTAAATGCTTGGGCGTGTTTGCCAAGTCCGCCAAATCTTTTGGATTTGTCATTTGATATAAAAAAGAAAAATACAAAACAAAAAGCTCCGACTACCAGCGCAGACGGAAACGATGCCAGCACATCAACTCGCCCGCTGCTATCGCAGACGGCGTACCTGCCCTACTTGCCATAGCCGAACCGATAAGTGAAATCTCAAAAAAATCTTTGCTTTTTCAAAACCAAATCGTCAGGTAAAACTATTGACCTGCGTTGGTGCTGCGGTAATACCCTTTGTTAGGGATTTCAACAACATACTTTTTACCAGAGCTATTGTTCAAGTGAGGTTCACGCAACCAAGGGTTATGTCTCTTCAAAATTTTATAATTGATTTCATATTCCTTCGCAAAGTCTGCCCAACTGGCAACTGGTTCATCAATTTCAACTGTAAATGTGGGGACTGCATTATAGAAATCATCTTTCTCTACATCAAAACCATATTTATCAGGGTTAGAGAGGATTTCCTTAAGTGCCAAAATCCTAAAAACATAGCGCCCTGTTTCCTGACCTAACAAAAGATCATAGTAGTTATCTACTTTTTGAATGTTCATATATTTTCTAACCCCGCCCGGACCAGCATTATATGTTGCAGCAGTAAGCGTCCATGTGCCAAAACGTTTTTTCCATTTGTTAATGTAATCACAGGCCGCTTGCGTAGACTTTCTAATATGATACCGCTCGTCAACATTGGCATTTACCTCTAAACCATATTCTTTGCCAGTTGCTCTCATAAAGTGCCACATCCCTGCTGCACCTTTGGGTGAGGCAACATCTATCAATGCGCTTTCAGCAACGGCCAAATATTTAAAATCGTCTGGGACCCCATTTTTTGCCAGAATTGGCTCTATAATGGGGAAGTATTTATTGGCACGCTTCATTAACAGCAACGCATTGGATTGCCAATAGGTGTTCACCAAAAATTCCCGGTCTACCCTTTCCATAACTTCCGGGTCTTCAAAAGGTACTGGCTCTCCTGCAAAATTTAAATCCTTCGGAATCTCAATTGCACTTATTTTATATCCGTCAGAAGCAGTTTTTTTAGCATCAACAACTTCTGTTTTTTCCATTTTATCTTCTGGAGCAGATTGTACGGCGAAAATAAGACTGCCGACAACTACCACTAATCCAATAACCGCTAATATATTTTTAATGTGTTTCATGCTATCACTTCTATGTGTTACGTAAAGATACTATATAGAACTTCCTTCTTCTAAAATAATTGCAGACAGGTTCTCATTAAACCACTTAGCGCGATGAATTATCATGGCATGGGTTCCATTTTTAACGGGAATACAATCTCTAATGTTCGCTATTGGAAATACAGCATCTTTTTCACCTTGAATATGGACAAGGTTCTTTGGCGGGATGGTTTGCTCCCAGCCTACAATATTGTCAATGGCCCAATCTATATAATATTTATCTCTAACGGAAAGGTACTTTTCATAGAGTTCTAGACGCTTGGTAACCGTTTCGCCAAAGGCATATTTGGCTAAAAGCTCCACATTGTTTACTAAACCAGTGGGCAATAATTTGTGGACTTTGGTGTACTTGGCAAAAATCATCCTTTTAGGTAGTTCGCTGCTTTTTTTAACACAGGAGACCGCTATAATTTTGGATACTTTAATATGCTTTGCTATTTCTTGGGCCAAGAGGCCTCCAAACGATACTCCGAGCAATACCGGGTTCTCATGAACAATATTCAGAGCCATTTCTTTGGCATATGCTTCAAAGGTCATTCCTTTTTTAGGAATAAACCATTCTAATTTATGCGTTGCAAAAGTTTCAGAAGGCAATTTAATTCCATCAAATATCGATGAGTTGGCAGCCATTCCTGGTATAAGGTATACATGTATTTTGTTGTCGGGCATTTCTCACCAAATATCTATTAGGCTAGGAAATTAACTAATTTTTGACTAATTTTGTAACCCTTTTGCAATTAGCCCCACTTAATATCACATATGCAATTTAAATGGGATCAACAGAATTACCACTTCGGTAATTAGACAGTGTCAATTTTAAAATAATTCTATATGACAGAAATGGAAGTTAATGACAATAGTTTCTTGCGCCAATTTGAAACTAAGTTGGATGGGCATTTAGCTAAAATTGAGTATTCTTCACAAGAGCGTAAAGTATTTTTAACCAAACTTGTAATTCCTGAAGAGATTACACAAGAAGGCTTTAAAGAAACTTTTATCAAAGCCGTTTTACATCAGATACAAGAGAAAAACTTGAGGGTTGTTCCTACTAGCCCACACATTGCAGGTTTTTTAAGAAAGAACAGACAGTACAAGGAGATGCTCCCCGTGGGAATACGCATCTAATTAAAAAGTAAAAAGAACTAAAAACCTCTCATTCGAGAGGTTTTTTTTATGCCAAAACTTTATCTGAAACAAACTCGAAACGGACCAATCCATCTTCATCTATCTTGGTTAGTTCCACTTCATGCAACGTGTTAATCAATTCTGGATTCCAAGGAGCCTTTACTTTTACATAGTTTTCAGTAAAACCGTGAATGTAACCTGACTTGTTTTCTCCTTCAAATAAAACCGTGCGTACACTCCCTATCTGACTCTCATAAAATGCTCTTCGTTTTTTTACCGAAAGTCCACGCAACATTTTACTTCGTTTACTTCTGATATTTTTTTGAACCACGTTTTCCATTTCTGCTGCTAAGGTATTATCCCTTTCAGAATAGGTGAATACGTGTAAATAGGAGATATCCAGTTCGTTTAGGAAATGATAGGTTTCCAAGAAGTGCTCATCTGTTTCACCAGGGAAACCAACAATAACATCCACTCCAATGCAAGCGTGTGGCATGGCTTGCTTAATTCGATTTACCCTATCAATGTATAGATTGGATAAGTACCTGCGCCGCATCAATTTTAAAATATCGTCACTACCACTCTGCAAGGGAATATGAAAATGGGGCACAAATGAATTGCTCTTGGAAACAAAATCAATTGTCTCGTTTTTTAAAAGATTAGGCTCAATAGATGATATTCTTAAACGATGTATTCCGTCTATTTCATCCAAAGCCTTGACCAAATCCAAAAAGGTATGCTCGTGTTTTTTATTTCCAAACTCTCCCTTACCGTAATCTCCAATATTGACACCGGTTAGTACAATTTCTTTAATGTCTTTGGAAGCAATTTCAGCAGCATTATTCAGTACATTCTGTAAAGTATCACTACGAGAAATACCTCTGGCCAATGGGATGGTACAATACGTACATTTATAGTCGCACCCATCCTGAACCTTTAAAAAAGCTCTGGTCCTGTCTCCAATGGCATAGCTTCCCACATAAAAATCTGCATCTTCAATTTCACATGAATGTACCTCTCCCCTATCATTTTTAGTTAAATCATTAAGGTAGTCGGTAATCTTAAATTTTTCCGTTGCTCCCAGCACTAAATCCACACCATCTACAGCAGCTAATTGCTCTGGTTTTAGTTGTGCGTAGCAGCCAACGGCAGCTACAAAAGCATCTGAATTGCTTTTTTGAGCTTGTTTTACAATAGTTTTAAAACGTTTATCGGCATTTTCAGTGACCGAGCACGTATTGATGACGTAGATATCCGCCTTTTCAGAAAAGTCAACACGGTCAAAACCCTCACTTTCAAAACTTCTAGCAATGGTAGAGGTCTCAGAGAAATTAAGTTTGCAACCAAGTGTATAAAAGGCAACTTTTTTGTTCATGAGTAAACCCTTGATTTTAAGGGCTGCAAAGTTACTAAATTGATTTGATTTTTGTTTATTGGCCGGTCTTGCAAATAAGCCATCCCCTAAATGTTTGTGACAATAAAAATCAATTCTTGTCCAATTATTTGGATTGAGTTCGTCATATAGTTAAAATAAATCATCTTGAGAACAAATGGCAAATATTAGACACAACCTAACAATTAACGCATCTGTAAAACAAGTGTATGATGCAATAACGATGGAGGATGGACTAAAGGGCTGGTGGACGAGTCAAACATCAGCAAAACCAGAAGAAGGAAGCATAAATCATTTTAAATTTGGAGACGAATATTTCAACAAAATGAAAATTTCAAAACTGAATTCACCAAGTGAAGTCTATTGGGAATGTGTAGATGGAGATAAGGAGTGGATTGGGACTAATTTATCTTTTGAATTGGAAGAAAAAGAGGGCATTACTTTTCTCAAGTTTTCTCATTTAAATTGGGCAGAAGAAAGTGAATTCTTTGGGTTTTGCAATCACCATTGGGGTAGATTTTTGGATAGTCTTAAAGCATTATGTGAGACTGGAGAGGGACAACCTTTTACGAAATAAGCCACTAATATTAAGTCTAACATTACTATCTATGCCGAACTTGTTTTAGTATTAAATCGATACCATATCTTAAACGTTATAAATACAGCTTAAAACTTGATTCACTCTGTTGATGTTAACAGAGTGAATCAATATCTAATCAGGTAACTACTCTAAAATGTGCCCCACAGATTGGTTCATGATAGTTCCGGTCATATGGCTTGCTAGTTCAGATGCTGCTAAAACTACAACGTTTGCCGTATTTTCTGTGGAAGGAAGTTTTTTCATGGCCGTTTTGTTTTCCACTATAAATTGCTGCATTTCATCTCTGCTTATTCCCATATTTAAACCCATGGTAGTGAAGGTATAATCAATTGTAGGGGAATCCGGCATTGCCTCCGTTCTTACGCCAATTACCCTTACTCCCTCTGGTCCCCATTCGTTTGCCAGACTTTTCAACAACCCTTCCGTAGCGGCATGAGATGCCGTTAAGGCAGGACTCCACGGAGAGCCTACTTTAGCTAAAGTAGAAGTGATGAAAATAATAACTCCTTGTCCTTGTTTGGACATAATTGGGTAAGCGGCTTTTGCGGTAAGAAACTGGCAAGCTGTTGTAGATTTCAAAGGCATCATAAACTGCTCTAACGACACTTCCATTGCGGGCTTTCCATGATTGTATTCAGCAGGGTTTGAAGCACTTAAATTAATGACAATATCAACATTTATATCCTCCTTTTTAAACCAATCAAAATACTGTAAAACAGCTTCCTCGTCCAAAGTATCTAGCTTTCGCACTTGGCCCAATTCCGATTCTTCTGCAATACCATCTACGTTAATGTCAGACATATAAACAGTAGCTCCCTGCATTTTTAATGCTTTTGATACTTGTAGCCCTGTAGCTCCCTTAGCTCCAAAAACGAGTGCATTCTTGTTCTTTAATAATTGATTATTCATATTTTGAGTTTTAATTTTTAGTATTAGCTACCAAATTTGGAGTTCCAGTTCCTGTTTCTAAATATTGCTTAAGGCTATTAACTATAAAATGTGTCCAGCCTGCATCACAAATTTCATAACAATTTAAACTTGGGGTTAGTCCTTTGTGGGTAAATGAAACTTCAATCATATCATCACTTAAAACTTTAAAAACAAAAGATATTTTGCTATTCAACCACTCTTCTTTTATATTTTTAAGGCCTGAAAATGAATGGTTTGCATGAATACACCTCCAAGCGACATGGCTAAATTCTTCCAACTCTGAAACTACAAAACGCCATTCTGTATCTTCTTCAAAAAAGACAGAAAACTCATGACCAATTTCATTAGCTGTTTTATTATCTACGTTTCCCCACCATTTGTTCACTTCAGTCGTTATTGCTTTAAATGCTTTTTCTTTTGAAGCTTTGACTCTAATTGTTTTTTTTAAATCCATATGTATTAGTATTAATTTTATTGTCCAAAATATTCTGGTGCTAAACTTATCCAGCCTTGAGTAGTATTTTTATAAAGTCTTTTGTGCTCTTCATAATCCTTGGAATTATAGAACTCTTGAGCCTTCTCAACAGATTCAAACTCTATAACTACGACCACCTCTAACGGATTGCCATGTAAGGTTTTAGATTTTGGTGTTGCCACTAAGAATTTCCCATTAAACTTTCCCAGTATTCCATTTATCGTTTTTACAGGTGGAACATAATTCTCCTTATCTATTACAGTATAATTTTCAATTAGATAACCTCTGTTCATCAATGTGAATTTTAATGTATATTTGACTAGTTGCAAAAAACAACTGCTCAAATATATTAAACTAATTTTATTTTGCAACTAGTTTTAATATAAAACTTAATATGAAGGAATTGAAATCATCATGCCCTATAAATCAATATCTTGAAGTATTTGGGGATAAATGGACCTTGTTAATAATAAGGGATATTATGTTTGACGGGAAACGATACTTTAATGAGATAAGAGAATCTGATGAAAAAATTGCCAGTAATATTTTGACAGACAGGCTTAATAAACTAGAGGAGTTAGGAATTGTTATTAAAACAAAAGATGCTAAGCACAAACAAAAAAACATATATACATTAACCAAAGTAGGTATTGATTTAATGCCTATTATGATAGCAATGTCTGAGTGGAGTTTAAATCATAGAAAAGTTTCTGAAAAAGATAGAGCACATGTATCAGAACTTATAAAAGGAGGTGGAGATTTACAGGACAAAATGAGCAAAGCCCTTTTAAAGGAGTTTGAAGCTGTTTCCGAAAATTAGATTATTTATTTACTTGAAAATTCTTCAATAATTCCTCCATTTTTTGGTCAACTCAAATACATGCTCTAG
This sequence comes from uncultured Allomuricauda sp., assembly GCF_947499585.1. GTDB lineage: Bacteria > Bacteroidota > Bacteroidia > Flavobacteriales > Flavobacteriaceae > Flagellimonas. Next base: position 698,017 of record NZ_CANMOO010000001.1, on the reverse strand, counting down.
AATACGGGCTTCCTTATCGTCAAACTTCACCCCTCTGCGCTCCATCATTACTGCTGCTGCCTCAAAGGCTTTTTTTGGCATGTAAGTGCTAAAACCGGAAGCACCACCCCAACTAAAGCTGGGGACAAAGTTTCTTGGAAATCCAGGAACATAAATATTAGCGTTTACGCCAATTACAGTTCCCGTATTGAGCATGGTATTAATTGCCGTTTTGCTATGATCACCCATCATAAGTCCACAAAACTGTAGCCCTGTATGGTCAAATTTTTCTGTGGCATAGTTCCATATGCGTACTTTGGCATAATTGTTCTTTAAATTGGAGTTATTAGATCCCGCACCAATATTGCACCATTCCCCCAATACTGCATTTCCTAGGTAACCATCATGTCCCTTGCTAGAATATCCAAAAATCACAGAATTATTAATTTCTCCACAAACCTTTCCAGAAGGTCCAACAGTGGTAGGGCCATAAATCTTTGCTCCCATTTTTACAATGGCATTGTCACATAATGCAAAAGCTCCTCGGATAAGACATCCTTCCCAAATCTCTGCATTTTTACCTATATATATAGGGCCTTTAGTTGCATTTAAAATACTATGTTCTATAATTGCTCCTTCCTCCACGAACATATTTTCAGGACAGATTAATTTATTGGTACCTGAAATTGGAGCGCTTTTTCGACCTTTGGTAATTAAATCAAAGTCAGCCTGTATAGCTTCCCCGTTCTTAGAAAAGATATCCCATGTCTGGTCTACAGTAAGTATTCCTCCTGCATAGTTTATAATTGTGTATTCTGAAAAATCAATATTCTCTTTGGGGTTTTTGGTGCGATATGCTACCACTTTGTCCTCATAAAAAACAGCTTCTCCTTTTTTTAAAAAGGATATAGCTTCTAAAAGTTGTTGGCTAGGTAAATAAGATGAAGTAATTACAACATTATCCGCAGCTTCCTTCATTGGATATTTTTCCGATAAGTACTCCTCTGTCTTAAAGCTTACCGCTGTATTCAGGTACTTTTCCCATTTTTCGCGAATGGTTAAAATTCCTATTCTAATTTCCGCGACAGGCCTTGTAAAAGTGAACGGAAGCAATGATTCTCTTTGGGGTCCATCAGAAAGTATATAGTTCATGGTTGTAGTTTGAATGGTGTAAAAATAAAAAACGCCTCTGACAATTATCAGAGGCGTTAAATATTATTAAGGGAAATTGCTTATTCTTCGCTTTTTTCCTCTTTACTGAATTTCTTGTATTTGTTCTTGAACTTATCAATTCTACCAGCAGTATCAACCAATTTGGTCTTACCTGTATAGTAAGGGTGAGAAGTTCTAGATATCTCCAATTTTACCAAAGGATACTCAACACCATCAACAGTGATATTCTCTTTTGCTTCCGCAGTAGATTTTGTAAGAAATACATCATCATTGGACATATCTTTAAAAGCTACCAATCTATAATTTTCTGGGTGTATACCTTTTCTCATCGTCTTAAAACTTAAATCTCAGAATTTCGAGGTGCAAATTTAATAATTTCTTTGATAATTCCAACCTAAATATCGTGAAAAAGAAAAAATATACCTTTGAGTGTAACAAAACTTTTATGTTACTCACTAACAAGCTACAATCAACAATAAATTTTTATATAAAATGGAAGAAAATCAACCAAAAACAGGAAAATTCTCCCTTAATTACGGATTAATCCTGGGAGGTATCAGTGTGATATTTGGAATCATGCTTTATACCCAAGACATGCACACTTCACAAAGCCCTGCACTTATGATCATCGGTGTTGTGCTAGCTGCAGTTATTACTTTTATTGGTATTTCTAACTTTAGAAAAGCAAATGAAGGTTTTTTGACCCTTAGCCAAGCTTTAAAAATTGGAGCTGGTATTGCTTTAATATCTGCAATTATTGCAATAATATACAACCTTGTTCTAGTAAACGTCATAGACCCAGATACACCTTCTAAAATTATGGATGCACGTCTAGGCCCAGCACTGGAAAGTGGAGAAATCACCCAAGAACAATTTGATGTACAAAAAGAACAGAGCATAAAGTTCTGGTGGATGGGATATCCTTTTCTTTTGATATTAAATATCTTAATAGGGCTCGTTTTAGGATTGGTTAGCGGTTTAATTCTGAAAAAAGCCAAACCCGCATACTAAGACAAAAAATACTATTTTTGAAGGGAATTCCAGAAATGAACAATGCAAATTTCCATTGTAATCCCTTTACTTAACGAGCAAGAATCACTTATAGAACTCCATGATTGGATTGCAAAAGTTATGCAGTCCAATCATTTTTTATATGAGGTTATTTTTATTGATGATGGCAGCACTGATGGTTCTTGGAAAACCATTGAGGAGCTTTCCGCAAAAAATAACAACGTAAAAGGGATTCAGTTCTTGAAAAACTTTGGAAAATCCCAGGCGCTGCATGCAGGATTTAAAGCTGCTCAAGGTGATGTGGTCATTACCATGGATGCAGATTTGCAAGACAACCCAGAGGAAATACCAGAACTATATAAATTAATTAAAGAAGACGGTAACCATGTTGTTTCTGGATGGAAGAAGAAACGGTATGATTCCATTATCACCAAAAATATGCCCTCAAAACTCTTCAACTGGGCGGCTAGAAGAACATCCGGTGTAAAATTGAATGATTTTAACTGTGGCCTTAAGGCATTTAAAAATGAGGTAGTGAAGAACATTGAGGTTTCGGGAGACATGCATCGTTACATTCCCGTGTTGGCCAAAAATGCTGGTTTTTCAAAAATCACGGAAAAAGTAGTGCAACATCAAGCAAGAAAATATGGTACTACCAAGTTTGGGGCTGAACGCTTCATCAATGGTTTTCTAGATTTGATTACCATCTGGTTTGTTTCAAAATTTGGGCGGCAACCCATGCATCTCTTCGGGGCCTTGGGCGTACTTATGTTTATAGTTGGCCTTGGGTTCTCTATTTATTTGGGTGTGGACAAATTGTTTCTGAATCCAACTGGGCGTTTAATTACACAACGACCACAATTCTATATTGCATTAATTGCAATGGTGATTGGAACACAGTTCTTCTTAGCTGGTTTTATAGGCGAGATTTTAGTGCGTTCCAGAAAAAACGATACCCGCTATACCATCTCCAACAAAATTAATATTTAGCAAGAATCAAATACAGATTCTTCGTATTTTTAAAAGCATAAAACTTAGCAACAACACATGGATTCCATTCTCTCGACCGCACAGACTTGGTTAACCGATTTTTTTGATTCAGAAACCAAAAAAGAAATTCAAAACCTTATCAAAAATGATACAGAGGAACTAAAAGAACGTTTCTACAAGGATTTGGAATTTGGCACGGGTGGCATGCGCGGAATGATGGGTGTTGGAACCAATAGAATAAACAAATATACTTTAGGAAAAAACACACAAGGGCTAGGGAATTACCTAAAAAGAACTTACCCTACAGAAGAAGTTAAGGTTGTGATTGCGTATGATTGTAGGCACAATTCGGATACATTGGCACGAACAGTTTCTGAAATTTTATCTGCAAACGGAATCAAAGTTTTCTTATTTTCTGAATTGCGAACTACTCCTGAGCTTTCATTTGCCGTGAAGCATTTAAATTGTCATGCTGGAATTGTTTTGACTGCTTCCCATAATCCGCCGGAATATAATGGATACAAGGTATATTGGACTGATGGTGGACAAATAGTACCGCCTCAAGACGGTGAGATTATTGCAGAAATTAATTCCCTCTCTTTTGAGGATATTAATTTTGAAGCCAATGAAAGTCTTATTAAACTTATTGATAAAGATGTTGACGAAGCATTTTTTAAAGCTTCAGTAAGTAAAGGAAGTTTTGGCGCAAAAGACAAAGACAATTTTAAAATTGTCTTCACTTCACTTCATGGGACTTCTATAACTGCAATTCCAGAAGTTTTAAAACGTGCTGGCTATAGGAATGTAACAATTATAGAAGAACAGGCAAAGCCTGATGGAGACTTCCCCACTGTGAAATCGCCAAACCCAGAAGAGCCAGAAGCTTTATCAATGGCAATAAAAAAAGCTGAAGAAATTGGAGCAGATATGGTGGTGGGCACTGACCCAGATAGTGACCGATTAGGGATTGCCGTAAGAAATTTGGAAGGAAAAATAGAATTGCTCAACGGTAACCAGACAATGGTGCTGATGACCAAATTCCTTTTAGATAAATACAAGGAAAATGGATTCAATGGCAATGAATTCATTGCAACAACCATAGTTTCCACACCGATGATGGAACAAATGGCAAAAGCTTATAACGTGGAATGTAAAACCTCCTTAACAGGGTTCAAATGGATCGGCAAAATGATCAAGGATTTTCCCGATTCAACTTTTATTGGAGGTGGAGAAGAGAGTTTTGGATATATGGTAGGTGATTTTGTGCGCGACAAAGATGCTGTAACCGCTACCCTATTGGCTTGTGAAATTGCCGCGGATGCTAAAGCAAGCGGAAGTTCGTTCTATAAAAATTTAATAGATGCTTATGTCGACTTCGGGTTTTATAAAGAGAAATTAATTTCCTTGACTAAAAAAGGAATTAGCGGTGCAGAAGAGATTAAACAAATGTTAGTTGATTTTAAGGAAAACCCTGTGGAATCCGTTCAAGGTTCAAAAGTAATTTGGATAGAAGACTACAATACTTCAATTGCTAAAAACGTCCTTACTGGTGAGGAAAAGCCAATTAATTTGCCAAAATCCAATGTGTTGATCTACGAAACTGAAGATGGCACCCGGATAGCTGCCAGACCTAGCGGCACAGAACCTAAAGTGAAATTTTACATTAGCACAAATGCCAAATTAGAAAAAGCGGAGGATTATAAATCCGTAAATTCGCATTTGGACACCAAAATTGATGGCATCCTTTCCGAACTGAATTTATAGGTGAATGAATTACTTTAAAAAGATTCTCCAATTTGCGAGACCCTATCGCAAATACGGCTTTTTGAATATATTTTTTAATATTCTTTATGCGCTTTTTAGTGCACTTTCTTTTGCAGCATTGATCCCAATGTTGGATGTATTGTTTAAACCTGAACAAAAAGTTTTGGTAGAACCTGTATATAAAGGTTTTTCCAAGTCAAAAGACTATTTACAGGACTATATAAACTATCACGTAAATGAGTACTCCGGTGATGACGAAATGAAAGGTTTGGTCTTGGTCATTGGGTTGGTCTTGGTCCTATTCCTTCTTAAAAACGTCTTCAACTATTTGGCCATGTACTTTATTACCTTCCTGAGAAATGGAGTTTTAAAGGATGTCCGTAACAAGATGTATCAGAAAATAGTAGACCTGCCAATATCTTTTTTCTCTGAAAAAAGAAAAGGAGATGTCATAGCAAGGATAACTTCAGATGTATTGGAAATTCAACATTCTTTTCTTTCCATACTTGAATTAATAGTGCGGGAACCTCTGACCATTGTTTTTACTATTTTAATCATGTTTGGTATTAGTGCCAAGCTAACCATTTTTGTTTTTGTCTTTATTCCCATTGCTGGAATGATTATTTCCAGAATTGGAAAATCTCTGAAAAGGAAATCTGATAAAGTTCAAAAAGAGCAAGGAGAATTCCTTTCCATAGTAGAAGAAACGCTTGGAGGTCTGCGAGTAATTAAAGCGTTTAACGCTGAATCTAAGTTTTTCAACATCTTTAAAGCTTCTACAAATCGGTTTTTTAGATTCTCTAATTCTTTGTTGAACAGACAAAACTTGGCTTCACCCACTGGCGAGTTTTTAGGGATTTTAGTAATCGGTGTATTACTATGGTTTGGAGGCAAAATGGTTTTGGTGGACAAGACTCTAGATGCTTCTTCTTTCATTGCCTACATGGGATTAGCCTATAACATACTTACTCCAGCCAAAGCGATAAGCAAAGCTTCCTATGGCGTACGCAAAGGGAATGCTGCCGCGGAACGTGTTTTAGAAATATTAGAATCCGAAAATCCAATTGCCGATAGTAAAGATTCCATTGAGAAAACAGATTTTACGGATGATATTGCTATCAAAAACATTTCATTTAAATATGAAGATGACTATGTTTTAAAAGGTTTTGACCTCAAAGTCAAAAAAGGACATACGGTAGCACTTGTGGGGCAATCTGGCAGCGGAAAAAGCACCATTGCCAATTTGGTGACCCGTTTTTACGATGTAAACGAGGGTGAGATTTTAATAGATAGCGCGAATATCAAGAACATTACTAAAAAATCGCTTCGGGGTTTAATGGGATTGGTGACACAAGATTCCATTTTGTTTAATGATACCGTTAAAAATAATATAGGTCTTGGTAAAGAGGGTGCAACTGATGATGAAGTCATAGCAGCGGCCAAAGTAGCCAATGCCCACGATTTTATCACGGAACTGCCTAATGGATATGACACTAATATCGGGGATAGCGGCAATAAATTAAGTGGTGGTCAAAAACAAAGACTTTCCATTGCAAGAGCAGTTCTTAAAAACCCACCAATCATGATTCTAGATGAAGCTACATCGGCTCTAGATACCGAAAGTGAGCGTTTAGTACAAGATGCTTTGGAAAAAATGATGCAAAATAGGACTTCCATTGTCATTGCCCATAGACTTTCAACAATTCAAAATGCAGATTCCATAGTTGTGCTCAGCAAAGGAAAAATTGTGGAGCAAGGTACCCATGAAGAACTCATGAAATCTAAAAAAGGCTATAAAAAACTGGTTGAAATGCAGTCTTTCACTGTATAATTAAACCTTTTCATACAAACAGAGTCAAAGCACCAAATTGTAAGAACAATTGATTGCTGAGGAAGCCTTAGTCAACAAACTAAAAGAAAAAGAGAGCCAAGCAAAGGCCTTTGAAGTGTTGGTCAACACTTACAAAGAACGCTTGTATTGGCATATACGCAGGATTGTTCTAAATCATGACGATGCGGATGATGTTCTCCAGAATACGTTCATAAAAGTGTACAAGAACATTGGAGGTTTTAAAGGAGATAGTAAGCTGTATTCTTGGATGTATCGAATAGCCACCAATGAATCCCTGACTTTTTTAAAGCAGAAGTCAAAAAAAATGGGGATAAGTGATGAGGAACTAAAAATGTCATTGATAGAGAATTTACAATCCGATGTTTATTTTGAAGGAGATGAAATTCAACTGAAATTGCAAAAGGCATTGGCCACCCTTCCAGACAAGCAAAAATTGGTTTTTACCATGAAATATTTTCAAGAAATGAAATATGAAGAGATTTCAGAGGTTTTAGAAACATCAGTGGGAGCTTTAAAAGCTTCTTATCATTTGGCAGTAAAGAAAATTGAAACGTATCTTAAGGCAGATTAAACCTTTTAAGTGATTAAAAGTCAAAGTCGTAGTATGAAAAAGGACCACAAAAATAAATTCAAAACCCCTGAAGGTTACTTTGATAGTTTCCATGAGCGACTCATGGACAAAATTAACGAGGAAGAAAATGAACAGGGAAAATCCATAATTCCAAAATCTGATGGTTTTAGTGTTCCAGAAGAGTATTTTGATACTTTTAAAGTGGAAACAAAAGAGGTCAAAGTTGTTCAATTAAAGTCCTATAAAAAATTCTATTACAGTGCTGCTGCAATTGCTGCCATATTTATTTTGATTTTTGGACTAACCTGGAAAACAGATGCGCCAATAACATTTGAAGATTTGGTCAGTGCAGAAATAGACGCGTATTTTGAAACTACAGAACTTGATATGAGCACTTACGAAATAGCAGAAGTAGTGTCCTTAAACAGTCTGGAAGTAAATGATGTATTGGACAATGCCCTTAAAGATGAAAACATCCTTGAATATTTAGATGAAAATGTGGAGGACATTGAGGATTTAAATTTAGATTACAACTATTATGAATAAAAGACTACTCATACTATCCATGCTTATGATGAGCGCCACCTGGTTTTATGCTCAAGGTCCTGGAAGGGAACGCATAAAAACACTAAAAGTGGCCTTTATCACGGAGAGATTAAACCTAACAAGTGAAGAAGCGCAACTGTTTTGGCCCATTTACAATGAACACGAAAAAATATTGGGGAGTATTAGACGAAATGAACGGATAGAATTAAAATCCCAAGCTGCACTACTTGAAAATATGTCCGAAGAAGAAACTTCCGCACTATTGGACAAATATATTGTCATGCACGAGAAGAAGTACAATGCTGAACAAGATTTTATAGCAAAAATCAGGAAAGTAATCCCACCCAAAAAGACGTTGCTCCTCTTAAAAGCAGAAGAAGATTTTAAAAAACGATTATTACAACAATACCGAAAACGTAAAATGGGTGGTGGATAAAACCAAAACTCGATAAAATACATTAAAAAGGAGCCTTTCGGCTCCTTTTACAATTAAACCTTCTTCCAATACTAAAGTCATACTATTAGAAAACCATTAAAATAAATAGTATGAAAGCAATAAAAACAATATTGGTTGTAGTCGCATTTTTAGGAACTATGGTCACTGCAAATGCACAACGAATGGTTGTTCGTGTATATCCAAAACACGGTACGGTCGTAACAAAGGTTACTAAACCCAAAGTGGTGGTCCACAACAAAACCAATTTCCATTTCGCTGATGGAGTATGGTACAAAGCACAAAACAAAAAATATGTGGTATGTGCTGCGCCAGTAGGAATTAAAGTAAGAAGACTCCCGAGAGCCAGAAAAGTTGTAGTGGTCAATGGAAGAAAATTATACAAATACAGAGGTATTTGGTATAAGAAAACCGGTAGAAATTACATAGTAGTAAACGTTTAGTTGGTTTGGTTGTTTTTTAGTTGAAGAGCGACGATTGTATCGTCGCTCTTTTATTTAAATACCAACCTTGCAATCCTATTTTTCCCCGCGGCATACGCCGTCGAATCATTCAAAAAACGAATAGTGTAAAAACCTTCTTCACTCAATGGCTTCCATGTTTCACCTTGATTATTTGAATATGAAATCCCTGTGAATCCAACTGTCACTATACCTTTCCCACTAGAATTTGGAACAAATTGCACACAACTTCTATAACCAGGCTCTTGTCCATCCGCAACAAGCTTCCATGTCTTCCCGCCATCTTTGGTCACTATTTTGTTTTTAGCATTGGCAGTGGGCTTTAAATAGTTTCCTCCTATTCCAAATCCCAAGTTTTCATCATAAAAATCAACAGAATAAATTCCTTCCGTTGGCTCTCCGCTCAATATTGATGTTTGTTGTATTTCCCATGATTGCCCCTTATCTGAAGAATAATAAACAGTACCGGAAGTAGAAGCTATCCACACCTTATTCCCAACAATTTCAATATTGGTATTACTGGCTGCAAATGCACCTTCTCCTTCTTTTGCTTTTGGCAATACATTGCAAGAAAGTTTGATCCAATTATTCCCTCCATTTCTTGTTATAATGATAGATAAACAACCTTCCATGCTATCACCAATGGCAATACCTTCTCTATCGTTCCAAAACTTCATGGCATCATAGAAAACACCTTCGTTTTCTTCCTTGTAAACCAATTCCATCTTACCATTTTCACCAGTTTTGTATAACAATGCAGGATTAGCCACCGAAAGCATAAAAAAGTCAACTTTTGTATGTGCTACAGCTCTAAATTCGGGAAGTATCGTATCAAATTTTTGAATATTGGTTCGAACCTTACTTGTTCTAACATCAACAGAACCATAAACTCCATTGCTCCCCGCAAACGCCAATGTTTTATTATCCAAAAACTCAATTGCCCTGATACTTACCGAATCACTGAAAATCGTCTCTATTTCAACTGTTGAAAAGTTTTGCGACTTCTCTTTTTGGGAACACCCAATTATCATTAATGCAACAATAAATATTAGCTTTTTTGCCATTTTATAAGGTTTCTTCAAATGTAATCGGAATCATATAAGAAACCATACCTTTGCATTCCTAAAATTTTCAGGATGCGTTTACATAGAAACCTCGTCTTTGCCGTTATAGATGCCTTGAACCTAATCTTCAATGAGAAGGAATATGCAGACAAGGTCATTGAAAAAGTATTGCGATACGATAAACGCTGGGGAGCCCGTGATAGAGGTTTTATTGCTGAAACCACTTATGATATTGTACGTTGGAAGCGTTTGTATACTGAAATTGCAGAAGTAAATGAGCCCTATTCAAGACCAAATCTGTTTCGATTATTTACAGTTTGGTGTGTTCTAAAAGGTATTAGTTTACCAGATTGGAAACAGCTGGAAGAAACCCCGGAAAGACGCATAAAAGGTAAGTTTGATGAACTATCCAAAATAAGAAAGTTCAGGGAATCAGTTCCAGATTGGCTAGATGAACTCGGAGAGCAAGCCCTTGGAAACAATCTATGGACCAAGGAAATTGCAGCTCTAAATAAACAAGCTGAAGTTATCCTAAGGACCAATACCCTTAAAATTCAGAAAACACAGCTTCAGGCTTTGCTTGCCGAAAATGAAATTGAAACCATTGCCATTGATGGATACCCAGATGCATTGAAACTAAAAGAGCGCAAAAATGTTTTTACCACAGAAGCTTTTGCAAATGGCTTTTTTGAAGTACAAGATGCATCTTCACAATTGGTCGCTCCATTTTTAGAAGCGCAACCCGGTCAACGTGTTATTGACGCTTGCGCTGGAGCTGGAGGCAAGACCTTACATCTTGCTTCCCAAATGGAAAATAAAGGGCAACTCATCGCTTTGGATATTTATGAAAGTAAACTAAAAAAGCTAAAAATACGCACAAGACGTAATGGTGTTCACAATGTAGAGACCAGAACTATAGACTCTACAAAAGTGATTAAAAAACTACACAATAGTGCAGACAGAGTTTTACTGGACGCTCCTTGTTCTGGTTTGGGTGTGATAAGAAGAAACCCTGATTCCAAGTGGAAATTGGAGCCCCAATTCATAGAACGAATCATGGGCGTGCAGCAAGAAATTCTTCAGAATTATAGCAAAATGGTCAAAAAAGGCGGGCAAATGGTATACGCCACCTGTTCCATTCTTCCGCAAGAAAACACAGAACAAGTTTCAACTTTCTTAAATTCTGAATCCGGAGAAGGATTTGAATTGGTCAAAGATCAAAACATCTACGCTTCCGAAAGAGGTTATGACGGATTTTACATGGCCCTTTTAAAAAGAAGTTAGCCCCTATTATTCTTTCAAGGTTGGGTAACTTACTCCCAGTTGTTCTAGATAGCTGTCATATTTAGTTTCATCATAATAAAACTTTTCAAGGGCAGTTCTGAACTGGTCTTGTTTGTCTTTGTTTAAATATATGGGTGGCATATCGTCCTCAGAAATCATAGGCTCAAACTTGGTCTCTTTGGTTTGTTCGTTATTAAAATAATCCCAGGCTTGTTTTAAAAGCTCAGGCTTAAGCAGAAAGTCGATAAGGGTCATTGCCTCCACTTTTGCACCTGCTACTACCCCTTTATGCGCTATGGGTGTGGCCATGGCTATGGCATTGCTCCAATGATGTCCTTGTAAACCAGGAATATTAGAAGGAAAACGCATGGTCACCGTAGGCACTTTCCAAGAGATATCACCAATATCATCAGACCCACCGCTAATGGGATCCACCACCGGCAATCCAATAGTATCTAATTTTACAGCCAATCCTTCAATTTTCTTAGAGCTCACTTCCGTTTGTACGGCTTTAGCCAAAGTTTGGTCAGCCTCAGACCAATTGGGCAGTCCTACCTTTTTAATATTCGAATACATGGTCTCTGCAATCACTTTATTAAAATGTCTTGGCCATGCAGCACCCAAAACTTTAGATTTCATGGTGGTTCCTGTCATTAGTGCAGCCCCTTTTGCCATATCATTGGCGGTAGCGTACATATCCATAATACCTTCATATTTAATATCTCTAAAGTAAAACCAGATAGACGCCTTTGAAGGCACCACATTGGGTTGGTCACCGGCATCTGTAAAAATAGAGTGCGAACGACGTAGCGGATGCAAATGCTCACGTTTATAATTCCAACCGATGTTCATAAGCTCTGCCGCATCCAAAGCACTACGTCCCCTCCATGGAGAGCCAGCTGAGTGCGCGGCTTCTCCTTCAAAAGAATATTCTACTGAGATGAGCCCAGTACCCCGTGCAGGACCGTAACTTACACTCAAATTATTGCTTACATGTGTAAAAATGCACATATCAATATTATCAAAAAGGCCATCACGTACGTACCATGCTTTAGCCGCTACCAATTCTTCCGCAATCCCTGGCCAAACAATTAGCGTACCACCAATTTGCTCACGCTCCATGATTTTCTTTACCGCCAAAACAGCTGAAATATTTAGGGGGATACCTGAATTATGCCCTTCGCCATGACCAGGTGCACCATCAACCATAGGTTTATGATAGGCCACTCCGGGGTATTGTGATGCTTTAGGAATACAATCAACATCACTACCAATCGCAATTACAGGTCCATCACCATTGCTCCATTTAGCAAACCAAGCCGTGGGAATACCCGAAATAGAATTTTCCACGGTAAAACCGTTGTCTTTTAAGATACCTGTAAGATATTTGGAACTTTCTACCTCTTGAAAACCAAGTTCGGCAAAGCTGAAAATTTTATCTACCATCACTTGAGCCTGTTTTTTATCAGCTTCTACCAAAGCAGCGACCTCTGTTTTCAGTTTAGCAATTTTAGATTTTGAATAGGTTTTTTGGCCATAAACCAATGATACTCCCATTGTAAGGGTCAACACAAAAAATAAGCCTCGTAAAGCGTGGTAATTAGATTTCATAGAGTTGGATTTGAATTAGCAAACTATCCTTCTAAAATACTAAATATTAGGATGAGCAGAATCATCATTCCTGTTTTATTCATGTTTCTTCAAAAAGGTAGTTTAGTTAGCATCATTTTGAAAATTACGTTTTAGTCCTTTCTTTAATTTTCTAATCACCTCTTTGTTTGATTTTCATAAATTTGATTTATGGTAAAGAAAAAGACCTTAGAAAACTTTTATTCAGAATCGGGCAATCAAGTTCCTGAAAGTTTAAAATCTGGAATAGGTCATTTTAATGTATTCAAATTGGATGAGTTTGCCGGCCCCAAAGCAAAGCCTATGCCCTTTAACCGGAGGGAATATTTTAAGATAAGTTTGGTCACCGGTAAAAGCAGGGTGCATTATGCTGATAAAATTGTGAATGTGGATAAGCATGTCTTTGTTTTTTCAAATCCACAAATTCCATACAACTGGGAGCAAATTGATGAACAGCTCACTGGTTATTTCTGTGTATTCACAGAAGCCTTTTTTCATCAGTTTGGAAATTTATTGAATTACCCTGTTTTTCAACCCAGCGGGCATCCTGTTTTTGAATTGACTGATGACCAAGTTGATTCATTTACTCCTGTTTTTAAACGAATGTTCGCCGAAATCAATTCCGATTATGCCTACAAATATGATATTCTTCGAAACCTAGTTTTTGAGCTGATTCATTCCGCAATGAAACTTCAGCCTGCCAATCTTGCTTCCAACATGCATTCCAATGCCTCAGAGCGAATTTCCTCATTGTTTGCAGAATTGTTGGAAAGACAGTTTCCAGTTGAAAGTCCAACCCAACGAATGCAATTGCGTTCTCCTGCTGATTTTGCAAAACAGTTGGGTGTTCATATTAACCATTTAAACAGGGCTTTAAAAGAAACCATGCAAAAAAGCACTTCCATTCTTATTGCAGAAAGGATTGTAAAAGAGTCCAAGATTCTGATTCGACATACAAACTGGAACGTTTCCGAAATTGGACATTCCCTAGGGTTCGAAGAAACAGCACATTTTTCAAATTTCTTCAAGAAATACACCTCCTATTCCCCTCTTAAGTTCAGAAAAGCAGAAATTGTTTGATTTTTACAAGTATTGGATTGGTGTTCGCAAATAAATCCTTGCCATAACAAAGAACTTTGTGGTGTTCAAAAATTAAAACTGAAAACACATGAATACTACAAAAATTGCATTGATAACAGGTGGCAGCCGAGGATTGGGTAAAGACATGGCCTTAAACATTGCTAAAAAAGGATTGAATGTTGTGATTACTTACAATTCAAATGAAGCGGCAGCACAGGACACCCTAAAGGAAATAGCCGCATTGGGATGTAAAGGTATAGCACTGCAACTGGATACTAGGAAGGTGGATGATTTTCCAATTTTCAAAGAACGATTGGTTCAAGAGCTTGATGGACAATGGAACATCAATAAGATTGATTACTTAATTAACAACGCTGGTTTTGGATACAACGCCTCCATAGCGGAAACAACCGAAGAAGGCTTTGATGATCTGTTGAATGTGCACTTGAAAGGAGTTTATTTCTTAACCCAAACCTTATTTGATGTTATGAACGATGACGGAGGAATCATTAATATCTCCAGTGGTCTAGCACGCTTTTCTTTTCCAGGCTATGCCGCCTATGCTGTTATGAAAGGAGGTATTGAAGTATTTACGCGCTATCTGGCCAAGGAGTTAGGTGAACGCAGGATAAAAGCCAATACCGTTGCACCTGGTGCTATCAATACCGATTTTAATAAAGAACGTTTTGAGCAAGCCCCACAAATAGTGGATATGATTGCCTCTTTAACTGCATTAGGTCGTGTTGGGGAAAGTGATGATATTGGTAGTGTTGTTGCTTTTCTATGTACTGAAGATGCTAAATGGGTAAACGGCCAGCGCATTGAGGCCTCTGGCGGGATGTTCGTTTAAAAAACTTTGTTTAAAGCCCCTTTCGGGGCTTTTATTTTTCAAAATACAAGAGTTAGCTACCTTTGTTCACGCACTTTCTAAAGAGATAATAAAAAACTCATAAATGAATATGGATTATGAAACAAATTAACTGGTTTGAACGAAAATTTGATTTTTCATTCGAACAAAACATTTTTCCATCAATCATTGAAAGATTAACGGGAACCACACTTCGCTTAACTTCCAAAATCGAAGAAATTCCATTAGAACTGCTTGAAGCAAAACCGCAGGACAAATGGTCCATAAAAGAAAACATAGGTCATCTAATTGATTTGGAGCCATTATGGCAAGGACGACTAGAAGACATATTAAATCAAGAAAAATATTTGAGGCCAACTGACTTAGACAACAAACAAACGGATTTCGCACAACATAATTCCAAAGACATCGATGAGTTGCTAACCAGGTTTGAAGAATTACGGAGAACAACTTTAGAAAAATTATCCGGATTATCTGACCAAGAGGTGTATAAAACGGCTCTACATCCCCGACTGGAAAAGCCAATGAGAGTAATGGATTTGTTTCTATTTGTTGCTGAACATGACGATCATCATTTAGCAAGAATAACGGAAATAAAAAACACCTAAAGCACAAAGTTTAAAATGACAATCACACTAAACTATGGTGCGCAAACCTATCAACACCCCTAGTTAACAACTCACCCATTCTATAGATCAAAATTCGAGCTAAACTTGTAAATTTGCATTTTCTTAATCCGTTCAACAACTAGGCTGATATGATTCATTTCTTTGGAGATGTGGCGACAAAAGTGTTCGCAGTCCAAACCGCTCAAGAAATTGCACCAAAAGACATTGAAAAACTAACATGGTTGTTCGGCAACCAACCTAAGATAAATATGGCGTCTCTCGACGCCTTTTTTGTTGGCCCCCGCGCAACTATGGTGACCCCATGGAGTACCAATGCCACGGAGATTACCCAAAATATGGGGATTGAAGGAATCATCAGAATTGAAGAATTCCATGCTGTTGAAGAAGCCCATACCGATTATGACCCTATGCTGCTTCAAAAATATGATGGCCTTGATCAAAATGTTTATACGGTTAGCATTACCCCTGAACCCATTTTAGAAATTGAGGATATTGCCGGATACAATGCGCAAGAAGGTTTGGCACTAAATGAAGACGAAGTAGGCTATTTGGAAAACCTTTCCCAAAAGTTGGGGCGAAAATTGACAGACTCTGAGGTTTTTGGTTTTAGCCAAGTGAATTCAGAACACTGTCGCCATAAAATTTTCAATGGCACATTCATTATTGATGGGCAAGAAATGCCCTCATCACTTTTCAAACTCATTAAGAAAACATCAGAAAAGCATCCAAACGATATCGTTTCTGCTTACAAGGACAACGTAGCCTTCATAAAAGGTCCTAAAGTGGTTCAGTTTGCACCAAAAAGCGCCGATAAGCCAGATTTTTATGAGGAAGATGAATTCGAATCTGTTTTGTCTATAAAAGCTGAGACCCACAACTTTCCGACAACAGTGGAGCCTTTTAATGGAGCGGCCACAGGTTCCGGTGGTGAGATCAGAGATCGTTTGGCTGGAGGAAAAGGTTCGTTGCCTCTTGCAGGTACCGCCGTCTACATGACTTCCTATTCCAGATTAGAAGAAAATAGACCTTGGGAAAACGGAATGCAGGAACGAGAGTGGTTGTATCAGACTCCTATGGATATTTTGATAAAGGCTTCTAACGGAGCATCAGATTTTGGAAACAAGTTTGGACAGCCCTTGATTGCGGGTTCTGTGCTAACCTTTGAACACAAAGAAGAAGCACGCCGACTAGGATTCGATAAAGTTATTATGCTTGCTGGAGGTATTGGATATGGAAAAGCGGAGCAAGCCTTAAAAGATATACCTCAAAAGGGAAACAAAATTGTGATTCTTGGGGGTGATAATTACCGAATTGGCATGGGCGGTGCTGCAGTGTCCAGTGCGGATACAGGTGAATTCAGTTCTGCCATTGAGTTGAATGCCGTACAACGCTCGAATCCCGAAATGCAGAAACGGGCTTCCAACGCTATCCGTGGAATGGTGGAAAGCCATGACAACCCCATCGTTTCCATTCATGATCATGGCGCAGGCGGCCACCTCAACTGTTTATCAGAATTAGTGGAGGAAACTGGAGGTAAAATCAATACGGATAAACTTCCGGTAGGAGATCCAACATTATCTGCAAAAGAGCTTATCGGAAATGAATCCCAAGAACGTATGGGATTGGTGATTGGAGAGGAAGATTTAGGTCTATTAGATAGAATAGCCGCTAGGGAACGTTCACCCATGTACAATGTAGGTGAGGTAACCGGTGATCATCGTTTTACTTTTGAGTCGCAAAAATCTGGTGAAAAACCAATGGATTTGGAGCTATCCGATATGTTTGGAAGTTCTCCTAAAACCATAATGGATGATAAAACCATTAAAAGAGATTATGATGTCCTTGCATATACTTTAGAAAATTTTCATGATTATCTGGAAAACGTATTGCAATTGGAAGCTGTTGCCTGTAAGGATTGGCTAACAAACAAGGTTGATCGCTGTGTAGGTGGTCGCGTAGCAAAACAACAATGCGCTGGTCCGTTACAATTGCCATTGAACAACTGTGGTGTAATGTCCATGGATTTTAAAGGAAAAGAAGGTGTTGCCACCAGTATAGGGCACTCCCCTATTTCTGGTTTGATAAACCCTTCTGCAGGAAGTAAAAATAGTATTGCGGAAGCGTTGACAAATATAGTCTGGGCGCCGTTAAAAGATGGTCTGCACTCCGTTTCCTTATCCGCCAATTGGATGTGGCCTTGTAAAAACGAAGGAGAAGATGCCAGATTGTATGAAGCGGTAAAAGCAGTATCTGAATTTTCTATTGAACTGGGCATCAATGTCCCAACAGGAAAGGATTCGCTTTCCATGAAACAGAAATACAAAGATGGTGATGTAATTTCCCCAGGAACTGTAATTATTTCTGCAGCCGGAAACTGCAACGATATTACCAAAATTGTTGAGCCCGTTCTTCAGAAAGATGGCGGAAATATCTACTATATCAATGTTTCAAAAGACGAATATAAATTAGGTGGTTCTTCCTTTAGCCAAATTCTTAATGAAATTGGTGATGAAACACCTTCTGTATTAGATTCAGGCTACCTAAAACTGGTTTTCAATACGGTACAAGAGCTAATCAAAAAAGGTCAAATCCTTGCAGGACATGATGTGGCTTCTGGAGGATTAATTACTACCCTTTTGGAAATGTGCTTTGCGGACACACAATTGGGTGCAAACCTAGATCTATCAAACTTAGGAGAAACGGATACTATCAAACTATTGTTTTCGGAGAATACAGGAATCGTGTTTCAATCCAAAGACGCCTCCATTGAAAAAACACTTTCAGATGCAGGCATTGACTTTGAAAATATAGGTTCCGTAGCTTCTACGGACATGTTGAGCATCAAAAATAATGGAATAGAGATAGGGCTTAACGTGACATCACTTCGGGATACTTGGTTTAAAACCTCTTATCTTCTGGATGACAAGCAAACTGCAAATGGATTGGCCAAGGACCGTTACAACAACTATAAAAATCAACCTTTAGCTTATGATTTTCCCAAAAGCTTTACTGGTGAATTGCCATCTAGAGTTCAATTAGAAGGTGGGCGGCCAAAAGCAGCTATTTTACGTGAAAAAGGAAGTAATTCTGAACGTGAAATGGCAAATGCCATGTATTTGGCGGGGTTTGATGTAAAGGATGTTCACATGACCGATTTAATTTCGGGTAGGGAAACACTGGAAGACATTCAATTTATTGGTGCCGTAGGCGGTTTTTCCAATTCTGATGTACTTGGGAGTGCAAAAGGTTGGGCAGGTGCCTTCAAGTACAACGAAAAGGCCAATAAGGCACTAAAAGATTTCTTTGCTAGACCAGATACGCTATCCGTAGGAATTTGTAATGGATGTCAATTGTTTTTAGAATTGGATATGATCAATCCAGAACACGAAAAGCTTTCAAAAATGACTTACAATGCTTCTGGAAAGCATGAGAGCAATTTCACTTCGGTAAAAATTCAAGAAAACAACTCTGTTATGCTCTCTTCATTGGCAGGCACCACTCTAGGGGTGTGGATTTCTCACGGTGAAGGAAAATTTAATCTTCCCCTTTCAGAAGAAAACTATAGTATCGTTGCCAAATACGGATATAAAGGATACCCCACAAATCCAAACGGAAGTGATTATAACACTGCCATGTTATGTGATAATACTGGAAGGCATTTGGTGACCATGCCACATATTGAACGTTCCACCTTCCCATGGAACTGGGCACATTATCCGAAAGATAGAAATGATGTTGTTTCACCATGGTTAGAGGCTTTTGTGAATGCAAAAAAGTGGGTTGAAAAGAATTCGTAATTTACAGATTCTAATCGACCACCAATAATTATGGAAAATCAACAAGGAGTAAACAGAAGAAGCTTCATTAAAAAGTCTTCTTTGTTAACGATGGGGGCACTCGGAACAACCGGCCTAATAGCAGCACCGCATCTAAAACCATTACCAAGTTTTACCAAGGATAGCGATTTAAACATCTTTGGACCTAAGGAGGGCTATACTCCTCAGCTAGGAACTTTGGTTTCTATGATGAATTGGATGCGATATGTGATCTTAAGACCAGTGCAGGATATGAGCGTATCCGACTTGGACTATTTGGTAGATGATGATGCCAATAGTATTGGTGCCATGTTAATGCATTTGGCTGCTACCGAACGCTTTTATCAAATTCATACGTTTGAAGACAAAACCTGGGGCGATTGGTCAAAAGAAGATTCAGATAAATGGTCCGTGGCATCAGGTTTAGGTGAAAAAGCAAGAAAAGAAATCAAAGGAAAACCTTTGGATTATTATTTGGAAGAAATGACCAAGGTTAGAGAATTCACCTTATCAGAATTTGCCAAGCGTGATGATGATTGGCTCATGGCCGTCGACAATGAATTTCCCTGGGGCCCTACCAATAATTACTGTAAATGGTTTCATGTTTGTGAGCACGAGTCCAATCACAATGGACAGTTTAAGTTTATTAAATCTAGAATTACTTCGTAACCTTGCAGATTCGAAAAGCGAAAAAAGAAGATGTTTCCGTAATTGTGCAAATGATTGCCAATGATAAATTGGGCAAATTACGTGAGGATTATAAATTGCCTCTACCGGAAAAATACCTTAAAGCTTTTGATAATATAGACCATGATCCAAATCAGGAATTGGTGGTAATTGAAGACGAGTCTGGAAAGGTCATTGGAACATTACAACTAAGCTTTATTCAGTATTTAACCTACCAAGGAGGTATTAGAGCCCAAATTGAAGCTGTTCGTGTGCATGAAAATTATCGTGGAAAAGGAATTGGCAAAATTTTATTTCAATGGGCCATTGAGCGATCAAAGTTGAAAGGCGCTCATGTAGTGCAACTGACTACCGATAAAAAGAGACCTGACGCTTTGGAGTTTTATAAAACACTCGGATTTGTAGCTTCGCATGAGGGAATGAAACTACATCTAGTCTAAACACAGGAGTTATGAGTTTTGAACCCATACTTCATAATGTATCAAAGCACATACAGCTCAACTCCAAAGAAATAGAATTGTTCACTTCTTATTTAACTGAAAAAAGATTGGGTAAGGGGCAGGTTTTGTTAGAGCAAGGTGCTTTCTGCGATGGTATTTCCTTTGTGAACAATGGTATACTTCGCGCTTATTTTCTAAGTGAAGAAGGTAAGGAAACAACCATTATGTTTGCTATAAAAGACTGGTGGGTTACTGATATGTTTGCATTTACCAAGAAAAAGAAAAGTATGCTTAGCATAGAGGCACTGGAACCATCTATGGTGTTTTTATTGAGTAAAGTCAATTTTGAGCGTTTACTACTGGAAATCCCAAAATTTGAAAGGTTTTTTAGGATTTTGATGCAAAATGCTTACATCCGTGAACAACAGAGGGGGCTGGAAAATCTATCCCTTACGGCTAAAAAGAAGTATGACATCTTCATGGAAAAATACCCTTCAATAGCATCACAGCTCAACCAAAAACAAATTGCTTCGTATTTAGGCATTACCCCAGAATTCCTTAGTATGGTTCGCAATGGCAAATAATATTCAATTTCTTAAACTATTTTATTTTTTCTGATTTAGTTAATAGGTTCCTTTACAAAAACTAATGACCATGATGATCTTAATTGCTGGGCCGTACCGGAGTGGTACCAATAATGACCCAGAGCTCATGAAAAAAAATCTTGACCATCTGGAATCTGTGGCATTACCTCTTTTTAGAATGGGGCATATGCCCATTATAGGGGAATGGTTGGCATTGCCTCTATTGAAATTGGCAGGTGCAAAAGAGCCTGGTGATAACGCTTGGCAAGAAATTCAATATCCGGCCGCACATAGAATGCTATTGAAGTGTGATGCTGTTTTGAGATTGGAAGGAGAATCAAAAGGGGCAGATAATGATGTTAAAGTAGCCAGAGCAAATGGATTGAAAGTCTATTATACGCTTGATGAGATTTCTCCCGTAGTTTAAAACTTGTTAATTCTTTAATGTTTTCAATATCTAATTGAGAATTCTATTTCTTAGTGTGGGTCTGATTTGCTATTTTGCAATTACTTTACAGAAACTTACTATGCAAACAGTTACCAGACTTTTTGATTTTCCATATTATCAATTGGAAAAATTCCCCCTTGAAAAATCGCTTGTTACCAAATATGATGGTAAATGGGTTGCAACTTCAACAAAAGACTATATTGATCAGGCCAATACCGTTAGTAGAGCACTTTTAAAATTGGGCGTAAAACCCAATGATAAGATTGCCATAATTTCTATGAACAATAGAACCGAATGGAATATTATGGATATTGGCATCCTGCAGATAGGTGCTCAAAACGTACCCATATACCCAACTATTTCTGCATCAGATTACGAATATGTATTAAACCATTCTGAAGCCAAGTATTGTTTTGTTTCCTGCAATGAAGTTTTGGAAAAAGTATTGGAAGTAACCCCAAGACTTAAAAAATTAAAGGATGTCTACTCTTTTGACGGTCTATCCAATTGTAAAAACTGGAAAGAAGTTTTAGAATTAGGAGCGGATAATTCCAATCAAGATGAGGTAGAAAAACTAAAAGCAAATGTGCAACCAGGAGATTTGGCCACTTTAATCTATACCTCTGGAACAACCGGAAGACCAAAAGGCGTTATGTTATCACATGATAATCTTGTGAGCAATGCCATAGAAAGTTCAAAACGATTCCCCATTGTAGATGGTGAAACTAAATCACTTAGTTTTCTTCCACTCTGTCACGTATACGAGCGCATGCTTATATATCTGTACCAATTTAGGGGAGTGACCATCTATTATGCGGAATCCCTTGAAACGATAAGTGACAACCTTAAGGAAACCGCTCCTCATGTAATGACAGCTGTACCTCGATTATTGGAAAAGGTGTATGATAAAATCATTGCCAAAGGTGCGGCATTAAGCGGTATAAAAAAGAATCTTTTCTTTTGGGCCGTTGAAGTAGGGCTAAAATATGAGCCTTATGGAAAAAATGGTTGGTGGTACGAAAAGAAACTGGCATTGGCCAGAAAACTGATTTTTAGCAAATGGAAAGAAGGATTAGGCGGCAACCTTGCACTAATAGCTTCTGGAAGTGCAGCATTACAACCAAGATTGGCCAGAATTTTTAATGCTGCGGAAATGGGTGTTATGGAGGGTTATGGTCTAACCGAAACCTCACCTGTTGTTTCTGTAAATGATATGCGGGGCAATGGTTTTAGAATTGGTACCGTAGGAATTCCAATAGACAGAACTGAGGTTAAAATTGCTGAAGATGGTGAAATCTGTATAAAAGGTCCGCAGGTAATGCTGGGTTATTATAAAGATCCTGAAAAAACAGCAGAAGTAATTATTGACGGTTACTTTCATACAGGGGATATTGGCGAAGTGGATGCAGACGGGTTTTTAAAAATCACAGACCGTAAGAAAGAAATGTTCAAAACCTCAGGAGGTAAATATGTAGCACCTCAATTGCTTGAAAATCGTTTTAAACAATCCCGTTTTATTGAGCAGATCATGGTAGTGGGCGAAGGGGAAAAAATGCCAGCTGCCTTAATTCAACCAAATTTTGAATTTTTATACGAATGGGCCGAACGCCACAAAATCACCTTTGGTGAAAACTCCGACATTATTTTAAATGAGCGAGTAATCTCCAGAATACAAGAAGAAGTAGATTTGGCCAATGAAGAATTTGCGAAGTGGGAAAAAGTAAAACAGTTTAGGTTGACTCCAGATGTTTGGAGTGTAGACGATGGGCACCTTACTCCTACCATGAAGTTGCGCAGAAAAATTGTAAAAGAAAAGTATCTGGAGTTGTATAATAGTATCTACGGGTATTAATAAAAAGCCTGTTCAACTTTTAAAAAAACAAGCCTACTTCAATAGTGGGCTTTTGTTTTGAATTCAATAATTAATTTATTAAATTTATTATGCATGCATAATAAATTTCCCTATATTTGACATTACCAAACCTCTTCTATGAAAGATTTAACCGTAGACTATGCTTTAAGGGCCACGTGGCAAGCTGTTATCAAAATGTATAACGAAGAAGCTAGAAATTATGGACTTACCATGGCCATTGGTTTTACGCTACTAAGTATTGACCCAAAAAAAGGTACTCCGAGCACAGCACTGGGCCCAAAAATGGGTATGGAGGCAACTAGTCTGTCAAGAATTCTAAAAAGCATTGAAGAGAAAGGATATATTCAACGTAAGCCAAACCCAAAAGATGGTAGAGGTGTTTTGATTCATTTAACCGCTTTGGGGTTAGAGAAACGGAGAGATTCCAAAGATGTGGTATTGCGTTTTAACGAAGTGGTCCGTGAACATGTATCTGATGATGATTTGTTAGGATTTTTCAAAACTGCTGACATAATCAATAGACTCATCCTAGATAAGAAGGTATACATAAAAACTACTGCTAATTAATCTAAGTTTATAAATGAAAAGGCATATCAATAAAGTTGCCGTTATCGGTTCTGGCATCATGGGAAGTGGCATAGCCTGTCATTTTGCCAATATTGGAGTCGAAGTTTTATTGCTCGATATCGTTCCAAGAGAGCTTAACGAAAAAGAAAAAGCTAAAAAATTGACGCTAGAAGATAAGGTTGTTCGCAATCGATTGGTCAATGGTTCTTTGATGGCAGCACTAAAATCAAAACCCTCTCCTATTTACCATCAAAAATTCGCCAATAGGATTACCACGGGCAACCTTGAGGACGACATCTCAAAAATTAGCGATGCAGATTGGATCATAGAAGTAGTTGTAGAGCGATTGGACATCAAAAAACAAGTTTTTGAGAACTTGGAAAAATATCGGAAGCCTGGCACGTTGATAACCTCCAACACTTCGGGTATTCCCATAAAATTTATGAGTGAAGGAAGAAGTGACGATTTCAAAGAACATTTCTGTGGAACACATTTCTTTAATCCTGCCAGATATTTAAAACTTTTTGAAATCATTCCTGGCCCTGAAACAGCTCCAGAAGTATTAGACTTTTTGAATGGTTATGGGGAACAATACTTGGGAAAAACATCTGTTATTGCCAAGGACACCCCTGCTTTCATAGGAAATAGGATTGGTATCTTTAGTATTCAAAGCTTGTTCCATGCGGTCAAGGATTTAGGAATGACAGTGGAGGAAGTTGACAAACTTACCGGCCCCGTAATTGGTAGACCAAAATCTGCTACTTTCCGCACTGTGGATGTTGTTGGCTTGGATACTTTGGTTCATGTGGCAAATGGAATTCACGAGAACTGTAAGGATGATGAACGGATAGCGCTTTTCCAACTGCCAGATTTCATTAATACCATGATGAAAAATAAATGGTTGGGGAGTAAATCAGGCCAAGGTTTTTACAAAAAAATAAAAGGGGATAATGGCAAAAGTGAAATCCTAACACTGGATTTGGACACTATGGATTATCGTTCTAAAAAGAGCGCCAAGTTTGCCACTTTGGAACTTACAAAAACCATAGACAAAGTTGTTGACCGTTTTCCAGTGTTAACTTCAGGAAAAGATAAAGCTGGAGAATTTTATAGAAAAAGTTTTGGGGCACTCTTCGCTTATGTCTCGCATAGAATTCCGGAAATATCTGATGATCTCTACAAGATAGATGATGCCATGAAAGCAGGTTTTGGATGGGAACATGGGCCTTTTCAAATCTGGGATGCAGTAGGATTGGAGAAAGGGCTGGAATTCATTAAGGCAGAAGGTTTAGAAGCAGCATCTTGGGTTACTGAAATGAAAGAGTCTGGCATTGATTCCTTTTATTCAGTTAAAGATGGTGCCACCCATTTTTATGATATTCCTAAAAAGGCAGTAGAGAAAGTTCCAGGTCAGGATGCGTTTATCATACTTGATAACATTAGGAAGTCTAACGAAGTATTCAAAAATAGCGGTGTAGTCTTAGAGGATTTAGGAGATGGAATCTTAAATCTGGAATTTCAATCTAAAATGAATACCATTGGCGGTGACGTTTTAGCTGGGCTGAACAAAGCCATTGATATTGCTGAAAAAGATTTTCAAGGTTTGGTTGTTGGCAACCAAGCGGCCAATTTTTCCGTAGGAGCCAATATTGGTATGATTTTCATGATGGCTGTGGAACAGGAATATGATGAGCTGAATATGGCCATAAAAATGTTCCAAGACACCATGATGCGAATGCGATATTCATCCATTCCTACCATTTCCGCGCCACATGGCATGTGTTTAGGCGGTGGTTGTGAACTTTCCATGCATGCTGACAAAGTAGTTGCGGCAGCAGAGACCTATATAGGGTTAGTAGAGTTCGGTGTTGGGGTTATCCCAGGTGGTGGTGGTTCCAAAGAAATGGCACTAAGAGCATCTGATACTTTTAGAAAAAATGATGTTGAATTGAATATTCTTCAAGAGTATTTCTTAACCATTGGTATGGCAAAAGTATCCACTTCGGCATATGAAGCTTTTGATTTGGGGATTCTTCAAAAGGGCAAGGATGTAGTGGTTGTTAATAAAGACCGACAAATTGCTACAGCTAAGGCCCATGCAAAACTAATGGCAGAAGCTGGGTATACACAACCTCCCAAAAGAAAAGATGTAAAGGTTCTTGGAAAACAGGCTTTGGGAATGTTTTTGGTTGGAACGGATGCTATGGAAGCTGGACATTACATTTCAGAACATGATAGAAAAATTGCCAATAAATTGGCCTATGTAATGGCGGGTGGAGATCTATCCGAAGCCAGTTATGTTTCTGAACAATATCTTTTAGATATAGAGCGTGAGGCATTTCTTTCCCTTTGTACAGAGAGAAAAACACTTGAAAGGATACAACATATGTTGAAAACAGGTAAACCTTTAAGAAATTAGAATGAAAACAGCATATATCGTAAAAGCATATAGAACAGCAGTGGGTAAAGCGCCTAAAGGATTGTTCAGATTCAAAAGACCAGATGAGTTGGCAGCTGAGACTATTGAGCACATGATGAAGGAGTTACCTCAACTCGATAAAAAAAGAATTGACGACGTCATTGTAGGAAATGCAATGCCAGAAGCTGAACAAGGGTTGAATATGGCACGTTTAATTTCCTTGATGGGTCTTAATATTGACGATGTTCCAGGAGTTACTGTCAACAGGTACTGTGCATCGGGGCTAGAAACTATTGGTATTGCCACAGCTAAGATTCAATCAGGTATGGCAGACTGTATTATAGCAGGCGGAGCGGAAAGCATGAGCTATATTCCAATGGGGGGATATAAACCAACTCCGGACTATGCCACCGCCAAAGAAGGCCATGAAGACTATTATTGGGGAATGGGTTTAACTGCGGAAGCAGTGGCACAACAATTCAAGGTTTCCCGTGAGGACCAAGATGTATTCGCCTATAGTTCTCATATGAAAGCCTTAAAAGCACAGGAAGAAAATCGGTTCCAAGACCAAATTGTTCCTATAGAGGTAGAACACACTTTTGTGAACGAGACAGGCAAAAAGGAAACCAAAACATATACAGTAAAAAAGGATGAAGGACCAAGAAAAGGTACTAACATCCCTACACTTAATAAACTTCGCCCTGTTTTTGCTGCAGGTGGAAGCGTAACTGCAGGGAATTCCTCTCAAATGAGTGATGGTGCAGCCTTTGTAATGGTGATGAGTGAGGAAATGGTTAAGGAATTGAACCTTGAGCCCATTGCGCGCTTGGTAAACTATGCTGCGGCAGGAGTAGAACCCAGAATTATGGGGATAGGTCCAGTAAAAGCTATTCCAAAAGCTTTGAAACAAGCAGGAATGAAACAAAATGACATTGAGCTAATAGAGCTGAATGAAGCATTTGCATCTCAGTCTTTAGCGGTTATTCGCGAATTGGATTTAAACCAAGAGATTGTAAACGTGAATGGTGGGGCTATTGCATTAGGACATCCACTTGGTTGTACAGGAGCAAAGCTTTCTGTTCAACTGTTTGATGAAATGCGGAAACGAGATATGCAAGGAAAATATGGAATGGTAACGATGTGCGTAGGTACAGGACAAGGCGCAGCGGGTATCTATGAATTTTTGAATTAGAATGAATTAAATAGTAATGCTATGAGTACTGAAACCCTAAATAAAGATATTCTAAGAGGCGGTCAATTTTTGGTAAAAGAAACCAATTGTGAAGATGTTTTCACCCTTGAAGACTTGACCGAAGAACAGAAAATGATGCGTGATAGCACCAAAGAGTTTGTGGATAGAGAACTTTGGGCACACTGGGAGCGTTTTGAGAAAAAGGACTATGCCTATACAGAAGAAACCATGCGTAAAGCAGGAGAATTGGGCTTACTTAGTGTAGCTGTACCAGAATCTTATGGCGGTATGGGAATGGGCTTCGTGTCTACCATGTTGGTATGCGATTACATTTCTGGCGCTACAGGTTCTTTCAGTACTGCATTTGGGGCTCATACAGGTATTGGAACTATGCCAATAATCCTGTACGGTACTGAAGAACAAAAACAAAAATATGTTCCAAAATTAGCATCAGGTGAATGGTTTGGGGCTTATTGCCTAACAGAACCTGGAGCAGGTTCTGATGCAAATTCTGGTAAAACCAAAGCAGTACTTTCAGAAGATGGCAAGCATTATTCTATTTCAGGACAAAAAATGTGGATTTCCAATGCTGGGTTTTGTAATGTTTTTATAGTTTTTGCTAGAATAGAAGATGATAAAAATATTACTGGTTTCATAATTGAAAATGACCCCAGTAATGGGATAACCCTTGGAGATGAGGAAAAGAAATTAGGAATTCACTCCTCCTCTACCCGTCAAGTGTTTTTTAGCGAGACAAAGGTGCCTGTTGAAAATATGCTGTCTGAAAGAGGAAATGGTTTCAAAATAGCCATGAATGCTCTTAATGTAGGTAGAATCAAATTAGCAGCTGCCTGTTTAGAAGCACAAAGACGCGTTATCAATGAAGCAACCAAATATGCAAATGAGCGTGTTCAGTTTAAAACGCCTATAATAAATTTTGGTGCGATTAAGGCCAAAATTGCAGATATGGCAACCAACGCCTATGCGGATGAATCAGCTTGTTATCGTGCTGCTAAAAACATTGAAGATAGAATTTCAATAAGGGAAGCCGAAGGGAATACACACCAAGATGCAGAGCTTAAAGGAGTTGAAGAATACGCCATTGAGTGTTCTATTCTTAAGGTAGCAGTTTCTGAACATGTGCAGCAAACTACAGACGAAGGAATTCAAATTTTTGGTGGAATGGGTTTTAGCGCAGATACTCCAATGGAATCTGCTTGGAGGGATGCACGTATCTCAAGGATATATGAAGGAACCAACGAAATCAACAGAATGTTGGCAGTGGGTATGTTGGTAAAGAAAGCAATGAAAGGTCATGTTGATTTATTAGGTCCTGCAACGGCTGTTGGCGAAGAATTGATGGGCATTCCATCCTTTGACACACCGGATTTCTCTGAACTGTTTGCTGAAGAAAAGGATTTAATAGCTAGATTGAAAAAGGTTTTCTTGATGATTGCTGGAAGTGCCGTGCAGAAATTTGGTCCCAGCTTGGAAGAACACCAAATGGTATTATTATCTGCTTCTGACATTTTGATTCAAGTTTATTTGTCAGAATCCACTATCTTACGGACGGAGAAAAATGCGAAAAGATTTGGAGAAGAGTCTCAATCTACTCAAATTGCAATGTCCAAATTAAATTTATACAAGGCTGTGGACATCATTAACCAAAAAGGCAAAGAAGCTATTGTTTCTTTTACCGAGGGAGATGAACAACGAATGATGCTTATGGGATTAAAACGTTTTACGAAATATACAAATCAACCCAATGTCGTAGCACTACGCACGCAAATAGCGGACAAAGTAGCTGCGGATAATGGGTATACCTTTGACTAATTCAAATGATGCTGAAACAAAGCTGATTTGGGAACCGCTCCATATGGAGCGGTTTTTTTAGTAATTTAAAAAATTGCGTACCCCAAGGAAACACTAATTCTAGATAGTGAATCATCAAAAAAAATGGATTTATCCAAAACCACTTGATTAGTTCGTATGGCAGCCCTTAAATATACTTTTCTATTATAACTATAACCCAAGCCGAAAGAACCTCCAAATCTGTTTTTATAACTAGTCCCCACATCTTGAGTTATTAGACGATCGTCTTCCAAAACCACTCTCACAATCCTATCTTCAGAAATCGTGGAATTACCAAAAAAATCTGGGACCAACGCAGCTTCAATGAAAAAACTACTTTTTTCTCCAAAATCAAGGTAATATCTTGAACCAACCTGTAGTTCAAAAATGGAATAGTCCGCATTATAGGCAACTGCTCCTACTTCGGTTTCCGGAAAAGAAAAACTATTATCTGTTTTACTAAATTGTCCCGATAAGAACAATGAGACCTTCTTGTATCCAAAATATGGGAAAAACGCCTCAAATTCGGCTCCAAACTTAGGACTAATCACACTTTCAAACTCAAAAGTTCTATCTGGATTAGGTATTCTGGTATCATATTGATTTTGTTCAAGTCCAGCCCAAACTTTAAATCCGATAACAAAATTGGCCTTTTGCTTAGCTGTTCTTTCAAATACCACATAATTCGTATCACCTGAACATTGATTTAGGTATTCAAAATATTTTATCATTGATTTCCTTCTGTATTCCGTTTTCTGAATAATGGGTTGGTTACCGCATTCAAAGTCCTTAATTAATTGTGTCCTGAAAATATTGTTTTCTTTAATTTTTAAATCCTCCAAAATATATTTCTTATATAACAAAGGTTTTATGGGGCCGCCATCCTTGCTATATAAATAAACAATACCATTATTGTCTATAAACCAAAAAAGAGAAGCTTTTCCCTTCACTACATTTTGTACAAATGTTGTTTTTTGTATGAGCTCAGGATCAGAATTTAGTTCTTTCTTCTTTAATTTAGATTGTGTAATAGGAAAGTCAGCAGAGACCCTCATAAAAACTCCTTCATCCCCAATTTTAAACTCTTTGCAGTTCTTAACGGTAAATGATTTAACTTCAGAGTTTTCATTTAATTTATAAAAAACCTCTTCTGGTGAAAAAAGCCACTTCTCGTTTTGAATAAGACACTCCAATTTGTTATCATTATCATCGATAAAATAACCAGGCTCAAAATCTCTTTGTGCAGATGCGGATATAGATAGGACTAGAGAAAATAATAGGGTAAATAGGTTTTTCATTGTTAGCTTTTAAAAGTTTGTATAAAAATCAAGCTTTATAATTAATTTCAACAATTTTTGTAGTAAAAAGAATCAAAATATGATATTGAAACAGCTTTACTCATCAAATGATTTCAAGAAAAGAGGTCACGAGCTTATCGATTTATTGGCAAGTCATATTCAAGACACTACATTAGGAACTAATCCAAAAACTATTCGTTGGAACGAGCCGGATAAAGAACTTAGTTTTTGGGAAGACTTTCTTGAAAATGGAAAAGAACAAGACTTTTTTGAAGAAATTCTGAATAGAACCACTCACATTCATCATCCAAAATACATGGGGCACCAGGTGGCTCCTACAGTTCCGATTACTGCTTTGACCGGAATGATAAGTTCATTGCTAAACAATGGCATGGCAGTATATGAAATGGGCATGTCCTCCAATGCAATTGAGCGTATTGTTACCGAAAAACTTTGTGAGAAAATTGGCTATGACCAGGATTCAGGTGGTTTTTTAACTTCTGGTGGCACCTTGGCTAATCTTACTGCTTTGCTTTCGGCCAGAAAAGCAAAAATCGCACATGATGTATGGCAAGATGGGTCTACTGAACCTTTGGGCGTAATGGTTTGTGAGGAAGCACATTATTGTATCGATAGAGCCGCTAAGATTATGGGATTGGGAGAAAAAGGAATCATAAAAGTGCCCGCTGGTGAAAATTTCGCAATGGATACTGACAAAATGGAAGTGTGTTACCAAAAAGCCCAGTCAGAGGGAATCAACGTTTTTGCCATAGTTGGTAGTGCTCCCTCTACTGCCACTGGAGCTCATGATGACTTGGTGAAAATTCAAGAATTTGCACATAAGAACAACCTATGGTTCCATGTTGATGGAGCACATGGAGGTGCTGCAATATTTTCTAAAAAATATAGAGAATTATTAAACGGTATTGAAGAAGCGGACTCCGTCGTCATAGACGGTCACAAAATGTTATTGATGCCTACCATTACCACTGCCCTATTATTCAAAGAAAAGAATCATTCCAGACATACTTTTAGTCTTAAAGCGGATTATCTTATGGATGCGCCAGAGGAGGATGAGTGGTTCAACAGTGGTAAAAGAACCTTTGAATGCACTAAAAACATGATGGCCATGCATTGGTACATCATATTAAAGGTATATGGAGAAAAAGTATTTGATGATTTTATAACCCGTCAGTACGATTTGGCAAAGGATTTTGCAAAAATGATTTCTGACAAACCATATTTTGAACTAGCAACCTCACCTATGTCCAATATCCTCTGTTTTAGATATGTTGACGACAAGCTATCCCTAAATGAAATGAATACCCTCAATCAATCTATTAGACGAGAACTATTGGAAGATGGTGAGTTTTATCTAGTACAAACCAAATTAAATGGAAAGCATTATTTGCGTACCACTTTGATGAACCCTTTTACTTCAATAGAACATTTGCAACTGCTTTTAGAAAAAATCAAAAACAGCGCGCAAAAGTTATTGACCCAACATATTAGCTGATAGATTCTAAAATCTTTTCCTCACTTTTCTTTCTAGAAAAATTGATAGCGCATTCAATTAATGCTAAATGTGAATATGCCTGCGGGAAATTACCAAGCAATCGTTTTGTTTTAAAATCAATGTCCTCGCTAAAGAGTCCTAAATGGTTACTGTAACTGAGCAGGCGTTCAAAATGCGCCAGTGCTTTTTCCTCTTCGCCTATTTTGAATAGACTGTTTATAAACCAGAATGTACAGATAGTAAAAGACGATGATGGCAATCCAAAATCATCTTCATTTTTGTAACGATAAAGCAATCCATCATTACTTAAATCTTCTTCAATGGCCTTTACAGTACTAACAAATTTTGGGTCTTTCGCATGAATAAAACCATAGGATTCCATCAACAAAACAGAAGCATCCAAATGACTGGAGCCATAAGACTGAACAAAAGCATTTACATCACTGTTCCATGCATTTTCATGGATATCTTCTTTCATTTCTTGTTCTAAGGCGGTCCATTTCTCAATTTTTCTGTCTTTCCCAAAAATCTTTGCCACCTTAATGGCCCTATCCATAGCTACCCAACATAATACTTTTGAAAAAGTAAAATGTCTGTCTTCCCCTCTAAATTCCCAGATTCCCTTATCCGGTTCTCTCCAGTGTTTGCTAACTATCCAAACAATACCTTTGGTAATACTCCAAAGTTCTTCCCCGTTTTCAATATCATTACTAAACTTCGCCAACTGTTCATAAATAACATCCATTAAAATACCATAGATATCATTTTGTTTTTGTTTATAAGCAGCGTTTCCGATACGAACCGGTTTGGAACCTTTGTACCCATCTAGGTGATCCAAAGTCTTTTCGGTAAGGTTCTTTTCTTTATTAATACCATACATGATTTGGAGTTTTTCATCCTTATCCGGCATTAGATCAATAATGAACTGTAAATATCTTCTAGCGGAATTTTTGTGCCCAAGCTCAGAAACTACTTTGATTACCATGGAAGCATCCCTAATCCAACAGAATCTGTAATCCCAATTGCGTACTTCGCCAATGGTTTCTGGTAAAGATGTGGTAGCTGCAGCCAGTACCGCTCCCGTTTTATCATATGTAAGCATCTTCAGCGTAATGGCACTCCTAATAATTTCTTTGTTGAATTGCTTATAATTAGGGGTCCTATCTGCCCAGTCAAGCCAGTATATTTTGGTACGTTCCAGCTCCAAAGACATTTTCTCCGTTGTTGGCTTTAAAATCTTTTCATTGTAACAAATCAAAAAATACCCATCTTCCTTTAGGGTTATTTCTTCACCACTCAAGACTTTATTCTTATCAAAGGATGTGTACAGAAAAAGTGTGTCGAATTTTTTCTTACTGGTAAGACTTACTATGAAATTTGTCTTTGCATGGTTCGTGGTCTGTCCCTGAGCATACTCCAATTTAGGGTCATAGTGTATATTAAATTTTGGGGCTCCAGAAATATGCTTTATATAGCGTACAATCTCTGGGGGAGCATTATACTTTCCTGTGAGTTTATAATACCTCGGCATAAAATCATGCACCTCAAAGGTATTTTCCCCATCAGAATATCTGGTAACCAGTATTGCAGTGTTTCTATGGTACTCTTGATGTATTTCGTAGTTATATTTTGCATTGATCTCAAAACTTCCTCCATTCTTGTCATCAAGTAGTTTTGCAAAGACCGAGGTAGAGTCAAACTGAGGCAAACAGCACCAGTCCAAAGAACCTGTATTGGAAATTAGAGCAGCGCTTCTACAGTTTCCAATTATTCCGTAATTTAGGTTATCCATAGTAAGGATTTGTGTTTCTGTTGGTTATTGTAGGTTTTTACTTATAATAAATCGAAAAAATAGGAATTTTATTACATTTTTGTCCTAAAATCATCTTTCATGAGTAAAACTATAATTATTTCCAATAGGCTGCCAGTACAATTACAAATAAGTGACGGCGGCCTAACAGCAATACCTAGTGTTGGTGGCTTGGCAACGGGAATGAAATCTGTGCACAGTGGAGGTGAAAGCCTATGGGTTGGCTGGTCCGGACTTACAGATGAAGAAACGCCAGCAGCCCTTGAAGATGAGATAGACAAGGCTTTAAAAAAGCATGGGTGTGCTAAAGTAAGTCTTACTGAAAAAGATATTGAAGGGTTTTATTTTGGGTTTAGCAACAGAACCGTCTGGCCACTATTCCATTATTTTTTGGAATATTCTGAATTTGAACTTGAGTTTTGGGATTCTTATAAGGCGGTTAACCAAAAATTTGCGGACGCTATCATAGAAAAATCTAGTGAAGAAGATACGATTTGGGTTCATGACTACCAATTGATGTTAGTACCACAAATGGTCAAAGAAAAGCGACCCAATACCTCTATAGGTTTCTTTTTGCATATCCCATTTCCGTCATATGAGATTTTTAGAACACTCCCTTGGCGAGAGGAAATTTTGGAAGGATTGCTAGGTTCTGACCTCATCGGTTTTCACACTTATGACTATGAGCGCCATTTTTTGAGCTCAGTAAGAAGATTATTGGGACTGGAAGTTAGCTTCAATGATATCTATTTGGACAACCGTGTTATAAAGGTTGATTCTTTCCCTATGGGAATTGATTATAAAAAGTTTAGGGACGCTGCCATTTCCCATGGAAAAAATACGAAGGAAAAGCGTACTGATTTTCAACAAAAACTTGATAGCCATAAGGCTTCAGCTCCAGATACCAAACTAATTCTGTCCATTGATCGATTGGATTACAGTAAGGGAATTGCTAAAAGAATTAATGCCTTTGAGTACTTTTTAAACAAGTACCCGGAGTACAAAGAAAAAGTGAGATTGATCATCTTGGCGGTTCCTTCACGCTCTAATGTTCCTCAATATAAATTACTTAAAAAGGAGATTGATGAATTAGTAGGTAGAATAAATGGGGAACTCTCCACTGTTAACTGGACTCCTATCTGGTATTTCTATCGCTCTTTACCTTTTGAAAACCTTATAGACCTTTATACCTCTAGTGACATTGCATGGCTGACCCCTTTACGTGATGGCATGAATCTGGTTGCCAAGGAATATGTTGCTACCCGCATAGATAAAACGGGTGTGTTAATTTTAAGTGAGATGGCCGGTTCTGCTTATGAAATGAACGAAGCACTTTTGATTAACCCCAACAATTTTGAGCAACAGGCCGATACTTTGAAGAGTGCTATAAATATGCCGAAAGAAGAACAAATAGCGCGTAATATGTTTCTTCAAAATAGATTAGAACGCTACAACGTTGAAGTATGGGCAAATGAATTTATGAATTCCCTTAACCAGAAAAGAGATGTGATTGATACATTTATCTCTGAAAAAATGTCGGAAAATATTCTTGGAGAGATTGGTGATAAATATTCAAAAGCGAAAAAAAGACTCTTATTCTTAGATTATGATGGAACATTGGTAGGGTTTCACAAAGATCCCCAAAAAGCTTCACCAGATGAAGAACTATACGCTCTTTTGGATAAACTGCACCAACAAGAAAATACAACACTGTTCCTTATCAGTGGAAGAGACAAGCAAACCTTCACCCAATGGTTTCTGCCTAAAGGCTACAACATGATTGTGGAACACGGGGTTTGGATTTCAAGAAACAGTGAAGAGTTCAAACTTCTGGAAAAAGTTAAGGGTGATTGGATGGAAAAAATAAAACCTGTCTTAGAATCCTTCGTTGACAGGACGCCCGGTTCTTTTATTGAAGAAAAGAATTATTCCATGGCTTGGCATTATCGAAATACAGACCCAGATTTTGGCGCTAAAAGAGCAACTGAGCTAAATACGGTTTTAACAAGTCTAATTGGCAATGATGACATTAGTGTGCTTAATGGAAACAAGGTAATGGAAGTAAAAAGCAGCAATGTCAATAAAGGTCGAGCTTCAGTTCGTATTTTAGGAGAGGATGATTATGATTTCGTATTCGCCATTGGTGATGACTGGACGGACGAGTTTATGTTCCAAGAACTTCCAGATACAGCCGTTACCGTTAAAGTTGGGCTTAAGAAAACTCAAGCCAAATATCACGTTGAAAATACCAAACGGGTAAGGGAATTACTAAAAAGATTTATAGAATAATGATGAACAGGTTACTACTAATATGCCTAGGTCTAATTTGTGGATCCATAAATGGTCAAGTAAACACAGATGTTTATCTTTTCGATTTAAAAATTACCAATGGAGATCCAGTATTATCAAATCCAAAGAATATATCGAACAATGAAGGGTATGACAATCAACCTTCATTTTTAAATGATAATACTGTTTTGTTTTCAGCAAACCGTGAAGACCAAACAGATATTTTAAGGTTTAATATATTAGAGGGAAGTACCACGTCTTGGATATCTAATACTCCTACTGGAAGTGAATATTCCCCATTAAAAATTCCTGGCAAAAAAGCTGTTTCTGCCATTCGCTTAGACTTAGATGGATTACAAAGGCTATATGAATATGATATCAATACAGGAAAATCAAAACTTATTCTTAAGGATTTAAAAGTTGGCTACCACGTCTGGTATAATGATCATATCCTGGTTACTACTGTATTAGTGGAAAACCGTATGGATCTGGTTGTGGCTAATCTAAAGGATAATACGAATCAAACTTTTCAAAAAAACGTGGGACGTAGTTTATGGAAAATCCCAAACTCCAATTTAATAAGCTACATCAGTAAAGAGAACAAAACTTGGGAAATCAAATCTTTAAATCCAATTTCTAGAGCAACCAAAAAAATCACCAATACCTTTAAAAAATCTGAAGACATCTGTTGGTTAAATGATAGTACAATTATCGCTGGGACTGGAAAATCGATTATAAAATTTGATTCCAAATCAGGTGTTGGATGGGAACCGGTTATGTATTTTGAACAAGAAGAAATAAATAATATTTCGCGTATTGCCATAAACAAGTCAGGAAATCGTTTGGCTTTTGTGGCCGAGGAATCGCCAGCTAATATTGTTCAAAAACAACTTGACGCTTATAATGCAAGGGACATTGAGGCCTTTATGGATACGTACTCAAAAAACATAAAGCTTTTCAACTATCCTGACAATCTATTCCTAGAAGGACAGGACAAGATGAAGGAAAGTTATAATTCCTATTTTGAAAATACTCCAGATCTTCATTGCGAATTAAAAAAACGGATAATAATAGGAAACCGAGTTATTGATGAGGAATATATCACTGCAAACGGTATAAATTTTAAAGCAGTAGCCATATATGAAGTACAAAATGGCAGGATTATCAAAGCTACCTTTTTACAATAATTCTTCATGTGAATTTTTCGATCATTTCTTTTTTAGTTTTTCAAGATTCCTATAAGTTGTTTTTGTTACTTTCATAGGATGAATTTTAAACAGGTACAAATCATAAAAAAATGAAAAACATACTCTTTATCAGTTTGCTCTTAGTGATGGTGGTTGGCCAAAGTCAAAACCAAACCGAATTTGATAAATCTTTTGTCTCCATAGGAGTCATCGTTTCGGATTTAGATGCGTCCATGGATTTTTATACTAATGTCATTGGTATGAAAGAGACGGGCGGTTTTAATGTAAATGAAGAGTTTGCAAGAAAGACAGGTCTTACCGGAGGTACTCCTTTTGATGTAAAAATCCTAAAGCTTCAAGACGATCCAAATGCTACAGAATATAAGCTAATGTCTTTTGGAAATGAAAAGAATGCATCTGAAACACATATCCAAGAACGAAATGGAATGAGATACATTACGCTATTTTACAAGTCGACAGATGATGTACTTAACCGCTTAAAAGCAAATAATATAAAGTTGCTTGGAGAAACACCGGTCATACTTGCGGATGGCAGAAGCTTTATCTTAGTGCAGGATCCCGACGGTACTTTTATTGAACTTATTGGTAATTAAATTTTAAAAATGAGGAAACTTTACACATTTCTAGTAGCATTATTTAGCATTTCAGCTCTTCTTGCCCAAACTGATACTCGCTTGTATGATATTGTCAATGCCGTTTCAGCTGAGCGCATTGAAAAAGATGTAACCACATTGGTTAATTTTGGTACTAGACATACCCTGAGCGATACCATTTCCCAAACAACAGGTATTGGAGCGGCCAGACGTTGGATAAAATCCGAATTTGAGAAGACTTCTGCGGATTGTAATAATTGTTTGAATGTTTTTTATCAAAAAGATTTGGTAAAAAAAGGAGACGGCCAGCGCATTGTAAAAGATGTCTGGGTAGTAAATGTAGTTGCCGTTCAAAAGGGAACAAAATACCCAAACCGCTTTATTATTATGAGCGGAGATATTGATTCTAGGGTGAGTGATCCAAATAATTTTACTTCAAAATCTCCTGGGGCCAATGATAATGCCAGCGGCATGGCTGGAACCATTGAAGCTGCCAGGGTGTTATCCAAATACCAATTTGAAAGTAGTATCATTTATGTAGGGCTATCTGGAGAAGAACAAGGCCTATTTGGAGGAAAAGGATTGGCCGCATATGCCAAAGAACAAGGTTGGGATATTGTTGGAATCATCAATAATGATATGATTGGTAACATAACCGGAGTTGACGGTGTTGTCAGCAATAGGGATTTTAGAATTTTTTCGGAACCCGTGCCACCAACAGAAACTGAAGATCAAAGAAGGGCACGCCGATTTTACGGCGGAGAAGTGGATGGAATCTCTCGTCAATTGGCTAGGTATATCCATAAAACCACCAAGACCTATATGCCAGAAATGAATCCGATGATGATCTACCGTCTAGATCGCTTTGGAAGAGGAGGTCATCATAGACCTTTTAACGATGCTGGTTTTGCAGGTGTTAGAATTATGGAAGCCCATGAAAACTATACTCAGCAGCATCAAGATATTAGGGTAGAAAATGGAATTGCTTATGGCGATGTGTTGGAGCACGTAAATTTTGGATATGCTAAAAAATTGACTGCTGTTAATGCCATTAACTTAGCTTCAATTGCTTGGGCTCCCCCTGCTCCAACTACAGTTGAAATTGGTGGCATTGTAGAACCCTCAGCC
Organism: uncultured Allomuricauda sp.; assembly: GCF_947499585.1. Taxonomy (GTDB): domain Bacteria; phylum Bacteroidota; class Bacteroidia; order Flavobacteriales; family Flavobacteriaceae; genus Flagellimonas. The sequence goes on along the minus strand of NZ_CANMOO010000001.1, from coordinate 658,944 downwards.
AAACTAAAATGGAATAAGGTTGATGGAGCTGTAGGGTATAAAATTTATTGGAGAGATACCACCTCACCCACTTGGAATAGTTATAAATATGTTGGTGATGTTACCGAACACACCCTGGAAGGTATTGTTATTGACAATTTCTTTTTTGGTGTTGCAGCTGTTGGAAAAGATAATCATGAAAGTTTGGTAGTATTTCCTAATAAGATTTTTAGATAAATCATATCTCTATATTCATGAAACAAAACACTCTGCTTATTCTGCTTGTTTTAGGTATGTCTTTCAGCATAAATGGCCAAAACTTTACTAAACAAGATACATTAAGGGGTAGCATTACCCCAGAACGCGCTTGGTGGGACTTAAATTATTACAACCTGAACATCAAAGTTCAACCAGAAAATGAATCCATCGCGGGTTACAACATCATTAGGTATAAAGTTTTGGAAGAGTCAGATGTCATTCAAATCGATTTACAAAAACCCCTGAAAATAATAGCCGTGTCTCAAGACAATGAAGACCTAAATTATACTTCTTATGGTCCGGCACATTTTATCCATTTAAAGAAAAAACAAGTCCCGGGAGAGTTCAACGAATTATATGTGCAATATTCCGGAAAACCAAGAAAGGCAAAAAGAGCACCATGGGACGGGGGCTTCTCTTGGAAAAAGGACAACAACGGAAATCCTTTTGTGGCTACATCTTGTCAAGGTCTGGGAGCAAGTGCATGGTGGCCCAACAAAGACCATATGTATGATGAGGTGGATAGCATGCGTATTGCTATTGATGTTCCTAAGGATTTAGTAGCAGTGGCAAACGGAAGGTTAAGGGAAGAATACCTTTATGACTTTGGTGGGTACAAGCTGTACGATTGGTTTGTATCCAATCCAATAAATAATTACGGCGTAAATGTGAACATTGGGGACTACGTTCACTTTGGTGAGAAGTATGAAGGGGAAAAAGGCACATTGGATGTAGATTATTATGTTTTACGTGATAATTTGGATAAGGCCAAAGAGCAGTTTAAACAAGCTCCCATGATGTTGGAAGCTTTTGAGCATTGGTTTGGCCCCTACCCTTTTTATGAAGACAGTTTTAAATTGGTAGAAGTCCCATATTTAGGAATGGAACACCAAAGTTCAGTTACCTATGGAAATCAATATCAAAATGGATATTTAGGTAGGGATTTGTCCAGTACCGGTTGGGGGTTAAAGTTTGATTTTATCATTATCCATGAAGGAGGTCATGAGTGGTTTGCCAACAATATAACATACAAAGATGTTGCGGATATGTGGATTCATGAAGGGTTTACTGCCTATTCTGAAAATCTGTATTTAGATTATCATTACGGGACCAAAGCGGCATCCGAATACGTTATAGGAACAAGGGCCAACATTCAAAATGACATCCCTATCATAGGCACTTACAATGTCAACAAAAAAGGCTCTGGCGATATGTATTACAAAGGAGCGAATATGTTGCACACTTTACGGCAACTCATTGAAGACGATACATTGTGGCGGGAAATTCTAAGGGGGTTAAATGCTGAATTCTATCACCAAACAGTAACCACCGAGCAGATTGAAAACTATATCAGCGAAAAAACAAAAAAAGACTTGTCCGCCTTCTTCAATCAGTATTTGAGAACCACCATGATTCCAAAATTGGAATACAAACTGGAAGGAAAGTCTATTACACACCGCTATGTGGACATCGTAGAAGATTTTGACATGCCCATCAGGGTTTTTACGGATGGTAAAGAACAGTGGCTGTTTCCCAGTAAAGAATGGAAAACCGAGACATTGCAGAGCAGTGAACTGGTTTTTGACAATAATTTTTACATCCTGCATCAGAAAATTTAATTTCAATGCTAGTATGAAAATCTACTTTCCACAATGGCAAGGCGCTGGATTAGGTAAGAACATAGAATCAGGTGCTTTCGCTGTGTTGGAATATTTGAAAAATCTAGATTTTGTTCAAATACCCCTATCCCACATTTCGGCAGGAGAAAATGGAGTACAAAAGTTCCAAATAAATAATTACGATGCCATCCATGAACAGTTGCAGCGATTCAAACAGTTTCTAGAGACAAAAAAACCCAGAACCACTGCTACTATTGGTGGAGATTGCGGTCTTGAAATTGTACCCATATCCTACTTAAATGAGCAATACCCTAATCTGGGTGTTATATGGTTTGATGCCCATGCAGATATCAATAAACCATGTGATTCGGCAAGTTGCAATTTTCATGGTATGCCATTGAGAACACTTTTGGGGGAAGGAGAATCCAATATGGACAATTTAATGTTTAGTACCATAAATAGCTCCCAAATTCATTATGTTGGGTTGCGGGACATTGATGATGCGGAAAAAATAAGATTGGAGAGCGGCGGTATTTATCACCCAAGAAAGCTGAATATTCCGGAGCTAATTTCAACCTTGCAATCCAAAAACATTGAGAATCTCTATTTACATTTTGATTTTGATTGCCTAGAACCTTTGGATTATGATAAGACCTACTACAGAGTTCCTGATGGCTTATTGATAAAAGATGCGGAGGAATGCATCGATGAGCTAAAAAGCAGTTTTAATGTAGTTGGAACAAGTGTTTTGGAGTCTATTACTGCAAATGTTGAAGAGCTGAGACCTATTGAGAAAATTATAAACGTATTGATGAAATGAAGACATTTATAACTTGCTGCATAGCATTGCTTCTTTTGCTAAGTTGTAAAGAACAAACTCAGAAACCACTTAAAAATGAAGTTTTGATACTTGGTACCATTCATAGTGGACATTTAACAGATAGTGTTTATAACCTTCCATATTTAAGGAAGCTAGTAAAAGAAATCAACCCCGATTTTATCTTGGCAGAAATTCCGCCAGATAGATTTCAAGCAGCTGTTGAGGGATTTAAAAGGGATGATAGTATATCTGAACCAAGAGTAATGCGTTTTCCAGAGTATGTAGATGTCATTTTTCCTTTAACAAAGGAAATGGATTTTGAAATTATCCCAACGGCTGGTTGGACGAAACCAATGGCTGATGAACGAAGTGCAAAACTACACGCTATAAGCCAAGATTCCACTAGAACAGCAGATTGGGATGCCTATTACGAAGCCAATAACCGTTCAGATTCTGTCTATAAAGCTACCGGAAAAGTAAACGACCCCCATTTCATACATACGGATACTTATGATAGTATTCAAGATATTTCGCTGCAGGTCTACAATAAGCTTTTTAATGTAGAATTGGGTCTTGGCGGCTGGGACAACATCAATATTGCGCATTACTGGAATATTGAAAAAGCATTGGAAAAACATCGCTATTCTGGTAAACGCTTTTTAATCACCTATGGTGCCGGACACAAGAGTTGGTTTATACGGGAGTTGAGAAAAAGAGATGATATCGACCTTATTAAAATGGAACCTTTTCTAAAGGCCATTGAAAAAGAATAATCAAAAAATAAGATAATAGAACTTTTAATACCTTAATACAAATACTTATGAAGGTAAAAGTAGCGCTCATACAGGAAAGTCCTGTTTTCTTTGATAAACAGAAAACCTTTGAAAAACTAGCTGATTTAACTAAAACACATGCGGCGCAAGGCTGTAATTTAATTGTCTTTCCAGAATCTTTTGTCCCAGGGTATCCAAGAGGCTTCACTTTTGGAGCAACCGTAGGAAGTCGTTCTATGGAGGGAAAACAATTGTACGCCAAGTATTATGAAAACAGTGTTTGTTTGGATGGGGATGATCTTGAATTTTTAGAAGAACTTTCTAAGTCACAAAATGTATATCTGGTAGTTGGAATAACCGAAAGACTAAAAGTCAACGGAAGTCTATATTGTTCCATGGCATACATTTCACCTTCTACCGGATTTTTGGGTGTACATCGAAAAATTAAACCTACAGGTACGGAACGAATTGTTTGGGCAGAAGCTTCAGGAGAATCTTTAGTGAGTTTTGATAGTAAGATTGGAAAAATGGGAGGCCTAATTTGTTGGGAAAACTATATGCCCATGGCAAGAATGGCCATGTACCAAAAAGGAGTGGAAATCTATATTGCCCCAACGGCTGACTCAAGAGAGGAATGGATATCAACCATGCAACATATTGCTTTAGAAGGTAGGTGTTTTGTATTGGGATGCAATCAATTCTACACCAAATCTATGTATCCTACTGAATACCAACATTTAGTAGAAAACGAAAAAGAGGATATCTGCCCTGGAGGAAGCATTATCGTGTCCCCCTTAGGAAAAATTATTGCTGGACCTCTCTTTGGTGAAGCAGGTGCACTGGTGGCAGAGTTAGATCTTAAAGATGTAACTGTGAGTAAATTAGATTTTGATGTTATTGGGCACTATGCAAGAAATGACATTTTTAATCTAAACGTAACTGGACAACCAGACATGATAACAGAAAAGGAATAGTCATGAAAGCATTGGTTTATGAAACTTTTCAAGGGAATTTGGAACTTAAAAATGTTGAAGACCCTACTCCTTTAGACCATAGTGTTGTACTAAAAACAGCCGCAACGGGTATTTGCCGTAGCGATTGGCATGGTTGGATGGGACACGACCCTGATATTATTTTGCCGCATGTTCCTGGCCATGAACTTTCAGGTACCATTGCCGCTCTTGGTAGAGATGTAAAAAACTTCAACATTGGGGATAGAGTAACAGTTCCCTTTGTTTGTGGTTGTGGTTCATGTGAACAGTGCAATTCAGGTAACCATCAAGTCTGTGATCGCCAATCACAACCAGGTTTTACACATTGGGGTTCTTTTGCAGAGTATGTTCGTATAGATCAAGCGGACACTAATTTAGTTAGGCTTCCAGAAGAAATTGATGACATAACTGCTGCTTCACTGGGGTGTCGTTTTATTACGGCATATAGAGCTGTAGTGGCCCAAGGGAAAATAACTGAAGGGCAATCCATCGCAATTCATGGCTGTGGCGGCGTAGGACTTTCTGCCATTATGATAGCCAAAGCCTTTGGTGCAAAGATTATTGCTATAGATATCAATGAAGATACTTTAAAACTAGCTAGAAAAATAGGTGCTTCAAAAACTGTTAATGCTTCTGAATCTTCAGATGTTGTTGAAGAAGTGGTATCACTAACAAATGGCGGGGTTAACGTATCTTTAGATGCCTTAGGTAGCGAAATCACCTGTCAAAATTCAATAGGTAGTCTTAGAAAACGAGGAAAACACATTCAGGTGGGGTTAATGACCGGTGACCACCAATATCCAAAAATACCTATGGATAAGGTACTTGCCAATGAACTTGAAATCATTGGAAGCCACGGGATGCAAGCACAAAAATATCCTGAAATGATGGCACTGATCAAAGAAGGGAAATTAAAACCTCAAAAATTAGTAGAGCAAACAATCCCTTTAGCACAAGCAGCTAAGGTTTTAACCGAGATGAATCAGTTTACAAACAAAGGAATGACTATTATCAATTCCTTTAACTAGAGCATGAAGGAAGCCATAGAGATATACTTTAAAAACGATAAAGAATGGCGTGTTTGGTTACATGAAAACCATCAAGCCTCAAACGGTGTACATGTAATCATGTACAAGATTGAACATGAAATGCCAAGTATGCGTTGGGAAGAAGCGGTAAGAGTTGCCCTCTGTTACGGCTGGATAGACAGCACGGTGAAAAGTTTAGGTGATGGTAAACGTCGACAATATTTCTGTCCTAGAAAACCCAAAAGTGTCTGGAGTAGGGTAAACAAAAATCATTTGGAAGAATTAATAGCTTCTGATTTAATGCATGAAAGTGGACTTAAAGTTATCGAAATAGCCAAAAAAAATGGTTCTTGGAGCGCTTTGGATGATGTGGAAAACGAAATAGTTCCTGAGGATTTAAAAGCTTCTTTTGATAAAAATCCGACAGCCTTTGAAAACTTCCAAAATTTTACGCGTGGACAGCGAAAAAGCTATCTATACTGGTTGAATCAAGCAAAAAGAGAAGAAACTAGACAAAAAAGAATAACGGAAATTGTAACGCTTTGCAACAATAACATTAAAACCAGAAACCCCGGAAGCAGATGAGAAATAGTATAAAAATAAGTACTTACACCCTACTCGCTCTGCTGTTATTGACAGGATGTCAAAACAAAAAAGCAAAGCAGCTCGTGGATATGGTTATCGCAAACGCTAGTGTAATACATCTGGAAACAGGCAAAATAGAAATTCAAGATATTTACGTTAACGGCGGACGAATAAGCGCACTTGCAACCGCTGGTTCTGAAACAAATTATAATGCAGAAACCACTGTGGATGCCTCTGGAAAGTATGTGTTGCCTGGTTTTTGGGACAATCACACCCATTTACGTGGCGGGGATTCTCTTATTGCAAATAACAAGAACTTTTTAAACCTTTTTATTGCCAATGGCATTACTACCATTAGGGATGCTGGTGGCGACCTTACCTCTTCTGTCATGGAGTGGAAGCAAGAAATTGCTGATGGAAATCTCGTTGGTCCTACAATATTTACTTCTGGGCCAAAAATAGATGGGCCCAGTGCCACTTGGGCCGGTTCTTTGAAAGTAGAAAATGAAAGTGATATTGTTACAGCCTTGGATTCCTTAGAAAAACTAAATGTGGATTTTGTGAAGTTGTATGATAGTAGAATTTCGGGAGAAGACTATTTAAAAACCATAAAAGAAGCTGAAGTTAGAAAATTGATTACATCTGGACATATGCCTTTTACCGTGACGCTCGATGAAACTGTAGATGCAGGAATAGATGCCATAGAACATCTGTACTATATCATGAAAGGATGCGCTAGTAATGAAGTGGAAATTACCCAGAAATTAAAAAATAAAGAAATTGGGTTTTGGCAAGCAATGCCTGCTCTAATGGGCAGTTATGCCGATAGTACAGCTCAAAACACGTTTCAAAAACTTAAAGAACAAAATGTCTTTGTGGTACCTACACTCCACATCGGCAAGACTTTAAGCTATTTGGATGAAGTTGATCACAGCAACGATGCCTACCTAAAATATATGGGGGAAGGAATCATCAAAACCTATAAAGGACGAATAGACCGGGCATTAAATGCATCAGAAAAAACCAGAACAGACCGAAAAGAATTGGACACCTTTTTTGGGCAACTGTCTAAATCTTTAAATGATGCAGGAGTAAGCCTTTTGGCTGGGTCAGATAGTGGAGCCTACAATTCGTATACTTATCCCGGAATTTCATTGCATGGAGAACTTCAAGTGATGGTTGATAATGGAATTTCACCCTTGGAAGCACTGCGAACATCTGCCCCAAATGGAGCAAAATTCTTAGGAAAGAGTGCCAATTCTGGAAGCATCGCCGAAGGCAAAGTGGCTGATCTTGTTATTTTAGATGCGAATCCGCTGGAAGCAATTGAAAACACAAAAAAAATCCATACCGTGCTTAAAGGAAATATGCTTTTCACCAAAGATCAGCTTACAGCGCTTTTGAATACATCAGAAATCAATTAAAAATCAGAACTATGTTTAAAAAAATCACTCTTTTCTTAGTTGTATGTACACTAGTTAGTTCATGCCAAGAAAAACAAAAAACAGAAGAGATAAGCCCTACCCTTATTCTTATTTTTAAAGCGAATATTGTTGATGTACAAACAGGAGAAATCAAAACTGGTCAAAACATCTTTATAGACTCAGGAAGGATAAAGCAAATCAATACAACAGAAATAGAAGACATATCAAAATACAAAACGGTCATCAATGCTGAAGATAAGTACATCATTCCGGGGATGACGGAAATGCATGCACACATTCCCCAACCGCCTACTTCAAAAGAACGCTTGGAAGATGTACTGTTCTTGTATTTGGCAAATGGCGTCACTACAATACGAGGAATGCTTGGGCACCCAGACCATTTGGTTCTTAGGGAGCAAGTACAGCGTGGAGAGGTTTTAGGGCCACGAATCTTTACATCGAGCCCTTCCCTCAATGGAAATTCGGTGAAAACGGTAGAAGAAGCCACTGAAAAAGTAACGGCATACAAAAAGGAAGGCTATGATTTTCTAAAGATACATCCCGGTATTCAACGCAATGTATTTGATCAAGTCGTAAAAACAGCGAATGAAGTAGGAATCCCATTTGCAGGGCATGTTCCAGTGGATGTCGGTATCCGTCATGCGTTGAAGAGCAAATATGCAACTATTGATCATGTTGATGGTTTTTTGGAAGGGCTTGTGCCAGAATCCGAAAATGTGGATCCAACCGCCAATGGCTTTTTTGGCTACAACTTTACTCCCTTGGCAGATACCTCAAAAATTGATGAATTGGTACAATTATCAAAAGACAACAAGGTATGGATTGTTCCTACGCAAAGTTTGTTTGAACGTTGGTTTTCACCAGCAGACGTAGATTCTCTATTGGCAGAGCCCGAAATGAAATATATGCCAAAATCCACTTTGGAAAATTGGAGGCGGGTCAAAATACAGTCTTTGGAAAATTCAGATTTCAACATAGCACAATGGGAGCAATTTGACGCTATCCGAAAAAATCTTATTAAAAAACTTCAAGACAACGGTCATGGAGTCCTTTTAGGGTCAGATGCTCCACAATTGTTTAATGTTCCCGGGTTTTCCATACAACATGAAATGCAGGGAATGGTAGCAGCTGGTATGAAACCTTTGGAAATTCTACAGTCAGCAACTATCAATTCTGCTACTTTTTTTGACATGGAAAGCACTTTTGGAGAAATAAAAGAGGGTATTGATGCTGATTTGGTACTACTCTCCAAAAACCCAATGGATGATCTTAAAAACTACACAGATGTTTCTGGGGTCATGGTTCGCGGAATCTGGTTATCTAGAATCGATATTGAAGAAAGATTAAAAGAAATTGCTGAGAATGCAGCTAAAAATTAAACCATATGAGAACTACCTTTCTTATTCTTTTTTTCCTTGTATTGGCACCTGCCAAAGCACAGTTGCTATTAATTCCTGACCAAGTTTTTGATGGAGAGACATTGCATTCAAATTGGGTGGTTCTGGTAACCGATAATCGTATCACCTTTGCTGGCCCAGTAGCCGATTTAAAAAATTCCGGTTCATACAAAAAAAAGGAACTTAAGGGAATGACCCTAATGCCCGGAATCATTGAAGGACACTCCCACTTATTGTTACATCCTTATAACGAAACCGAATGGAACGATCAGGTTTTGAAGGAATCGCCGGTAGAAAGAGCTATACGAGGGGTGGTCCATGCTAAAAAGTCGTTAATGGCTGGTATTACTACCATGCGAGATTTAGGTGCTGAGGGTGCTGGTTATACAGATGTTTATTTAAAAAAGACTATTGAAGATGGTATAATTCCCGGGCCGCGTTTGTTAGTCGCTGGTCCTGCAATTGTAGCCACAGGAGCTTATGGCCCAAAAGGATTTCATGATGGGGTAACCGTTCCATTGGGAGCAGAACCAGTAAGTGGCAAAGCTGAAGCTATTAAAGAAGTTCGGACACAGTTGGGTAAAGGTGCAAACTTCATAAAAATATATGCAGATTATCGTTGGGGAAAAGATGAGCCCTCTCAACCTACCTTTTTACAGGAAGAAATAGATGCAATGGTAGCCACCGCCACAAGTGCAGGACGCTATGTTGTAGCCCATGCCGGTACACCAGAAGGGATGCGCCGCGCCATTTTAGGAGGAGTAGAAACCATAGAACATGGTGATGGGGGCACAATGGAAATCTTTAAAATGATGAAGGAAAAAGGAGTTGGCCTATGCCCTACCCTTGCAGCTGGCGATGCTATTGAGCGTTACAAAGGCTGGAAAAAGGGAAAAGAACCAGATACCGACCGAATTGTTAAGAAGAAAAAGTCATTTAAAATGGCATTGGAATCCGGAGTAGATATTGTTTTTGGCGGTGATGTTGGGGTATATTCCCATGGAGAAAATTATCGGGAACTGGAACTTATGGTTGAATATGGTATGCAACCCATAAAAGTATTGCAATCAGCCACTTCTGTCAACGCCCGTATTTTTCATTTAAATGAACTGGGACGAATAAAGGAGGGTTTTCTTGCTGATATCATTGCTGTGGAAGGCAATCCAGTGAAAGACATTACTAAAATGCGCAGGGTTACTTTTGTGATGAAAGATGGGTTAATCTACAGCAATTAGCATATTTATGTTTAAAAGAGTGTTGCTTAAAACGCATCAGGTAGGTTATTAAGCTTTGTTTTATCCAATTTCATTTTCCAACAATCCTATCAGATTGAGCATGTCTTTTTCAATTTCCTTATACAATCCATCTTTTTCTAATCCAATTTTTATTAGTATCTCTATATCATTCTGAAATTTATAATCGTATAACTCATCTGGATACATTATTTGAAAAGGTTTTATTCTCAAATATTTAGATATCTTAGGTACAATCGAATACATGAATTGTTCTTGATTCTTCTCCAATCTATTGATGTAATTATAGAGAATGCTAAGGTTTTGAAGTTGCAAGAGAATCTCTTTATTTACTATTAGTTCTAATTTACCACTTGCGGCTAATTTGTTATAAGAAGATTCCTCATTCTTGAAATCTGAAAAATTAGTGAGTTCAGTTGCTATAATTGCTAAAGTATCTATCTGTTGTTTTTGTAGATCATTTATAATTATTTCACTGGCACGATTATATCGTGATAAATACTTATTATTATAATCGCGATTACCTTTAATTTCATCTAAATCGGTATTTAACTCCTGTATTAAATCTTTATAAAGATTTTGTTCTATTTGTTCAAGATCTTTTGATTGCTTCCAATTATTAATGGACACAGCAATTAGAATTCCGATAACTACAAGTATGATTTCTCCAACGGTATATACCAGGTATTTTCTCAATTTGCTTTCACTAAGCATCTGTTGCCTAACTTTTCTGAAGAGCTTCATCATTAATGATTTAAATTAAAGCAACCATCCTTTTCTTTATAATCTGAAGATAAACCATTTTAAATCAATTCTGTAAACTGGCTATCTACTTTTAATCAACCTACATTTCATTAACAACTCCTTAAGAAATCCACTTGGTGTTTTTGGTATCTTTAGGCGACTAATTAATTCCTAAAATGAAACACCTTTACACGCTATTGATGCTCTTGGCATCCATCCCTTTTTTTGCACAAGAATTTTCCATGGACTTGGTCCAAGACATGAAACCTCGTAACATTGGTCCCGCCGGTATGAGCGGAAGAGTAACCTCCATAGATGTCGTCCATTCCAATCCAGATATTATGTACGTTGGAACGGCTTCAGGCGGTTTATGGAAATCTACTTCTGGCGGTATTAAATGGGAGCCCATTTTTGATAAAGAAGTTACCGCTTCCATTGGCGCAGTTGCCATTCAACAGTCCAATCCATCCGTGATTTGGGCAGGGACCGGAGAAGGAAACCCACGAAATAGTCTTAACGGCGGTTATGGCATCTATAAATCTCTTGATGCGGGTAAAACATGGAAATCCATGGGCCTTGAAAAAACTAGGCATATTCATAGGGTAATTATTGATCCAACCAATCCAGATGTTGTTTATGCTGGAGCCATTGGTTCGCCATGGGGAATTCACCCTGAACGTGGGGTTTATAAAACCACAGATGGTGGGAAAACATGGGCAAAGGTCCTTTTTGTAAACAACAAAACTGGCGCAGCCGATTTAGTTATGGATCCTTCCAATCCAAATAAATTGATTGTAGCAATGTGGGAACACAAACGTGACCCTTGGTTTTTTAAATCAGGTGGTGAAGGAAGTGGATTGTACATTACTCATGATGGTGGTGATAATTGGAAAAAAATCACAGAAGAAGAAGGTTTCCCTAAAGGAGAATTGGGTAGGATAGGAATCGCTATTGCTCCAAACAAACCCAATATCATCTATGCTCTAGTGGAAGCAAAGAAAAATGCATTATACAAGTCAGTAGATGGCGGCTCTAAATGGAAAAAAATCAATGATAAAAGCGATATTGGCAATAGACCTTTTTATTATTCTGATATCCATGTAGATCCAGAAAATGAGAATAGAGTGTATTCAGTATTTACTTATGTGAACGTTTCTGAGGATGGAGGTAAAAACTTTACGCAGTTAATGCCCGCCTATCAAGTAGATAATGGTGTACACCCTGATCACCATGCATGGTGGATTCATCCAGAAAATGGTCAGTTTATGATTGACGGTAATGATGGAGGGATGAACATTACCAAAGATGGTGGAAAAACATGGCGTTTTATTGGCAACTTGCCCGTTGCACAATTTTATCATATTAACGTTGACAATGAATACCCCTACAATGTTTATGGCGGTATGCAAGACAATGGTTCTTGGAGAGGCCCAGCATATGTATGGCGTGCACAAGGTATACGCAACAGCTACTGGCAAGAAATTGCCTTTGGTGATGGTTTTGATGTTGTTCCAGATTTAGATGACAACCAATTTGGTTATGCCATGAGTCAACAAGGTTTTGTATCACGTTACGATTGGAAAACGGGGAACAATTATATCGTAAGACCCACTCCACCAGATGCAACAACTAAACTTCGGTTTAATTGGAACGCTGGAATTGGACAGGATCCTTTTGATAATAGCACTGTTTACTTCGGAAGTCAGTTTGTACATAAATCAACCAATAAAGGATTGACTTGGGAAGTGATTTCTCCAGATTTAACCACTAATGACAAGGAAAAACAAAAACAAAGCGAAAGTGGTGGCCTTACCATGGATGCTACGGGAGCTGAAAACCATTGCACTATTTTGGTCATCGAGCCATCGGTTGTGGAGAAAGATATGCTTTGGATAGGCACAGATGATGGTCGTGTACACTACACACAAAACGGAGGAGCAAGTTGGACGGAAGTGACATCCAATATTAAAGGACTTCCTTCAGGCAGTTGGATTCCTCAAATAAAGGCCTCCAAAAAGAATAAAGGAGAAGCCTTATTGATCGCCAACGACTATAGGCGATTCAATTATACTCCATATGCTTATCGAACCAAGGACTATGGAAAAACATGGACTCGAATCGTTGGTGGAAATGATGTGGAAAGCTACACCCTTTCCATTGTTGAGGATACTGAAAATCCGAACCTCCTGTTTTTAGGAACAGATGACGGTTTGTACATATCCTTTAATGCTGGAAGTTCATGGCAAAAATGGACTGAAGGTTTCCCAACAGTATCTACCAAAGATTTGGCTATTCAACCAAGGGAACATGATTTGGTAATTGGTACATTTGGACGTGCTGCTTGGGTTCTTGATGATATTCGTCCGTTGAGGACATTAGCAAGCAATCCCTCAGTGCTTCAGAAAGAAATAAGCCTTTTCCAAAGTCCAGATGCCTATCATGCTGCTTACCAACAAGCCACGGGAAGTCGTTTTGGCGGGGATGCCCTTTATAATGGAGAAAATAGAAAATCCGGAGCCATGATTACCTATTATCTGAAAGAAGGTAACAAGGCAAAAGATGACAAAGAAAAAAAGGATGATGAAGAGGAAGCACCTGAAGAAAAAGATGATACGAAGAAAGAAAAAACAAAAGATTCTATTTTCTTCAAGTTTTATGATGGAGAACGATTAATTCGTACTCTTAAATACAAGACTCCAAAAAAGGCTGGTTTCCACAGAATCTATTGGGAACTTGATGAGAAAGGTCCGGATAGACCAGCAAGAAAAATCAGTAAAAGTAAGACAGAAGAAGGTGGAATTGATGTAAAACCTGGCACTTATAAAGTAAAAGCACATTATGGCGACCTTGTAGACTCTACTTCGATTACTGTAAAAACGGACCCAAGGCTTCAAACATCATTAGCTTCAATAAATGAGGTGTATAAAATGGGTAAAAAATTACAGGACTACACCCAAACCGCCGCTGATGCTGTAAAGCAATTAGTAAAAAGCAAAGACTTGGCCAATAAGTTTCAGAAAGAAATGAAGGAATTGGACAAGGAAAAATATAAGGATCAAATAAAGGAATCCACAAACATTGTTAAACAAATTGATTCTATAGTGGCCTTGTATTTAGGTAAGGAAGATAAAAGGCAAGGGATTACCCGTAATCCTGAGATTAATGTCATGCAACGCTTGAACACGGCTGGCTTTTATACGCAAACACGAAAATCCGGAATTACAGAAACGGAGAAAAACCTCATCAAATTTGCGGAAGAAGAATTAAAGTCAGCTTTGAGGAAAACCAATAGTTTCTTTAACGAAAAGTGGAAACCTTATCGCGCATCTGTTGAAGCGCTGGATTTATCTCCTTTTAAAGAAACAGAAAATTTTAGCATAGATTAAAAAAGTAGCTATTGTCCCCTCGAGCGCAGTCGAGAGGTTCTTAACTATAAATTAGGTCTCGACTGCGCTCGGCCTGACAATTGTTCATCATATGAAGAGATTATTTTTGCTTTTTACTTTGTTTTCTGTTTTCTTGAGTAACGCCCAACAGGCAGGCGAAGATGAATTGGGTGCATGGTATATGTATTTTGGAACCAATAAGATCGCAGAACGTTTCAGTATTCATACTGAAGCCCAGTTTCGATTTTATGAAACCACGAGTAATTTTAATCAACTATTGCTGCGTACTGGTTTGAACTATCATATTAATCCAAGCGCCATAGCAACTGCTGGTTATGGTTACATATCGACTGATGACTCTTTTTTTGAATCTCCGGGAGAACAGAATATAAAGGAGCATCGAATCTTTGAGCAATTTATCCTTAAAAATAAAGTTTGGGAATTACTTTTTGAACACCGTTACCGATTGGAGCAACGCTTTTTGGACTTTGGTACCAGGACTGAAACCCAGCATAGAGCCCGTTATCGTATTCAGGTGACATTGCCGCTTACAGATACCTTCTTCTTGAATTTTTATGATGAGTTATTTATCAATTTGCAAAATGACCTTTTTGGGCAAAATCGTCTTTATGGAGCTTTAGGAATTCATATTACAGAAAACAGCAGTGTTCAATTTGGATATTTACGAAACCAGTTCAGTAATGCCGTTTTTGACCGCTTGCAGATAGGATTCTTTTACAACCCCGACTTAAGAGGTGTATTTAAAAAGAAAAAGACTTCCTCTAATTAAGAAAAGTAACATGGGCCTCCAAAAAGTAACATTCAAAAATACCGAAGGACAAACGCTGGTAGGGCGCTTAGAACTTCCTGTTGACAGACATCCACACAATTTTGCTGTGTTTGCTCATTGCTTTACATGCAATAAAAATTTATTGGCTGTCAAAAACATAGGCAAAGCGTTAACTTCTAATGGATTTGGTGTTTTACGTTTTGATTTTACTGGTCTTGGAGAAAGCGAAGGTGATTTTGCGGACACTAATTTTTCAGGCAATGTTGAGGATTTGGTAGCGGCAGCAAAATATCTTGAAGAAAACTACGAAGCCCCCACCTTAATTATTGGACATTCGTTAGGTGGAGCTGCTTCAATCTTCGCCGCTAGTGAAATTCCATCCATAAAAGCTGTTGCCACTGTTGGTGCACCTTCAAACCCAATGCATGTAAAACATTTATTAAAAAGTGGAGTTGAAGAAATTCAATCCACAGGAAAGGCGGTAATCAATTTAAGCGGAAGGGATTTTACAATCAAAAAGCAATTTTTGGACGATTTGGAAACCAAATCGCTACCAGAAACTGCAAAAGCACTTCGCAAACCGCTTTTGATTTTACATTCTCCTCAAGATGACACTGTTGGGATTAAGAATGCCGAGGAAATCTACATTTCTGCCCATCACCCCAAAAGCTTTGTTTCCTTGGATGGCGCGGACCACTTGCTATCAAGAAAAGAAGATTCCATTTATGTAGGAGAAGTAATTTCTGGTTGGGCCAAGCGTTATTTGGATGTTTCAGAAAAAGTAGATTCCAGATTAAGAACAAAACATCAGGTTGCAGCAAGTTTAGACGGTGAAGATGGTTTTACAACACAAATGAAAGTGGGCAATCATTATATGATCGCGGATGAGCCTACTTCTTATGGGGGCAATGATTTTGGACCTTCCCCGTACGAACTCGTTTCTGCGGGCCTTTCTGCATGTACGGTGATGACTATTCAGATGTATGCAAGAAGAAAAGGGTGGCCAGTGGATAATGTTGAAGTACACACCTCTTACAGTAAATCACATGCGGAAGATTGTGAGAATTGTGAAAGCGACAACGCCAAAATCGATACTTTCCATCGTGAAATTAAATTAACCGGAAATTTAGATGACAAACAAAAGGCGCGCATTATGCAAATTGCTGATAAATGTCCAGTACACAAAACGCTTCATAGCGAAACTCAGATAATCACAAATCTTGTGTCCTAGCAAGCAAATGTGTCTTGCCTAACTAAAGACGCATATGTAGAATGTCAAAATAATCCAATTCCAACTCTATAACGGATGTATGGATTTTACGTAAAGACTTTACGTAATTATATTGGTCTATTGCTCCTCTAAACCTATCTCTTTTAAGGCGATGGTACCCTTTGCAAAAAGATCTTCTCTTTTTGCAGTACCTAAGGAATTCAATATAATTTGAAGGTTGATGAACCAATATATATATATATTTTTAGACGCCGTTTTAAGGTTTCCTGTTATTATGATGATAACGTTTTAAAAAAAATATTAGTATTCTAAATTGCATAACACATTGATTTAAAACCTTATGTAATTCTAAATCAAATTCATTTATAGTCCTGATTTACTTATCACAAACAAACAATACTATTGACACCTCCTTAAATAATCTGTACCTTAGACAAAACCTAAAAATACTTACGATGAAAAAAATTATTGCGCTTCCTTTGGCGCTAATACTAATTACTGCATTTAGCTGTAAGCAAGCTAAAAAAGAAGCAGAGGCTACTTCTGAGGAAGTTGTTGAAGAAATTATGGAAGAGATAGTTGAAGTTAAATCCATCAAATTTTCAATGGAACCTAAGAGTGATAGCGGTGTTAGTGGAGAAGTCACCTTTACAGAAGAAAATGGAATTGTAGTAATGAAAGCGACACTATCCGGTCTTACAGAAGGTGAACATGCAATCCATATTCATGAGAAAGCAGATTGCTCATCAGCTGATGGAAAATCTACAGGCGGACACTGGAATCCAACGTTCCAACCACATGCTAAATGGGGAGCTGCAGATGGTTATCATAAAGGTGATATTGGTAATTTTGTAGCTGATGCCGAAGGTAATGCAACGGTAGATTTTGCAACCAAGGAATGGTGTATTGGTTGTGATGACGAAACCAAGAACATAGTTGGCAAAGCGGTCATTGTTCACCAAGGAGTGGATGATTTCACTTCCCAGCCCAGCGGTGCCGCTGGGGCTCGTGTTGCCTGTACAGGAATTATTCAATAACAGATAATAAAAGAGCTGCTTAAAAGCGGCTCTTTTTAATATAATCTAAAGTATCTCAAAATAATTTAATCCCTATTTCAAATGGACGTAACAAAAGAGTATTCGAATGGTGAGATTTCCGTAATCTGGAAACCAAAACTATGTGAACATGCGGGAATCTGTGTGAAGATGCTGCCCAGTGTTTATAACCCTAAAGAAAAGCCATGGATAAAGGCCGAAAATGCAACTACAGATGAGTTGAAGAATCAAATTGCCAAATGCCCCTCTGGCGCTTTAAGTCATCGTCAACTTAATACTTAAAAAAATGGACTCTGATTACCTACTTATTGACAATATTGAAGCTAAGGAATTTCAATTTAGAATAGGGGAATCCATTGCTAGGATTGAGTATATAAAAGCCAAAGAAAAAATTTACCTCACCCATACGGAGGTACCTAGAGATTATGAAGGCAAGGGTGTTGGCTCCGAACTTATTAAACAAGCATTGGAAAATATTAAGGCCCGTGATTTAACACTAGTTCCTTTGTGCCCCTTTGTTGCCATGTACATTAAAAGACACCCTGAGTGGAAAACCTTGGTCTTAAAGGGAATCAATATAGCTTGATCCCGTATTTTCTTTTTCTTTTGATTTATTCTTAAGGGCAAACAATTCCTTTTAAAGCCTAAAACGTTTCGTCGGGTATTTAGGACTGGCCTTTTATTATTTTTACTTCTGGGAAGCCTGAAGGCCAATAATCCGCAATAAAATCTTCTAAAGTATAGAAAATCGTTACAACAATTTAATTTCTTAAGTTTATGATTCGCATAAGGCAATCATAAAATGAAATCCAACAAATTATCATTCCTCTACACCCTTGTTTTTATACTATTTTCCACTGCATGCGGAAATAAACCCCAAAAACATTCAGAAGAGCAAAAAGAAGAACTGATTACAGTAATATACAGGTTTAACAAGGCTTTTGCGAATAGCGAAATATCCGTTTTGGAATCTATGGTCACCAATAATTATAGTCACACAAATGGGACTTATGAAGCTATTGACAAAGAAAAGTGGTTTGAATATTTAAAGAAGAGAAGTAAAGAAATTAAAGCTGGCATTTTGACCATCAATAGTTATGAAATGAATCAACTTAAAATTGAATTTCATGATAATACTGCTATCACAACAGCCAAAGTAATAACATCTATTACCAAAAATGGGGAACTTAGTAAAAATGAATACCGAGTGACCAACATATGGGTTTATGAAAATGGGGCTTGGAAAAGAGCTGGTTTTCATGATGGAAAAATACAATAGGGCGAGATGCCCCTTTACATAACTTAATACAAAATAATATGAAACTAGGTGCTTTTTCTATTAGTCTAGCGGTAAAAGATCTTCAGGTTTCCAAGACATTTTATGAAAAAATGGGGTTTACCGTTTTTGCCGGTGAAATGGAACGAAACTATCTTATCATGAAGAATGGCAACTCCCTTGTAGGTCTTTTTCAAGGCATGTTCGAAAACAATATTCTAACCTTTAATCCCGGTTGGGATGAAAATGCGCAAACATTGGAAGCTTTTGATGATGTTCGTACCATTCAAAAAAACCTGAAGAAAAATGGAGTAGCGTTAACATCTGAAGCTGATGAAACCACAACTGGACCTGCAAGTTTTATAGTAATGGACCCAGATGGCAATACTATTCTAATTGACCAACATGTTTAGAATTTCGACAGAATTGAACGATCCCTTTTTATATCTTTGGCCGATTAGCTATGAATTTAGACGACCTCATACTCCAATTTCAGAAAAAGGATAAAACTGCCTTCGAGAAGTTGTACAATATGTATGCAGAAAATATTTGCGGGGTCATCAATACCATCATTAAAGATGTAGAACGATCCCAAGAACTTTGTCATGATGTATTTATTAAGATATGGGATAAATCTGATAATTATGACGCATCCAAAGGGCGTTTCTTTACCTGGATTTTAAATATAGCCCGGAATACTGCAATTGATGAACTGCGCTCAAAAACCCATAAAAATCAAAAGAAAAACCTCCCTGTACATTCTTTCGTAGGTATCTATGAAAATAGTGAGGATTTAAATGATAAAATTGATACTATTGGACTACAATCCTTGTTGAAAGGGTTAAAGAACAAGTGCATCCTCTTGATAGATTTGCTTTACTTTAAAGGATATACACAAAAAGAAGTATCTAAAGAACTAAAAACACCTATTGGCACGATTAAAACACGTTTACGCAGTTGTATTTCCGAATTAAGGAAGAACACAAGATTATAAATGGATATTGAAAAGTACATAGCGTCCGGAATTTTAGAACTCTACATTGCTGGAGCACTTAGCCCAGAAGAGAATTTAGAGGTGCAGCACTATGCCATACAATATCCTGAAATTCAGAAAGAAATTGAGGCCATTGAAGCTGCAATGTTACAGCTTACCAAAACGGTCTCTCCAGGATTACCCGCGGATGGTTTTAAGAGATTAAAACCCGAACTAGATGACGTACTTCCATTTTTGCCAACGGCTTCAGAAAAGAAAACTCCTTGGAGCAGCTACTTAGGATGGGCAGCCTCCCTTCTATTGGCGGTAGGTCTGTTATGGGTGTATCTGGAAAACAACAATCTGAAATCGGAAATAGAGATTACCAATCAAGAAAAGCAAAGTCTAGAAGAAATTCTTTCAGATGTTCGCGATGAGGTAGCAGATAAAGAAACGTTGCTACAGGCATTACGAGATAAAAATGTTACTGTAATAGATTTAGGTGGACAAACAATATCCCCAAGATCATATGCCAAGGCCTATTGGAACAAAGAAGAAGAAAACGTCATTATTGATGCTCAAGGTCTACCCGAACCCCCACATGGTTATGCATATCAAGTATGGTCTTTAAAGTTAGATCCGTTGACCCCTATCAGCATTGGTCTTCTGGAAGATTTTGTGACTGATAACAATAAATTGTTTACACTTCCAAATCCTAACGAAACCGAAGCTTTTGGAATTACGCTAGAACCTGAAGGAGGTAGTAATACCCCTAACTTAGAACAATTGTATACACTAGGCGCCGTTGGTCCCTAATATCTTTTTTTCTTAACGAATTGATAAAGTATAAATACCGATTGTAGTTTTTAATTATATTTACGTAACTAGTTACGTAAATTATCATGAATCAAGATTTTCTTCCAGAATTGCAACATTTAGGCTTTACTGCCCGTATAAAACGATTGAATGAAAAAATAGTGTCCAGTACCATAGATCACTACTCTAGCTTAAATTTAAAAATTGAACCCAACTGGCATGTTATATTTTTGCTTTTAAAACAAAGGGGGAAGCTTACCGTAACCGAAATAGCGAATGCTTTGGGGTTCTCGCATCCAGCAATGATAAAAATAACCCGTAAAATGAAAGACCAAGGTTATTTAGACACTTTTAAAGATGACACGGATGGTAGAAAAACCCTTATTCAACTTTCCAAAAACGGGCAAAAAGCACTACCTGTTTTTGAAGCGGAATGGAATAGAATTCAAAAAGTATTGCAAGAGGTCGTGAACGATGATTTTCTTGAAAAACTGACTCAATTGGAGCAGGAACTGCAAAAACAAAGTTTTAAGGAGCGTTATAATGCTCGTTTTTCTCCCAAAAATTCACATGAAGCATTTACAATAAGGAATGCGAAACTATCAGAGTTTAAAGAAATAGGAAAATTGATGGTCAATGTCTACTCTGATCTAGAAGGATTCCCAAAAGCAAATGAGCAACCCCAATATTACAATACTCTGGCCAACATTGGGGATTTTACAAAGAAACCTGATTCCGAACTCCTGATTGCAATATCATCTAGCGGAGAAATCTTGGGAGCCGTTCTTTATTTTAGTGATATGCATTATTATGGTTCCGGAGGAACTGCCACTTTAGAAAAAAACGCATCCGGTTTTAGGCTTCTAGCGGTAAGCAATTCTGCAAGAGGATTAGGAGTAGGAAAGGCGTTAAGTATGACTTGCATAGAAAATGCCAAAAAGAAAGGACACAAACAAGTTATAATCCACACTACTGAATTTATGAAAGTTGCTTGGGGTATGTATGAAAAACTCGGGTTTAAAAAATCTGAAGATTTGGACTTTAAACAAGGAAATCTGCAAGTTTATGGGTTTAGACTAAATCTGAAGTAAATTAGCCAAAGAATATGTCTTTAATGCTAATTTAAAATGAGCAATTCTAATTTAACCCAGAGCCAGGAGTTGACCACCCATTTTTTTAGAAATGAGTATGGAAAACTTGTTGCGGTCATTACTGGTTATTTAGGGACAGAAAATATTGAAACAGCTGAAGACATTGTGCAAGAGGCCTTGCTAAAAGCAACAGAACATTGGGAAATGCGCGGCATTCCTGAAAACCCCAAAGCTTGGCTATACACTACCGCAAAGAACATTACTTTAAATATTCTTAAACGTAAAAAATACCAACGTGAGTACACCAATACTATTCAAAGGCCACGGTTAGACGAAACATTTTCTTTTTCTGAAGAGATAATAGAAGATAGTCAACTAAAAATGATGTTTTCCTGTTGTCATCCTTCAATAGCAGAAAACTCCCAAATTGCACTCATTTTAAAGATTTTATCAGGTTTAAGTATTGCTGAAATAGCCAATGCTTTCTTTTCTAACGAGCAAACAATAAACAAACGGCTGGTGCGCGGAAGAAAACAAATGCGCAATGTCGTCATTGACCTTAAGTCAAAAAATGTCATCGAAGAACGTTTAGACTCGGTGCTAAAGACCATCTATTTAATTTTTACCGAAGGCTACTTTCCTTCCCATAAAAACAATGTTATTCGTTTTGACCTCTGTTTAGAGTCCATCCGTCTGGTAAAACTATTGACAGAAAGCATCAATATTAAAAACAAAACAGATTGCTATGCGCTTTTGGCATTAATGTATTTTAATATATCCAGGTTTAATTCCCGCGTTTCTTCGGAAGGTGAAATCATCGATTTAAAAGAGCAAGATAGATCAAAGTGGGATTCTCAACTTATCCAGTCAGGAACCCAATACTTGGATAGAATTACCCAAGGTAATACCATAAGCAAATACAGTATTTTAGCCACTATATCGGCAAATCACTGCATTTCAATGTCTTATGAAAAAACCAATTGGACAGAAATATTATCTCTTTATGACCAATTGTTACTTTTGGAAGATTCTCCCATTGTACATTTAAACCGTATTGTTGCTTTTTCTGAGGTTGAAGGAAATAAGAAAGCTATTGAAGAATTGCTCCAATTGGAAGCAAGATCAGACATCGCCAATTATTATCTCTATCATTTCACTTTGGCTGAGTTATATAAAAAATGTTCCCAGTTGAAAAAAGCACAACAGTGTTATAAACAAGCATTGAATTTGGCCAGTAATGACAGGGATAAGGAACTTTTACAAAAAAAAATCAAAAAGCTTGTCCTTATTCCTCCATCTCAATTGTCTTAGGGGCAAATCTTAATTTAAAACAACGTATTATGAGAGAATTTCTATTACTCATCAGAAGTGAGGAAGAGCCTAAAGCCAGTCTATCACCAGAACAAATGCAACAGCATATTGAAAAAATTGGAGGGTATTTAAAAAAACTTACTGAAGAAGGCCGAATGAAATCTGCGCAACCTTTGGAAATGGAGGGCACGATGCTATCGTATAAGAATGGTCAAATTGTTGATGGCCCATACAATGAAACCAAAGAAATTATTTCTGGGTACTACCATTTATTGGCTGAAAATTTGGATGAAGCCATAGCAATTGCCAAACAAGACCCTAGATTTGAAGAAGGCATTTGGCGTATGGAAGTAAGACCAATAAAACATGTAGAGGGCATTAACTAAAAAGTGTCAAAAACGAAAACGGCTTGGTTACCCAAGCCGTTTTTTTGTTACTAAACCAAAAAACCAAATCTATAATTTTACACCTACTCCAAAACCAATAATCCAAGGGTTGATGTCAACATCCGCACCTACTGTTGCGCCAAGTGCTGTAGTGGCGTTTATAGTTGCATCTGTACTCAAGAACAGTTTTTTAACATCAACATTTAAAAACCATTTATCATTGAGCATATAGTCAAAACCACCTTGCAATGCATAACCAATGGAAGTGTCATAATCTACGTCATCAGCTACTGGACCTTCATCTACCCCATAAAAGAGGGTTAAGTTTAATCCTGCTCCTAAATATGGCACTAAATCTCCTCCAGTAAAGTGATATTGTCCTGTTAAAGTAGGAGGAAGCAACCATACGTGACCTAAATCTATATCACCTACTGAGGTTCCAACAGCTTCAACATCATGCTTTGCGGTAGCTAAAATCAATTCTACTGACCAATTTTCATTAAAGAAGTAAGAAATGTCAAGTTCTGGCACAAAAGCAGTGGATATTGATGCATCTCCACCAATAGCATCGATATCTGCACTTTCATCAGGTGTTACAACAATTCCTCTTAATCTAAATTGCCATTTACTACCGTTGTCATTTGCTACTTGGTCCTGTGCTATTGCGAAGTTCATAGAACTCAATAGTACTACCATTAAAGAAATTCCTATTTTTTTCATTGTTCTGTGTTTTTAAATTTGGTCAAAACTAGTCCACTGCTCCTTCAGAGAACATGATCTTTATCATTGTTCAAAAAATTGTACTTCTGAGTTTTTTTTTGATAAAACCTTAATTTTAAAAGCTCTTAGACAAGAAAATATAAATGGGTAATTTGCAATATTTAAAACTATGAAATCACTATGCAGGATATGACATTATACAAAACTCAAATCTTAATTACGGCCATCTTGTTGGTTGTCATTTTGGTGTTGAATTCTTTAAGTAAAAGAGCAATACGGAGATTTGGTAGAACGAGTGCTATAAACATGAACAATAGAAAAATTATCTTCTATCTCAGTAATTTGTTTTTTTATGGATTGGCCATAGTAGTGATTACTTTAATCTGGGGTGTCAATCTACAAGAATTCTCAGTTTTCATTTCCTCTATCCTAGCCATAGTGGGTATTGGCTTTGTTGCACAATGGTCTATACTTTCAAATTTAACCGCAAGTGTTATTTTGTTTTTTAGCCATCCTTTGCGATTGGGAGACAGGATCAGAGTTATGGACAAAGATTTTGATTGGACAGGAAAAGTGGAGGACATTAGCGGTTTTTACCTTTTTATGAGAACAGATGATGGAAGAAAGATTTCCATTCCAACCAATTTGGTAATCCAAAAGGGTATTGAAATTCTTCAGTCCGATGAAGAAGTGGATACAATTGAAAGTTGAATAAACACGCCATGGTAAAAACCATGGCGCATTTAAAAACAACCTACAACCAAACAACAACCTTTATAATATATATGCGTATTGTAAACTCAAGTTACCCTACCTCTAAAAAACATACCTAAGCCCTGTCCTTACTGAAAATGGCGTTCCTGGAGTAAAATGAATTTCCTCTACAGATCTTTCCTCCCCCGCTAATCTTGAGTTTGTTACAAATTGCGCTTCTTTCCATTTTGCATTGAACATATTTTCTATACCAAAGATTAAGGAGATATTATTGTTAACTGCATAATTTAAACTCATATCGGTTACAAAATACCCGTTTGCAGTAATTGAAAAATCCTCATTGGCAGGACGATTCCCAAGATATCTATAGGTCAGTCCTCCTGAAAAGTTCTTCATTTTTGACAACTGTAAACCTCCAGACAGGGTAAAACCAGGTGCTAAAGGAATGTAATCCATACCCTCTTCAGCTTCCAAGCTTCGTGCGTGGCTATAGGTAACATCAGCATATAAAAAAACATGTTCGTTTATCTGCGAACGTAATCCCAAATCCACTCCATAACGAGCAGATTTCCCATTTGGTTCCACTATCCCCTCGTCACCTACATAAACAAACTCCTGGTCTGAATGAAGCGTCCATAATGCTGCATTAAACAATAGGCCTTCAATGGGCTTCCAAATAATTCCAATATCCGCTCCATAAGATTTTGGAAGTTTTTGATCTGTATTTTGTAAAATGGTCCTGGTATCATTACTATGGAACCCTACTCCAGATTTTAAATAAAATTGAATTCTGTTATTTGGAGTATAAGCCATATTGAATTTGGGAGTGAAAAGAACATCTCCAGTTTTTTCATTAGTAGGTGAATTTTGAAGAAAATCTGAATATTCAAACGTAAACCTATCTAGTCTAAGTCCGAGATTCACCAACCAACGATTCCATTTAAATTTTCCAGATAAAAACGCATAAGCATTTCTTTCTGAAACATTACCCAATTGAATGTTTTGAAGAGTTGTATTTCTGTTAAGGGTACGTGAAAGCTCATTGTCCTTGATACGGTCATTGCGAAGACCAGTTCCAGTTGTGACTGTAAGCGATTTATCCTCTAAATAAATAGTCTTACTAAGATTTAGATTAAGGCCTGAGACAAAACGATTTTCTTCTTGTTTTATTTGATCACCATTTACCGGATCATTAAGGAAAAATGTGAAATTAGAAAATAGTTGAAATTGATAGTTACTGGTAAATGCAGCCAACTTTAAAGCAATATCATTTTCAAAAGCCTTACTAAAACCAAGGTTGATAGATGTACGCGAAGTTGTACCTCCTTCCGTATCATCTATGCTGCCAAATCTACCTATCAATCCACTAGCCACAGCTCTTTCAGGAATTTGTCCAGAAGCGTTCCAAGTACTTTGAAAATGGTTTGCAGCAATTGTCAATCTGCTACTACTCGAAAACAAATGGTTGTATTTACCAAAGAGATTAATTCTTTCAAAATCTTGCGGTGATTCAAAATACCCTTCAGAAGTAATAACCTCAGAAGCAATATATGCTTTGTCATTACTCGTATTCAGAACATTAAACATCCCTAAGCCTCTTTTTAATCCAAAACTCCCCAGTTGTATCTCCGCCACATTTTTATTCAAAATGGTTTTGGTTTCAAAGTCTACATAACCAGCAGTATTAAAATTCCCTTTTTCAGCATAATAGGGCCCTTTCCCAAAATCTACACTTTTAATGCTTTCTGGTATTAAAAAATGTAAATCGGCATATCCTTGGCCATGAGCGTGAGAGACCATATTTACGGGCATTCCATCCACATTTATGCTGATATCCGTTCCGTGATCTAAATCAAAGCCCCTGAGGAACATTTGTTCCGCCTTTCCTCCACCAGCATGCTGACCAATAAATAAGCCCGGAACTTTCCTTAAAATCTCCTGAGATGATTTAACGGGGGTCATTGCCAAATCAACATCTACAACCTCATTTAATATGTTGAGAGTAGGGCGTACAATAACTTCCTTAAGTTGATATGCATCTTCACTCATAACAATTAAGAAATCAGTGTTTAAAGTTTTATTGGTTACCAGAATTAATTCTTTTTTATATCCTAAGGCACCAACTTCAAGGGAGTCACCAATTTTGGTGTCTTCCAATTTAAACTTCCCGCTTACATTTGAGTAGCAAAATATTTTTCTGGTTTTATTGACAACATATGCCTCTGAAATTGGTTTGCCCATATCATCCATGATTTTTCCTGAAAAACTGGTTTGGCAAAACATAGGCCATACACATAATAGAAAAACCTGCATCAACAACCCTTGTTTTTTAAATATTCTCTTGCCTTTCATCAATCAAACAGTCTATAAATTAAGAATTTGGCTTTCTTTATTTGGTCCTAACTCATAAATAGCCCCTAGCAGTTCTTCTTTCAATTCTGCAACCTTAATTTTGGTCCCGCTGGCCTTGTAGATTTCAGCTGCATGTTGCAGAATTGTTGGTTCAAAAGTTTTACCAATAATATGGTTTTCAACAAGTTCCAAGGCTTTTTCCTTTTCTCCTCTTTTGAAAAAACTGTAGGCCAATAAATCATATGACTCTGGTGTTTGTCTATTCTCAACTTCTATTTTGGCCAATTCCAATGCTTTATCGTTAGCTTGTAATTCGTTCAAATAAAAATCTATGTTGTAGCTATTGTACATATCACCATATGCCTCATTTTGCACTAAAATGTAGTAGTCATCATAAGCTTTCATTTTAAGCAATTCATCACCAATAAACTCGCCTATTTTAGCTTTCAACAAATAGTAATCAGGTGATTTATGGGTTTCTAAAACCGCATCCAGAATGCGAAGGGCCTCTTTTCCATTTCTTTCATGGGAGAACACTATCCAAGCAATTCCTTTTTTTGCATATGCATTTTGATTATCCAGTTCCAAAGCTTTTAAATAGTTTTTATATGAATCATCAATACGCCCTGCATGCCCATAATAATCCGCCAAATTGGTATATGACCATATTAACAATCCCCTATTTTTTGAAGATTCTGCTTTGTTAGCAGCTTTTTCCATTAAACGGATCGTGGTATCCAAATCCCCTTTATGGTCATTCCATTTTGCCAATCTAATTAAGTATCCAAAGTCTGACATGTTTTGAATACTGTCCAAGTATTTTTCTGCTTCATTATAATTGCCCAACTCCAAATGGATATCAAATAATAAACTTTGGGATTCTTTAAGCCCACTTCCCAAATCAAGTGCAGATTTGGCCAATTGCAAAGCTTCTTTAAACCTGTGTTGAGAAATATAGTTACGCGCGAGTGCCCTTCTATATCCTGCTTTGCCAATTGCCGCTATGTCCACAGCTCTTGAAAGTGCTTGTTCTGCTTTTTTTAAATATTGTATATCTCCTGTACTTTGAAAAAAACGATTGTACTCACTTGCAACATTACCAAAACTCAATAATTGTAGGCTGTCCTGCTTTATCTTATAGTTCCAAAGTTCAAAGTATTTTGAAGTCGTTTTTACTGGTTCAACTGCCAAGTAATGATTGTAATCTTTTTTGTTTGTTTTAAAGCTTGATTCTTGTTGACAAGAAACCACAAGAATGGTTGCAAAAAATAATAGTATATATTTCATTTTTGTGTGTTTTGTTGTAGTTGTTGTTTT
Source organism: uncultured Allomuricauda sp. (assembly GCF_947499585.1). Taxonomy (GTDB): domain Bacteria; phylum Bacteroidota; class Bacteroidia; order Flavobacteriales; family Flavobacteriaceae; genus Flagellimonas. The sequence goes on along the minus strand of NZ_CANMOO010000001.1, from coordinate 630,633 downwards.
AATTAAGGGAGAGGACTTTGTCCTCCCCCCTTCCCTTTCATAGCAATTACTCGGGATTTCCCAAATAAGGGAAAGTTGTAGAAATATCAGCTGTTAAGCCTACTCCATCTGAAGTTAATCTTGGTAGGTCTGGCATGCCGTCATCATCCAAGTCCTGTCCACTAAAACGATCTCCTTCAGCTCCTCCAAAGAATAATATTAAAGACACGTCAATAATATCGTCATTAGGAGTTCTTCCCGTTAAAGCCACCTCGTCACCATCTGGAACCAAAATGCGTCCGTCATTGTCAAAATCAGTACCTGGATTAAAGTACGTAGTTGGTAAGTCTGGAGCTACCTCCAATACATCCGCAGCTAAAACTGTAGTGAGTGTGGTGATATCCAACCCAAGAATGTTGTTTTCATAGTTTACCGCAATCGGGTCCAAGCCTAATTTATTGGCATACACATCATGATACTGTTCCAATCTGTTTTCAAAACCTGCTTGAAAGATGCTTACCATCTCTGATGGGATAGATACGTTATGCGCATCTTTCACACTTGGTTGACCATCCAAATCAAAACTCAAAGTAGTGTTGATTCCTGGTCTGCCCATAAAATCTACTTGATCAAAGGTTCCAGAAAAATCCACACCCATCATATCATCGCCGCCCATCATATCATCATCCATCATCATGTCATCGTCCATCGCCATATCATCTGGCGTCATTACGTCATCATCATTATTACAGGCCACCACCAAACTCAATATAAATAGTGAAGCCAATATATTTTTAATCTGTTTAAGTCTCATGTTCTTTATTTAAGATGTTTAATTATTGTTTTTTGTTCGTTGTCACCCAAGTCTTGTATACATTGAGTCCCAGTGCATTTGTTGCAGTGGGGATGCCTAGCATACTGTTTGGAATTTCAATGGCAATGGAGAGTGTGTTGGCTCCATCAAATGCATCTGATGCTTCTTCAGGGGCAAAAAACCCACCTGGAGCGGAATCCACTTCTGGAGAGATAACCGCATTGAACTGGAAGAAGTCAAAGAAAAAAGGATCTTGTCTAGGCCCTGCAAATAGGGAAACACCATCTGATGTTGTTTCTACTATAGGTGTAGATCCAGATATCTCTACATTGCCAAGAACGGCATCTGTTAAAACCTGACTACTTAATCCAGTTGCAGAAGGCGCAACAGGTCCAAAGAAATACATTTTACCATCTCTAGCGATAGTCTGAATAACTTTATCTTCCACCAAATCCCCATCCAAGTCAATGTTGATTTCCGTAAGAATATCCTCATCAAAACTACCATAGGCGAGTTCTGGTAAGACATCAGATTGAAGATCTACAATAAAAACGGTGTTATCCGAACCTTCACTTGGCTCAAACGCAAAAAAATCAGCAATATCGGCGGTGGTACCTCTAGAAGAAGGCGCATCTATATGATCCGCAGCCACCAACGCTATTGTTGTAAGGACCAACGCCCCCATGCCTGTTAAATACTTAGTTGTTTTTCTCATTTTTAATTTACTTTTTATGTTTATTACGTTCCTACCTACGGAACCTTTGAAAAGAGGGTTTGGTTTTTATATGTTAAAAAAATCTTAATGTTTTTTAAGGTAAAAGGTTGACAGTTCTTGGTAATAAGTCTTTTAATTTGCGTTATTTTGAATCACAAACGATAACCTAATGAACCCCTCTTCTTCTGGTTGGATTAACAAGTTTGGGCATCTGGTCCAAAAAGAAGCAGCATGTTTTCCTGATTTTGAAAGTTTGTACCAAGAATTGAAAAGGAATGGATTTGTCTATGGCATACATTTAGATATTCCTTCATTTATTGATGTAGAACATACATTGACCGAAGATGAAATTGCTAAGATCAATCTACTCACTGCTCTCTACTTTACCTTCCGGTTTGAAAAAGGGAAAGCTGACTTTGAACTCTTTGTAAACACTGTTTTTCAATACTATCAATCTTTGGAAGTGAGTAAAATATCTTTTCTGAACAAGATATTGACCGGAAAGCAAACCGAATCCCAGTTAGAAAAGCTCATAGACACTAGAATCTATTTAGAAGGGAACGCATTTAACAGAGCTTTTGGCAATAGCCTTACCAACTCATTGCTATATGTAGATATATTGATTTTCAGGGTTTATCTTCAGGGGTATACCTCTATAATGGAGCATGCGCAGTTATTGGAATATGTGACTATTAACATTGCGTACCATGCGCTAAATTCCAAAGAAAAGAATAAAGCGGATGCTAAACTTATCCAACTTTTAGCTTCCTCCTTAACATACATAAACTTGGATGAAGCAAAAATAGATGGCACCTATAGAGATTTATTGAAACAAAATTTCACTGCGTGTGAAAAGGATTATTTTTTGGATATGGCCTGCTTAACCATATGGGAAGATAAGTCTTTGGACTATACAGAATCCGATTATATTTTGGGTCTTGGAATTGACTTGGAAAAATCTGAAAAAGAAGTAAAATTTTCATTGGATTTTGTTAAAGAATTCTTTAAAAAAAATAGCTATAAAATTAGCTACTTAAAGGATAAAAATTTGGCTGTTCAATTCTATGATGGAATGTCCAAAAATGTGAGCAAATTAATTTTAAGAAATAGTAAACGATTAAAAAAAGAGCTCACTGAAAGTAAAGAACTAGTAACTCTATTATCCAAATCCGCAGTAAAGGAATTAAACAAAGAAGAAAAGAAAAAAGTTCAAAACCAGCTACTGGACATTTTCAAAACCATTCCTTCATTGGCCATTTTCATGTTACCTGGAGGCGCCGTTTTATTACCTATTTTCATCAAGTTAATTCCTAAATTACTACCTTCTGCTTTTGATGACAACCGTATTGATGAAAACTAATGCTTTTTAACTAAAAAAGCTACTATAAGAAAAATTGATGATTGTTTATTTAATACTTCATTATATTGATAATCAATTTTTTAAAAATCATTATTCCAACCATAACTTAAAGTCTCTTACTCGCTCCCTACTCACAATGATCTCTTGCTCATTAAAGTGATTTAGCTTGATTTGCAGTCTCGAATTTGTATAAGAAATGATATCTTTTATATGATTTATGTTCACATAAAATTTTCTACTCACCCTAAAGAAAACCGTTGGTGACAACTCTCCTTCCAACTGCTCCAATGTAGTATCCAATAAATAATTTCTACCGTCAGATGTTGCTGCATATGTGCCTTTGTTCTCACTGTAAAAACATTCTACCTCATCTGCATTTATAATTTTTAGATGCTGCCCTACCTTGACCGTAAATCGTTTTTTGTACTCACGTTCCAGAGGGTTGACCAACAACTTTTTTATATCATTAAAATCAACAGAAATCCTTTGACTTTCTGGCTTAAAATCTCGATACTTTTTTACCGCACTTTCAAGGTCTTCATCGTCTATAGGTTTTAGCAAATAATCAATGCTATTTAACTTGAATGCTTGAAGCGCATATTCATCAAAAGCCGTGGTGAAAATAATAGCACTTTTCACTTCAATAAAGTCAAATATTTCAAAGGAAAGACCATCAGATAATTGAATGTCCAAAAAAATTAAATCTGGATGTGGGTTATTTTGAAACCACTCAATTGATTCTTCAACAGAATGAAGCATCGTGGAAACATCTACATTCAATTCTGCGAGTAAACGATTTAATCTTCTAGCTGCTGGTTTTTCATCTTCAATAATGATTACGTTCATTTTTTAAGTTTAAAGAGTTTAGAATTTAGGGATATCGCTCTCTTCCCCTTCTATATATTTTTGAATCTGTCTTTCTTCCCATTTTTTAACTAAAGGATGGCTGAACACTTTTGTAGCATGTATGGCCAGGAATATTCCCCAGATTATGGGGGTGGATATCATATTCCAGTTTATCCATTGTGCTAAATCTGTGTTTTGTATGCCATTACTTTCAAAGTACCCTAGAAAGTAAGCTTTAATGCCCAACAGAATAAGGTTGACTATTATGTATATAGATAAATGGGAATAAAACTTTTTAAGCTTGGTCACTCTTTTTTTGGCACTCTCCATACTCGTCTCCATTTTTTCCATCTTATTTATATTTATCCATTTCTTTTTTGTCTTCCTCTATATATTTTTGAATCTGCTTCTCTTCCCATTTCTTTCCAAAAAGTGGATTGAAATCGAAAACCTTTGAAGCGTGAAAGAAAATACCAATTCCCCATGCAAATAGAGTAACAAAATGGCCCCATTCCCAAAAATTGTCTGAGCGTAAATATATATTTACAAGAATAAATGCATTTACCGCAACGTAAATAACCAAGTGAATATAAAAGCCTTTTAGTTCCTCAACTTGTTTTTTGGCTCGTTTTAGCTTGTCTTTTTCAAAATTTTCCATGACTATTTCCATTTTTTTGTGCCCTCTTCCTCTTCCATAAACTGCTTAATCTTCTTTTCTTCCCAACCCTTGCCAAAAAATGGGTTTAAGTTAAAAGTACCGATGGCATGGAAAAGAACTCCAATTCCCCATCCAAAAGCAGCCCATAAGAACCACATATACCTAAATCCATTTGTTAAGTAGTTGATTAGGGCCAAGGCCGAAATCACCATAATATATGTCCAAAGATTGGCGTAGAATTTTTTAAGCACGTCTACTCGCTCCTTCGCCTTTATATATCTATTTTCTTTATTTAAGTTTTCCATGTTGGTTGTTTTACTAAATCTACATTTAAATATACTGATTCATTAGAATTCTTCCCGATTCATAAATTCTCTTATTTTACGTTCTTCCCAGTTTTTACCTAATATCGGATTGTATCCGTAGGTACACATCCAATGGCTAATTAATCCTATTCCCCAACCTACAGCGGGAAAAATGACCCATGGAAAACTTGTTGTGCTATAATTGAGATACGCTAAAATTGGAATTACAATACAGTAAATCAATAAGTTGGAATAAAAGGATTTCAATTTCTTAATTCTTTCTTTTGCTCTTTTAAACTTGTATTCATTTAAGTTTTCCATAATGTATGTTTTTGATTGATTATTCATTTTTTAATTACACATCAAACTTCGTGATATAGGAAGACTCTCAGAAAAGTAGATTCGTGAACTGTTATTTTTGATGGATGAGTTGTGGAATCGGAATAAAAATGGAAAGAAACTGAGCTTTATAAAGAGAATTAAAAATCATCTTTGTCCATCAACTCTTGAATTTTTCGTTCTTCCCAACGTTTGCCCCAGAGTGGATTGTAACCATGCGCTTCCATACCGTGCGCTATAACCCCAAATCCCCAACCTATGGTCGGGAACAAAGCCCATAGAAAGTCTGTGGTCCTTAAATTTAACCACCACAGAAAGGGAATTACAATACAATACGTAATTAAATTGGTGTAGAAATCTTTTATTGCCTTCATACGTTCCTTGGCTTTCAAGTATCGTTTCTCAGCAATATGTGTTTGTTGCGTTTGCATTACAGATAGTTGCGTAGTTAGCATAGGTATCGCTACACTAAAACTAGAAGCTGTTTTAGCAATGTTCACCTGCCTATCCGTTAAAATCTCATAGCGTTGTTTTATATTTTGAAGCCCTACACCACTGCTTTTTTTGACTACTTGCTTTTCTTGAAGATTATTACTTACCACAAGCATTCCCTCTTCCTCACTCACTTTAATATGAAGAGGCTTGGAAGCAGTGACCACGTTATGCTTTACAGCGTTTTCAAGTAACAATTGCAAGGACAAGGGAACTATTCTTGCTTCTGGCATACTTGATTTGTCAGGGATGTCAAAAACGATGCTGTCCTCAAAACGCATTTTAAGTAACCTCACATAGGTTCTGGCAAAATTGAGTTCCTCATCAACAGTTACTAGATCTTTGTTTTTCTGTTCCAAGACATATCGATAGACCTTGGATAATGAAGTGGTGAATTTTTGTGCTTGGTTTGGATCCTCTTCTATTAGACTGGTTAATACATTCAAACTATTAAAGAGAAAATGTGGATCTAATTGATTCTTAAGTGCATCAAAACGAGCTGAAGCAGTACCAGCAATGATTTTTTGTTTTTTGACCTCTTTCTTTTGTAATGCACGATAAAAATAGAAGGCATGAGTAAACAATGAGGCAATTAATGTAATTATTAAAGCAACGATATAAGAATCCCATTGCTCTTTCTCATTCTCGATAAATACCATAATGGTATTCCCTGTGAAATAATAATAAATACAAAAACGTAAAAACCCAAAAACGACAAGTGTGAGTACAAGAGCTCCAATAGCGCCTATCCATAAACGTTTTCGGGGACTATCCTCCCATTTATAACGACGGTTTAAAAAATCATGGAAATAAGAATTCACAGCTGTCAAACCAAATGAGAAAACAAAACTTATCACTACTTGTTGTGTGATATATTCTAAAGAAAAATCACCATTCCCAAAAACAAAAATGCTAAGAATGGCAATAAAAACTGTGATTATTAAAGAAAGTCCTAAAACTTTCAAAAAGCTTTTCATATTCTATGATTTACATTGCTCCAAGACCTGTTCAGCTCTGTCTTTTCCCCATCCAGGATAGAATGGTGTTTCGGACTTAAAGGTAGCAAAAAGTTCCAAAGCTCTTTCCACATCTTTGCAGTAGGGCGCAGTGTCTTGCCCAAAGTATCTTGCACTTCCCATATCCCATTCTGCTTTGGAAAATACTACACGAGGGTTTTCTGGGGCAATTGCAAAGGCTTGCTGGTAGAGCTGCACATTCTTCCCTGATAAGGTCATTCCGTAAGTTGCACCATCATATGCAATCCAAGCTGTATTTATCATTGCTTCTTGCACTAATATCTCTGGATTCTCTGGTGATATGGCCTTAGCCAAATCTAAAAATTCTTTGGCCTTTTTCAGTTGTTTCGACAATTTTTCAAAATCCTTTTCCCCAAAAGAGCTAATTGTATTTATCTGTGCCACATAATAATGGGGCAACCAATTGTCTTGTTCTGCCATTGCTATACGCTCAAACAGGTTAGAGGCCTCTATAGGTTTCTGATCTTGCCAGAGTTCAAAGGCCTTTTCCATTCCTTTGGAATATTGATCCTGTGCGCTAATAACGCCAATAAATAATAAGACTAAAATTTTTGCCAGTGTTTGCATAACTGTTCGTTTTTTGATTATTGTTTCAACAAAATTGCACTTAGCAAAAGTGTTTAAACAGAAAGAATTACCGAACTGTAGTTTTTTGCGGATGAATTGTTTTGCTCTATAAACAAAAAACCCAGCAACCTTAAATGAGTTGCCGGGCTTGCACTACGCTACTAAACAAATTAATTACTGAATACTATAATCTTTATAAATGGCTTCTTCAAATGCTACCCAATGAGCTTCAGTCATTCTATCCGGGGTAAACAAGCATATTCCTTTGGCGCCATTCTCCATTGATGCTCTAATTGCATCTCCAATTTCTTCAGGCAAGAGACCATGGTTTTCGGGGTCTTTTTCACTTCCTTTCTTTTCAGGGTTTGGGCAAATAAACAATCCACTATACACTGGCACTCCATTTTTTGCGGCAGCAACTTCTTCTTTTGTCATTTCGCCTACCCATTCTGGACCTTTAAGGTAAAAGTCATTGTAGTTCATAGGATATACAGCATCTAAGTTCCATTTGCCCCAATCTTGTCTTACCAGTTTTTTTGAAATGGTAGGACCCGGAAAAACCGCTGCGTTTATTTTTTTATTCTTAGAATGCGCCACATCAGTTAAGCGGTTGACCATTGTAGTAATTAGATCATATCTAAACTGTTTCCATTCTGCAACTTGGGAAGGGTCTTCAGCTTCTTTGATATCGATTCCTGATTTTGCTTTAAAATCTGATGTACATTCATCACAATAGCAATAATCAAATTGGGGATGTTCTTTATCCATGACCAGTCCATACTTATCCCATAACCCACGAGCCAGTATAACATCAGGAAAACGGATATAGTCCAAGTGTACACCATCCACCTCTTCTAAGTCAGCAATACTTCCATATAAGTCAGATAAAAAATCATAAACTCCTTCTTTACTTGGGCAAAGAAATGTATAGTGAGGAACATATGCCGGTTTTTCCAAAGCAGATTCTCCCAGACCATTAACAGCATACCATTCTTCCTTTATCTTAGGGGTTTTACCTTGCACCATTGTTGGAATCCAAGTATGAAATTCCATTCCAGATGCCTTTACCAATTTTCCCACTCTTTTATATGTTTCTGGGTCATGGCCACCATTATACATTAATCCATCTATGCCCTTTTCTTTAAGGTCAGAAAATTGGGATGCCAATTGTTCATCTGTAGCATCACCAGGTCCTCCAATCCAAGCGTATACAGGAATTTTATTTTTCTCGGTACATGCAGCCAAAGAGAAAACGACCGCCATTAGTATTAGAAACTTATTCATTCTGACCATTTTTTGTGTTATCGGATTTGAATTTAATTAATCTTTTTTAGCTAACATCTTATTCTTAGCTAAACGACATTTCAGTCCATATGAACGCCTAATCTCCAAAGCCATTGCCACTTAGGTTTTTGAAATCGGGGTTTGAAATTTAGTTCCAATATCCTATCACAAATTTTTCTTTTCAATTACATGCAACCCTTTCCATTTTGAAATGTCATTAGGTGGAACAAGTCAAAGTATGATTTGATTCAAATTCATAAATCAAAAAACAAAAACAAATGAAGAAAAAAAAGCAAAGGTATAAACCAATTCGGTTATTGATTGGCTTGTGCCTTTTATTGGGTTCTACTATGGCCCATGCACAAAGCAATTTTACTATCAGCGGAAACGTAACGGACAAAATGAACGGGGAAACCCTTTTTGGAACTTCCATTTTCCTTGAGGGAACAACTATTGGAGCAATAACCAATGAATATGGATTTTATTCTATAAGTGCCCCACAGGGTTCTTATACTTTGGTTTTTTCGCATATGGGCTACAAAGAAATAACTATGGAAGTTGTTTTGGACAAAAATCAAAAAATCAATATTGAAATACAGGAATCTTCAACGCAACTTGATGAAGTAGAAGTGACCGCTGAAGAGCCAGAACGTGCAATTTTAAGGAAGCCTGAAATGAGCGTTTCTAAATTGAACATAAAAACGGTTAAGCAGATGCCCGTTGTTTTGGGAGAGGTAGATGTTATAAAATCTTTACAAATTTTGCCTGGTGTTACCAACAATGGTGAAGGATCCAGTGGTTTTCATGTAAGAGGTGGTGCGGTAGATCAAAACCTCGTTTTACTGGATGAAGCCATTATATACAATACATCACACATGTTGGGTTTCTTTTCTGTTTTCAATGCGGATGCTGTTAAGGATCTAAAACTCTATAAAGGAGGTATCCCAGCTAAGTTTGGAGGTCGTGTTTCGTCTGTATTGGACGTTAGACAAAAAGATGGTAACAGTAAAAACTTTGCGTTAACTGGTGGAGTGGGCGTAATATCCAGCAGACTAGCCGCAGAAGGCCCAATGTTCAATAACAAAGGTTCGTTCCTTGTTGCAGGTAGAGGGTCTTACGCGCATTTGCTTTTAAAATTGGCAGGAGAGAAAAACAGTGTTAGTTTTTATGATCTTAACCTAAAGACCAACTATAGCCTCAACAAAAACAACAAATTATATCTTTCAGGGTATTTTGGGCGTGATGTCTTCGACTTTGATGGATCCTTTAGCAGTAGTTACGGAAATGCTTCGGGTAACTTAAGGTGGAATCATATTTTCAATGATAGGTTGTTTTCCAACCTCTCTCTTATTTATAGTAAGTATGATTATGAATTGGGTATTGATGACTTTGATTTTGATTGGATTTCATCCATCAAAAACTACAATGCCAAATACGATTTAAAATATTACTTCAGTGATGCGTTCAAGTTAGATTTTGGAATCAGCACCATTAAGTATGAGTTTGATCCCGGGCAAATTAAACCCACAGGACCAAATTCTGCCATCAATGAATTACAACTAGATAAGAAAAGGGCTCTAGAAAGTGCAGCATATATTAATGCAGAGCATAAACTTACAGATAGGCTTACAGCTCAATATGGAATTAGGTTCAGTCATTTTAACAGAATGGGCGGTCAACCTATATCTGAATATGCTAATGATCAACCTTTGGTTTACAACAATACCTTAAGGTTTTACCAAAGAACAGATCCTATTGGTGAAACCACATTTAAGAAGAGTGAGAGCATTGAAACGTTTAGCAACTTTGAACCAAGATTGGCTTTGGCATACCAACTCAATGATTACTCTTCAGTTAAATTAGGGTACTCAAGAGCCGCACAATACATTCATTTACTATCTAATACATCTTCTGTTACTCCGCTAGATGTTTGGACACCCAGCGGGAAATACATAAAACCTCAGCTGTCTGACCAATACGCGCTTGGCTATTTTAGAAACTTCAAGGATAAAATGTATTCTTTAGAAACAGAAGTCTATTATAAAACAGTTGACAATCGTATTGATTATATAGATGGTTCAGATTTAATTGGAAACAACACCATTGAAACTGAAATTCTAAATGGCGAGTCCAGAGCATATGGTCTAGAAGTATTGTTACGTAAAAATGAAGGTCCATTTACCGGTTGGATTTCTTATACGCTATCAAAATCTGAACAAAGAACATTTGGAGGAAACGCAGGAGGACCAGGAATCAACAACGGTGATTGGTATAACACTCCATTTGACAGAACCCATGATATCTCAGTCACCGGAGCATATCAACTAAATGATAAATGGAGTTTTGGGTCAAATGTCATTTTCCAAACTGGCAGACCTGTAACCTATCCTAACGGGCAATATCAATATGAGGGCATATCTATTGCCAGTTATTCCGATCGTAATGCTGATAGACTGCCGGCCTATTACCGTTTGGATGTTTCCGCAACTTACAAACCAAATAGAAGACCAGACAAAAAGTGGAAAGGCGAATGGGTATTTGGAATCTATAATGTTTTGAATAGAAAGAATGCTGCGTCCATCTCATTTGGTCAAAACTTTGAAACGGGTGCCAATGAGGCAACACGTACTGCGATCTTCGGAATTGTTCCTTCAGTCACTTATAATTTTAAATTTTAAAACGATGAAACTATATCATAAAATCTTATTCATTTTTCTATTATTGATAAGCGCATCATGCACAGATGTTGTTGATGTTGATGTTCCAGAAGGCCCTATTAGACTCACCATTGAAGCATCTCTTGATTGGGAAAAGGGGACAACAGGTAACGAGCAGACTATCTTACTTAGTACTTCTACCCCATTTTTTGATAATCAGCAAAATAATGGAGCCACTGGAGCAACAGTGAGGGTAACAAATACCAACGATAACACAGAATTTGTTTTTGAAGACCAGAATAATGGTAGATATACCACATCTTCGTTCATTCCTGTTATTGGCGATACCTACTCGTTAGAAGTTATATACGAGAACGAAAGATATACAGCTACTGAAACTTTATTTCCGGTTACTGATATTTCATCCATTACACAATCCAAAGACCAAGGTGAAGACGATGAAGTCCTTGAAGTAAACGTTTCATTCGTAGACCCTGTAGACGAAGAAAACTATTACTTTTTGCGTTTTCAAGGTCGCATTGATTTATTACCTGAGCTTTTTTACATAAAAGATGAGTTCATTAACGGGAATGAGGCTGATTTTTATTACGAAAAAATAGAAGATGAAGAAGACAATATTGTAGAATTTAAACCAGGAGATATTGTTGACATTGTCTTTTTAAGCGCTTCAGAAGATTATTACAACTACCTGCAACTTTTAATAGAACAGTTTGAAGGGGCAGGAGATCCATTTAGCCCTACACCTGTGGCTTTAGTTGGAAATTGTATAAATGAGGATAATCCCGATAATGTTCCATACGGTTATTTTAGGGTTACGGAAATGGTTAAAAGCAGTTATACGTTTGAGTAATTTTTGTTTTAGGTTGGTTGATCCCAAAGTCTTTTTTTTAGGCTTTGGGATTTTTTTTATCTACAATGTTTATTCATTTAAAAAAACCAGCATTAACTGTAACATTTGCCATCACCTATTGTCTTTTGGATAGTTTATAAACAAAACACTACTCCAATGCAACCAACCAAAACCGCATTCTGCATTCTTCTATTATCAGTAATCATTTTTTTAACAGGCTGTAATGACACCAAAAAAACAAAAGCATCTCAAGCTCCCCTAGAGATTGAAACTGAGTTTCCCATAGACGGTTTTGCCGACAACAATATTGATTCCCTCTTTATTAAAAAAATGGAGGATTCCATTAAAACAGGAATTTATCCTAACATACATAGCGTTTTAATCCTTAAAAATAAAAAGTTGGTTTACGAAAACTACTTTAAGGGCAAGGATGAACTATGGGGGGATGATTTAGGAATAATTGATCATCATAAAAATAGTTTGCATGATGTGAGAAGCATTTCAAAAAGCATAGTTGCAGCTTGTATTGGCATTGCATTAAAACAAGGAAGGATTGATAGCTTGGCGCAAAGCGTTTTTGACTTTTATCCAAAACACAAAAAATACGATACTGGTTTACGTTCCCAAATTACCATTGAAACCTTACTAACTATGACCACAGGGATGGAATGGAATGAAAATGTTCCCTACACTGACCCAACAAATAGTGAAATTCTTATGACTTCTAGTGATGACCCCATAGAATTTGTACTTAGTAGGCCAATAATAAACATTCCTGGAGAAGTCTGGGAGTATAATGGTGGTACCACGCAACTGCTTGCATCTATAATTGAAAGAACAAGTGGGCTGAACGTTCATGAATTTGCAAAGAAATATTTGTTCTCACCTCTGGGCATTGAGAATTCTGAGTGGACTCATTTTCCTGATATTAATCTACATGCAGCAGCATCGGGCCTCAGACTGACATCCAGAGATTTAATGAAGTTTGGAATGCTCTATGCCAATGGAGGTCAATGGAACGGAAAACAGATACTATCAAAAGATTGGGTACATACATCCAAACAGCCGCATATTTGGTTTGGTAGAAACAACAATGTAGGATATGGGTACCAATTTTGGATATTTAAGGCCATAACTATCAATGAAAATCAAAATCATTTGATTCCAACTGCAGTTGGTAATGGTGGCCAACGAATATTCATTGACGAAAAAAATGATTTGATAGTTGTAATCACCGCTGGCAATTATAATAATTGGACATTGAAAAAAGATTCCGAAGCATTGGTGGCAGATTTTATATACCCAGCAATAGCTCAACCATAAAAATGGCTAACAATAAATCAAGAAATAAAATACGTTTGTACTTGTAAGAAAAACATGCTAAACATGCCGTTTTTATTAACAAATCTCATTTAACCATCAGTTTAACCAATTCATTACCAGATTTTTACTACATTAGATAACTGAGATATTCATTATTTACCTCCCCCACTCTTTCTCGGTTTGTTCCCCTTTTAAGTAGACTTTTACTTGCATTTGTGTAAGTTGGCTCATGATGTTTGAAATTAAGCAAGTTATATAGTACGCTTTACCAGTAGCTGATTCAACTTAATATCAACCTATAAATCTCAAACATTATGAAAAAAGTATTTCTATTGAGCATTGTCGCATGTCTCTTCATTGCATGCCTGCCTAAAGGGCCAGAACGGTACACTCAAAACTCACCCGAAATTGATACGATCAAAAAATTGATTGCCAATTATGATAGCAAAGCCTTTGATACTAGTATGTATGCGGATACCTCAAAAACCTATTACAATACAAAGGATAATCCCATGTCTCCTAGTGAAACCATGGACTATCATAAACAAACAGATACCAACTATTCCAGTAGAAGTTTTATGGAAGAAGGTCAAGAATATGAAATGGTAGTTACCGATGATGGGGAAACTTGGGTAAACTGCTGGTTAGATTGGAAAGGAACTTTGGCTGCCAACAACAAGGAGGTTACAATTCCTATTCATTTGACCTATCAATTTGTAGAAGGAAAAATTGTGCGAGAAGTAGGGTATTGGGATCCTTCAGAAGTTGTATTGACACTGCAACAAATTGAAGCCGAAGCCAAAATGGCCGAAGAAAATACAGCAAGCGAATAATAACTAAAACCAACCTCTTTGGTAGGGGTACTACAATGCCCCTACTTTTTTATGTCCCACTTAATTATCCAATAAGCATAATGAAGTTAAAAAAATCCATGGTCATTGCCCTAATACTCGGAGCAATGGGTCTAGTTGCATGGGAATTATATTGGCGATCCCAAGGATTCACTTCATCAATTGATGACAATGATGCCCTTTGGGCACAAGAACGTTCTAAAGTTGATAATCTGTCTAAAGAAGACGTTGTTCTTATTGGCTCTTCCAGGGTTCACTTTGATATCCAATTGGATGTATGGAAAAAAATGCTCGGAAACAAGCCAGTACAATTGTCATCTGGTGGCTGTTCTCCTTTGCCGTTTTTCCATGATATTGTTAACACCTCTCCTTTTAATGGTACAATTGTATTAGGTGTGACTCCTGGGCTATTTTTTTCAACTACGTACCCTGAGGCTCCACCTTGGGCTTGGCCCCAAGCTAGAGTAGATTATTTTCACGATCGCACCTATGCACAACGTATAAATCACAAACTATCAATTCCCCTTCAAAGTTCTTTAGCATTTATAAGTGAGGTTGAAGGTGTTGATGGCGTCAATTTAAAAGAACTATTGGGCAAGGTGAAAATTGGTACCCGAACTTTTGATCCAATGCCTCCGTTTCACTCTTTTGAAAACATACGGCTCGATAGAAATGTTCGGATGAAAAAACGTATGGAAACTGACACAACTTTTGCAAACACCGTAAAAAATGTATGGCAATTTTTTATGTCGGGTGAAGGACCACCTCCAGATAAAGAATCAACTATGGCTTTTTTTCTTGAAGATTTAAAAAAATTTAAAGAAAAAGGCGGTACTGTAATCCTGTTGCGTTGTCCATCTATGGGCTACTTAAGGGATTTTGAAAACAACGTTACACCCAGAGGCAAATTTTGGGAAGAATTGGTGGAAAAAGCTAATGTGAAAGCCTATCACTTTGAAGATTACCCCCAATTGCAAGGGTTTCATCTACCAGAATGGTCGCATCTATCTGCACGAGATGCCGATATCTTTACCAAAGAATTTATCAAAATCATGAAATCTGATAGTATATTGTAATAAAAGAAATGACTATATGAACCTAAAGCAATCATTTTTAATAGCAATTATACTTGGCCTAATAGGATTAGCTGCATGGGAAGCATATTGGCGTTCCAAACCAGATTATTATAAGGCCAATTTGGAAGACGATAGATATTTATGGGCAGAGCACCGAGCAAAGGTAGAATCAGCTACCGAGAGGGATATTGTTATTATTGGTTCTTCTAGAACCGCGTTTGATTTTAACACCCATGTTTGGGAAGAGACCCAAGGTATTAAACCTATTAACCTCGCAACTGACGGCAAACCGCCATTGGTATTCTTCGAAGACATTGTTGAAAACACTAATTTCAATGGAACCTTAATCTTGGGAATCACCCCACTCCTTTGCTTCTCGCCAGGAGTGGAACAAAGAAATTTAGAGGCCAAAATATGGGTAAATCATTATCACAACCAAACCTATGCTCAAAAACTAGGTTTTTGGGTTTCAAAACCCTTAGAACGTCATTTGGTGATGCTGACATCATCAGAGCTGGAGTTTTACAATGACCTCGATTTAAAATCACTTCTAAAAACAATTCATATCGCCACAGATGAGCGACCTGACAACCGTTTTAAACTTTTAAAGTTTAGCGCTAATGATGAGGATAGAAATTTAATGATGTTCCCTTTAATGGTAACAAAGCCTGAGTTTGCAGAGAAAGTGCAAAAGGTTTGGAATTCCTTCTTGCCCCATATTCCAGATTATGAAATCATTAAAGACGGGATTCCAGCCATTCTTAAAAAATATGAAGTAGCAGCAAAAAAATTCCAAGAAAGAGGAGGTAAACTTATCCTGATCAGACATAAGGCGGAGAACGGATGGAACAAGCACACAAAAAGAATACTGCCAAAAAGTATGGTATGGGACAAATTTGTTCAACAAATGAATTGTCCTGCTTACCATTTTGAAAATTATGACTTTATGTCCAAACCTACCTTGCCAGATTGGTCACATATGAATGCTGAAGATTCAAAAACGTACACCAAAGCCATGGTAAACAAACTAATAGAAGATAACCTTTTACAAAAAACCAATTAAACATGTTATTTAACTCACTAGGATTTATTGTCTTTTTGATAATAGTATTGGCTTTATATTATGCTCCATTGTTCAACTGGACACAAAAAAAACTAATGCTCCTGCTGGCTAGTTATGTTTTTTATGGTCTATGGAACCCTCCTCTAATTTTACTTTTATGGATTTCAACCATGGTAGATTGGACAGCAGGTAACAAATTGGCCAAAGAAGAACGACCAAAAGTTAGAAAACTGTGGTTGCTATTGAGTATGGTGGTCAACCTTGGTTTTTTAGCCTTCTTTAAATACGGAGATTTTCTGTTGGAAAACTTTGTATTGCTTTCCAATAGTGTTGGTTGGGATTTTCAAGCCAAACCTATGGATATCATCCTACCAATGGGTATTTCGTTCTATACTTTTCAGACCATGTCATACACCATAGACATTTACAAGAAAAGAATTGACCCTGCCAAAACCTTTTTAGACTTCGCTCTGTATGTAACGTTCTTTCCACAATTGGTGGCAGGACCAATTGTTAGGGCAAAAGACCTCATCAGTCAATTTTATGAAGCCAAAAAAGCTACAACAAAACAATTTATTTGGGGACTATTTTTACTCACCATTGGTTTATTTCAAAAAGTGGTGCTGGCAGACACTTTATTATCCAGTACCTCGGATACCGTTTTTGGTTCAAAGGAAATTTTAAACTTTTGGGATGCTTGGTCCGGCACACTTGCCTTTTCAGGACAGATATTTTTCGATTTCGCCGGGTATTCAACCTGTGCTATTGGTATCGCCTTAATGCTTGGCATTGTTCTTCCTGATAATTTTATGTTTCCTTATGCCTCTATTGGATTCCGTGACCTATGGAAGCGTTGGCATATTTCACTCTCCAGCTGGTTGCGGGATTATCTATATATTCCCTTGGGTGGTAATCGGTTTGGCATTACAAGAATGTACGTTGCCTTGATGCTCACCATGTTGTTGGGCGGACTTTGGCATGGCGCGGCATGGACCTTTGTTGTTTGGGGTGCACTACACGGCACTTATCTTATAGTGGAACGACTTCTTAAAAATGTATTTACCGTTAAACTAAACGCATGGAATGGGATTCTGTTAGCCTTATTGACCTACACCTTGGTTAATTTCACCTGGGTGTTTTTTAGGGCAAGAGAATTTTCAACTGCTAAAAATATGATTGCCTCCATGCTTTTTATGAATGATGAAGGGGCCAAGATATTAGGTCTTTTTGATATTTTAAAAGTATTTATCATGGTGACATTGCTATTTATATGCCATTGGTTAATGCGCAATACCAACATGAAAGCGGTAAGTGAAAAAACTTCACCTTGGCTGTTAGGAATATGTTGGGCAGTAATGTTTTTTCTTATCTGTATTGCACAAGGCAGTGGAGAACAATTTATTTATTTTCAATTTTAATTAAATGTGGTAAAATACCAAAGTAATTCTAGAGGGATACATAAAATAGCAATCTAAAACCTGCATTTTATCGAAAAAAAGATGATACTGTATGTGCTTAATAAACATATCACCATCTTTGGTTTTTAATCACATGTAGTTTGTAATCAATTACTTACAGTTTGGTTTAAAACCCCTGAAATTATGAAAACAAAATTTATCTTCAATTTACTTTTTGTATTTGCCCTAATCTTTTTTGGCTGTACAGGAGATACAAACAATGAAAATGAAAACTCCGGTAGATTAACTGTTCAATTGACCGATGCCCCTTTTCCATCTGACCTTGTAGCAGAAGCAAATGTCACTATTTTTAAAGTAGATGCAAGAAACAATGAGAATGAAGATATGGATGAAAGCTCATCGGATGATACCATCGACGATGAAAATAGTTCTCCTTTCATCACGCTTATGGAAGAAGAAATTACAGTTAACTTACTTGATTTAACGAATGGCAACATGGAATTACTGGCAGACCTTGAAGTTCCTGTTGGCACCTATGATTTGGTTCGAGTATATGTTAAGGGTATTAATGTGGTGCTTACAGATGGTAGAATTTTTGACCTAAAGGTCCCTAGTGGAGAACAAACTGGCATTAAGATCTTCATTAAGCCTGCACTTATCGTTTCTGGTGGATTGTCAGCCGATCTTTTATTGGATTTTGATGTAAGCCGCTCTTTTGTGCCCAAAGGCAATATAAAAGCAGTCGATGGTATTACTGGGTTTAACTTTAAACCTGTCATAAAAGCATCCAATATGTCTACAGCCGGCACTTTGAAGGGAGCTATTACTACCTTGGAAGAAGAAATGGCAGTGGGTCTTGAAGGTGCACAAATTTCTGTTTTTGCTGCTGATACTCTTAACACAACTGGATTTTCAGATATGGATGGAAATTATGCCATTATGGGTTTGGAAGCTGGCACTTATGAAGTTCTGGCTGAGTTGGAAGGCTATACTTCAAGTGATACCTTGGAAGTACAGATCAATGTGGCTAACAATACAGTACAGGATTTTATATTGGAAATTGAAAGCACAAACTGAATTTTGGATTAAAGCTTCATATTTTAAAAGAGCAAGGCGAATACCTTGCTCTTTTTACTTTTAAGACTCACTGATTTAGCTTAAGTATTGGACTTGGCAAAGGACTTTTAAAAAGTAACCTGCAAAGAATCCCATCTTTTAATTTAATACGTATCTTAACTCCTCTTAAAACTTCTTAAATCAATCACTTTGAAAACAGCTTTAAAAAGTATTATCGTCCTATTGTTTTTAGGGCAAATTGCGTTTGGTCAAACAAAATCCAATCTTGAACTTATCGATATTTTTAACATGGAATATGTTTCGGATCCGCAAATCTCTCCGGATGGAAACAAAATTATCTATGTCCGAAACTTTAAAGATGTCATGACCGACAAGAATCTTTCTAATTTATGGATGGTAAATTTTGATGGTTCCAACAATCGCCCTTTGACCACAGGAAACCAAAATGATTTTTCCCCAAGATGGTCCCATGATGGAAAGAAAATAGTTTTTATGTCTAATGGTGAGGATAGTAAAATGAAACTATATCTTATGTGGATGGATACTAGGGAGACCGCTCCATTGACCAATACACCAAAAGCTCCTGGACAAGTTTCTTGGTCGTATGATGACCGCTACTTGGCATTCAACATGTTCGTGCCAAAAAAAGAAGAATCTATAGTGAAAATGCCCGCAAAACCTGAAGGTGCTAAATGGAACAAGCCTCCCACTTATATTGACAAACTAAATTACCGTGGAGATGGTCAAGGTTATATCAAAGGAGGGAACATGCAGCTCTTTACACTACCAATAACTGGAGGTACTCCCAAACAATTGACAAGCACAGCTTATGACCACGGCAAACCAATTTGGTCAAAAGATGGTAGCAAACTATATTTTTCGGCTAATTTTAATCCTGATGAAGCTTTTGAACCAAACAATAGTGAGATATATGAGTTGAATTTGGCAGATAATAAAGTAACGGCACTTACCAATAGATATGGCCCGGACCAATCACCTGCCTTATCACCTAATGGAACAAAAATTGCTTATTTGGGCCTTGATGATAAATTGCAAGGATATCAACTAAATGAACTATATGTCATGGATGTTACAGGAGGTAATTCCAAGCAAATATCCAATGGTTTTGATAGAAACATTGCTAATATTCAATGGGCAAAAGACGGAAAAGGCCTCTATTTTCAATATGATGATAAAGGGGATACTAAAATTGGCCATATGACCCTTTCTGGATCCGTCACCGACAAAGTTGAGGGCTTGGGAGGATTGTCTTTAGGTAGACCATATAACGCAGCCACATATACTGTTTCTAGCACAGATAGATTAGCATATACCTTAGGTGGCACGAAACACCCAGCTGATTTAGGAATTTACGACAAAAAAGGTTCCAAAAGAATCACTTTTGTCAATGACGATTTATTCTCATTTAAAAATTTGGGGAATGTAGAAGAAATCTGGTGGGAGTCGTCTTATGACCAAAGGAAAATTCAAGGTTGGGTTGTAACACCACCTAATTTTGACCCTTCTAAAAAGCATCCTTTCATTTTAGAAATTCATGGAGGTCCCTTTGCTAGTTATGGTTCCGTATACTCAGCAGAAATCCAAGCGTACGCAGCAGCAGGTTATGTAGTGCTATATAGTAATCCAAGAGGGAGTACGAGTTATGGTGAAGAGTTTGGCAACTTGATACACCATGATTATCCTAACCACGATTACGAAGATTTAATGTCCGGTGTAGATGCAGTAATTAAAAAAGGCTACATAGACGACAAAAACCTTTTTGTTACCGGTGGTAGCGGTGGTGGCGTATTAACAGCATGGATTGTTGGTAAAACAGATCGCTTTAAAGCAGCTGTAGTGGCTAAACCGGTAATTAACTGGACAAGCTTTGTTCTTTATGCGGATGGCGCTGCTTTTTTCTCTAAATATTGGTTTGGTAAAAAGCCTTGGGAGGATCCAGAGAACTATTTTAGACGTTCTCCCCTATCCTATGTGGCCAATGTTACAACGCCGACTATGTTGCTCACTGGTGAAGAAGATTATAGAACTCCAATTGCTGAGTCAGAACAGTTTTATACTGCCTTAAAACTTGAGGGTGTGGAAACCGCAATGGTTCGTATTCCAGGTGCTTCTCACGGTATTGCAAATAAACCAAGTAATCTTATTGCAAAGATTGCCAGTATTTTGGCTTGGTTTGAGAAGTATAAAAAAACTGAATAACCAAATAAACGGTTTTCAAATAAATTCGAAAACTATTTTTCTAGTCATATACAATTTCATGCCAATGCATGAAGACCATAGTGTTTTCTAAAATTAAATTTCCAAAATGTACATTCCCCATTATTATAAAAACGAAAACTTAACAGAAGTCAAAGATTTCCTGCTTCATAACAGTTTTGGTATTTTGGTAAACCAAGTTGATGCAAAACCTTGGGCTTCCCATATTCCTTTGGAACTGGATAAAGACAATAAGGGAAAAGATATTCTGGTGGGTCATATAGCTAAAGCTAACCCTCAAGGAAAATCTTTTGATGCTAGTACGGAAGTCCTATGTATTTTTAATGGTCCTCATGCTTATGTATCTTCTTCTTGGTATAAGGAAGAGGAAGTGCCTACTTGGAATTATATAGCTGTGCATGTATATGGAAAATTGAAAATTCTTGACGAAGACGAAACCATGGCATCTCTTCACAAATTGGTGGATAAGTATGAAAAGGGCTCTAAAAATCCTATTTCCCTTCATGATATGTCTCCTAAAACCCTAAGACAGGTTAAAGGAATAATAGGTTTTCAGATTGAAATCACTGATATTCAAGCTGCATTTAAACTTTCGCAAACACGGGTTGAAGACCATCCCAAAATCGCTTCGGAACTTGCAGAGAGACAAGATGTGGGTAGTCAAGCGATTGCACAAAAGATGGGTGATTCCAAAGACTGAAAAATTAATTACTCATTGTCTTGATACTTAGTATCTGCCCAGTTAGAATAGCGTGGGTTATCTACATGCATAATCCAAATTTCGTCTGTATACTTACCTTTCATTTGTGAACGGTAAGCAGCATAGGCATCTTCGTTTTCTTGATATTTTGCCAGATACACATAATTTAGATTGTTATCAGGGTTTTTGAATGATTCTACATTTAAGCCTTTGGCTTTAAGTTTTTCCATGAAGCTTTTTAGGTAACGTTCATTTTTAAAAACGTTAGCTACAATGTAATGTCCTTTTCCCACTCCATCTAAATTGATGAATTTTTCAATTGGTTTAAAGGCTCCTCCTGTAAAAGCTCCGTTCTCTTTCTTCTTCTCTGTCTTCCGTTGTATTTTTTTGGTGTTTGAATTTTCGGCCAAACTCGTTGTTTCAAAAGTTTTGGCAATGGAATCTAAATCCTCATTTTTTGCCAAATACAATTTTTGCGCGTTGGCCTCAATATCAGGTAAGTCGCTATCCGTCTTGCGCTTTACCATACGCATCACCATTTCAAAACGTTTTTCTAAATCGCGCTGTCTATTTTGTTCCAATGAATCCATTTTAAAAATCAATTCACTGATTACTGCGTAGTTATCATCTTGCTGCGCTTTTAAGGTTTTAACCTGCTCTTCCCAAAAAGCTAAATCTTCCTTATTTGTTGGCCTTAGCGTAGTTTCAGCATTCAGTTTGTTCTTTTTTGATTTTTTACTCTCCTTGATATCAGCCACAAAAGTTCCTTCTATAGGTTTCTGTGTAGACCCTTCCTCATTAGAAGCTAAAGTGTTTCTTGTGAGTGACGGAACAAAAGAGAATGCAATGGAAATCTCATGGGTTACCCCTAAATCAATAAGATTGTTATTTAAGTTCTTTTCAAAATTGTAACCGAATGAAAGTCTTCTGTTCAAATTAAACCCTGTTCCCGCGGAAGCTCCATACAACTGGTCGTACCCACCTTGAATCCATCCCAATTTGGGCAAATCCAAAATAAGACCTCCTCCAAAAATTGGGTCTTCATCCCCTTCAAACCGAGCTCTTGCCAGAGGAAGTAATCTTCCATCTTCAAAAACCCCAGCACCGTTTTCAAACTCATGGGCAAATTGGATATGTCCCGAAAACGTCTTTTCGTTAAAATCGGTCAAGGATTTTCCAGATTTAATGTTGTAATCAACTAAATTTTGCGCAAATATCCCAAAATCAAACTTTCCTAAAGAAAGATTAAGTCCTGGCTGAAATGATATAATGGAATTCTGTGTTGCATCGTTCAACAAAGGGTCATCATCCAAAGCAATAGCCCTATCTGGATCAAAACTACTTACATAGTAAGGAATGTTAACCCCAAAGCTAAGGTTGCTTTTTTGACCTAATTGAATACCATGAGAATAGTTGGCCATAACGCCCAGATTAGAAATAACACCTTCTTGTTGATTATAGAGGCTTACTCCCAAACCAACGCGGTCATTAATCTTACCACTATAGCTTAAAAAGTAATTTTGGTTGTTGTCGTTAAAATCAGAACCTTGACTTCTATGAAAAAGGTTTACATATGACTTATCCTCTCTTACTGCAGAGAAAGTAGGATTAATCAAAAACCTATTGAATTTTAATAAGTTCTGGAAAGGCACATCATAGCTGACATACGGATTGTTCTCCTGCGCAGTTACTTCGCCGAAAAACAAACATGGTATAATAAGATAGAAAATCCGTTCAAAACGGAACAGACTGATGGCTTTGCAAAATAGGGGTAGTTTTACGTCCATAGCTAAATGGTGTTTGTAGGTTAAATAACCTGAGGGAACCAGGTATGTTTTTTATGTCTAGTCTCATTAGCAAGATTTGGGATGCTTGTAAGAGTTTTACTATTAACTTTAATGTAATAATACGTTTTTTATCGGCAAAAACCCAATTTTATCGTTAAAACACAGGGTTTGCCTGATTATAAACGTAATTAATCAAAAAAAATTGGCTGTTTTCTTCTAAAAAAGTATTCTTGATAGATTTACTTTCCAACAAATTCTTCTTGATTTCTCCCTATTTTTGTTCTTCATAACCATTTTTTTGCCACATATTATGAGTGGGTTACCTAAAATAGTTCCCTTTTCTGAAGTTTATAGCACTGCATTTAAAACTTTAAATGAAGAATGGATAACCAAATACTTTAAGATGGAGGAAATGGACCAAATTTCGCTCAACCATCCCAAAGAATACATTTTGGACAAGGGAGGTTACATCGCAGTCGCCTTGCATAATGATGAGGCCGTTGGTGTATGCGCTTTAATAAAAAGTACACATGAAGGATTTGATTATGAACTGGCAAAAATGGGAGTTTCTCCAAAAGCTCAAGGGAATGGGATAGGAAAGCTACTGGGCAACCATATCATTGAAAAAGCAAAATCCTTAGGAGCAAAAAGAATATACTTGGAAAGTAATAGAGTGTTAAAGCCTGCGATTAGTCTGTATCATAAATTGGGGTTTACCGAAATTGTTGGAGCCACTTCCCCTTATGAGCGAAGCGATATTCAAATGGAATTGGATTTGTAGTTTAATTTATAGTATACAGCTGAATCAGCTCCTTTTTACCGCGCAATAGTAATTTGGCAATTTTGTTAAACTGAAAAGATTCATCGTTATCTAATTTTATTACTAGTTGCTCAGAAACCAAAACCACTGTTTTATAAGTATTACATTCTCCTTGTATCCTAGCTGTAGTGTTTAAAACATCTCCTGTATAGATAATTTCCTTTTTTACAATTCCAATTTCTCCAGTAGTCACTAATCCCACATGAAACCCTGCTTTAAATAACGGTGCATCTCTGTATTTTTTCATGTAATAGGCTTTTCTTTCTTCAAAAGTATGTGATATAAGAGAGAAGCATTCTATACAATTATTTTTGTACAGTCCTACTTTTTCGGGCCAAGAGACTACAATTTCGTCACCCACATATTGATAGATTTCTCCTGAAGTCTCCAAGATAGCATTAGACATATCTGCATAGCAATCCTTCAATAATTCAAAATATTTGGCATGGCCTATTTTTTCCGCAATGGTAGTGGAAGATTTCATATCTAAAAACATGAAAATTCTGGTTTCCTTTTTAGGTGTATGGTATTTTCCAAATAGAAAGTTTAGGAAAACATTGCCCCCCAAGTATGAAGCCAGTTCCGCAAAAAGCATTGCAACAGTTAAACCGAATGCAATAAAAATTACCACACTCCAAAAAGAGAAATTACCAATAAAAAGCCAGAGACTTTGCAATACTTCTGGACTAAGTGGTGAGGCTTCAAAGCGATTTGAATTTATTGCCAAGGACAATATGCTAAGAAACAAAATGATAAAGAGCAAGTAAAATGAAGTTTTTAGTACAATTTTGACCCAAAGCGGGGTGTTGCTAAATTTTTTGTTCAACCAAGATACTTCTACCCAACCGTGAACAAACCCAATAAGAAAACTTCCAAAACTTGAATATATAAGGGAGCTCTTAAAATCGTACCGGTTTCTTGTAGATGGATAATAATCCAAACTACCAAGAATCCCTTGCTCTATCATACTATAGACAAAGCCAAACAACAACCAAATACAGGCAAATAACATTGCCTGCTTACCATATCTAATATATTTAGGATGTAGCATGCTGATTAAAGGTAGTATATAAAAAGTTTGTGCTCATTACATTCATTTTAGCATTCGCATCAGCATAAATCTCCACATTAATTATAAGTATATAATTTTCATATCTCATTAAAAATGAGTATATTATAAAATTCACTTTGTAAATTTTTTAGCCATGGGAACAGTAAAGAATTTGAACAAATGGGCCAACTCTCATACATATTATCCTCTGGATTTAGTACGTGTTGCCCTTGGAGTTTTTCTTTTTTTAAAGGGAGTGGAATTTATGACCAATCATGAACAGATGGCCGAGGTGGTAAGGCCATTCCAAGAAATGCCAGGTGGTATGATTCTTTTGCACTATATAGCACCTGCTCATTTTCTAGGTGGTTTTTTAATTGTTGTTGGTTTATTGACCAGATGGGCGGTTTTTGCCCAGTTACCTATTTTATTTGGTGCTGTTTTAACCAATTTCCTGGGAGAAATGAACACTTCGAACTTAATTTTGGCCACTATCGCATTATTAGTGTGCATTTTTTTCTTGGTCTATGGGTCTGGAAAACACTCTGCGGATTATTATCTAAAAATGCAGAAGTAAATCTAGTTTTGGACTAAAGGTTATCTAACTGATTACTTTTACCGTCATTACTTATAGTCCAAAAGAAACCTACAAAAAAGAAGCTGTCTGCGGCCGGTCTAATAGTCTGTCTATCAAAAACGCCATCCATATTTGGAGTGTTTGCGTATTGATAGTTATTGATGTTGTTGAACCCTAAAACATTGTTCACGGAAAAATAGAGGATCTTTTGTTGATCGATCAAATATGCCCAATTGAAGCTTACATTATTGAAGGCCTTGGTCTTTTCCGCCAAAAACTCTGGTGTATTTGGGTTGTTATAAGGTCTTCCTGAGCCATAAGAATATGAAAGCCCTACTTGTGACCTTAATTTTTCTACCCAATATTTAGTAACAATAGATAAATTATGCTTTGGTGCAAAATTAGGAGTCGCTCTTTCTTCAAAGTTCCTATAATCCCTCTCAGTGTTCAAATAGGAATAGGAAACCCAGTAATCCAAGGACTTAATGCTTTTGTTATCTCTCCAGAATATATCCAACCCAGCTGCATATCCACTACCTGAATTCTCAAAAGAGGAATCGAACTGTGGTAACTCCGTGTCATACTTTATCAAATTATCATAATCCTTATAATAGGTCTCGGCCCTAAAAGTTTTACCATCTCCAACGTATTGATAGTTTAAGATATAGTGTGATGTTTTTTCAGAACCTACAGGTTGGCCAAACTTGACAACCTCAGTTAATGGGTTTTGATAAAAGTCGCCATACGCCAATGAAAATTGGCCCTTGTCACCAGGTTTATATGCTAGAGACACTCGAGGTGAAATTGTAAAATCTTCAAGCAATGAACTGTGCTCTCCTCTTATTCCTAACTTCATGGCAAACTGGTTGCTTAAAAAGATGTCTGTTTCAGCAAACCCAGCCCATAGCTTGTCTTCATAATTGCTCTCAAAAACAAAACCATCAGGAGCACTAAATGTCTCATCATAGTTAGTTATAAAAAACTCCGAACCAAAATTCAGATTAAATCTACTGCTAAAGATTTTTTTGGCCTTAACCTTTATATGGGAAGCCGTTTCTTTAGTGTCAATATTATCTTGTTGTAACCCAATGTCATTGGTATCCCAGGAAACAGCGGCTCCTGAAGTCAAGCTCCAATCATTTTCAAAAAAGTACTTATATGATGAATTAAAATATAGGTTGTTATTCTTCAATTTAAACTGTACAAAATCTTCAAAATTGATATCCTCCTGCTCTATATCCAAATTGGCATAGTTAAAACCTGAATAGAGTTTAAACATACTTTTATCCCCCTTGCTTCTAAATACAGCTTCCCCAGCTAAGGACTCATAAGGGCTATTCCACCTTACCCCTTGGTTAGAAGGTATAAGGGACTCATAAGGTGCAAGATTTATGTAAGATGTATTTATGCTTAAAGACTGATCGCCCCAAATTTTTGTATGCCCGAGTCCCCCGCCAACAGACATAATGGAAATATCTGTCTTTTCTTGAACGGGAACATCTGTTGTATTCAATAACAACACACTGGATAATGCTTGCCCATATTCTGCCGAGTAGCCCCCTGTACTAAAAGTAATTCCCTTGAAAAGGAATGGGGAAAACCGTCCCCTTGTTGGAATATTGTTAGCCGTTGCATTAAACGGTTGAAAAACCCGTAAGCCATCTATAAACACCTGGGTCTCCCCTGCTTCACCACCACGAACAAAAAGTCTTCCGTCCTCATTTACAGATGTTGTACCCGGTAAAGTTTGTAATGCCGCCACAAAATCACCAACAGCACCGGCAGTTGTAACAATATCCAATGGTTTTAATACAGAGACTTTGGAATTATCACCAGCCTCAAAAGTACCAGCGGTCAAAGTTACTCCGGTCAAAGCATTTATCGATTCTACTAAACTGATTTTGATATCTTTAAAATAGGTGATATCACCAATTTCATAATGGGGGTCATAAGATAACATAGAAACTACTAAAGTTTGAGTTCCCGTTTCTGTGCTTTCAAAATTGAACTTACCATTCTCATCAGTAGAGGCTCCATCATAAGTACCTTCTAAATATACATTGGCTCCTGCAATTGGATTATTCTTTGAATCTGTGACAACTCCTGAAACTGTTGTTTGTGCTACTAAAAAACTGAAATTAAATAAAGTGATAAGTAAAAAAAGTTGGTTTTTCATGACTGTTCGTTATTTGATGCCACAAAAATGCCCCTATGTGTTTTGCCGCACCAATCAACAATGCTCAACTGTGGATTTTTAATGATGAATTGTTCATCCATTTTTAAATCACAATTCAGTCCAAAAAAATGACACTTCGGTAGATTGAAATTTTGAAACAAACAGCTTTGTAGGAGATTTGGGGTATCAATAACATCAAAAACAATCATTATGAAAACTGTAACACTAACGTTAGCTCTTATCCTAGTAAGCTTTTTAAGTAACGCACAAGAAGCCACCAGTACCAACATCAAAGTTGCTATTAACAATATTACCAGTAATGAAGGTAAGGTAATGGTCAGTCTGCATACTGCCGATACATTTATGAAAGGGCCTGGTATCCAGAATTTAGAAGGTACTATTGAAAACGGAGCTGTATCCTTCACTTTTGAAAATGTACCTCAAGGCACCTATGCAATCATGGCGCTACATGATGTGAATGAAAATCGTAGAATGGATTTTGAGGAAAACGGAATGCCAAAAGAAAGCTACGGACTATCTGGTAATGCAATGTCCTCTGGACCACCTAATTTTTCAACAGCAAAATTTGAAACTAATGGAGAAGATTTAGAATTTGAAATTAGATTCTAACACACAATAATTCATCAATCAAATAAAGGGCTTGCCATTGGCAAGCCCTTTTCATTTTGTCCTATGCCCATTAAACGTTACATTTAGTTACTTGTTTACTAACCATTTTAAACCAATACTATCAAACAACTCAACCACATAACTATCCTCTTGGTTGTAATGGTTCGGTATTAAATAAATATAAAGATTTGCAATTTAACCATTGGCATCGTTGATTTTTTTTCTACTTCATCTTTCTATTGAAGACCAAATATCTTTCCTTAGTCCATTATAGATTAAACTGATAGTTTTTCATATTTTTATATCACTAATTTATAATTGATGACTATAACCCAATTACAGTATGTTTTGGCTGTTGCAGAATACAAAAATTTCACTCTTGCTGCGGAAAAGAGTTTTGTTACTCAACCTACATTAAGCATGCAGGTACAAAAGCTTGAGGATGAGCTTGATATTTTAATATTTGATCGAAGTAAAAAACCCATTTCCATTACTGAGGTGGGAAAAAAAATAGTAGCTCAAGCCAAAAACATTGTAGCTGAAGCTGAACGGATTAAAGACATAGTTGACCAAGACAAAGGGTTTATTGGGGGAGATTATACCATAGGTATTATACCCACGGTTATGCCCACATTACTTCCCATGTTTTTGAACACTTTTATAAAAAAGTATCCTAAGGTAAATCTCATTATTAAAGAACAATCAACAGATACCTTAATACGAAACATTTTGGATGGACATTTAGACGCTGCAATAGCGGCTACCCCATTAGAAATTGAATTTATTAAAGAACGTCCTCTTTATTATGAACCATTTGTAGGTTATGTGCCTAAGAGCCATCGTTTGTCATCACTGAATCAGTTGACCACTGAAGATTTAGATGTTAATGATATCCTTTTATTACAAGACGGACATTGTTTTAGGGATGGTGTAATAAATCTTTGCAAATCCCCTAAGAATCTTCACGATGAGCAATTTAAAATTGAAAGTGGCAGTTTTGAAACGCTAGTCAGTTTGGCAGATGAAGGTATGGGAATGACACTGCTCCCATATCTAAATACGTTAGATTTAGAACAGAAGAAAAAGCAATATTTAAGGCCCTTCAAAAACCCTTCTCCAGCTCGTGAGATAAGTTTAATTTATCATAAGAGCGAACTTAAAATTCAAATTACAGAGGCATTGAAAGAAGTAATCTCTGGCATTGTGAGAGGTGCCATAGCTTTTCAAGACGTGAAAATAATTAGTCCACTCGGTAAAAATTAACCTTTAGTGGATAGTTAAAATGAAAAGAGCCGCTTGAGCGGCTCTTATTTTTATGCTTTTATTAAAATTAATGTGGGATGCAATTCTGGCTTGTCTAAAATAAAATATTCTAACCAGATTTTGAGTTCTTCAATTTCACTTGGTAATAACCTTGAAACAGCTTTCTGTAATTCTTTTGCGAATAGTTTAGCATCAAAACTAACTTTTTGTAAAATAGTTTTGGTGTAATCTAACATTGCTCTGGGCATAGAAATTTGATTATATTGGATTAAAAGGTTGTCATCTAAATTAAGAAAAATCATGCACAAATGCGTCAAATTGCCGTTAAAAATTAAATAATTTCGTGTTAAATTCGATAAACAGTAAATATGTACAACCCATATAATCAGCGTATTAAATATTTTCCTATTGTAGTGTTTATAGGATTTTTCTTTCTTTTTGGCTGTGCTTCGTCTCATCTATCTAAATTTGATTCCAGGCTAAATAACGGAGACTTAAAAAATTCTTTTCATGGTTTAGTTGTAGTCGATTCCAAGACAACTGAGACCATTTATAATACCAATGGTGATAGATACTTTACCCCAGCAAGTAATGTAAAAGTGGTTACCCTGTATACCGGCCTAAAACTGCTGCCAAAAAAGATTCCCACCTTAAAATATAGTATTCAAAATGATACCCTTTATGCAGAAGGCACTGGAGACCCTGCGTGGCTTCATCCCTATTTTATGGATAGTACAGGAATCACCTTGCTTAAAAAATATGACCATCTTGCCCTGCACCTTAATAATTCTGAAGAGAATAGGTTTGGTCCTGGATGGGCATGGGAAGATTATGACACTTATTTTTCACCCCAAAAAAATACACTTCCGCTTTATGGGAATGTTGCTACCATTTCAAACAATGGTGAATTAAAAGCATCTCCTCATTTTTTATTGGATAAGGTTTCCATTCAAGATAAACCTAAACAAAGGGAAGAGTTTACAAACCAATTCTATATAAAACCCAATAACCAAGATACCTTGCAAGTACCTTTTATAACTAGTAATGCATTTACAAAGAAACTACTGGAGCAAGTTTTGAAAAAAAATGTAATGCTCCTTGACAGTTTTCCTACGGAAGAAAAAAAAGTGCTTTACGGAATAGCCTCCGATTCCATTTATAAGCAAATGCTCTATGAAAGTGATAATTTTCTAGCAGAGCAGTTATTGATGGTTGGTTCTTCTACCCTATCTGATACATTGAGTACGCAAACCAGTATAACATATATGCTGGAAAACGAATTGACTGATTTAGAACACAAGCCAAGGTGGGTCGATGGTTCTGGACTATCAAGGTACAATCTGTTCACTCCAAGGTCAATGACCCAAATACTTCAAAAAATATATGAAGAGATACCAGAAGAACGCTTGTTTCGAATTTTCCCTATGTGGGATTCTTCTGGGACAATTGCAACTTGGAAAAACTCGAATATTGCGCCTTACATTTTTGCGAAATCGGGTTCTCTGGGCAACAATTATAATTTAAGTGGTTATCTAAAAACAAAATCTGGAAAAATTTTGATTTTTAGTTTTATGAACAATCATTTTACAGTGTCTACATCTCAAATACGTCTAGAGATTGAATCAGTTCTCAATCTACTTCGCGAAAAATATTAACCAAAAAAGAACCGAGAGAAGGCAGCTTCTCTCGATTCCATCAAACAAAACAACTTAAAAACAGAATTGTTAAATAGCCACTATTCCTTGGGTATTGGTATCTGGAAGGTTTCCAGATTCTTCTCCAACAAATTCCAAACTTTGACCATTTACACGATAAATCCCAATAGTTCCATCCAAACCAAACAACTGATACAAATATGCTCCGTCGTCTGTAATCCACATATCAATCCAACCTTCGGTAACCGCAAAAGCATCAGGGCCGTTATCTGCACCTCCGGTCCCTTGACCTTGAGCAGCTGTTTGGTCTATCAATTCAACCACCCCATTATTAAAACTATAAGCCGCCAAACCAGCCTCAATAGCGTTAGATACAAAGAACGTGTTACCATCAGCTGTAAAATCTAACCAACACGCCGTTCTTCCTGTATTATTTTCTCCGGAAGCCACATCCAAACTTATTGGTGTCAAACTCCCGTTTGATTGAATTTGCCATGTTGAAACCGAACCATCTTGCAATGCAGGGAATGCTGGTGGCGTTCCATCTGGCTGAAACTCTCTGGCCTCGGTAACCACAACATAATTATCACTAACAATTTGGAACCCAATTGCAGAAGGCAAATTTCTTCCTTCGGCATTATCTCTAAATGTTGACGTTGCCGTACCCCATGGTGTATCACTCAACAACCCACCATTACCAACATTATAAACAGTTACTTCATCTTCGCTTCCAGAACCAAGAGCCGCAGCACCTGAATTGATTGAGGTAACTACCAGCCAGTTACCGTCAGGCGAAAACTGTATTGCAGATGGTCTAACTACCAAATCTCTTGTAGAACCAGCAATTGGACTTAAAGAACCATCATCTAACAACCAAAAACCAGTCACTGTTCCTTGATGCATGGGCTCACCGCCTAACAAAAATTCAGCGCGAGTAATATTCGATACATAAACAATGCCTTTTGCCCCATCGGCATCTCTTTCAGAAAAAGCAATACTATTTGGGCCTAAAGCCCCAGTTGGCTGTGGAGTGCCTGCTATCTCAAGTGAATAGTCATCTTGAATATTAAAAGAAGTAATGGTATTGCTCCCTGCATTTACAGCAAGAAGATTTTCGTTATTGTCTGTTTTGGTCAATGCGTAAGCAGAAATTAGAGGATCTAATCCTTCACCACCATCATAATCACCACCATTTCCATTTGTAGCAAAAGGTCCAATGGGCGTTAATGCCCCATTCTCATCTCTTCCATAAGCAATAATGGTATTTGGTCCTTGAACATTTGTACCAACAATCTGTCCATCTCCGTTTGTCATGGCATACACCGCACCAACAAAAGTATCTGTATTACCTTGGTCATCACCAGGGTCCACATCATCTGAGTTACCAACAAAATCGTCGGAGCTACAGGAGGCCAAAATCAAAGACATGGCCAAAATCATAAATAAAGGAAGTTTAGAAGTTTTCATTATTAAATTTTAAAAGGGTTAAAGTGTTTAATTATTGGCTACATCATATTGATTTAATAGTTTATCCCAAGATTGTTTAGAGATAAACATGGATCAAACATTTTGCATCCTTTTTTATTCATTTGAAAAGATTTGGCCAAACCTTCTTTAATCTTAAAAGCAAAAATTATTTGTAGCTTTTAACTGGTGATAAGTACGGAGGTAAACTTTCTTACTTACAACTTGCAATTTGTGTAAGCTAACGTGAAAAAGAGGTGCATTAGTTGTAAGTAATTGAAAATCAAATATTTATAACTATTTATATTTCTATCATGATACTTCTGTTATAAAAATATGACATCATTTGGCTTATTCTTAACGAATGGATAGTGCATCCTAAAGCACAAATACATGATTTGAAACTACTGCCCCTTAAGGAATATTTCATCAGTGATGTTTTTCATGAACCTTGAATATTTGGTCATGAGCACCTTTAGTTTAGGGTCTATATATGATTTGCAAAACGGCTTTTCAGGATTTGAATAATAGTAATTGTGAAACTGTTCGTCCGAAGGTTTGAATGCTTTGAAGTAAAATGTTTTTGTAATCAGATTTTTGCTGAAGTCCGCCTGCAATACTTTCAAAATCCTATTAGATTCATCGAAGTCTTTTTCGGAAAAAACATAGACTGCAGAACGATACTTGTGTCTAAATGAATGTTCAGAAGTACTTTGATGGGTATGTAGGTGAATTTCAATTAAATCCTTTAAGGAAATTTCTAAAGGGTCATACGTCACTATTATTGCTTCGGAAAAAGAACTTTCTCCTCCTTTTTGAGAAACAAATCCTTGTTCCACTTTATTAACCCCGTATAGAGACAAAAAAACAGCTTCGGTGCACCAATGACACCCACCACCTAAGGCAACTCTTTTGATTTCCATACACCCTTGGTCGTTAAAAATTCAACCAAATAACCCATTTATCTGAGCATACTGAAGCAGCATAATGGTTTTTGCATCTTTAATTTCTCCGTTAGACATCATTTGCTGCGCTTTTTGAAAAGTCATTTCCAAAACTTCTATGTTTTCGGTCTCATCTTCAGCACCGCCTCCTTCGCTGACCTTCATGTTTGCCTCATATTGTCCAATAAAAAAATACAGCACCTCAGTAACCGACCCTGGTGACATATACGACTCAAATACTTTTTGAACCTCGGTGATTTTATAACCCGTTTCTTCTTCCACTTCCATGATAATGGTTTGCTCTGCATTCTCTTTTTCTAAAATTCCTGCACAGGCTTCAACCATCATCCCACCTTCATTACCATTTAAATAGGTAGGCATTCTAAACTGTCTGGTTAAGATTACCGAACCTTTTTCCTTGTTATATAAAAGAATCACTGCACCATTTCCGCGGTCGTAAGCTTCTCGTATTTGGGTTTCCCATTCGCCATCTTCTCTCTGATATTCAAAAGTGACCTTATGTAAGGAATACCAATTGTCTGATAGTAATTCCTTTTTAATATTCCTAACCTTCCCGTATTTCATAATCTGGACTAAACTGTTGCTGCGTTGTTCAAATATCGTCGGAAAGGAAGCATCTCCAAATAAACTACTTTAATTTTTTCTTCAAAATCATCTCTTAACACCTCACTCATCTCCATTTGGTGTTCCACTGCAAAGGTTTTGTTTCTAAGCAATTGAATATGTGGATGGTTATTGGTAAACCCTTTGGGCGCATTGGTCAATTTTTCATCCTCATAAAGCCCACCAAACAATTTTTTAAAAGACGGTTTTTCTATGATTTCCAGTAGTTCTTCCCCATTGTAATCTATTCCTTCACGAATACTTCTCAATGTCTTAGGGTCTGGACGCCAAAATCCCCCAGCCAATAGGCATTGTTTTACGCCTACTTCAATATAAAAATCTGCTGAGTTTGGAGCTTTATCCAAACCTGCTCCAAAATGGTCCTTGTAAATGGGTTTATGCGGATGGAACATAAGATTATTAT
Source organism: uncultured Allomuricauda sp. (assembly GCF_947499585.1). Classification (GTDB taxonomy): domain Bacteria; phylum Bacteroidota; class Bacteroidia; order Flavobacteriales; family Flavobacteriaceae; genus Flagellimonas. Next base: position 595,548 of record NZ_CANMOO010000001.1, on the reverse strand, counting down.
TGATTCTATTAATCCCCTTTTTACCAGGAGTGGGATAATAGTCATCATCCAATTGTGCCATGATCATATCCAGACGATCCAACCAAAGGATAAAATCCCCACGAAGAGATTTGTACCACTTACGGTTGGTATCCATCCATTCTTTAGCATTGTTTTGTTGTAATTCGGTAAGAAAGTTAAATAGGTCTTGAAAATCCATTGAGATATATTGAAAGGCTTAAAAATAAAACTATTTCCTTTCCTATAAATCTACAATTCTTGACTGCTTCAAAACTGACAACAGAAAACTAGAATCTATTATCTCCCATGACAATGTCTCCAAGCCCGCCCAGAATACTGCCTTCTCCTTTGTCCTTTCCACCTCTTGGAATAGAAGCCAATACCCTACCTGCCAGTCGGCTAAACGGTAGTGATTGCACATAAACGGTTCCTGGACCTTTAAGTGTAGCAAAAAACAGGCCTTCACCTCCAAAAACGGTATTTTTTATGCCTCCAACAAATTCAATATCATAATCTACGGTATGTGAGAAACCAACAATACAACCTGTATCCACCTTTAATACTTCACCTGCTGCCAGTTCTTTTTTTGCCATAGTACCACCAGCATGGACAAAGGCCATTCCATCACCTTCCAACTTTTGCATAATAAAGCCTTCACCACCAAAAAGACCCCGACCTAGGCGTTTAGAGAATTCAATCCCTACAGAAACGCCTTTTGCAGCGCATAAAAAGGCATCTTTTTGACAAATGAATTTTCCACCTTTTTCTGATAGGTCAATAGGAAGTATTTTACCAGGATATGGTGAAGCAAAGCTTGCTTTCTTTTTACCTTGCCCTATATTTAAAAAAGCAGTCATAAAAAGACTTTCACCTGTCAATAATCGTTTTCCCGCAGAGAACAATTTGCCTAATACTCCAGAATCTTGGCCAGAGCCGTCTCCGAAAATAGTATCCATTTTTATATCGGTATCCATCATCATAAAGCTACCTGCTTCGGCAACTACTGCTTCTTGTGGATCTAGTTCAATCTCCACATATTGCATTTCCTCTCCGTAAATTTCATAGTCGATTTCGTGTGCGTTCATTTTTTGATTTGTTTTTAAGTGTTTTACTTATCTGTTGGTGGAATACTTATTTTGTTACAACATATGCGTAAAAATCTAGTTGTATTTATTCCAATGGTATTTGTAAAGTTTTACGATGTTTGATAGGTATACACCTAACCTGAAAGAATTACTCTACCATAAATGTTTCCTTTACAGAAATAGGATTTCCTTTACTTGTGAATCCCTCTAAACAAATTTCATATTTACCAGCAACATCAGACGTAAAAAAATCAATTTTTGTTTTATCACTCTCCAATATCAATTGCGGCAACCAAAGTAATTGCTGCCTAAAATCCGGTATTTGTTGGGTAGTAGACTTTGTCTCCGCATTATATTCCTGATGAAAGTACTTTTTTGCTGTTAAAGGCGGAAATAATTCTATTGTAGTAATATAGTCTTTTTTAAAGCCTTCGAAAAAATCACCTTCTATGGTTTCTATAGCAATAACTCCTTTATACGTTATCGAGTTTATAACACATTCACTTCTGGATATGCTTATTTTTTTTAGTTTTCGAGCATTAAAATCAATTACATCACCATGATTTTGTATCAACATACCGTCTACCGTTACTAAAGGCAAAAAGTTAGAGTCAGTAGTGTCTTCGTCCCCCCTAACCTGAAATACATCCTCTCCATCCGTACTCCTTTGTACCCAAACATGTTCTATGATCTCTGAAACAGTTTCTCTAATAGTTGAAAATCGGGTATAATCATCTAAATTGTATACATTGGAAAACTTTCTGTAAATTGGGACAATTGCATCTTTATACTGAATAGTGTCTGGTTTCATTTCTGCAAAAGCATTTTCTACTTGATTGTAGACGCTTCTTTCCAAAATCAAATTCTTCATTTTTGGTGTAATGGTAAAAGTTTTGAATATTAAATCGTCGTAATTAACAGCAGACTGTTTATTAAGTTGAATTCTATAATTATTCTTGTTCTTTCCAAGAATTTGAATTGAAGCATGGCTATTTTTATATTCTTGGTTTAGATTAAAATAAAATGCCCCTTTTTTATCAGTTCTGGAAAGCTTGAGAACAAATTGTTCACCAGGTATCGAAAGGGCCAATTTTTCCTCAATCAAAGGAAAGTTAGCTTCTTTAGGTATAATCTTCCCTGAGATAAGTTCTCCTCTCAGTTCCGGCAAATACATTTGGCCCGATAAAGTTTTTTTATCACCAATATTTTCCTTGTCCTGAGATATAATGTATTCTTGAGCATTGAGCGTCAAAGGTCCTTCAATAGAATCCATTTTTCGAATGGAAATAGAGTAATTTCCTTGAATCATATTTTTTTCATGGACATTTATATTTAAATGAGCCAGATTTCGCTTTTGAAAAATTTTCTTGTTTGGTTTTAATGAAAGAGGAGGAGTATTTTCCCTTACTCCTATAACATCTGGAATATTCGAATCAGGACCAGTGTTTATTTGGGCAATCTCAATATGTTTTAAAATTGATTCCTGATTGTTTTTAAACGGATTTATAATACCAATGTCGGCTTGGAAAAAGTAATTCTTTCCGCTGTTTTTCATCCATTGGGTATATCCAATAAGTTTATAGCTGCCAGAAGATACGGTAACTGGAATGAAAAACTCTCCCTGTCCAAGACCATCTGTTAATTTTATCTTATGCTTGAATATGACATTAGTATCTTCCCCAATCAATTCTACATAGCCAATTTTACTAAACGTGCTTAACTCTTTCATTTTGGCATTTATGGAATAGATACTGTAGTAAAGGTATTCCCCAGTCAACAATACAGGAGCATTGTAATGGATGAACATATTCTCTCTATAAAGGTTTTTTGAATTGGTTATCTTCCCTTTCGTAAAAGAGGAAGTCTGCCCAAAACCATTTGACAAGCAGAGTGTAAAAAACAAAATCCATGTACCTACTGTTTTTGTCATAAGGCCTATTTTTTCTATTCTTCCCAAAAATCGGGTACCGTTATAGCTCCCAATACCGTACAATCTCCACAAATTCTGGGAACTACAAAAAATTCCCCGAAATTTGGGCCTGTACTATGATACCTGATTGCATCTGCAGCAATCAATTCATGAATATTGGGTACTCCTTGAGGGGTTTCCAAGCGGGCTACAAAAGGATTACAATAATCCACATATGGAGGAAGCGGTTCATCTGGAAAAAAATCTTGGTAATTAAAAAAGAGCCTTTCCGAAGATTCAGATACTACGTGAAAAAAACCCAGAACTCTCTCGTCACTGTTACTTTTTGAATAAACGTTTCCTCTAAAAAAACCTGGCTGTGTCTGCGAAAATACGTTTTCATCCTGATTGGACTCTGATAATTTTTCCAAATAATTATAGGACTCTTCGGAAATTGCAAGTTGCTTTACCAAAATACTATACCTATGCGATATAATGTAGTTACTTCTTTGAACAAACCTAACAGGAAATCGAGGTATATTATTCTCATTGGACTCTTGTGGGATATTTAAGATGATATTTTTAGAAACATCTGTTTTATAACATATTTGTTCGTCCCGTTCACGGGCTTTGACCACGATTATGGGGCCTTCATATGCCAACATTTGACTATTCCAATCTGGAGGAATTATTTGGTATGTCTCTTCATATTTGTAACGATAGTATGTAGAGGTCTGTGAAGCATTATATTCAACGAATATGGACATTCCTTCCTCTTCATTGTCTATTCTTGAGGCTTTTAATGCATGAATTTCTGAAGTTTGAGGTGTAAAAGTAGGCTCGGAAGCATATTCGACACCACTACTGGTAGTAACCAAAAGTTGATAGCTTCTACCTTTTTCAGCCCCAAAATCTAATACAGAAAGGTATTTACCGGGAGTTATTTCTTGAAAGGAATACTGATTTTGAAGATTATCAATGATAATAACACTAGCATTTTCTTCAGGAACGGGAACAAATTCCTCAAAGCGAAACGCTCTGTTTAAAAGGATTTCCTGTTGTTTGACCTCATTTGTTATTGTGGCTTCAATGATTAAAGCATCTTCAAAAATTTCGGTCTTAGGTTCAAAGGACTCTACACAACTGTTCATAGCACATGCTGCCAAAATCAAAACTATTGTCCTACATCTCCTTTTACTTTCCTGAAAAGCCATTCTATAAAATGTCAAAATTTAAAATTATAGGTAATTGTTGGTATGGGAATAGAAAAAATTGAGCTTTTATAAGCCTTTATCTGTCCAGCTTCCGTAACAAAAAATACCGAATATGGATTATTTCTTCCCAATACATTGTAAATAGAAATATTCCAAAAGCTATGCGCAAATTTTTTAATCTTATGATTTCCTTCAATATTAAAACTAAAATCTAATCGATAATAATCCGGAATCCGGAATCCATTTCTATCACTATAAAATGTATACTCAATGCCTTCATAGACATAGTTACCAAGAGGATAAGTAACTGGCCTTCCTGTTTGGTACACGAAATTAGCAGAAAGACTAAAGCGTTTATTAAACTTATAATTTGTTACTAGGCTTATGTCATGAGGTTTATCAAAATTGGATGGGAAAAAGTTCCCATTATTTATTTGCTCTTCTTCTGCCGTTCCATCAAACTGTATTAACGAGCGAGCATAGGTATAGCCTAACCAGCCATTAAGTTTTCCATGATTTTTTCTTACAAGAAATTCCGCACCGTATGATTTTCCTTGTCCCTGAAGTACGTTGGTCTCCACAATCTCATTCAACAATAAATCTGCCCCAGTCTTGTAATCTAAAATATTATTAGATCTTTTGTAATAGCCTTCCAAACTTAGTTCATATTCATTTTCATTTATGTTTTTGTGAAGACCCAATGCAAATTGATTGGCACGCTGTGGCTTTATATTTAAGTCGGAAAGCTTCCAAGTATCCGTTGGGGACACAGTTGTATTATTGGATAATGTATGAACATATTGGTAGGTATTGTTATAACTTGCTTTGACAGATAAATCAGGAGTAAGAAAATATCTCGCAGAAACTCGGGCCTCAGGGCCTCCGTATGTTTTTATCACCTCGTTCTCCTCGAATTCTTGGGTCTCTACCAAGGTGTTTTCATTTCTGGGCATCCCATTCTCATATATTCTTTGTAATGATTTTCCAAGCGCGGCATAAAGGGAATATCTAAACCCAGCGTTCACAGATAATTTCTTGGTTATTTCAAAATCGTCTGAAATAAATAACGCAGTCTCTAGACCTTTTTCTTTGGGAAGCACTATAGGTTCTACAACAGACTCACCTGCCAGCGGTTCAATCTGTCCAGGCTCCACTCGATATAGTTTACCAGAAAAACCATAATCAAAACTATGTGTGTTTTCCGGTAGATATTTCATTTTTAATTTGAATTCTGTTTCATCAATGCTATATCCAAGGTTAAAATCATTCACGGAATTACCATTAAATTCAATATCAAACTTATATTGGCTATTGGTCAGTATCAATGCCCCTCTGCTCCTTTCGTTGAATTTGTGTTCCCATTCCATTGAAAATGCTCTATTACTATAACTATAAAGAGAATCTGTGGTAATATTAAAAGCGTCTTTGCTATAGTACCCCATTAACTTCAAGCCGTTATTCTCATTTATTTTATGCTTATACTTACCTATAATATCAAAAAAGGAAGCTTCGCTGTTTTTCAATGATTCTTCTTTTAGAGATTTTAGAATCCATTTTGAATACGTAGCTCTTCCCCCAATTAAAAAAGATGATTTTCCTTTGATAATCGGCGTTTCCAGAGTAAGATTACTAGTTATAGGACCTATAGAGGCTTCACCGGAAAAATTTTGGTCATTCCCGTCCTTAGTTCGTATATCAAAAACAGATGATAATCTACCTCCGTATTCGGCAGGAATGTTACCCTTATATATATCCGCACTATTGGATGTAAAAGGGTTGATTGCCGAAAAAAGCCCAAAAAAATGAGAGGGATTGTATAAAACGGCATGATCCAATAGAATAAGGTTTTGATCTGTGTTTCCACCCCTTACATTAAATCCTGATGCTCCTTCGCCAGCTGTGGTAATTCCTGGGAGTGTGGTCGCTACCTTGAGTATATCTCTTTCTCCTAAAACCATGGGAATATTCTTTATTTCCTTAACTTCGATTTTAAGAATACCTCCTATGGTTTGTTCAATGTTTCTATCTCTATTTGCTTCTACAACAACTTCATCAAGAACTTCAAAACTTTCATCTAGTTCAAAATTTAGTTGTCCATCACCATATACAATAACTTTTTTTTGTACGCCATGGATACCCAATGCGCTGACTTCAATAGTATGGACGCCCATTGGTATCTCAATGGAATAGAACCCTTGTGAATTAGTGGTTGTTCCCTTGTCAGTTGCTCCAATAACCAATGCCAAATCTGATATGGGGTTTTTAGTATTTGTATTGATTGCATAACCGGTAAGTGTGGCCAACCGGTTTGTACTATTGCTGTTTTCCTTTCCTATCCTTACAACTTCAATTTTATTTTGGGTAAATTCCTCTTCTTTAATCCGCAGAATAGGGAGAACCTCTATAGTTTTAGTATCTGATATAAATAAAGAGTCCAACGACTCTCCTTGAGGTAGTCTAAAAAAGCCTTCAGGAAGTTCATCGTAAATAACACTTCCTTGCGTCAATATAACTTTTTGGCCTTGCATGATATGGTAATTTATAGACGTATCCTCAAAAATATCGTTCAATACATACACTAAGGAAACTCCATTATAACTCCTTGATATTGTGTTCGAGTCTAACCATTCATCTACATAGAAAAATTTATAAGCCGAAATTTCTTGAATATCCGTTATTATTTCTTTCAAGCTCGCACCCTCAAAAGATAAAGTTATTGTATCACTATCCTTTTGCGCAAAACCCCAATAAAAGTTCAGGGATATACAAAAAACAACTACCAGCCTCATTCTATTGTAGTGTTTTTTTATCTGATATTAAACGGCTATCTACAATATGTAATAAATCAATCATATACTTATCTTTATCCGTTTTCCGTAGTGATTCCAACGAACGTTTGTTTGTTTCAGCCCTATACTCTGGAAAAATTCTGATAATATCCTTTTTGTTTTTGATATTGTAAAAGTGATGTTCATACGCTAAATAATATTCATCACTGCTAACAAATTTGTGGAACACTCTACTCTTTTTGTAACGAGTATATTTGATTTTTTTATGTTTTTTTAAAAGTGTAAAAAAAGATGTCTCCATAAGTACCTCTTGAAATCCTAATGTATTTGGGTTTCTGTCTTCACCATCATTTACTCTAATAAATCTGCGTTCATTAATAATAAACTCACCTATTCTTTCCTTTACTAACTTTACCATCAAGATTTGGGAATTACTTCTAAGACCTAACAATACCTCATCTTCATAAATATCATATTTTAAATCAATGTTAAAATAAGGCTCTTCATCATAAACGATGTTCCCTTTTAAATATTCAGATGAAATGAAAAACTCATGACTCTTATCCAAAGTGGCATATTTTTCAACGCTTAAGATTCCTTCGTATAAGTTAGAATTTTCAGCTCCTGTTATTTCATCAAACCAATTATAATAATCAATCTCTTTTTCTTTGATTTGACTATGAATTGTTGACAAAAAAACAAGGGATAAAATTTGTGCAGAGATTATAATCAAGTAGCTTTCCCTCATTATCGTTTCTTAAAAAAATAAATGTAATTTTCACAGAAAGAATTCCCTAAGTACAAATACCCCTAAGGAAACATAGTCTATTTTTCTTCTATATTAAAGGTAATCTATTTAATAGGTGAAGAAAATTGTTTAGACGAACAACGGCTTATGCAATAAGTTCTGCATCAATCCAACGATTTAGGACAATCTCCAATACAGTAATGATTACATTCAAGACTCTTGAACAAAAATTTTGGAAACCAAAAGGTTCATCTTATTCCTTAGCTCTAATCGTCCACTCAAAATTGAATGTTGAAACTACTACTCCATCTGTGTTGACTCCAACGGATTTCATCCAAATGGTCTGCCCTTCTCCTGTTTCAATTGTTTTTTTGATGGCATCTTCGATTAAATGTCCGTCCTCGCAGGTAAACGTGATTTTTCCAGTCGCCTTTTTTGAAAAATTACCGTTGTTATTCAAAACCAACATGGATATATTCTTTCCGCTGTCCTTAATTTGGTTGATGACCATAGCACCTGTACTCAGCTCTGCAGCCATGCCCTGAACAGCCCAAAACATACTTTTAAAAGGGTTTTGATTTACCCAACGGTGAGTAACCGTTGTTACCGCTTTTTTATTATCAATGTGTTTCACACGTACTCCACACCACCATGCAGCAGGGAGGGTAAAGAATGTGAAAGCATTGAATTTACTAGCACTTGAAGCCATAATACATATTTAGGTTCGCTAAAAATAAGGAAAATAACTGCTAATTCAATTTGTTAAATATATGTTAAATTATAGTACTTTGTTTTGCATAGTACCATCTTTTAGATATATATTTGCATGGTAAGCTAGTAGGTAAGCTAAATTTGTTTATAAACATCAATCAAAAAATCATGACTGAATCATTAACCAAACACGAACGAAATTTGTCAGCGATCATACACGCTTCTACCTTTTCAAAGTATTTTATACCCTTTGGTAATTTTATTTTACCATTGATTTTATGGACCGCAAACAAAAAAGAACACAAGTTTGTGGATTATAATGGTAAGCAAGCGCTCAATTTTCAAATAAGCATGTTGTTATATTCAGTAGTAGCAGGTTTAATAAGTATTCCTTTCTTTATTGGGTTTTTACCAGACTTATTTGATGGAAACTTTTTTGGAATGCATCGCTTAAGTGACCTTAACAATCTAGACATTCACATTAGTAGTGACGATTTTAGATTTGGACGGTTTTTTTGGCCAGCTGGCATCACTGGATTAATACAAGTAGCGTTAATGGTCATTAATATCGTTTATACAATTTTGGCAACCATTAGAACCAATGAAGGAGAGACTTTTAAATATCCATTTACCATAAAATTCATCAAATAATGAACTGGTCAAAAAAAATAACTGCAATGCTATTTATGGGTATGACCATTGTCGTAAATGCTCAGATGGCGGAAAGTTCTGAGTTATACATGACTTTAAAAGAAAAAGACAGTACGTTGTTTGATGCAGCTTTTAACCAATGTGATGTTGAGACCATGGAATCGTTGTTTACAGAAGATTTTGAGTTTTACCATGATAAAGGAGGGATTACCGTTGGAAGAAATAATTTTTTGGCACCCAACAGAGAAAATTGCGCCAAAATTGACAGGAACGAACCTCAACGCGCAAAAAGAATCTTAGTTCCCGGTAGTTTACAAGTCTATCCCTTATATAAGCAGGGAAAATTGTACGGCGCCGTTCAACATGGAGTTCATTCATTTGAATTTTTAAACGAACAGAAGGAATACCAAAAAGGGGATGTCGCCAAATTCATACATGTATGGATTTTAGAAGATGGGCATTGGAAAATTAAAAGAGAACTGAGTTACGACCATCAATTACAACAATAAAACAAACCGAAAAAAGGAGTTTATTCATCAATCAAAAAACGAAAAATCATCAATCAATCTATCATCAATCAAAAAACGTTCCCGACCCCTCTTCTCATCAAAGAGGGAACGGGCGGGAACAAAAAACGAACAGTTAATTTATAAGAACCATGACATTATGAACATAGAAAACACAAAAGCACAAATGCGCAAAGGGGTTCTAGAGTATTGCATTCTTTCTATCTTACGGGATAAGGACAAATATGCATCTGAAATTCTGGGAGCTTTAAAAGACGCTAAGATGCTGGTGGTGGAAGGTACTATTTACCCTCTATTAACAAGGTTAAAAAATGCAGGGTTGCTCAACTACCGTTGGGAAGAATCCACTTCTGGACCACCTAGAAAATATTACGCACTTACAGAAACGGGACAATTGTTTCTCAAGGAACTAAACGGCACCTGGGATGAACTAAGAAATGCAGTTAATCTGGTAACCACCACAAAATAAGAATCAAAAATGAACAAGACAGTAAATATAAATCTAGCAAATACACTCTTTCATATAGATGATGAAGCGTATAGTAGGCTTAGGCGATACCTTGAATCCATAAAAAGATCGTTTTCAGGTACAGCAGGAAGCGATGAGATCATTGCAGATATTGAAGCAAGGGTAGCTGAACTCTTTTTGGAAAAAATGGAAAATGACAGACAGGTCATTACCCAAAAAGAAGTGGATGCGGTTATCAATATTATGGGGCAACCAGAAGATTACATGGTTGACGAGGATATTTTTGAGGATGAACCTCGAAAATCCCAAACACATACAACAACACGTAAGACCAAAAAATTATATAGGGACATGGACCAAAAATATATTGGTGGTGTTTGTTCCGGTTTAGAATATTACTTAGGGTTTGATGCCCTATGGATACGAATTATTTTTATCCTGTTGGCAGTATTCACAGGTTTTGGACTTGTAGCATACATCTTACTATGGATTTTAGTCCCAGAAGCTGCCACAACCTCCCAGAAATTGGACATGACGGGGGAGCCCATCAACATCAGCAATATAGAACGCAAGGTTAAAGAGGGGTTTGATGATGTTGCGGATAAAGTTAAAAACGTTGACTACGATAAAGTAGGCAACAAGGTCAAAAGCAGCTCCAAGACCTTTTTTGACACTATTGGGGATATAATCATGTTCCTATTTAAAATATTTGGAAAGTTCATAGGGATTCTATTGATCATTATAGGCGCTTCAACACTGATAGGATTGTTTGTAGGTGCATTTACCTTGGGTATTTTTGATGCAATACATCTTCCCGGTGTAGATTTCTATGAGATTGTAAATACAACTGGCGCCCCAGTTTGGGTAGTATCCATATTATTGTTTTTTGCAGTAGGCATTCCTTTTTTCTTCCTGCTTTATTTAGGATTGAAGATTCTGGTGAACAATCTAAAATCCATAGGAAATATAGCTAAGTTTTCTCTTTTGGGGCTTTGGTTAATTTCTATAGGTACATTGTTTGCCTTGGGGGTTCGTCAAGCAGCAGAATTTGCCAATGTGGGCAGTGTCAACATTAAAGACCAGGTTCTTGTGGAAAATCCAACAGATACTTTGTTCATAAAAATGAAGGACTCTGAATTAGATTACGGTATGGAAGATGTTCATTTTGGACGGATGACCTTTACGTATGATGAAAATGACAATAGAATTTTAGTTTCTGATGATGTAGATATTAAAATAAGAAAGTCTGATGATTCATCTATAAAAATCAATGTTAGAAAAGATTCTCATGGGAATACAACTCTTGCCGCAAGGGAAAGGGCCAAACAAATCAACTATGAATATGAGTTGTTTGAAAATGAAATCATATTAGACGAATTTTTGACCACAGCTACTTCTAACAAGGCTAGAAACCAAGAGGTGACAACAACTATATATGTTCCCAAAGGAAAGGTTTTACAATTTGCAGAATCTGCAAGAGGATATATTGGTCGTGGTGTAAAAAATGACCAAGATTATTACAGAAGCGGAATTGTGGGCTATATCTGGATGATGGGAGAAAATGGAGAGCTTGAATGCCAAAACTGTCCAGAAAAATTAGATATTGATGAGGACGAAGATGATGATGAAGGAAAAATAATCATAGATGAGAATGGTATTGATATTAATATTCAAGACCGGGATGATGCTTTTAAAATGAAAATAGATGAAAATGGTATTGAAATAAAAGCAGGTGAAAAAAATGACAATTGAGCATTGATTTTCAACAATTGGGAATTCTTTACTAAAGAATGATCATAGTAAACACGAGATTTGATCAATAATTAAAACGACACTAATTTATCAATCATTAAAACAACAATCATGACAACACTAGCAAGAATCGCAATCGCATTTTTAATGGCAATCTTTGCCTCCTCCTGCAACTTTGACCTCAGTTTTGGGGACGGAAAAAGAGGAAATGGAGAAGTAGTAGAAGAAAGTAGAAAAGTTACTGAAGACTTTACCGTGGTATCCGCTTCGGAAGGCTTAGATGTATTTGTAACCCAAGACCAAGATTTTAAAATATCTGTTGAGGCGGACGAAAACATTATTGATTTAATTGGAACGGACATCAAAGATGGTAAACTTAGAATCCATGCAATTGAAAATATTGGAAGAGCCACTAAAAAGATTTATGTATCCCTTCCAGATATTACCGCTTTAAAAAGTTCAAGTGGGGCTGATTTAATTGTACAAAACGTAATTGAAGCTGAAAAGATAGAATTGGACGCAAGCAGCGGGTCAGATTTGCATGTAGAATTGGTTGCTTCAGAAGTTTCTGCAGACGCCAGTAGCGGTGCCGATATTAAAATTGCCGGCAAAACCGACGTTTTGTTTGCCGATGCCAGTAGTGGAGCGGATATTAGAGCGCGGGAGCTCACCACAAAAACCTGTAATGCGGATGCCAGTAGTGGATCGGACATTTCTGTAAATGTATCTGAATCGTTAATTGCAGACGCCAGTAGTGGAGCGGATATTTCCTATACCGGAAATGCCAGTGTACAAAAGAAAAAATCTGTTTCTGGCAGTGTTCATAAATACTAATATTTTTAGAACCAAATCAAAAAGTTTACAGTCTGTTTAAATCAAAATTAATAGACCAACTCAATCTAACCGAGGCCTAGTTTTCAACTAGGCCTCTTTTCATCGAAAAAATTGAGAAATCTGTATTTCAAACCCTTGTTTATTAACAATTTATCAAAAAAAATCGTACCTTATTAGTGAAAACAAAAACTAACTCTAAAAACGTTTTGCCATGAAAAAACTACTTGGATTGGTTTTATTGATGCTAATTTTGATTTCTGCTACAAAATTTGCCTCACCAAAACCGGAAACAATGCATACAATTGAAGGCGCTTGGGAACTTCAAAGCTTTTACAGTTATGATGGGCAGGACATCACAGATACCCTTGAAAAGTCTGATGGATATAGACAAGTGAAAATGTATTCCAAAGGAAAAATCATGTGGACAAGATATGTTCCAGATGATCCAAATGGAAGATTTGGCTATGGTTCCTATAAAATAACGGAAAACTCGCTGGTTGAGGTTATAGAATATGGTGACGATTCTATGATGAAAGCTTTAGATACAATGAGGAATTTCACTTTTGAACTTGATTTAAAAGACAACTTTTTTAGTCAAATAACTTTAGACGATGAGGGCAATAGAACCTCATCTGAAAATTATAAACGCATAGATTAACAATTGAATTAGCACTCCAATAAAAAAGGCGCCTTACATAGGCGCCTTTTTTATTTTTTATATATACTGTATTACTAAGAGACCACTGCTTCTTTACTCTCAATTGAGGCTAGATAACGTTCAGCGTCCAAAGCAGCCATACACCCTGTACCTGCAGCAGTCACAGCTTGTCTATATTCTTTGTCTTGTACATCGCCACTTGCAAAAACTCCTGGCTTGTTGGTCTTGGTAGATTTTCCCTCGGTAATAATATACCCAGTCTCATCCATATCCAATTGTCCTTTAAATATATCGGTATTTGGTTTGTGACCAATTGCAATAAAAAGTCCGGTGATCTCAATATCTTCTTTCTCTCCTGTTTGATTATTTACCATTCTAAGACCCTCAACCACTTGCTCACCAAGAACCTCATCAACTTCAGTATTATAACGAACTTCGATATTGTCCAAACTATTCACCCTATGTTGCATGGCTTTAGAGGCCCTCATGTGGTCTTTTCGAACCAACATAGTGACTTTTTTGCAAATATTAGCCAAATAGGATGCTTCCTCCGCAGCTGTATCACCAGCGCCCACTATAGCCACTTCTTGTTCCTTGTAAAAGAAACCATCACAAACAGCGCACGCAGAAACACCACCTCCCCTTAAACGTTGCTCACTAGGAATGTTTAGGTATTTAGCTGTGGCACCCGTAGAAATAATTACAGTCTCTGCTTCAATTAACTTGTTATCGTCAACCGTCACTTTGTGGATTCCTCCTAGTTCATCACTAAAATCAACTGCTGTGACCATTCCAATCCTTACCTCTGTTCCAAATCTTTCAGCCTGCTGTTGCAACTGAACCATCATAGTTGGTCCATCTATACCTTCAGGGTACCCTGGAAAGTTATCCACTTCCGTTGTAGTGGTCAATTGCCCACCAGGTTCCATACCCGTGTACATTACAGGTTTTAGATCTGCTCTAGCCGCATATATTGCAGCAGTATATCCGGCAGGGCCGGATCCAATAATCAATGTTTTTATTCTTTCTATTTGTTCTGACATAACAAAAATCTTCCTCTATAATTACTTTTACAAAAGTAGGTTTTTTGTACAGAAACTTACATAATGGTTATCCCAATTTGATAAGAACGTCTATGGACGTTTTGGGTTACCCATGTCAACCTAGCAATGCTGCGGTTTTTATTAAAAAGTATTGATTTGGAAAAACTTAAAAGAAATACCTTACTTTTTTTAAGTGCGCAAATTCAAAGCAAGGTAATTGCACATAATATCAAAAACCGTTACAACCAAGGAGCTCAACCTCAAAACCCCTTGGCGCAACGGAGACTGACTTCTTCTAAAAAAGACACTTGGATAGAGAACACTATATCAACTATTACCTCACATCTTCTTCTTGGAAGTCTATATTGAAATTTTTTAAAAATTTTGACTACTAATTCAGGTAAACTTAATATTGAATTATTTTTAAGTGATGCTATAATTAATCAATGGGCAATATCCATTAACAGATATGCATTTTGGATCAACCTAGTTGAATTTTAAGGAAAGTATTAGTGGATCTTTGAGTCTAGATGCAAAAAATCAGAAATCTCCTTCACAAACTTTTTAATGGAGTGAAGAATACAAATCGTATTTTCTAGATTTGGTTATACTCACATTTATAATCGCTATTGGGAAAAAAAATAATCTGAACAGAAACAGAAAAAATTCGTCTCAATCATCAATTTAATGAGCGAATAAAAGCATTATTACAGTCCTAAAATGGATAAAAAATCTGATTTATAACTTTCGCCAATGGGTATACGAATATCGTTGATAACGATTCTGTTCCTTTGAATAGTCTTAATGAAATTGACATTTACGACATACGATTTATGTACTCTATGAAATTGATTTGATGGAAGGTTGTCCTGCATTTCCTTAAAGCTCATAAGAGTCAATATTGCTTTGTTGGTCTTGACAACATAAATTTTCAAATAGTCTTTTAATCCTTGAATGTATTGAATATCATCCAGATCTATTTTTACGCTTTCATACTCAGCTCTAACGAAGACAAATTTCTGGTTTTCGATAGGTTCCCCATGTGAAGAAAAAACATTGCCCAGAGTGGGTATTTCTTTTTTTGCCATAAGCTCTTTGGCCCTGGATACTGACTTTATGAAGCGATGATACGGAATGGGTTTAACCAAATAGTCCACCGCATTCAATTCAAAACCCTCAACTGCATACTGAGAATAGGCAGTCGTAAAAATAAATAAAGGACGGTTCTCTAAAGAGCCTATAAAATCCACTCCGCTAATTTGCGGTAGTTCAATATCGCAAAAAATGAGATCAACTTTACGTTCTTTGAGAATAGGGATTGCATCCAAAGGGTTAGTAAAAGTACCCACCATTTCTATAAAATCAATTTTATCACAATAGCCAGTCAAAATATCAATCGCCAAAGGTTCGTCATCAATAATTATACATCTCATTATAATAGTTTTAGGGTAAGATTTACCTCATATATCTTTCCATCGTTATTCACCAACAACTCATGGGATTCTGGATATAATAGCTTTAAACGATTTTTTATATTCGTTAGTCCAACACCTGAGCTTTCGGATTTTTTTTTAAAAACCCCGATTTTGTTCATTACGTACAACTGTAAAGACTCATTTTTTATAGAAAGGTTTATTTTAACATTGGTTTTTCCTTCAAAGTCAGTACCATACTTAAAGGCATTTTCAATAAAGGAAATAAAAAGTAATGGTGGAATTATTTTTCCCTTATCATCTCCTGAAATTTTTAAAGTTACATTTTCACTATCTGATAGACGGAGACGCTGCAACTTTACAAAATTCTGAATGTATTCCAATTCTTTGTTCAGTGGCACAAAACCTTTATCAGCTTCGTACAACATATACCGCATTAACTCTGATAAATTGATAATGGCATCAGAAGTATCTGGTGATTTTTTTACTGAAAGAGAGTATATAGCATTTAAAGAATTAAAAAGGAAATGAGGGTTTAGCTGTGTTTTTAAGAACTGAAGTTCTGAGTTTATCTTTTCTTTTTCCACTATTTGACGTAGATCGTCATTTTTTCTCCATTCCGTATAAATTCTTAAAAGTGCACTGATTACAAAAGGTACAGATAAGCCAATAGTGGCCATAACAAATTGACCTAATGGTGCTCTAGCCCCATTTCCTTTGGGAAAGGCTATCCTGTTTTGAGGCATTCCTGGGTAATAGAATTTTATGAGAATAACAATTCCAAGCACTAGCATTAGAGAAACCAGTAGATAGATTGCGGTTTTCTTTTTGAGCAGGAGCTTTGGAACTAGATAAAAATAATTGAAATAGAATAATACCACCAATAGAATCATGCGAACAGGTAAATCAAATCGCATAGGTCTTGATTGCATAATATAAGGATACAGCAAGACGCTATAAAAAGTAAGCCATAAGACGAAATGGAGCAATATTTGTTGAATCTTTCCTTTTTCAATTCCCATCTTAATATGATTAGTTTTACTATAGTTCAATATTGAACTTTTCAATTTCTTCAATATAAATTACTGGGGTTTCACCATTTACTAGCTTATTTACTACTAATTCGGCTATTGATTTGGCATCTTTTGCAATTAAAAAAGGTTTTTCTCCTTGAACCGCAGGAATGAACTCTTGCCTAATGAGTATTTTTTCTCCGTTTAATATTTGATAACCAAACCCCCCATTTACGGAAATGACCTCAGAGCGGAAGAGTTGCTTTGAGGCTTTCTCTTTTGGACCAAGTCCTTCAACCATAATAAAAAATAGTCCTATAAAAAGTAGTGTAAGAATAATAATCCAAAGCCATTTCATATTCCTTTAATTTTATGCGAAATGGGGGCATGCTCCTGACACGACCCCATTTGTTGAACAAAAAAAGATCATTAATCAAATAAAAATCTAATCGTCTTCGTCGTACTCTTCAAAAGGGAAGAATTCGTCAAAATCATCCAAATAAAGACTTCCAGTTCTACCTAAGCCCACAAAAGCCTTGCTTGAATTGGAAAATACTATAGGGTCCTGTCTTGAGGAACCTTCAAAACTAGTTTTGACCTCCCAAGTATCTGTTGATGGGTCGTATTCCCATACAGAAGTTAGGGCACCACTAGAATCACCACATGCAATATAACCATAACCATTCAGGGCAAACCCTACTGCATTGCTTCTTGTAATTGTATAATCGTCTTCCTCATCCAAATCTAATTTTTTGGTCCAACTTTCGCTCGTGGAATCAAAAACCCAGAAATCATCCAAGTAGCTTCCATTGGAAACTCCAGTACCCAAGTATACTTGATCGCCAATTATAAAGGTAGTGGCAGCTCTTCTTTTATCTCCACCAAAACCTACAAGTTCTGCCCAGGTATCAGTAGCAGGATCATATTTCCAAAAATCTTTACGGTCGTTCTCCCCATCATACCCGGTACCAAAATAACCAAACCCATTTATTCCAAAAGCAACAGCACTTCTTCTTGTGGTAGATGGCAACTCAGCAATTTCTGTCCATGTATTGGAACTTGGATTATATGAATAAAAATCGCCTAGCTCATCCAATCCGTCATAACCGGAGCCTACATATCCTGTTCCTTCAATTTCAAAACCAACTGCCGCATTTCTGGCAGCACCAGGAAAATCAGCCTTCTGCGACCAGAAATTTCCATCCATATCATATGCCCAAACAGAGTTAAGATAATCATCTCCATCATAACCTACGGCCACATATCCAATGCTACCTATTGTAAAGCCAGATGTACCACTTCGTGGACTACCATCAAAAACTGACCTATTGATCCAGTTACCCAAATCCTCTTCGTCATCACCGTCATTTGAGCAACAGACGAAGAACAGAATCGTCACGCTTAAAACTGACATTAATCTAAAGCGGTGTCTCATTCTTTTCATACCGTAAAGTTTATTGTTTCCATCAAAACTAGAATGCTTCTTCACAGATTAAAACCGAAATAGATAAAGTTGGTTTTTTAACAGATAAACGAGCTTGTTTCATCTACCAACAAGAAATCGTTTTTTGTAGTGGAAATATCTGTCTTGGTCTTATAAGACTTGGTTTTTGTCTATTCTGGTTTTAATACTTGGGCGCTCCGTCTACTTTCACAATAAATTAGTGAAATGCGAAAAACAATATGGTTATTAAGTTGGACAGTATTAACAATAATGGCTTGCAACGAGGAATCCCTAAATTCTGAATTTGTTGCTGGTGATCTTTTTACCGATAGCAATATTCGTGTGGTATTGATAGATACTCTAACCGTTGAAACATCGACCATGAAGTTTGACAGTATCATAACTTCTCAAGTCACCCGGATGCTAATAGGAAAATATACGGATCCAGTTTTTGGAACAGTGCAGAGTTCAAGTTATGCAGAGTTATTGCCTTCAACTTATGTCTTAGATACAGAAGCTGAATATGATAGTATTGTTTTTTACTTAAAATATGATGAATACTATTACAATGATACCTTACAACAGAATACTATTCATTTAAAATTGCTCAATGAACAATTGAAGTCCGATGATGACAATTTTTACAATACCTCTTCAATCTCTTACACCGAAGAAGATCTAGGATACTTAAACTATACTCCAAGACCTTTGCAAACAGATTCTTTAAACATCAAATTGAATGATAGTTTTGGAATAGAACTATTTGAAAACTTACAGGACCAAACCATTACTAATTCAGATGAATTTAAGGAATACGTTAAGGGGATTGCATTTATACCCGATCAAGCTGACAATAGTTCGGTAATAGGGTTTTCATTGGAATCAAGTTATATGAGGCTCTTTTTTAGCGTGGCCGAAGAGGATGAAAGAGTGCAGGATTATATTGATTTTTCTGTTAACACAACTGATTCCCCTATTCCGTTCTTTAACCAAATTAGTGCAGAAGAGCCAAATGAATACATTAAAAGTCTTACTGATCAAGAAATAAACCTAAGTAGTTCAGAATCTGAAAACCAAAGTTATATACAATCTGGTATTGGCATTGTTACAAGGATACAATTTCCTCATATCAAATCGATTTATAACATTCCAGGCCAAGGCACTATTTTGGATGCAGTTCTCAAAATAAAGCCCACAGATAGTTCTTACAACGACCAATTAATATTAAGAGATAACATATCCGTCTATATAGTAAATCAAAATAATGATCTAACCCAACAGCTTTTGGTTGCAGACATTTCGCCGGTTGTGGCAACCTTGAATACCGATAATCAAGAATTTAATGATATCTATTACGAAATATCCCTTGGTAGTTATATTGAGGAATTACTGCTTGCCGAAAGAGATACTGAAGACGCACTTATTCTTTTGCCCGATGATTATAATACTACCGTTGATAGGTTTGTATTGAATGGAAATAACAGCCCTGACTATCAAACAACACTAGAACTCACCTATGCTATTTATGATGAAAGCAAATAAGGCATTTCTTTATTTGACTCTTACAGTCGCGTTAATATCAGTAAAACAGATATTAGCACAATCTGAGGGGTTGACCAGTTCTCCGTATTCATTATATGGTCTAGGCATAATTAACCAGACTAGTATTGGAAGATCCAATAGTATGGGCTATACGGGTATCGGATTAAAGACAGAAACGGAAATTAACAATTTGAACCCTTCCAATTTTGCCCTAATTCCCCAAAACTCCTTTTTCTATGATGTGGGCATCATGGGAGAGTACAACAACTATAGTAATAAAGGATCTGATGAAACAAGAACCACATTAAACTTTTCCAATTTGGCATTCGCATTCCGGATAACAGAAGGTTTTGGCGCGGGTATTACCTTGGTTCCTTATAGTGATGTTGGATACTCCCTAGTCGGTGTTCAAACCAATATTGAAGGTTCCGACGAGGCTTTTGAAAGTAACATAACTGGATTAGGGGGACTAAATGATTTTCGAATAAATCTTGGTTATAGCATAACAGATAAGTTAAGGTTAGGCGCAAGTGCTTCTTTGCTTTTTGGAAATATTAAGGAAGATGAAGCTTTTGTAATCAGCAACAGTGTCTTTCAACTAACCGAAACTACAAATTATAGAGGTTTTAGGCTGGGTCTTGGTATGCAATTTGACCTCACCGAAAAGATTACAATAGGCGGTACTATTCAGTTTCCAACAGATCTAAACGGTAGCTTAAAACGTTCAGTGTTTAAAACTTTAGATGGTGAAGAGGTAATCGTCGAAGATGAGGAAGCAGACACTACTGCAGATTTTAAAATGCCAATGGAGCTTGGTTTTGGTTTAAGCGCGAAATTTTTCAAAACCTTGACACTAAGCACCGATTATAAAAAAAATTATTGGGACAATACTGGGCAAACAGAGAATATTGGTGATTATGTTGATCAGGATATTTATGCTTTTGGTCTGGAATACATCAAAGACTCATCTAGCTACAAATACAAAGACAGAATACGATATAGAGCAGGTTTTAATTATGACAATGGCTATTTAGCAATCAATGATGCCCAAATAGATGGTTATAACATTACCGGAGGTATAGGCCTACCCATTGGCCAAGGGAATAAGTCCATACTAAATTTATCTTATAGCTATGGCCTAAAAGGTCAAATTCAAAATATACTAATTAAAGAAGATTACCACTTGTTGACACTAAATATGAGTTTGGAAGATCTCTGGTTCAGGAAACGAAAAATAAATTAAAGCAGGCAGCCATAGAGGTTTTGACCTATATTTTTTTAATGGAGTGAAAAATACAAGTCGTATTTTCTAGATTTAGTCATACTTACATTTGTAAGCGCTATAGGCTCTTGCCATTTTTTCCAGCTTTTGTTTAATTATGGGGGTGCTAACGGATGAAAAACCCATGACCAAACCTTTTTCCTTATTGTTCTTGATAAAGTATTTACTATAGGGAAATGATATAACCTCTTTATCTATGAGCATTTTAGAAACCTCAATGTCACACATATGATCCGGAAGTTTCGCCATAAGATGTAGTCCCTGATTAGCGGGTTGGATTTGAATACTGTCATCAAAAACATTTTGAAAATGTTCGACAAAAAACCGTTTGCGCTCATTTACCACTTGCACCACTTTTCTTAAATGCTGATTGAGATAATCTTTTTCTATAAAATCAGACATTACCTTTTGTGTAACTGGGGATATAAATCTTAAAGATTGTTCAAACATAGCGTTGATACTATCAACATAATGAGGTGGAGCAATTAAATATCCTAATCTTATAGATGGGTGTAAGATTTTATTAAAGGTCCCTTGATAAAAAACTCTATTACCCTGATCCAAACCAAATATTGATGTAATAGGGCTTTCCCAATTGCTAAACTCATTATCATAATCATCTTCAACAATGATCATGTTGTTTTCCTCGGCCCAATCTAAAAGTTCCAATCGTCTTTTAAGACTCATTTGAACCCCTGTCGGATACTGGTTAGAGGGTGTGGTGAAAATCAGTTTTCCTTTTTTTAGCTTAATATTACTCAGGCTTTCTAGAGACAATCCCTCCGAGTCAATTTCCGCAGGAATAATTTTGGCTTTTAAACTATTAAAAACGGCCAAAGCATTAGCATATGTAGGGTTTTCAACAACCACTTCATCTTTTTTATTTAAAAGCAAATCTCCTATGATGGACAAAGAATGGAGTGACCCCGTAACAATTATAATCTGGGAATAGTCACATTGTATATTCCTATACATTTTTAAATAGTCCGCTATGTTTCTGCGTAGGCAATCCAAACCAAGGGTATGACTATAAGACATATCGGAATATTTAATATCCCTCCAATAATTATTGGTTAAATTTTGCCATTGTCGCACAGGAAAAACATCTAATGGAGGTAAACCAGGCCTAAAAGCAATGCCTTTATTATGCCCTCTATTCATCAAGGTGATGCTAGAACCAAAATGCTCTGCCCGTTCAGAGATTTCTGGATACTTTGTAACCTGTTTGTGGGTTCTAAGACTGTATTTTATTTTCTTATCCTTTATGTCATTCACATAATATCCAGAACCCTGCAAGGAGTAGACATAGTTTTCTAAACAAAGTATTTCATAAGCTTTTATAACCGTACTACGTGATAAGCCCATATCCTGAGCCAACAAACGGGTTGGGGGCAGTTGATATCCCTTTACCAGTTTTTTTTTGTTGATGGCACTTATAAAAGAATTGGACAACTTCATATATAGGCTTTGCTGTCCATTGTCTAGGCTGAAACCGTGAGATATAAGTAAGCTATTGAGTTTGGTCTTCAAAATTGAAATGTATTGAAAAAAAAAATTGGTATGGGAAAGGTAGAAAAACATTTTATAATATTGATTAACACTTTATAAACAACTAAATATTAAATATTTAACTAAATATGATTAAAGTAATCCAAATAGGATTGGGGCCTTTGGGGCAACAAATTGGTAGGTACATTTCTGAAAAAAAAAGCATTTGCACAATTGCGGCAATAGATATAAACAAACAGTTGGAAGGAACTGATTTTGGACAACTCATTAATGGTAATACATCAAAACTTTTAATTGAGAATTCTGTGGAAAATGCACTGCAAAAACTTAATGAAAAACCAGATGCCGCCATAATCACAACAGTTTCTAGTATAAAAAAATTAGAATCTCAAATTGAAGAAGTGGCTAAGTATGGAATTCCCATAGTTTCCACTTGCGAAGAACTTTCGTTTCCTTGGGAGGAAAACCCTGAAGCTACCAAGAACATTGAAGCAATTTGCAAAAAATACGAAGTAGCTTGTCTGGGCACTGGGGTAAATCCTGGTTTTTTAATGGATTACCTCCCATCAGTACTTAGTTCAGTTTGCAAGAACATTGATAGCGTTTTAGTAGAGCGAATTCAGGATGCCACACCAAGGCGAATTCCTTTTCAAAAGAAAATTGGAGCGGGATTGGATTTAGAAACATTCAAAGCTAAAGAAGCGGAAGGCACACTTAGGCATGTTGGACTTAAAGAATCCGTATATTTCCTAGCTGAAAGCTTAGGTTTTACATTGGATGATGTAACAGAAAACCTAAATCCAGTAATAGCGGACAGTAGTTTAAAGACACCTGCAATGGACATACAGAAAGGAGATGCTCGCGGAGTTCAACAGATTTCTCATGGTTATCAAAATGGAGAATGCAAAATAGAAATGCATTTTAAGGCTGCAGTAGGTGAGCCAAGATCTTATGACAAAATCACAGTAAAGGGAATTCCATCTTTTACCTCTGAAATAGATACCGGGATAAACGGTGATATCGCCACCTGTGCTATTACCATAAACGCTGTAAAGAGCATTGTAAAAGCAGCTCCTGGGTTGCACACTATGGCTACCATAGCCGTCCCGGGGTATTTAAATTAAAATAATAAATAACAATATTTTTAAATCTAAAATGGCCAATTATCCAGATAAGGTATATATAAATGGAAAAATAGTCCCTCATCAAGAAGCCCAAATATCAGTTTTTGATAGGGGCTTTTTGTTTGGTGATGGAGTGTATGAAGTAATGGTTCAAATTGGAAATGCCTTTTTTTATGGCAAAGAACATTTGGATAGACTTACAGGTTGCTTGCAAAAAATAAACTTAGATTTTGATGTAACCACATTGCCTGCGGAAATTGAAAATTTACTAGCTGCATCCAATTTGGCAGGCAAAAACTGCCTGGTTTATATGCAGATTACTAGAGGCGTAGCCATTAGAAAGCATGCATTTCCAAAAGCTATCACACCTACTGTTATTATGTATGCCACTCCATTTACATTACCCGATATCAACCAAAAAAATATTGCAACGGTTACCACTGTGGACAATAGATGGCACCGATGTGATATAAAAGCAACCTCACTTCTTGGAAATGTAATGGCAAACAACCAAGCCGCGGAACAAGGAATGTATGAGTCAGTTTTTATAAGAGATGGAAGAGTAACGGAGGCATCTCATTGCAATGTATTTTTTGTAAAAGACGACGTCGTTTATACGCATCCTGCGGATACCTATATATTGGATGGTATCACCAGACAAGTTGTAATACAATTATGTAAAGACCTAAAAATAGAATTCAAGGAAGAACCCATTCTGGAAGAGAACCTGACTACTATGGATGAAGCTTTCTTGAGTGGTACAACAACTCAAATTGCTTCAATTGGTAAGATTGACGACCATTTTTATAGCCTAGATGGCAGTGTTGGTCCCATAACCAAGAAATTGCAACAAGCATTTTTAGAATTAAAGGAGAGGCATAAAGAAACCACCATAACCAGCTAATACTGTCTTTTAAGAAATATCGATATAACAACTGTGAACTAAAACCTAAAACAATGACAAGAATAACCCAAGTAGGCATTCTATTTTTATTAATCATAATCAATGCTAACTTAATTTATGCCCAAGACATTCCACAAGCAACTAAAGCCTATAATAAGGAAATTAAAAAACTTGGAGGCCAAAAAGCTATTCAACACGCGCTTCAGGTTGTTGTTGATATTGAGAGCGAAACCAATAGTGACCTTATCTTATTAACAGAAATCCCTGCCCCGCCTTTTAAAGAAAGCGTTAGGGCAGAAAAGTTTAAGTCCATGTTAGAAGATGCCGGTGCGGAAAAAGCTTGGATTGATGAGGTAGGAAATGTGATTGGACTTCGCAAAGGCTCAGAAGAAGGTAAGGTTGTTGTTTTAGATGCCCACTTAGATACCGTTTTTCCTGAAGGTACAGATGTTACGGTCACAAAAAAAGGAGACACACTTTATGCGCCAGGAATTGGTGATGATACTCGAGGATTAGCTATGGTCATAGCCGCATTAAAAGCCATCAATAAAGCTGAAATCAAAACTAAAGCAGACATTCTATTTATAGGGTCTGTTGGTGAAGAAGGTCTAGGCGACCTTAGAGGTGTAAAGCACCTGTTCCGAGAAGGCAAAGATAAAATTGACTCATGGATATCAATTGATGGAGGAAAAATTGGCAGAGTAAACAACGCTGCACTTGGCTCAGTACGATATAAAGCAATTTTTAAAGGAAAAGGAGGACATTCATGGGGCGCATTTGGTTTGGCCAATCCACATCATGCCTTAGGAGTGGCTATTAAAGAGTTTAGCATGCAAGCTTCTGAATATACATCAAAAGGTCCCAAAACAAGTTTTAATGTAGGTCGTATTGGAGGTGGTACATCTGTAAATTCTATTCCTTTTGAATCTTGGATGGAAGTTGATATGAGATCTGTAAGTGCCGACAGACTCAAAGAAATAGATGCTATATTCTTAAAATCCATGAGAAAAGCTGTAGATGAATACAATGCATCCGGAATCAAGGATGCAATAACATTGGAATTAGTAAAAATTGGTGACAGACCTTCTGGCGAAACAGCAGTTGATAATCCATTGGTGCAACGGGCCATTGCAGTTTCCAATTACTTTAATGCCTCACCAAAACTTACCATTGGTTCTACAAACGCCAGTATTCCCATATCCAAAGGCATTCCTGCCATAACGATAGGACGAGGTGGAAAAGGCGGCTCTGCACATGCCTTGGATGAATGGTGGGTCAACGAAAATGGCGCAGAAGCAATAAAACTGGCAATGCTATTGACGTTGGCAGAAGCAGGAATTTCAAAATAAACATAAACACATGAAAAGCAAAGTAGTCTTTCAATTGGTTTTAGCAGCAATCTTTTTCTTGAATTGTGCTGATAAACAACAATATGATATCCTTATTTTAAATGGGGAAATTTATGATGGGTCCGGTAATGTTCCTTTTAATGCGGATATAGCTATTAAAGATTCAACCATCGTTAGCATTGGTGACTTGTCAGAATTTAAAGCGGCCAGAATTATCGATGCAAAAGGAATGGCCGTTGCTCCGGGTTTTATAGATATGCATGCTCACTTAGACCCTATACTAAATCTTTCAGATTGTGAAAGCCATATAAGACAAGGGGTTACAACAGCTCTAGGAGGGCCAGATGGCGGCAGTCCATGGCCTATCAAAGCTCATTTAGATACTTTAGGGCAAATAGGTGTTGGAATGAACATAGCATATTTGGTTGGCCATAACCAGATACGGAAAAACGTAATGGCTTTAGACAATAGAGCTCCAACAGCAGAAGAATTACAAGAAATGAAGGCCCAAGTGGGACAAGCAATGGATGAAGGGGCTTTTGGTATTTCCACCGGATTAAAATACTTGCCAGGTGCCTTTTCTGAGGTAGATGAAGTAATAGAATTATCAAAGGTTGCTTCTTCCATGGGTGGTATTTATACATCTCATTTAAGAGAGGAAGGATTAGGCCTTTTTGATGCGGTAGCAGAAGCAATAAGTATATCAGAAAAGGCAGATATCCCCGTAATACTTACACATCATAAGGCAATAGGGAAACCCATGTGGGGAAAAAGCACAGTGACCTTGGCCATGGTAGATTCTGCCAGAACTATTGGACTCGATATAAAAATTGACCAATATCCATACAGTGCAAGTCACACCGGAATTTCTGTGCTTATTCCAAGCTGGGCAAGAGCAGGTGGAACGGAAGCATTTAAAGAAAGAGTTAAAAATACACAGCTCAGGGATAGTATTAAAGCCGGAATAATTTTTAATATCCTTAATGATAGAGGTGGAAATGACTTGACACGTATTCAATTTGCCAAAGTGAAGTGGATGAAAGAATTGGAAGGAAAAACATTAAAATATTGGTGCGAATTAAGAGGGCTTGAGCCGACTCTTGAAAATGGTGCCGATTTAGTTATAGAGGCTCAGGTAAATGGCGGAGCATCTTGTATCTATCATGCTATGCATGAAGAAGATGTGGAACGCATCATGAAGCATCCGCAAACCATGATCGCATCTGATGGTAGACTTGTAAGACCAGGGCAAGGACACCCCCACCCTAGGTGGTATGGGACATTTCCTCGAGTATTGGGTCATTATGTAAGGGATAAGGAGACCATAACGCTACCTGAAGCAATCTATAAAATGACAAAATTGCCTGCTTCTTCTCTGGGGTTGACTGATAGAGGAATGATTGAAGAAAATATGAAAGCGGACATTGTTGTTTTTGATTCTAATACCATTATTGATAAAGCAACTTTTGAAGACCCTCATCAATACCCTGAAGGGATACATTTTGTATTGGTCAATGGGCAAATCTCCATTGATGAATCAAAATTCAACGGTATAAAAGCAGGAAAAGTATTGAGAAAAACAGCAGCTAAATAGAAGATTGAGAGCTAGCCTTTATTGTTGTTTATGAAAAGAAAAAAGGGATGCAAATTGCATCCCTTTTAACATGAGAAAACTAAGCTAACTCAAAACTAACTACTAATCTTTCTCATTGATTAACAGGTGTTGGCGTAAACAAATCTGGTATCGGGTTCGGCAAATTACTGTTATTGTTAATCTCTTCTTGTGCATACAGAAAACGCTGAGGATTGACCGTAGTAGTTGCATTGTTCAGGGGGAAAGGCACTATTAAATCTGTCTCAGTACGTAACCTTCTTACGTCATTAAAAGGCATATAAGTACTGAATCCTGTCACATAGCGCTCTTCAATAATTTCACGTAATACCGCTCTATCTGTAGCAATATTATCTGTGTTCTCCATCCCTCCAGCTTCAAAATCAGCTAGCACATATGGCTCGTAGCTAAAAGTCTCGTCCCCATTTATGAGGTTAAATGCTGCACCTGTATCTAAATAAGCCCTTAGCTCATTCAATTTGTCTATGGCACCTTGTACATCATCATTTGCTCTTATCAAACATTCTGCCCATATCAACAAGTTTTCTTCAAAACTTACCAACTTCATTGGTGTAGTGGCATCATCTATTCCTCCCGTTTGTTGCCCGTCACCACTTATATAAGAATAGTTTCTACGTGCGGTTTCATCCGTTTTAGCATTATTTCTGCTACCCACATTATCTGGATCCATCAAATCCCTATAAAATGCACCATCTCCAGTCATATCTCCAGCTCTACTGCTGTTTACAAAATTGAACAAGATATTACTGTCTCCTGGAACTTCTCCTTCAGGATTAAAATTCATAGTTCCGGAAGCATCATTAATACCGTTTATCACATTTGCCAATGCCTGAGCATATTGTTTTGTTTGCAAATAATAACGGGCCTTTAAGGTATAAGTAGCCGCAATCCATTTATCACGGTCTCCTACGAAGTAGTTATCAACGTTAACTCCAGGATCATCATCGTCCAGAGTTGGTGTTGACGAACCATCTTGTAATTTTGGAATTGCACCATCCAATAGCGTTTGTAGTGTCGCATAAATATCTGCTTGCCCATCCAAAGTTGGATCCTCAGAATCCAACCCTGGATTATCAGGTGTAGCAGTAGAATATGGAATATCACCAAATAAAGAAGTAGCAGTCCCTACAGCTAAAGCTTCGTTTACATCAACAATACCTTGAAGAAAGCCAACTTCCGGCGAAACTCTCCTCATTTCCTTATTTTGAACCAGAATGCCATTATACACAAAACCCCAAACCGCATTAGAATCTCCAGGGGTATAATCATAGTTGTACAAGGTCTGCTGCACTAACTGAACGCCAATCAAGCCACCTGTATAATACATGCTTGTTCTTGCCAACTGTCCCTGTTGTACTTGGGCATTTGCCAATAATGTTCCTCTGAGTAATAAGTCACCAGAAGGAACTTCCACTAAATCATTAGGATTATCATTTACATCTAAATAATCATCGCAGCTAGACGCCGATGTTAGAAAAATCAATGATAACATTATTTTATATATAGATTTCATAATTTCCTACGTATTAAAAATTAAAATTGATTCCAAAAGCATATGTCCTTGCTCCCGGGTTAGAGAAATAATCTAAACCTTGAGCTCTACCAACACCAAACTGACTAATATCGGGGTCAATACCAACAACATCTGTCCAGATAATTAAGTTACGCCCTGAAGCAGTAAACTCCACCGAACTTAAACCCGTCGCTTTTTTAAAGTTTTCTGAATCAAGTCTGTATGATAATGATAGTTCTCTCAGTCGTGTCCAACTACCGTCTTCAACAGCAAATTCATTTAACTTTCCATCTCCAAAGCCATATAAGGAAGTATAATATTCTTCGTCCAACAGTACATTGCCGCCACCAAAGTTACCAACGTTTCCTCTGACAACAGAGCCAGCTGGAATTACATCTCCATCAAAATTTGTTAAGTCTTCTGATAAGGTAATGGTCTTACCTACATCTGCATGTGTTCCAAAAAAGGATAATATAAAACGAGTTCGTTGTGCTAAATCATTTCCTTGACTGGTATCAAATGATGCTGCTAAAGACAAATTCTTATAGGATAGACCAAATTGTAAACCACCTCTCCAATCTGGATTGGGATCCCCAACAATCAAGTTCCCGCCGGTATCTACTTGCGGGAAACCATTAGCATCTAAAACCAAGCTTCCATCAGCATTTCTTAGAGCACCTTGAGTGTACAATACTCCAAGTGGCTCACCATCAATCGCTACAGATTCAATAGAAGTACCTTCAGAGAATTCTTGAATAAATTCTCCGTTACCATCTACACCTCTCACGATATTCTCGTTGGTGCTATAGTTTAATGAAATGGAACCTTTCCAATCTTCTTTTCTGAGAAAATCATATCGCAATTCAATCTCAAGTCCGTCATTTTCTATAGTGGCGCCATTGGCATATATTTCATCGAATCCTAGAGAAGGAACAAGGGCAAGGTCTAATAACACATCTTCTGTTTTGTTAGTATAGTATGTAGTAGATAAGGCCAATCTATTTCTCAAGAATCGTAAATCCAAACCTACTTCATACTCCGTCTTAATCTCAGGTTTTAAATCAGGGTTTCCTAACCTTTCATCAAATTGAAATCCTCCACCAAAATCTTCAAGCGTAATTTGATCGGAAAATGATGAAAATGTTCCCACTTCAAAAACCGTTTGTTCCCTGTGTGCCAATGGAACATTTGCCACTTGACCATAGGCCAATCGTATCTTACCAAACGATAAAGGCCCAGAATCTTTTAATGCCTTAGTAAAGGTCCACCCCAATTCGGCACTGGGATAAAAGAAACCATTATTTGATTTTGGCAATACAGAGTGCTTCTCAAAAGCGCCACCTAATTGTAAAATCAACTGGTCTGCATAATCAAAGTTTGCAGTCCCGTAAAAGCGAATATTCCTTCTGCTGGTTCTGGTAGTTTCTGAACCAATATTTGCTTTGGCAGATATTTCATTCGCATCCAAAGGCTTTCTAAAATTGGCAATAAAATTATCGGCTTCCGTAAAAGTTCTTTTACGTCTTCTATCATTAAGACCAAAACCAACAATTATATTGCTGTTCAAGTTTTTACTCAACTCATAGTTGAAGTTGGTTAGTAAATCGGCATTATATTCCTCGTTATTAATGGTTTCATCGTTTAACAGTCCATATCTTCTTGCGGCACCTGCTGTATAATACGGGAAAAAGTAAACCCTTGTATCTACATAAAAATCAACCCCACCTCTTACAATAGTACTGATATTGTTATTCCATTGATATGCAACCTCACCGGTACCAATAAGTCTATTTACTTTGGCAGTACTTTCTTGTTCATTTACAGTCCACAATGGGTTATTGTAAATGACATTATCGCTATTGCCCAAATACCTTCTATACCCTCTATGCCTGTTAGGCGTAATAGATCCAGAGCTACTATTATAATTTCCTATATAATCTGTTTGGTCAAAATCTGCAGGGGTACGAAGCAGTCCCAAATATAATCCGGCCGTGTTAGAACCTTGTTGCGTTCTATTGGAGCCTGTATGTACATAATTGGCCTTAAAATTGGTTCGCAACTTGTCCGTCAGGTTTTGTGTTAGGTTAACAGTGAAGTTGGTCTTTTTATAAAAACTACTTTTAATTATACCTTCTTGGTTTACATGTGCAGCACTTATGTAATACGTTCCTTTCTCGTTACCACTGCTCACGGAAACTTTATTATCGTAAGTAATACCTGTTTGAAAAACCTGATCAAAATTTCTGTTAGTGAAAATTTCTCTTGAATTCTTTTGAGTAATAGGGTAAATAATGTTGCCTGTGGTCAAAGATTCAAAAAACTCCCCTGAGGTATCAACGCCATCAGCGCCGCCAGCTCTTTCCGAAATTCTATCTCCCCATGATCGTTGCGCGGTAGGACTAAAACTACCTCCATTACCTTGACCAAAAGTGGTCTGCAATGGATGCTCATATCCAATTTGATCTATAGAAACACCTGTAGAATAGCTTACATTAAATCTACCTGCTTTACCCTTTTTTGTAGTAATTACAATAACACCGTTTAAGGCTCTTGAACCGTACAATGCACCTGCGGATGCCCCTTTAAACACTTGAAAGGATTCAATGTCTTCAGGGTTGATGTCATTTAACCTAGATTGTTGTGATACACCTGCGGATTGATCATCATCACCAGAACCCGCTAAATTGTCATTGTTCAATGGGATACCATCCACAACAATTAAAGGTTGGCTTGAACCACTCAACGAGCTTGTTCCCCTAATTTGAATGTTAGAACCAGCACCTGGATCACCTGAAGTTGCGTTAATAGTTACACCAGCTGCTTTACCCGCAATCCCGTCAATAATTTTATTTTCAACTGGCTGTACCAGTTTATCTGCATCTATCTTTGAGTAAGTAGATGCCAACTTATCTCGTTGTTCCACAAAACCCAATGCTGTTACCACTACTTCTGACAAGCTTTCTGCATCTGGTTGCAGCACAAAACTCATTGAAGTCTCTGAGCTAATAACCCGCTCTTCAGTACTATAACCAATAAAAGACACGACAAGTGTCTCCCCTTGGTTCGCTTCAATAGTATAATTTCCATCAAAATCTGTTGTAGTTCCATTGGTAGTCCCTTTCACAAAAACCGATGCCCCTGGTAAAGGACCGGTCTCATCTGAGACTGTACCAGAAATCGAAACTTGGGAATACCCAATTCCTACAGTCAAAAATGCCAGCAGGAATGTTAAAAATGATTTTCTCATAAAATTTAGTAATTAGATAGTTATTTATTTAGTTGCTGTTTGTTAATAGTTTCATCATTTCATAGGCTGATACTTTTCCTTTTAGTGTTATAAAATCCCTTGGGGTCTCATCCCCTATTTCGTATGTGATGCCGACTGCATTGAATCGTTTTAGAAACCAACCTTTGGATACGGGTCTGGTACTTGTTGCACTTTTCTCGTTAACCTTATAATTTGGAATGTTTGCTTCCAATTGGGCAAACCAATCTTCAACGAAACTTGGAAGATTCGTATTTTCCCGTTCTACATTGGTATAAAAGACATCGTGCCAAGTAGAATGAAAATCCAACCCCAACAATACCTTAACACCTTCTTCCTTTATAGTTTGTTCTATTTGATGGGTCACTGCCAATATTTCTGGCTGTCTGTATTTGCTCCAATCCCTATTAAGGTCAACACCTCCTGCATTATGCCTCCAATGTCCTAGATCCACCCCATCAGGATTCATTAGAGGGAAGGCCAAGACGCGATATTTTTCAAGGAAAGCATCCGTAAGCTCTCCGCTCTCCAAAACAGTTTCCAAAAAGCTTTGGAATGCTAAATACCCTGTCACCTCAGGTGGGTGTTGGCGTGTTAGCAAAACAATGATATCCTTCTCACTTTTTGACTCTTTATAGATATCCATCATTGGAATATCTTTACCCAAATGGGTTTTTCCAATAACCTTCAGATTGGTTACTAGTCCATTTTTTTTTGAAATAGAAGTGTACCAATCCTTTACCTCTTTAGTGGTTCTTAATTCTTGGGCTGCAATAAGCACAGTATCCTTGGACAAATTAAACTTGAGAGTGGCAATGCTATCTTTTACTGAAAACATCAGCGAATCTGCCTGCATCCAAGGCCCATCGGAAACCCTGTATTTTGGAACATACCTATGCTGATAGCCTTTTGGATATTCAAATTGGAAATAGACGTTCTTGTCTGACGTGCCCCATGCTTTAAAAGCAAAATACGCACTGTTGTTTATGGGTTCATTTTCAGGCTGAATCCTCAATGTTACTGTGCTGTCATTTTTAACGCTTAAATCATTTAGCCTTGCGCTAGGAAAGTCATTGCTGACAAAAACTCCCAAGTCTGGAACGAATTCAACATGCTTGTCCTGAAGAACTATTGGTTTATCCTTTGTATCGACCTTATTTGGAAATTTAATATTGCGCGAACCCGAGCAAGATAAGACCAAGGTAATTAGGGTTATTACCAAATTACATCGAAAAAATCGCATGAGGCTCAGCATGGATTTTGAGGTTTGAGGTTAGTTAGTTAATCATAAAATAAAGTTAAATTAATGTGCTGATAACAAACCAATTTTTGGTTTGAAGGCATACCAATTTACTATACTCCATCGCTTAACATAAGCCCCGATATACTCTTACTATTTTTATGGTATTCCTTGTTAATCCATTTAAGTCATTAAGGTTTAAAATCTAATCATACATAAAACACACAGTGATCATTCAACTTCTGTTCATTAAAAGCTCGAAACCTTTGCAGTATTCAATTACAGATTCATTAAGTAGATAATACATAAAACCCTATCAACCAAAAGATTAATAGGGTCTGTAAATTAAAAAAACTGTCGGGATGACAGGATTCAAATGGTCATCACAATACTCTAAATATCAGTATTTTACACTTATCAACTTAATTAATTAACCGAACTCTTAACTGGGTTTAAATCAATACATTCTATTGCAAAATTTATTAGGAATCTTGCTTAATAAAGATAATGATTTATCATCTAGTTCAATCAAAAATGATTACGCTTCTAATTTTCTATTTAGTGTGCTAAAAAAACCTTAGCCTTAACCAAGCACACTGCCCAGTTTAAACATGGGCAAGTACATTGCAACCAAAATAACTCCAACACAAATTCCTACAACCAAAATTATCATAGGCTCCAACAGCGTGCTCAACAGTTTGGATTTTTGTTGCACCTCAACACTGTATTGTTGATTTAACCGCTCGAACATAAATTCCGTTTGATTGGTTTCTTCTGCAACCTTGACCATCGAAATCATCTTATTGCTAAACACCTTATTCCCTTTTAGGCTATCGCTCAAGCTTTCTCCTTGCAGGATTTTACCACTTACACTATCCAACGCATCACGCAGTGGATAGAAATCTATCATTTTTGCCGCAAGCTCTATGCTGTTCAATACAGGAACTTTTGAGGCTGTAAGTAAACTAATGGCTCGGGTAAATTGAGCTAAATAAACCGCTTTCAGAAAATTTCCCAGATAGGGAATCCTCATCAAAAAATAATCCAACCTTTTTTTGAACCAATCATTACCAAATAGCATTTTTCTCAAAAGCAGGAAACCTACCATCAGGAGCACCGTCCACCAACCATAGTCTTTGATAAAATCTGACACGGCTACAATAAAACGGGTAATCCAAGGCAACTCCACATTGTTTTGCTTAAAAATGTCTTGGAACATGGGCACCACCAATCTCAACATAAAGATGACCACCAATACTGCCGTCACCAAAATAATAACGGGATAGGTCAACGCATTGACCAAGCTTCTTTGCTGCTCGTTTTTTTTGGCAAAAAAAGAGCCCAATTCATTTGTAATAGTGGTCAATGTTCCAGACTCTTCACCAATTTTTAGAGAATAATATTCGTATTCCGTGAACTCCTTTTTATCTTTTATAGCGTCAGAAAAGCTACTCCCGGAAAGTAAACTTTCACCCAAATCATTGAACAAGGTTTTTTGTTTCTCTTTTTTCTGTCCCTCTTCGATCAGGTGCAGAGATTCTTTAAGGGTTATCCCAGCCTTTAAAAGCACACTCAACTCCGTATAAAAATCCTCTTTTTTCTTGTTCGAAAATGATTTTCCAAACAATGTTATCTCTCTTTCAAGAATTGATGGTTTATGCTTTTTTTGAGCATTCCCCTTTCTAATTTCGGGGTCAACAGCTATGTTTTCCAATTTAAAGCCCATATCAATTCATAAAATCGGTTGCGGTGTTCTTTTTATGGACAAAAAGTGTTTTGGGCACTTCTCCATGCTTTGTGAGCTCTAGGGCATCTATAATACCATTGCTCACCGCTTCTCCCATATAAAACACTTTTGAAATGGTGAAATCAGTGTAAAGTGTGTCTATACCTTTTATAATGTAACCCTTATAAAATTCATATCTTTTACCATTGACATCATTGCTAAGGGACAGCATCTGCCCTTTGGAGGAAAACACAATTTGGGCATTTGAATTAAAATCGACCCACAGTGCTTGTTGCAAAAGGTTATCATTAGTTTTTTCTTCATAATTATTCTGAATATCCCACATTTGCCCTTGTACCAAACCCAAAACTGAAAAAGCCAGTCCAACAACAATGATGGTGAGCAATAGCACGACCAACATTTCGCTCAAGGTGAACGCTGCTATCTTTTTAGAGATTCTGAACATAATGTATTTTTCGTTTTATGGTTCTTGACCCTGAATCCTGTTTTTCAACTGCTTCAATCTGCACCATATTTTGAGTAGTACTGATCGTGATATCCCATGTCTTCCACTCCTCATAATACGGAAGGTTTATTTTTTGATTGACATATTGATATTCAAGTTGGTCCAAATGTGATTTTATTGGTTGTAGATTGCCTTTTACCTGAGCTGAAAAAAGAGAATTTAGAATAAGGCTGGAGAACATAAAAATGACCACAATGAGCACAGTCGCCACCATGGTTTCCATTAAGGTAGAAGCTTTCAGTTTTTTTAGTACAACCATTTTGCAATCGTTTTTTCTTTATTGAGCAACAGACCCGCATACTGAAAAGGCAATAGACCCGAGTTTATGGTTCCATTGAACAAATGATTCTGGTATACACTTCCATTCTCCATCGCCATAAAGGCATCTGTGGTCACATTTCCTATAACATCACCTTTAAGTTCCAAGTTTTTCTCGCAATAAATCTCACCAAGAACAGAGGCATTTTCAGCAACAGCTGTTTGTGGAAAATAGATGCCCTCTTCTGAATTTTCAAAATACGCCACGATTCCCTTGACCGTTGCTCCTTCCTCAATACTGATATTTGCTTCTCCATGATCTTTTGGATTTGTTGCGTTCCCTCTTTCCACTACCAAAGCAGATGGATAATCCAATATCACTCTTTTCCCAGCTTGGATTTTCTTGCTGGCAATTGCCTGAAGGGTGCCTCTAAACCCATTTTCAATGGTAATCTTTGGTGCCACAAGCACAATGTCCTTTATAATACAATCTGCACTGATGATAATTTGCTGGGTAGCTTTTACAATAATATTTCCCCGTAGGTCAACACCAGATAGTCTAAGCACATCCCCATAAATGTGTTGCGTTGGGGATTCAAATGAATTTGTATGTTTTAGGTTTCTGGAAAATCGTACTGTGTTTTGCCCAAAGCCATCTGTTTCTTTAAGCAATAAGCTTTTTAGATAATTTTTAAGTTTAGGATTTAGTGCAGGTAAGGTAGCTGAGCTGTTTTTTAGGTTTCCATAAACG
Organism: uncultured Allomuricauda sp.; assembly: GCF_947499585.1. Taxonomy (GTDB): domain Bacteria; phylum Bacteroidota; class Bacteroidia; order Flavobacteriales; family Flavobacteriaceae; genus Flagellimonas. Next base: position 558,646 of record NZ_CANMOO010000001.1, on the reverse strand, counting down.
GGAGAGGCAAATTGATGAAATCGGCCTCCAATGGTTCCCGGGCGTATGCCTTGTTTTGGCAAGTATGCATTTCCCGTTATTTTGGATTTGCCCGCAATGATCATGGGCCTGTTATTATCCTTAAGGTACAAAGCCGGAAAATCATGTTCCATTCCCCCACCCACCAATGCAGTTTTTACAAATCGGGTTTTTCTAAATTGGGATACCGTGGAATACTTTTCAAAAATGCCCCAATATGATTTTATAGTGGTTACCTGAATGCCATCATCCAGTTGCAAATTCAGTTGTACCGAATCATTAATGGGCATCTCTTGTTGCATGGCATATTGAAGCCCCAGATCCGCATTTTTGATTACCTCAACGGTTCTGGATGTTTTTTTATCAAAAAGGGAGTGGGTCTTGTGCAACAGCACAAAGGTCATCAAAAGCACCGCGATTACAGTACCGATAAACAGCACAAATTGTAGTGCTCCGGCCTTTATCTTTTTAATTTTCGGCATTTTGCAATGGTATTGTTTTTACAATTCCCTTGTAGCGTACTCTAATATTTTTGGATGTTCCACTTACCAAGCTGACCCCATTGTTCTCATTCCTCTTTTGCATTAAATATTGAGTGCCATCTATGGTTACAAAGAAGATATGGCCTTTGGTCTGTTGATCTGTGATTAGCCCAGTATAGCTAACGCTGGGAAATTGAACTGCTGGTTGTTTGTGTTTTTTAGTGCCTTTGGTTTTTTTCTGTGAAGCACTCAAGGTTCCCAAAAAGGGATCTCTGTAATCCGCAACAATGCTAAAAGTGTCTCTTTGAACGACCCTCTTGGGTTTAAAGTTTACATTTTCTGCAAATACAGGTGTCTCCGGTTCAGGGGAAAGCGCTCCAAAAACTTTAATTCCGATAAAGCCCCATATCATCAATACGAGCCCCACTAATATATATGTCTTTATATTTTTGCTCAATTGCTTATGGTAAAGTTAAACGTAGTGCTAACATCGCTTTCGTTGCCAGCGGCATCATAAGCGCGAACGACCCAATAAAAAGTACCCGAGGCCACATTTGCTGTATAAGCTTTATTGGCACCCAAGGCCTTGGTCGTTAAACTTTGTAAGTTCTCATCAGAAAAAATAAAAATACTGTCCCGTTCCGCCGTTCCTGGAACATTTTCCCTTGTCCATGAAAAACTAACGGAAGCCTCCGTCTGTGATGCCCCATTGGCAGGGGTCACCAATTGTGGTGTATTGGGCGGTGTTATGTCTAGGTTCTCATCGCCATCCACTTGAAAATTACTCAAAGTATAAACCGTTTCGTAATCACTGTTAAGGGCTTTTACCCGCCAGGCATAGTTGCCATTGAACAGGTTTTGGTCAATACGGGTGTTTACCCTCCCCAAAGTGTCCTCAGTTATAATGCTGTCAAGCATAATCTGGGTGGTGTTTTCAAAATTGGGAGTTGCAATTTGAACTCTGTAGGTTGTGGCATCATCTATGGTCTGCCAATTAAACCCCACAGCATTGGTATTTAATACACTGCCCTCACCAGGGGCCAAGATGGGAACGGTTTGGTTAGAGATATCAGGAACTTCCAAAATATCCTCACAACCCCATACCATTGTCAAAGCAATGAACGACACTAACAATAACTTTTTCTTCATTCCACTAGAATTTGAGGTAAGATCTATCGCCATTTACTTTGGATGCTTTTAAGTAGGTTCCCTTAGGGCATTTTTGTCCCTCGGAAATCAGGTTTTCTATGATCACATTGTGATATTGGTCCTCTCCCCAACAAAAATTGGAATATTGGTAATCGAACACATGCAGCTCAGAGAAAAAGTAATGCTTTTCCAACTCTCCACTGATGACCACCAGGACAATGTTTTCGTAACTGTCTTTTTGCAGTTGGATGGCCTCTGCTTGTAAAAAACTGGGCATCTCTGTCTCTGGAACGGTGATGTTCAATCCTGTTACCAATTTATAGCCATCATCGTTGGAAACATAGGATCGAAGCTCTTTATGCGCTTCTGCATTTAACAAGTTCGTAAGACCCAGTTTATCCAAGAGTTGTAAGCGTAAATACTTGGGCTTATAGGGAAGCGAATCGTTGTAGGAAATACTATTGATTTTCCCCGCTTGCTCCATATACTTGGCATAGGAGTAATAACTTGTTTTATTAAAAGGAAGCTGTTTTACATCAACTTTAAGTACAGACCAATTGGGGACCCCAATTTGTTCCGCAGCACTGTACCATATATCCCCTTTGGTCTTGACCAAGGTGCCCAATTCTGGAAAGCTTAATAGGGATTCTTGTTTTTGGGCCTTGTACGCATTACATCCCATTAGAAAAAGTGCTCCATAGACGGCTAATCCCCATGTAATAAACTGCTTCATTTTATATTTTCATTTCCTAGTTCAAGGTACAGAAAATATAGTTTTTCTTGAAAGTAAATTCTTATAATTTTATCGTTTTAACGCGAAGTGTCCTGTAAAGACTTCACCCTCACCATATTCGAACTTAAACCAGTAATCTGAAGACGGCAATGGTCTACCCAAATAACTACCATCCCAACCTGGCCCTTGGGGAGAAATCTGTCCTAAAAGTTTGCCATAGCGATCATATATGTATAATCTGGCATCTGGGAAAAGTTCTGTTCCGATAACATTCCAATTTTCATGGACTCCATCACCGTTAGGAGTGAAAAATTTTTCGTAACCCATAGCCACAATATCTTGCGATAAGGTCCTGCATTCAAAAGGGTCGCGAACATATACGGTATAGCTTCCCGGGAATACCTCAAATTGGTTGTCAGTTTGGTAATTTTCACCATCAATAGAATATTCAAAATCCCCAATACCCACGGCATCCACCATTACAATAATATTATCTGATAAACCGCTGGTATCCACAGTAAAACTGTCTGGTGCTCCTGATGACACTACCTCAAAAGCAACTGTTTTTTCACAGAGAATACCATTTGTGGTTTGGGTAAACGCCAATGTATAAGTCCCAAGTTCAACAATATTTTGCGTTTGTTGATTGCCTATTACATTTCCTTCACTGTTTCTCCATTCCCAAGATTCAAAGGCGCCACCATCTATTTGCAAATCTGGACTATCTGGGCATATCACATAAATTTCTTCCAAACCTGGATCTGACAAGGGATTTATAAACAATGAAAAATGATTTACCGCATAGCAGTCCGTTACCTGTCTATGTTGAACTCGAGCATAAATGACTTCATTCATTTGCATATTACTGTAATTGGTACTTGACAACACATGGTTGTTGTTCATAGCATCCAATTCTGAAGCGTGATAGCTCACTTCATAAACAGCGCCGTCTTGTCCATTCAATACTTCATTATCTTTTTCGGATAAGTTAAATTGGTAACGTCCCGTTTCGTCCGTATCACAAATAATGATATCTGGTGCTTGGGAAGCTGTTGGTTCATCAAAAACCTGAATAGCAAAACTTCCGGTATCCGAGCAAGTTGTATTGCTGTTATTTTCAACCCTAAAATAAATGGTCTGGGGATTGCTGGTGTTTTGGTAAACTCCTGCTATCGCATTTACATCTGTATCTGCATCGATTTGATTTTCATGGTATGAAATCGTGTAATCAGTTGCGTTTAAAGCACCCAATATCTCCGCATCCTTCAAACTAAAATCAAAATTATGAAGCCCGTCATTGTTATCATCACAAATTAACCAATCTGAAATCTGATGAACTACAGGGGTGTCATAGATTAGAATATCAAAAGTGGTGGTATCGTAACATGAGGTGTCCGAAGCATTTGAAACCCTAACATAAACGGTCTCTTGATAGGGTGCCGTATTTGTATAACTCGCAGCATTCAAAGGATTGGTATTGGAATCCGCATTAGTTTGGGACGCATGAAAACTCACTACTATTGCCGAAGCGCTTTGCGAACCAATAATCTGTGCTTCTTGTACGGTTAAATCAAAAGTGGAAATACCGTCATCATCATCATCACAAGCTTCTAGGTTGTTAGGTTGATTGGCGATAACTTGCCCAACTACCTCCACCGCAAAACTACCGGTTTCAAAACAATCTGGGTAAGTGCTGTTCTGCACACGATAAAAAATAGTTTCAGAAGCTAAGGTATTGATATAGTTGGTTGGTAAAGCATTCGTTGCCACATCAGCATCAGCCTGTGTTGGAAAATAAGCTAGATCAAACACCGAAGAATCTTCACCATTCATGACCTCTGTGTCTTTTGTGGAAAGGTCAAACGTGTACAAACCATCACTGTCATCATCGCAAACTGTCCAATCTGCTACTATGTCCAATTCTGGAGCTTCTTTTACCACCACATCAAAACTTGTGGTATCATAACACAGGCTATTTTGGGTATTGAATATCCGCGCATAAACCGTTGTTGCTCCACCATTAAATGTTGTTGGTTGTACTAGTACATTGGTATTGGCATCTGCATCGGTCTGAGAGTCAAAATACCTTATGCTAAAATCTGCTGCTACTTGTGCTCCCAAAACCTGGGCATCTACACTTGACGGATCTAAATCATAAGTGGGTTCCGTTTGGCAAACTTCTATAGTGGTCACAGCATTTGCCACCGGAATTTCAGAGATGGTAATTTCCTTTGTTTCCATTCTTGTCTCTGATGCTGTGGTCACGGTAACATTTACAGTATAATTGCCAGGTGCGGCATAGGTATGGCTGGGTGCTGCCAAAATTGACGTATTTCCATCCCCAAAGTCCCATGAAATACTGGTAATGGGATCACTGGTAGTAACGGAAAAATCTGTAGCATCACCTAAGCAAAATTTTTCTGCTAACACACCTACAACAAAATAAGATTGAATAAAAGGTGGTAGCCCTAAGCTACTTGTTGCAACGCCAAGGGAAACCGCATTGTCTTGAAAACCACATGCCAACCCGCCAAGATTAGGGTTATTGATTGCTGCCAAACTTGATTCCCCAAGATGAGTCACGTATATTTTTCCATCAATAGCCAGTTGCAAAGCCCCCGTTTCTCCATTTTTGGGTGGCGAAATGGGTAAGCCAGAATTGATAATTGTGGTCTGATTATACACACTCAAGTCAAATTGATGGAGCATGCTAGTAAAAGTAAAAGGTATGGAAAACACAGTATGTCCCACATATAGTTTACCGCTGTCTGGAGAAAACTCCACTCCGTAGGGAATATTGGTCCCAAACAAAGGTGGGGGCGGAAAGTAACTGCTCAATATGATTGGGTCACTTACCTGTCCGGTGTTACTGTTAAAATGGAACAATTCTGTATGGCTGGTGCCAGAAGATGCTGAGGCCAAAAACACCCCATTAGGGGAAACTTTAAGATATCCTCGTACTCCCTGTCCATTGTTTAAAATGGGATGACTGGCCCCAACTGCTGAAACCACTGGAGTGGTATTCAATCCAGTTGCGGTAACTAAATAAGCCAAAAACTCATCGCTTCCATAGCGGTGGGACAATACCCAGATATCTGAACCATTGGCATGTTCTACGGCTGTGAGTTTTTCTGTCACTGGAGTAACCAATGATATATTCTTAGTGCTAACGTCACCCATACCCCCATCCAAAGACATATCTACAATATTATATTGCAGTCCATCTGCTTCTCCTCCATCATCCACAGTAAACACATAAAATAGATTAGGGTCTGCCGGTGAGGGTACTATAATACCAGATTGTGTACTGGAGGGATGCCCAAGTAAACCTATTCCATTAGGCATAATAGCGTGACTTCTGTTCCAAACGGTAACCCCATCTGTATAAAACAATAAGTTCCCCAATGCATCAGAAATAGTAGCGCAACCCTCTTGAGTAGCCAATGCTCCATCTGTCAATGTCACTGGAGTACCCGAATTAAAGTCCAAACCAGCATTGCGCCCAAAATACCAGATGGCAGCTTCTTGCTGGGCACTTAGGCTCAAAGAACAAAAAACCGTAAAAAAAATATAAAGGGCACGTAGGTTCAAGAGAATAAACTACTTAGGGATTTAACACACGTTAATTTAAGTTTTTTCTTTCATTTTAAAAAACTTATTCTTTAAAATGCATCAACCTTGGATTAGGGGAAAATTATAGAAATAAATTGACGCTAAACTCATTTAGATTTCTCGTCGCCAGCCAGTCTTGAGCCAAGCCAAAAGGCTCGCTCGAAATAACAAACTGGGTTCAATGTCATTTCGAATAACAAATCGTTGCTTTGAATAAGTAACGCTTATTCGGAAGAATACTTTCCATATCGAACAACACTTCGATAAACTTAGTGTGACATAAATACTATAGTATTTAGAAACGGTAACCCAAGCCCAATTTAGCTATACCTAAACTCTTGCTAAAATCTATATTTATGCCACCATTGGTATCTGAAAAGTTGATATAATCGTATTGCGCAATGGCAAACAGCCGATTGGAAATTTCTACTGTTGCACCAGCACTAAGATTAAGTCCTCCCTTGGCTTCATTCTCATCTGGTGGGCCGTTCTGCACATTAAAGTCTACGCTATATATGGCCAGTGTGTAGCCTACTGCAAAAAAAGGCCTAAATTCTTCTCCTTGCCCTATTTTTAAGGTAGCAAACAGTTTGGGTTGAAATAACAATACATTTTCATCCAAGGTAAAGGTAGGATTGACAAAATTAGAGCTCTGCACAAAATAAGCCCCATGCAAAGCTGCACCCAATTGCCAAGGACCCGACTCATAAAAGCCATATTGTAAACCTAAATCTGCTATCCCCGTATACTCACTAAACTCTGAATCCGATATGGGCAATGGGTAAGCCAATGTTATACTAAACTTATTGTCTTGTGCTGTTACGGCATAACTTAGTAGTAACATGCACATTAAACCAAAGTATTTTATCATTTACGGGTTATTTTAGGTGTGAATTACGAATACTTCTCAGGTTGTTAAGTAAATTAGATCCGTACCCCTACACCAAATTTTAAAAGGCCGATGTTGCGGAAGAAATCTGAGTCTACTGCCCCTTCTTCCTTGGAAAGTCTAATATAGTCGTATTGGGCCTTAAGGTAAAAGATACTAAATACATCATAGCGTAAGCCAAGATTAACATTAAAACCGTCAAAGCTTTGCTTTTCATCTATGCCCAAGTCCTCCCTGCCCAGTTTTAAATCACTGCTGACGGACTGAAAACTATATCCCAAACCAATACTGGGTCTTAGTTTTGGTAAGGCTTTGGTATCTAATGTGGCATTGATCCTGGGTTGTATTAAGGTAGATCTTGTCTTGGTAAATGGTGAAGGCAGCCCAAGATCATTGGGGTTACCATCACTAAACATAACATTGACAGAGACTCCCAATTTTACAGGGCCCAACGCCTTAAAGTCAAAACCGGCCTCTAGGTCTATAATGCTGTTTTGTACCCCCTCAAAAGCATTATCCCCTATGGCAAAGGGATAATTAAGCCCGGCATAGATTCTTTTGTTATCGAGTTGGGTATAGGCAGATGAAAAAATGAAAACAAAACTAACAGTCAATAATATGTTTCTCATAAAATTTTAATTAAATGTGAGATTTTAACTCTTTATATTCATTAGGTATCCCCAAATTCTGGTTTATTTTATCTCTTGAGAAAGATACAGAAAATATAGTTTTTGCTGAAAGTAATTTCTTATGTTTTTATTGTTTTAACATGAAGTTTATGGTAAATACTTCACCTTCAAAAGAGTATCATAAAAAAGGTTATTCTTCAAATAAAAACAGAGTATGTAGTGGGACTTCTAGTGCATAGGCAATTCGGTTTAGAGTGACCAAACTGGTGTTGTTTTCCGCTCGTTCAACTCTTCCCACCTGAGTTTTTGGAATATCTGCTTCTAGAGATAAATCTTGTTGTGACATACCTTTCTCTTCCCGCAAAAAACGAACTCGTTGTCCTACTTTTTTCATGACTTTCAAATCTTTTTGGGAATACTCTCTATACACGCTACCAAAATGGTTGCTTTTAAAAAAAGAATTGGTTACATCGTTGTGCTTTTTTAATTTATTTTTACTAATATTGATATCGATTACGGCATGGCCCCTCTAAATTGGAAAAACCACGATGCCTACATGCAATATTTTAGGGGAGATTAATGTCTTTTTACAATGTGATGCGACAACCACTTTGGAAATCATTTTTACCTCGTTGGAAATTGATACCTACCATAACGGGAAATTTTTAAAGAAGATTACCAAACCCAATGGTAGAATACGCATTAACAAACCACAAAGCAGCTCTCTTGCCAAAATTAACGTAGTGGACAATATTGCCTTCCCATTTTCTTTTTGGTTTAAAAAACCAACGGCCAATCTGTACTACAAAAGCGAAACGTTGCAACTGCCCAGACCGCTTATCCAAGGTTCCTTAGAAATAAATGCCAAAAAATTGGTGTTGCAGTTTGTGATTGATGCCCCATATAAAGCGCTACAGGTAAAAGTAAAACATACCTATACCCAAAAGCAGTTTAGATAGTAAAACGGGTTCTCTTTTAAGAGAACCCGTTTTACTATCCACTCACTCATACTTTTGACCACTAGTTGCAAACTAGCGGTAGCTGGGGAATCTATTCTAACTCGATTCTAGTCCATAGCCTAGCCTTTACATCCAAATTCCCATATTTTGCTGTTTTAACTTCTAATTTTTCCACCAGTTTTTTAATTTCTTCATTTATATCTGCTGATTCTGGGTAAGACTCGACATGAACATTGTTTTTTTCCAATTGTTCGCTAACAGTTAGGTAAACATAAATAACTCCTTTGTATCTAACATCAGGGTGAAGTTTAGAAAATATGAGATTGGCAAGATTCTGCTCTGAACATGTAATCCATTCTTTTTGTTCCAGATTGCTTCCACAATCATTGTCGAAAGGTAATTCTGTCAACACTGCATAGTGGTATATATTCTTTTCGACTTGGATAAATGGTTTAATCTTATAGCCCGTGGTAGTAGAATTATCAGAATCTAAGAAATGGCCTTCAGGAATCTGTCCATGACATTTCAAAGAAATTAACAAAATTGTAATTATTAAAATCCTCATAAATTTTAAAGTAAAATTAATAGTATAAATGCATGCCTTTATATCTGTTGTATTTTTCAAGATTTATATCACTTACTGATGGGTCAGATTTTGAATAAATAACATTAAACTTATTACCCACACAACCTGCTTTTCCTTCGTTGTCACATTTAAAAAAAATGGTAGGCAATGCCCCCTGATAATACTTTTCGTCAACCTTATACTTATAAAATAATCTATAGGAAGATTTTTTTAAATGTCTAAACTTAACTACTTCGCCGGTCGTAACTATCCCATCTTTGTTCAACAAATTTGACTCATCCAAATTTTTATAGATAACAAATGACACAAAAATAAGAATGCCTGATATCAATACTATTAAAGATTTTTTAGTCATTAAAATTTATTTGATTACCTGCTGCATTTATAACACCTTCAGAGCCATACTTCAAAATAGATTTATATATTTCGCCACTTGGACTTAAGATTTCATCAGGTAAAACCCCGTCTATTTTGGAATGAACTCCATCAATCGCCTTATAGGTGACAACCTCAACTGCAATAGTTGAAACATCAGTATTGATTCTGTATTCTCCATTTAAATGGACATTAACAGTTCCTCCTATAACTGCGGAACCAATTCCATTAGTAAAAGCACTTAGACCAACATCAACAATATCTATTTCTCCAATGTTTCCGCCATTAGAAATCAATTGACCACCGACATCTATAAGCGCATTTCTTCCTGCATTTTGAGTAGTAAAGGTAATAAAACCTTCCCCAATTAATGCTGGGCCAACTGCTGCTGCTGCCACTGGAGCAGCTATTATTAATAGAACTTTCCCTACATCTTTTCCAGCTTGATTTAGTGATGCAGCAAACTCCCTTCTGTGAATCTCACCCGTCGACCATCTTTGATAATCCCCAAAACCTTGAATATAATAGTCAAACCAAGCATCATAGTTAGATGCTTGTCCTCCCCCAGCAACAACCAAATCAAGATGTTCTATATGATAAGGAACCAATTCCAAATCTACAATATTCAGAGAACCTCCAGAGTCCAGAATGTCTTGGGTTGTAACTCCTGCCTTCATGCAAGCTTCAGGACACTTACTACAATCTGTACAACCTCCATCTGGGTCAACAACATTAGCTGGGTTATTTGCCATTCCTAGATAAGGACTTGCAAACTCACCTACCGGATCTGGACTAAGCCACCTTCCTATTCTGCTATCCCATAACCGTAATTGAAAAGCCTCTTTCCCGGTTTCCTCGTCCTTTTCTTGTCCTTGAAAGGCATACCGGTAGCTATTAGCCAAGGTATTTAGGCCAGGCATGGTCATCCCAAAGGGGTAATAGTCCGTAATCCCTTGTAAATTTGGGTTGGCGCCATTCTTTTTAAAGAGGGTGCGTACGTTGCCTAAATGATCAGTCAATTCGTAGACATAACTGTCATCCGCCTCATAGCGCATTCCCAAACGTTTTTTGCCATACAACGGTTGCTCCGTTAAGCTTATACTTCCTCCACTGGGCCGGTAGTAGACAGCCGTAGCATTTCCTGTAAAATCCCGTACATAATAATATGTACCTGTGAGTTGCCCACCGGTAGTGTAGCTTTCTTTTTTAACCCTATGGGTACGATCGTTATAATAAAACTTTACTCGAATATTACTGTTTTCTCTCACCTCAGTTATTAAACCTTGGGCATTATAGGTATAGGTAATCCCTTCTGCCGTATTACCTATAAGTTGGCCAAGTTCATTATAACTATAATTATTTGCTGCCTGGTCCCCAATATCATCTGCTCCCGCTACATCCCCTTTGCTATCGTCCACATGGGTTAATCTGTTCGGTTTTGCGGCATTATAATTGTAGGTAAGATCATCCATAGCATTGGTATTACTTTCCGTCTGTTTATTACGGATCAGGCGTCCTATGTTTCCGTTGGCATCGTATTCAATACCAGTAACATTATAATCCCCGCCCCCTTCTTCAAAACCATCTGTATTTACAATACGAGCGGTAAAGGTACTCCCAGATTGGGCATGAAAATTAGGGGATAGCGTAATGCTTTGGGTCGCCTCCAAATCTATGGTACCGCTACCACTGTTATAAGTATTGTTATTGGTAACAGTGGCCGGGGCATTGCTATTGCCATTGCCCAAAAAGGCACCGTATTCCGCAGCAGTTAACCAATTGTTGCGGTTATAGGAGTAGCTATAGATACGATCTTCTCCATTTACCAACGTATTGGGGTCGTTGTTCCAACGTATACCCTTAATATTGCCATTTAACTGGTCCGTACCATAGGTAGTGGTCTTAATATTGGCCAATGTTCTTTGGTAATCTGCATTATGGTAGTCCACTTGCATACCAAAAAGATCATTACTGTCACCACCGGGGTCTAAAGAACTATTGCCCAGCGTGGGATGGTTAATGCCCTTAAGCTGCCCGGCCATATTATACACGTAATCTAAGCCTTGTACACCATCGGCCAATTCTACACGCTTTAGCACACCAGATTCATAATACGTATATTCTGCTTGGTTAACATAGGTACTGTCATCTGTGGAAGTCTCCACCTTAATCAACTCATTGGCATTGTTATAGGTATATCTGTGAATGAATTCATCAGAAGCATCTTTTTGATAAATTACTTTGGTGACTAAGCCGCTTATGGGGTGATATTCATAATCCAAAGTCTTAACACTCCCAATGCCGTTGATGTTCTGTGCCAGCCAAAGCAACCTACCATAAACGTCATAACTGCATAAAGTAGTACACTCGTCGTTCTGTGTAGCCGCCACGTTGCCCGATAGGAAGGTTGGATTAGTCCTTCCACTATAAGTTGATGTATTAAATTGAGCGGGGAAACTATCGTAAAAAGTAGTCATCATCTCGCGTTTGGTACCAGATGGCAGGGCACCATCTACATTGGCCGTAGCAAAGGTGGTACTTTGTAGTACCCCACTCTCTTCAGGCCTACCGTATGGATCATAATTGGTATATGAAAACTCATTGGCCAGTTTTTGCACCTCGTTTTGTGAGAACCGTATTTGGCCATCATTGCGGTATCGAAACTCTACCTCACCCTCATCTGGGCTTTTGGTAAAAATAAGCTGCCCCAAACTGTTATAGCGGTATTCCGATCTTCTAGCGGCATCAGTACCTGCTACAGGCTGGTACGAAAACACCAAACGGCCTGCATCATCGTACTCGTTTAAGGCATAATCATAGTAATTTTCATGATAGATAATGGTTACCGGGCTGGCAGGATTGTACGTGTCGGGATTGTTTACAGATACCCTATAAAATCCGTTGGGCAGGCTGTTGGAGGCCGTAACCGTTCCTTCCGTAATTAAATCATGTGTGGTAACGGTATATCCATTTGTGCTTACCGTAAAACCCATACTTGTGCCAGAAGGAACATGAACATCTACATAGCCCAAGTCACCTATGGTTATGGTTCCTGTTCTTGATGCCGTGCCCCCGCTTCTGGCAGCGGCCAACACTTTTCCATCTGCATCCGCAAACACCACATTTTCCACTCCGTGCAAATCTCTGCTAATGGTCTTTAAAATTTTATAGTTTGCACTGGAATAGCCAACATCTCCAAAAGCAACACTTTGAGACAATTCATCGCCTGCCTGCATGGTAAAGGTGTACCCCTGTGGCCATTCATTGTTTATTTTGTTTCCTCCAATGGATTTTAAAGGAGTTCCTGGGTTTAACTCACTGTAAATGGTTCTGGAAAAAGGATAGGAAGTAACATCCTGATAGGGTTCTCGTGTATTACTGCTGCTATAATACCATCCCAAGGTGTTGTTCTGGGCATTTACTGTTGATGGACTTTCTGGATTGCTCTCAAAATCGTCATTGGAATATGGGCTACCGCCACTGTCCAACATAAAGTTGTCTTTATATTCAAAATTACCATTAATGCCAATTGGAGCTCCCAGAGTACTTAAGGCCGGTCTTCCATAGGAATCGTACATGGTTTGTGTGGCCCAAATTTGTCCTGTTTTTATATCCAGACTTTGTGTTTGGGTGGCTTTACCCAACTCATCAAAATAGTTGATCCCATTCCCTTTTATATTGCCGTCAGCATCAAAAGCTATGGACCATACCCAGTTTTTATCCAAATCATTGACCACTAACGGGTTTTGGGTGGTGCAGCCATTATTGGCCAAAGGTCCATTTATACTGGGGCAAAGATCATTGTCATTGAGCACATAGGTGCCATTGGAATCACCTGGAGGTTGTGTACACTGTACTTTATTATGAGGTGAGGTTGCTCCCAATCCATCACTATCTGCGTCTAAATACCAAACCGTATTAGGGTTAATATCACTATCACTATCATCGCAATCCCCAGCATTCTCTACATATCCGGTTGTCGCAAAACTCTTGTACACTGTGTTAGAACTGACACCATAGTTATCACCATCAAAATCAAAATAAAAGGTACGGGGTTGAATATTGGTTATCTCGTCATCGCCATCATCATAGTCTCCTCCCACATTAACAGGATTCAGCATCCCTGCCGGAGCCTGGCAACCAAAATATACTGTTGATGAAAGGCCAAAGGTATCATTGTCCGCATCTTCAAACCAATTTTTCTTTATGGTGATACTAGCGTTTCCATCATCACAATCGTTCCTGTTATCTGCATATCCAGATGGCGGGGTTGTCGAACTTTGGCAAATAAGTGTGCTTGTAGACCTACCATAACCATCACCATCCAAATCTAGATAAAACCTTCTAGGGTAGGTGCTGGCACTACTATCATTACAATCCCCTCCTTGACTCACATAACCACTGTCTCCAGGGAAGTAACATCTTTTTGTACCTGCTCCAAAGCCATCGCCATCACCGTCATAATATCCTTCTTTACCGCATACAGGCCCAGTAGGTCCCTCGTCAAAACATCCCCCGGGGCAATCTCCTGGTCCCGTTTGGGCAAAGACCATGTTCCCACAAAACAGTCCAAAAATGAACATAAACATTAGTATTTTTTTCATGTTGTAAATTTTATTTATTTCTGTTTATAATTTGCCAATATGCGTTTATTGATTACCGCCTTGATTACCACCACCATTATTACCGCCACCATTATCAGAACAGCCCTTATTAAAGTATGCGGTAGCAATTTTTTGTTCCCCGCTTACTACATCACGTACCTTCACTTTTACTGCGTATGCATTATAACCATATGAACCTCCTGTACAGGGGATAGTAGCGTTAACCGTAATTTGATTGTTTGTGGTTTGCGAACCATAATTGTTAAGGGCAGTAACCTCCGCGTTAGAAGTAACAAAACCTTGGGCGTAACTATATTGATAGTTTCCAGATCCACCACTTGGTAATGTTGTAAGCACACCCGTATTTGAGTATCCATTGGAGGCTGATTGTGATATTTGCACATCACTAAAGCCTTCATTATTGTCAATTACGCCATTACCATTATTATCAAGCTCGTTGGTAACTTTGTGATTGTACTTATTTTCGCTTACTTTTTTAAACCCTCCAGTAAAAGAAGGAGTGTTCCCAATTTCTGCAAAGGTTCTTATTAGTCTTCCCACTTCATCATATTCAAATTTTGTGGCCAGATTTGTTCTCCCAAGAATAGCTATTAACTCATCCCAATCATTGTATACATAAGACGTCATATCCACCTCAACAGGATGGACTCTAAAATCATCTATAGTAACCGTACTACCAGAAGCAGTAGCATAAACTGTCTTGGTATTTTGAATATCTGTATAGAAATTTAATTGTGTCCAATTTCCTGCAGATATCACCTCATCTGGATCAAATGTTATTGTTGACCCCCCAACATTAACCCTTACATTACTATATGTACTAGTAAGTGCCCATAAAGAAATCTTATATCCTCTAGTGGCTCCAGACCCATTTTCTACCGATACTTGGAAAGCCGATTCTCCAGAATCTACCTGAAGTGCGTGTGACCCTGTATGTGCAGTTGTTGACAAAGAGGATGTGCCTCTTTGCACGCCGCCTGAGAAGAAACCACTATCTAAATCCTCTGCTCCAGAATAAAAGAATTTGTTCTTTCCTGTACTAGCGCTCGCAAAAACTTTGGAATCACCATCCCCCCTTTTTGAAGCAGCTAAATTCCCATTAACGTCCATCACTTCAAGTGGATTAGAATAGAAATCATAAGCAGTGATTTCAGAAAGTTGCTTCCACTCAGAACTTTGTTGCACATCTTGGTCATTCACTTCTAGAGACCAGTCAAAACCATCATTGTTAGTGTCATTGAAACCGGTTAAAATTCCTTGTGCATTAATCACTCCTTGCCAAGCATAATTCTTGTGTTTTCGCCAAACATTATGATAGGTTGTAAGCGTTGTTTGGTTTGGTGGATCACCCACTAACTCAGAGTTACTATATTCATAAGGTTTCCAAGTTGTGATGCCAACGGAAACCAAATCAGAAACACCATTATAATAAGTTTTGCTCACAGCATTTTGCACCAACATATTTTTGTTGTTGACATTATCAACTTTGCTTCCCATTTCGGCATATGCTGCTATGGTATATGCTGGGGTATTGATCACATTCATTTCTTCTCCTCTTGCTGAAGTGGTTTTAATTCTAGTGGCTTCACCCGTTACTAAATCTAAATCCTTAAACTCTGTGGTATAGGCATATCCACCATTGTACTCTTTAGTTGATTTCAACATGTTGGGATACTTTATTCTTGAAGAGCTATTAATCAACCATTTGTCTTGTACGCCTCCTGTTACTTCTTTATAAGATTGATACGATTCTTTGCCCTGCCAGGTGGGTACGTTTTGGGTGGTGTAATATTCATTGACCATTTTCCCCAAAACCTGAGACTGCTTATTCAAGGTTTTTACTTCCAAAAGTTGCCCAATAGACGCTAAATTATCTTTTACTTGATACCCTTTAATATCAATTTCTCTATTGGAAAAATTGGTATATGTGTTATCTCGCGTTTTTACTATTTCATAGAAATCCCCATACTTTATCGCGGTTTGGGATTTCTCCTTCATTACATTAAATTTATAAACAGTCTCTACTAATGAAGGTTGCCCGTTAGCTTCAGTTTCCACAGAAACATATTCATACATCACCCGTGGTGCTGGCAGCTCTGCGCTATAAGGAATTTCCAACTGTTGGTCAGCATCAAATGGTAAATAACTCACATAACCCCACCCGCTTTTATTTTCGCCATACGAATAGGTTGTTTTATAGGTATTACTTCCATCTGTAGCTGTTATAGATTTGGTTCTAATACCGCCCTGTTCATATAAGGTTGATGTTCTAGGGTAATAGGTTACCTCAACACTGTTTTTTGGACTATGGCTAATACCATAACATGGGAATTGAGCTGTTTCCACGGTCTGGGAACCGTCAGGCGACACCAAATAAACATTAGAGCCCAATACACTGTCAACGGTTCCAATTCCATCATACGAGTATGTAACTGTTGAATTTGCACCTACACATTCTTGTCTGGAATAATTAATACTCACCTTATCGTTCACCAAGACACCCAGATCATCCGAGGTATTGTTGGTTAACTTGATTACAGTAGTATTAAAATTGTTAGAATTGAATTCAGAAATATATTGTCCAGAATCTGTAAACTCTACCCTATTGGTAATACTCTTAAATTTATTCGTCTCATATTCAATTTCCAACTTTCCTCCTTCTGGGGTATTTATAGTTCTTAATGACCAAGCATCATTTAAATTTTCATAATACCCATAATTGTCTTCTCTATCGTTTTTAAAACTAAGCGTACTGGATTGATAATCAAATTTATACGGAGGTAATAATTGGACATCTTGTTTTCCATTAAAACTAACACCCAATAATGTAGTCCTTCCAAAACTACTCAAAGCATTGGGTGCTCCTCGCACCAAGCTATTGTCGTAATTAAAGTCTATGCTTTTAATTGTTTTGTTTTGAATGCTGGATATATTATCCCCGGTATCCAAAACATTGTCCATCAGATTTATATAGACTGTTTCGCTTGGTTTTTGGGAGTCATTATATAGAAGTGTATAGTTTTGGGATGATGAAGGACCATAACTTTTACTTAAGGAATCTTCTTCCTCTTTTACTAAAATTATTTTCTTAAGACGTAATTGATTTTGTGCTGGTATTGTAAACCTGTTTACATAATTACTACTGGTTTGATCTAAATCATCAATATGTGAAACCGAATTGTATGTCCACTCCACTGATCTACCATCCATGCGTTCTTCCTTAACAAATAAGGCGGTATGTGTTCTTGTTTTCACCTTATCCAAATAGTACATTTCTTTTCTCCCTTTGATCCATGTTTTGATATCATTATCATCAGGGTTTATCAAATGTTCTTCCCCATATGGTGATTGCCATGTAAAGGCATCTGACCATTTACCGTATTCAAAGTTCGTCCAGTATCCATAGTCATTGCCATCTGCATAGCCATTGCCATTTTTGTCGACATAATCTGGTCCGGTGACCGCGGTTAGTAACCAATGTGTTGCATAAGGTTCCAATTGGCGCTTTTCAAAATAGGAATCACTTTCTGTCTTTGGACTGTTGTCATTATTTTTTACAATGCCAAATGTTCTTGTTATGGTCTCATGATTGTACACTGGCAATGAGTAATGGTAGGTTTTACCATCTGCAGCCGTAATCTTAAAAGCTCCAATACCTTGAAGTGGTTTGTTGCTCCTATTGAATCCTGTATTAGAAGGTTTTAAATATCCCTTGCCTCTAACGGCACTATAATTATCTAAAATCTCTGCATTGGTAAAATATTCAATGTAGTTGGATGTCTTTCTCCTAGGGAGTGTATTGTTATTATAACTGACAAAATAATCTGTGATAATATTCTTATTTGAAGTTGATGAGCTTAAAATAACATCACTTACATTTAAATAGGTCCCTATCTCATTGTCAAAATAGAAATTGGGTGTCTGCGTAAATTGGGTGTGAGATGGAGGCGCAGTGGTTGAACCATTAATTCCATAGTTGAGCATTTCACCTTTACTATTTTCTTTATTAGAAAGTCCAAATAAAGCACCATTTTCATATAATCTGGAAGACATGCCTCCAGACAAACCTTGGGCTTGCACATTATAGCTATCATAATTTGGGAAAACTGGATTGTTAAAAGTCACATCAGTGGAAGAAGCTATTAACTCATTGTCAATAGAAAACTCATTGATATCCATAAAGGATTCATTATTTATAATTTCTGTTGTATAACAGACATCGCAACCCTGTTCAAGTTGATTAATCTCAGTTTGGGAATAGGCTATTCCATTAAAACAAGGAATACTACCACTATTCGAATCGTAATTATAACAGCTCACTCTAAAGGCTGTCTTATCGTAAGTGCCGTTATTAAAGAACAAAGGGCCATTCACATAGTTAACATCTTTTTTACCCAAAAAGTAACGGAATTTTTGCTTTCCAAAAGAAAGACTAAAGAAACCTATTGGAGTGGGAAGTATCAATGGGATGTTATAGCCGCTTGATTTGGTTACATAGTCACCCATTTTTACCGTATTGCTAAATGCAAGTTGTAAGCCCACACCTGCTCCTCCATCTACGTTGTTTCCGGTTTTATTGGTTACTCCTCCATTTATACCTACTCCAGAAGAGGATAGACTAACACCTACATAACTTTTGTTTTCGCTTCCTGTATTCCCGTTATATCCCAAATTCAAGCTTCCCGAAGAGGATGCTCCTATATTAAAACCAGCATCATTTTTAATGCCTATTGAACCATTTACGCCACCAGGAGAAACGCTCGCTCCTAATGACAAGCCTCCAGCAGTTGTTCCTCCCAAACTAAATCCGTTATTTCTGCCTACGGAAAGGCTTCCACCTATACTGCCCTTACCTCCTCCTTGTGTTAAGTCATAGCCAAATCCAATACTGACAGTACCTCCCAGACTCAAATTGCTTCCCCATGAGAGTCCAAGTCCTACTGATACTCCACCAGTAGAGGTAAAACCAGCCGACAAAGAATAAATTTCTTCCTGCCCTCCTTCATCATAAAAATATTCGGTCAATAAAGCAGAATTGTAATCATCTGGATATCCATTGACCGATCTATTTATAGCCCCTGGGTTTAGATTCCATCCAAGTCCCACCCATGAGGCTTCTTGGTCCATAGCAATTCCTGCATGGTATGCTAGCGCCAAAGGATACCCTCCTTCTGGGGAAGGCACGTTCATTAATGGCAGTACATAACTTAGATCGCCAGTTGATAGATTTACCATATCGGTTGCATCTACAGGTTCAAAACTTGTAGCTTCTGGTGTTGTTGGGCCATTGTTGGAGGCCAATAACATGTTTACCGGCAGTAAACTTGGTAAGAAGGCCATTGTTAAAAACACAGCCATCACTTTGTGGGAAAATTTGGTTTTTTTCATATTGCTCGTGTAATAAATTAATTGCATTCGTTATTGTAATAGGTTACGATTTCTTTAAGGTGTTTCTTTTTGTATTCACCAATCTGGATTTTATCAACTAAAGCAGTACAATCCTTAAAGTAATTTGATGCTGCTTTTTTAAAATTTTTAGCAAATAATTGGTTGGAACCCATGTGAAGGGCATTTACTTGACTCTTCCTTTTTAAATAATAATTGTTAACTGCATAAAACTGTCCTCCTCCAAAACTTGTTCCTCCTGTACTCCCAACCCCACTAGGGCCAGTTGGCATATATCCAAAAGAGCTTTTTTGATATAGATTTACTGCTCCTTTCGTTATCAATTGGAGCATAATCGGTTTTTCTGAATTTTCAATCCAAACACTTTTATATTTGACGCGTTTTGATCCTTCTTGAATTATAATTTCATTCAAATCTTCAAAGAGAAAATATTGAGGTTTTGTTTTCTTATCCGTTCTAAACTTGATTTCTTTTTCTTTTAATTTCCCTAAGCCAGTTCTTATTGTTCCATCAGTAAACCTTAATTCTACAGGAGTTCGTTGTCCATTCAGAAAACTGTGCACTAGAAAAGAAATCAACAAAAACAAGTATGCTCGTAAACTACTTTTCATGAATCAAAATTTAATTCTGGTTCGTCCTTTAGGGGTAATGTGGGCACTTTAAAACGCACCTCGCCCGTAGAGAATCCTAAATCTTCTATAGCGAAATGGAAAAAATCATTTTCCATTAGTTTTTTATCTCGTGGATATACCAATAGTATGTTAGTGCTATTGCTCATCCCATACATTCTGGGATATATATAATCCGCCACAGGTATAGTATCCTTAGTTTTACTATACAGATGTACTTTTTCTGCCATGCCAAAGGCCAATTGGGTGACCATAGAACCAAAAGCATTTCTGTCCCCAGCCTTATTATTCAAAAGTTCTTGGTTATTGGCACTCATGCTTAAATTGAAATAGAGGAATTCTTTATACTTGTTTCTAAGGCTATCCACTTCTCTTTCTGAATACCTATTGCCTAGTTCTTGTTTTACCAGAATGTCCGTAGGTCTATAGGTAAGGGTATACGAAACATCATTAACTATTTTTTGATGCACATATCTATTTCCATCATTTTTAAGATGAGTCCAAAGCGCTTGCTCCGATTCAAACTTGTTTTGATTGCATGAGCTGAACGCAAGTAAGGCTAGTAAAAAACCTAATATTTGTGTCTTATTATTCACCTGCATATTCAGAGTTTAAGCCGTTCAATACGGTCTGGGTTAAATCCGAAACATCCTCTGCATACATAATATTTCCGCTGCCTTTGGCACCAAAAATGATGCGATACCCTTTGTTTTTACCGTACTCCTTTACATAATCATTAATATCGTTGATAACTGTTTGGGTCATTTTTTGATCTTCCTCCTGTATCTGTTTTTGTATGGCCTGTTGATAATTATTAATTTGTTGTTGCTTATTCTGTAATAGCTGTTGTTTTAATTCCAATTCTTTCTTGGTCATGGATACACGGTCTTTTTCATAAGTCTTTAGTTCTTTTTGCCAATCCACTAAAAGACTGTCTGCGTTGGCTTTTAGAGTACCTGCTTTTTTGTTAAAAACTTCGCGTTCCGCCTTGGTACGTTCATACCCTTCCACAAGCTTGTTGATGTCCACATAAACCAGTTCAGACTTTGATTGTGAAAGAAAAAATGTTAATCCACTGGCAAGTAATGCCAGTATTGAAATGGGAAGTGCTAATTTGTTCATTGTATATTCGATTTTATTACTTATTGGTTGCTACTATATTCTTTGAATTTGTTTTCGGGCTTATATGTTTTTCCAACTTGATCAGCCGCTCTTCCAAGCTGTTGTTTTTTTCTTCTTGTTGTTTTAATTGTTTTTGTTGTTCTAAAGTGTAAAGTGTCAGTTCCTCAATCTTTTCCAGGAGCAGTTTGTTTATCTCTCCTAGCTGAATACCATTTGTCTCTACTTCTTTAGCTGAGGGAATGTTTATAAGATGACCTTTTTCTTGGATGTGCTTTTCAACTTCTTCCAACGTGGGCAAGTCATAATCTTCTTTAAAAACATAATCCGCCCAGCCTCCAAGTTTAACTTTTACTTCATTAGCCGTTAGTTTACCTTTTATTCCAAGGTTACCACTAACACCATCCAAAAACATGGAATAGTCACTAGGGTTTTGCGCATGTGAACGCCCCCTTCCCCAATAAAAATTACCATTTTGATGCATTCCAAACATAAGTTCATCCGATCCTCCTGGATGAAAAACAATTGCCCCATTGCTTCCTCCAGTGAATTCCAGTCTATTTTCAAAACCATTTGTAGAACTGACAGGATTGAAAGACGCTATAGAAATGCCTCCAGTTTCAAGCCGGGTATAGTCGGTTCCAGAATCTGAATTCCATAAACGAAATTGTTTTCGGTTGCCATCATAAAAGGACTTCATGTATGACCCATCATCATAAGAGCCATTATACGGTTCAACTATAAAATAACCATTTGTATGGGTTAAAGAACCCTGATATGATTGCGATAAAATCCTATGGTTACCAAAGAATGCAAACAAGAAAAAGTATAATATAAAGGCTATTATCGTTCTCCTTTGGGACAAGAAAATTAAATGTGTTTTCATTTTTAAAACTTGTTTTTAGCAACCATGACTTCCAATACTTTTAATCTTTCTTTTAGCAGCTGAGTTTCTTGCTGTTGCTTTATTGTGTACAGGGTAAGCTCCTCTATCTTCTCCAACAACAACTTGTTCATTTCCCCTAATTGAATACCATTTTCTTCCACTTCCTTCGCCGAGGGAATATTGATGAGATGCCCTTTTTCTTTGATGTGTTTTTCTACTTCTTCTAGCGTGGGTAGGTCATACTCTTCCTTAAAAACATAATCGGCCCAGCCTGTCTCTACCTTGATCTCTTCGGCCCGAATCTTCCCTTTTACTGCCAGTTTCCAGGTACCTGGATTGGAAGTGCCAATACCCAAATTTCCATTAACAACTAGTTTGCCAGGGTTTTGTTCACTTCCACCGCCATAATTTTGGTACAATTCTACCACCGCGTCACCATAATGGCCAAAATCAGTGCCAATGCGCATATGATTGGTGTTACCACTACCCCCTGCCCAAATTTTGAAAGGAATTCCACTTCCTCCATCACCTATCGAAAATGCTCCACCATTCAAAACAAGTTTATGCTGAGGATTGGAAGTTCCTATACCAACATTGCCGTTATTTGCTATAACTAGTTTATCACCATTATCTATTCTAAGGTGAACACTTTCTGGTGAATTCAAAAAAGTGGTTCCGTTTGCTTTATGTTGCAGTAATGAATAGTTAACGGATTGTGATTGATCCAGCAAGCTTGAGCCAAAAAAAATGTAACCACTACTGTATGGCCAATCTTGTTGGGCATTAATTTCCAAACTCAATACAGTAATCACAATCATCAATATTTTGTTTTTCCTCATTTTTTGTTTTTAAGTTTTTCCATGTCAAGCTTCAACCTATCATTTTCGTTTTTAACTTGAATTACATATAAAGTCAACTCCTCAATCTTCTCTAAAAGCTTCATATTCATCTTTCCTAACCGCACTCCGTTTTCTTCCATTTCTTTTGCAGAAGGGATATTGGGTAAGTGACCATGCTCTTCAATGTAGTTTTGGACTTCCTCTAAAGGTTTAAGGTCATAATCCTCTTTAAAGACATAGTCCGGCCCAGGAACGGAAAGGTCCACTTTTACTTCCTCGGCATGGATTCTGCCATTAACAGTAAGTTTGGAGTCGGGAGAGGAAGTTCCGATACCTACTTTCCCATTGCTCTGAACCTTCATCCTCATATTACCATTGCCATCTTCCAGCTGAAGAATGGTTGGACTATTTGAGGATTGTGCCCCTCCATAACCACTTTGCACCAAAAGACCCTGTCCGTTACCCCCACCATTATAAATCTTTGTGGTCCAAGAATTGTTGATTGACTTATTTACCTCGAGAAATGCTAAGGCCTGCGATGTCCCCAAACCATAGTTTCCATTCTGATCTTGCACTACTATATTTCTCCAGTCAATCCAAGCATTACTGGTGGTGTTCCATTGTCTAACCTTAAGTTCTCCATATGGATAAGTGGTTGAAGCTATCTCAAAATTTCTACTTGCACCTTGAAGAACAGTTAGTTTTGTGCCATAGGGGTATGTCCAGTTCAAGATTGTATTATTGCTGCCCGGCCCATTTTGGTAGTACACGCCGGATGCCATATTATTTGGACTTTCACTTTCAGCATATTGCTGTTGCGCAAAAACGGTAACATGACTGCACAAAACAATAAAAATGTATAAATGCTTCATTCTTTTATCAAGTTTTCTAATTGGTTTTGAAGGTTTTTGTTTTGATTTTTAAGAGTTGTTTGCACTTTTTTCAATTCAATGACATATAGCGTCAACTCCTCTATCTTTTCCAAAAGTTTCATGTCCATCTCGCCCAATTGGATACCATTAATCTCCATTTCTTCGGCCGAAGGAATATTGGGCAAATGACCATGCTCTTGAATATGGTTTTGCACTTCCTCCAAAGATTTAAGGTCATAATCTTCTTTAAAGACATAATCTGGTCCAGGAACAGAGAGGTCCACTTTTACTTCCTCGGCATGGATATTGCCTTTTACAGTAAGTTTGGAATCTGGGTTGGTAGTACCGATGCCTACATTCCCCGGTAAAGTTGTCTTGTAATTCACAATTTTAATAGCAGTGCCGTTCAATGCTTCATCAACAATAGTCCATCCATCAAACATAGAATCAGTCTCTCCTTTGCCATTGGCATAAACTCTCACGTTGAAACGGCTATAATAAGTCCTGTCATCAATGAAAATGACCACATATCCATTTTCATTGGCAAGCTTAATAGAGGGATTATAGGAACCTGCCGCACTTGCATTAGCTTGATAAAAAACCCCATTATAGATATACCATGTAACTTTGATATCTATAATATTGCCTCCTCCATACTCATATCCCTCCAACATAACAGTAGGCATACCTAAGCCATGTTGAAAGGGCAACTTTGTTTTAATCTTTATCCCATGGGTTGGCGTTCCGTTACGATAATAAGAAATTGGATTATAGTTTTGAGCCTTTATATCGACTAACGATAATAATCCAATAAGTGCTAAAATTGACAATCTGTTAACCTGCATAGTGTTTAGTATTTATTTTCAAGGACTACTAGACGCTTTTCTAGTTCCTGTATTTTTCTATTCTTTTTCTCAAGCTCAATTACATAAAGTGTCAACTCCTCAATTTTTTCCAACAATTTCATGTTCATCTGGCCTAATTGCACACCGTTTTCTTCCATTTCTTTGGCAGAAGGGATGTTGGGCAGATGCCCATACTCTTGAATGTAGTTTTGGACTTCTTCCAAGGATTTTAGGTCATACCCTTCCTTAAAGACATAGTCAGGCCCGGGGACAGAAAGGTCCACTTTTACTTCTTCTGCATGGATATTGCCTTTTATAGTGAGTTTGGAGTCTGGAGTAGCGGTACCGATGCCAACATTGCCAGTTCCAAATGAATTGATAGTAATTGAATTATATTGTGGCTCTGAAAGAACCAAAGAACCAGAAGCATCAATTGTATTTGGATTACCGAGTGTCAAACTTGCACCTCCTTCTACTCTTTCCAGTCTTACCCTAGCCCCATAATGGGAGTAGGGCATATTTGCTGTCAGATGGAACTTGGAAGATGAAATTTGTCGAAGTCTAAGTATTATTTTTGTTGTTCTAATATCTTGAATGATACCATAAGTAATAGTGCCGGAAAACTTTATATATGCGCTAAATTTTGAGACCGTTGGATAATTATATCCCCAATTCCCATTGTTATCTATAACAGTACCAACAATGCCTATTCCTGTATAATTACCAACTTGTCCCGCATCTATTACAGCTACAATTCTTTCTCCTGGATTGGAACCCGTATTATCGACATTCCATTCCATCTCTTGAGCCTCACATAATCCAAATACTAATAAGGCAACTACATGCAATAAAAATTTATTCATAATGTTCTCTTGTTAGATTCTCTAATTTTTGAAGGTGTTTTTCCAGCTTATCTATTCTTATCTTCTCCTTTTCAATTGTTTTAATTCTTTTTTCTTGCTCCAAAGTGTAAAGTGTCAACTCCTCAATCTTTTCCAAGAGTTTCATGTTCATTATTCCCAATTGCACACCATTTTCTTCCATCTCTTTGGCCGAAGGAATATTAGGTAAGTGACCATGTGCTTTAATGTAATTTTGGACTTCCTCTAAAGATTTTAGGTCATACCCTTCCTTAAAGACATAATCTGGGCCAGGAACGGAAAGGTCAACCTTTACTTCCTCGGCATGGATATTGCCTTTTACAGTAAGTTTGGCGTCTGGAGCATAGGTTCCAATTCCTACATTGCCCAAATGATTCACCAAAAGCGAAGCCCCGATATTTTCTCCGTCGCCACTAACAAGTGCATTAGTAATATTATTTCCAACAAAAGCATCCTCTATTAACCAGGTAGCAATTACTGCTCTTTCAGCATTCGAATCTCTTGATTGCATCACCTCATATGTTATATGATTTGGAGCTGTGTTGCCAACTGTCGTCCCGGACCCTCGAAATATGGCTGCGTAAGGTCTTCGAGAGCCTGAACTCAGACCTCCGCCAAGTTTATACAACCCTAACCTTCTTGCTGCATCTTGCAAAGAAGTAGTCACATTACCTTCCCAAGCATCATATGAGGTTAAAATTCCTATCTGTGACCTTTTTAGGTTATTTAATGCGGTAGCCAAATTATCCGATGCGGTCGAATTTGCATATGTATCATAAACCAAGGATGAAACATGCTGATGTGTAGAAGCATCAATTATCGTTAAACAAAGTCCTCTTCCCGAACCATTTACCAAATAATTACTCCCCAATTTTACTGCTCTTGAGCTCAAATGATTATATCCTGTCCCCTTTATATAAACACTTGTCTGGGCATCTACCTTAAATAGGTTAAGTATAAACAGTAGAACAATCAGTCTTTTCATTTGATTTTTGCTTTTAGATATTTTATATCTTCTTGTTGTTTTAGCACATAAAGCGTCAACTCCTCTATCTTCTCCAAAAGCTTCATGTCCATCTCGCCCAATTGGATACCATTGGCCTCCATTTCTTGAGCTGATGGAATATTGGGTAAATGCCCATTCTCTTTAATGTAGTTTTGGACTTCCTCCAAAGATTTCAGGTTGTAGTCTTCTTTAAAAACATAGTCCGGGCCTGGAACGGAGAGGTCCACCTTGACCTCCTCTGCATGGATATTCCCTTTTACCGTGAGTTTGGAGTCTGGAATTGCTGTACCGATACCAAGTTTACCGTTATACCCAAGAAAGAGGTCGTTCTCCCCAAAATTTACTCTTCCGAATTTGGCGCTGACTAAAATAGTACCCCCACCTGCTATCAGGGTTCCATCAAGAATATCTCCACCAACCCAAGCGGCCTGATTTAGATATACATACAAAGAAGGTATTGCTGCGGTAAAGTTTACCTCCAAATGGGCCTTTACCCCATCTGTGGTAATTCTGGCATCGGCCCAATATCCGTTGTCACTTATAGATACTAGGTTAAGACCTCCGTAATTGCTCCATCCCTTAAGCCAGGAAATTTTCGCAACCCTTGGGGCATTGGCTCCACCCTTGGTCATCAACACAATTTCATTGTATCCTCTTCCATAGGCACCATCCAATCTTGCTACTTTTTTCCACCCAACGGCATCAACGACCACCGTCTTGTTAGTCTCAGTCTGCGCCTGAGCGCTTCCAAAACACATAAAAAGAAAAAATGCGAGTCCTGTTTTCATTTATTTTTGTATTAGTAGTTTTTCCAAGCGATTTATTCGAGCCTCTTGCCAAACCAATTTTTCTTTCCATTTGCCTAGTTCCGATGTGCGTATTCTGATGGTTTCTTGTAGTAATTGATTTTCTTTTCCCAATTCAATCAGATAGAGTGTCAACTCCTCTATCTTCTCCAGTAGTTTCATGTTCATTCTTCCTAATTGGATACCATTAATCTCCATTTCTTTGGCAGAAGGGATATTGGGCAAATGACCATGTGCTTGAATATATTCTTGGACCTCTTCTAAAGGTTTAAGGTCGTAACCTTCTTTAAAAACATAGTCTGGACCGGGAACAGAAAGGTCCACTTTAACCTCCTCTGCATGGATGTTACCTTTTACAGTAAGTTCGGAGTCGGGAGTAATTGTTCCTATTCCAACTCGGCCGTTAGCTTTTATTACAACATGGTCGGTCGAACCCAATTCGCTAACTGTTCTAAACTTCACTATATCTCCAGACTTTGAGCCAATGTGCAAAGTTTGAAAACCATAAATCTCATTATTGTCAATAAGCAGATGATCGGTTCCATTGCTAACGGTTAGGTAGCTTTGATCTGGTTGCCACTTTCCCCCCAAAGTGGAGTTATCTTCTATGTGCAGTTTTCCAGATGGGTTTTGGGTTCCAATGCCTACCTTTCCATCAGTATAAGAGATACTGCTTAAAGATTCTGTCCAAACGGAGCTTCCTGAACCACCTCCGGAATTGGCATTTGTGGTCACTGAAACAATATTACTGGTAACACTTTCATTATTCGCAGCATCAAGAGCGGTTACAGTAAAATTGTAAGCTGTGCTTGCTGTCAGCCCGGTAACTTGATAACTACTTACATTGTTCAGGGTAGCCTCAAGGCTTCCATCTTTAAATATCTTATAGTTAGTGACACCTACATTGTCTGTGGCCGCATTCCATGAAAGGTCAGCAGTGGTATCAGTATTCAATGAACTCAATAAATTGGTCGGGGCAGTAGGCGCCTGTGTGTCTCCCCCTCCGGAACTGACATCCGTGGTCACCGATAGATTGCTTGCCAGGCTTTGGTTCCCGGCAGCATCAAGTGCCCTAACGGCAAAGCTATAGGTAGTGGCTGCCGTAAGGCCCGTCATTTGATAGGTGTTTACATTGCCCAAAGTGGCTATTAAGGCATTGTCCCTATAGACTTTATACTCGGTTACCCCTACATTGTCAGTTGCTCCACCCCAACTAAGGCTTGCTGTGGTATCGGTCTGTCCTGAACTTGAAAGTGTTGGAGCAGTTGGGGCTTGGGTATCGGCACCGACCAGTGTTATAGAAACATGGTCTATATAAATGGCGTTGCCCGTCACTGCTGGGGTACCAGAATATGCATTGATGTTTATAGAACTTCCTGTAGCAATTATTGTATGTGAATATTGTGTCCAATTGCTATTGGTGATGAGAATCGCCGTATTTTCAGTTCCTCCAGACCAATAAACTCTTGGATCTTCGTTACTGGCACTTTTGGCATAGAAGGTTATTAAATATTCCTCGTTAGCAGTGGTTGGGAAAGTATAACTTGAATAGTACCAACCATTTGATGGTGCTTCCAGTTTTAGGCTGTAACTGCCAGAAAAAGACTCTAACGAAGTTGAGCTTTCTGTAGCATTACCTGCCCATCCAGTAAACGAATTGGCTTCATTGTTAATGCTTGCGGCATTGGAATGTGTATGCAGTTCTTGTGCATATATTCCTATTGTTCCAAATATTGCTAAAAGGCTTATGACAGTTTTCCTCATTACTTAAGTCTTAGTTGTTCTATCTGTTTTTGCTGTGTTTCATTTTCTTTTTTTAATTCAATGACATATAAAGTCAACTCCTCAATCTTCTCTAAAAGCTTCATATTCATCTTTCCTAACCGCACTCCGTTTTCTTCCATTTCTTTTGCAGAAGGGATATTGGGTAAGTGACCATGCTCTTCAATGTAGTTTTGGACTTCCTCTAAAGGTTTAAGGTCATAATCCTCTTTAAAGACATAGTCCGGCCCTGGAACGGACAGGTCAATTTTCACCTCCTCCGCATGAATGTTGCCCTTTACCGTAAGTTTAGAATCTGGGTTGGTGGTGCCGATGCCTATATTTCCATTATTTTTAGAAGCGTAAAGTATATTGGGAATCACTTGTGAGGTAATATCGGTCTTACCAGTAGCGTCATAGTCCAATATGGTATTTTCGGTAAGGGATGAACCCAAATCCATCATTCTACTCCTAATATAAATAAAGGGGTAATGGGCTGATATTTTAATAACAAAATCATAGCCGTTACCATTATCATAAACTTTTAGGATGTAACGGTCATAGCTTCCCCCATGCACTTCTTGATTAATTTTAATCCCATCCCTTGATGATATATAGTATATATTTTCACCTAAAGTGTTGTTATGCCAGCTTCCACCAAAAATTTCCAGTTTAATTTTTTGAAAACTAGCACCTGAAGAGTATGGCAGTTGGCCTGCCAAATATTCTGGAAACCCATTGTTGCTACCCAACCTTATGAGTCGTCCTTGCGCGAGTACTCCTGCCGAAATAAACAACATAAGAATTGGAATGAGTATTGAAAATCTATTTACCATAAACTTATTCTTTGATTGTTTTAATTTTTTCCTTTAGCTCATTCAACTCCAATTTTAGTAGCTCCATAGTATCCTGAAACACTTCTATTTCTTTCTTTTGTTCTATAGAATAAAGTGTCAACTCCTCAATCTTTTCCAAGAGTTTCATGTTCATTACACCCAATTGCACCCCACTATCTTCCATTTCTTTTGCTGAAGGAATATTGGGTAAGTGACCATGCTCTTCAATGTAGTTTTGGACTTCTTCCAAAGATTTAAGGTCATATCCTTCCTTAAAAACATAGTCCGGGCCTGGAACGGAGAGGTCCACCTTAACCTCCTCTGCATGGATATTGCCCTTTACGGTAAGTTTGGAGTCGGGATTAAGCGTTCCAATTCCTACATTTCCATTAATGGCAAGATGGGTGCCAACAGGTATATCTTCAGAAGCGTCATAGCCAACGGCAATACCACGATATTGATTTTTGTTTCCCACATCTGGCTGTAAGTGAAGTGTTGAATAATAATAACCGTAGGAAGCAACGGATCTATGCCTTGCCAATATCCAAGCTTTTCTTGCATTAAATCCTCTTGAATTCCCAATTTCAACACCGTTATTACTACTCCAAAAGCTCTGCAGCACATCACCTTTTGAAACATCTGTGGGGTATGTTCCTGGGCCGGGAGGCATATAAATATGTAATTTAGATTCAGGAGCTGTTGTTCCAATGCCCATGTTTCCACCAGATTGAGGGAAAACGATAAAATTACCTGTACCTGGCCTAATGGTTATATCACGATCATCATAAGTAAAAATGGAAAAGTCATCGCCATCACCATAATAAGAATTTCCTTCATTCCACATTAAACCACCATAGTAAGTAGTGCTATCTCCAAATCGGAAATACTTATAATTTCCATTGGAGATAAGTTTCGGGTTTAAATATTCAATATCTATTGTTTGAGCAAAACATGTTGAAATAATAATAAAAGAAAATAGAAAAAAAATTGAAACAGCTTTCATGTTAGGTTGATAAGATTAAGAGGTAAATTTTGGCTACATGAAAAGTAACAAATTTATTGTAAGCTTTTTACTACAATAAATGAGTTTAAGATATGGTTTTGGAGTTGTATGTAATCCTTAGGTTTAAAGATTTAATACCAATTCATTGATTATAATAAGTTTAACAGGGCTTGAATAAATAATGCGTTAATCACCAATTATTAAAAAATTAACAATAATTTAACTTCATTAATAAGATAGAAATTTCTAAATATATTTATCAGAAAAAAATTACATAATAGGTAAGATATTATTCGTATTTTTTCTAAAAAAATATACCTTGTTATTCATTTTGAACTAAAGAATACAATGAGCAACCTACTATCAAAATCATCACTCAAACGAGTTTCTAAAAAGAAATTGGCCGCTATCAATCTTCAAGAAACCCTAATTGTACTGGCCATTATAGGCATTCTGCTTCTATTGGCCCTTCCCAATTTAATGCCATTGATATCCAAAGCAAAGAGTGTTGAGGCACAGGTACAGTTAAAAGCTATTTACAATGCGCAGACCACCTATAGGTATATGCACAGTAAATATTCCAACGGGATGGGAGAGCTGGATTTTGAAGCTCCGAGGACGGTAAAGGAAAATGGAACGGCCAATTACATATACGAAATACTTAGTGCGGACAATGCCACTTTTAAGGCAAGGGCATCCGCCATAACCGATTTTGATGGAGATGGGGTCTTCAATATATGGGAAGTAGATGAAAGTGGAAACCCAAAACAGACTGTAAAGGATTGATTGTTATTCTAAAAGTGTTGCTAATGATATGTCTTGGGTCAATTGTTTTTCAGGATTTTAAAGAACGGAAAGTTTTTTGGTTCTTATTCCCACTTGCTATGCTTTTGTTTGGGCTTGTTCATTATTTACATGTAATTGAATTAACCATTTTTTTTCAC
The DNA here is from genome assembly GCF_947499585.1 of uncultured Allomuricauda sp. Lineage (GTDB taxonomy): Bacteria > Bacteroidota > Bacteroidia > Flavobacteriales > Flavobacteriaceae > Flagellimonas. Next base: position 526,756 of record NZ_CANMOO010000001.1, on the reverse strand, counting down.
CATACTCTTATTAATTCCTTGCTTATCACTTGTATTATTACCATACTGTTTATACATACCCGATTTATTTTAAAGAAAGTCTTCCTCAACCATAGTTTGGGCTTAGGGGACATTCTTTTTTTCTATGCTTTAGGATTGGGATTCCCAACAGTAACATTCATAGTTCTTTTTGTAGGCGCCATCATCTTTTCACTATTTGTTTTCTTGTTATTCAAGAAAACATTGAAACTGGAGACGGTTCCCTTGGCGGGTTTAATGGGTTTTTTTCTTGTTTTTGTGATTCTGTTCAATCTTGTTTCCAAATCCCCTTCGCTATATGCCTATTGATACAAAGAAGAATTTACTTATAGCACCGAGCTTGGTACAGCGAATTACTGCGGAGCAGGCATTTTTTTATAGGATTGTTCCTAAAGAAATAATAGATGGTGTTTTGATATTTTGGACCGATACTGCATCTGTTGATAGTTTAGTTTCCGAACTCCAAATAGTAATGGACTTCCCTATAGCACTTGAATCCCTGTCCACTGAAGAATTGCAGGATTTTTTAACGGCAAATTATAGAAAAGCACAAGTTGCCCAAAACAGTGAGTTGCATTATACTCCCGATTTTTTGGAAAAAATATTGGTCAATGCCAAGGCAATTGGAAGCAGTGATATCCATTTTGAACCCTATGAAACTTTATGCAGGGTCCGTTTTAGATTGGATGGGAAACTGGTGGAGCAATTTAGCATACCCATTCACGAGTACCCTACCATTATCAATAAAATCAAGATACGGGCAGATTTGGATATTGCAGAAAAACGGTTGCCCCAAGATGGCCGGATAACTATAAAATCCAATGGAAGTGAGTTTGATATCCGTGTATCTTCCCTTCCCACTTTATTTGGTGAAAAAATCGTGCTCCGTATTTTAAACAAGGATACCAAATCAGTAAGTTTAACGGACTTGGGATTCAACGATATTGAGCTTCGCAGGTATAAGGAAGGAATCAAAATCCCCAATGGGATCATACTGATATCGGGGCCAACAGGTTCTGGGAAAACCACCACTTTATATGCCACTTTAAAATTGCTCAATGATTCCAAAACCAATATTCTCACTATAGAGGACCCCATAGAATATACTTTGGAAGGCGTGAATCAAGTCCAGTTGAAAGAAAATATTGGTTTGGATTTCGCCAGTGCGCTGCGCACATTTTTGCGACAGGATCCAGATATTATCATGGTCGGGGAAATCCGTGATGTAAAAACCGCAAATATGGCTATACGGGCTGCCTTGACCGGGCACTTGGTCCTGTCAACAATCCATACCAACTCAGCTTGGGCCACCATTTCAAGACTTATTGATATGGGCATTCCACCATTTCTCATCGCCAGCACTTTGAACATCAGTGTAGCCCAGCGTTTGGTAAGAAAGTTATGTGAGAAGTGCAAGCGAAAGGATGAAGTGGGGCCGGAACTTTTCCCTGAAGGTTTTCTACCAACAAAAGACCTTACCCACCATTATGTACCGATAGGGTGTCAAACATGTCACCATACTGGTTATTCTGGAAGAAAGGCCATTTACGAAATAATACCGATTACCAATTCATTGACCCCACATATAAAAAACAATGCATTGGACATAAATAGCCATTTAAAGGAAAACAACATACGCAGTCTCAAGGACAATGCCCTTTTATTGATAAAAGAAGGGACAACATCCATTGAGGAAATATATCCTTTGTTAACCACTTGATTTGATGAAAAAGAACCTATTGTTTATTTTTTTACTGCTCTCCTTTTTCTTTTATGGCCAGGAAGAAACCAGAATACAGAATATAAAGAATAATCTGGAGGCCCTTTCCGTGGATAATCCTGGGCTTTCCGAGAATTTAAAGCTTGACATCAATGTAAACAGTGTGTCGCTTTCCAATTTTTTATTGGCGGTATCACAGGTCCATAAAATAAACATCAATATAGACCCAGGATTACAGGGCATCAATATTGTGAATAATTTCTCAAATGTCACTGTTGCCGATTTACTGGTATTTCTCTGTAAACAATACAGTTTGGACATCAATTTTACTGGCAACATCCTTTCAATTCAAAAATTTCAACCCCCACCAGTAATCGTTCCAGAAAAAGAAGTGTCCGTAACCTTTGATGCTTTAAACAATCTTCTTTCCATGGATCTAAATGGAGATTTTTTGGAAAAAGCATTTCGGAAAATAATTGATATTTCGGGACAAAATTTATTGTATAACAGCGGGATGGAAAACATTCCTTTGACTCTCTACATCAAAGATGTGCCGATTGATATGGCAATGGAAAAGCTGGCCGAGACCAATAACTTAAAATATTCAAAATCAAGGGATGGGTTTTATCTTTTTGACCAAATAAAACAGGAGGTTTCAAACCCTGGTTCCCCTAATTCAAATAACAATGTAGGCAGACTGCTAGGTAACAACAATTTCTCCTATCAAATATTGGACACTGTCAACAGGGTATTGACCGTGGACTTTAACAATGTGCCCATTGCAGATATTGTAAGGGAGATAAGCTTGGACCTTGACCTGGATATATATGTTGCCACTCCCTTGACCGAAGCGGGAAACATCAACTTTAAGGCGAAGCAAATTTACTATGATGAATTATTGACCAAGATATTTGAAAGTAAGGCTACATCTAATAATACTGGAGGGAATCCTGCTGCCAACCAATACGCAGCCGGCCAATCGCAAAACAGAAATCAAAATAGGGCAAACCCCAATCCCATACCGAGTCCCAATACATCCAGTTTTACATTTAAAAAAGAAAATGACCGCTATTTTTTTGGAACAGCAGATCAGTTGAGTGTTAGAAGATTGGAAGTTGTCCAAATGATGTACCGATCGGTAGAGTTGTTGGGAGACCCTATGCAAACGGGTGGTTTTGGTAGATCGGCGGGTAGAACCGTTTCTGGCGGGGTCAACTATTTGGGCGGTAATGGGTTTCAAAATGGCAATAACGGGTTCGGCAACAATCAAGGTAACTTTGGGCAAAATTCCAGCAATGCGAGAAGGGTCAATACTCAAGTCAGCCCATTTAACGACCATGCTTCCAATGCCGAGGCCATAGTCAATATTTTGCCAGATGATGTCATTGCCGACCTCGATATTAAAATAGATTATGAGTTGAACAGCTTCTTGATCAGTGGCCCTGCAGCGAATATTAACCGTTTTAAAAAGTTTGTAAAAGAAATTGATAAACCCGTTCCCGTTATACTCATAGAGGTCATGATAATCGAGGTCAGAAAGTCGGCCACAATAGAGACCGGTATTAGCTGGGGAATTGGCGATGAACCTGTAAAGACCTCTGGCGGTATATTTCCAGAGACTGATTTGACCCTGGGGGCAAAAACGGTCAACAAGATCATTGGAGGTTTTGATGGATTTGGTTCCTTTAATATTGGTAGGGTGGTTCCTGAGTTTTTTGCCACCATAAAGGCTATGGAGACTAACGGAAATATAAAGATCAGGTCCACTCCCAAACTTTCCACCTTAAACGGACACCGTGCCAATCTTTCTATTGGGGAGACTACCTATTATGTGGTTACCAGTCAGAACTTTTTTGGGTCCCAGATACCCACTACCTCGGAAATTCGAAACTTTCAACCCATAGATGCACAACTTGCCGTAAGCATAAAACCACTTGTCTCGGGTAATGGGCAGGTTACTTTAGACATTAATGTAATACAGTCAGACTTTAGCTCTGAGCGTATAGATGAAGACGCCCCGCCAGGACTTACCTCAAGGGAATTTAGCTCGATCATCAGAATGCAAAATCAAGATTTGGCTATTTTGGGAGGATTGGAAGAAAAAGTAAAAAATGACTCAGGTAGCGGTGTTCCCTTTCTAGCAAGAATCCCAGTGATCAAATGGCTATTTAGCAAAAGGAAAAGAGAGGATAGCAAACAAAAGCTTACCATTTTAATTAAACCAACAGTTATCTACTAGTGCTGGACATCGTAAGGACATATTTTACCAAAGGGAACGCCTTCTATGGATTGGAGGTCTATCAAATAGGGAACAATGTTAAGTTCCACCTTCTGGAAGTAGTGAAAAAGAAAGGAGAACTGGTCATTGTGAACAGCCAAAGTTTTGAAGAATTACAATTGCTCGTCGATTTTGCCAAACCTTCAGCTCCCATTTGTCTTATTTATAATACGGACAGTGTAATAACAAAACAAACAGGAGCTGAATCCAATTTTGAGGATAAGGGGGCCGTAGAACAGCTTTTTCCAGGCTTGAATTTTGAAAACTTCTTTTACCAAATTTCAAATCTCGGTGACCTATCCTATATCAGTGTGGTCAAAAAACAAGATGTGGAAACATACTTGGTTCGATTAAAAGAAATGAGGTTTAAAATTGGTGGTTTCTCTCTGGGAGCTAGCTCGTTAAGTCGTATTGCAAACTACTTGAACAACGATTTTATTCTCACAAACCGAGGTAAGGTTGTTCTAAACAATATTTCCGATACCAATTTATCTGCTTCAACAGAAAAGAGCAGTTCATCATCATATGACATCAATGGATTAAATGTTAAACATACCGAAGTTCTTGCTTTTTCTGGAATATTGGACTTCTTGACCCGTAACGTCAAAGACACGTCCAACTTTGTTGACGTTGTCGAAAGTTTACAAAACGAATTTGCCAACAGCAGAACATTTGGTATACTTCTGCACTCATCTTTGGTTTTTATATTGTTGCTTTTACTTTCAAATTTTTTCCTTTTCAACTTTTATTTTGATGGAGTCCAATTGTCAAAAGAAAACTTGGCCTTTGAAAACGAGAACAAAAAAAGTCTTACGGTAATACGGGACAGGGTTGCTGAAAAGGAAAAAAAAGTAGACGCGGTATCATCTCTTTCAAACTCCAGAACGTCATTTTACTTAGACAGGCTCGGCATCACAATTCCTAAAAGTATCCTCTTGACCGAATTGCTTTACCAACCGCTTACAAAATCCATTAGGGAGTCGAAACCGATTCTGCTAGATGAGAATACAATATTTATTATGGGAACCTGCGTAAACAGTGAAGATTTTTCTTCTTGGATCACACATTTGGAAACGATTGAATGGATAGAATCCGTAGAAACTATGGATTACGATTATAAAAACAAGAACACCTCAAATTTTAAAATAAAAATTAGTGTTGCAAAACTTTAAAAATAAAAATATACTACTGCTATTATTATTTTTACTGGCATTGTTGCTATGTTATAAACTTGCAATTTCCAATACCCTAACATTGCGTAAAGAATACTTATCACTAAAAAAAGAGGAACAATTGTTTAACAATATTCCACAACAACTAGCATTACTATCAAAAAAAGAAATGTATTTGGATTCTGTTCTACAAAAATTGGATCTGAACAATTCTGCCATGGAAAACAACTTATTGAGGGTTGTCAACAAAGAAGCTGCCAAGAACCATATAAAAGTTATCGATTTCAATGCTCCCCATACCAACACTGAAGGCAGCAATAATGTCATGACCTATATTTTTACCCTTGAGGGCAGTTATGCTTCTATTATTAAAGTTATTCATGACTTGGAAACCAAAAGGAACTTTGGTAGTATAGCACACTTAAGTTTAGAAAAGAAAAAAGATTACAGAAATAGGAGGACATATTTAGAGGCTGTTGTATACATTCAAAATTTAGAATAAAAGAGAGCGAAACTAAGTTTCGCGCTGCAAGCGTCCCAAACCTTACCAGGACTAATACTACTGAGCGAGGCACTTGTTAAAATCCGTCCCTGAACCTCTTTTTAAGAACGTGTAGTTCTCCCGCATCCGTGTCGACCTTGTAGTATGGGGCTCCGAATCTTGGCCTGACCCACTCTACCCTTTCCAAAAAATGTAATGCCGTTCTGGTCGCTGTCCTGTAATCTTGCTCCAAAAACTCATATTCAACCTTGGGCACCGTTTTCTCCAATTTGTTCCATTCTTCCCTGGTCAATTTCCCGAACATCGTTGCCTCCCTAATGGACTCTTTCTTCTTTTTAACGATTTCATGATGCCCAAAAAGGGCCAACAGCATTTCGTTTGTTGGTAGGGTCTGTGTCTTTTCTATATCCCTTACGATAGCGATAAGGGCATTTATTCTTTTGCGGGTCTTTTCCCCATCTTCATCAACCCGCTTCGGAAACCGACTTGAAGGGGTAATTCCATGCCACTCGAAGAAATCCATGACCATCTCCAAAGTTTCGGAATAGGACTTGGTGATTTTCCTTGAAAATCTCTTGAACCTTTTTATGGTTCTATGATGCAGCCGTATGGTTACAAATCTGTCCATTTTCTTGTTTTTCTTCTTCAATTGTCATAATCTAAAGACCTATTTACGGGGCTTGCATGGCCAATTGTCACAATTTGCCCTCTCACTTTATTTTTCTTTTTATTTATAAAATATTGATTTTCAATATTTTATAATATATTTTAAATACGTAACGCCGCTTTTGCGCGTTACCCTCTTGCTTTTCCGAATTTGACCGCTCAGCTATCAAATCCTGAAAACATAAAATGCCCTTTCAACTTTTCAAATAGTGTTTATTTTGCGTACCGTTCTTAGCTTCCATTTTTATGATAAGGTGTTGCATATCCTCCCCCACTTTTCTTTCCAATACCCTTGCATAGATCTGGGTGGTGGTCAGTTTGGTATGTCCCAACATTTTGGAAACGGTTTCAATGGGAACCCCGTTCGATAAAGTGACCGTTGTGGCAAAAGTGTGTCTTGCGGTGTGGAAAGTTATATGCTTATGGATGCCACATGCTTTGACAATGACTTTCAGATAACTATTCATTTTCTGGTTGCTAAAAACAGGAAGTACTTTTCCAAGGACATCTTTTTGTGATTGATTATTGTACTTTTCAAGTATTGTTTTAGCCTTTGGTAATAACGGAATCTTAACAGCTTCATTGGTCTTTTCTCTTTTGGTGTGTATCCAATGGTTTCCATCTATTCCCAATACCAATTGAACAGTTCTCAATTCCTTGACATCAATATAGGACAGTCCAGTATAGCAGGAAAACAGAAAGACATCCTTCACCTTCTCATAGCCTTGCCCTTTGAACGTTGTTTCTTCAATTAATCTGAGTTCGCGTTCCGTGAGATAATTTCGGTCGGTTTTGTGGAAGTTCAACTTATAGTTCCTAAAAGGATCTTTCTCCAACCATTCCAATTTTACCGCAAGGTTGACCATTTTCATCAAACGCTCTAAGTGTTTCATGGCACCATTGTTGGAACAAGTCCGTCTGGCCCTTTTAGGTTTATATGTTCTTAGGTATTGTTCAAAATCGGTGATAAACCTGTAGTTCAACTGCTTAAGACGGATGTCGGGGAGCCTCAATTCTTTCTCCAAAAATTTATGGAGATACCTTTCTGTTGAGTAATAGTTCTTCATGGTGCCTGGTTTGAGTACCAAAATCTGTGAAGTGTTGTGATATTCGATAAGCTCCTTTAAAGTCTTATGATGGTCATCCTGCCCCAGAAATCGGGCCTTGATGGCCTGGGCGGTGATAATTTTTCCCTCGCTTAACAACTGCTTATGGGTGTCCATCAACTGGACATATACCTCATCGAGATAGCTGTTCAAGGTTTTTGCCTTTTGGGAAAACCCGGTGACTCTACCCCTGATTTCATCCCATTCATTCACCGAAGTCCGGCGTTTTAAACTGATCTCTGCCCTCTTCCCGTCCACTGTGATTCGGGCATAGATGGTAAGTTTTTCTGGATTGTGCGTGTGGTCCCTCGTAAAGATGAGCACCTTTAATGTACTGTTGTTCCGCATTCTACAGGTCTTTTAAGTGAAACATTGATTGTTTGCAAAGACGACCCTAAATAGCCTAATATGCTATCAAAATTATGCACAAGGAACGTACCAATTCATTCACCGAACTCTACACCTTTTATATGGTTTTAGATGATATCAGATGAATGCAATAAAAATGAAAAGCACTGTCAATCAGTCAGTTGACAGTGCTTTGATACCCACTGAAAAGTGGTTCGTCGGGATGACAGGATTTGAACCTGCGACCCCACGCCCCCCAGGCGTGTGCGCTACCGGGCTGCGCTACATCCCGAAAATGGATTGCAAAAATATAAATTTTAATGATATTAGAGCTTGAAGTTTTACAAATTCAAAAACAATAATTAAACAGGTGATTTTTTAAGTTTCAGACAAGAACTCTCTAATTTCAATACAAAATGCCTCTCTTGCTTCTGCCGAATCATTTGTAGGGTTCAATAAAAAATAACCCAGAGTTTGATTTTGGCAAAACTCATCTAGGTTCTTTCCCTTCCAAAGGTGATAACTCATCAATAAAGTATTGTAATCTATTTTGTATGGTTTATCCACCTCGCTATAGGCGTTTAGGTAAAGATTTAATTGAAGTATTGAATAGTCAAGATTTCCGGATTCGTAGGTTATAAAAGAGGGAACAGTCGTAGATTTGTTTTTATCCATTAATTAGCACGTTTAAGAATTTGCCGACTAGATTTCCAGAAACTGTATACAGGTAATGGAACCAGTAATACCATTAAAATATTGGCTTTATATTTCTTTAAATGAACTATTGTTTCTTTAGGTGAATTGAATTTATTGGTTAAATCGTACAAATTCAAATAATAAAACTACAGTACAAACGTAAATATACTCAAAAACGATTACAATAACTTACCTGTAAAGTGTAAAATGCCCTACATACTGTTGCTTGTCCTTATCATTTGCATTGACCACATACCAGTAGTCTCCTGTTGGCAACTCACTACCTTCATAAGTACCGTCCCACCCTTTTACTTGATCTAATATAGCTACTACACGTCCATATCGATCATAGATTTTCACTTCCAAATTTGGAAAGAAGCTACTATTACCAAGTCTCCAATAATCATTTAGATTATCCCCATCAGGGGTAAAGAAATTTGGGATTTCCGGCATTCCGTCAAAATCAAATGGCATTACTAAATTCGCAACACATCCGTTTTGGTCTCTCACCATTATGGTGATATTGGCATCTTGATTAATTGTAAAGACATTTAACTCTCCAAACGATTCTCCTTGGAAGAAATATTCATATCCGCCAAATCCGCCGGTTGCAATTGCTTTGACTTCATTAGGTCCAATTTTTTCTGCCTCTAGAATCAATGGCTCGTATGCATCTATTTCAAACTCTACAAAGGTTACACAACCATTTTGGTGATAAATGTAAACTGTATGTTCACCTGGTGGAAGATCTCCAAACACTCTTTGATCATTTGCCAATTGAATATCATCTACATCCAATGAAAACAGTAGGTTTGGCAATAATGCACTATCTGTAATGGAAATAGTCGCTGTACTATTTGGAAAAATACCATCACAACCATATTGAACTATTGGTTCTGCCATGAGTTCAATACCTATTCCTATTTCAGCAACAATGTTAGTCTGGCAACCATTGGAATCCCTAATAAAAATCACATAGGTTTCACCTCCTTGAAGTCCGTCAAAAAACATTGCGCTATTTTGAACAAAATCAGCATCGTCTGCAGAATTTACACTGGTGTAATAAGGAGCGGTACCTCCTGTTACATTTAAAGTTAATGTACCATCCTCGTCCCCCAAACATATTTCTGGAGTGGTAGAAGCTATACCTGCCAACAATTCCATAGGCTGGGTTATTTCTACAGTTCTTGTTATGGTACAACCTAAATCATCTTGAATAATTACATCATAGGTTCTTGGTGATAAATCATTAAATGTTTTTCTATTTGGATTGACCGGGTCATCCCCTTCAAAGAATTCACTTAATGTATCAGATATTGAATATCTAATTGCACCTGTACCACCACTGGCCTCAATAATAATTTGTCCGTTCGTATCACCATGGCATATTACAGGAACTGCTTCTAGGTAATCCAATACTAGAGGTGGTTTTGGCTCAATGACAATTGGTGTGGATATTGCTTCACAACCACCACTTTGTGCATATACATAATAAGTGCCAGGATCTAGGTTTCTGAATATTCCCGAACTCTGCGCTGGTCTTACTGTATTAGCCACAGTTGGATTGGGTGGAGTGTTTGAATTTAATAGTGTATACATATAACTACCTATTCCTCCAAAAGCTTCAGAACGTATGATCCCTGTTGCCTCACCTGCACAATTGATGGTTGCATTTGTTAAATCTAAAGCAATTACCAAAGGAGCCGCTGGATCTAAGGATATCTGATTGGAACTTTCAAATGGACATCCGTTGGAGTTTTGAACTTCATATTGGAATGGTCCCGGATCAATTGTAATATCAGCTGTTATTTCTATGCTGGTCAAACCAACTCCAAATGGTGTGAATGGGTCTGCTGTCCCAGATCTACGATAAAAATAATCTACGCCAACTTCTGGATTTGTTACTGTCAGTTCCATTCTCCCTAAATCCCCACAACCTGGTGGTTGAAGTTCAACCAATTCAGCAATTACAATTTCAGGATCTTGAACTGTTATCGGAACTGTTGTAAAGCTACAATTCCATCCATCAAAAATTGTAATGGTATATTCTCCTGCAGATAAATTAGCGAAAGTGGGAGTAATCTGAAGTCCACTATTTGTGCCATCGGTAATCCTATTTAATTGATACAGGTAATTACCTGGGCCCTGTCCTCCTAAAACGTTATACGTTTCTATAACGCCGTTATTGTCATTATTACACGCCAATGGGGTTACTATCTGAATATCTGCAGTAATAGGTGTTGGTGGTGGAAGATTAATCATAGTGCTTTCTTCACAACCTCTATAATCCCTAATGTTTACAGTGTAGTTCCCTGTAGATAAATTCTGAAATATTGGGTTTGTATTTGGGTAATCGACCAGTACAGTGCTACCATCTGGAGCTATCAACTGATATTCATAGGTTCCCCAACCACCATCTCCAGTAGCGGTAATTTCTCCAAACCCTGGAACGTTACATGTAACCTCAGAGGTTTGTGCCGCTACAACTGATAATGCTCTATCCGGAGATCTTACCGTAACAACGTTACTTACTACATCACAAAAAGGAGTATCCAAAGCTTCTACATATACAATAAGATTACCTGCCGGTAGCCCTGTAATAATTTCTGGACTATTAATTGGCGCATTGGTATCAAAGCTTCCTGTTACACCTGTTGAAGTTTCAACACCCGAGTTATCTCTTGAGAAAACCTCATAATTGTATGCTCCACTATAATTATTGATTTCCAAACTTATTTCTCCATCATTGCCATTAAAACAAGTTACGGGCCTTACCTCAGCAATTACAGCCTCAATGTTGTTATACTCTGGCATATTGACTGTAGCTGTCAAATATGAACAACCACCGTTGCCAACATCAGTGACTGCAAAAATGTAATCACCGGGTGTTGAAATAGGCCAAACCACTTGATCTGTACCAGAAGAACTTCTAGCTGGTTCTGAGCCTAAAGGCAAAATTTCCACTTCATAATTTCCTGCACCTTCATTAACAATAATGGTAATAGATCCAGGACTTGCTCCGCCACCTGAAGCATCACAAGTAATTTGACTTACACTATAACTGAACGTGATATCGGTAGGTGTGTTAATATTCACATTGGACATCTCTTCACAACCATTCTGATCTCTAGCGGTAAGAATTATGCTCTGATTTGCTCCATTGTCAATAACTTCAAAAGTATTGCTTGTTTGGAAGTTGGTACCATCAAATTGTGGGGTACCGTCATTCATACTATACGTATATGGGCCTGTTCCGGTAGCTGCACCTGAACCATCTCCATTCGTGTCAGTAAAAATAGTAATCGTAGCAGTACTAAACTGGTTACTGGAAGGGTTACAACTAAACTCCGTATTGATGGCATTTACTAGCAAGAGTGATGGCTCATCAATTAAAACATTACCAGAACGATCTGCACAACCTCTATCCGAAACCACTTCTACTTGATACGTATTTGGGGTTAGATTATCGAATACTGGAGATGGTTGAGGCCCTGCCATAACAGTTGCACTGGCACCATCATATAGAATATAACTTAATGGGGTATCTGTATCACTTCCAGGTTGAAGTTCCACCACAATAGTACCGTTATCTGCACCATTACAAGTAATGTCTGTACTTGGTGTTGCCGTGATAACGGGCGTATTAACTGTGGATACATTTACAACCGCTTCATCTGAACATAATGGCGCTGTATTGGAACTTAAATCCGTAACTAAAATGTTATAATCTCCTGGCAATACGCCGGTGAATGTATTTGAGCCTTGAGCAGGTCCTATATTGGCCAATGTCCCAGCATCTCGCAATTGATATTCAAAATTACCACTACCTCCAGTAGTGTTTACCGTTATTTCACCATCACCTGCATTACAGGTTGGGAAAGAGGTGGCATCAGCAGTAATAGCAAAGAAATCAAAGACATCTGCAGCAATAGTATCCGTACACCCATTACCATCTCGTATTGTAATCACATAACTTCCTGGATTTGGAACTACAAAGTTGACACTGCTCTGAAAACCGCTTCCAATGTCGTACATAAATGTCTCTTCTGGTAGACCTGAACCTGTTGATATAGGGGCGGTTACATCAATTAGGTATCCACTTGTCGCAGTACATTGATTGGTAACATCTATTGCAGGCGCAGGAATTCCTGCTTCTTGCGTTATTGTAGCCGTAGTCAGGGCAGTACATCCGTTAGCGTCCCTAACATAAAAATCATAATCTGAAGGATAAGGTCCTGGTATTTCAAATGTAGTGTCCGCAACAAAGACCGTAGGTGCAGGATCGCCATTTGGAACATAAGCATATTCAAACGGTGCGGTTCCACCAAATCCTCTTACCGTAATAAGAGCTCCCGTATTACAAGTAGCCTCAACATTATTGTCAATAACAATGGAAGGCGAGCTAAATCCAATAAAAACAAGTGTACTCGCACTACACCCTGAATCGGTATCCGTAACTATGATTTGATAGTTGCCAGGCGCTAACCCTGTAAACGTATCATTGAACGGGATAGGCTCGTTAGTATAAGAATCAGGCCCTGCCTCTATAGCTCCAGTATCTGTATTTTGAAGGGTTACCGTAAAATTTCCTGGATTTGCAGGAATTCCTGAAACTTCATAATCAATTCCACCACTTCCTGCGACATTACAAGAAGCTGTAGTTGATGTAGCGGTGACAGTTACAGGACTCGGTGCTGTCAAGAAATCTATCTCTTCAATATAAGTACAGCCATTTGCATCCATGACTTCGACAAAGTAAGTCACATTTGGGACCACGAGACCAGTAACATCAAAAATATCGTTATTTACACCCGTACCCAACTGAAATGTTGGGTCACCCACCAATCTAAATTCGTAAGGCGCTGTACCTCCACTGGCTTGAACCCTGTATGGAAACAAAGTATCTGAACATAGTGCAGGTGGTGTATCCAAAGGAGTTAAATCCAATGTATTTTGGTCAATAACAATATCATCTCTATCCTCACATCCTTGAGCATCTGTAGTTACTACAGTGTAATTACCAACAGGTAGATTTGGAAAGTTAGCGATAGTACTGGCGGTACCCATTGAAGAAGCTACCAATGTTCCGTTCACGTCCAATAGAACATAATCAAACGGTGCAACCCCATTAGATAGAGAGGTAGCAATAGAACCTACAATAGGTCCAGATGAACATACTGCAGGGCTCGGGGTTGATGCAGCATTAAGTGCAGCACTTGCTGCAATAGTGACATTATAAGCCGGACTTACACAACCTCTACTATCTCTAACCATAAATCCTCCGTGATTTCCGGGACCATAACCAGAGAAAATATTTTGGGAACTAAAAGTCGCTCCGTTATCATTACTATACTCATATGGTGGAACTCCTTGAGAAGTATCAGCTATCACTTCAACAATTCCGCTAGTTGCATCACCACATTGTGTATCAGTTCCAACCACTGAGCCTGCTATGGTTTCAGGAGGTGTTATGGTTACAATATTTGATTCTGTGGTACACCCTTGACTATCCGTAATTAAAAATTGATATGTTGTATCCGAAATAATTGAACCATCGTTAGGTATGCTATATACAAAGGAATTCCCTGTAATGTTATTGTTATCTGATGAATAGCCTCCGCCATTAATCTGCACCTCGTAAATATCATAGTTTCCACCAGAAGTATATCCGTTACTGATATTCACTTGAATTTGTGCAGGAGGACCAGCACAATCTAGTTCTTGAATAGTTGTAGCAAGTGCAGTTACTTGAGGTTCAATAGTGGCTGTAACTGTATCTCTACAATCATTTGCATCCACTACTTCTATACTATAGTTTCCTGGAGTAAGTCCAGAAAAACTATTACTTGCACCCAATGCTCCACCATTGATCCTATATTGATACGGTGCAGCACCTAAGGTAGCATTGACCACTAGGGTAGCTGCTGTAAAGTTATCATAGCAAAAGTCTGAAGCTCCAACATCTAATGTCAATGTTGGGGCTTGCAAAATGGTTAATGTAAAACTATCTGTTACGGTACAACCGTTAGCATCTGTTACACTTACTTGATATAGTCCATCTTGGGAAAGATTAGAGAAAACACTTCCATTTTTCGGCCCTCTAGTGGAGCTATCCGGTTGTGTTAATGTATATCTATTACCTCCCCAACCTCCGACAGTATTTATTCTAACAGCACCAATATTTCCATTTTGACAACTCATATCGGTCACGTCCAATCCAGAAATGGCAAAAGCTATTGAAGGCTCTTCAATCACAAGAGTAGAAGTGTCCGTACAATTGGTATCTTCATCTGTAACTGAAATTAGATAGCTTCCTGCGGCCAATCCTGTTAGTGGTATAATACCACTGTTTTGGCCCGTAATTAATGTTCCTCCATCTATATCGTAACTATAGGTAGTATTAAAGCCATCTACTAAAAAACGACCTTCTCCATCGGAATCACCAACACAGGTAACAACTCTTGTTTGTTGCGCTTGAACACCAATTGAACTGATATCCGTGATAGCATAGTTTTCATCATACGAGCATCCTTCATTATCAGTTACCCTAAAAGTATATGTTCCTAATCCTAAACCTCCAAATGTGCTTGTTGTTCCATTATTGACTGCACTAGCAGCTGGGGCTATAATTTCATAATTGTATGGTCCCGTTCCACCTGTAATCACAAGCCCTACGGTAGCTGTTGTTGTGATACAATCCAAACTAGAGATAGTAAACGCTATATCAGTTGGTTTGTCAAGCGTATTAAAAACGATATCTGGTAATGGCTGAACACACCCATTTGCATCTCTAACCAAAGGAGTATAGCTTCCTACTCCCAGGTTTGAGAAAACTGGATTTGTGCCAAATCCAGCTCCAACACTATATTCATAGGGAGCTGTTCCTCCTGAAACTCCAGAAATAGTAATCTGACCTCCGTTTTCATTTGTACAAGTAGGTACTGAATCTGGGGTTGCAGTTGCGCTGATATTTGACGGCGTCCCTATGGTTCCAACAATTGGGGTTGTAGTACAAGTAAAAGAGTCTTGTTCATATCGTAAAACAATATCATAAGTACCTGGAGCCAAATTGGAAAACACATTACTTGTTTGATAGCTAGCACCATTATCGTTACTATATTCTATCTCATATCCAAATCCGCTGGTGACATTTACGGTAATTCTACCATTGTTGGATCCCCCGCAATTGGCATCTTCTTCAGTAATATTAAAAATTGGTGGTGGAATATCTGGAACGTTTACAGAAGCAGTTCTTTGGCAACCATTGGCATCTTCTACCAAAATAGCATAGGTTGCGGCAGTTGTTACTGTAAATGATGTGGTGCTCGTATAGGTTGAACCAAATGCCCCGCCGTCTACACTGAAACGATAGGGTGCCGTACCTCCTGTAGTCGTTAAATCCACATCAACAGAAGCAGCTCCACAACCAAAACTGGCAGAAGCTGTGGCCACCACATCCAAAGGACTTATTCCATTTCCAATTTCAATGGTAGCACCACCCGTATCTGTAGTTGTGGTTTCTGAGCAATCATTGGTATCTACTCTAATACTATATGCTCCTGGGCTTACATTGGCAAACGTATAGGCGTCCAATCCATTTGGTCCAAAGGTATCTACGGTTACTCCATTTTTTATCAAACGATACGTATAAAAACCTGGAACTCCAGAAACTTGAACATCTATACTACCCAACTCGCTACTACATAAAATATCATTGGCAGTTACATCTACAGTGATATCCAAATTTTGAATATTAACAGTATTCGAAGGGAACAAACACGCACTTGCAGAAACATTTTTTAAACGCACCCAAACCATATAGTTACCTGGAGTGGTAACATCAAAAAATGGGTCGTCTTGGTACGGTCCTCCAGAATTATTTAAACTATACTCGTAACCCGCAGGTACATTGGTTACCTCTACCCTACCTGGATTTCCACATATAATATCTTCTTTGATCAGCTGTGGATTTAATGGGTTTAAAGTAGACTTAAAATAAAAAAACTGACCAGAATCAACTCTAACCCTAAATTCACCAGCGGAATCAAGGCTATAAGTAGCTCCAGTCCCTACAGTATTCCATGTACATGCACCATTAATAGTTGGGCAATCATCTACTACCGTTGGAGCACAGGTATTTGGATCTAATTTCTGCCATTCATAGCTGCTGCCAGATTGGCTTAATGTCAATGTTCTAATATCACTGGTACCGCATAGGAAGAATTTTGCCAAGGTACTACCATCGTTAGGACAGACCACTTCTTCATTAGTCCCTTGGATAATGGTCATGAACATGCTGCTACTAGCAGAAAGAAATACATCTGCTTTAGCTGCTGAATCATCAATTTTGGAAACCGACGAAGTCTTTTCAGTACTTGGTTCTGAAACGGCAGATACTATTTTTGTTAGTATCGTTTTGACCTCTGTTTTCGCTAGTACCGTGGAACAAAATATTGATATAAATACCAACAACACGGCATATAGCAAATGCCTTGTTTTTTGAGGAAGCATAGGTTAAGTCTTGTTATGGTAGAATACTTCGGATTTGGGACCTTATATTCTATGATTGTAATTATCTAAACTTATATATTTCTTTTATCTTTCGACTATAAAAAGCCGTAGTTCGTCTATAAATTCTTTTATTTCAACGTTAAATTATGAAAAAAAGTGCGATCCTTCCTTATTTTTTCGTTGTAATGCTCACTTCATCTTGTGCTCAAAATTCTGATAAGAGCATAAATCTTCCCAAACATGTTGATTTTACTGCTGAACTCGTAGTTTCGGGTATTCAAAACCCCTGGGGTATGGTATTTCTTCCAAATGGGGGTATTTTAATAACAGAAAAGGCAGGAAAACTTCTTCTTTATAAAAGTGGAAAAACCACGGAAATAGACAATGTTCCTAAAGTATATTTACGGGGACAAGGAGGGCTTTTAGATATTAAATTACATCCCGATTATGAAGAAAATGGATGGCTTTACCTGTCCTATGCTTCCTCAAATGGCAGTAGTAAGGGAGGAAATACGACAATAATGCGGGCCAAGCTATCTAAAAACTCGCTTATTGAAAAGCAATTACTCTACAAAGCGGAACCAAATACAACAAAAGGGCAGCATTTTGGCTCTCGATTAGAATTTGATGATGATGGATTCCTATACTTTTCTGTTGGCGACAGAGGCAATAGAGACGTAAATCCTCAAGATATTACCAAAGATGGAGGAAAAATATATAGAATCCATGATGATGGACGAATTCCCAAAGACAATCCTTTTGTAAGTCAATCAGGTGCTAAAACTGCAGTATACAGTTATGGTCACCGAAATCCACAAGGTCTAGTAAAACATTATGAAACTGGGCAATTATGGGAACATGAGCATGGACCTAGAGGGGGTGATGAAATTAACATTGTACAAAAAGGAAAAAACTATGGATGGCCTATAATCACTTATGGAATCAATTACAGTGGCACAAAAATTACCGATAAAACTTCAAAAACCGGTATGGAACAACCCGTTTACCAATGGACACCTTCCATTGCTCCTTGCGGAATGACTTTTGTCACTTCTGAAAAATATCCAAATTGGAAAGGAAATCTGCTTGTGGGTTCCTTAGCTTTTCAATATTTAGAACGATTAGTTATTGAAAACAACAAAGTAGTATACCGTGAAAAATTATTAGATGGCATGGGACGACTTAGAAGTGTTCGCCAAGCACCAGATGGTTTTATTTATGTAGGAATTGAAGGAAAAGGAATTTATAGATTGATGCCCAAAAAGTAGTCAAGCATACAAAGAACTACTTCATTTCTTCTATTGCACGTTTTACAGAACCGTATTTTTTAAGCGCTTTCTCTGCGTCGTTGTAGTCCAATCCAAGTTCTTCCACCAAATATCGTGTGCCGCGATCTACCAACTTGGTATTGCTCAATTGCATATTGACCATCTTGTTTCCTTTGACCCTTCCAATCTTCACCATTAAGGCAGTAGAAATCATGTTTAAAACAAGTTTTTGACTAGTACCACTTTTCATACGAGTACTTCCAGTAACAAATTCGGGACCTACTTCAATTTCTATAGGGATATCTGATTCCATAGCTAAAGGGGAACCTGGGTTATTGGTGATACCCGCAGTTAGTAGTCCATTTTCCTTGGCGTCCCTTATTCCACCCAACACATATGGCGTAGTTCCGGATGCAGCAATACCAATTACAACATCTTTTTCATTTACATCAAACTGATTTAGATCTTTCCATGCTTGGAGGGTACTGTCCTCAGCAAACTCTACCGCCTTTCTTATGGCTGCATCACCACCTGCAATTAAACCAATTACCCTATTATATGGCATACCATAGGTTGGTGGTATTTCAGAAGCATCTAAAATTCCCAGACGACCACTTGTACCAGCTCCAATATAAAATAGTCGTCCTCCTTTTAGAAAACGTTCAGCTACTAAATCCACAAGTTTTGTTATTTGCGGAATGACCAGTGCAACGGATTCTGCTATTTTTTTGTCTTCTTTATTGATGCTTTCTAAAATGGTACTGGTGTCCATTTGCTCCAAATTGTCATAATTTGAAGGATTCTCTGTAATTTTCTTATAATTCATATCCATTACAAAAGATGAATCTCTTGGTTTCTAAAGAGGTTTAAAAGATTGTTGTTAGGATCCAATTCCGTTATCATCGTATTAATCGCATTAATATCGCAAGTTTTATATCGGTGTTGGGAATTTAATTTTTCGGATATCGACAAAAGTACAGTTTTTTTGGAAGCCTTGATTACTGCCTTTTTAACTTGCACAATATCCCAATCAAATTCAGTGAGCCCAAACAGGGAATCAACATAACCAGTCCCTATAAAACTATAATCCACTCTTATTTCAGATAATTGACGAATAGTACTTGGACCGATAGATATTTGCGAGTCTGGTGAAATTTCACCACCAATGAAAATAACTTTTACGTTGGGCTTTGCCAATAACTCCATTGCCACGGGCAGGCTCATCGTAAAACAAGTCAATTTAATATTCTCAGGTATTTGTCTGGTTAATTCAAGACAAGTAGTACCCCCATCTATAAATACCACTCCACCTTCCTTAAGCATCATAACAGCCTTTTCTGCAATCTTCTTTTTTTCTTCAAGGGCATAAATGTTGGTATTTCTAACCGTTGCGTTGGTAAAACCTAAAGAAACTGCTCCACCATGCACTTTGCGAAGCTTATTTTCATTGTCAAGTTCCTTTACATCTCTCCTAATTGTGTCTATAGAGACATCCAACATTTCAGCAATATCAGTCAAAAGCACCTTATTATGTAGTGCCACTTCATTCAAAATAACATGTTGTCGTTCTTCTTTCAACATAAAAGACACATTAATACAGTGCTTGTCTGGGCAAATATATGAAAATATTCACCATGCCATTTTATTCAGTTTTTATTTATAAAATGTTATTAAAAGGTTAATTATGGCATATAATTGCATTAACTACTGCAAAAAACAGCAAATACCTTTTTTTTTAATACATTTGTCATCTAGAAGTTAAAACTGTTCACCTATGTCAAAAGCAACAAAACCAGAAACAATGGATTTCCCCTATGATGAGGAGTCTAAAAAATTTGAGAAAATAGAGACGCACATACACAACAACTCCGAAGACGCCTCTTTTTGGGTAGCCAATGAAATTGCCCAACTAATTAGACAGCGTCAAAAACAAGGCAAAAATGTTGTTTTAGGGCTTGCAACAGGGTCTACCCCTACCAAAGTCTATGATTTTTTGGCAAAATTTCACAAAGAAGAAGGGTTAAGCTTTAAAAATGTAATCACTTTCAATTTGGATGAATACTACCCAATGAAATCTGATTCTATACATAGTTATGTTCGTTTTATGAATGAGCACCTTTTTGATCATATAGACATCAAAAAGAAAAATATACATATCCCTGACGGAACTCTGGACAAAGAAGATGTACGTGATTTTTGTAATGCATACGAAGAAAAAATCAAGCAAGCGGGTGGCATTGACATTCAAGTATTGGGCATTGGTCGTACAGGCCATATCGGTTTCAATGAACCAGGATCATCCCTGAAAAGTAAAACACGTTTAGTACGTCTAGATAGGGTAACCAGATTAGATGCCGCTAGTGACTTCTTTGGTCTTGAAAATGTGCCAAAAAAAGCAATTACCATGGGAGTTGGAACCATAATGGATGCTAAAAGAATAATTCTGATGGCTTGGGGCGAAGGCAAGGCAAGTATAATAGAACAATCTGTTGAAGGAAAAATCAGAGAGAGTATTCCAGCTACATTCCTACAGCATCATGAGAACTGTGAGTTCATTTTAGACTCAGCAGCTGCATCTTCCCTAACACGGATCAATACACCTTGGCTAGTAAGTGAATGTGATTGGAATGACAAATTGATCAAAAAAGCCACCTTATGGCTTTCTGAAAAATTAAACAAAGCAATTTTAAAACTCACCAACGAGCACTACAATGAACACGGAATGGGGAGTTTGGTTGCAGAAATAGGTTCGGCTGAACATATAAACCTTAAAGTTTTCAACGAACTTCAAAGAACTATTACCGGGTGGCCCGGAGGTAAACCAAATACAGATGACAGTCAACGTCCCGAGAGAAAAGCCCCATATCCTAAGCGCTCGCTAATATTTAGTCCGCATCCTGATGATGATGTAATATCTATGGGCGGAACACTGTTACGTTTGGTTGACCAAGGTCATGAGGTTCACGTGGCATACCAAACTTCAGGAAATATTGCCGTTTTTGATGATGAGGTGATTCGGTTTTTGGATTTTGCCACAGACGTGCAAACTGGCAATAAGGAACTAGAGAAAAAATTGATGGATGCACGACAGTTCTTGAGTTCAAAATCTCCTGGACAGGTAGATAGTCCAGAAATTCAAAAAATCAAAGGTTTTATAAGAAAAGGTGAAGCTCTGGCGGCTTGTAGATATTGTGGAGTGAATGAAAAAAATGCTCATTTTCAGAATCTGCCATTTTATGAAACTGGTACAGTAAAGAAAAAACCTCATTCGGAGGAAGACGTTCAAATAACATATGATCTTTTGAACAAAATAAAGCCACATCAAATATTTGCTGCAGGCGACCTTTCTGATCCGCATGGAACGCACCGTGTATGTCTTCAAATAATATATGAGGCAGTAGATAGGTTAGTTCAAGAAAAAGCCGATTGGATTGATGATTGCTACCTTTGGTTGTACCGTGGTGCATGGCAAGAATGGGATATTGCAGATATGGAAATGGCAGTACCGGTTGGTCCAAAAGATATGGAACGAAAGAAAAACGCCATTTTTAAGCACCAATCACAAAAAGATGCAGCTATGTTTCCAGGAAATGATCAACGTGAGTTTTGGCAACGTGCGGAGCAGCGCAACACGGAAACAGCAAAAAAATATAATCAATTAGGTATGGCGGAATATGAAGCTATGGAAGGTTTTGTTCGCTATAAATTCAAATAGTTTATAAAGAAAGAGAGGCTTTTCAGCCTCTCTTTCTTTATACCAACGTTATGTTTTTTCCATAAGGTTTCAAAAGCGGATCATTTTTATCCAATTCGGTAATCAATATATCTACAGAAGCAACATCACAAATTTTATAGCGTTGAACAGAATTAATTTTTTCAAAGATTGAAGGAACTACTACTTTTTTTGAAGCATTGATCATTGCTTTTTTAACCTGAACAATTTCCCAATCAAATTCTGTTACTCCATCTGAAGGGTGAATACTATTCACGCCTAAAAAACAGATATCAGCCTTTAATTCCGATAAAACTCCAATTGGACCACCTCCAATGGTAATTTGCGAATCTTTATTGATTTTGCCTCCAATAAATATTATCTCAATATTTGGTTTTGGCAATAACTGAACGGCTATGGGCAAGCTAGGAGTAAAACAGGTAATCTTAAGATAAGGAGGTATTAATCTGGCTATTTCAAGATTTGTTGTCCCTCCACTTAACAGAACAACCTGACCTTCTTTTAATAGGGAAACTGCCTTCTCCGCAATTTTTGATTTTTTTTCGAGCGAATAAATTTCGCGATTGGCGTAGTTATAATGATTAAATCCCAGTGAAATAGCACCTCCATGAACACGTTTTAGTTTATTGGCATCATGCAGTTCTTTAATGTCCCTTCGTACCGTATCTGGCGAGACCTTTACTAATTCGGCGATATCTGTCAACAAAACTTTGTTGTGTATTCTCACCTCATTCAATATAACCTGATGGCGCTCTTCCTTCAGCATGGTTTGTTATTTAAGCAAATGTAAAAGTTTAAAAATTATGGAAAAATAATGCAAAAAATGGCTTTAACAAATATATATATTAAAAAATATTGCAAAACATTGCAAGATTTTCGATTATTTGCATATTTTTGATACAGACTCTATATTAATTAAGTAAAACGAGAACTTGAATTTGTAACTAACTCCAACACTAAATGGAAAAAACTAATTTTATGAATGGAAAAAATTTGCGCCAATTACTGTTTTTGGTGTGCATGGTCTTCAGTGCCAGTGCATTTTCCCAAAATTCAGGCTCCTTCTCTGGAGCAGTGACAGATAGTAGAAACGGAACGCCTATACCTGGTGTTTCTGTTTATATTGAGAACACTTCTTATGGAACTGTAACCGATTTTGATGGTAACTACAGCTTTCAAGCTGATTTGCAGCAAGCAGATTACACACTTGTTGCCAGTTACCTAGGGTATTCAACAGAAAAAATAAGTGTGAGTTATTCCGGTGGTGACATAACCAACAACTTTGCAATGTCAGAAGACCTTCTAAGTCTTGATGAGGTTGTTGTAACCGGTTCCACTGTAGTGCAGGAACGAAAAAAATTAGGTAATGCTGTTACTACCGTAAAAAGCGTAGAACTTTTAAAAGCAGACCCTATCAATGTTACATCTGCAATTCAAGGTAAGGTTCCAGGTGCTCAAATAACCCAAAACTCGGGTGACCCCGCAGGTGGCTTTTCAATAAGGCTAAGAGGTCCAAGTACCATAAGTGGTTCTTCAGAACCTTTATATATAGTTGATGGAGTTATTGCCAGTAACCTAACAACTAATGTAACCAACCTAAATGTCAGCTCTGGAGATGCCAGTCCAGGTCAAAACAGAATGGTGGACATTAATCCGAATGATATCCAAGACATCAATATTCTAAATGGATCAGCTGCAGCTGCAATTTATGGTTCGCGTGCTTCTAATGGTGTGGTAATCATTACCACTAAAAGAGGTGGTAACTTTGTTGATGGTCCAGAAATTTTCTTTAAAACTTCGTTCAACGTAAATGACTTAAGAAAGGAAGTGGACATTAATTTAAGAGGTGAACAGTTTGGTGGCGAAGATGTAAGATTGTGGCCCATATTTGGTAGAGATGCCGAAGGAAACACAACACCTTTCGCCAATCTTTTGACCAATAAGGTAGATGTACAGCGTTTTGATTATCAAGATTTAATATTCCAAACAGGACTTGGAACGGACAACTATTTATCCATAAGGGATGGAAACGAAAAAATGGGCTATGCAGCTTCCGTTGGATATTTGTCCAATGAAGGTATCATTAGAAACACTAAATACAATAGACTTTCCGCAAGGTTAAATTTTAACCATACCGTTAACGATTGGTTATCATACAATGTAGGGCTTTACTTTATGAACAGCACTTCTGATGAAAAGCCAGATGGAAATGTTTTTTGGAGTCCAATCAATTCCGTAAATATCACCAACAATATCTACAATGCTTCTCAAAGGGATGCAAGTGGGAACCTGCAAAGTGTGGAACCTACCAGAGTAAACCCTTTATCCATAATAGAAGAGTTCGACATTACCCAAGATGTCACTAGGTTCATTCCAAACCTAACGGTGTCTTTAAAACCAACAGATTTTTTGACTATAGATCAAATTTTAGGTGTTGACACTTACAAACAAGATGGGAACATTTCAATTCCTATATATGCTTATGAGCCCGTTAACGCGGCATATTTCAACAATGGCTATCAAGGAAATGCCGAAGCGACTATTTTTAACTGGAATTATGATGTGAACGCTACATTTGATTTTGATATTTCAGATAATATCAACTCTCAAACCATTGTGGGCTATAATTTTCAATCCAGTAGTTTAGAGTATTCCGGAACCCAAGGTCGAGATTTAGATGCAAGTGGAACTCCTACCGTTCCTTTACAAGCGCAAGAAAGTGATGATAGATTAGAGATTTTTGGAGGTTTTGTTCAGGAGACTCTGTCTTTTAGTGATAGATACTTTCTAACTATTGCAGGTAGAATTGATGGGGCTACAAACTTTGATCCTGATAAAAGAACAAATTTTTACCCTAAAATATCAGGTTCGTATGTGTTGTCAAGTGAACCTTTTTGGGAGAATTCAGGTATATCCAACGTTATAAATTCTGCCAGGATACGTTCATCTTATGGTGAAGCAGGAAACCTCACAGCAGTAGGTCCTTATGCAAGGTTTGGAAGATATAATCCAAACGAGTTTCAAGGAACCACTTCATTAAGCCAATCCAGTGCTCTGGGTAATGAAGGTTTAGAAGTAGAGCGATTAAAGGAATTTGAAATTGGTACGGACTTAAGTTTGTTCAACAATAGAGCATCTGTTTTGTTTACATATTACAATCAGAAAATATCAGACTTGATTGTTCAGCGTACGTTGGCTCCTTCAGAAGGAGGTCTTTCTCGATTTGAGAATGTGGGTAGTATGAAAAACAATGGTTTAGAAATCTACTTAAGAGTTACTCCTATAAAAACTGATGATTTAAAATGGGATTTGAACTTTAATTTTACTAGAAATAGAAATGAGGTTACCGCAACTACAGGTGGTCCCATATCCATAGCCACTGTAAGTGGAGCTCCACCACAAGTTAGGGAAGGTGAAGCTTTGGGCGTTTTTTATGGAACCTATTTTGCTAGAAATGATGATGGTAGTTTTCTATTGACTGCAGATGGCTTACCTCAACAAGAAAGAGGAGACGCTTTGGCCGGAACCCCTCAAAGAGACGCAAGTGGACAACCAACAGGTGATGCTTTGAGAAGAGTTATAGGTGATCCAAATCCAGATTATCTCCTGGGCATTGGAACAGATGTACAATACAAACAATTTTCATTTTCTATGTTGTGGGAATCAGTTCAAGGTTTTGATGTCTTTGACGCGGATAAACGAACAAGACAAGGAGTTGGTGTAGGAAGGTTGGCAGAACAGGAATTATCTGGCGAACTTCCAAGAGGTTATATCTCTTCAATATATCCAATTCAAGAATTTAGAATGGAGGATGGTTCATTTGTAAAATTGCGTGAGGTTTCATTAGGTTATACATTTCCCGAACTTTTTAAGGGGGTAAAAAACTTTACTGTAGCCTTAAAAGGAAGAAATTTGATCTCTATCGATAACTTTTTTAGTTATGACCCAGAAACAAATGCTGGTGGACAATCTAACTTGTTACGTGCTGTGAATTTTGGTAATGTACCAATTCCAAGAACTTTTATTCTATCACTAAGTGCAAATTTCTAATAAGAAGACAATGAAAAATATCAATAAAATTTTTATAGCTATTACCGTATTCTTTGTCATTGTATCTTGTGACAAAGAGTTCATCGACCCAATTAACATTTCCGATCCAGAAGTTGAAGGAAGTGTTGAAAACCTTATCAAATTAATTAATGGAGTTCAGCAACGTTACAGTACTGATCGTGCAGGAGCAATTTATACAACCGTTACTGCATCTGGTTTAACTGCGGATGAATTGAGACTGATCAATCCTGGGAACTTAGCTGAAGCTGAGCTAATCAATGGAGGTAATGAAATTTCCATTAACAATGGTATCCTAAGAAGTCTGTGGGGCGAGCTTATGCTGGTTCGCAGAGAATCTTTGACCGTGTTCGAAAATGCTGATACTGCCGCCGCAGATGAAGCTGAAGCCAATAGTTTAAAAGCTTATGCCCTATTCTATGAAGCATTGGCCAATGGCACGCTCATCCAGTTTTTTGAACAAGTACCTTTGATCACAGAACAGGAAGCACAATTTAATTCACGAGCAGAGGTTTTAGCGGATGCAATCAGTGATTTAACAACAGCTTTAGGATATGCACAAAGCGGTATCTCTTCCTCGGTATCATCAAGTGTTTTCCAATCTGTAGATTTAGAAAATTCCATTCAAGCACTATTGGCTAGATATAACCTAATGGCTGGCAACTACCCCGCTGCGGTTACAGCTGCCAATGCTGTGAATTTATCGGTTCAATCTACTTGGTCTTATGATGCTGCTGTGCCCAACCCAATTTCGGAAACATATGGCACCAACAATGTTGTTGAAGCTAAGAACGATGAATTTGGATTACCAGATACATTGTTGCCCGATCCAACTGATGGGCGTTTAGATTTTTACGTTACAATAGCCAATGATCCTTCAACAAATGAAGATGCGTTTTTCTCTGTTGGTTTTTTTGATGATAATCTAGATGACATCCCTGTATACTTGCCAGGAGAAATATTGCTGATTGAAGCTGAAGCTTTGGCAAGACAAGACCAAGTGCCTCAGGCCATAGCAGTGTTAAATCAAGTGCTAACCAAAACCGCTGCAGGAGACGCATTTGGATTGGGAGCCAATCTACCTGAGTATTCAGGCGCGGCAACCCAAGAAGCAGTTTTAGAAGAAATCTATAGAAATAGACGTATTGAATTATTTATGAGTGGTATGTCTTTAGAAGATAGCAGAAGATTTAATAGACCAGGTCCAAATGATGCAGATGCAGAACGTAACAGGAATTATTATCCTTATCCAGATACAGAAAGAGATAATAACCCAAATACCCCTGCAGATCCGTCAATATAAAACAATTTTAGTTTGAGTTGTTAGTTTTAGTTTTCAATTTTATCAAGCGAAAAGGCCTACATTTAGTCCATAAGTAGGCCTTTTTTATTTAATTTTTATGTCAAGAATTATTTACATAATTCCACTTTTGCTTTGTCTTTCTTGCTCGGTTTCAAGAATGACCAAAATTCAACCACAAAAAGAGTTTAGAGGAGTTTGGATTGCAACAGTGGTAAATATTGACTGGCCTAAAAATGCAAATGACAATTCAGAAAAACAAAAAAGGGATTTTATAGAAATTCTGGATTTCTATCAGAAGCTTAATTTTAATGCGGCCATTGTACAAATACGAACAGCCGGAGATGCGTTTTACGAAACGGAACAAGCCCCATGGTCCAAGTACTTAACTGGACAAGAAGGAGAAGCACCAAAAGATTTTAGCAAACCATTGGAATGGATGATAGTGGAGACACATAAGCGCGGAATGGAATTTCATGCATGGCTCAATCCATATCGTGCTACTTTTGATTTGGACACCGTAGCATTATCTAAAAAACACGATTTCTATCAACATCCAGATTGGATGCTCAAGTACGGCAAAAAATATTACTATAATCCTGGATTGCCAGAAGTGCAACAAAAACTAACCAATGTGATTGAGGAGGTGGTTGTAAATTATGATGTGGATGCAATTCATTTTGATGACTATTTTTATCCCTATAAAATCAAAGATGAAGTATTTAAAGACAGTATGGCTTTTCAAACCTATGGTTTACAAAATCAAAACATAGAAGATTGGCGACGTAGCAATGTGGATTCTTTGGTGAAAAATGTACATAAAGCCATTAAGAAATCTAAACCGTGGGTTCAATTTGGCATTAGTCCCTTTGGAGTATGGAAAAACAAGAGTACGGATCCAAATGGATCAGATACCAAAGCAGGGCAAACTACCTACGAAGATCTTTATGCGGATCCGCTTCTTTGGGTTGAAAAAGGTTGGTTGGATTACTTAGTACCCCAGGTGTATTGGAGTATGGATTTTCCTCTTGCCTCTCATAAAATTATTACCGAGTGGTGGGCCAATACTACCAAAAACACCAATCTTTATATTGGTAATGGGACCTACAAAATCAAAAACAACCAGGATAAGGCCTGGAACAAGAAAAAAGAAATACCTAAACAGCTTTTACTTGCTAGATCTCAAAAGGAAATAACCGGCAACGTTTTCTTTAGTGCAAAATCACTTTTAGGAAAAAATGAGAATGTCACCAAAATCTTGAAGCGAAAGTTCTATAAACTTCCTGCACAAAATCCAAGTGGAATTACAAAAACAAAAAGGGAGGTGTCCTTCCCAAAAGTTGAGTCAATCCAAATAATAAAGAATGCCAATGTGGACATTTGTGTTTCCCATTCGGACAGTATTCCAAGATTTCTTCACTATTATGCTTTAAATAAGAAAACTCCAGGCCAAAAACTGCTCATAAGAAAGAGTTATCTTTCCGTTAGTCAAAATTCTGTCTGTAATCAGCTGCAGTTGACAAAAAAGCAATCAAAAAATGGCATTGGAGTTACCATTATTGATTCCTACGGAAATGAAAGTGAAGTACAGATGCTAACACTAGAATCAAATTGATTATGCAAGATATGCTTGTAAGACTTCTTGATTTGCCTGATTGTTCCAAGGATGAAAGACATCTTTTGGAATCTGAAAACATCATAATCAAAAGACCGATAGCACCCGAAAAAAGCATTATAACCAATTGGGTAACATCCAATTTTAGCTCAAACTGGGGAGATGAGGTCGATGTGTCCTTTGCTTCTTTACCTGTTAACTGTTTTGTGGCTCAACGAGAACAATCCATTTTAGGTTTTGCGTGTTTTGAAAGCACATCTAAAAACTTTTTTGGACCGACAGGAGTATTAGCTTCGGAAAGAGGGAAAAACATTGGAAAAATACTTTTAATAAAATCGCTAAATGCATTAAAGGAAATTGGATATGCTTATGCCGTCATAGGAGGGGTTGGTCCAGTTGAATACTACCAAAAAGTAGTGAATGCAAGAGTCATTGAGCAATCCGAAAAAAGTATTTACCAAAATCTATTAAAACACCGTAAATGAGTACTGTCGAAAAAGACAAAGGCGCATGGGCCTGGATACCATTGCTCTATTTCACACAAGGTATTCCCTATATTATGGTGGTAACAGTATCTGTTATTATGTACAAGCGTTTGGGAATAGGCAATGCAGAGATAGGACTGTACACAAGCTGGCTTTATCTGCCTTGGGTAATAAAACCGTTATGGAGCCCATTGGTAGACCTAAATGGAACTAAAAGAAAATGGTTTCTGGGCATGCAGTTTATTGTTGCTTTGTCCTTTTTGGGCATTGGTTTATTTCTTCCCTCTAATTCTTTTTTCATTATCACACTTGCATTTTTTTGGATGGCGGCTTTTGCATCGGCTACCAATGATATTGCTTCAGATGGGTATTATATGATTGGTTTAACCCAAAAGAAGCAATCTTTTTTTATAGGACTCCGAAGCACTTTTTACCGCTTGGCGATGGTAACGGGGCAAGGGCTTTTGGTCATATTTGCTGGGTTTCTTGAACATGAATACGGGGATAATACAAAGGCTTGGTCAATGACCATGATTTGTGCGGCCGTATTAATGTTGATTTTAACCGTTTCTAACTTTTTTGTTGCACCCAAATTTGAAGAATCACAAAATAAAACAACAGAAAAACCAGCGAGTTTTTCAGAGATTTTTGTCAGCTTTTTCAAAAAGAACCAAATATGGGTAGCACTATTGTTTATACTTACCTATCGCTTAGGCGAGTCGCAATTGGTTAAAATGGCCTCCCCTTTTTTATTGGATACTTTGGAAGTAGGAGGCTTGGGATACTCCACAGAAGCTGTAGGAACCATATACGGCACCGTGGGCATCATCATGCTTTCTATTGGTGGCATTGTGGGCGGAATTCTAATTTCTAGAGATGGCTTGAAAAAATGGATGCTTCCCATGCTATTGGCTCTAAATTTACCAAACGCACTCTATGCTATTCTTGCTGTCACTCAATCTACAAGTCTATTTGCAGTAGTAGGAACGGTGGTTATTGAGCAGTTTGGTTACGGATTTGGGTTTGCGGCGTTCCTCATTTATCTCATATATGTTGCTGAAGGAGTCACTAAAACTTCGCACTATGCCATAGCTACAGGTTTTATGGCCTTGGGAATGATGATTCCAGGGATGTTGAGTGGATATATTCAAGAATGGCTGGGGTATGATGGATTCTTTCTCTGGGTAGTCATTGCAGCACTCCCGGCGTTTCTAGTTCTTAGGTATTTAAAATACCCAGAAGATTATGGTAAAAAAACTGATGTAAGCAATGTATAGCAGTCTACTACCCTATTCTAACGCCACAAAAAAACTTACCCTAAAGCAAAAGGTTGCACAGTTGTTTATGCCCGCTGCATTTATAAATGATGGTGAAGAAGAAATTCTAAAGATTGAAGATTCAATAAGAACAAATAATATAGGGGCTATTTGCTTTTTTCATAGTAGAGCAAGTGCCGCCACCAATTTTGAAGGCAAAAAGAAAGTAGTTTACAATGATGATAGTTATGTAAGATTAAAACAACTCATTTCTAGGTATCAAAAAGCTGCAAACGTTCCTTTACTCATTGCAATTGATGCGGAATGGGGCTTGGCCATGCGTATAGAAAAAACACCTCAATACCCCTACGCAATTACCTTAGGTGCTATCCAAGAAAATAACGATTTAATTTTTGAAGTTGGAAAGCAAATAGCACTAGACTGCAAAGAAGCTGGTGTTCATTGGAATTTGGCCCCGGTAGTGGATATCAATAACAATCCAGAAAATCCAGTAATTGGATACCGGTCTTTTGGTGATGATAAAAATATGGTTCTTGCCAAAGCGGAAGCCTATTTAGATGGCATGGAAAGCATTGGGACTTTAGGTGCATTAAAACATTTTCCAGGACATGGCGATACTGCCACTGATTCCCACTTGGGATTACCTGTAATAAACAAATCAAAAGAAGAGTTGACGAAAAACGAGCTTTATCCTTATGAAAAGCTCATAAAAAAAGGCGTAGATGCTGTAATGATAGGCCATTTATCCGTTCCAGAACTGGATAATTCAGGAAATCCATCTACTACCTCATCTAAAATTATAGCCGATTTATTGAGAACAGATATGAGGTTTGAAGGCGTTATTATCTCTGATGCTTTGAACATGCATGCTGTATCTAAAAAATATGCTCAAAAAGGAATGCTGGAAGCAAGTGCTTTTGCAGCCGGAATGGATGTAATGTGTTTCTCGGAACATTCAAAAGAGGGTATTGAAGAAATAGTGGCCAATGCTTCAGAAAAAAGAATTGAAGAAAGTTTTGAAAGGGTTTGGAGGTTAAAGGAGCGGGCGTTTTTAGAAACTGACATGGAAAGGAACATTAACTCTCAATCAGCATCAGAGTTAAACAAAAAAATTGCGCATTATAGCATAACTGAACTCTATGGAAGTCCAGATATTTTGAAAGAAATAAAAGCAAATGATTTTCTCAACTTTTCATTGGATAATCAGTCAGAAAACAGCTTTTCTTCAAAACTAGAAGACCAATATGGGCAACCCAAGCATCAATTAAATGCGAAAACAATAGACAAAATCAGAGGTAAAGTTTCTGAACATAAAAACATTGTATTGGCGCTCTTTCCTCCTTCTATAAAACCAAAAAATAAGTTTGGAATTGATGAAGTGGTATTGGATTTTATTCAATCTCTAATATCCCAAAAAAATGTTTTGATCTATCTCTTTGGAAATCCCTACGTGATTGATACGCTAAAGTTGAAATCCAGCTCCAATGTAGTAGTGGTCTATCAAGATTTTACGGAATTCCAAGAAGTGGCATATTATCATTTTATTGGTCAAACAGAAGCCAAAGGAAAACTCCCCATAACACTTAAAACATTTCAAGTATGAAAACGGACATCATTTCATCATGGGAAAAGAATGCTTCCGAATGGATTAAGGTAATTCAGGACAATCAGATTCCATCTAGAAAATTCACCAATAAAGCAATTTTGAAAACTGTTGCCAGTCTCAATTGTGAGAAGTTCGTCGATATTGGGTGTGGAGAAGGCTGGCTCACAAGAGAAATAAGCAGAATGGGATTCCATACTGTTGGGTTTGATGCTATAGAAGACCTTATTGCGGAAGCCAAAAAAAAAGATTC
This sequence comes from uncultured Allomuricauda sp., assembly GCF_947499585.1. Classification (GTDB taxonomy): domain Bacteria; phylum Bacteroidota; class Bacteroidia; order Flavobacteriales; family Flavobacteriaceae; genus Flagellimonas. The sequence continues at coordinate 494,137 of NZ_CANMOO010000001.1, read as the reverse complement.
AGGAGATTATCACGTATTCACTTTTGAGGATATAATAGAAGGTAACCCTATACCACATGCTCCTTTTGATGCCGCTGTTTTTAACTTTTGTCTGTATTTGGAGGATGGCCTCCAAAAACTTTTGAAAAACACGTTAAAGTCCATTTCTCACAATGGATACATTATAATTCAAACCTTGCACCCATTTTTCTTAATACAAAGTGGACTTGCCTATAAAAGTCAGTGGCTGTCAGATGCTTGGAAGGGTTTACCAGGCAATTTTGAAGACGGTCATTCTTGGTATGCAAGAACTTTTGAAAATTGGTCGGAAATACTTGGATCTCTTGAAAAGGTGAAGGTAAATTTTCAGGAGGTATTGAATGACGATGAAAAGCCTATTTCATTAATCATTAAAATCAAAAAACTATAATGAAAAAATATAAGGTTCTAGGGTTAATGTCCGGTACTTCATTAGATGGGTTGGATTTAGCCTATTGCCATCTTTGGCAAAGCAGTGGTAATTGGGAGTTTTCCATAGAAAACACTAGAGATGTCCATTATACCGAAAAAATGCGGGACTATCTTAAAAATGCTATTCATCTATCTAAAGAAAATCATGATCAATTACATAAAGATTATGGTGTTTGGCTGGGTGAACAAGCTAAAAGTTTTATTGAGGAACACAATTTACAAGTTGATTTTATAGCGAGCCACGGACATACATCGCACCATAGACCAGAAGATGGTTTTACTTTTCAATTGGGAGATGGACAGTTATTAGCAGATACCAGCGAAAAACAAGTTGTATGCGATTTTAGAAGCAAAGATGTTTCCTTAGGAGGACAAGGTGCTCCTTTGGTCCCGATTGGTGATCGATTGTTATTTCATGATTATGATTTTTGCTTGAACTTGGGAGGAATAAGTAATGTTTCTTTTGACAAAGATGGAGAAAGCATCGCATATGATATTGGTATGGCCAACATGCCTTTAAATTATGTTACTCAAAAAATGGGATTGGCTTATGATGAGGGAGGTAAATTGGCCAGAAGCGGAAGGGTAGATAAACCACTAGCTAGAAAGCTTAATCAATTAGAATATTATAAGTTGCCTTATCCCAAATCTACAGGTTACGAGCTGTTTACTGAACAAATTGTTCCATTGATTGAAAATTCGGGTGCTTCCCACATTAATTTACTCCATACATTTATTCATCATAATTGCGAACAAATTGCAATAGAAGTCCATAAACATGCCACAAAACCGCGTAGCAAATTATTCGTTGCCGGAGGCGGGGCTTTAAATCATTTTTTTATGGACACTCTTCAAGAAAAGCTTGGGGCATCAATAGATATCATCATTCTTTCTAAAACATTGATCGCATTCAAGGAAGCATTAGTTTTTGCTTTAATGGGAGTACTTCGTTTGGAAGACAAAATCAATGTGTTGAGCTCAGTAACAGGAGCAACAGAAGATTCATGTAGCGGGGAAGTTTTTTTTCCTGAAAACAACTAAGCTGCAGCAACTCTTTTTGGCTTTTTAACCATCATCAAAGTAAATAATGAAAGTAGGCCACAGACAGCCAAACCGGCAAAGAGTGGCCAAACACTATCTTGCACAAAATCTCCTATAAACGTGGCAATAGGTATGGCTAACAAGGTTGAAACAAAACCATTAATGGCTGCACCAATACCTGCTATATGACCTATTGGTTCCATAGCAATAGAGCGGTAATTTCCCCACATAAAACCTAAGCAGAAGAACTGTGCCGAAAGAAAACCGACCAAAACAAAAATACTGGGGTTAGGTGAATTCCAAAATAGAAAGGTGTACATGATTGCAATGGCACAAAAACCAATAAGTGCCAACCGTGATAGTTTACGCATGCCAAACTTCATTACCAACGTACCGTTTAATAATGTTGAAAGTCCTATAGAAATTGCCAGTCCGGCAAAAATATAAGGGAACGCCTCTTTCAATCCATATTGATTTTCAAAAACATGCTGTGCCGCACTTAAATACACCAAAAAAGCTCCAGTAACCATACCTGACATTAAGGTATAAATAATGGTCTCCCTGTACTTTAAGAATTCCCTTGCGCCATCAATGAATACGCTACTAGAGATTGGAATCTTATATTCTGGACGAAGTGTTTCAGCTTGTCTTTTCCAAAACCAAAAACAAACGATGAGCCCAAAAACCAATTGAACATAAAAAATCGCTTTCCATCCAAAATTGTCGAGAATAATCTTCCCTATAGCTGGCGCAACAACTGGTATTAAAATGAAGAAAGCAACCACGAAGGACATTACTTTGGCCATATAATCTCCTTTATAAGTGTCCCTAATAATAGATATGGCCAGGGTTCTTGGTCCTGAAAGGCCAACGCCCTGTAAAATTCTACCTAAAATCATTATTTCCAAAGAAGGGGCAAGTAAGCAAATCATACTTGCTATAACAAATAAAGTAAAACCCAAATAAACCATTGGTTTTCTGCCATAACTATCAGATAATGGTCCAAAAAATAGTTGACCTACTCCAAGTCCCAAAAAAATCATGGTGATCAACAATTGGTGATCTATGGGGTCCAAACTATTTATGGCCACTCCAATATTTGATAGCGCAGGTAAAATAGCATCAATTGCCAGTGCTACGATTGACATCAATGCAGCCATCAATGCTATAAACTCAAAATTAGGTTTCTGGGTATCTTTTTGCATTGTGCAAAACTAGGTATACCCAGATTAGTGATGAAGTTTTTTAGAAGGTATTTGTATTATATTTTTATATATTCTTTACTAAGAAACACTAGTGAATCAAAGTGGAATATTCCCGTGCTTTTTCTTTGGAGTTTGCACTTCCTTTTTCTCTAGCATGGCAAAAGCCTTCAATAGTTTTCTTCTGGTATTTTTAGGAAGTATTACTTCATCTATGAACCCTCTTTGCGCTGCTCTATATGGGTTTGCAAATTTTTCCGCATACTCAGCTTCTTTTTCAGCTAATTTTTCTACTGAGTCTTCTGCAGCTGCAATTTCTCGCCTAAAAATAATCTCACTAGCTCCTTTTGCCCCCATAACCGCTATCTCCGCATTGGGCCATGCAAAATTGAAATCTGCTCCAATATGTTTAGAATTCATTACGTCGTAAGCACCACCATATGCTTTTCTAGTAATGACTGTAACTCTTGGCACCGTTGCTTCACTCAAGGCATACAAAAGTTTGGCTCCATGCATGATAATACCGTTCCACTCTTGATCTGTACCAGGTAAGAAACCAGGAACATCCACCAAAACCAGCAACGGAATATTAAAGGCGTCGCAAAATCGAGTAAAACGGGCCGCTTTTCTTGAGCTTTGTACTCCTAATACCCCTGCCAAAAACATGGGCTGGTTAGCAATGATGCCAATACTTCTACCTCCTAATCGTGCAAAACCAACTATTATATTTTCAGCATAGTCTTTATGGATTTCATAAAAAGTATCCCTGTCTATAATCCCATTGATTACATCATGCATATTATATGGCTTGTTAGGATTATCAGGCACCATACCCGAAAGTTCCTCTCGTATCTCATCTCCTAAAGCATATGGCTTTAATTTTGGTAACTCAGTATTGTTTTGAGGCAAATAGTCCAACAAGTTTCTAATATCATCCAAGCATATAGCATCATTGGAAGAGGTTTTATGAGCAACTCCAGATTTTACCGCATGTGCACTGGCACCTCCCAATTCTTCAGATGTAACCTCTTCATTTGTTACCGTTTTTACCACATTGGGTCCTGTTACAAACATGTAACTGGTTTCTTCTACCATCACAATAAAATCAGTCATTGCTGGCGAATACACAGCCCCACCTGCACATGGCCCCATTACTGCAGATATCTGAGGGACTACTCCTGATGCTTGTACATTTCTATAAAAAATATCGGCATACCCACCAAGAGACCTAACTCCTTCTTGTATTCTGGCTCCTCCGGAATCATTCAATCCAATGATTGGCGCGCCCACTTTCATGGCCAAATCCATGATTTTACATATTTTTTCAGCATGGGTTTCAGACAATGCACCTCCAAAAACGGTAAAGTCTTGGGCATAAACATAGACCAATCGTCCATTAATAGTTCCATAACCTGTTACAACACCATCCCCATAATAGATTTCCTTTTCCATACCAAAATCTGTGGTACGGTGGGTAACCAAGATGCCCATTTCTTCAAAAGAGCCTTCATCCAACAAATATTGGACTCGCTCCCTCGCAGTTAATTTTTTCTTTTGATGTTGCTTTTCAATTCGTTTTTCACCTCCACCTAAATGGGCTTGAGCTACTTTGTCCTTTAAAATCTTTATTTTGGAATCCATACGAATTAGTTTGATGGTAATTTTACTATTTTTTGATCTTCAAGGTATTGGTGCAATGCAATCATAGCTGCTATTTCTGCCTCATCCGTGTTTTTTTGTTTCAGGATTTCCGGAGAATAATAATCTTTTACAAAATGCGTATCAAAATTTCCAGACCTAAACGCATCATGTTTAAAAACAAAAGTGCCAAAAGGCAATGTGGTCTGTACTCCCTTAATTTTATAATTCTGAATAGCATCAAGTATTAATTCAATCGCCTCTTCCCTCGTTTCACCATAGGTAATCAATTTTGAAAGCATGGGGTCATAATAAATTGGAATATCCATTCCTTCTTCAAAACCATTATCTACCCTAATCCCTTCTCCAACCGGCAACTTATAAACCTCCAAATTACCAACACTAGGCAAGAAATCGTTCAGAGGGTCCTCCGCATAAACCCGCAACTCCATAGCATGGCCCCGTATCTTTAAATCTTCTTGTTTTAATGGCAGTTCTTCCCCCCTAGCCACTTTTATCTGCAGCTCCACTAAATCAACTCCAGAAATCAATTCTGTAACTGGGTGTTCTACCTGCAATCTTGTGTTCATTTCCAAAAAGTAGAAGTTTAAATCGGCATCCATTAAAAACTCCACAGTACCCGCCCCCACATAATCACAAGCTTCAGCAACCTTAGTTGCCGCTACCCCCATTGCATTCCTTAGTTCAGGTGTTAAAATAGAAGACGGGGCCTCTTCCACAACCTTTTGATGACGTCTTTGGATACTGCATTCCCGTTCAAAAAAGTGCAACACATTGCCATGGGTATCTGCCATCACTTGAATCTCAATATGCCTTGGAGAAGTCACATATTTTTCTACAAAAACAGAACCATCCCCAAAGGCAGAAGTAGCTTCACTGATTGCCCGTTCCATTTGGGATTCCAAATCTGCTTCCTTTTCTACAATTCGCATACCCTTTCCACCTCCACCAGCGGAAGCTTTTATTAATACTGGGTATCCAATCTCATTTGCAATTTCATGGGCTTTGGCAACATCTGTTATGGCCTCATCAATACCGGGCACCATGGGAATATTATATGCCTTTACAGCTTCTTTAGCCGCGAGTTTGCTTCCCATTACCCGTATGGCTTTAGATTTTGGGCCAATAAAGGTCAGTCCATTCTTTTCAACCGCTTCCGCAAAATCCGCATTCTCACTTAAAAAACCATATCCAGGATGGATTCCATCAACATTTAGCTTTAAGGCTACTTCAATGATTTTATCTCCCAACAAATAAGATTTATTGGATGGCGCTTCTCCAATGCAGACTGCTTCGTCTGCAAATCGAACATGCGGGGCATTTCTATCTGCTCTAGAAAATACCGCTACAGTGCTTATTCCCATCTTCTTTGCGGTTTTCATTACCCGTAAGGCAATTTCTCCGCGATTTGCAACCAATATTTTTTTCATAATTGATTATTGAAATTCAATCAGTAATTGTTTCTTTTCTACCGCTTCGCCCTTTATTATAGAAATCTTTTTAATGAAGCCATTTCGAGGTGAAGTAATAATATTTTCCATTTTCATGGCTTCTAAAATCAATAATTGACCATCTTCTTTTACCTCTTCTCCCTCTTTAACCAAAATATCTAGAATCAAACCCGGCATTGGAGCAGCTATGGAATCTATATTTTTAGCTCCATTAACGGCAAAACCCATTTTTTTAATAAGTACCTCCAAAGGGTCATCTATCGAGATTTGATGCTCATTACCATTTACTTTAATTGTATAAAGCCTATTGTTAAAATCGGATTTTACAATCTGAATATGGTAAGAAACGCCATTTTTTAGTAGGTGCAGCGTATCACTGCTTGTCTTTAAAATATCTAATGAGGAAATATCGTCTTCGGAGAGTTGAAAATCAAAGTTTTCATTGACCTTTATAACATAGGAATTTTCCATAAAAACAGTAGTTACAGGTTATCTAGATAAATATAAGATTAAAGCCTTAATCCAATACAAAACTAGTCCCAGAAACTTTCAAGATTTATGATAATCATCATTCATTTTTTTATAAATAGGCATTAACTATGCAAGAATATTAGCAGATTGCAAATCTTATCAAATGCTTACTTTTGAGATTTAAATTATCATTATGCTGATTTTAGGAATTGCCGGTGGTACTGGGTGCGGAAAAACTACTGTGGTTAATCAAATAGTAGATGAACTGCCAGAGAATGAAGTGGGAGTCATTTCACAAGATTCCTATTACAATGACCTTTCCCATTTGACCAAAGAAGAGCGGGGAAAAGTCAATTTTGACCACCCAAATTCCATAGATTTTGATTTGTTAATCTCCCATCTTGAGCAGTTAAGGCAAGGGAAATCAATCAATAAGCCCATATACTCTTTTGTTGAAGAGACGCGTTTAGAAGAAACCATTTTGACACCTCCAAGAAAGGTTATGATTGTTGAGGGCATCCTGGTTTTGAGTAATCCACAGCTACGCAATATGTTCGACATAAAAATCTATGTTCATGCAGATTCGGATGAACGTTTGATTCGTAGATTGCAACGCGATATAAAAGAACGTGGACATGACCTTGAAAAAGCATTGACTAGATATCAAACCGCTGTAAAACCAATGCATCAGCAGTTTATAGAACCGTCTAAGGAATTTGCGGACATTATTATCCCAAATAACCATTACAACACAGTGGCCGTAGATATGGTGCGGACCATTATAAATGATAGACTAGGTTAAGCTATGGGGTTCAAAGAATTAAAAAATAAAAAGTGGTTTAAAGTCATGACCAACATGTACGTTTTGGTTTTGACCATTTTTGTGATTTGGATGGTTTTTTTTGACACCAATTCTTTGATGATACATTTGGAGTTGCGGAATGAGGTCAAAAAATTAGAGAAACAGAAAGAATTTTTAAAAGGAGAAATAAACAAGGATAAAGAGATTCTTGAAAAACTTTCTGACAAAAGCGAATTAGAAAAGTTTGCACGTGAAAAGTTTTACATGAAGAAAGAAAATGAGGAGATTTTCTTAATCGAGTACGAGGATAGTTTAAAGACAAAAAAGAATGAGTGATCAAGGTTTGTTTGATGAATTTCCTGAGGTTTCCGCAAAACAATGGAAACAGAAAATCCAATTCGATTTAAAGGGGGCGGATTATAACGAAACTTTACTTTGGGAATCTTTGGAAGGCATTAAGGTAAAGCCTTTTTACCATGCTGAAGATTTACAAAATGCAAAAACCTTTAAACTTCCAAAAGACCATAACTGGAAAATTGCTCAAACTATTTTTGCCAGTGATGCTAAAAAGGCAAACACTAAGGCTCTGGGTTGCCTAAAAAGAGGGGCAGAAAGCATAGTCTTCACCATACCAAATAAGAATGTAGATTTTAAAGAGCTACTTTCCAAAATTGACTTGGAACATACCCCAATCCATTTCAATTTTCAGTTTTTAGATATTGAGTCCATTAAAAATCTATTAGAATTCACGGATGGAAAAAAGGCAGAAATCAATCTTAATATTGACTTAATCACTAATCTTACCAAGGCCGGAAATTGGTTTTATAACCTAGAAAAAGACCATTCATTATTAGAAAAAATTTACAGTCTAACTTCAACAAAAAAAGGTATTGTCACAATAAGTGTTGATACTTCTGTTTACCAAAACGCTGGGGCCAATATGGTACAACAATTGGCGTATGGTTTAGCACACGCCAATGAATACTTAAACCATTTTTCCAATGCCACTGTGAGCGCAGTAGAGAGGTCTTTCCCAATAACCTTCAAAGTTGCCGTTAGTGGTAATTATTTCTTTGAAATAGCAAAACTAAGAGCTTTACGATGGTTATGGCAAAGCTTGATAACCGAATACGGAATTGAGAATGATTGCCATATTATGGCAATTCCTTCCAAGCGGAACAAAACTTTGTACGACTACAATGTCAACATGCTACGTACAACATCAGAATGTATGTCCGCGATACTTGGAGGAGCTGATACTGTTATGAATTTAACGTATGATGCCATTTATCATAAAGACAATGAATTTGGGGAACGCATCGCTAGAAATCAATTGTTGTTACTAAAAGAAGAAAGTTATTTCAATCAAATATCAAAAGCAGCAGAGGGAACATATTATATTGAATCTTTAACCCAACAGCTTGCTGAAAGAGCATTGGAGCTTTTTAAACAGATTGAAAATTCCGGAGGGTTTTTAAGCGAATTGAAAAAAGCTGTTATTCAACGAAAAATAAAAGAAAGTGCCGAAAAAGAGCAGCAGCTTTTTAATACCAAGGAAATAACATTGGTAGGTACCAATAAGTATCAAAATGTACAGGATAGAATGAAGAATGATCTAGAGCTTTATCCTTTTGTAAAAATCCAACCTAGAAAAACAATAATAGAGCCCATCATTGAAAAGCGATTGGCAGAAGCATTGGAACAAAAAAGACTTGGCGATGAGTAGAAAGAATCTTCAGAATCTAACATTATCTTCGACTGTCAGGTCGAGCGCAGTCGAGACTTCAAAGAATTTTGCTGCGGGCATCTCTCCTTTTTTGCGTGGCCCCTACTCTACCATGTATGTTCGTAGACCATGGACAATACGGCAATATGCCGGGTTTTCAACAGCGGAAGAAAGCAATGCCTTTTACAGAAGAAATTTAGAAGCGGGACAAAAAGGGTTGTCCGTAGCTTTTGACCTTCCTACTCACAGAGGGTATGATAGTGATAATGAACGTGTAGTGGGCGATGTAGGAAAGGCTGGGGTTGCCATAGATTCCGTTGAGGACATGAAAGTCCTGTTTGATGGAATTCCTTTGGATAAAATGTCCGTTTCCATGACCATGAACGGAGCGGTTCTCCCTATCATGGCCTTTTATATTGCAGCTGCCGAAGAACAAGGCGTTTCTATGGGACAGCTCTCTGGTACTATCCAAAATGATATTCTTAAAGAATTTATGGTGCGGAATACCTATATCTATCCGCCAGCACCATCCATGCAATTGGTAGCCGATATTTTTGAGTTTACCAGCAAGTATATGCCAAAATTTAATAGCATCAGTATTTCTGGTTATCACATGCATGAGGCTGGTGCACCTGCTTCACTAGAATTGGCTTATACACTTGCTGATGGCATTGAGTACATCCGAACTGGTTTAAAAGCAGGATTGCAAATTGATGATTTTGCACCTCGTCTTTCTTTTTTCTGGGGAATTGGCATGAATCATTTTACGGAAATTGCTAAAATGAGGGCAGGTAGAATGCTTTGGACCAAATTGGTAAAGGAATTCAATCCAAAAAATGAAAAATCATTAATGCTCCGTACCCATAGCCAGACCAGTGGTTGGAGTTTAACGGAACAAGACCCGTTTAACAATGTTGCCAGAACTACAATTGAAGCTATGGCAGCTGCCTTTGGTGGAACCCAAAGCTTACACACCAATGCTTTGGATGAAGCAATAGCACTACCAACAGATTTTTCAGCACGAATTGCACGTAATACCCAGATTTACCTGCAACAAGAAACACATATTACAAAAACCGTGGACCCCTGGGCTGGAAGTCATGAAGTGGAAGCTTTAACAAAACAAATTGCGGAAGAAGCTTGGAAATTAATCGAGGAAGTGGAAGAACTTGGAGGGATGACCAAAGCTATTGAAGCTGGTATTCCAAAAATGCGTATTGAGGAAGCTGCTGCAAAAAAACAAGCTCGCATTGATAGCACTCAAGATACCATTGTAGGTGTAAACAAATACCGTTTAGAGAATGAGGACGACCTTCAAATTTTGGAAGTTGATAATGATAAGGTTCGTAAACAACAAATAGCGCAACTACAACAGGTAAAATCTACCCGAAGTGAAGATACTGTTCAAAAAGCTTTGAGTGAAATCACTCTAGCATCCAAGAAGGTCGTGGAAAACAACTCTAAGCGAGAAAATTTATTAGCTTTAGCGGTAGAAGCAGCAAAAGCACGTGCCACTTTAGGCGAAATTAGTGATGCCATGGAAGAGGCATTTGGGCGTTATAGAGCAAAAATCCAATCATTTACAGGAGTGTATTCCAAAGAGATTAAAAACGATGCGAGTTTTGAAAAAGCCAAAAAAATGGCAGATGACTTTGCGTTGGAAGAAGGTAGAAGGCCAAGGATCATGATAGCAAAAATGGGACAAGATGGCCATGATCGAGGAGCAAAAGTAGTCGCAACTGGATATGCGGATCTTGGGTTTGATGTAGATATTGGTCCACTTTTTCAGACTCCTGCAGAAGTAGCAAAACAAGCTGTTGAAAATGATGTTCATGTTTTAGGCATCTCCTCTCTAGCGGGAGGACATAAAACTTTGGTTCCTGAAGTAATTCAAGAATTGAAAAACTATGGAAGAGAGGACATTATGGTCATTGTTGGCGGAGTCATTCCTAAACAAGATTATGAACACCTGCTAAAACACGGTGCTGTTGCGGTATTTGGGCCAGGCACAAAAATCAGCGGCGCAGCTATTGAAATCTTAAAGATTTTAATGGACTAACCTCACTTAACAACCTAATAATTAAAACTTTAACTTTCTTTAACGTCCAATGTTAAGGTTATTCACTTAGTGTTAACAAAATACATTTTTTAGCGTCTTAAATAATCGTATTTTTAGCCTCTAACTTACTATGAAATGGGCAAGATTATTGCTATTGCAAATCAGAAGGGTGGAGTAGGTAAAACAACCACTACGGTTAACCTAGCTGCCTCGCTTGGTGTATTGGAAAAGAAAATATTGCTAATTGATGCAGACCCCCAAGCCAATGCAACGTCAGGTTTAGGTATTGATGTAGACAGTATTGAAAAAGGCACTTACCAGTTGCTGGAACATACCAAAACAGTGGATGAAGTAATTATACCGACAGATTCCCCAAATGTGGACCTTATTCCAGCACATATTGACCTTGTGGCCATTGAAATAGAATTGGTTGACAAGGACAACAGAGAGTACATGATGAAAGAGGCCCTTAAAGGCTTGGGAGACAGATATGATTTTATCTTGATTGATTGTGCCCCTTCTTTAGGTCTACTTACTTTGAATGCGCTTACAGCGGCCGACTCAGTCATGATTCCAATACAATGCGAATATTTTGCTTTGGAAGGCTTAGGAAAGCTGTTGAATACCATAAAGAGTGTTCAGAAAATACATAATAACGATTTGGATATTGAGGGCATGTTGTTGACCATGTATGACTCAAGGTTACGACTCTCTAACCAAGTTGTGGAAGAAGTTAAAAAACACTTTGCGGACATGGTATTTGATACCATAATCCAAAGGAATGTTAGGTTAAGTGAAGCGCCAAGTTATGGTGAAAGCATTATTAAGTATGATGCTAGCAGCAAAGGCGCCACAAATTATCTAAACTTGGCCAACGAAGTATTGAAGAAAAACAAGGAGAAAGTTTAAATGGCGAAGGCAACTAAAAAACAGGCTTTAGGAAGAGGCCTCTCCGCTCTATTAAAAGATCCCGAGAATGATATTCAATCAGTTTCGGATAAAAATGCGGATAAGGTCATTGGCAATGTAGTTGAATTGGAGATTGATTCTATTGAGGTAAATCCCTTTCAGCCACGTTCCAATTTTAATGATGAAACACTTAAGGAACTGGCAAGTTCAATTAGGGAACTTGGAATAATTCAACCCATTACAGTAAGAAAGCTTGATTTCAACAAATTCCAGTTGGTCTCTGGTGAAAGAAGGTTTCGTGCTTCTAAGTTGGTAGGGTTAAAAACTATCCCTTCTTATATTCGTATAGCAAACGACCAAGAATCATTGGAAATGGCTTTGGTGGAGAACATTCAACGCCAAGACTTAGACCCTATTGAAATTGCACTTTCGTATCAGCGGCTTATAGATGAGATTGAAGTTACCCAAGAAAAATTAAGTGACCGTGTGGGTAAAAAACGTTCTACCATTACCAATTATTTGCGTTTGCTTAAATTACACCCTATCATTCAAACAGGAATGAGAGATGGTTTTGTAAGTATGGGACATGGTCGGGCTCTAATAAATATTGAAAAGAAAAAAGACCAAATCAATATCTATGAGAAAGTAGTTTCTGTTGGGCTTTCCGTAAGAGAAACAGAGCGTTTGGTAAAGGTTTACAAGGAATCAAAAAATGGAGGTTCTTCAGAAGTAAAAAAAGTAAGCTCCAGAGAAATACCAAATTTTGTCAGTAAAGGTATGGATGCATTAAAGCACCACCTTTCTACTAAAGTCGATGTTACCATCTCCCAAAATGGAAAAGGAAAAATTGTAATTCCTTTTCATTCCAAAGAAGAATTTCAGCGTTTAAGAAAATTATTGACAGGTGAGTAAAAGTTTTTTTTTACTGTTCTTTTCATTGCTTCTTGTTCAGTTTTCTTTTTCTCAAGAAGATGAAATAGAACCGCACCCCAAAGAAATTGATTCATTGGCTCAAGATCTGGAAGGCCAAGGGATTATAATACAAGAAGTTACTTATGAAAAGAAAAAGATAAACCCGCTTGCACCTAGTAAAGCGGCGTTTTATTCCGCTATATTTCCTGGATTGGGTCAAATTTATAACAAACGCTATTGGAAGGCACCCATAGTTTGGGGAGCCATTGGAACAGGAATTTATGTGTATTCCTTTAACAACACTGAATATAACAGGGCCAGGGATGCATTTAAAAGAAGACGAGCCGGTTTTACTGATGATGAATTTTACGATATAAATGGTGACGGAAGTGGCCCAGATATTTCTAATGATGCGTTACAAGATGCACAAGAAAGCTCTCAGCGTGATAGAGATTTGTCATTGTTGGTTACAATAGCACTTTATGCTTTTAATATAATAGACGCAAATGTAGATGCTCATCTTAAACAATATAATGTGGATGATGATTTATCGTTTGATTTTCAACCTTACTTAGATGTTAATCCCTTGACCAATAAGCCAAATTATGGAATGGCCCTAGTGGTAAAATTTTAATTTATGAACATTGGATTATTTGGATATGGGAAAATGGGGCAAATGATTGAGCAAATAGCTCAAAGCAGAGGACATTCCATAGTTGCAAAGGTAGATTTGGATACACAGGAAGTGGATTACAAAAACATCGATGTCGCCATTGATTTTAGCACTCCAGACGCCGCATTTAATAACATAACCACTTGTTTTAAAAACAACATCCCGGTTATTTCAGGCACCACCGGATGGCTATCAAATTATGATAAAGCTGTGGGTATATGCAATGAGACCAATGGAGCGTTCATATATGCTTCAAATTTTAGTTTGGGAGTCAATGTATTTTTTGAATTGAATTCGTATTTGGCCAAAATGATGTCGAATCTAAATCAATATAAAGTTGAAATGGAAGAAATTCATCATACCCAAAAATTGGATGCGCCAAGCGGCACGGCAATTACACTGGCAGATGGAATCATAGAAAACACTGAATATATTGGATGGGAATTGGATACGTCTGGAAAAAAGAAAATCCCGATCATCTCTAAACGTGAAGGGTCTGTTCCCGGAACCCATTCTATTTCGTATGAAAGCACAGTAGATAATATTGAAATTAAGCATACTGCCCATAATCGTGAAGGTTTCTCCTTAGGAGCGGTTATAGCCGCAGAGTGGATTCAGGGTAAAACCGGAGTTTTTTCTATGAAAGATGTGTTAAATCTTAATTAAAAAAAGTAACAACAATCTAGACTTGTAGTCTTACAAATAAACTTCTTTATGAACGGTACGCAGTGGGTCATTTTTATTTTGATTGTACAAATCATTCATTTTTTAGGCACTTGGAAACTCTATGTAAAAGCAGGTAGAAAAGCATGGGAAGCAGCAATCCCAATATATAATGGTATTGTTTTGATGAAAATCATAAATAGACCTTGGTGGTGGGTTTTGCTGTTATTCATTCCCATTATTAATTTATTGATGTTCCCAGTGGTGTGGGTAGAAACCATTAGAAGTTTTGGAAAGACCAAACTTTTAGATACCTGGCTGGTTATTCTAACATTGGGATTTTACACCTATTATATCAATTATGCCGAAGATGTAAAATATATTGAAGACCGAGATTTAAAACCTAGAACTGGACTTGGAGAATGGGTAAGCTCCATCGTTTTTGCCATTGTAGCTGCAACCTTTGTGCATACCTACTTTATACAGCCGTATGTAATTCCTACTGGCTCATTGGAACGTACCCTTAGAATTGGAGATTTTCTATTTGTAAGCAAATTCCATTACGGAGCAAGAATTCCCATGACCACATTGGCTCTTCCAATGGTGCATGATACCATTCCAGGAGTAAAGAAAAGATCATATGTGGCCGATGTTGACCCAGCAACTCATAAAACCTCATGGAAGAATAAATTACAATTACCCTATATGCGCCTTCCAGGGTTCAATACCATCAAAAAAAATGACATAGTTGTTTTCAGCTTGCCCTCAGATACCTTGTATCAATTTTTTAAGGCAGAAAAAGCTGTAAAAAAACCAATAGACAAAAAGTCTAACTATGTTAAGAGGTGCGTGGGAACTCCAGGGGATTCGTTGGCGGTCATAGACGGTTTTGTTCATATCAATGGGAAAAAACTGCAGCTTTCAGATAGGGCAAAAGTGATGTATGATTATACTATTTATTCCCAAAAAGGGGTGTCCAGTAGATTACTTAATGAGGTTGACGCTTCGGATTACCTCAGGAAATATATAACTGCAGGCCTAAATCAAGATCAGTACAATGCACTATCTCCTTTTGTGCTTGGTGCAAACCAAACAGCAGATGGTAAAATTGAACTTATAACACGGGAAAAAGGAATACCTACCGAAGTTATAAGACAATTGAGATTATCCCTGACAGAAGAAAAGCCGAGGTCAAGAATTGCCAACTTAACAGATGACATGGTGGCTGCATTGCAAAAGAATCAAGAGATAGATTCTGTTATAAAAACGAATGAAGGTAAGGGAGTATACACAGGTGCATATCCTCAAAAACCCAATTTCTATCCATGGAACAATGACAATTTTGGTCCTATATATCTTCCTGAGGAAGGAGCCACTGTAGAAATCAATTACAAAACCATTCCGTTATACAAGAAGATTATTCGGGATTACGAATACAATGATGTGGTCGTTACGGGACAAAAAGTTTTGATCAATGGAGAAGAAGCGAGTTCCTATACATTTAAACAAGACTATTATTGGATGATGGGAGATAACCGCGACCACTCTGAAGATAGCAGAACTTGGGGATATGTTCCGGCTAACCATATTGTTGGGAAACCTGTTTTTCTTTGGTTGAGTTTTGATAACTTCAAAGAAGGCTTGATAAAATGGCGTCCCCGTTGGGATCGTATTTTTACTACTGTTGGGGGTAGCGGAGAACCTGTATCCTATTTAAAGTATTTTTTAATGGTACTTGCAGGATGGTTTATATTTGACTTTTTTAGAAAACGAAGAAAAAAGAATTCTTGAGTTTATTAGTTCATCCTACTTATTTCCCAAGCATCATCACGTTTTCTGTAATTGCTCAAAACGACATTGTTTGGGAAGCGTGTGATAATTTCCAGAAACAGACATACAGGAACCGCTGCTATATCTGTACAGATCAGGGAAAGCATATGCTAAACATTCCCATAAAACATACCAAGGGAAAAGAAGATCATCAAAAATATAGTGAGATTGAAATGGATAATAGTTTCAATTGGCAAAAGCAACATTGGCGAACCTTGGAAACTGCTTATAGAACGTCCCCCTTCTTTGAGTTTTACGAGGATGATTTAAAACCTTTGTTTGAAGAAGCCAAAGGTTCTCTTTTTGATTTCAACCTAAAAACTATAAAAACCATTGGTGATTGTTTAGGCATTGAAAACCCCACAAAAAAAACTTCTTCTTATGAGGTCATACCTTCAAAAAATGTTGATACGAGATTCTTAGCAGAGTCAAAAAGAGAATTAAGTATTGGTCTGGCAGAGTATTCTCAAGTCTTTGAAGAAAGACACGGTTTTATATCCAATCTAAGCATTTTGGATTTGTTATTCAATGAAGGAACCAATGCACTTACCTATTTAAAAAATCAATCTTTAGGCTTTTTAGATGCTTAGGTTCATCATTCATTATGGCATTCATTTTATCGTTCCTATCCTTATAGGTTTTTTGTTTTTCAAGGAAAATAGAATTAAGGTGATACTTGTTCTTTTAGCGGGTATTGTAATCGACCTGGATCATCTTCTTGCAGAACCAATATTTGATTTAAATCGCTGTAGCATCAATTTCCATCCACTCCATAGTTATTGGGCCATCTTGCTATATTGTATTCTTCCTTTCTTTAAACAAACTCGAATAATAGGTTTAGCGCTTATCATCCATATTATTGCAGATGTTGTGGATTGTTTTTTAATCTGATTTTAGGCGAAGAGTGGCCATAACTGGATAATGATCTGACAGTTTCTCATTATAGTTCTGATGAGATATTACCTCAAAAGCCGGGTCTGCAAGTGTATAATCTATTCGAATAGGAAACCCCAACAGACTATATGTTCTGCCAAATCCTTTTCCTTTTTCCAAAAAAGTATCTTGCAAATCCTTCCTCAATACACGATATACATTAGAGAACTGTGTATTATTCATATCGCCGCAAACTATATTTCTATATGGACTTGTTTCTTTATGCTTAACAAAGATTTTAGCTTGGTCCAATTGTTTTTTAAAAGTCTTCACCAGCCTTTTGTAATTCTTTTCCGATTCTTCTTCGGAAAATGTTTCGGAAGAAGGAACTATATTAAATGATTGTAAATGAAAGTTATAAACTCTAAGAGTATCTTTTTTATACAGGATGTCCGCATAGATTATATTATTACTTGTCTCAGGTAAATCTAGAGACCCATTACCTACAATGGGATATTTAGAAAATATTGCCTGTGTAGTTCTTTTGGGCACTGAACGTGGAGTTTCAGTCCTATATGGATATTGAGATAATTGCTTATACCGTATCCTACTATGCTCTTGAATACAGATGATATCTGGGTCTTCTTTTCTAATGAATTCAATTATTCTATTCCCAATATCAGGTTCTTTTATCCATTCATTCTTGTTAAACCCCCAAGTATTATAGGTCATGATTTTCAAATCGGATGTTGACGATTCTTCATTGTGGTTACCAATTCCATAAAATGATCCAAAAACCAAATACCCTATGAGCAGAGCTATTAGAGATAGCAAGAATTTTCTTTTTTTCCTAAAAAGCCAGTAACCAACAAACATTGCATTTATAATAAACAGGAAAGGCACAATCAGACTAAGAACTGATAACAAAGAGAAAATTTGAACTGTCAAAAAGGAAAGAATACAAGTAATAAGCAATAAAACAGCCATTAGTATATTCACCGCAAATATTAACTTACTAAGAACAAGAGAAGTTTTTTTCACGTATTAATTCTCTTTACCTGCTTTAAACAAAAAATCTTTTTCAGCTTTGGATAAGCTCTCATAGCCCGACTTGCTTATTTTATCCAAAATGGCATCTATTTTACGTTGATGGGCTTGTTTATCATAATCTGCAGAACCCTTACCTTTAGAAGTCTTCTTTTTATATACCGTTTTAAGAGGTCCCTTTTTTTCTTTTGGTTGAAAGAGTTGAACAATAACGTCTCTAAACTTTGTAAAGCCAGAACCGATATCATTTCCGTTTAACAGCTGTCGTGCATAAATGTATCCAAGCAGCGCTCCTCCCAAATGTGCTAATCTGCCACCTACATTTCCACCATACGGAATCTGTATTAAATCGACCAAAACAAAAAATGCCCCTACATACCAAAGCTTAACGTTAAAAAAGATAATCCGCACTTCTTGATTTGGTAAGTAAGCACATACGAAAATCAATACTGCCGTAACTCCTGCTGAAGCCCCTATTAATGCTGTATTTGTATTCAATAAGGTTGGAAAAATATTATAACTAAGCAAAAAAACCATTCCTCCAACGATAACACCTAAAAAGTATACGTTAATGAACCGTTGGTTATCAAATAGATTTAAGAAAATTCTACCAGCAAAATAGAGCATGATCATGTTCCAAAAGATATGACCCAAACCGGCATGGAAAAATGAGTATGTGACTATAGACCAAGGCTGACCAAAAAATTCCATGAAATCTTTGGGCAGTTCAAACCATTCCGATACTGAATTTCCAAGTAATGCTAAAGACAGTCCGTCCAAAATAAAGACGAGAACATTTAGTGCAATCAGTTTTTCAGCTATGCTGAATTTTGCAAAATTATATTGTAATCCACCATTCGCCATAGGCTAATTCCAACGGTTTTTATTAAACTCATTCTTTTTCCAATACCACATCATAATAAAACCAATTAATGCGCCACCTATATGCGCAAAATGTGCCACTCCAGTATTTATGTTTCCTATTCCAAAAAACAAGTCTCCAGCTAACAACAAGGGTACAAAATACTTTGCTTTTATAGGCACAGGTAAAAATATCAACATAAGTTTTGCTTCAGAATACATAAAAGCAAATGCCACTAAAATCCCGTAAATAGCACCTGATGCTCCAACTGCCGGTGTATTGTAAGCACTTAAAAAATTATCAATGGTGCTTTTAGAAGCCACGTTATACCAATCTGGACTGTATTGCCCTTTTGATATTATATCCAAAACCTGCGTCTCTGTCATTCCAGCGTTGACCAAAGCAGTCATTCCTTCATTAAAAAGATAATAGTTAACCCCTGTATGCAATAAGGCAGAACCAAGTCCGGCTGAAAAATAAAAGAACAAGAACTTATTCCTGCCCCAAGCTTGCTCAAGAGGAGTTCCAAATGCCCACAGCGCGTACATATTAAACACAATGTGCATAAGGCCGCCATGCATGAACATATGGCTAATTACCTGCCACCACTGAAAATTAGTGTTCTGAGGAAACCAGAGGGATAACCACTGATACATTTGATCCCCATATAATTGTGTGGCTATAAATAAAATCACGTTGATAATCAACAAGTGTTTTACTGCCTCTGTCAATCTACCCATTTAGCTAAACTTTTTTTCAATATCTCCTTCGGAGATAATAGTGTATGTCATTTTTTGGAACGGACTTAATGTAGGTTCCTTACAACCGAATAAATCATTCACCAAACCTAACTGGGAGTCCTTATCCAATACTTCACCTGTTTTTACTGCCAGGTTTTTAGACAGTGCCTTTGCCAGCAATTCTGCTTGAGAAATTGAATTTCCTTCAAATCCCTCTTTATAATCAGCTATCAAACGATCCAATACCATGCCAATTCCGCTTTCGGAGACAACCAAGGGCACACCTGTCACTTTAACAGTCTCTTCTTCCAAACTTTCAAAAGCAAAACCAATATTTATCAAGCTTTCTTTAATCTCTTTTAAAATAATCAATTCTTGTTTGTTGAAGGTAAGTTCTAAAGGAAACAAGAGCTGTTGGCTGACACCTTCCTTTACGGTGATTTCAGCTAAAAACTTTTCAAAAAGCACCCGTTCATGTGCACGGTTTTGATTAATTACCAACATGCCGGACTTAATGGTGCTAACTATATACTTTCTTTTTAGCTGAAAGGTGGTGCTAACATGTTCTTGCGATTCAGTATCAGAATAAAATGTTCCTTGTACCTCAGTATCCGATTCAATTTCTATGCTGCTAAAATTATCTGTACCTACCCCGGTATTTAAACCTTCATACAGATTCTCCCAACCCTTAGTACTTGTTTTTTGATAGTTAGACTTAGCGCTTGTCCTTTCTGTAGTCTCTTGAAAAGGATTAAAAGAAGCATCTATAGTTACTTTGGGCAATACTGCTCCTTTCTCCTTATACGCATAGGGAGTGTCTAAATTAGGGTCATGTTCAAAATCCAAAACTGGAGCTACATTAAATTGTCCCAAACTATGTTTTACTGTGGAACGAATGATGGCGTACATGGTATTTTCATCATCAAACTTCACCTCTGTTTTTGTTGGGTGTATATTGATATCAATGGATGCAGGATCCACTTCTAAATACAAAAAGTATCCAGGATACAAGTCAGTCTTAATAAGTCCTTCAAATGCGGCAACTACTGCATGATGCAAGTATGGGCTTTTTATAAATCTGTTATTGGCAAAGAAAAACTGTTCTCCCCTACTTTTTTTAGCAAATTCTGGCTTGCAGACAAATCCTGAGATTTTAACTACTTCGGTCTCTTCATTGACCGGAACTAAACGGTCTCCCATTCTATTCCCAAAAACATTACTTATTCGCTGTCTGTGTTTGGTCTTTGGAAGATTAAATAATTCTGAACCATTATTGTAAAAATGAAATTCTATGTTTGGATGGACCAAGGCAACCCGCTGAAATTCATCGGTAATATGCCGTGATTCAACTTGGTTGGATTTTAAGAAATTACGTCTGGCCGGAATATTAAAAAATAGATTTTTAACAGCTATTGATGTCCCTTTTGGTGTGGCTATCACTTCTTGAGACATTATTTTGCTGCCTTCAATCTTTAAATGTGTCCCAACTTCCGCATTATCCATCCTTGTCTGCATATCCACATGGGCAATTGCTGCTATTGAAGCCAAGGCTTCACCACGGAATCCTTTTGTCTGCAGGTTAAACAAATCTTGGGCGGTTGATATTTTTGATGTAGCATGTCTCTCAAAAGAAAGTCTAGCATCGGTCTCACTCATTCCAGAACCATTGTCCACAACTTGAATGAGAGCCTTACCTCCATCTTTTACAATCAATTTAATTAGGGTAGCACCAGAATCTATGGCGTTTTCCAATAGTTCTTTTACTACTGAAGCTGGTCGCTGAACCACTTCCCCTGCTGCAATTTGATTGGCGACATGGTCTGGCAAGAGTTTAATGATATCTGCCATTAGGGATTCAGGAATATGGATAAATCAAAGTCTATGATGAAGAGGAACAGTAATATTAAGATGGCCACAATAATCGTAAAACGAATTTTTAAGTTTTTATCCCCTTCGTTTTTTAAGTCATCAAACGCTGAGGAAAATTTGTTTTTTAGGCCTCTTTGTGTATTAGCTGTACTTCTGTATTTATCTAGTTTATGTTCTATTTTATAAGGATTACCTTCACCCTTGTAATAGCGTGGTGAATAATCATAGGTTCTATTTTTTCTAAGTTTTAGAAAATTTCGCATTATATCCTTTTCCGTATAATCTCAAAGGTACTCAAAATCAAAAAATAGGATTGGGAACTACTGCCAAAAAATGTTAACAGTGTGCCATTAAACAAAGCTACTGCCCTACATACTATGTAAAATTCAAAGAATTACACTCCTAAAGCAGCCATCTTTATTGCTGCAATAGCCGCTTCGGCTCCCTTATTTCCATGCTTGCCTCCGCTGCGATCTATAGCTTGCTGTAAAGTGTTATCAGTAAGAACACAAAAGATAACAGGTGTGTCATAAGCAACATTTAGGTCCTTAATACCCTGGGCCGCTGCGCTACAAACAAAATCAAAGTGACTGGTTTCTCCACGAATAACGCTGCCAATTGCAATTACTGCATCCACTTTTTGAGTGTTGAGCATCTTTTTACATCCGTAGGTAAGCTCATAAGTTCCTGGAACATTCCATCTAAGAATATTATCAGTAAGAGCTCCGCAATCCACTAAGGCCTCTAAAGCGCCATTATATAGTCCTTCCGTAATGGTATCATTCCACTCAGAAACAACAATCCCAAACCGAAATTCCTTCGCGTTTGGGATTGTTGTTTTATCGTAAGCGGATAAGTTCTTGTTCTCAGTAGCCATAAGCCTAATTTTTGGCTAGCCCAATAAGTACATCTATTTCATTTGCCTCTTGAGAGGAAGAATATTCATTTTTGATGCGCTCAAAAAAGCTTAATGCTTTTTCTTTTTGGTTTAAATCCATGGCAATAACACCCGCTTTGTATAAAAATCTGGGTGCAGTATATTCATTATTGCTATGTGCAATCGCTTTTTCGTAATACTCCAAAGCATCTTCATTCTGACCCAATTGAGAGAAAGCATCACCCATTCCCCCCTTAGCCATGGCTCCTAAAACTGCATCACTTGAAGAAAAACTCTCCAAATTAGCAATGGCCTCGTCATATTGCTGCATGTTCAAATAGGTCATTCCCGCAGAATATTTAGCAAGGTTAGCCGCTTTGGTTCCTTTGTATTCTTCAATAATATCCAGAAAACCATATTTACCCTCTGCCCCATTTAAGGCCAAAGTAAACAATGAATCCTTAGCCGTCTCGTTTGTCAATGCCTGATCAAAATATTGTTGCGGATAAAAAAGTTCATTAGCTGCGGATGCTTCCTTTGGTTTTTGAATAAATTCATTGTACCCCAAATACCCTAAAACACCTATAGCAATGGCACCAATCGCGCCCAAAATGTAATTCTGGTTTTTCTGAACCCAAGCCTCGGTTTTGGAAGCACTTTCATCCAAAGTACTAAATACTTCAGCCGTTGTACTGTTCTGCTCATCTAATTGAGCTTCTTCAACCTTATTTTTTGGCTTAAAGCCTCGCTTCTTGTATGTTGCCATTCTTCATTTGATTAATCGCGCAAAAATAAAGTTTTTATCCAAAACCAAAAGGTAATTTATTCGTTATTTTTGGAATCTTTAATTAGTCGTTCAATGACTAAAAACGTAATATCCCTTTAGCTTTTTATGTTTTTAAAGCACTTGTCTTTAGTTAATTACAAAAATTTCTCTTCCAAGAGTCTAGAATTTGACCCTGTTATCAACTGTCTTGTTGGCGATAATGGCGTGGGAAAGACCAATATTTTGGATGCCATATACCACCTTTCTTTCGGGAAAAGCTATTTTAATCCGGTTTCTACCCAAAATATAAAACATGAAACCGATTTTTTTGTAGTTGAAGGCGAATTTGAAAAAGATAATAGGACAGAAAAAATCATCTGTAGCTTTAAACGCGGCTTAAAAAAGGTCATTAAAAGAAATGGGAAGGCCTATGAAAAGTTTTCAGAACATATTGGTTTTTTACCTCTGGTAATCATCTCCCCTTCAGATAGAGACCTTATAACAGAGGGAAGTGACACCCGTAGAAAATTTATGGACGGTGTTATTTCACAATCAGATAAAGAATACCTAAAAACCTTGATTAAGTACAATAAGGTTTTGGTGCAGCGTAACTCATTGCTTAAGTATTTTGTTGCCAATCATACTTTTGACCCCAATACGCTAGCTATTTACAATGAGCAATTACATACCCTAGGGACAGAAATTCATCAAAAAAGAGTGGCCTTTGTAACATCCTTTATTCCAATCTTTAAGGAACAGTATGCCCACATATCTGAAAAGGAAGAAGAAATCATGCTTTCCTATGAAAGTCAACTCTTGGACAAAAGCTTATTGGAACTTTTGGAAACTACAGTTGATAAGGATAGGGCTATACAATACACAAGCGTGGGAATTCATAAAGACGACCTCAACTTTACCATTGCAGGACATCCCATTAAAAAATTTGGTAGTCAAGGGCAACAAAAATCTTATTTGATTGCTTTAAAACTAGCACAATTCCACTTTATAAAAGAACAGGCCAAGACCACTCCCATCCTTCTGCTGGATGATATTTTTGATAAACTGGATGAAAACCGAGTGTCGCAGATTGTGGCATTGGTGGACAATGATAATTTTGGCCAGATATTTATTAGTGACACACATGCGGAGCGTACCGAAAATGTAGTTAAAAATATTAGACAGAGTTATAAAATCTTTACCTTGTAGTATGAAGAAAATGTTGCTTTTCTTTATGATTTTATCTTTTTGGAGATGCAAGGATACTTCGCTATCAGAAGAAGATCTGCATTATCTAAATGGGTATTGGGAAATTACCGAGGTTACATTTCAAGATGGTGCAGAAAAGAACTATTCCATTAACCCAAGTGTTGACTTTATACAATTGGAAGGCACCAAAGGCTACCGAAAAAAGCTACAACCCAAATTTGACGGCACCTATAATACTTCTAATGATGCTGAAGTTTTCGAGGTAATCAGGATAGACAAAAGTTTTACATTGCATTATAAAAATCCTTTAAGCGAACGGGAAGAAAAGCTGATTCAAATAGATTCAACTTCTTTTTCAGTGCGTAATGAAGATGGAATATTATACTCCTATAAACGGTTCGAACCTATTTCAATACCAAAATAATGGCAAAAAGACACAATTCCCATATTCATATGAGTGATGCACTTGGGGAGTTTATAAAAGAAAATAAGCTTCAAAAAGGTATGGATAAGGTAAATGCCAAAGATGCTTGGGTAAAATTAATGGGGAACGGGGTCAACAACTATACTACGGCAGTTGAACTTAGGAACGAAACTCTTTTTGTATCACTCTCTTCTTCAGTACTTAGAGAAGAGTTGAGTTTAGGAAAAACCAAAATCATAGCTATGCTTAATGAGGAATTGGGTAAAGAGTTGGTAAAAAAAATAGTGCTTCGTTAACCGTATGGTAAGTCATTCATGAATCAAGTGAAAAGAATCATTGTAACAAACCGGTTAATAATCTGTGAAGCAAACATTGAAGATTCCAAGTTTTTTAAAAAACTATTGAATAGTCCAAATTGGATGGAATTTATTGGGGACAGGGGTGTAAAAACGGATAAGCAGGCAGTTAACTATATAAACTCCAGTTTAATTAACTCTTATAAAGAACATGGCTATGGCCTTTATAAAATGTGTCTAAAAGAATCTTCAATACCTATAGGCATATGTGGCTTTGTAAAACGAGATTATTTGGATAGCCCAGACATAGGGTTTGCAATTCTGCCAGAATATGAAGGAAAGGGTTATACCACCGAAGCTTGTAAGGCGACATTAGCGTACGGAAAATCAGCATTGAAGTTGGAATCCATTTTAGGCATTACCACTCAAAAAAATAGTAAATCGCAACACCTTCTCAACAAAATTGGGCTTCAGGAAGTGGGAAAAATAAAACCAAAAGGAAGTAAAGAAGAACTTCTATTGTTTTCAAATTGAAAAGCCACTCGATAGGAGTGGCTTTTATGTTTTCAAAAGTTTTTACTAACAAAAAACTAAAACACTTCCCTACCTGAAAAATGGAAAGCACCTTCTATTGCTGCATTCTCATCACTGTCAGAACCATGAACAGCGTTTTCACCTATACTCGTAGCGAATAATTTACGAATAGTTCCTTCAGCAGCTTCTGCCGGGTTAGTTGCTCCAATTAATGCACGAAAATCATCAACCGCATTGTCCTTTTCTAAAATGGCAGGTACAATAGGTCCTCTTGTCATAAATTCAACCAATTCTCCAAAGAAAGGTCTTTCTTTATGTATAGCGTAGAATTCCTCAGCATCTCTTTTACTTAACTGTGTATATTTCATTGCTACGATTCTGAATCCAGCAGCAGTTATCTTTTCCAAAATTGCACCAATATGTCCATTTTCAACAGCATCTGGTTTTATCATGGTAAATGTTCTATTTCCAGTCATTTTTTTAAATTTTGCGCAAACTTACGTTTTTTCGAGCAACGTACAAGGTTTAATACTCCTGTTTTAATTCTTGAAAAACCATTCTATTTTCACACATTATTTTTAAACGGGCTTCTCAATTCTTCATGTTCAACTCAATAATTCTAAAACTAGGAACGGAAGTAACTATGAAATTGGCATTTGATTCTTCTTGCACCCTAAGACAAAAACAACAGTACTTAAAAAAAGAAAAAGCGTTGCATAACTTTAAATTCGGTCGAACAAAAATAGGAGGTCATGGTTTACCTCTATGTTATATTATTGTATCTTTGCCCGCATGAATTTAGAGGATATCACGACGGTCAAGTCTATTCTTTCCCAGCCCCAAAAAATCGTAATCATACCCCATAAGAACCCTGATGGTGACGCCATAGGCTCATGCCTTGGGCTCCTAAACTTCCTTAAAGGAAAAGGGTTGCAAGTTACCGTCATATCTCCAAATGATTATCCCAAATTTCTAAAATGGATGCCCGGAAGCGATGCCATCTTAAACTTTGAAAAGGAAAATTCGCAATCCAAAAAAGCTCTTGAAGAAGCCACGGTAATATTTACCTTGGATTTTAATGATTTATCCCGAACAGGGCAATTGGGAGCTGTTTTAAAAGAAAAAGAGGCAGATTTCATTATGATAGATCACCATCAACAACCAAGTGATTATGCCAAGGTGACCTACTCAGATGTAAGTATGAGTTCCACCTGCGAAATGGTTTATAATTTTATAGAGTACTTGGATGGTTTGAGTGACATCACCAAAGCCATTGCCACTAATCTGTATACAGGAATTATGACGGATACAGGTTCGTTTAAATACAGGTCAACCTCTAGTAGAACGCATCGGGTGGTTGCGGACTTAATAGATCGCGGGGCAGAGAATATGGAGATTCATCAAAATATTTACGATACCAATTCCCCATCTCGTCTTCATTTATTGGGCGTAGCGTTAAGTAATATGGTGATTCTTTCTGAATATAGTACAGCCTATATTACGTTAACACAAGAGGAATTGGATAAACATGATTTTAAGAAAGGGGATACAGAGGGTTTTGTCAATTATGGATTAACGCTTGAAGGAATTATTTTTGCAGTGATTTTTATTGAAAACAAAGAAGAAGGTATTATAAAAATTTCGTTCCGTTCAATAGGTGATTTTTCGGTAAATGAGTTTGCAAGGAATCATTTTAATGGCGGCGGACATGACAATGCTGCCGGAGGAAGAAGTGATATCAGTATGGAAGAAACCATTAAACAATTCAATAGTATCTTAAAAATGTACAAAAGCCAACTAAACCCATGAGAGCTTTTTTTTTAATTTTTGCGGCAATTCTTTTGGTAAACTGTGGAGGTCCTGAACCAAGAAGACCAGTAGAAGTAAAATCTGGTAGTTTTTTTAAAGAATCCGTGGAACGCAATAAGCAGTTATTGGAACTGGAAGAAAAGATCATAAATGGCATTATTAAAAAGGATACTGTTCATGATTATCTAGCAAGCCCAAGTGGATTTAAATATTTTTTTGAAGTCAAAAACGATACAGCTACATATTCGCCAAAGACCAATGACCAGATATTGTTTTCTTATAATCTTGTCTCTTTTGATAATGACACTATCTATTCAATGGAAGACATTGGTCCTACTTCATATGTAGTGGACAAAGAACAACTATTTTCTGGCTTACAAAATGCAGTTAAATTGCTTAAAATTAGTGAGCGTGCAACGTTTTTATTTCCTTCTTTACAGGCATATGGTTATCATGGTGATGGAAATAAAATCGGACCAAAAACTCCTTTAAAATCTACAATCGAATTACATACAATCATTATTAATCAAGATAGTTTAAATCTAAAACCATAATAACAATGAAACAATCCCTTGTTTTAATCACTTTATTTTCAATAGTTTTCCTTGGATGTAAGTCCAGTAAATATGCTGACTTAGGCGATGGAATTTTTGCGGATATACAAACCAGCCAAGGTGATATAATTGTAAAATTGGAGCACGGAAAAACTCCAGTAACCGTTGCTAATTTTATATCCCTTGCAGAGGGCAACAACCCGTTTGTAGCTGACAGTCTTAAAGGAAAAAAATATTATGATGGCATTATTTTTCATAGAATCATAAAAGATTTCATGATACAGGGCGGTGATCCTACAGGCACTGGAAGTGGAAACCCTGGATACAAGTTCAAGGATGAGTTCCATGATTCTCTTAGTCATTCCAAAAAAGGTATTTTATCCATGGCCAACTCGGGGCCTAAGACCAACGGAAGTCAATTCTTTATCACACACAAAGAAACACCTTGGTTAGACGGAAGACACTCGGTATTTGGTGAAGTAGTGGTAGGAATGGAAGTAGTGGATACAATTGCTGGTGTTGAAGTTATCCCTCCTGCAAACAAACCCAAAGTTGATGTGGTAATGAACAAAGTGGAAATTGTAAGAAATGGTAAGGAGGCCAAAAAATTTGATGCCATCCAAATCATGACTGACTATTTTGCCGAAGAAGAAGAAGCGGTAGCCGCTTTCAAAAAAATGAAAGAGGATTTGGTTTCAGTACTCGTCAAACAAAAAGAAGAAGCATTGGAGACTCCATCTGGATTGAAAATTTACGCTATAACCCAAGGAGATGGAGAAAAACCGAAAATAGGTCAGAAAGTATTGGTAAATTATGCAGGTTGGTTGCCCAATGGTGATTTGTTCGATAGCAATTATGAAGAAGTAGCAACAAGACACAATAAGTTTGATGCTAAAAGAAAACAAGGCAATGGCTATTCACCTGTATTGATGGATTATAGTCCAGAAGCGCGCCTTATTCCTGGTTTTAAAGAAGGTCTTCAAACTATGAAAGTTGGAGATAAGATTCGTTTATTTATTCCACCTCATTTAGGATATGGAGCACAAGGCGGTGGCCCCATCCCTCCAAATTCTGATTTAGTTTTTGATTTGGAAATTACAGGCGTACAAGAATAAAACGTATAAGGAATCCACCAAAAAAGCTGCACAATGTGCGGCTTTTTTTATTTTTTATCCAAAGGTTTGTTAAGACCCAAAAGCTTATTGGCAATCTAATAATTAAGAACTAGATTAGAAGTTTAAAACATCACTTATATTTTTTAATTTTTGATGGGACAGAAAATTAAAACAGTTATTGCCATAGCCCTGCCCTTGCAAATAATTCTTGTAAAATGGGTTGGAAGCTATCCAGAGCTTATTGAAAAATATTATAGCAACGGACTGTATCCTGGCATTTCATGGTTTTTAAGAACACTTTTTGGGTGGGTGCCATTTTCAATCGGCGATCTTTTTTATTTAGCACTTTTTATCTTAGCAGGAAGATACTTGTACATACATCGAAAATCCATCAAAAAGAAGCCATTACTTTTTTTAAAGGACATCGTAGTGGTTTTATCTATAACCTATTTTGCATTCCATCTACTTTGGGGAATGAATTACTACCGACAGCCTATTACGTGGAAGCTGGGGATTGAAAAAGAATATACTAACAATGAATTAGTCGCTTTTACACAATATTTGGCAGAAAAGGCTAACCATTACCAAACCAAAATTACAGGAGACAGTATTGATCCTGTAAAAATCCCATATTCAAAAAAAGAAATATTTAAAAAAACCAAAAATGGTTATAGGTTACTAAAGGAAAGCTATCCAAGTTTTGAGTATAAAAGACCAAGCCTTAAATCATCGCTTTTTAGTCTTCCCTTAACTTATATGGGGTATGGAGGCTACCTAAACCCATTTTCCAATGAAGCCCAAGTAAATGGAATAACACCTCTTTACAGATTGCCGACCGTAAGTGGTCATGAAGTGGGACATCAGCTAGGTTATTCTGCGGAAGACGCTACTAATTTTATAGGTTTTTTGGTCACTGTCCGAAACGAAGACGTATACTTTAAATACACCGCTTATTCCCATGCTTTGGCCTATTGCTTATCAGATTTATCAAGAAAAGATGATGTAAAATTTAAAGAAATTGTTGAACAACTAAATCCCGGAGTTAAAAAAAATTTTAAAGAGGTTTCTGAATTTTGGAAGCAATATGAAAATCCTTTGGAACCTGTATTCAAGTCCATTTTCAATACCTTTTTAAAAGCGAACAATCAACAGGAAGGCATCAAAAGTTACAATTCAGTAGTGGGTCTTTTGATTAGCTATCATGATAAGTATATATTCTAAATTGTAGCTTGTACAATACCCCTACTTCCGCTACCTTTAAAGCGACTAATCCAATAAGTATTATATGAAAATGAGACTCCTAACACTCTCCCTGCTTTTGGGAAGTGTCTCTTTGTTTGCACAAGATTATTTTCCAAAAAATGATGGTGTTAAAACAAAAAACAACAATTACATGGCATTTACCAATGCCAAGATTTATGTTACTCCTACCCAAGTTATTGAAAACGGAACATTGCTTGTCCAAAATGGAAAAGTAGTTCAGGTAGGAAACACGGTGAGCATTCCAAAAAATGCCGTGGTTGAAGATTTAGAAGGGAAGTACATTTACCCTTCATTTATTGATGTATTCTCAAGCTTTGGTGTAAAAAAACCCGAGAAGGCTAAAACCCGAGGTAGATCAGCCCAATACAACGCTTCTCGTGAAGGGTTTTACTGGAATGATCATATTATGCCTGAAAACGATGCTATTTCGAGCTTTAGTTATGATGATAAAAAAGCCCAAGAACTTAGAAAAGCTGGTTTTGGAGTGGTCAATTCCCATATCCAAGATGGTATAGCAAGAGGTTCTGGTGTTCTTGTTGCCCTAAACGACCAGGGAAGTGAATCCAAAAGGATATTAGAAGATAAATCAGCTCAATATTTCTCTTTCAAAAAAAGTATTGCCAAGAATCAATCCTACCCAACTTCTTTAATGGGAGCTACTTCGTTAATGCGCCAGTTGTATTATGATATGGATTGGTATGATAAAGGTAATATAGATACCAAAGACCGTTCGCTGGAAGCTTTAATAGAAAACAAAGGAATGACACAGATTTTTGCTGCCGGAAAAAATGGGAACGTATTGAGAGCTGATAAAATTGGTGATCAATTTGGAGTTCAATATGCTATATTGGCTGGAGGTGATGAATACGAATACATAAAAGAGGTAAAAGCTACCAACGCCAAATTAATAGTTCCGCTTAACTTCCCTAAAGCTTATGACGTATCCAATCCTTATGAAGCACATTATGTTGCTTTAAAAGATATGAGGCATTGGAATTTGGCTCCTTCCAACCCAAAAGTGTTGGAAGAAAATGCAATTCAATTTTCTATCACTTTACATGATTTAAAGTCTCCTTCAGATTTTAAATCAAAACTCATGAAAGCCATTAATCATGGGCTTTCCAAAACAAAAGCTTTGGAGGCCTTGACTTCTGTACCTGCAAACATCTTAGGAAAATCCAATCAAATAGGCTCCTTACAAGTAGGTAGACAAGCAAACTTGTTGATTACCTCTGGAGACATTTTCGAAAAAGGAAGCATTTTGCATGAAAATTGGGTGCAAGGAGTAAAAAATATCATCAATTCTAAAGACCGAGAGGATATTCGAGGTGATTACAATCTTACCGCAGACGGAGCAACATACCTCCTATCCATAACGGGGGAAACAAACAAACCCAAAGCAGAGGTAAAGCAGGGTGAGGAAAAACTCGATTCAAAAATTGATTACAAAGCAGATTGGTTGAATTTGTCCTTTTCCAACAACGATGGAAAATCATACAGGTTAATAGCACTTATTACTCCGGATTCTGAAAACATTAAAGGTAAAATAACACTACCTAACGGAAACGAATCTTCAGTAACCGTTCGTAAAACAGCTTCTTTTGAGGAAAAAGCGAAAAAAGATGCTATAAACAATACTCCAAAGTTGATGCCCCTCTCCTATCCAAATGTGGGTTACGGATACAAGACAAAGCCTAAACAAGAAAATGTCCTTTTTAAAAATGCAACGGTTTGGACTGGTGAAACCATTATGGAAACTACAGATGTTCTGGTCAAAAATGGTAAGATTACCAAAATTGGAAAGGAACTTAGTGCTGGAAATGCCAAAGTAGTAGATGCAACTGGAAAACATTTAACCGCGGGTATCATTGATGAACATTCGCATATTGGGGCCTTGGCCATAAACGAGGCAGGACACAATTCTACTGCTGAAGTAAAAATGACAGATGTTGTTGATCCCAAGGACATGGATATTTATAGAAATTTGGCCGGTGGAGTGACTGCGATTCAGTTACTTCATGGCTCCGCAAATCCTATTGGAGGGCGCTCAGCCATTTTACGATTAAAATGGGGCGAAAGTGCTGATGGGCTCATATTCCAAAACTCACCTAAATTTATAAAGTTTGCTTTGGGAGAAAATGTAAAACAATCCAACTGGCAAAGTTTTTCACGTTTTCCGCAAACAAGAATGGGTGTGGAACAACTCTTTGTAGATTACTTTCAACGTGCCAAGGAATATGATGCCAAAAAGAAGTCGGGGCTACCTGTTCGTCATGATGAAGAAATGGAAACCCTAGCGGAGATTTTAAACGGAGAACGTTTTATTAGTTGTCACTCCTATGTGCAAAGTGAAATCAATATGTTGATGAAAGTGGCAGAAAAATTCAATTTTCGGGTAAACACCTTCACGCACATTTTGGAAGGTTATAAAGTAGCTGATAAAATGGCCGAGCACGGAGTGGGAGGTTCAACTTTTAGCGATTGGTGGGCCTACAAGTACGAGGTAAACGATGCGATTCCCCACAATGCGGCAATAATGGCCAGTCAAGGTGTGACAGTGGCCATAAACAGTGATGATGCGGAAATGTCCAGAAGATTGAACCAAGAAGCTGGTAAAACGGTTAAATATGGTGGTATGTCAGAAATTGAGGCTTGGAAAACAGTGACCTTGAATCCAGCTAAGTTATTGCACATCGACAATCGGGTAGGAAGTATTGAAATTGGGAAAGATGCAGATTTAGTATTGTGGAACAATCATCCCCTTTCTGTGTATGCAAAAGCAGAAAAAACGATGATTGAAGGTACTGTCTATTTCGACCTAGAAAAAGATAAGATGCTTAGAGCATCTGTAAAACAGGAACGTAGTCAACTCATCAATATGATGTTGAATGAAAAAGAGAATGGAGCAGAAATGCAAGGTCCAAAAGAGAGTAAAAAACCAAAGTTTCACTGCGAAAGCCTTTAAAATATAAAATGATGAAAAAAGTTATATCAGTATTTATACTATCTGGGCTAATAAGTGTTTTTGCAGCAACAGCGCAGCAGACACCGGCTCCAGTTCAGCAAGAAACAATTACGATTACAGGAGCTACTGCCCATGTTGGTAACGGCACCATCAAAAAGAACTGCACTATAGTATTTGAAAATGGAAAAATAACGGCTATAGGCGGTTCTGAAGTAGAAAGCAAAGGCCAAATTATAGATGCAAGCGGAAAACACATCTACCCAGGCTTTATAGCCCCAGGAAAGTCTTTAGGCTTGGTTGAAGTAAATGCAGTTAGGGCAAGTAATGACCAAGATGAAATTGGCGACATTATTCCGCATGTTAGGAGCATTATAGCCTACAACGCAGAATCCAAAGTTGTGGAAAGCATGCGTCCTAATGGAGTTTTGCTAGGACAAATCACTCCCAAAGGAGGAAGAATTTCGGGTACATCGTCAATTGTTCAGTTTGATGCTTGGAATTGGGAAGATGCCACTGTGAAAGTGGATGATGGAATTCATTTGAATTGGCCAGCAATTTTCAGAAGAGGTAGATGGTGGATGGGGGAGCCCAATGGTTTTATCCCTAACAAAGACTACCAAAAGCAAGCAAACGAGGTAAAAACTTTTATGCACAATGCAAACGCATATGGAAAAGACAGTGCAAAAGAAAGTAATGCTGCATTTGCCGCCATGCAAGGTGTCTTCAATGGAACAAAACATTTGTACATCTATGCCGATGGTGAAAAAGAAATGATGGACGCCATTACCACTGCAAAGAAATCTGGAGCAGAAAACATTGTACTTGTTGGAGGATACCATGCACATAAAATCAGTGATTTCTTAAAAGAACATAATATTCCTGTGTTGGTGAACTTTACCCATACTCTTCCAAAATACGATGATGATGACTATGATTTCACTTTCAAATTGCCAAAATTGTTGATGGAAGCAGGTTTGTTGGTAGGTTTGCAGAATGCATCCGCATCCAATTTTCAAACTAGAAATCTTCCCTTTTATGCAGGTCAAGTAGTTGCACAAGGGCTAGAAAAGGAAAAAGCGGTACAATTATTAACAGGAAACACAGCTAAAATATTAGGTATTGATTCCGATTATGGCACCTTAGAAGTTGGAAAAAGTGCAACATTGTTTATTTCTGAAGGAGATGCCTTGGATATGCGAACCAATCAACTTTCAAGAGCTTTTATTGATGGTAGGGATATTTCTTTAGAAACCCACCAAACCAAACTTTGGAAACGCTATATGGGCAAATACGAAGGAAAGTAAAGAGAAAATAAAAGCGGCGTTCCAAGGAACGCCGCTCTCTATTATAGTGTTTATTTCTTTAGTTCTTTTTTACTGTCACAAATTCTGCCATTTCGGGCTTAGCATAAAACTCATGCGGTTTAGAGCTCTTGCTCAAAGTAATGTTCTCAAATTCAACTGTACTTCTTGCATCTAAAATCTTAGTGCCTTCAAAATTATACCATGTAATTGATTTTGGTAAGACCAAACCTTCAACCTTGTGCCAATCATCGTACCTAATCCATTTAATGGTTTCTGACACCTCGCCTGTTCTATAGGTTACTGTGTATCCCAACCATTCCATTTGATTGGTATTTGAATCAAAATAAATAAAGTACTCATCTTTAGATGACGTACCCACTCCAGATTCATATGAGATTCTAATACCTGGATAACTTTTGTCCTCATAAACCAAATCTTCCACTTCTGAATAGATGATGCCATCATCAGCTAAAACAAAGGGCATGGCATAAAAATAAAACATCAGATTATGGTAGAACCCGGCATCTCCTTTATAGGTTTTCTCTGTATCCAAAAGCCAAACTTCTTTACCATCGGACCCTAACGAGAACTGCCCAGCATCTACTCGATCCTTTCTAGACCATAAATCTATAGTATGCGTTTCTGTAAAATCAGTTTTTGGCATTTCATATGCTAGTGTACGCTGCTCTTTCCATGTTGCCAACCCTCCATGGGCATCAAAAACTTTTACCAAAGCCTCAGGAAAATTGGGTTTAGATTCAACCGTTTCTTCTTGAACAGTATCTGTGGCTTCTTCTTTTTTAGTAGCAGGTTTGCATGCTCCAATAGCAAGTGCAAGAAATAGGATTGTTGCTTTCTTCATAGTTGTATAGTTTGCCGCTTTGTCGGAAATTCCTTCTTAAGATTACAAGATTACGTATTTTTGATGTGTGAAGGAAACCAAATTAATCAGCAGTATCCAAAACCCTTTGGTAAAGAAGATATTGCCCCTTAAAGAAAAGTCTAGGGAACGAAAGAAGACTGGACTTTTTATAGTGGAAGGCCTACGTGAGATTGAACTGGCGCAAAAAGGAGGTTTTATTCTGGAGACTATTTTATTTTGTCCAGAAATCTTAACTGATTTTGCGGTTCACCCTGTACTCAAAAATCCCAACGTCGAGATTATACAGATATCTAGTCCAGTTTATGAGAAACTAGCATATAGGGAAACCACAGAAGGCGTATTAGCCATAGCCAAAAGCAAAGGACATAGTCTGGAAAAAGTTACGTTTAAAAATGACCATCCCTTGATTTTGGTAGCGGAAGCACCTGAAAAACCAGGTAATATTGGAGCGTTATTAAGAACAGCAGATGCAGCTGCCGTTGATGCAGTTTTTATTGCCAACCCAAAATCGGATATCTATAACCCAAATATTATTCGCTCCAGTGTAGGTTGCGTATTCACTAACCAAATTGGCGCGGGTACCACGGAAGAAATCATCCATTTTCTAAAAGAAAAAGAGATTAGAGTATACTGCGCTGCGCTTACGGCATCCAAGAACTATGTAGATTGCGATTTTAAAGGCGCGACTGCGATTGTGGTGGGGACCGAAGCAACAGGTCTTACCGAGGCTTGGCTTCAAAATTCCGACCAAAACCTAATTATCCCGATGCAGGGTGAAATAGATTCTATGAACGTTTCTGTGTCGGCGGCAATACTTATATTTGAAGCGAAGCGACAACGCGGATTTTAGCCTATGGAAAAAACTACTCTCTTCTACACAATCATTATCATTTTAGTAATTCAATACCTGGTTCACCAGGTGTTGGAGTACCTTAATGCAAAACGCTTCACATCTAATGTTCCATCTGAACTGAGTGATGTTTTTGATGATGTAGAATATCAAAAATCTCAAAAGTATAAATTAACAAATCACAGATTTGGACTCTTTTCTGATGGGTTTTCATTGATTCTGACCCTTTCCTTTTTATTCTTTGGAGGGTTTGAATGGATTGATTCCATTACTCGTTCAATTACGGATAAGACAATTTCCATGGCATTAATTTTCTTTGGATTCATGCTTTTGGGAAGCAGTATTTTGGGAACACCTTTTTCTTACTATCAAACTTTTGTAATTGAAGAAAAATATGGTTTCAACAAAACAACCAAAAAGCTTTTTTTCTTGGACAAGATCAAAGGTTGGGTGCTTACTATAATTTTTGGAGGAGGAATATTATCCCTATTCATACTTTTTTATCAATGGACGGGATCAAACTTTTGGATTTATACTTGGATTTTAATAAGTGCCATTATTTTGTTCATGAATCTATTTTATAGCCGATTGATCGTTCCGCTATTCAATAAACAAACGCCTTTAACCGATGGCAGTTTAAAAAGCGCCATTGAAAATTATGCTAAAAACGTAGGCTTCGAGCTTAAAAACATTTTTGTCATTGATGGTTCTAAAAGATCAACTAAAGCAAATGCCTACTTTTCTGGATTTGGAAAGGAAAAACGTATTACATTGTTTGATACATTAATCAATGATCTAAGTGAAGAAGAAATTGTGGCAGTTTTGGCTCATGAGGTGGGTCATTACAAACGGAAACATATTATTTTCAATCTATTGGTTTCTTTAGGCTTGACCGGATTTACACTTTTTATACTGTCTTTGTTCATAAACAGTCCAGAAATATCGCTAGCTATTGGCGTATCAACACCGAGCTTTCATGCCGGACTTGTAGGTTTTGTTTTGCTCTACAGTCCAATTTCAGAAGTTACAGGACTTGCCATGAACTATTTGTCAAGAAAATTTGAGTTCCAAGCAGATGATTATGCCAAGAAAACCTTTGCTGCAACACCTTTGGTGACATCATTAAAAAAGTTGTCAAAAAATAATTTAAGCAACTTGACCCCACACCCGGCCTATGTATTTGTGCATTACTCCCACCCTCCTCTAGTAGAGCGCATTAGAAACCTAAAGGCATGATTTTTGTTGGTTACCTTTAAAGATTGTGGTAATTTTAATATACTATGACGGAGGCTGCTATTGAGAAAGAGAACAAAGAGATTGCGAAGCAGTATAAAGAATTGCTTCGTATCAGCTATCAAACCTTGTCCGATAAGGACAAGAAATTGATACGCTCTGCTTTTGATGTGGCCGTTGATGCCCACAAAGACCAACGTCGAAAATCTGGTGAAGCGTATATATTCCATCCTATTGCGGTAGCAAAAATTGTGGCCTCAAAAATTGGCCTCGATGCAGTTTCCATTGCTTCCGCCCTTCTGCATGATGTTGTTGAAGACACGCCTTACACTTTAGATGATATTGAGCGCATGTTTGGAGAAAGTGTTGCTCGTATTGTTGATGGGCTAACCAAAATATCCCACTTAAAGAAAGATAAAGATATCAGCCAGCAGGCTGAGAACTTTAGAAAAATGTTATTGACACTGCATGATGATGTTAGGGTGATCATCATCAAAATAGCAGACCGTTACCACAATATGCTCACAATGGATTCCATGCCTGAGCATAAGCAGGTAAAAATAGCTTCGGAAACACTCTATATCTATGCTCCATTAGCACATCGAATTGGACTTTACAATATTAAAACCCATCTAGAAGACCTTAGTTTAAAGTATACCGAACCTGAGGTATATAAGGATATTCAGGCCAAAATTGAGGATACAGAAGAGGATCAATCGGCATATATTGATGACTTTTCAAACGTTATTAAAAATTCTCTTGATAAAGAAGGTCTAAATTACAACATCAAAGGACGGATGAAATCCATTTTTTCCATCCGAAGAAAAATGAAGGCCCAAAATGTTTCTTTTGATGAAGTCTATGACAAATTTGCTGTTAGAATCATTTACAAGTCCGATAAAAAAAATGAAAAGTTTTTGGCTTGGAAAATCTATTCCATTGTAACGGATCACTTTACACCAAATCCAATTCGGTTACGAGATTGGATAACTTCACCAAAATCCACAGGTTATGAGGCACTGCACATCACCGTAATGGGACCAAAAGGTAAATGGGTGGAAGTACAGATACGCAGTGAACGAATGCATGAAATTGCGGAAAAAGGCTATGCAGCACATTTTAAATATAAACACGGAGAACAAAAAGAACAAGGTATAGAGGATTGGTTGAACAGATTGCAGGAAGCACTGGAAACTTCTAACAGTAATGCTGTTGATTTTGTTGAGGAGTTTAAACTCAACCTATATTCCAAAGAGATTTTTGTGTTTACGCCCAAGGGTGAACTAAAATCAATGCCCAAAGGTGCTACTCCGTTAGATTTTGCATTTCACATCCACACCGAGGTGGGAATGAAGACACGTGGGGCGCGAGTAAACGGAAAATTGGTTCCGTTAGGGTCAGAACTCCATAGTGGCGATCAGGTTGAAATCATAACTTCTGAAAGTGCCAAACCTAGCCAAAGTTGGTTAGACTACGCACAAACAGCAAGAGCCCGGGCAAAAATTAAATCCTCATTAAGTGAAGAAAAAAAGAGCATTGCTGCGGATGGAAAAGAAACCCTGAGAAGGAAGTTAAAATCGCAAAAAATAAACCTCAACGAAGATACAGTCAACAAACTGGTGATTTTCTTTAAGCTTAAAACCAGCTTGGATTTATTTTATAGGGTAGGAATTGGTGTTATTGATAATGAACGGATAAAGGAGTTTGCTTCTTCATACCACAACGCCTTCCTAAATTTCTTTAAAAATAGAATTCGCAGAAACCCTGCTCCAAAAGACGTTGACAAGGAAGAAATAACTACCAAATATGATATGCTCGTATTTGGAAGGGAGGAAGAGAAATTGACCTATAAACTTTCTCAATGCTGTAACCCAATTCCAGGAGATGATGTTTTTGGTTTTGTGAGTGTAAATGATGGCATAAAAGTTCATAAAAAGAACTGCCCCAATGCCATTTCTTTACAGTCCAACTATGCCTATAGAATTATGTCTGCCAAATGGATAGATTCCTCCCAGGAAGAGTTTACCGTAGATGTTCAAATTACTGGGATAGATAATTTAGGACTGGTTAATGACATCACCAATATTATATCGGATAATATGCATGTTAACATGCGTAACCTTAATTTTAGTGCAGATGGCGGTACTTTTACAGGTAAAATAACACTAGTAGTAAAAAACAACAGTATTCTTAAAAAACTGATTAATAATTTGAAGCAGGTAGAGGGTATAGACAAAGTAACCAGAATTTAATTTTTAGCTGTACCTTTGTTCTTTAGCATTGGTGAGAAAGCTATGGGGAACAATAAGAATCAGGAAATTGTAAAAAATGTATTCACTTCTTTCCTAGAAGAGAAAGGGCATCGAAAAACACCTGAACGCTACGCCATTTTACAAGAAATATATAATAGTGAAGATCATTTTGATGTGGAATCACTCTACATAAAAATGAAGACCAAAAATTACAGGGTCAGTCGTGCCACATTATACAATACCATTGATCTTTTGTTGGACAGTAAACTGGTACGAAAGCATCAATTTGGAAAAAATCAGGCACAATACGAAAAATCTTATTTTGACCGTCAGCATGACCATGTTATCCTAACAGATACTGGAGAAGTGGTGGAGTTTTGTGACCCACGCATCCAATCTATAAAAAAAACCATTGAGGAGGTTTTTGATATTAAAATCAACAACCACTCTTTATATTTCTACGGAACCAGAAACAAAGAAGAAAACCTAACAGAATAACCAATACATTTCATGGTAGATTTATTGCTTGGACTCCAATGGGGAGACGAAGGAAAAGGAAAAATTGTTGACGTACTTACAAAAGACTATGATATTATTGCTCGATTTCAGGGAGGTCCCAATGCAGGGCATACCTTAGAATTTGATGGCATAAAACACGTACTACATACTATTCCTTCTGGGATTTTTCATAAAAACGCTATAAATGTTGTTGGTAACGGCGTAGTAATAGACCCTGTTATTTTTAAAAAAGAATTGGACAATCTTGAAAAGTTTGATATCGATATCATATCAAAACTTTTTATCTCAAGAAAAGCACATCTTATTTTACCTACCCATCGTTTATTGGATGCAGCCTCAGAAGCCGCAAAAGGAAAAGCGAAGATTGGCTCTACTTTAAAAGGGATTGGCCCAACTTACATGGACAAAACCGGTAGAAACGGTATGCGTGTTGGAGATTTAGAGTTTGAGAATTGGAAAGAGAAATACCGTGCTTTAGCAGATAAGCATGAGGCCATGATAGGATTTTACAACGTGGATATCCAATATGATTTGGCCGAGTTGGAAGCTGAATTCTATGAAGGTGTAGCAACTTTGAAGCAATTAAAGTTTATTGATAGCGAAGAGTACATCTTTAAAGCGCAGGATGAAGGCAAGAAAATATTGGCTGAGGGAGCACAAGGATCTTTACTGGACATTGATTTTGGCACTTATCCTTTTGTTACCTCGTCTAACACCACCGCCGCTGGAGCGTGTACAGGTTTAGGAGTTGCTCCCAATAAAATAGGTCGTGTATTGGGTATTTTTAAAGCATATACCACAAGAGTGGGCAGTGGCCCTTTCCCAACCGAACTGTTTGATAATGATGGCGAAACTATGGGTCGCGTAGGTAACGAGTTTGGTGCTACCACCGGCAGGCCTAGACGTTGTGGATGGCTTGACCTTGTTGCCTTAAAATATGCTGTTCAGATTAACGGCGTTACTGAATTAATGATGATGAAAGGGGATGTCCTTAGTGGCTTTAAAACCCTAAAAGTATGTACCGCTTACAAGTACAAAGGCGAAGAAATTCAACATTTACCCTATAATATTGAGAGCGAGAATGTGACTCCTGTTTATAAAGAGATGAAAGGTTGGGCCAAAGACTTAACCCAATTGACTAAAGCTGAGGAGTTACCTCCTGCCCTAAACGATTACATTGCATTTTTGGAAGAACAGCTGAACGTTCCCATTAAAATTGTTTCCGTAGGACCTGATAGAACGCAGACTATTCATCGCTAGTAATACTAAACCTTTCTAAATCTATATCTATACTTTGCTTAAAAATCCTACTTTTGGGCAAAATTCTATGGATTTGAAAAGAATTTCATTTTTCATTTTTACCCTCTCATTTTTCTTTGCCATTGCTCAAGAAAAAGAGCAAGAACCTGCAAGTAGACAGATAAACATTGTATATGGTGCCAATTTCACTAAAGATGAGGCCCAATTTCCCGGGGCTTCAATTTTCAGCAAGGATGATGAGCGGCAAGTTCAATTTGAACACCAAGGAGCGGATTTGTGGTGTGATATAGCAATCTTTTATTCCCAAGAAAACCGTTTAAAGGCAATAGGCAATGTTAGGCTACAACAAGGTGATTCTATAGAAATGAACAGTAGCTATATGAGCTATAATGGTGACTCAAAATTGGCCAAAGCCTGGGAAAAAGTAGATCTTACCGATGGTCAGATGACCTTGACCACCGATACTTTATATTTTAATAGGGAAAAACAAGAATCATTCTACAATTCAGGAGGAAAAGTGGTTGATTCTGTCAATGTGCTTACCAGTAAGATTGGCACCTATTTTACCGAATTGAAGAAAGTACAGTTTCGAAACAATGTCCATATTGACAATCCTGAATATATAATAGATTCTGAACAACTGGACTATTACCGCATTTCTAAAAATGCTTATATGTATGGACCTTCAACGATTACCGGTGAAGAATATAAAATATACTGTGAACGTGGATTTTATGACACTAAGATTGAACAAGGCTATGGTATAAAAAACACTAGAATAGATTATGATAACAAAATCATTTTAGGTGATAGTCTTTATTTTGACAAGACGTCTGAATTTGCATCTGCCACCAACAATATCCAAATAACAGACACCATAAACAATGGGGTCATTAGAGCTCATTATGCCGAAGTTTTCAAAGCCAAAGACTCGGTCTTTGCTACCAAAAG
The DNA here is from genome assembly GCF_947499585.1 of uncultured Allomuricauda sp. Classification (GTDB taxonomy): domain Bacteria; phylum Bacteroidota; class Bacteroidia; order Flavobacteriales; family Flavobacteriaceae; genus Flagellimonas. The sequence goes on along the minus strand of NZ_CANMOO010000001.1, from coordinate 451,837 downwards.
GGCTGTTTCAATTAGTATGGTGGAACAAGACTCCCTTTATATGCATGGTGACACCCTAATGGTAACCGGCAAACCAGAAGCCCGTATTCTTCGCGCTTTTAGAAATGCAAAATTTTATAAAACGGATTTAAGTGGAAAATGTGATTCTATTCATTCCGCAGAAAAAACAGGAATTACCCAATTGATCAAGAATCCAATCCTCTGGAATGTAGATAATCAAATAACAGGCGATAGTATTCACTTGATTTCTGACTTAGAAACCGAGAAATTGGATTCGCTCAAAGTATTGGAGAATGCCTTCATTATTTCGTTGGATACCATTAGTAAAACGGGTTACAATCAAGCCAAGGGAAAGGATCTTTATGGAAAGTTCATAGAAAACGAACTTAAAATCATTGATCTAATCAGAAATACAGAAGTGATTTACTACATGTACAATGATGACCAAGAATTGATAGGGATTGATAAAACCATTTGTAGTAAGATAAGGTTGCTAATGGCCAACAATGATATTGAGGATATTACTTTTTTTGTAAATCCGGATGGGGATATTTTTCCGGACACGGAATTACCGGTGGAAAGTAGAAAATTAAAAGGGTTTATATGGCGGGGAGATGAACGCATTCTGAGCAAGGATGATATTTTTGATGAAGATGACAATAACATAGAGCTTGTAAAAATTCGCGGAATAGATAATCCTATAGACATTGATGCAGAAGAAAAAGAACGCCAGGAGAATGAAAACGATCCAATAAACAAAATATCAGCCACCAAGGCTATAAAACCAAAAGAAGCTACCGTAAAGAAAGTACAAAGTCCCTAATGCTTAGAGATGACTTTTTTACATATCAAACTCAAACTACAGCACATCCCTTAGGTATGGAAGTTTCTCATGCAAAGGGTAGTTACATTTATGATAATCAAGGTAGGGCACATTTAGATTTTGTTGCAGGAGTTTCTGCATGCAGCTTGGGTCACTGTCCCCCAAGGGTTATAAACGCTGTAAAAGAACAGCTTGAAAAATATATGCATGTAATGGTATACGGAGAGTACATTCAGCAACCCGCTGTAGAATTCACCAAATTATTGGCGTCAAAGCTTCCCAAAAACTTGGAAACAACCTATTTGGTTAACTCAGGAACAGAAGCTATTGAAGGTGCCATAAAATTAGCGAGAAGGTATACTGGGCGCTCACAACTTATTGCCGCCCATCGCGCCTATCATGGAAATACAATGGGGAGCCTAAGTTTAATGGGTTATGAAGAGCGCAAAAGTGCATTTAGGCCATTAATCCCAGACGTTTCCTTTATCAAATTTAACGTAGAAGCGGATTTAGAACAGATTACGGAAAAAACAGCGGCTGTAGTCCTAGAAACCATACAAGGTGGTGCTGGATTCATTCTTCCAGAAAATGGGTATTTGGCGAAAGTTAGAGAACGCTGTGATCAAGTTGGAGCCCTATTGATTTTAGATGAAATTCAACCTGGGTTTGGAAGAACAGGAAAACTATTCGCTTTTGAGCATTTTAACTGTATCCCAGATATTTTGGTATTAGGTAAAGGAATGGCTGCCGGGCTACCCGTGGGAGCATTTGTTTCTTCAAAAAAGATGATGGACACCTTACAGATAAATCCAAAATTGGGTCATATCACCACATTTGGCGGGAACCCAGTAATTGCGGCTGCCAGCTTGGCAACATTACAAGAAATCACTGAAAAACAGCTCATTGAACAAACACTAGAGAAAGAAAATCTATTTAGAACCCTTTTGGTACATCCTTTGATTAAAGAAGTAAGAGGTAAGGGTTTAATGCTTGCTTTGCTATTAGACAATGAGGAAATTGTCAATTATTTAGTGTTGACAGCTGCCAAAAAAGGACTTATTCTTTTCTGGTTGCTTTTTGAATCCAAAGCGGTTCGGATATCACCACCATTGACCATTTCAATGAAAGAAATAGCGATAGGATGCGACCAAATCATTGGTATTTTAAACGATTACAAACCCACTGCTGTTAACTAATTTGTTGATAACATACCCCAAACAAAGACTTAAGGATAGCCTCAAAGGGCTAATTTTAAGTCCATAGTTAAACCAAACTCGTTCCTATGGCGTTAGATTCTAACGAATATCCTGACAAATCCATAAGTAAATTTGAGTCCATGCTCAAGACAGACGATGTCTACTTTTTTGATGCAGAGGACTTTGAGGAAATCATTCACTATTATTTAAATAATGGAAAAGTCTCATTGGGTAAAAAAGCCATCCAAATAGGCTTGGAGCAACATCCTAACTCATTGGAATTAAAATTATTACGTGTTGAGATTCTGGTTTTTGAAGACAAGTTTGAAACTGCAGAAAAATTGTTGGATGAACTCCAAAACATTGATTCCCACAACGAGGAAATCTACATACAACGGGCCAACATTCAATCCAAACAAGATAATCATCAAGAAGCGGTAAACCTGCTTTTGGAGGCACTCCACAGAACTGAGGATAGTTTTGATATCTATTCACTTTTAGGTATGGAATACCTGTTCATGGATGATTTTGAAAGCGCAAAACGTAGTTTTATGAGGTGCGTGGAATTTGATGATAGAGATTATTCTTCTTTGTACAACGTAATCTACTGCTTTGAGTTTTTAGAGGATTTTGATGGTGCCATTCACTATTTGAATGATTATTTAGAGCGAAATCCATATTGCGAGGTTGCATGGCACCAATTGGGTAAAATGTACTATAGTATGGACATGTACAAAGAAGCCTTAGCCGCATTTGATTTTGCCATTATCTCTGACGATTCTTTCATTGGAGCTTATTTTGAAAAAGGAAAAGTTCTAGAAAAACTTGGCAAGTATAACGAAGCCATTGAGAATTACGAAACTACCATCTCTATAGAAGACCCAACATCACATGCTTATCTAAGGATAGGAAGGTGCCATGAAAAATTGGGCAATAACGACCTAGCAAAATACTATTACTACAATACAGTTCACGAAGATCCATTATTGGATAAAGGCTGGTTGGCAATAACCGATTTCCATTATAAGCTGGAGAACTATGAAAAAGCCTTGTATTACATCAACAAGGCCATAAATATTGATGGTGAAAATCCTTTGTATTGGAAAAAATGTGCGAAAATTTATTTTGCCCTCAATAATTTTGATGAGGCGGATTTTGCATACAAGCAAGCTGTTGATTTAGGGAATTATGAATTAGATACGTGGAAAAATTGGGCAGATGTGCTCAAAAAGTTAGGAGATTTTGGGTCTTCGATCCAAGTAATCATTCAAGGACTTGAATTTTATCCTGAAAGTGCAGAACTCCAGTACAAACTCGCAGGAGTTTACCTTAAAAACAACGAAATTCTAAATGCTAGAGAGAAATTGGCAGAGGCCATGCAATTGGATATTGAAAAATTGCAGTTGTTTGAAGATGAATTCCCAGAATTCAATAAGGTAAAGTGGTTGCAAACCTTAGTTTCCGAAATCAAAAAAACATCTACATAGTTTAAGGTTTTTACCCATAAAATTCATGAAAGGACGTCAACTGCTAGATTATGTGTTTATAACACTCAAGGGAATTGCCATGGGTGCTGCTGATGTGGTTCCTGGAGTTTCAGGAGGTACAATAGCATTTATCTCCGGAATTTATGAAGAGCTTATAAGCTCTATCAATAATATTAACCTTTCTCTTTTTACCACCCTAAGAAAAGAAGGATTAAAAGCATTTTGGGACAAGGCGAACGGTAATTTTTTGCTTGCCTTATTCTCAGGTATTTTTATCAGTGTGCTATCCTTGGCCAAGTTTTTAAGTTGGCTACTAGAAAATCAACCCATCTTATTATGGTCCTTTTTCTTTGGGCTAGTATTGGCCAGTATCTTTTTTGTGGGGAAAGAAATTAAGAAATGGTCCACAGCAACTGTCATCATGTTTATTGTTGGCGCAGCAATAGCATATTTTATTACCGAACTTCCTCCAAATGAAAACGTAGAAAGTCTACCTTACCTTTTCTTATCTGGGGCATTGGCAGTATGCGCTATGATTTTACCCGGTATATCAGGAGCATTTATTTTAGTGCTTTTGGGGTCCTATAAAACCATTTTAGATGCAGTTCATGAACGAGATGTCAAAATTGTAATTACCGTTGCTCTAGGTGCTGTATTTGGCCTTTTGAGCTTTGCTCGATTGTTAAAATGGATGTTTAGTCATTACAAAAATATTACTCTGGCCCTGTTAACCGGTTTTATATTAGGATCATTGAATAAAATATGGCCATGGAAAAAAGTATTGGAAACCAAGACTTTTGGAGACAAGACCGTTGTTATTGATGATATAAACGTATTGCCATGGGCATTTGATGGGGACAATCAGTTAATACTTGCCATAATCCTAGCTATAATAGGTTTTTCCCTTATTTTTATCTTGGAAAGAGTAGCTTCCAAAAAATAAGAGAAACTTACCCAATAGATGCATCAACCTAGAACATTTCTGGACAACTTTTTTTTGGTCATAAAAGGCCTTTGTATGGGTGCTGCCAACAAGGTACCAGGAGTTTCTGGCGGTATTGTTGCCTTTGTTGGTGGTTTTTATGAAGAATTCATCTATTCGCTTCAAAAAATAAATTCCAAAGCTTTTAAACTACTTCTCAACGGAAGATTTAAGAGTTTTTATCAATATACAAACGGTCAATTCTTACTGCTGCTCATCTTCGGTATGCTGGTAAGCTATTTTAGTATTTCTAGAGTGCTCGACTTTTTTTTGGAACAAAAAGAACTTTTTGTATGGGCCAGCTTTTTTGGTATGATCTTAGGGTCCATCTATTACATATCCAAAGATTTTAATCACTGGAATAAAAGAACTATTCCTGCGGGAATTATTGGTCTTGTTATTGGTATTTCAATCAGTTTTTTGAGCCCCGCAAGAGAGAATGATAATCTATTCTTTATTTTTTTCTGCGGTATCATCAGTGTTTCTGGAATGACGCTCCCAGGGCTCTCAGGTTCATTTATCCTAATTCTTATGGGTAATTATGTCTTGTTGTTGGTAGATTCCGTAAACGCTTTATATGATACATTTTCTGAAATGTTCTCTGGGGATTTTGGCTTTATGGACAATCCCAAACGAATGGAAACTCTTAAAATTCTGGCGGTTTTTACGCTAGGTTCGGCAACGGGACTGGTAACTTTTTCACATTTGCTCAGTTACTTGCTCAAACATTACAAAGCAAGTTCAACTGCTATTATCCTTGGCTTTATAACAGGTTCTTTAGGTGTGGTATGGCCTTGGAAACGAACCATGTACAAAATGGATACGCTTGGCAATGTATTGCTAGATTCCAATGGAGATAAAATAGTTCTTAATTATGAACGCTATCTCCCAAATCTAGCAACTCCCGAAACCTGGTGGGCCATATTTTTTGTGATTCTGGGAATTTTGGTATTATTGATTTTAGATTGGTATGGAAAAAACAGAAAAGAAAGAAAACAGGTACGGACTCTTAGGTAAAGACATTTCGTATTCCTTTTCTCAAGGCTATTTTACACAAAAATTTGCGGACTTAAAGCTAAAGGACCATAGCTATGAAAATTTTGATATTCCAGAAATTTCAGGATTTGAAGCCCTTGTGTCTCAAACTCATTTAAAAGGCCTTAATGTTACCATTCCCTATAAAGAACTGGTTATTCCATATTTGGATGATTTAGATTCCGGGGCAAAAAAAATAGGAGCAGTAAATACCATAAAATTTACTGAAAAAGGTTTAAAAGGTTATAATACGGATGCCTATGGTTTTCAAAAATCAATAGAGCCTTTTTTAAAACCACATCATAATAAAGCACTTATTCTAGGAACAGGAGGAGCATCAAAAGCTATTCGTTTTGTTTTAGAAGAGCTTGGTATTGAATATACTTATGTTTCCAGAAATAAAAAGGAGCATCAATTTACCTATAAAGAACTTGATAAGGAGATCATTGCCGCGCATACCATTATTATTAACTGTACTCCACTCGGTACATACCCCAATATAAATGATAAACCCTCACTACCCTACCAACATCTAGATAGCGAGCATCTTTTGTTTGATCTTATCTATAATCCAAAAAAAACCGCTTTTTTAGGCGAAGGTGAATCAAAAGGGTCTGAAACATGTAATGGTTTGAAAATGTTGAAGTTACAGGCTGAAAGGAGCTGGGAAATCTGGAATTCCTGATATTAAAAGCCAAGAGTGCTCCATTTTGATTAATCCCCACATCATAAAACTTAAACAAAAGAAGAAGCACTACTTTTGTTATTGGGTAATTTAGTTGTTAACTTGGCTATAATTATCATCAATTCAAAGGAAAAGAAACTACTGATGCAGGACAACGAACAAAAACTTCAGGAAACTGAAGGTGGTGGTACTGAGCATAATGCGGATGTTATAAAAACTACTGTTGAAGAAAGCCCCATTTCTGAACCAAAAACAGCCGATAATCCAGTACAAAAAAATACAGATACAGATATTGAACCTCCCAAGGAATCTCAATCTTCTGAAGAGAAGGAATCTACCAAATCTGAGAAACCGGACGAAGTAATCAAAGAAATTGAAGAATCCAATGCTGAAGATGTGGATAACGAATCTTCAAAATCTGAGAAACCGGACGAGGTAATTGAAGAAATTGAAGAATCCAATGCTGAAGATGCTGAAGATGTGGATAACGAGAAACGACATCATATTCCTACACTCGACTACCATTCCATGTCTATTGAAAACTTGGTTGGAGAGTTACAGCGCTTGGTGAAAAACGAAAAGATCCAAGCCATAAATAAACATGTCAGTTCCATTAAATACGAGTTTGACCAAAAATTTCAGGAGTTTTTAGAGCACAAAAAAGAAGAGTTTGTAGCCAATGGCGGTAATGAAATAGATTTTCGATATAACTCTGTTTCTAAAAGACAATTCAACGAAGTCTTTGGAGAATATCGTGAAAAACGTGACCAATATTACAAGAAACTGGAGCAAAACCTTAAAGGTAATCTCAATAAACGCTTAGCGATAATTGAAGAGCTCAAAGGTCTTATAAATGTGGAAGAGGATATTAATACCACATACAAGAATTTTAAGGATCTACAAGAAAATTGGAGAAATGCTGGTCCTGTTCCGCGAAACAATTACAATGATGTTTGGAGAACATACCACCATCATATGGAAATCTTCTATGATTTCCTCCACCTTAATCGAGAATTAAGAGATCTTGATTTTAAGCACAACCTCGAAGAAAAATTAAAACTAGTCCTACGTGCAGAAGCACTGGTCAGTGAGCCTGACTTAGGTAAGGCTTTTAGGGAGTTACAAACGCTTCATAAAATCTGGAAAGAAGATATAGGTCCGGTCGCAAAGGAACAACGAGAGGAAGTCTGGAATCGTTTTAGCAGCGCCACCAAAGCTATGCACGAACGCAGACAGGAACATTATAATGAACTAGAGAAGGATTACGAAAAGAACTTAGAAAAAAAACAGGAGGTTATCGCATCCATATTGAAGATTGCAGAAAGCGTCACGGATAACCATAAAGCGCTTCAATTACAAATAAAAGAAGTGGAAGCGCTTCGCGATACTTTTTTTAAAGCGGGCAAGGTACCTCAAAAAGTGAATGAACAAACTTGGAGTACTTTCAAGGATGCTGTTCGTAAGTTTAATCGTAATAAAAATTCCTTTTATAAAAATCAGAAAAAGGAACAGCATGAAAATTTAGAAAAGAAAAAAGCGCTTTTAGCACTGGCACTTGAGCTCAAGGACAGCGAAGATAGGAATATGGCTACCTCTGAAATGAAGCGCATACAAAGCGAATGGAAAAGAATTGGTCATGTTCCCAGAAAGTATTCTGACAAGATTTGGAACGAGTTTAAAAATGCCTGTAATCATTATTTTAACCGACTGCATTCTGAAAAGAATGAAAGTCAAAAAGAAGAATACGAAAACTTTGAAAAGAAAAATGCTTGCTTGGAGCGCTTAAAAGCTTTTCAATTAAGTGATGATGCTGAAAAAGACCTTACCACGGTCAAGAAATTTATTTCGGAATGGAAAACGTATGGACGCATTCCCTATAACAAAAAGCATATAAACGGCAAGTTCAACAAAATTGTAGACGCCTTATTTACAAAGTTAGGAGTGAGCAAGCAAGAATCTGAATTGCTTAAGTATGGCGATAAAATGCAGCAACTTGCCAAGACAGATGATAGCAGGGCTATTGGTAATGAACGAATCTTTATCCGCAGGAAAATAGAAGAAAGCAAATCGGAAATAAGGCAATTGGAAAATAATCTTCAATTTTTCTCCAACGCCTCTGAAGATAATCCTTTGGTAAAAGATGTTGTAAAGAATATCAATAGACACAAAGAAGCCTTAGAAACATGGAAAGCCAAGCTTAAAAAGCTTAACATCTTGCAAAATAACCGCAACAAAGTAGTTGAAGAAGGTGATGATGCAAATAGTGGCGAAGAAGAGTAAAATCAGGCTCTATTTAAGAAACAAACCCAATACATTAAGTTAATAGTTAATGTATTGGGTTTATATTTTCTACAAGCTGTTTTCTTTAATACAAATCCAACAAATAGTTTATTAAATCTGTGGTTGTAACAATTCCTACTAACTTTTCATTGTCCACAACAGGTAAGGCATGAAACTCCTTTTTTGCTAAAAACTTTGCCACCTCCCTTATCGTAGTATTAGAAGGAACGCTGATTACATCTCTAGCCATTACCTGAGAAATGGTGAACATATTGTAAACCATGGTATCTACTCTTTCTTCATCCTCATCAACAGCATCCGCAAAACTAATTCGCAGTAAATCAGTATAGCTCAGTATACCAACAATTGCCTTTCCGCTGATCACGGGAATGTGTCTTATATTGTGCTTTTTAAAAAGTTCTTCTGCAGTTACGAGATCATCACTGGTAGTCAGCGTGATTAAATCTCTTGTCATTATCTCTGAAACAGGTACGCGCTTTTTCATATTTTGATAGGTTTTAATCTATCAATGAAATTACCGTGTTTCCTATTTAAAAAGCATGACAAATATCAGGATTGGACTATTTGGCAACATTTACAGATCGTGTCTCACGGATTACAGTAACCTTCACTTGACCGGGATAAGTCATATCCGTTTGTATCTTTTGAGAAATTTCAAAGGACAGTTCAGCAGCCTTATCATCACTTACCTTTTCACTTTCAACAATTACACGAAGTTCTCTACCTGCTTGTATGGCATATGCTTTTTGAACTCCACTAAAACCAAAGGCAATATCTTCCAAGTCCTTCAAACGTTGGATGTACGAATCCAACACTTGTCTCCTTGCTCCTGGACGTGCTCCGCTAATGGCATCACATACTTGTACAATAGGAGAAATTAATGTGTTCATTTCAATCTCGTCATGGTGAGCTCCAATGGCATTGCACACCTCTTTATTTTCTCCAAACTTTTGCGCCCACTGCATTCCAAGAATAGCATGCGGGGTTTCTACCTCTACCTCAGTGTTTGGTACTTTTCCAATATCATGCAGTAAGCCCGCACGTTTGGCAATTTTAGGGTTTAGTCCCAATTCCGCAGCCATTACACCACAAAGCTTGGCAACCTCTCTTGAATGTTGCAATAAATTTTGTCCATAGGAAGAACGATACTTCATTCGGCCTACCGCCTTTATCAATTCTGGATGCAATCCATGAATTCCAAGGTCGATTACCGTACGTTTTCCAATTTCCGCAATCTCCTCATTGATTTGCTTTTCTGTCTTTTTGACTATTTCTTCAATACGTGCAGGGTGAATTCTTCCATCGGTAACCAAACGATGCAAAGAAAGCCTGGCAACTTCTCTTCTAACGGAGTCAAAACAAGAAAGAATTATCGCTTCTGGTGTATCATCTACTATAATCTCTACTCCGGTTGCAGACTCTATAGCACGAATGTTGCGTCCTTCTCTTCCAATTATTCGTCCCTTTACGTCATCAGATTCCAAGTTAAAAACAGATACACAGTTCTCTACCGCCTCTTCCGTTCCAATACGTTGAATAGTATTTATTACTATTTTTCGTGCTTCTTGCTGTGCAGTTAATTTGGTTTCTTCCAAAGTGCTTTGGAGGTATGCCATTGCATCCGTCTTTGCAGTTTCTTTAAGAGATTCCAGTAACTGACTTTTGGCATCTTCAGCAGAAAGTCCTGAAATTACTTCTAGCTGCTGTACTTGACTTTTGTGTAGTTTCTCGGTTTCCGATTGTTTTTTATCAAGTATTTCTCCTTTATAAGTGACTTCCTTGATTTGTTCTTGAAGCTGATCGTTCAGCTTTTTGTTTTTGGCAAGTTCATTGCTGATTTGGGATTCTTTATCCCTTGTTCGCTTCTCAGCTTCTGCAATCTTTTTGTCTTTATTTATGATGACCTTTTCATGTTCAGCTTTTAATTCTAAAAACTTCTCTTTGGCCTGAAATATTTTGTCTTTCTTTATGTTCTCCCCTTCTTTCTTTGCTTCCTTTAATACATTTGTAGCTTCTCTCTTAGCACTGGAAATGGTTTTTGCAGCCTTACCTTTTTCTATCATCTTGGCGATTATAAATCCTATCGCCAAACCTACAACTGCAGCCACAACAATTACTATAGTGTTATCCATGTTGATTGTGTTTGGTTAAAAAAAAAGCCCACATTAGCCGAAGTTTTGTACAAACTCCAAATTACAGGTTTAGGGCTAACAAGCTGCTCAAGGATCCCTATACAGGTAGGGCCTGCTTTTACAACTTAAACTCACCCTTTTCAAATATAATAGTGTTGAGTTTGTCAAAAAATAATTACCAATGTGGGCAGTAACAATATTTTTATTTAAAAGAACTTATTCTCCAAGCTTGGAATGTACCAAATCATTTAAGGCACGAAGGCGTTCAAATGCAGTATTGGTATTTTCCGAACTGTCTATTCCGCCTTGCTCAATCTTAGAAGCAAATTGTAAAGCGCACATGGCCAATACATCTTGCTTATCACGAACTGCATAGTTTTGCTCAAACTTTTTGGCCAAATTTTCAATATTCTTGGCTGCTTTACGCAATCCTTCTTCTTGCTTAGGATCTATTGTCAAAGGATATACCCTATCTGCAATTGAAAGCTTTATTTTGAGCTTCTCCATATTTTAATTACGTATTAATCTGCAAGCTTGGCAATGCAAACATCCAGTTCGCGGATTAATGTATTTATCTTGAGCTTAGCTTCGGTTTTACTAGTATTACTACCCAGCATCGTGTTTGCCATTTTTAAGGAATTGTATTTTTCTTCCCATTCCAAAATGGCTCCTTGTGTAAGTTGGTTTTCCTCTTTTGCAAGGTTCAATTCTTCTTTTAATTTAGAATTGGCCTTATGCAACAACTCTAGTTTGTGCAACAACTTGCTTACCTTATTTTCTAGAGAATCAACAATCTCAACTAGTTCGCCCATATGCAAACATCAATGCGTATTACACAAAGTTAACCAACCTGACCTAACCTCGCAAAACTTTTAGTATTTATTCTTCAAGTATTGCTTTAAGGTCTTTTAAAGCTTAATAAAAGCCTTTTCACAGATCAAAACATTGGTTATTTTCGTATGTAATTATAAACCACAATATGCGCCTTTACTTTTTTGGAGCCCTTTTCATATTTTCCCAAATCCTTACAGCACAAGAAAAATACCCCCAAAATGTTTTTCAATCCCCTTTGGAGATTCCATTGATTTTAGCAGGTACTTTTGGAGAGCTACGTTCTAATCATTTTCATTCTGGAATAGACATTAAGACTCAAAGAAGGCAAGGGCTGCCTGTCCTAGCTATTGCTGATGGCACTATAACCCGCATTAAGGTCTCCCAATGGGGATATGGCAAAGTGCTTTATGTTGCGCACCCCAATGGATATACCTCTGTATATGCACACCTTCAAAAGTTTGGTCCTGAGATTGAAGCTTTCATCAAAAAGACACAGTACAAAAAACAGTCTTATGAGGTTGAAGTATTTCCGGATTATGGAGAGTTAAAAGTCCTGAAAGGAAGCACAATTGCGTACTCCGGCAATACAGGAGGCTCCTCCGGGCCCCATCTACATTTTGAAATACGAAGCAGTGTTACCGAGAAACCCACCAATCCATTGTTATACGGTTATGAGATTAGAGATGCTACAAACCCCTCATTAGTAGGACTTTTTGGATATCCATTATCTGATGATGCCATTGTAAACCAAAGTGCAAAAAAAATACAGCTCAACTTCTCCAAACAACCAGACGGTACTTTTTTGGCAGACAAAATAACCGCAATCGGCACAATAGGTTTTGGTTTTAATGGATTTGACCGTCAAGATATGGCAGCCAATAAAAATGGAGTTTATTCGGTAAAACAAACCGTCAATGGAAAAATATACTCAGAATATGACTTTGAAACCTTCTCTTTTGGGGAAACAAGATATATCAACACGTTGATTGATTATGAGCATTTTGGAAAATTTAGACAACGCATACAGAAGTGCTTTAAAGAACCCTATAATCGTTTAGCCATATACAAAACCCTTCATAACAATGGAAAAATAACAATTAAGGAAGGGTTGTCGTACTCTATTGAGTTGTTGATTTCCGATATAGAAGGAAATGACACCAAACTTAGTATTCCTGTAGAAGGAAAAAGAGAACCCATTAAAATAAGTAAGAGTGATAAAAAGACGGATGATTTTATCATTGCCGATAAACCCAATAATTTTGATTTAGGTGCCGCAAAAGTCTATTTTCCTTCTAGTACTTTTTATAAAGATTTCTATATAGATTTAAAAAAGGGCAACGATACTGTTTCAATCCATAATAACAGTGTTGCCGCCCATCGAAATTTCACCATCAGTTTTGATGTTTCTAAATATGCCATTGCAGATAGAAAGCAACTCTTTATAGCACGTCTTGATAAAGGTATGGAACCAAGACACTCCAAGACATATAAACGTGATGGCTCTTTTACAACGCGCACTCGCACATTGGGAACCTACACATTGGCCAAGGACAGCATTTCTCCAACAATTAATGCCAGAAACTTTAAAGAGAAACAGTGGCTGAGCAATTATAGCTATTTAAGTTTAGAGATAAGTGATGACCTCAGCGGAATAAACACTTTTTCTGCAACCTTAAACGGAGAATGGATTCTAATGGAATATGAACCTAAAACAAAGACCATCACTTATAATTTTGATGATAAGATTCTAAATAAAACACAATGTGACCTCAAAGTAGTTGTAACAGATAATGTTGGCAATTCCAGTACCTTTGAGTGTACTTTTTTTAGAAAATAGTGTATTGGCCGCTACAAAACCTATAATTGCAATACTATTGATTTTTGGTATATTCATTGCCCAAGGTCAAACGGCTTCAGTTGCAGGAACGGTTTTAGATCAAAACAATCTTCCAATTTCCAATGTAAATATTGTATCTGGTAATTTAGGCACCACCACTGATAATAATGGTTACTATATTCTACAATTAACGGCAGAAACTAAAAATACCATTACTTTTTCTCATTTAGGGCATAAAAATGTGGTTCTGGAAAACCTCATTTTAACCACAAATGAAACTTTTGAGTTTAATCCGGTAATGAAGACAGATGCCATTCAAGTTGCGGGCGTAGATGTTACCGCAACCGGAAGAAAAAGCATTGAAGGCATTACCACTATCTCTCCAGAGGTTGTGAGAAAGATACCAGGGGCCAATGCTGGTGTGGAAAACATTCTAAAACTGTTGCCAGGTGTTTCATTCAATAATGAATTGAGCACTCAATACAACGTTCGCGGTGGCAATTTTGATGAAAACCTTGTATATGTAAATGGCATAGAAGTCTATCGTCCTTTTTTAGTACGGTCCGCACAACAGGAAGGCTTAAGTTTTGTAAATAGCGATATGATTACTGGACTGGAATTTTCTTCAGGAGGTTTTCAAGCGAAATATGGAGATAAACTATCCTCTGTTTTGGACATTACATATAAAAACCCAGTTGATTTTTCGCTACGTGTTCAAGGAAGTCTTTTAGGTGCCAGCACTACGTTGGAAACCATTTCTAAAAACAAAAAGTTTAGCAGTATCACTGGAGTGCGTTATAGAGACAATAGCTTATTTGTAAACACGCAACAAACGGAGACCAATTTCAATCCAAAATTTGTAGATGCACAAAGCTACCTTACTTACAGATTTTCCAAAAAATATCATTTAAGTTTTTTGGGAACCTTTTCTATAAACGATTACCAAAATGAACCACTGACCCGACAAACCAATTTTGGAACCATAAATGACCCTAGGGCCTTACTTGTTTTTTATGAAGGAAAAGAAAACAGCAAATACAATAATGCTCTTGGGGCTCTAAAAGCTGATTACATTGTCAACAATAACACCAAAATAGATATTACCGCTTCCATTTACCATGCCCAAGAAGAAGAATTCTCAGATATTATTGCATCATATGAGCTCGGCGAAATAGACACTAATTTAGGAAGTGAAAACTTAGGAGAGGTAACAGCCTCTAGGGGAATAGGATCACAAATAAATAGAGCTAGAAATCAATTGGATGCATTGATTTTTAATTTATCTCACCGCGGCAAATTCAATAAGGAAGGAAAATCTTTGGAATGGGGCATTAAATACACACATGAAGACATTCGTGATCAGCTTAGGGAATCCGAATTTATTGATTCCGCCGGTTTTTTTATCCGACCGTCTGAACCTGAATTTGTTAACAACCAACCTGAAGAACCATTTACGGGAGACATCGTTGCTTTTGAAAGCGTTCAAGCCACCAATTCTGTAAAGACCAATCGGTTTTCTGGGTTTGCGCAATACAGTCAACAGACTAAGCTAGGTCCTCATGATATCTATTTTAACCTGGGTGTTAGAGCGCAGCATTGGGTTTTAAGCGGAGAAAACTTTGAAAATAATGCACAAACACTTTTTAGTCCAAGAGGGCAGTTCTCTATAAAACCAGATTGGAAAAAGGATATCCTATTCCGCTTTGCCATAGGGAGTTACCAACAGCCTCCTTTTTATAGGGAACTAAGAGATATCACCGGAACTATAAACCCAAACATAGAAGCGCAAAAATCCGTTCATTATGTGCTGGGGAGTGAATTCAGTTTTAATCTTTGGGACAGGCCTTTTACCTTAATTAGCGAAGCTTATTATAAAGATTTAACCAATGTGAACACCTATACGGTAGAAGATGTTAGGGTAAGATATGCTGCACAAAACAATGCAACGGCCCATGCCTATGGATTTGACTTTAGGCTTACCGGAACGTTTGTTCCCGGAGCAGAATCTTGGGTAAGTCTTGGATATCTTCAAACTGAGGAGAATATTGACAATAGAGGATTTATTTCCAGACCTACGGACCAACGATTAAAATTTGCAGTTCTGTTCCAAGATTATGTGCCAACAATTCCAAACCTTAAACTTCATCTTAACCTAGTATATAACACAGGAGTTCCTGGAGGTTCACCAAATAATGCGGATCCTTATCAATTTCAGAATAGATTAAGAGATTATAGAAGGGCCGATATGGGAATTTCCTATATTTTTGCCGATAGTAAGAATCAATACCCAAAAGGGCATTGGTTACATAAGTTTAGAGAATTTAGTTTTGGCTTTGAGATTTTTAATATGTTCAATAACCAAAATTCTATAACAAACACTTGGGTCAGGGATGTGGATTCCCAAAGACAATTCGCTGTACCTAATTTTTTGACAAGCCGTATTCTTAATGTAAAATTTGGAATGCGATTTTAAAATATATTGATGAAAAAAATCATACCTCTTTTTGCCTTTTTAATTGTTACTCTGGGATCTGCGCAAAAGAATATTTATGAAAATAGGAAGTTTGACGAACTTAGCAAAAACCACAACGTATTAGCCATAGTTCCGTTTATTGCAAACTTGGACCTTAAAAGGGATGCTAACCAAGAGGAGCTAAAAACTTTGGCCAAAAGAGAAGGTTACGCCGTGCAGAATGCTTTAGAAACCTATTTTTCCAAACGAAAGAAACGTAAAAAGTTTAATGTAGAATTCCAAAATATAGAGGACACCAATGCCATTCTCAGTCAAAATGGAATCATGTATGACAATCTGGACATTTACACCATTACCGAATTATGCAAAATCCTAAAAGTTGATGGTATTATTAGCGGAAACCTTAATTTAAACATTTTACTTTCCAAAGGTGTGCCCACAGACTTTAACCTTTTGGACTATTTTAGTGGAGATGCCAACTATGGAAGAATAGGCGTAAAAGTCAGTGACGGAGATTCCGGAAAACTCCTTTGGAAGTACGAAAAAGCAATTACCAAAAAAACAGGTAAAAATACCACAGAACTTATTGATAGGATGATGAAACTAGCATCCCGAAAGTTCCCGTACGATAAAGAAAAAAAGCAGCGAAAAAACAGAAATTAACTTTCCGCGAATTCCTTCAATATTCCAACGGTGTAATCCAACTCTTCTTTGGTATTATACTTAGAAAAGGAAAAACGTAGCGATGGTTTTTCCAATTCTGTATCATCTAAAATTTCTGTAAGTACGTGTGATCCCATATTGCTTCCAGATTGACACGCACTTCCTTTGGAACAAGCTATTCCCTTCATATCCAAATGAAAAAGTAGCATTAACCCTTTTTGCTTATCAAAGGGTAAACGCACATTGGCCAAGGTGTAGGTGCTTTTATCCATATCTCCCGAAAAACCATTAAAATCTACAGCAGGAATTTCTTTTTTGATTTGTTCCACAAAATATTGTTTTAAGCCCTTTACAAATTTGGTCTCCTCTTCCAAATTTTCATAAGAACTCACAAAGGCTTCCTCCAAACCAACAATATTATGAAAGGGTTCTGTACCAGCTCTAAAACCTCGCTCTTGGGAACCTCCAAAAATCATGGGCTTTAAACCAGAGTTTTTTCTAATGAAAGCAAATCCGATTCCTTTAGGACCATGAAATTTATGTGCAGCGGCAGTAAAAAAATCAATAGGTGTTTTTTCTACATCCCAAGGATAATGTCCTACAGATTGCACTGTGTCGGAATGGAAAAACGCATCATTCTCTTTGCATATTTCACCAATAGCATCAATGTCCGTTATGTTTCCAATTTCATTGTTCACATGCATTAAACTAACCAGCTTTTTGGAATCATCTTTTGTCAAAAGTTCCTTTAGGTGACTAAGTACTGGATTGCCATTGGAATCCAAATCAACAAAAAGAAGCGAAATACCATATTCTTTTTCCAGCTCTTCAGCGGTATGTAACACAGCATGATGCTCTATTTTTGAAGTGATTATGGTCTTTACCCCTAAATCTCTCACCGCACAACGCAAAATCATATTATCAGCTTCCGTACCTCCAGATGTAAAAATAATTTCTGAAGGTTGGGCATTCAATGTTTTTGCAATTGTTTTTCGAGCTTTTTCTACGGCTGTCTTTGCAGACCTCCCGTAACTATGGGTTGAAGACGGGTTTCCGTAGTACAGGGCTAAAGCCTCTTGCATTTTGGCAATAACCTCTTCTCTCACCTGGGTAGTTGCCGCATTGTCCAAATACACTTTTTGCATGATTTAGCTATCATTTAAACTTGGCCAAAAATAAGCGAAATAAAGTTAATTTCTTTTAAAGTATTACTTAGTGTTGGTGTATTAAAACGGAATTCTTTTAAATTTGGCATATGAGAAAATTATCCCTCCCAATCCTACTAATGTTGATACTATCTTCTTGTAGTGATGGTGATTTACAAATTGAAACAATAGATTTTGACAGTGTTTCCCCTGAGTCATGTGATGACCTTCAGGCTGCAACAAGTAATTTACTGTTTAAAATTAACGATGATGAGGCTTTAATTTTAGATTTACAGAGCGGTGCTTTAAACAATGGAGTGGTTGGGGAGACCATCACTACAGAGAGCACAGTCCCAAGTCAGTCTAGTATAACGTACCGTATTTTTTCAGATGACGTTAGCAACAACTACTTTTGCGATGAGATTCCACCTGTTACCCCTACTGTTGTTCAAGAAATTGAGGCAGAGGATGGAACGGTCATTATTGAGACTACAGCAGACGCAGATAACACGAATTTTGTTCACACTATAAGTCTAAGTGGCATTTCTTTTGTAACTACCTCCGGCGAACGTATTACAAATTTGACCATCAATGAATTTGGAGAAGTTACAACGGTAGTATCTAACTAACTATTCTGGAATATATAAACTTCAGTTGCTCCCAAACCATATTTTTGATAATCTGCATCATAAAACTTAATATTCTCGTATTTTCTAAAAAGATAATATAGTTCTTCCTTAAGGACACCTTCACCTACGCCATGTATGAAAACTACTTTTTGGATACGTTTGTCCATGGCAAAGTGCAGTTGTCTTTTAGCAGTTTCCAATTGTAGGTTAAGCATGTCAAAATTGTTTAATCCTTTCGTCGACTTCACTAATTGATTTATATGAAGGTCCACCTCCATTTTAGGTGCATTCCGTTCTTTAGGTTTTAAAATACGAATGTGTTTCTTCTTTGCATGCCCCTTCTCTTTTATGCTTTGCGCAGCTTCAAAATTAGTAACACTTATATCATCTTCAATCTTTACAAGTTCTTTGGAAGTATACTCTAGTAAAAAACCTTCAGAGGTAATTACAGTGATGACATCTCCATCCTTGGCCTTGACAATACCAGAGATGGTATCATCCAACACTTCTACTTGATCACCAACGTTAAAGACAGCCATCCTCTATATTCTTTGCTGAAAATATTTTGAAAAGTTTAATATCAATAGCAAAAATAGTAGTATTTTTCTTGACAGTAATTGCTATTATGTATCTGCTACCAACCATTTTTTTACTTTATGAAAAGAGCAATATGTTGCCTTGTCTAAACAAGAGACTGTTTGGTTTTGAATGTCCTGGATGTGGTATGCAACGTTCAGTGAGTTTAATTTTTCATGGTGAGTTTTTAGCTGCCTTCAAAATGTATCCAGCTATTTACCCCCTATTTTTACTGTTCAGTTTTTTATTGGTAAATAACTTTCGTAAAATTAAACACGCCAATCAAATTATTATAACCCTAGGTATTGTTAGCGTAGTGACAATTTTAACCAATTATTTATTTAAACTTTTACAATAACTTTAAAATTATGGAACAAAAAAAGCTGCCAAATGGGGTATTGAGTATTGTACTTGGTATTTTAGGATTCATTTGTTGCTGTACCGGTATTTTCGGTGCTATTTCATCAGGAATTGGTTTTTTCCTGGCAACAAAGTCTGAAAAACTGTATAAGGAAAATCCAGATGATTATGATAATTACAGTCAGATAAAAACTGGAAAAATAATATCATTAATAGCACTTATTTTAAGCGTATTGATGGTAGTAAGATGGATTTACATTATTTCTAATGCTGGTGGATTTGGAGAGTTCATTGAAGAATTCAAATCCGCTTATCAAGAAGCAATGGAACAATACAATTAATAACTAAATATTTAATCAACTATAATGGAAAACAATTCGAACATGCCGCCAAAGCCAGACAATTATTTGGTTTGGGCCATTTTAAGTACAATATTCTGTTGTATTGCAACAGGAATAGCAAGTATTATTTACGCTTCTAAGGTTAATGAGGCTTATGCCAGAGGTGAATATGAAGAAGCTCAAAAAGCATCTAAAAATGCAAAAATGTGGGCATTAATTGGAGCTGGTTTTTCTCTTTTGATTTGGATTATCTATTTTGCCATATTTGGTTTTGCAATTTTAGGAGGTATGGCAAATGCCGGAAGCTATTAAAAAAATATCCTTAATAGTAATTTTAGGAGTATTGTCTATTTTGGCAATACTCCTTTACTTTTCTTTCAATCCAGAAAGGGGTTTGTTGTTCCCAAAATGTCCATTTAATACATATCTGGGGATCTACTGTTCGGGATGTGGGAGTCAGAGGGCAATTCATGATTTACTGCATTTAAGAATCGGAGAAGCAATAAGCCACAATTTAATGCTGCTCCCAGCATTATTTGTGATTGGGCAGCATCTAGCTACAAAATTGGGTATTGTAAAGCGGGAAAGCCTTCTTAACTATAGATACTCTCCTTTGATAATCTTATCTGTAGTCTTGCTTTTTATGGTATTTAGAAATATAAAAGCTTTTCCTTTTGAGTATCTGGCGCCTTAATTTGCCACTTCACTTATAAATTTGAGTCTGTAGAGTCTTAATTCTTCATCTTCATAGTCACCATCAAACTCATCTATAGCCTGGGATATGGAATCCGTATCAGCTTCCAAAAAATACTCATGAATTTCTTCTTGCTGATCTTCGTCCAATATTTCATCAACCCAATATCCAATATTTAGTTTTGTCCCACTAAATACTATCTGTTCCATTTCTTTGATGAGGGCAGGTAATTCCAATCCTTTTGCTGAGGCAATATCATCTAAAGGCAATTTTCTATCAACATTTTGGATGATGTATAATTTTAAGGCAGAATTAGCACCTGTACTTTTAACCACAAGATCATCTGGTCTAATGATATCATTCTCTTCAACGTAGTTGGCAATTAGGTTCAGAAATGGTTTACCATATTTTTTAGCCTTTCCTTCTCCAACCCCATGAATAGTTAAGAGCTCTTCAATAGTGATAGGATACTTTAGGGCCATATCATCCAAAGATGGGTCTTGAAATACCACAAAAGGTGGCACACCAATCTTTTTTGCTTCGCTTCTACGTAAATCCCGCAGTAATTTCAACAATTTATCATCTGTAGAACCTCCACTAGATTTACTGGCAGTTATAATGGCATCATCGTTCTCAGCACTGTATATATGATCTTTGGTCATTAGAAAAGAACTTGGCTCATCCAAAAAACTTCTGCCGCCTTCCGTTAGATGTAAAATACCGTATTGTTCAATTTCCTTTTTTAGTAATCCTGCTACCAACACCTGTCTGGTTAATGCCATCCAATAGGCCTCATCTCTTTCAGAGCCAATTGAAAAGAAATCTTTTTCATCTGTTTTGTGTGAAGATATCATGGCGTTTACTTTACCAACCAATATTTTCACAGTCTCTTTTGTTTTAAATTTTTCATTTGTTCCTTTGACAACGGTCAAAAGTTTCACCACATCATCTTTGGCTTCTTCTTTTTTCTTGGGGTTTCTTGCATTATCATCCATGTCTGCACCATCTCCTTTTTCCCCATCAAAATCTTCCCCAAAATAATGAAGAATGAATTTTCTGCGAGACATAGAAGTTTCTGCGTAAGCGACAATTTCTTGTAAAAGTGCGTTACCAATCTCCTGCTCAGCAACAGGTTTTCCAGACATGAACTTTTCCAACTTTTCAACGTCCTTATAAGAATAAAAGGCCAAACAATGTCCCTCACCACCATCTCTTCCAGCTCTTCCTGTCTCTTGATAGTAACTTTCAATACTTTTTGGAATATCATGGTGAATTACAAAACGTACATCGGGTTTGTCAATGCCCATACCAAAAGCTATAGTAGCAACTACCACATCAACATCCTCCATCAAAAACATGTCTTGGTATTTTGATCTTGTTTTAGCGTCAAAACCTGCGTGATAAGGCACTGCGCTAACGCCATTCACTTGTAATACCTGAGCTAATTCCTCAACCCTCTTTCTACTGAGACAATAGATGATTCCAGATTTTCCCTGGTTCTGTTTTACAAAGCGGATGATATCCGCATCCACATTTTGCGTTTTTGGGCGTACTTCATAAAACAAATTGGGCCTGTTAAAGGAAGCTTTGAATACCTTGGCATCCGTCATTCCCAAATTTTTGATAATATCTTCCTGCACCTTTGGTGTAGCGGTGGCTGTAAGACCAATAATTGGAATATTTTCGCCAAGACGATTGATAATACTTTTAAGGTTGCGGTACTCCGGTCTAAAGTCATGCCCCCATTCAGAGATACAATGCGCTTCATCCACAGCAACAAAAGAAAGTGGGACACCTTTTAAAAAATCTACGTTCTCTTCCTTTGTCAAAGACTCCGGCGCAACATATAATAATTTGGTAATACCGTTGGTGATATCCTCTTTTACCTGTTTTACTTCGGTCTTTGTTAAGGAAGAATTCAATACATGGGCAATACCGTGTTCATCGGATACCCCGCGTATGGCATCAACTTGATTCTTCATGAGTGCAATAAGTGGGGATACCACAATAGAGGTGCCTTCATTCATAATTGCTGGTAGTTGATAACATAGAGATTTACCACCACCAGTTGGCATTATCACAAAAGTGTCCTTATTTTCAAGTATGTTTTGTATTACTTTTTCTTGTAGCCCCTTGAACTGTGAAAAACCAAAGTATTTTTTTAGTGAGGAGTGCAAATCGGTATTCGTAAGACCCATTTCCGTATTTTCGATTTAAATCAAGCAGCCTAATTAAAGGCTCTAAAATTTCTAATTTTGAATATCAATTTTAAGGAAGAATCATTCTGTTCTTCATTAATGGTTAGTAAAAGATAGTTTGTTTAGTTTTGTAATCTTAAATATAACATATTCTTTTAGGAATACAATTAGATAATCTGTTTATTACATTGAGCGACATCCAGTCTATTTTATCCATTGCGAAAAGAACCATCGAAACCGAGAGTAAGGCCATACAAAATTTGGTCAATCTGCTCGACGAACAATTTGCCCATGCTGTGCAGCACATTTTAGAATCCCAAGGAAGGGTCGTGGTCTCTGGAGTAGGCAAAAGTGCTATAATAGCATCTAAAATCGTAGCTACACTCAATTCTACTGGCACACCAGCCATTTTTATGCATGCCGCAGATGCCATTCATGGGGATTTGGGAACTGTCCAAGAAAACGATGTTGTGGTTTGTATCTCTAAAAGTGGGAATACACCAGAAATAAAAGCTTTACTCCCATTGATAAAAATTGGAAAAAACAAGCTGATCGGTATTACCGGAAATATGGATTCTGTATTGGCCAAGCAAGCTGACTTTGCCTTAAATACTTATGTTGAGAAAGAAGCTTGTCCTAACAATTTGGCTCCCACCACAAGCACTTCGGCGCAATTGGCAATGGGAGATGCACTTGCAATTAGCCTTTTGGAACTTAGAGGTTTTAGCAGTGCAGACTTTGCCAAATATCACCCAGGAGGTGCTTTGGGCAAAAAATTATATCTACGCGTCGCTGACATTGTTATAAACAATCAGAAACCGCAAGTGAATGCTGACTCAAGCTTAAAAGAAGTTATTGTTGAGATTTCTGAAAAAATGTTGGGGGTAACAGCCGTAATAGAAAACAATGCCGTTGTTGGTATTGTTACAGATGGAGATATTAGGAGAATGCTTAGTAAGCATGATAATATAAGTGGTCTAACCGCAAAAGATATTATGACTTCCAACCCTCAATCTATAGATGTTGATACTTTAGCGGTTAAAGCATTGGCCGTACTTCAGGAAAAAGGGATTTCACAACTTTTGGCTTTTGATAAAGACCACTACGCAGGTGTGGTTCATATTCATAACCTTATAAACGAAGGAATTTTATAATGGTAAAAAAGTTAGAGAACCCAGACGAAATGTCTTTCTTAGACCATTTGGAAGAATTAAGGTGGCACCTAATTAGGTCAGTAGTCGCAATTGTTCTAGTTGCCTGTATAGCCTTTTTCATGAAGGATTTTATTTTTGACACTGTTCTTTTTGGTCCCAAAAAAATGGACTTTCCAACCTACCAGTTTTTCTGTAAAATAGCCACCTTTTTTGGGATAACTTCAGAATTCTGCGCGGATTCGCTACCGTTTACGATACAGAATCGTACAATGGCGGGGCAATTTTCCGCACATATTTGGACATCCATTTGGGCTGGCTTTATCATTGCATTCCCTTATGTTTTATGGGAAGTATGGCGGTTTATTAGTCCTGGTCTTCATAAAAACGAACGCAAACATTCTAGAGGTTTTATCATGGTCGCCTCAGCCCTGTTTTTTATGGGTGTACTTTTTGGCTATTATGTTGTGGCACCCCTCTCCATCAACTTTTTAGGGACATATCAAGTGAGTAAGGAAGTCCTGAATGAGATTGATATCAGTTCTTTTATTGCCACGGTAAGGGCTTCGGTAATAGCTTGCGGAATAATGTTTGAGCTCCCCATTATTATTTACTTTTTAACCAAAGTAGGGTTGGTTACGCCAGAAATATTGAAGAAATATAGAAAAATAGCTCTGGTTGTCGTTCTTATTCTTTCCGCAGTAATAACTCCCCCAGATGTAGCAAGTCAGATTGTGGTATCTGTTCCTGTACTTATTTTATACCAAATCAGTATTTATATTTCGAAAGTGGTTTTAAGGAATCAAGCTAAAAAAGAAGCCAAAAATGCAAAATAAAGTAGAAGAGTTCAATGCCTATCGCTCTCAAATGAACGATAAATTATTGGCGGAAAACAATAAACTTATTAAGCGGATTTTTAATTTGGACACCAACGCTTACATGGCAGGAGCATTGGATGTAAAAACCAAAGAACTTTTAGGGCTAGTGGCTTCCGCAGTATTGCGTTGTGATGACTGCGTAAAATATCACCTTGAAAGTTCTAAGAACGAAGGTGCTACCAAAGAAGAAGTTATGGAAACTTTAGGCATTGCTACTTTGGTAGGAGGAACTATAGTTGTTCCACACCTAAGACGTGCTTTCGAATATTGGGAAGAATTAGAAAATCTGGAGACATAAAATATTCACAAAGTCCAATGCCTAATCTGGAATATGTTTAGTTTTGGCGAATTCTTATGAAGCTAAGAGCTGAAAACATATTGAAGGCCTACCGAGGCCGTAAAGTTGTAAAAGGGATTTCTCTAGAGGTAAACCAAGGGGAAATTGTAGGTCTTTTGGGACCAAACGGTGCCGGGAAAACCACTTCATTTTATATGATTGTTGGTTTAATAAAGCCAAACGGGGGCAAAATCTATCTGGATGACATGGAGATAACCAATTTTCCCATGTATAAAAGAGCCCAAAACGGAATTGGTTATTTGGCACAAGAAGCTTCTGTTTTTCGCAAATTAAGTATTGAAAAAAATATTCTAAGTGTTTTACAGCTCACCAAACTAAGTAAGAAGGAACAGCACATGAAGATGGAGTCCTTGATTGATGAATTTGGTTTAGGACATATTCGTAAAAACAGGGGAGATTTGTTATCAGGTGGTGAACGTAGACGTACTGAAATTGCACGTGCTCTGGCGACCGACCCTAAATTCATTCTTTTAGATGAGCCATTTGCAGGGGTTGACCCCGTTGCGGTAGAAGATATTCAACGAATAGTTGCCCAACTAAAAAACAAAAATATTGGTATCCTGATCACAGATCATAATGTACAGGAAACATTGGCCATTACAGAGCGGTCTTATTTAATGTTTGAAGGGGGTATATTAAAAGCAGGTGTCCCAGAGGATTTGGCGCAAGACGAAATGGTAAGAAAAGTATATCTAGGCCAGAATTTCGAACTTCGAAAAAAGAAACTGGATTTTTAGTTGTTTTTATAGTTTGGTGCTAATAGCGAGGCCAAAATATAGAACACCACTATCAAAGGCACTGCCAAAAACTTTAGAGTAATCAACATCACTAGACTTCCGATCAAGAAAAGATAACGGACTGCATTATCCTTAAAACTCCAATTATCAAACTTTAATGCAAATAGCTTTATTCTAGAATTCAGCAAATAGGCGCTTACCAAAGTCAATCCCATTAAAAACCATTGATTTAAAATAATCCCATTTAGTTCATTACTATTATGATACAATAAAATCAAAGGTAATGAGAGGATAAAAAGGCTATTTGCTGGGGTAGGCAATCCTATAAAAGAGGAAACTTGGTTTTCATCTACGTTGAATTTGGCCAATCTATAAGCAGATGCCAAAGTGATTATAAAACCAAAAAAGGGCAACATGGTCATCTCAGTTTCATGACCAAAAAAACCAAGATTCCATCCTCCGGTTTCTGCCATTTGCAACAATTGGAACATCACTATTCCAGGCACCAATCCACTTGTAATCATATCTGCCAAAGAATCCAGTTGAACGCCAATCTCACTTTGAACGTTTAAAAGACGAGCTGCCAATCCATCAAAAAAATCAAAGAAAATCCCTATGAAAACGAAAAGTGCAGCCAGTTCCAGATGATTCAGCACAGCAAATACAGTTGCTACACAACCACTAAATAGATTAAGCAGTGTTAAAAAGTTAGGAATGTATCGCTTCATAAGCTCGGATTTTCGTAAAAATAAGGTAAAAAACAAAGTGTTAGGTTTTCATGTTCCGCCTTGTGGTATTTATTTAGATATTTGCGCTGATAAAGTCAGAAATGAAACATTGGATTTTCTTTTTGGTAATGCTTTTTGTAGTTGGGGAAAATGGATTTTCCCAAACCCCCACCTTAACCGAAAATTCCAAAATCAGTTTTCTCACTTGTGCCTCGGGAGATGAGCTCTTCTCTGCTTTTGGACATAGTGCTTTCCGAGTTCAAGATACTGTCTTAGGAATTGACGTGGTCTACAACTACGGAACATTTGACTTTAATAAACCCAACTTCTATTTGAACTTTGCCAAGGGAAAATTGATCTATTCACTTTCCAGAAGGAGTTTTGACAGATTTTTGTTTGAATATGAATTGGAAAAAAGGTGGGTTAAAGAGCAAATTTTGGATTTGACCTTAGCAGAAAAAAACAAGTTGCTCGTTTTTTTTGAGGATAATTATTTGCCAGAAAACAGAGATTATCTATACGATCCCTTATTGAATAATTGTTCTAGCATTACCGGAGATATTTTAGTGCAGCAATTTGGAGATGCCATTGTTTTTGATGGTTCGCATTTAGATAGGTTATACACCTTTAGGGAGCTTGTAAGACAAAATTTGGATATTAACTCTTGGTCCTCTTTTGGTATTGATCTGGCCTTTGGTGCTGTGGTAGATCGCAAAGCAACTGTTCAAGAACATATGTTTTTGCCATATTATGCCATGGAGCAGATGAGGAATACAACCAAGAGCGGCAAACCCCTGTTAGAAAGGGAACGCACCATTTTAGACTATAGCGAACATATGAGAAATGGTTTTTTTCCAATGTCTCCATTATTTTGGTTCACTTTATTATTTTTATTCACAGGCATAGTTACATACCTGGACCATAAACATAAAACTCGTAGTCGCTGGTTAGATTTTTCATTGTTTTTAATAACTGGGATTATTGGCACAAGCATACTTTTACTTTGGTTTGCCACTGATCATACTTCCACACCAAAAAATTTCAATTTTTTGTGGGCATTCCCTTTAAATTTAGTTGTTGCGTTTGTTGTTGCATTTCAAAATCAACTACCAGCATGGCTACCCAAATATTTGTGGTTAGCTTTAGCGCTCCTGGGTGTTTTAATCTTATTGTGGATTATAAGTGTTCAAATTTTTTCCCCAATAGTGATTCCTTTACTTTTGACTTTGGCAACGCGCTATTCCTATCTCTTAAAATTTATAAGACAATAAGAGAGTTACCCCTAAATTATTCCAATGAATTTATTGACAGTAGAAAATATATCTAAATCTTATGGAGAATTGGTCCTTTTCTCTGATATTTCCTTTGGAATAAACAAAGACCAAAAAATTGCTTTAATAGCCAAAAACGGAAGTGGAAAAACCTCTATTCTAAATATAATTTCTGGCAAGGACAGTTCTGAAACTGGGCAAGTGACAAGCAGAAAAGGGATAAAAATTGCTTTTTTAGAACAAGAACCTAATCTCAATCCAGATTTAACCATCGAGGAAACTATTTTCAGTACGGATAATGAAGTTTTAAAAATCATCTCCAATTATGAACGTGCCGTTCAAAATCCTGACAATGCGGAGCAATACCAAAAAGCTTTTGAAGCCATGGAACGGCATAACGCATGGGATTTTGAAACCCAATACAAACAGATTCTCTTTAAGCTACATTTAGATAAACTCGATTTAAAAGTAGGCACACTCTCTGGCGGACAAAAAAAACGTCTGGCTTTGGCAAATGCACTTTTAAATAGACCTGACTTACTTATTCTAGATGAGCCAACCAACCATTTAGATTTAGAAATGATTGAATGGCTTGAGTCTCATTTTACCAAAGAAAACATAACACTTTTCATGGTTACCCATGATCGTTATTTTTTAGAACGTGTTTGCAATGAAATTATAGAACTGGACAACAATCAATTGTATAGTTATAAGGGCAATTACTCCTACTACCTTAGAGAAAAAGAAGCACGAATGGAGCGAGAAGTTGTAGAACATCACAAATCAAAACTGCTTTTTAAAAAAGAATTGGATTGGATGCGAAGACAGCCAAAGGCCCGTACTACCAAATCCAAGTCTAGAATTGATGATTTTAAAGAAATAAAACAGAAAGCACACCAAAGGAGAACTGACCATGAAGTACAGTTAGAGTTAAATATGGAACGTTTGGGAAGTAAAATTTTAGAGCTTCACAACGTATCCAAAGCATTTGAGGATAGGACTATTTTAGAAAATTTTGATTATACCTTCACTAAAGGGGAACGGGTTGGAATAATTGGTGAGAATGGAACTGGAAAATCCACGTTCTTGAACATCATCACCCAAAAAGAAGAAGTTGATGGAGGAAAAGTAGTGGTAGGTGATACGCTTAAATTTGGTTATTACACCCAAAGTGGAATCCATGCGAAAGAAGGGCAAAAGGTCATAGATGTCATTAGGGAATTTGGAGATTACATTCCTTTGAAAAAAGGGAAACAAATTTCGGCGCAACAACTGTTGGAACGTTTTCTTTTTGATCGCAAGAAACAATATGATTTTGTTGAAAAATTAAGTGGCGGAGAGCGTAAAAGATTATATCTATGCACCGTTCTTATCCAAAACCCAAACTTCCTGATTTTGGATGAACCCACCAACGACTTGGATATTGTAACATTGAATGTTTTAGAGAGTTTTTTATTGGACTTTCCAGGGTGCTTAATCGTAGTCTCGCATGACCGTTATTTCATGGATAAAATTGTAGATCATTTATTTATATTTAAGGGTAAGGGCATTATAGAAGACTTTCCAGGAAACTATTCGGATTATAGAGCTTATGAAAGCAGTAAAGTTATAGCAGAGCGAGAAGCCAAAAGCAATAGTTCTGAAAAAGCTGAAAAAACCAATTGGAAAGAAAAAGTAAGTTCTCAAAAATTATCTTACTCAGAACAAAAGGAACATAAACAGCTAGAGAGGGAAATTCAAAAATTAGAAGAACAAAAAAGGTTACTGCAAACCAAATTTGTTGATCCTGCATTAACTGGTGATGAAATTGCCCAGCTGTCCATTAAACTCAAAGAGATTTCTGATTCGATAGAAACCAAAACCGAACGCTGGTTTACGCTTTCTGCTATTTTAGAAGGGTAATCAAATGTATTTTAAATTCATTACATACCTGAAGTTCCTTATAAAATCAACCAACCAACATGGTGTGCACTCCCCTTTTGTTTTTAATTATGTTACCAAATGCCTGTATTCAAAACAAAAATGGGACAATGTAAAGTCAATCAACATACTTTTAAAGAGCATCACCTACTTTGATTATAATACCATGGAGCTTTGGGAAAATCATGACCTTAAAAAGCTCTTAAACACCCATTTCCCAAATATAGTCATGGGTACAACTATGATTGATTTACTTTATGCCGAAGAATTAAGGATCGATGAGCTAAAGCATTTATTATCAGAAGGTAAATTCCATTACAATAGTATGATTTTTATCAACTCCATTCATCAAACTCCTGAAAAACAAGAGCTTTGGGGGAAACTTGTTGAATTGCCAATGATCACGGTAAGCATAGACATGTTCCATTGTGGCGTTCTTTTTATTCGGAAGGAACAAGTAAAAGAACATTTCACCATCCGGATTTAAAAAAGTATTTTTAAATATCAAAAGCACTTCTCTCATGAGTGATACTATTTATTACATTTTAGGGGTATTGGCCATCATTTACATAGCAATCCTTTTTAAGAACAAAAGAGGTTCAAGAAATAGAAAGTCTCGAAAGTTTATGGAAGGTAAACGTAGACACGAAAAATGAAAATTTATACAAAAACTGGCGACAAAGCTACCACGGCACTTTTTACAGGCAAACGAGTTCCAAAACACCATATTCGAATTGAAAGTTACGGTACTGTAGACGAATTAAATTCGTTTTTAGGGCTGCTCAGGGATCAAGAAATTGATCGTAACTCAAAAGAAGTTCTCACTTTGGTTCAAAACAAACTCTTTACGGTAGGTGCAATTTTGGCCACCGAACCAAAAAAAGAAAATCGCTTGAAAATCCCAAAAATAAATGAGGATGATATTGAGCTGTTGGAGAAAGAAATTGATGAAATGAACAAACAACTTCCAGAAATGACTCATTTTATCCTTCCTGGAGGGCACGCAACTGTGTCATACTGTCATATTGCCAGAACAGTTTGTCGCCGAGCGGAACGTATGATCTCATATTTACATGAAAATGACCCAGTACCTGACATGCTACTTGCATACATAAATAGACTTTCCGACTACCTTTTTGTATTGGCACGGAAGTTGTCAAAGGATTTGTTGGCAGAAGAGGTCAAGTGGATTCCTGAAAAATTAGACTAATAAATCCCTATTTTCTGCGTTACAAACTAATATGTTGAAAATATTTTTTTAAATAATGTCGATTTTGCTTGACAAATTCAGTTTAAAAATTATTTTTGCAAAAAATTTAAAATCAAACCGTTACTATGTACTGGACATTAGAATTAGCTTCATATTTAAGTGATGCGCCTTGGCCAGCCACCAAAGACGAATTAATAGATTATGCCATCCGTACCGGAGCGCCATTGGAAGTTGTTGAAAATCTTCAATCAATGGAAGAAGAGGGTGGTGAAATTTACGAGTCCATCGAGGAAATATGGCCCGATTATCCCACCGAAGAGGATTACCTCTGGAATGAGGACGAGTATTAATTTTAGAAAAACAAACACTACTAAAAAGTCTCTTATGAGGCTTTTTTTTATGTAATTTTGACAGCCTAGCAAAAGGTTTCTACCCTTCTCAGGACAATGGAACAGCTTTTGCAATCCAAAAGAAAAATTATTCATGAGCTTTATTAATTCCGTACTAAAGGTTTTCGTTGGAGATAAATCAGAGAAAGACGTAAAATCGTTACAGCCTTTAGTCAAAGAGATAAAATCCTTTGAAGAACAGCTTGAAGGGTTGACCCACGATGAACTAAGACAAAAAACAGTTTCCTTTAAATCCAAGATACAAGAAGATTGTAAGGAGATAGATGATAAAATCAAAGCACTAAAGGAAGAAGTCCAGAATTCTACAGATATAGATCGTAATGAAGAAATCTATACTGAAATTGACAAGCTCAATGAAGAGGCTTACAAAATTTCAGAAAACACACTGAATACAATTCTTCCAGAAGCTTTTGCCGTAGTAAAGGAAACAGCAAAGCGTTTTACTGCCAATGAAACCATTACTGTAACCGCTACCGAATTTGACAGGTCATTATCAGGCGCAAAAGACTATGTTTCCCTTGAAGGAGATAACGCAGTTTGGAAAAATTCTTGGGATGCCGCCGGAAAAGAAGTTACCTGGGATATGGTACATTATGATGTTCAGCTCATTGGGGGGATTGCCTTGCATGAAGGGAAAATTGCAGAGATGCACACAGGAGAAGGTAAAACATTGGTGGCCACTCTCCCACTCTACTTAAATGCACTACCCGGCAAAGGAGCGCATTTGGTAACCGTAAACGACTATCTGGCAAAGAGGGATAGTGCATGGATGGCCCCTATTTTTGAGTTTCATGGTCTTTCCGTTGATTGTATAGACAAACATCAGCCAAATTCTGAAGGTCGACGAGCGGCATATAACTCTGATATCACCTATGGAACCAACAATGAGTTTGGTTTTGATTACCTAAGGGACAATATGGCACATACCCCAGATGATTTGGTACAGCCCCCACATCATTACGCTATTGTAGATGAAGTGGATTCTGTATTGATAGATGATGCCCGTACGCCTTTGATTATTTCTGGCCCAGTTCCAGAAGGTGACAGACATGAATTCAATGAATTAAAACCAAAAGTTGGTGATATTGTTCAAAAACAACGACAGTATTTAACTGGTGTGTTGGCAGAAGCCAAAAAATTGATTAGTGAAGGAGATACCAAAGAAGGTGGGTTTCAATTATTGCGCGTACATCGAGGTTTACCAAAAAATAAAGCGTTAATCAAATTTTTGAGTGAAGAAGGTGTAAAACAGTTACTGCAAAAGACAGAGAACTTTTATATGCAGGACAACAACCGCGAAATGCCCAAGGTTGATGCCGAACTATTGTTTACTATTGATGAGAAGAACAATCAAATTGAATTAACGGATAAAGGGGTTGATTATATTTCTGGAGATCAGGATAAAGACTTTTTTGTAATGCCAGATATTGGTGGTGAAATTGCAAAAATTGAAAACCAAAATCTAGAGATTGAAAAAGAAGCTGAACTTAAAGAAGGGCTTTTTAAAGAATTTGCCGTTAAAAGTGAGCGTATCCATACCATGAGCCAATTATTAAAGGCCTACACGCTGTTTGAAAAAGATGTGGAGTATGTAGTCATGGAAAACAAGGTTATGATCGTAGATGAGCAGACAGGCCGAATTATGGATGGTAGACGTTACTCTGATGGGCTGCACCAAGCGATTGAAGCCAAAGAGAGCGTAAAGATTGAGGCCATGACTCAAACTTTTGCTACGATTACCCTTCAGAACTACTTTAGAATGTACAATAAGCTGGCTGGAATGACCGGTACAGCAGTTACTGAAGCTGGAGAATTCTGGGAAATCTATAAGTTGGACGTAATGGAAATTCCAACCAATAGACCTATTGCCCGTGATGACAGACACGATTTGATATACAAGACCAAACGTGAAAAATACAATGCGATTATAGAAGAGGTCACCCAACTATCAAATGCAGGTAGACCAGTTCTAATTGGTACCACCTCAGTAGAAATATCTGAGCTACTTTCTAAACTATTGAGTGTTCGTAAAGTTCCGCACAACGTGCTTAACGCAAAGCTTCATAAAAAAGAAGCGGACATTGTTGCAGAAGCCGGTAACGCAGGTATAGTAACCATTGCCACCAACATGGCAGGTCGTGGAACCGATATCAAACTAAGTACGCAGGTAAAAGATGCTGGCGGACTCGCCATTGTTGGTACGGAACGTCATGATTCAAGACGTGTGGACAGACAGTTACGTGGACGTTCTGGACGTCAGGGAGATCCAGGAAGCTCTCAATTCTATGTTTCTTTAGAAGATAACCTAATGCGCCTATTTGGCTCTGATCGTGTAGCCAAAATGATGGATCGTATGGGCTTGGAAGATGGAGAGGTCATACAACACTCCATGATGACCAAATCCATTGAGCGCGCACAGAAGAAAGTAGAAGAAAACAACTTTGGTATTCGTAAACGTTTATTGGAATATGATGACGTAATGAACGCTCAGCGTGAGGTTGTATACAAAAGAAGACGACATGCATTGCAAGGGGAACGTCTTAAAGTGGATATTGCCAATATGATCTACGACACCTCTGAAATTATTGCCGATACCAACAAGGCCGCAGATGATTACAAAAATTTTGAATTTGAACTAATCAAATATTTTTCAATTACTTCTCCTGTCACCGAAGAGGAATTTAAAAAGTTGAGTTTTCAAGATATTGCCACTAGTGTCTACAACGCTGCTTATGATTTCTATCAGCAAAAAATGGAAAGAAGTGCTACGGTAGCTTTTCAGGTCATTAAAAAAGTATATGAAGATCAATCCAATAAGTTTGAGCGTATAGTGGTTCCATTTACAGATGGTATTAAATCCCTTAACGTTGTAACCAATTTGGAAGGGGCTTATACCAGTAATGGAAAACAATTGATTACAGATTTCGAGAAGAATATTTCTTTGGCTATCATAGATGATTCTTGGAAAACACATTTGCGTAAAATGGATGAATTAAAGCAATCCGTGCAATTGGCCGTTCATGAGCAAAAAGATCCACTTTTAATATACAAGTTTGAAGCTTTTGAGCTTTTTAAAGAAATGATTGACAAAGTGAACAAAGAGATTATTTCCTTTTTGTTCAAAGGAGAATTACCTACAGAAAACACAAACCAGATTCAAGAGGCCAGAAATGTTCGTAGGCCAAAGGAAAATATACAAACTTCAAAAGAAGAAATACCCAATAGTGATGAATTGGCCGCTCAAAACAGAGCAGCTGGGCAAACACAAGGAGGAAGGCCTGCTATTACAGAAACTATTGTTAGGGAGAAGCCGAAAATTGGAAGAAATGATCGGGTCACTATAAAAAATGTAATGTCCGGCGAAAGTAAGACTGTTAAATACAAACAAGCTGAACCTCTCATACATAAAGGTGAGTGGGTGTTGATAGAAGACTAATCTCAAAATATTTAAACCGATTAAACGACAGCCTTTTAGGGTTGTCGTTTTTGATTATATAAAAAACATAATTAGATTTATAGCTTAAACACCCCATAATAAGCTACTTTTACCACTATATTTTAACATAAATTTGTAGTAGAAGAGAACAACCAACGCAGCATATGAAAATTCCTAATAAGGACAAATATCGTTTACAGGACAAAATTCAATTGGTGCTCAAGGTTAACTATAGTTCTTCTTTATTTGCAGTCATATTAGGTCTAATATGCTTATTCCTATTAGATATAAAAGGAATAATTCCCTACACATTTTTTGGCTTTGCAGTCCTAAACCTATTGAACACCTTTTTATTTAGCAAGCATGAAAATCTAACGGTAACATATAATATCACCTCCATATTGGCGATGGTTGGCGCTACCTTGATAACGTTGTTTAGTGGTGGTATTCAAAGCCCTTTTATTTTTGTATTGGCCATAGTAGTATTTGCTGGCTATGTAACCACAAAAATTTACGGCCAAGTTTATCTTATTATTAACCTAGCAGTTGTTGCCATTATATTTCTTTATGACTTTAGTGATTTCAAAATCTCGGGAAATACAATCCCTTTGGAATCTAGAAGCTGGTTTTCTTTTTTAAGTGTAATTTTTGCCGTCTATTTACTTGGTGGTGTTTTTGGAAAGAATTTATTGCGAGCACATCATAAATTGTATAAATCCAGGCGGGAAATTCAAGAACGAATTGATGAAAAGGAAACACTTTTAAAAGAAGTACACCATAGGGTGAAAAATAACCTGCAAACTGTTTCAAGTTTATTGAGTCTACAATCTAGATCCATTGCAGATGAAAAGATTAGCAGTATTATAAAGAGTAGTCAAAACAGAGTGGTTTCCATGGCAATGGTGCATGAAATGCTTTATAAACGAGATGACTATTTATCTAAAATTGAGCTAAAACCCTACGTTAAGGAACTATGCGAATATTTGGTGCGATCAGTAAAAGGAAATACCAATAATGTAAAAGTGAAATTGGATATTGATGAGAATAAGCTAAGCATAGACACGGTAATCCCACTTGGCCTTATTATCAATGAAACGATTACAAACGCTCTTAAATACGGCATTAAGGAAGATAAGACCGGTGAAATCTTAATCTCTCTTCGCAAACTATCGGATAAGCGATATGAAATGTATATTGGTGATAATGGCATCGGATATTCTGATGATATTGATCCTAAAACTTCAAAATCATTAGGATTAAAACTTATCTATAACCTCGCTCGCCAATTAAGAGGTTCCATCACTAGGGACTCAGAAAAAAAAGGCACCTATTACAGAATGGAATTTGAAGAAATAATAGAAGAATTCAACTCTGTCGATTAAAACCTTTTCATATCTTTAGAAGATTAACTAATCTTCATATTTATGTTGAAAAAATTACTCCTTGGAGCACTGTTTTTAAGTACTTCCCTTTCAGCTCAGGACTACTTCTTTAAAAAATTTCACCCTTTCAATCCTAACATCCCATCACCTGAAGAATTTTTAGGATATGGCATTGGCGAAAGGCACACAAGACATGACTTAATTGTAAGTTATCTGACCAAACTTTCTGAAGTTTCCGATAGAGCTTCCATTTACGAATATGGAAGAACTCATGAAGGCAGGAAATTGGTTATTCTAACGATAACTTCTCCTGAAAATTTGGGGAATTTAGATCAGTTAAAATCACAACATCTTGAATTTACCGATCCAACAAAAAGTCCGACGAACTATGACAATGTGCCCATATTTATAAACCTAGGGTACAATGTGCACGGCAATGAGCCCTCTAGTTCAGAAGCAGCCTTATTAACAGCTTATACTTTAACGGCCTCCAACAATCCAGAAATATTAAATTACATAAGTAAAGGTGTAATTTTTGTTGATCCCACTATAAATCCAGATGGTAGAGATAGACATACACAATGGGCAAACATGTATCAAGGCAATCCACTGGTGGGTGATCCTCAAGATGCGGAACACAATGAATATTGGCCAAGGGGCAGAACAAACCATTATTGGTTTGATTTAAACAGAGATTGGCTATTGGGAATAAATCCTGAAAGCAGAGGTAAATTGACTTGGTACCATGAGTGGTATCCAAACGTGGTTACAGATTTTCATGAAATGGGAACTCAAAGCTCCTACTTTTTTGAACCCATGAAAGATAATGGTTCTTTGAACCCAATTATGCCAAAAGAAAATTACGTAGACCTGAATAATCTATTCGGAAACTATTTTGCCAAAGCGCTGGATAGTATCGGTTCATTTTACTTTACAAAAGAAGTGTTTGATGGCACCTATCCAGGTTACGGTTCCTCCTACCCTGATTTACAAGGGGGATTGGGATTGTTATTTGAACAGGCAAGTTCAAGGGGACATAAACAAACCACGGATTTTGGAGAAATCACCTTTCCTTTCACAATAAGAAACCAATACACCTCTAGTATTACCACTGTTAAAGCAGCAGTGGAGAATAAAGGACTTTTGAGGAAATACCAGCAGGAGTTCTTCAAAAGTGGAATGGCAAACGCATTAAAAAGTAAAGTAAAAGGATATTCATTCAAAGATGAACATGACCCTAACCGTGTAAAAGCCTTTATTGACAAGCTCTTACTCCATAAAATTGATGTGTATAAGTCAGGTAACAATTTTGTGGTACCTACAAGACAACCTCAGTATAGAATGGTACAAACCATGTTTGAAACCTATGAGAAATACCGTGACAGCGTGTATTACGATGCATCAGCCTGGTCTGTAGCCAACTTTTACAATATGAAGTACAAACCGGTTACCTCTCTAAATCTTGGGGAGAAGGTTACATCACTGGAAAATTTGGTGAAAACAACATCCATAAGTAAATCTGAATATGCTTATATCATTGATTATGATGATTACAACGCCGTAGCTGCACTAAATTATTTACAATCTAAGGGACTTGTTATTTCCTCTTCCTCCAAACCTTTTACGGCCAATACTTCTGCAGGTAGCCAAAAATTTGGTTATGGTGCATTGGTAATTCCGGTAAGTCTTCAAAAAAAGGATGCAAATGCCGTTTATGAGCTGGTTCAACAAGCACAAAAGAAATACCATGTTCCAATGTATTCTGTTAACTCAGGATATAGCTTACAAGGAATTGATTTAGGAAGTAGATGGATTTCTCCTTTAAAAAAGCCTAAGGCCGCCATGATAATAGGCGACGGAGTCCGTTCTTATGAAGCTGGAGAAGTATGGCATCTACTAGACACTAGAGTGCATATGCCAATAACCAAAATCCCAGTTCGAAATTTTGGAAAAGCTAACCTGGATACCTACAATACCTTGGTAATGGTCTCAGGAGGCTATGATTTTAGCAAAAAACAACAGGAAAAAATAAAGAGCTGGGTGAACAAAGGCAATACCTTAATTACTATTGGAACTGCGTCAAAATGGGTTATTGATAAAGAATTAGTAGATGAAAAATTAATTGAAAAAGAAAAAGATTCAACAAAAACCATTGAACGCAAACCCTATGTAAATGCACCTGAAGACCTAGGAAAAGAAAGTCTTGGTGGTGCAATTTTTAAAGTGGATTTAGATATTACCCATCCCCTTGCATTTGGTTATAACGATACTTCCATTCCAGTTTATAAAAACAACTCTGTTTGGTTGGCACCCAGTAAAAATGAGTATGCCACAGTAGCAAAGTATGCCAAAGACCCACATATTGATGGGTTTATCACCAAGAAAAATATGGAAGAAAACTTAAAACCATCGGCTTCATTAATAGTAAGTAAATTGGGAAGCGGAAGAGTGGTTCTGTTTGCAGATAACCCCAACTTTAGAGGGTCTTGGTACGGTACTAACCGATTATTTTTAAATGCTTTGTTTTTAGGAGATAAAATCAGAATTCCAGAATAATACACTTATGAAAAAATTACTTTCTTTTTTACTTCTTTTTCAATTTCTTTTAAGTTACGGACAAGAAAAAATGAGTGAGGGTCCTTTTCCTCAACTCATTATTAGAGGCGTTACGTTAATCAATGGAAATGGTGCACCACCTCGCGGCCCAATAGACATTGTTGTTGAAAACAATAAAATTGTAAAAATCCAGGTGGTTGGTTACCCTGGCGTTAAAATTGAAGACTCCAAAAGACCAAAGTTGAAACCAGGCGGCAAAGAACTTGACTGTAATGGCATGTACCTCTTACCAGGTTTTGTAGACATGCATGGCCATATTGGAGGAATAGCACAAGGTGCAGATTATGATTATGTTTTTAAACTATGGATGGCCCATGGCATCACTTCAGTAAGGGAACCCAGCGGGCGTGGTGTTGATTGGACCTTGGATTTAAAGCGAAAAAGTGAGAAAAACGAGATTATAGCACCCAGAGTCTTTGCATACACTGGTTTTGGGCAGAAAACCAAAGATTTTAACCCATTGAACGATGCACCTATAAGTACTCCTGCTCAGGCCAGAAAATGGGTAAGGGCCAATGCGGAAAGAGGGGCAGATGGAATTAAATTTTTTGGAGCTGCACCAGAAATAATGGCAGCAGCTTTGGATGAAAATAAAAAACTAGGCTTACGTTCTGCTTGTCACCATGCACAGTTAGATGTTGCCCGTTGGAATGTGTTGCACTCTGCAAGAGCGGGTCTAACCAGCATGGAGCATTGGTACGGACTTCCAGAGGCTTTGTTTGAAGATAGAACGGTTCAGGACTATCCCTTGGGATATAACTACCAAAATGAACAACATAGGTTTGAAGAAGCTGGTAAATTATGGAAACAGGCCGCGAAACCATATTCCGAGCATTGGAACAAGGTTATGGACGAGCTTATAAGTTTGGATTTTACACTTGACCCAACTTTTAATATCTATGAAGCCAGTCGTGATTTACATAGGGCCAGAAGGGCAGAATGGCATGAAGAGTATACCCTTCCCTCCCTTTGGGACTTTTATCAGCCAAGTAAAATCTCTCATGGTTCCTATTGGCATGATTGGGGCACTGAGCAAGAAGTGTCTTGGAGAGAGAATTACAAGCTTTGGATGACTTTCGTCAATGAATATAAGAATAGAGGCGGTAGAGTTACTACTGGCTCAGATTCAGGCTTTATTTTTCAATTGTATGGATTTGCATACATCCGTGAAATGGAATTGCTTCGCGAAGCGGGTTTTCATCCTTTGGAAATTATTAGATCATCTACTTTAAATGGTGCCGAAGCCTTAGGAATGGCAGATAAAATTGGAACCGTAGAAGTAGGGAAATTGGCAGATTTTGTAGTGGTATCAGAAAACCCACTTAAAAACCTAAAGGTATTGTATGGAACTGGAGCCGTTAAATTAACAGAAGATAACGAAGTTGTGCGTGTTGGTGGTGTAACCTACACCATAAAAGATGGAATTATCTACGACGCGAAGGCACTTTTGCAAGACGTAAAAACAACAGTACAGCAGCAGAAACAAAAATTAAACTACAAAATAAAGCAACCGGGATTAAAATAGCGTACATATTTTAGAGGTTTAAAGGTTAAGTTGGTAAAAATATTCTAACTGGTCCAAGAACTACTTAAATATCGGTCTGTTACGTTTTTTTCCGATTAACCGTTAAAGTGGGTCATTTTAGTTAAAATGGCCTACTTTTTTTTTGATGTGCTAGTGGAATCTTTTTTTTTTCGAAATGAAAAAGCAATCGACGCAATAACAAACGCCGTGCTAAAAAATAAAGTAAGTGGAATAGCGATTCCCATTATCATGATTAAGCTAATTTAGATTTGTTTCTTTTAGTTCTAAAAGAAAGCTCTTTTTTAACTCTAGAATTTTTGAACATATAAAGTCTAGCAATTTCAGTTTCAGTTTCCTGAATCTCAATGTTCAATTCAACACCAACAGTAATAGTTTCAGCTTTTACTTCCTTAGCAGTGTCTTGTGCTGTAGCTAGAGC
The DNA here is from genome assembly GCF_947499585.1 of uncultured Allomuricauda sp. Taxonomy (GTDB): domain Bacteria; phylum Bacteroidota; class Bacteroidia; order Flavobacteriales; family Flavobacteriaceae; genus Flagellimonas. The sequence continues at coordinate 411,385 of NZ_CANMOO010000001.1, read as the reverse complement.
TCCGAAGAAGATTATTGCGATGATGGTTAAAATTGCTTTCATGACTTGGGTTTTTATTACAATGTAAATGTACCCTCACATGCCATGTAGCCTGGATTTAACTCGTTTAACCTTCTTTTTTTTTCGGTGTGGGAACCTTTTTCAGGTAAAGTGTATTTTATCCTCGATAAACGTTTTTAAGGTCAAAAACACCCTATCGATTCCACGTGCATTTCATCGATGTTTTAAAAAGAGAGTTTCAATAAAAGGTTGGGATTTGGACAGTTTTTTTGATAAAAACCTAAGTCATCCTTGGAAGATACCCCCGGGTAGTCCCCTTGACATCCTTGTAAATCCGATATGATTTGAAAATGTAAATGCGGGGCATAGTTCACATTTATATCTGGAGTACCTAAAGTTGCAAGCACCTCTCCTCTTTTAAACCGGGTTCCAATTTCAAGTCCGTCAATCGACTCCAAAGAAAGATGCCCATAAAGGGTATAGAAGGTAACTTCCCCTACTTGGTGCTCTAAAATGATGGTTGGTCCATAATTGCCCATATCATCATTATTTTTAAAACTGAAGACCTTTCCAGCTAATGGAGCCATTACCTTGGTACCTGCTTTGCACCAAAAATCCATCCCTAAATGAATGTTGCGTTCGCCTGTGGTTAAAAATCGTTCAGACTTAGTATATAAGGACCTATGTTCCAAGTATCCGCCAAAAGCAACGTATGCATTATGTATCGAAAGAACCTCATCCACATATTTTTGACAGGAGTCTGGCGAAGTAATATCAAATCTTTCTAAACTCTTGTTCTTTGAAGATAAATCAATAAGACAATAGTCAGACAGAGGTATCTCTGAATCTAATATAGGTATAGGGCTGGTATCATATTCCTTAAGCAATACTTCCAAGGTATTCATTATACACAAAACATTGATGGATTAACAATTTTTAACAGCAACACAAGTAATACTTCTTATCTTGATGCTACTAAGCAATAAAACCAAGATGAAGATAGCAAGAATTACTTTTTTAATATCTGTTTTATTGGCCTCTGCTAGTTGCCAACCCAAAAACACTGTAGTTAAACCCGTTCTTGCCCAGCAGGAAACCATAGAAAAGATTGAACTCACCGTTGAAGAATTACAAAATTACGAGACCGCTTATTTTGCAAGTGGTTGTTTTTGGTGCGTAGAAGCCATTTTTGAAAGTGTAAAAGGAGTTAAGGAAGTGGTTTCTGGTTATTCTGGCGGAACTGAGGAAAACCCTACATATGAACAAGTGGCCTATGGTCGTACAAGCCATGCAGAAGCTGTAGAAGTGTTTTATGACCCAGAAGTTATATCCTTCACCAAATTGGTACAAGTATTTTTTGGTTCTCACAATCCTACATCATTAAATAGACAAGGACCTGATCGGGGGGCACAATATCGTTCCATTGCCTTTTATAAGAATGAAGCAGAAAAGAAGATCATAGCTGATTATGTAACCCTTTTAGAATCTAAAAACGTGTATGGGCGTCCTATCGTCACACAGATTAAGGAATTTGACATTTTTTACAAAGCAGAAGATTATCATCAAGACTTTGAAAAAAGAAATCCACATAATTCCTATATAAGGAACGTCTCAATCCCTAGATTCAATCGATTTAAGGAAAATTTCAAGTCCTATTTGAAGGAAGAATCGCATTAGCAATTGTAGGAGGTTTTTTAAAATAGTTATCTTAGGGCCATGCAAAAATATATAAGCTTGACCCTTTTTTTATTGCTGATAAGCTGTGCTTCCACTCAAAAAGAAGACCACCAACTAATAGAAGTAAAAAAAGCTCAAAAAAGCCCAACCATTGATGGACAAGCTCTTGATGCGTGTTGGGGCAATGTTGAATGGTTGGCGCTGGACCAACTTTGGCTAGGAAATGCATATACCAGTGATGACTTTAATGGCAGGTATAAGTTAAGTTGGGATGAAAATGCACTTTATCTTTTGGTTGAAATCACAGATGATATTCTTTTTGATCAACATGATGACCCGTTAAAGTTGTGGTGGGATGATGATTGTGTAGAAGTATTTATTGACGAAGATAACTCAGGAGGAACACATCAATTTACACATAATGCTTTTGCCTATCATGTGGCCATGGATGGAAATGTTGTTGATTTGGCACCTGATCAGAAACCAAGATTATATAATGACCATATCATTTCTAGGCATGCAACAAGCGACAAGACCACTACTTGGGAAATTGCGGTAAAACTTTTTTCTGATGAATATGTTGATGGGAAAGAGAATACACCCAAAAGCCTATCCAAAAATAAAAAGGTAGGGTTTGCCTTAGCCTATTGTGATAACGATACCAGTAAAGAGAGAGAGAATTTTATTGGATCCGTATTTGTTCCTGGAGAAGATAAGAATCAGGGATGGATCAATGCAGATATTTTTGGGACTTTAATACTCAAATAAATCTTATTGTTCCAAGACTACTTCGCTGTATTTGGAATTGATTTTGATGGATTTACCTTCTTTATTGTTGATATGGTAGCCTTTGTGAATAACGGCACCATAATGATTGGATGACCCTATCGCAAGAATTTCTGGATACTTAAAATCCGAAGCCGTTTCATTAACATATATAGAAAACGGCACGGAAGGAATTTTACAGTTGACCTCTCCATTCTCTACAGAAATATCAACTGCAGAAAAACCATTGGCTATTGAGTTTATGTTTAAATCACCAAACTTATTGGTAACAAACACCTTGCCCACCAACCGATCAATAATTACGTTGGAAGAAATAGCGTTTAATTTTAGTTCTCCCACTTCCTTTAAATTAACCAAATCTGAATAATCCGTTTTTAACTGTCCCAAATTCCATTTCTGAACCACTACTGGTGAATAGGATGCTCTTATATCTGTTCCATTACCATCAATGGTAGAAGCATGCAAGCTTGAATAAGACAAGCTTGCATTAATGTTTTTGGTATTAGCCGCCAATTTTACCTCGCCATGCCTAACATTCATTTTCAGTTTAACAGATTTAGGCATCTTTATCTTAATGCTCTTTTTTACCTTATATTTTTTGTTCTCTCCATCTGAAGAAAAATAAAACGTATCAGAACCATTCCCATTTCTAATGGTAAAGACTCTTTCTGATCTAACTTCCTGTCTTATGTCATTTCTTGCCGCCCTAAGCTCATTGCGTTGAGCTCTGGCGTCATTACGCGCGGCACGCGCTTCTTCACGTAATTCATTACGTTCTTGCAAAAGCTTCTGTCTTTGCTCCTGACGTCTTTTATTTTGTATCTCTCTTTCTTCTGCCATCTGCTCCACTTCTTCACTCCATTCTTCAAAACGATCTTGGTACTCTGCATCAAAGTTTTTATCAAAATCCTTTTTCCATTCCTTAAGGTACTTTTTTCCATCTTTTTTGTACCTATCATAATCAAACTTAACAAAGGGCATTGGAGGCATTGGAGGCAAATCTGGAATAACAAATACTTCAGGCACTTCTGGAACTTCTGCCAGTTCTGGTAACTCAGGAATTCTGATGGTTTCAAAAAGTGGCTCAACAAATGATACATCTGGAACAACAATGTCCAAATCTCCAAAATCAAATGAATTTCCAAAATTCACTCCTGCCGTACTTACTGTAATTTCTTTACTGTTTCCAACAATTTTAATAGCATCTTTCTTAAAATAGGAATCGGCCTCCTCATCTGTTGCTTCTTCTAGTTCAACTATGGCAATAACCTCTACTTGATTTTTATCCCAAGTCTCAAATTCAATATCCGCATGGCTGGTATCAATATTTAGCACTGCATCCTTACTTACGTTAAAGATCTCTTTGTACGTTTTAGATTTTTCCTGACCATAGCAGACAACACTGGCCATGGTAAAAAGAAAAATATTAAACAATATTTGATGATTTCTGTTCATTTTTTGATGATTTTAATTGATTCAACTTCGTTTTTAATTTTTGTAATAGTTGCAACCTTAACTGAAGGTTTTTAACTAAGGCTGCAATAGTCTGGTCATTGGGTCCAATCTCATTGAGTTCATTATTTAATTTATTGTATTCTTTATCAAGTTCCCCAAGCCTTTCCATATAGCCATCTACTACCACTTTATTGTCTCCAGTAAATTCTAGATCAGATAGTTCTAAATTAATATTGGTAACATAATAGCTTTCTATTTTCTTTAAATCTGGGGAAAGATCCCCCAGTGATATGGTTTGTTGTTCTTCTTTTGGAATAGTATTTTCAACCACTGTTGGGTTTGAATCCATATTATCTGTAGAAGAGAAATAGTAAATCCATAAACCAAATACCACTGCCACTGAAGCCGCAATGGACAACCAGAAGAAAGAGTTCGACTTTTTCTTTTTTGGCATCTCCAATTCCAATTTGGACAAGAAACGATTTTCATGTCCGCCTTTCATTTTGTGAGCAATTTGCTCACGTTCCTTCTCAAATAATTCTCTAAGATCCTGTGCCATAAGCTCTATCTTTAAGTGTTTCTTTTAAGCGTGCTTTTCCACGCAACAACCTGGTTCTGGATGCTGTATCCGAAATTTCCAGAATTTGCGCAATTTCAGTATGGTCATATCCTTCTAAAAGAAACAATTTCACTACGTATTTATATTTATCTGGTAATTCTTCAATGGCTATTTTCACTTGGTCAATAGTGATACCATCCTCTACCGTCCAGTCTTCATCTTCTGCAAGGTGTAAATACACTTCATTCAACTCCACTGTTTTTTGATGCTTCGACTTTAAAAAATCGATACTTCTGTTCACTACAATTCTTTTTAACCAAGCCCCAAATGTCACCTCTCCCTTAAACTGATCTATCCGTTGAAATGCCTTAATGAAAGATTCTTGTAACACATCTTCTGCATCATCAGGGTTTTTTAAAAAACGCATCGCCACACAGAACATACCATCACAATATTGCTTGTAAAGCTTCAACTGTGCCTTTCGGTCATTAATCTTACATTGTTCTACCAGTTCAATTTGAAACATGGTCAGCTGTTGTTTGGTGTTTTGGGTTGTTTACATTAAAGACGATGAAAAAAATGAGACGTTGCAAAGTAGCTCTCTTTTATCTGATTTTTAACAAAAAAATCCCGTTGAGATTTCAACGGGATTTTCATTTTAAGCATTTTTCCGGGTTTATTAGTCCATTAACAAATTTAAATGAACCGTAATATTATCTCTAGTGGCTTTGCTGTAAGGGCAAATATCATGTGCCGCATTTATTAAATTCTCACCTGTTTCCTTATCTACTGTTGGTAAATAGGAATCCAAAGTGGCTTCTAGAAATGCGCCATCTTCCTCAGTATTAAAAGATATTGTAGCCGTTACACTAAAATCTCCTAAATCATCAACTTGGTGTTCTTTTGCAACAACTTGCAGTGCACCTGCAAAGCAACTGGAATATGCCGCAGCAAAGAGTTCCTCTGGGTTAGTAGATTTTGTATTAGGTTTTCCCTTGGAATTAGGCATGCTAATATCAAAATCCAAAACGCCGTCTTCACTTTGAACATGTCCCGATCTACCTCCTGTATTGGTAGCTTTACTTTCAAAAATAGTTTTCATCTGTAAGTCTCTTTAATTTTTAATTCTATGAAACAATTGACCATACAAAAGTAAATTACTCAGCTCATTTCATATTTAACTAGAGAAGTTACCACTTGTAAGGGAATAGTGCCTAATATCCATCATTAAATTTGTGTGAAATACATCGTAAATATTGTTAATCCGGTGAAACAATAATCAGAATACACATTTTACCATCAACAAGCAATCCATAAAACAGCTGAAAACTTTATACCTTAGTAATCAATTCTATGAAGTTTACCCTTGGCAAGTAAAAAAGATATACCCACAAATACGGTTTCAAAAATAAAACAGCTTCGAAAACAAGAAATATCAATCAAAACATTGGTTGATGGTATTTTTCAAGGAGATAAGGCCATACTTGCGCAAGCCATTACACTTTTGGAGAGTTCTAAGCCCGAGCATTTTGAAAAAGCCAATTCCATTATTGAAAAATGCCTTTCTAAGCCCAATGAAAGCATACGTATTGGAATTACAGGTGTTCCCGGGGTAGGAAAAAGTTCTTTTATAGAGGTGTTTGGAAAGATGCTTACCGGTCTGGGTAAAAAAGTTGCTGTTTTGGCCGTTGATCCAACCAGCACTTTAACCAGAGGAAGTATTCTTGGAGACAAGACCAGAATGGAAACACTGGCAAAAGACCCTAACGCCTTTATCAGGCCTTCGCCTTCTGGAGAGTCTTTAGGAGGAGTTGCAAGAAAGACCAGGGAAAGTATTATTCTTTGTGAAGCAGCTGGTTATGATATCATCCTTGTGGAAACAGTGGGTGTTGGCCAGAGCGAAACCGTGGTACATAGCATGGTAGATTTTTTTCTTTTACTAAAACTATCAGGTGCGGGTGACGAATTACAAGGTATTAAAAGAGGAATTATGGAAATGGCAGATGCCATTGCCATCAACAAAGCAGATGGTGACAATCTTAAAAAAGCAAAACTGGCGGAAACCGAATTTTCACGTGCCTTGCATCTATATCCACCCAAAGAAAATGGATGGACCCCAAAAGTTATGAGCTGTTCATCTATTGAAAACAAAGGGATTTCTGAGATATGGAAAATGATAGCAGACTTCATATCCAAGAATAGGAAAAATGGTCATTTTGAAAAAAATAGAAAAATCCAAAATAAGAACTGGTTCCTTCAAACTGTAGATGAGCAACTAAAGCAATTCTTTCATCAGAAAAAATATTATAAAGAGAGTAAGGAAAAAATGTTGAAAGCGGTTGAGCAAAATAAAATATCGCCTTTTTACGCTGCCAAAACACTACTGGACAACATCACCAAGGAACTTAAATAAAAGAAGTAAATTTGCCCAGATTATAAGCCAATACATGAGCATCGTCACCAACGCCCTCCTATCTATAGTAGTTCCTTTGTACAATGAAGAAGACAATGTGGTTTTATTGACCGAAAAAATCCATGAAAGTCTTACTGGGTACAATTACCAAATAATTTACATAGATGATTTCTCTTCGGATAAGACCCGAAAAGTTGTCAAGGATATGGATGACAACAAAGTCCACCTTATTGAGCTGAAAAAAAACTACGGACAGAGTTTGGCCTTAGCGGCGGGTATTGATTATGCTGAAGGTGATTATATTATTACAATGGATGGAGACCTTCAGAACGACCCATCTGATATACCACAAATGCTTGAACATGCTATTGGTGAAGAATATGACCTAATAACAGGTATACGGCAAAAAAGAAAAGATTCTTTGGTAAAGAAAATACCCTCTAAAATTGCCAATTTCTTGGTAAGAAGGGTCACCAAATTAGATATTAAGGATAACGGGTGTGCATTAAAGGTTTTTACTAAAGACATTGCCAAAGAATTGAACCTTTATGGCGAAATGCATCGATTTATTACGCTGCTGGCCCATTTGGAAGGGGCCCAGATAAAACAAGTACCAGTAAAACACCATGCAAGACATGCCGGGGTCTCCAAGTATGGGTTGGAACGGGTTTTTAAAGTGGTGGCAGATATGATGCTATTACTCTTTATTAGAAAGTACTTTCAACGGCCCATTCACCTTTTTGGAATTTTTGGAGTGTTACTGATTATTCTAGGATTCTTAATAAACATATACCTGCTTATTGTAAAATTGGGCTTTGGCGAAGATATTGGCAGTAGACCTTTACTAATTTTTGGAGTGATGTTTATTCTAGGGGGAATTCAGCTTTTCACCATTGGTATTGTTATGGAATTGCTCATCCGTACGTATTATGAATCTCAACAAAAAAGACCATATCGGGTCAAAAAAATTACAATAGGTGACGGAAAAGCTGCGTAAAAAGCTCATCACAGCATTAAAAATCATCGTTAGTGCAGCTTTGATTTATTTTATTTTCACCAAGATCAATCTCGAAGATGTTGTCAGCACTTTAAAAAGGAGCAATCCTTTTTATTTGATTTTAGGGGTATTGCTAGTGGTGTTTTCAAAAGTAATGGCAGCATTTAGGCTCAACCTATATTTTCATGAAATTGGCGTTAAGATTACACAGTCCAGTAATCTAAAACTATATCTGCTCGGTATGTTCTATAATCTTTTTCTGCCAGGAGGAATTGGCGGAGATGCCTACAAAGGTTATGTTATACAAAAGGAATACAAATCGGGCACAAAAAAAGTGGTCTCCGTATTATTGCTGGATCGCTTGAGCGGGATGTTGTTGATTTTTATCTACGCCTGTATTTTTTCTCTTTTGATAAAAAATGGTTTTTTTAATGATTTTAACTGGTTGATAGTTCTAGCAATTCCACTAAGTGTCGTTACATTTTGGTTGCTTCACAAAAAATTCTTTCCATACACTTTGCCTATTTTTTGGAAATCTGTTGGCTATTCAGCACTTGTGCAACTCTCCCAACTTGTTTGCATTCTTTGTATTTTGAAGTCACTCTCAATTGACATGGCCACTTTTGAATATCTTTTTGTCTTCTTGGTTTCTTCAATAGTATCTGTTATTCCTTTAACCATTGGCGGAATTGGAAGCAGGGAAGTTACTTTTTTATATGGGGCAAAATGGCTTGGTTTGGACGCTAGCATGTCAATCAGCATCAGCTTTGTCTTCTTTCTTATAACAGCCTTAATTTCCCTGTTTGGTATAATCTACCATTTTAAAAAGCCAAAATTGGAAGTGGTATCCTAATCCAAACGCACCAAATGCATTTTATTCAGTTTTTTGGATCGCGTATGGGGATTCAAAAACTTGATCTGTAATCGGGTTATACGAAACTGATCTACGGTTATCTGTTCATGCCAATGAAAACCTGAACTTAACAGTCCCTCCAACTCTTGGTCAGTAGCATAGACCCAGATGCAATTTTTATCCGTTAATTCTGATTTGGAAATAATGTTTACAGGGTTTCGGTTATAAAAATCCAAGGCCCAAGTATGTCTTTCAGAAATCTTATAGATTTTATCAACCGGAATATTATGTTCAGAAATTTTTTCCGCCATTGTAGAACCTGCTTGATACTTTAACAAGGAAGGATAAAAATGAGTGTTCATTGCACCATTCAACAACAAGGAACTATAGACTGATAATGTAATAATGCGCATGTAATATGCTTCTCTCTTAAGACAGAAATAGGTTATCACCGCAAGCACAATCAATAGTATTATATAACAGTGAATGTATTCAAACTTAAAAACGTGAAAACACACCAATAACGTGAAAATAAATACCAAACTGAGGATAAAATATTGAACACCCAAAATCCCTTTTATAATAGAATGCTTGGCATGGTGATACAAACTATACAAATAGGATGCTGTTAAAATGGAATACAACGGTATTAGAATATTTATATAGTGCGGAAGTTTAAATTGAGCGAAACTTATAAGAAAAAATAGAATGGTAATTCCTCCAAAGGTTAAAAATTCAAATTGCGGTCTGTATGCAAATCGCATTTTCCAGAATACCTTTGCCCTGCGCCAATATGCAATCAAAGCCAATACAGTCCATGGTAAAAAGACCCATAAAAATGTATGGAAAAAGAAAAAGAAATCATTGCTATTCTTACCAACACCCTCTCCGCTTAATCTTTCAAAACTCTGTTCCCAAAAAATAAAAAAGATTCCGCTACGGTTACTCTTCCCTCGAATAACTTTTTCTGGGTGAAGATCAAATTGCACATAATACGCGTACAACATTGGTGTTATCGTAATTCCAAAAACCAATAAAGCTATTAAGACTTTCCAACTTAACAAACGTTCCCATTTGCGGGTATACGCTAAATGACACAGAATAGAAATACCAATCACAACCAAAGCAATCTGCCCCTTTGTGGAAAAGGCTATACCTGCTCCAAGGGCGCCAAGCATAATATTTTGGAGTGCATTTTTTTCAATATATAAGACCAGTTGCCATATAGCGAAAATGGTAAAACCGGTTAACACTGCATCTGTACGAACATCTATATTGGATAACACAATTGTTTGGGCGGTCATGAAAATAAGTGCAGAAAACTTACCAATATCCTGGTTATAGAGTAACTTCCCTAATCCATAACAACTATAAGCTCCTAAAAGAATGGCCAAAATTCCAGGAATTCGATAGGCCCAGTCATAGATGCCAAAAATTTTGAATGACAAAGCAGCCAACCAGTAGTGCATATGGGGCTTATCTAAATATTCTTCTGTGCCTTTGATTAAACTGAAGAAATCATTTTCCTGAACCATTCTCATGGCCATTACCGCAAATTGTGCCGAATCGTTCTCAAAAAGGGTCACGAACATTCCAGCAATGTATACCAGAACTACAAGGGTAAGCAAAAACCAATATCTGGCTGAAGATATCATGTCCCTATTTTTTGGAATGCAAATATAGATAACTTGGCAAACAACCATCCAAAAACAGCACCAATTACAATTCCTGTAATAACATCCAAAGGAAAGTGAACTCCTATGTAAATTCTACTGTAGGCGACAATAAAAGCCCATAAAATGAGAACATTGCCAATATATTTCACTTTTTTATAAAACAAAATGGAAAAAAAGGTGGCAGGAGCAAAAGAATTGGCCGCATGCGCAGAAAAATAACTGAATTTTCCTCCACAATAACTCTTTACCAAACGCATGATGCCGTTTACTTCAGGATCATGACATGGCCTTAGACGACCGAAACCATATTTAAAAAAATTAGACAATTGATCTGTGCAAGTAATCAATAAGGCTATGCTTACCAAAATCACAGCTGTTTTCTTCAATCCAAAATTCTTAAAGGATAAATAGAGCAATAGAATATAAAGAGGGGCCGAATTTCTGGTCTTGGTCATAAACATCCAAAAACCATCCCATGTTTCTGTTCCTAAACTATTTAGGAATAAAAAAGCTTCTTTGTCAAATTGTATGAGTTGTTCAAGCATTTTTACGCATCATATCTGGATACTTCTCTATCGTAAAATGCTGTGGCCGCTTCTATTTGGATTTCTACCTCAGCAGACAACTCTTCTTCATCTTCTTTTGAGAATTCTTCCAACCATTCTACTTCATCATTTTCTAGGTTGATGATAAAACGAGGATATTCCGTATGGACAATAAAAATTGAATCGGGGTGATCTGTATTGTCTCCTAATAGAAATTTAGGTAATTCCATTTTATTCAAGTTGCATTCCAATAGTTGGAATCTAGTTTAACTTTTAATCAATTTTTTAGTCAAATAGTTGAATCGAATATACAACATTACTGCTGATGCAGTTAGCCCTAACAACAGACCCATCCAAATGCCCGTGCTTTTATATTCAGAAAATAATCCAAAATAATAACTAACGGGAAATCCAATCAACCAATAGGCAATAAACGTGATCAACGTGGGTATCTTAACATCCTGTAGACCTCTTAACGCCCCTAAAACCACTACTTGGATACCATCTGAAATTTGAAAAAACGCAGAAACCAACAATAATTTGGCAGCAATAATTATTACCTCGGTATTATCTACTTGATTGACCACATCATCCACATCCAAATAAATGGTAGGCAACCAGTATCTTCCTATAAGGAAAACAGCAGCAAAGACTATTTCTGACAAAAACGTTAGAAAAAAGATAGATTCAGCAATTCTTCGTAGCTCTTTAAAATTTTGAAGTCCTTTCTGGTTTCCTACCCTTATCATTGCCGCAACACTCAGCCCCATGCCAACCATAAAGGTCATACTACTTAGGTTCAGTGCAATCTGATTTGCCGCTTGGGCATTTTTCCCCAATACGCCACTTAACCAAATGGCGGCAGTGAAAATAGCTACTTCAAAAAACATTTGCAGTGCAGACGGAAATCCCAAACTGACTATCTTTTTAATGACCTTTTTTTCAATCACCCTAAAATTAAAACCAGTTACATAGGCTTCAAACTTTTCTTTTCGCTTCAATAGAAACCAAATATACCCTACCATTATAAATCTAGAAACCAGCGTACCAATAGCGGCTCCTACAATTCCCATTTTTGGGAATCCAAAAGACCCAAAAATCAGTAGGTAGTTAATGACAATGTTGACCACATTTGCCAGAATCGTAGCATACATTGGGTATTTGGTTTGGGAAAGTCCTTCTGAAAACTGTTTGAACGCTTGAAATATAATCAGTGGAACCAAAGAAAAAGCAACCAACTCCAAATAAGGGATAGCAAGTTCCACCACCTCAGGGGGCTGCTTCATATAATGTAAAAGTGGTTTGCAAAGAAGTATGATTCCAAAAAGTGATAACCCCAGTCCTGTGCACAGTACTAACCCATGTTTTAAAGCACTTTTGCCATCAGTTTTGCTGCCTGCTCCATCCGCCTCAGCAACCAAAGGGGTTATTGCAGTGGAGAATCCAATACCTAAAGACATTGCTATGAAAACAAAACTATTACCTAGGGATACTGCAGCCAACTCTGCGGTACCCAGCTGGCCAACCATAATATTATCTGCAAATGCAACAAAGGTATGTCCAAGCATCCCCAAAATTACAGGGTAGGCCAATTTTAGGTTATAACGGAATTCCTTAAAATAACTTTGTAGCAATCGTATTTTAATTAAGTTGCCAAAGATACAGTTTACAATGGCCCTTACCGAACAGTTTTAGCGGTTTTTAGAACGGTGTTTATTCAAAAGCAGTGTTCAATATCTCACTCATTACTGGGTAGTCCTCGTCTAGGTCTCCATACTTTATACGTTCATCCTGCAAACTTTTTTTCATGGTCTTAATTATGGATGTATATTTTTCTTCATGAATGGCATTGTGAAGTTCTTTAGGGTCTTCTATAAGGTCATAAAACTCCCATTCTGGTTTGGTCGTATTGTTCGATGTTCCTTTTTTATCCAAACCCTGTCCGTAAAACAATACCAATTTGTAGCGATTATCTCTAATACCGAAATGAGCGGGTCTATGAGGATGGTGCAACCAATATCTGTAATACATCTGCTTTCGCCAGTCATTTGGTGCATTAGCCTCTAGTATATCCCTAAAGCTTCTCCCCTGCATATAACCGGGCCTTTCAATCCCTGCATAATCCGCCAATAAAGGTGCAAAATCAATATTTAGAATTATATCATCAATTCGCTGCCCTTTCTTTATTTTTTTTGGATATCTAATGACAAAAGGCATTCTAAGGGATTCTTCGTAAATGAGTCTTTTGTCAAAAAAACCATGCTCGCCAAGAAAATATCCTTGATCGGCCGTATAAACTACAATAGTATTATCAGCTATTCCTTCTTCTTCTAAATAATCGAGTAATTTTCCAATGTTGTCATCTATAGCGGCACCACTTCTCATAAAATCCTTGACCAGTTTTTGATAAATCTTTTTTCGTTTTTGTATACTGTCCAACCCTTCTAAGGAATATGGTAATCCTGGGTAATCTGTCCAAAATTTATCAGGGTTTTTCGTTGCTTGCTCCCAACGCGCGCCCAATCTCTCTAAAATCTGCCCTCCAAAAGTTCTTCCTGTGGTTTCTTTGCCAAAGTCGAGCAATGATTCTGGTTCAGGTATTTTCATACCCTCGTACAAAGAGGCAAATCTTTCTGGATAATCAAATGGTTCATGAGTCGCTTTGAAGTTACAGAACATCAAAAAAGGCTGGGTGGTGTCACGTTTTTTAATATGTGAAATAGTCAAATCCGTAATCACATCTGTTGAAAACCCTTTATGTTCTTTGCCTCGAGTTGCATTATATCCATCTACCCAATTCTCCTTGGTTTTCATAATGGGGTTCCAGTAGAGCCCTTGGCCAGGCAACACATTAAAATAATCAAAACCCTCAGGTTCTCCAACCAAGTGCCACTTGCCTATTATCGCGGTTTGGTATCCATTTTCAGAGAGCGTCTTGGCTATATTGGGGTGACCTTTTGGCAAAGGTTCACTTAAGGTATAAACTTGATTTACATGACTGTACTGGCCAGTAAGAATACTTCCCCTACTTGGGGTACATATGGAATTGGTACAAAAAGCATTGTTCAATACTGCTCCTTCACTCGCCAAACGTTTTAAGTTATCGTTTTTTACATAATCTGCTAAAATACCTCCATACAGTCCCCAAGCTTGAGAAGTATGGTCATCTGAAAGAATAAAAAGAATATTCGGTTTTTCAATTACTTCTTTTTTTGAATTGCACGCTGTAACAACAGTCAGAGTAAAAATTATCAAACAATATTTAATTGAACTTTCTATGTTCATATTCAATTCTTTAAACACATAAATCTATAGAAAATACGAGATACCAAATGTCTGCAAATGAAAAACTTATACTTTTTTGGCTTCTTCCCAAAAAACATCCATTTCTGCTAGGGTCATATCTTTTAAAGATTTTCCAGCTTGCTTGGCCTTTTCTTCTAAGTATTGAAATCTTTTAATAAATTTTTTATTGGTTCTTTCCAAAGCATTTTCAGGGTTTATATCTAAAAATCGAGCATAATTAATCATAGAAAAAAGGACATCTCCAAACTCAGATTCCAATCGGTCTGGATTTCCATGCTTGATTTCTACTTGTAGTTCTGAGAGTTCTTCTTTTACCTTTTCAAAAACCTGTTCTGGGTGCTCCCAATCAAATCCCACTCCGGCAACTTTCTCCTGAATTCTATTTGCTTTCACCATTGAGGGCAAGCTATCGGGAACCCCTTCCAATACACTTTTTTTTCCCTCTTTGAGTTTGATGTTTTCCCAATTTTGTTTTACCTCCTCTTCATTTTCAACCTTTACATCTCCATAAATATGTGGGTGCCTATTGATTAGTTTTTCACAAATGCCGTTAGCGACATCTGCAATATCAAAATCCTTGGTTTCTGACCCTATTTTGGCATAGAAAACAATATGTAACAACAAATCTCCAAGCTCCTTCTTAACCTCTTCCAAATCGTTTTCCAAAATAGCATCGCCCAGTTCATACGTTTCTTCTATAGTCAAATGCCTAAGAGATTCCATAGTTTGTTTTTTATCCCATGGACATTGTTCACGTAACTCATCCATTATGTTCAGCAGCCTATCAATAGCCTTTAACTGCTCAGCTCTTGCATTCATCTATAAAATTTTATCTAAAAATACAAAGACCGTATATTACGGAGTGATAGTTTTCAGCTTAATTTAGACGACTATCAACACTTTTTAAAATCATGAAAGCTAACCTATACTATCTTCTTATAATTTCACTTTACTTTGCACCCTTTAACAATTGCGTTATGGCTCAAGAAAAAAGTATAGAGAAAAATATAGATTCATTATTACAACAAATGACCTTAGAGGAGAAGGTTGGTCAAATGAACCAATACAATGGTTTTTGGGATGTTACGGGTCCAGCTCCACAAGGTGGCAATGCAGAAATCAAATATGAGCACCTTAAAAAAGGGCTTGTTGGTTCTATGCTAAACGTTGTTGGTACGGAAGAAGTAAGAAAGTTGCAAAAACTGGTAGTAGAAGAAACCCGCTTAGGCATACCTCTAATTTTTGGATATGATGTTATACATGGATACAAAACCCTAGCTCCAATACCTTTGGCGGAAGCTGCCAGTTGGGATATGGAAGCTATTGAAAATTCTGCAAAAATCGCTGCTCAAGAAGCCTCGGCTGTAGGACTAAATTGGACTTTTGCACCTATGGTGGATATTTCTAGGGACCCTCGTTGGGGTCGTGTTATGGAAGGTGGTGGAGAAGATACTTATTTAGGTGCAGAAATTGCCAAGGCCCGTGTTAAGGGTTTTCAAGGAGATGACCTCTCTAAGCCCAATACTCTTGCTGCCTGTGCCAAACATTTTGCTGCTTATGGTTTTGCTGAAGCTGGCAAAGAGTACAATACGGCCGATATTGGCACTTCCACTCTTTACAACGCTGTATTACCTCCATTTAAAGCTGCGGTAGATGCCGATGTTAAAACTTTAATGAATGGTTTTAATATTCTTAATGGAATTCCAGTTACCGGCAATAAAATGTTACAACGAGACATTTTGAAAGAAAAGTGGGGTTTTGATGGTTTTGTAATATCAGACTGGTCATCCGTTGGCGAAATGGTACCACATGGATTTGCAGAAGACTTGAAACATGCTGCAGAATTGGGAGTCAAAGCTGGTTCAGATATGGATATGGAATCATCCGCTTACGTGTTGCATTTGGTGGAAAATGTAAAAGAGGGTAAGGTTGATGAAAGTTTAATAGATGATGCAGTAAGACGTATTCTAAGAGTAAAATTTGAATTGGGCTTGTTTGAAGACCCATACAAATATTGTAATGAAGAAAGGGAAAAAGAAGAACTATACCATGAAGATCATCAAGCTGCTGTTTTGGACATGGCCCTAAAATCAATTGTACTTTTAAAAAACGATGACAATCTTCTTCCTCTTAAAAAAGACCAGCAAAAAATAGCAGTTATTGGTCAATTGGCAAATGATAACAATAGTTCACTTGGGAGCTGGCGGTTGGGCTCTGATAATAATACCGGGGTTTCTGTCTTAGAAGGCTTAAAAAATCAGTCAATAAATTTCTCTTACGAACAAGGCCCTAGAATATTTAATGAAGAAGCTAATTTTTTAAATGAAGTAAAAGTAAACGAAACAGATACTTCAGGCATGCAAGAAGCTGTTGCTCTTGCCAAAGAATCCGATGTCGTTCTAATGGTCTTGGGAGAGCATGGATTCCAAAGCGGAGAGGGACGTAGTCGTACTCAATTGGATTTACCCGGATTACAACTGGATTTATTAAAAGCAGTCCATGAAGTCAATAAAAATATAGTAATGATATTAATGAATGGGCGGCCTCTGGCCATTCATTGGGAAGCCGAAAATATACCTGCTATTTTAGAAACATGGCAATTAGGTTCTCAAGCGGGGAATGCCATAACTGAAGCGTTGTTTGGAGATTACAACCCAAGCGGAAAACTACCGATGACCTTTCCACGAAGCGTTGGCCAAGTACCTATTTACTACAACCATTTTAGTACAGGAAGACCCGACCCAGAATCTACAGTATTTTGGACACATTATGGTGATGAAAAAAATGAGCCGTTGTTTCCTTTTGGGTACGGATTAAGTTACACCACATTCAAATACACCGATTTGGAGATTGACACAAACAATCAAAATAGCATTGAAGTCTCCGCCACCATCCAGAACACAGGAAAAGTGACAGGAAAGGAAGTGGTACAGCTTTATATCCATGATAAAGTTGCTAGCGTAGTTAGACCTGTGAAGGAATTGAAAGGTTTCCAGAAAATCAGTTTAGCCCCAGGAGCTTCGCAAAAAGTAACGTTTATTTTGACAGATAAAGAACTTGGTTTCTATAATCATGATTATGAGTTTGTGGTTGAACCGGGAACTTTTGGAGTTATGGTAGGAACAAACTCGCAGGAAGGTTTAACTGGAACATTTGTTTTAAACTAATTGGTTAGAAAATGATAAAATATTTACCGCTTCTCTTTTTATCAGTATTTACTATAAACGCCCAAGAAAGCCTTCCATTTGCCAATGAGGTAAAAGAGGTGCAGCAAAGGGTAGATTCCATTTGGGATTCCTCAATGAACACCATTGTTTTTACCGGTAGTTCCAGCATTCGTCTTTGGGAAGATCTGCAAACAAGATTTCCTGAACACCAGATTCTGAATACCGGTTTCGGAGGATCTCAATCTTCTGATTTAGAACATTTTTTAGATGAACTGATTCTCAATTACACTCCAATCAAGGTCTTTATTTATGAAGGAGATAATGATATCAGTGCAAAAAGAAAACCCAAAGCCATTATTGGTACAATGGAAGATATTTTAGAAGACTTGCATCAAAAAAGGCCAGAAATGGAAATTGTTCTTATCTCAGCAAAACCAAGTATTTCTCGGTGGCATTTAAAGGGTAGGTACAAACGTTTAAATAAACAACTTTCCAAATTGGCTTCTAACACTAATGGTGTTGAATTTGCTGATGTTTGGAATATTATGCTTAACAAAAGAAAATTAAAAACCGATCTTTTTATAGAAGACGGACTCCATATGAACGTCAAAGGGTATGATCTCTGGTATGAGGTCATCAAAAATTATATGAACAAAACCAATCCTTAAACATGTTATCTAGAATAGTATTGATTTTTACCGCCATTCTCTTCATGGCCGCTTGCCAGCTAGAAAAGAAAGAAATAATTTTTCCAAAAACTGACCTTTCAAAAACTGCTTTGATCCCAAAGCCGTTAAAAACAGTTTCGACAAATAGTGCATTTGGCTTATCTAAAAACACGGTCATCTATACTTCCAGTACAGATTCTAATTTTGAACAGGTCGGACAATTTCTCTTAGAAAAAGTAAAGTTGAAAACAGATTTGGATATTGCAATCAATACCAGCAATAGTGAAGAATCCATAGACAGGTTTATATACATCAACCAATCCGATAGTGTTGATTTAAAAACTCCGGAATCCTATCAGTTGTATATTAAAAAAGATTCTATTTTTTTAAATGCAAAAACTGCAGCAGGCGCATTTAGAGGAATACAGACCTTAAGACAGCTTATTCCTGAAAAAAGCAACGACACGCTCACAGATCATCCATTATGGCTGATTCCGACAGGAAAAATATTAGACGAACCTAAATTCGAATATAGAGGAGCCATGTTAGATGTTGCTAGGCACTTTTTCACTGTTGAAGAGGTAAAAAAGTACATGGACATACTAGCTTATTACAAATACAACGTTCTGCATCTCCACCTATCCGATGATCAAGGGTGGCGAATTGAGATAAAATCCTGGCCCAAACTTACCCAAATTGGTGGTGCAACTGAAGTTGGTGGAGGTACTGGAGGTTATTACACACAAGATGACTATACGGAACTAGTAGAATACGCTGCCCAAAGACATATCACTATTATCCCAGAGATTGATATGCCGGGACATACGAATGCAGCTTCTTTAAGCTATCCTATTTTAAATGGAAATGGTAAAAAAGTAAAAGCCTATACAGGTACCCGTGTTGGTTTCAGCACTTTTGATGCAAGAAAAGATACTGTCTATTCATTTTTGGACGATGTGATCAGAGAGGTTGCTTCTCTGTCTCCGGGACCTTATTTTCATATTGGTGGAGATGAAAGCCACGTGACCAAAAAAAGAGATTATATCCATTTTGTTGAAAAGGTCGAAAAGATTGTCCAAAAGCATGGTAAACAAATGATGGGCTGGAATGAGATTGCTCAGGGAAACATAAGTGCATCAACCGTTACCCAACTATGGAATGAACCTCATAATGCTCTAAAGGCCGCTAAAAATGGTTCTAAAATAGTTCTATCCCCTGGCGAAAAGACTTATTTGGACATGAAATATGACTCATTGTCTAAATTTGGTTTAGATTGGGCAGGACTTATCCCTGTTGATGTTGCTTACAAATGGAATCCCGAAACATATGTTGAAGGTCTATCTATTGAAAGTATTTTAGGTATTGAAGCTCCTCTTTGGTCAGAGACCATTTCCAATAGTGAAGAGCTAGAGTATTTGGCTTTTCCAAGAGCAATTGGTTATGCTGAATTGGGTTGGTCCACTTCAGAAAATTGTAACTGGGAAGACTATAGAGAGCGTCTCGTCAGACAAGTTCCTTTTTTAAATCGAATGAATGTAAATTATTATCCAACCAAGTTGGTGGATTGGGAATAGCGGTTATTCTTCCTCATATGAGGAAACCAAAACCTCTTCATCATCAGAATCGGAAAAGTCATTGATTTTGTTTTCCGTTAGAATATTATACCATTGAATAATTTTCTTTATATCACTGGTATATACTCTATCCTCATCATAATTGGGTAGAATTTCAAAGAAGTATTCTTCAAGTTGTATTTTTTCCACCTTGTGGCTAATGCTGGTTTTCTTGCCACCTTCTTTTTCTTTTATCTTTTGAAAGACCTCTCTAAGCGGCACTTCTTCTTCAAGAGTGTAAATGGCTATTTCAGACAACACACTTACATTGCTGCGTATTCCAACGGTTACTCGTTTCCCATCTAAGAGAGATTCTCCAACAAAACCACTCCTTGTTTGAGTCAACAACTTAAAAAGTCCAGGTTTACCACCAATTGATAAAATCTTGTCCAGTACCATCTTTTCTATTTTATGCGCGCAAAATTATACTTTTATCCCAAACGTGGTTTTTTTTAACGCCCTTTTTTGATATTGGGGAACCGCATTTTGTAATCTATACTAATTTTTCCCTTTGAAATTTTATCCAATCTGCTTTTTAAAAGCCTTTTTTTCAATGAAGAAAGCTTGTCGGTAAAAAGAATACCCTCAATATGGTCATACTCATGCTGAATAACTCTTGCCAAAAGACCATCATACGTTTCAGTATGCGGTTTAAAGTTTTCGTCTAGATAGCTTATGGTAATTTCCGGTTTACGCCTTACATCTTCCCTAATGTCTGGAATACTTAAACAACCCTCGTTAAAATCCCATTCGTTACCCGTTTCACCTTCAATTTTAGCATTAATAAATACTTTTTTAAAACCTTCTAAGGCCTCTTGATCCTCTTTGCTTAAATCCTCATCATCTGAAAATGGCGTTGTATCAACCAAAAACAAACGGATGGGCAACCCTATCTGAGGTGCCGCCAAACCTACACCATGAGCGTTATACATGGTCTCCCACATATTAGTTATCAACTCTTCCAACTTGGGATATTCTTTGGTAATATCCTTTCCTACTTTACGTAAAACAGGTTCTCCGTATGCAACTATGGGTAAAATCATAAAAACTAAATTCTATTAAGGTATGCCTGTAAAATAAGTGTTGCACTTATTTCATCAACAATAGCCTTATTCTGTCGTTTTTTCTTTTTCATTCCGCTATCCAACATGGATTGAAATGCCATTTTGGAGGTAAAGCGTTCATCTTGACGCTCTATTTGTACCGTTGGAAATTTAGCGGACAACTTCTTTAAAAAAGGTTGAATTAATTCTTCGGATTCCGATGGTGTATTGTCCATTTGTTTTGGAAGTCCCACCACAAAGCTTTCAACCTTTTCTTTTTCAATATAATCAACAAGGAAAGAAATCAAATCTTTTGTCTCAACCGTAGTTAATCCAGAGGCGATTAACTGAAGTTCGTCCGTAACCGCTACTCCTGTTCTTACTTTTCCATAATCCAAAGCCAAAATTCTTGCCAAGTCTAAAATTTTGGCAAAAATAAACCTAAAAATGTTATGCTTTTAAAATAAGCCGTAATATTCTAATCTGCAGATTATCTTTGTCAAAATTTAAAAAAAATGACACAGCTAAGAGCACTTATAGAAAATGCTTGGGACAATAGGGATTTATTAAAAGAAGAAGAAACCCAAAATGCTATCAGAGAGGTAATTAATCTGATTGATTTGGGTGAACTAAGATGTGCCGAACCCAAAGAAAATGATTGGCAAATCAACGAATGGGTTAAAAAAGCTGTTGTTCTCTATTTTCCAATTCAAAAAATGGAAGTTTTGGAAGCTGGTATTTTTGAATATCATGATAAAATCCCATTAAAAAGAGGATATAAAGAAAAAGGCGTGCGTGTAGTTCCACATGCCGTTGCCAGACATGGTGCTTATATTTCCAAAGGAACCATTTTAATGCCAAGCTATGTTAACATTGGCGCCTATGTAGATGAAGGCACTATGGTGGATACTTGGGCCACCGTGGGCAGTTGTGCACAAATAGGTAAAAATGTCCATTTGAGTGGTGGTGTGGGAATTGGCGGTGTTCTGGAACCTTTACAAGCCGCTCCAGTCATCATTGAGGATAATGCCTTTATTGGTTCTCGGTGTATTGTTGTAGAAGGGGTACGAGTAGAAAAAGAAGCTGTTTTAGGTGCAAATGTGGTATTAACAGCATCTACAAAAATTATTGATGTTACTGGAGAAAAACCTGTGGAACTAAAAGGTAGAGTTCCAGCAAGGTCTGTGGTCATCCCAGGAAGTTATACCAAAAAGTTTGCTGCGGGAGAGTTTCAAGTACCTTGTGCTTTGATTATTGGAAAACGAAAGGAAAGTACCAACAAGAAAACATCATTAAATAATGCTTTAAGGGAACATGATGTAGCTGTTTAGTCGTTGTATTTGGTGTTTTTTACTTTTGGTTCAGGTAAGTTGTCCATTATTTTGTTTGAAATCATTTAATTTTTCTTTCTAAACCAAGCAACCATTTGTCTTTTTATCATCTTTTGAATTCAACAACAACCTAGATTTTTAAAATTTTACTGAAAAATAAAGGATATTCGAAAATCTCCAAAGTGTAAGAAAATTACACTTAAAAACAATTTTCCTTGTATTTTTTTGTTATAATTTTGTGGACACCTAATACCAATACCAATAAATATGGCTGGATTGAGCACCCCAAAGCAAAAATTATCCGCGTTAATCATAACTTACAATGAGATGGGTTACATTGAAAGATGTATAAATTCCATTTCATTTGCAGATGAAATCATCGTTGTTGATTCCTTCAGTAATGATGGCACATACGAATACCTACAAAAACACCCCAAAGTCAAAGTAATTCAAAATCCGTTTGAGAATTTTACAGCGCAAAAATCATTTACCCTTAAACAGGCTACAAATGATTGGGTACTTTTTGTAGATGCGGACGAAGTTGTTGAAGATAAACTCCAAAAGGAAATAACCGAAACAATAAACAATCCTAATGCTTGTGAGGCATATTGGTTCTATCGTAAGTTTATGTTTCAAAATACCCCTCTAAATTTTAGTGGTTGGCAGACAGATAAAAACCATAGATTATTTAGAAAGAGTAAAGCAAGGTTTACTGATAAAAAGATTGTACATGAAACCTTGGAGGTTAATGGAAATTCTTGCATTCTTAAAGAAAAACTTATTCATTATTGCTACAAGAATTACGAAGACTATAAAGGTAAAATGCTTCGCTACGGTCAATTAAAAGCTAAAGAGGCTTTTTATAAGGAAAAGCACTTCAATTACATCTCTATGGCAATTAAACCCATTTGGAAGTTCTTTAATCATTATGTTCTAAGATTAGGCTTCTTGGATGGCAAAAAAGGTATTACTATTTCGTATCTGAATGCTCTTGGCGTTTTGGAAAGATATAGAGAGTTAAAAAGATTGGAAAAGAAAAATGAGCTTACCTATTATTTGGTAATGCCATAGTGACTCCATACAAGTTTCTTGTTTCTTGTTTCCCTTCTTATAGCAGTGTTCTTTGCAATGGATTCTGGTGTTTTATATCCTCTTTTGTGATCAAGATGGACACAAACAGCACTATATCTTAATTGCTTTGATTTTAAACCAAAATTGAACATACGCTCACCCAATTCTCTGTCCTGACCTCCGTATTGCATTCTCTCATCAAAACCATTTACATTTAAGATATCTTTTTTCCAACCTGAAGAATTGTGCCCATTCCAACTTGCGTTAGTAGGTGTGAAAGTATTCAATAACTTAGATATCAATCCATTAGCAGTAAGTTTATTGTTTTTAAAAGTCTTTGGAACACCTTTTTCCTTTAGCCATTGAATATTAAAGCAATTTTGTTGTTTAATATCTTCCAATGTAATCATCTTGGATATATTCATGGGAAGCATGTAATAACCACCAGAAATAAAATATCCTTTCTCTTTATTTATATAGTGTACTTCCGTAAAATCCTCTCTTGGTATACAATCTCCATCCGTCATTATAATATACTCCGCATTGCACGCTTCAACAGATTTATTAAGTATTCTCGATTTCTGAAAGCCATCATCTTCTTGCCAAACGTGGATTATTCTATAAAAAACTTCTTTAGAAATAGCATCCAAAAGCTCCTTAGTTTTAGGACCAGATCCATCATCCGCAATTACAACTTCAAAATTTTTGAAGATTTGGCAATTAAAGCCCCAAAGCACTTTTTTTAACCACTCTTCAGAATTATAGGTGCTTACTATAATTGATATTTTAGGATTGTCCTTTTTATCTTCATTCATCATGACAAAAATAGAAATATTAAATATTATCACATATCCTTAATTTTGTGTTTTAAAATACACTCAATGAAAGTAAAAGAAATACCTGTTTCTCTTTTTCATCATATCAAACTTTCAACTACATCTAAGAAAAAATTCATAGAAGGAAAAAATCAGATTCCTGTAATTGTATCACTGGCTTCAATCCCATCCAGACTAGGTATTGTAGACCTTACCATTAGGAGTCTTTTAAACCAGGATGTTCTGCCAGATCAAATAGTACTCTGGTTACACGAGGATTTGGAAGATAAAATTCCAAAAAAACTCTCGAATTTAGCCAGTTCCATATTTTCAATTAAATTTTCAAAATACACCAGCTCTCACAGAAAACTGGTTGAAACCCTTAACATATATCCCAATACCATTATTGTTACCTGTGATGATGATATGATGTACAGAAAAAATTGGCTTTCAAAATTGTATGAAGTTCACCAAAAGAATCCCTCAGAAATCATAGGAAATCAAACTAGATGTATTTCTTATAATAGTGATGGGGAATTATTACCATATAAAAAATGGAGTTCAGGAAATGGGCCATGTACAAATGAAGGCAACACTTTGCCTATTGGAGCAGGTGGTACTCTCTATCCTATTAATTCTTTGGACAACCAAGTTCATGATCAATCATTATTTATGAAACTTGCGCCAAAAGCGGATGATTTATGGTTTAAGGCAATGGCACTATTAAAAGGAACAAAATCCATTCAAGCAAAAAATAGCGAAAAAGAACCTATTCCTATTTGGGGCTCTCAAAAAGTCTCCTTGAAAAAAACCAATATTACAGAGGATAAAAACAGAATTCAGTGGCAAGCTTTGGATGACCACTTTAACTTTAAATTGACATAAAATTGATTGAAGAGATCAACAACTGTATCAAAGAACTAAAGGAAGGTAATTTAATACTCTACCCTACCGATACTGTATGGGGAATTGGATGCGATGCCACTAATGAAGAAGCCGTTAAAAAGGTATATGATTTAAAAAAAAGAGCTGATAGTAAAGCTTTGATCTGTCTTGTTGCCCATCAGGCTATGTTGGAACGTCATGTAAAAGAAGTTCCAGAAGTGGCTTACGACATCATGGATTTTGCACAAAAACCGACCACAATAGTCTTTGACTCCCCAAAGGGTGTTGCCAAAAATCTAATTGCAGAAGATAATACTTTGGCCATTAGGGTAGCATCTGATAAGTTCTGTCAATATCTAATCAATAAATTTGGAAAACCTATCGTATCTACATCTGCTAATATTTCTGGCCGGCCTACACCCAATCATTTTAAAGAGATAAGTCCAGAAATTTTAAAAGGAGTAGACTATGTGGTAAATTTGCAGTTAGAAAACGAAAATCCTTCCCCTTCATCTATAATTAAGCTTAGTAATGATGGCCAGGTCAAGGTAATCAGGGAATAAAATGACGCAGGAATTCTATAAAGAGGCAATACAACATCCCATTTTTAAACTCATTGGAGAAACTTCTCAAGAATTAGACACTGATTCTTTTGTTATTGGAGGATTCGTTAGAGACTATTTACTTAAAAGAGGCACTCCAAAAGATATTGATATCGTTGTTATAGGCAACGGAATTGAACTTGCAAAAAAAGTCGCTTCAAAACTGAAAGGAAAGCCTCAAGTTTCAATTTTTAAGAACTTCGGCACTGCCATGATTAAGTACCAAGAACTAGAGTTGGAATTTGTGGGTGCCAGAAAAGAAAGCTATCATCATGACAGTAGAAAACCTGTTGTAGAGGATGGATCTCTTGAAGATGACCAAAATCGACGGGATTTCACCATAAATGCCATGGCCTTCTCGTTAAACCAATCAAGCTATGGACAGCTTTTAGATCCTTTTGATGGGCTCGGAGATCTGGAAAAAAAACTGATTAGAACTCCTCTAGAACCCGGCATAACCTATTCAGATGATCCTTTACGGATGATGCGTGCCATACGTTTTGCCACCCAATTGGATTTTACCATTGAGTTAAAATCGCTTCAGTCCATTACCGAAAACAAAGACCGCATCAAAATTATTTCAAAGGAAAGAATTGTAGATGAACTACATAAGATTATCCTAAGCAAAAAGCCATCCATTGGTTTTAAGTTGTTGCACCAGACCGGTTTGCTCCCAATCATTCTTCCTGAACTTACTGCTTTACAGGGCATTGAGGAAATTGAAGGGCAACGCCACAAAGATAATTTTTGGCATACGCTAGAAGTTGTGGATAATATTTCAGAAAATACAGATGATCTTTGGTTAAGATGGGCTGCGCTGTTACATGATATTGGAAAAGCACCTACCAAACGTTTTCATAAGAAAATTGGATGGACATTTCACGCACATGAATTCGTAGGATCAAAGATGGTCTATAAACTTTTCAAAAGACTTAGAATGCCACTGAACGATAAAATGAAATTTGTTCAAAAAATGGTATTGATGAGTTCAAGGCCCATTGTTCTGTCTGAAGACCATATAACAGATTCTGCGGTGCGCCGCTTGGTTTTTGATGCTGGAGAGTATGTAGAAGATCTTATGACGTTGTGCGAAGCAGACATCACTACAAAAAACCCAAGAAAACAACGAAAGTATAAGAACAACTTCCAAATTGTTCGAAAAAAAATAGTGGAGGTAGAAGAAAGGGACCATGTCCGTAATTTTCAACCACCAGTTTCAGGTGAAGAGATTATGCAGGTATTCAACCTTAAACCATCTAAAGAGATCGGAATCATAAAAGAAGCTATAAAAGAAGCCATTTTGGAAGGCGAAATTCCCAATGAATACGAAGCTGCATATCAGTTTATGTTAGATAAAGGCAAAAAAATGAATCTTAAGATCAGTTGAAATGAAAACCAACAAATACGTTATCTATTGGCTGTTTTTGGGTTGTGCCCTTATTTTTATCATGGTTCTTGTTGGTGGTATTACCCGACTAACACATTCTGGACTTTCTATGTCTGACTATAAATTAATTAGTGGCACGCTGCCACCAATGAACGAGATAGAATGGCAAGAAGCTTTTGACCTTTATAAACAGTATCCTGAGTACCAAAAACTGAATTATCATTTTACATTGGATGATTTTAAAAGCATTTATTTCTGGGAATGGTTCCATAGGGTCATTGGCAGGTTTATTGGGATTGTTTTTATTGTTCCATTTGTTTTCTTCCTGATAACCAAAAAATTAGATAGACCAACCATAAAAAAATGTCTAATACTACTCTTTATGGGTGGCTTTCAAGGTTTTTTAGGTTGGTATATGGTAAAAAGTGGGTTAGTTGACCGTCCAGATGTTTCGCACTATAGATTGGCAGCGCACTTGACCACCGCTTTTTTGACCTTTGCCTATAGTTTTTGGGTGGCGTTGGACTTGATTTACCCATCAAAAAAAGAAATCAATAAAGGCATTCGTAATTTACTCCAAATTGGATTATTCATTCTTATAGTTCAAATTGTTTGGGGCGCGTTTGTAGCTGGTTTAGATGCAGGATTTATCCATAATCATTGGCCGCTAATGAGTGAGGGCAAACTAATTCATGAAACGGTATATATAGAACAACAACCCTTCCTTAAAAATTTTATAGAGGGTAAAAGTGGAGTCCAATTTATACATCGTTACCTAGCGTATATAGTGGTTGGCATCGTTATTCTCTTATGGTATAAAACCAGAAAGACCAAACGTACTGCATTGCAGGATACCGGTATCAATGCTTTATTGGTTTTAGTTGGTTTGCAATTTTTGTTGGGTGTATTCACATTGATTTATGCTGTGCCCCTTTGGTTAGGGCTTGCCCATCAAATAGGGGCATTTTTTCTATTAGCGGCGATGACTTTTACTTTGCATAGGTTCACTAAATGACACACTATTTGTTGTAACTTTGCGTCCATTTTAAAAATTCAGGGATGATTTATAAAATAAGGATAATACTTGATGCTGAGGATGATATCTTTAGAGATATTGAAATGGAAGATGCCAGTACCTTAGAAGATTTTCATAACGCTATTACACAAGCTTTTGGGTTTGGAGGCAGTGAGATGGCCTCTTTTTATACTTGTGACCAAGAATGGAATCAAGATGAGGAAATCGCTCTTTTTGATATGAGTGAAACAGGTTCTGATATTAGGTTGATGAATGAGACCGGACTTAGTGATGTTATGACAGAGCAAAACCCAAAATTAATCTACGTATACGATTTTTTCAGTATGTGGACATTTTTTGTTGAATTGGCAGATATTATTGATAAAGAAGATGGAAGAATTTATCCAAACGTATTGTTTAGCTTTGGTGAATTGCCAGATTCTCCACCTGAAAAAAAGTTTGAATCCAAACCATCCATAGACTTTGATGATTCACTTGACAGCTATGATGACCTAGATTTTGATGAAAACTGGAACTAATAATTAACCTACCTATTAAAAACACATATGCTAAACCTGTATCCTGCCCAAATTGAAAGTGTTTCATTACACAGAGTTGGCAATAAAAGTAAAAACGAAGCCATTTTCTTATCTGCAGAGCCTTTTTCATTAAATGATGAAATGTCCGGTCTGTTAAAAGAATATTTTTTTAAGCCATTTAGGGAGAAAGAGGAGAACTATTTTAAATTTTCACATGAGGTAGATTTGGAATTCAATGAGATTTTTAAGTCCGTTTCCGAATTTTTTGAGGATGGCTCAAAATCACATTTAATTTCTAAAAAAATCACTACCCTGCTTTATGAGGAATCCAATCACCCACATATAAAAAGTGGTGAAGTTTATATTGTTCATTTTTCAGATATGGTCATCGACAATAACAAGACAGATGCCATTGGAATCTTTAAAAGTGAACTGAAGCATGATTTTTTACAGTTCAAGGAAAAAGACCAAAATTTAGAACTCTTGATACGCCAAGGTATCAACATTAATAAACTGGATAAGGGCTGTATTATCTTCAATGTAGATAAAGAAGAAGGATATAAAGTATTATCCGTAGATAGCAATCGTTATGATGCCAAATACTGGTTAGAAAATTTTCTGGGATTGGCACCTTTGACCGATGAAAACTTTTATACTAAAAACTACTTGAAATTCTGTCAAAATTTTGCAAAAGATGTGGTGCTTCCCGCTGAGGACAAACAGCAAGAGGTACTCTTTATGAACAGAGCTGTAAACCATTTTGCCAAAAATGATGCTTTTGAAGAAAGTTCCTTTTTAAATGAGGTAATAGAAAACCCTGAGCTTATTCCAGAATTTAAACATTACAAAGTTGAAAAAGGGCCCAAGTTTAGTATTGAAGACGTTTCCAATTTTGACATTGCCAACAAAGCGGTTTCCGATGCTCGTAAAAAAATAAAAAACGTTATCAATCTAGATACCAATATTCAGATAAAAATGGATTTTATCAACCCAGAATCTGCTGAGAAATTTGTAGAAAAAGGCTGGGACGAAGAGCGGCAGATGTATTATTACCTAGTGTATTTCAATAAAGAGCAGAAGACTTAAGGTTCGTTATTCAAAATCTGCTTCACATTTACATCTTGGTAGTTTCGCTTCACAAAATCTAGGGCCAAGGATAAAACCTCTCCCATTGTGGTGCTCTTTTTAAAATTGAGATCTTTAGTTAGCTCGTATATCTGAAGTTTTAGTTGATCAATGTTTTCTTCCAAAGAAATATCATCCGTTTTACTTATACTTACTAGTCTTTTAATTCGATTACCAGAGCTTAAGATTCGTTTGGCCACAATAGAACGTTCCTCAATTTTATACTGATCAACGGAGTGTTTTTGCAGTTTGGTTCTTACCAATTCCACCATTTGAAAGTTTTCTTTAAAAAACTGCGGCCTGTACACTTTTAATTTTCCTTCAAAACACTGTTGGTCAAAATCTATGGCCCTAATCTTATACACCACATGATCAAAATCGTGTGTTGGCACAATTACATAATTATAAGACCTCATATCTCCCAACAGACGAATCATACAACGTTCATTGAATTTTACAAATTCTTTTGCCAGCTGTGCCTTCTCTGCCTCACTACATTTGGGCAAAAAATCACTAATAAAAACATCTCCAGGTATTCCGGCAATATGTTCTTCAATTAGCGTATCCCCATAGACCAGAAAATTTAGATTGTAAGGTGAAAGCATATGCTCCAGCTCCAAACCGTAAACCCTGGATGCATCCGTTTTTTTTACATAAAAATAGGTGTAGTTATCATTTAAAATGTTCCGTATTTTGATTCTAAAGGGTTTTGAATTTCCAAATGTGCAATAGTCAACTGCGTCCACATTAAGGTATTCCAGAATGCCATCGCTACCATCTGAATGTAAAATAGAATAAACCCTCTTTAAGCTCAAATCTATTTCCTCTCGTTCAGAATCAGAATAATATACCCGCACCCAAAGTGTATCTGCATCTTCAGAATCATACACAATAACAGAGCCAGCAAATCGTAGCAGGTCTTCATAAAAAATGGGGATTTCAATTTTTCGATTGTATCTATGCAGATATCCATCCAATTTTTTATTGACTGGGTATGCGGGCTTTTTCTTAGACATTAATTTTTCCTCGGACATTCTTTCCCTATTTTGTAACAAAATCCATAATACCTCGTCAAGTTACTATAAACAAATCAAAAAACGATTTTGCCTTGGAGACAATACTGACCGTAAATCATCTAACAAAAAAATTCGGCTATCTCACCGCAGTTAAAGACCTATCCTTTACCATAGAAAAGGGTAATGTCTATGGTATTTTGGGACCTAATGGTAGTGGTAAGTCCACTACTTTAGGTATTATTTTAAATGTTGTAAACAGAACCTCCGGAGATTTTAGCTGGTTTGAAGGCAATACTTCTACCCATGATGCCTTAAAAAAGGTTGGCGCCATTATAGAGCGACCCAATTTTTACCCTTATATGACCGCTATTCAAAACCTGAAACTGGTTTGCAAAATAAAAGAGGTTCCAGAAACCAAAATCGAAGAGAAGTTGCAGCTGGTTGGTCTCTGGGAACGAAAAGATAGCAAGTTCAAGACCTATTCTTTAGGGATGAA
Source organism: uncultured Allomuricauda sp. (assembly GCF_947499585.1). Classification (GTDB taxonomy): domain Bacteria; phylum Bacteroidota; class Bacteroidia; order Flavobacteriales; family Flavobacteriaceae; genus Flagellimonas. Next base: position 380,345 of record NZ_CANMOO010000001.1, on the reverse strand, counting down.
ACAACGTTTGGCTATCGCCTCTGCCCTATTGAATGACCCCGAAATCCTCATTCTTGATGAGCCTACCAACGGATTAGACCCTCAAGGAATTCATCAAATAAGGGAAATCATTAAAGAAATTGCTGGTCAAGGTACAACCATATTACTAGCTTCCCATTTACTGGATGAAGTTGAAAAAGTGTGCTCTCATGTTGTAATACTTAGAAAAGGAGAAAAACTCTATTCGGGACCCGTAGATAGTATGTTGGCCAGTCATGGTTTCTTTGAGCTAAGGACTTCAGACATGGAAAAGCTGCAAGGATTGTTGGAAAAAAATGCAAGTTTTGGAAAGATTACACGAGAGAATGGCACCATTACAGCTTTTCTAAAAGAGGAAATGAATGCAGAAGAACTCAACAAAATGCTTTTTGACAATGGAATGGTACTTTCTCATCTAGTAAAACGCAAAGAAAGCCTGGAAGAACAATTTTTAGCCTTGACCAAAAACAATTAATCAAAAAAACTAATGGTACGCTTACTACAAATAGAATTCATAAAACTTTGGAATAATAGGGCAAGTAAAATATTGATTACCTCCTATTTTCTACTTCTAACCTCAATCGCTTTAATAGCAGCAATAAAGTTTGATATTGGTCCTGTAAAATTTCATCTGGCAGATCAAGGAATTTTCAATTTTCCTTACATCTGGCATTTCAACACATTTGTAACAGCAATTTTTAAGCTGTTTTTGGCAATAGTCATTGTTTCTATGATGGCAAACGAGTACAGCAATAAGACTATTAAACAAAATTTGATAGATGGCCTCTCCAAGAAAGAATTTATTCTTTCTAAGTTTCTTACCGTCATATCTTTTTCTTTGATTTCCACAGTATTTGTTTTTGTTGTATCCCTAATTTTAGGGCTTGTCTATTCAGATTACAATGAGTTTTCTATTATCTTTTCTGATTTAGAGTTCCTATTGGCCTTTTTCGTGAAGTTGGTTGGGTTCTTCTCTTTCTGTCTTTTTCTGGGGATTTTTGTGAAAAGATCGGCATTCGCACTAGGCTTTTTAATATTATGGGTAATTCTTGAACAGCTAATTTTTGGATTGCTTGGCTGGAAAATTATGAGTTGGCCAAACGCAAAACTTGTTAAAGATTTCTTTCCACTTGAGTCTATGATGAATCTTATAAAAGAGCCTTTCACTAGACTTTCTGCTGTACAAAATATAGGAGAACAAATAGGAGAGAATATGAAATTTGATTATCAAGTGTATTGGTACGAGTTTTTCATAGTCATCTTTTGGACAGCTCTTTTTATCTATTTATCCTATGCATTATTGAAAAAGCGCGATTTATAGTATCTTGTCAGGTACTATTTATCCGTTGAATGTCAAATAAATACATTTATTTACTTCTTTCATTCTTATTTTCCTTTTCAGTTTTTAGTCAAGGAGAGACGTCTAATTGGTATTTTGGAAATGGTGCTGGAATAAAATTTAACAACGACGGAACTGTTGTACCTCTCACCGATGGCAGAATAAGCACATTTGAAGGTTGTGCCTCAATTTCAGACGCTGTTGGTAATCTTTTGCTCTATACAGACGGTATTAGAGTTTTTGATAGAAACCACAACGTTATGCAAAATGGAACCGGACTTTATGGCGACCCTTCCAGCACACAATCTGCTATTATAGTTCAAAAGCCAGGCGACCCCAATATTCTATACATCTTTACAGTTGATACCTCTACTGCTGAAAATGATCCCAACTTCGGATTAAATTATTCGGTTGTTGATCTTTCCCTTAATTCAGGAAATGGTGCCGTAACACAAAAAAATATCAATCTTTTAAAATTCTGCTCAGAAAAAATATCTGCTGTTTTAAAAAACTGTTTGGACAAATCTATTTGGGTAGTCGCCCTTGGGCTTGAAAACCCCAACACAGGTCCATTCAATACCTATCATGCCTTTGAAGTAACATCGACCGGAGTTAACACAACACCTGTTAATAGTAAGTTTAGCAATCTGGAGGTTCTTGATCCAAGAGGTTACTTAAAATTCTCACCCGATGCAGAGACACTTGCAAGTGCAAATTCAGCTTCTGGGTTATATTTATATGATTTTGATGTAAACACGGGGATTTTATCCAATCAGAATCGAATACTTGTATCAGCCCCAAACAAATTTCCTTATGGTATTGAGTTTTCCCCAGACCAAAGGTTCTTATATGCCCATACCTCCAATAACGAACCCGCCGGTCAAGTAGGAGGACACTCTTCATCACTTGTTCAATATGACCTAACGGCCCCAAACATTTCAGCATCAGAAGAAGAGATTGATAGAAGACCAATGTACAGAGGAGCACTGCAACTTGCGCAAAATGGTAAAATATATAGAACAATTGCCGAAAACTATCTAATAGGAACTCCTTATCTAGGAGTCATAGAAAATCCAAACGAAAAAGGCAATGCTGCAAATTATAGACATAATGCCGTTGCCCTAAATGGAAGGAATGCAACACAAGGACTGCCTCCTTTTATTCAATCTTTTTTTGATAGAATTGAAATAGTTAAAAATACTGATGGCTCAACAGGAACATCATTGACCATTTGTGAAGGAGAACCATTCACACTTGAAGCTGAAAATATTCCGGGTGCAGTTTATGCTTGGGAAAAAGATGGAAACCCAATTAGTAATTCCAGCAATACATTAACCATAAATTCTGCAGGTGCAAATGATTCTGGGCGTTATAGCTTGGAAATTACACTAAGTGACCCTGGGGAATGCCCAATAATTGGAGAAGGGTTCATATCTGTAAACCCGCTGCCCGAAGCTCCTTCAATTTTTCTTACACAATGCGATGTTGACACTAATAACGCTACAGATGGTTTAACGTCCTTTAACTTGGAACAAGCAATATTCAATACTGCTTATACCTTTTCATTTTACGAATCTGCTGCTGATTTAAACTCGGACAACCCTATAACCAATCCTATAGGCTATGTTAACTCTACCCCATTTAACCAGACCATTCAATATAAAATTGTAGATGAGAATGGATGTGAGAATTTTGGCGATTTGGAACTTCAAGTGCGATCCGTTGTTTTGGATCCAAATGATGAACTATTTTACTACACTTGTGATGATATTCCGGAGGATCAATTTTTGGAAGGGACTTTTGATCTGAATAGTTTTCAAGAAACAAATTATCCCAATCAAGACATTGCATTTTATACATCCTTGGAAGACGTTAGTCTAGAGCAAAATCCTATTTCTGGAGATTATAAAACTTCTTCTACGTCTATTTTTGTTAGAATAGAAGATACAAATGAATGTGAAGATATTGATGTTGTTAATCTAATCGTTAACCCTACACCTTCTTTTACTTTTGATAGTGAAATAATATGGTGCACCGATGGTCCCCCTCTGCCAATACAAGCTCCAGATGGTTTTGATTTGTATCGCTGGTACAAAAATACAGGAGGACCTCCTCAACAAGTTGGAAATCTGCAGGATTTACAAATATCCTCTATCGGTAATTATATTTTGGAAGTAGGATATAGTTATACCACGAATGATGGAATTTTTGAGTGTTTTAGTGAATTTGGCTTTGAAGTACTTCCTTCCAATATTGCCGTTATTGAAAACACGCTGGTTGAAGATATCTCCGATGACAATTTAGTCGAAATAATTGTTTCGGGTGACGGAGATTATGAGTATTCCTTAGATGCCATTAGTTATCAAGACTCCCCAATTTTTGAAGACATATTGCCAGGGTTCATCACAGTGTATGTTAGGGATAAAAATGGATGCGGTGTTGCCAAGGACTTGATTTCAGTAATTGGATACCCCAAATTTTTTACTCCAAATGGCGATGGAATCAACGATTCATGGCAAATAATAGGTATCAATGATCAATTTCAGGCACAAAGTATTATTTCAATTTACAACAGGTTTGGAATGCTTATGGCTCAAGTAACTCCAAGAACAGAAGGTTGGAATGGCACTTTCAATAATAATGAATTACCGGCCTCTGATTATTGGTTTAAAGTTGCCTTGGAAGATGGCAGAGTGTTTAAAGGGCATTTCGCCCTAAAGCGCTAGTTTATGAAAAAAGAAATGATTTAGTTACAAGTATTTGATTTTTTATCAAATGTTAAAAAAATTGCTATACATAGGGCTTTTATTGGCCCCTCTTTTGGTTGTTTCCCAAACATGCCCAAGATTATTGAACCCTGTTGCAGGAGCTAATAATGTTTCTGTGGGAACTACAATAACTTGGCAAGAAATCATAGGTGTTCCAAGTTATAATATTTCGATTGGTACAACCCCGGGAGGCAGAGATATAGTAAGTGAAGCTGCAGTCGGAACAAATACTTCTTACACCCCTCCATTTGGGCTACCGGATGATACCGAAATATTTGTTACGATTACACTATTTTTCTTTAGCAATCAAAATCAAAATGTTGTCTGTCCAAGTATTTCGTTTAGAACAGAAGATGTAGTTACTCCACCTAATTGTACAAATATTCGCAATCCAGCAAATGGAGACACCGATATTAACTTCCGCTCAAATATCAATTGGAGCTATTCCTCAGGTGCTTTATCTTATATTTTGAGTATTGGCACCACACCTGGGGGAACAGATATTTTTGGAAGAACAAACGTTGGTAATGTGTTGACATTTAATCCACCTCAAGATTTGCCTATAAATACTGAAATATTTGTCTCTGTTATCCCGGTAAATGAAAACGGAGAAGCGCAAAACTGTATCGAGGAGTCTTTTTTTACTGCAGATATAGCCCAGAGTTTAAACTGTACAAGATTAACATCCCCTATTGACGGGGGCACTAACGTACCATTGACACCTTTGTTGGAATGGGAGGAAGTGCCAGGTGCTACTGGATATAAAGTCACCATTGGCACCACGCCTTTTGGAAATGAAATTGTAAAGGATAGAATCTTTAGATCTGCAAGGACATTCGTTATTGACTTTGAGCCCAATGCTTTACTGTTTATGACCATTGTACCCTTCAATGAACTAGTAGAAGCTACTGGTTGTATACAAGAAAGTTTTTCCACCGCAGTGGGCTGCGGTCCTTTTCTAGATCCTTCAAATGGTGAATTTGTAACCTTATTTCCTGAACTTGACTTTCCAGTAAATTTTACTTTATGTGAAAACTCAGAACCCATCACTTTATCAACAAGTGTAGTCGCTGAAACGTATAGATGGGCAAACGTTACCTCCAGAGGAACAGAAATAGAATTATTGTCGGAAACATCAGAAGCCGAAATATCAGAAGGAGGATTGTATAGGTTAGACGTTACAAATTTTGCTGACCCAAGCGGAAATAATATTCCCTGTACCACCTCCCAAGTATTTACTGTTGATGTAATCCCTGGTCCTAATATAAGCTCTATAGATGTAGAAAGAGATGGTGATAATCTGAGGTTAACGGTAAACGTTTCCGGAAATAGTCAGTATGATTTTGCTTTAAATGACATCAATGGCCCATATCAAGACAGCAACGTATTCACTAATGTTCCTTTAGGTGATAATACAGTGTATGTAAGGGATAAAAACGAGGACGGTTGTATTCTTGCTCAAGACGTAGAGCAAGATCTTATTTCTGAAGGCTTTCCAAAATTCTTTACACCAAATGGTGATGGGTTTAATGATTTCTGGCAATTTATACCTCCTCCAAATGCTGAAGATTTTGAGATTTTATCAATTTCAATATTTGATAGGTACGGAAGGCTACTTTCTCAAATTGGAGCAGATTCTATTGGATGGAACGGTTTATTCAATGGGCGTCCTTTACCTTCAAATGACTACTGGTATCGGGCAATAGGAATTGACAATCGAGAATTTAAAGGTCATTTTGCGTTAAGACGGTAACATTTTTCTTTCTAAGTACTTTTTTGCTTCGTAATTTTAAACGATGAAGTTTCAAGTAGTATCAGAATTTAGCCCAACTGGTGACCAACCCCAAGCCATAAAACAATTAGTTAATGGCATTGCCGAAAAAGAGACACATCAAACATTACTTGGTGTAACCGGTTCTGGAAAAACATTTACCGTTGCCAATGTGGTGGAAGAAACCCAACGTCCGACCCTTGTCCTTGCACATAACAAAACTTTGGCCGCTCAATTATATTCAGAGTTCAAACAGTTTTTTCCAAACAATGCCATCGAATACTTTGTTTCTTACTATGATTATTATCAACCTGAAGCATACATTCCAACAAGTGGGCTCTATATTGAAAAAGATCTTTCCATCAACGAAGACATTGAAAAACTCAGATTAAGCGCTACATCCTCACTATTGTCAGGTCGAAGAGATGTACTCGTTGTAGCATCTGTATCTTGTTTATACGGTATAGGAAACCCGGTTGAATTTCAAAAGAACGTAATATCTATCCATAAAGATCAAGTAATCTCAAGAACAAAATTTCTTAAGCAATTGGTACAAAGTCTATATTCTAGAACTACTGCCGATTTTAGAAATGGGAATTTTAGAGTTAAGGGAGATGTAGTGGATGTATTTCCAGGTTATGCAGATCATGCGTTTAGAATTCACTTTTTTGGTGATGAGATTGAAGAAATTGAAGCGCTAGATCCTTTTAACAATAATGTAATCGAGGTCTATGATTCACTGAATATCTATCCCGCAAATATGTTTGTCACCTCTCCAGATATTCTTCAGAATGCTATTCATTTAATTCAAGATGATTTAGTAAAGCAAATAGATTATTTCAAGGAAATAGGCAGACCTCTTGAAGCGAAACGTTTGGAAGAAAGAACCAATTTTGATTTAGAAATGATAAGAGAACTCGGGTATTGCTCTGGGATTGAAAACTACTCTAGATATCTGGATGGCAGAGAACCAGGCACAAGACCTTTTTGCTTATTGGATTATTTTCCTGATGATTTTCTAATGATCATTGACGAAAGCCATGTAACGCTTCCGCAAGTTCATGCCATGTACGGGGGTGACCGTTCTAGAAAGGAAAACCTAGTGGAATATGGTTTCCGTCTTCCCGCTGCAATGGATAACAGACCTCTTAAGTTCGAAGAATTTGAAGCATTACAAAATCAGGTAATCTATGTAAGTGCTACGCCAGCTGATTATGAACTGCAATTAAGTCAAGGGGTTTATGTAGAGCAGGTAATTAGACCCACAGGTCTATTGGATCCAATCATTGAAGTACGGCCCAGCTTAAATCAAATTGATGATTTAGTTGAAGAAATTCAACAGCGTGTTGACAAAGATGAACGTACCTTGGTGACTACCTTGACCAAACGTATGGCTGAAGAATTGGCAAAATACCTGACAAGAATTGATGTTAGGTGTCGCTATATTCATAGTGATGTAGACACTCTTGAACGTGTTGAGATTATGCAAGATTTAAGAAAAGGAATTTTTGATGTTTTAATCGGGGTAAACCTTTTAAGAGAGGGACTGGATCTACCTGAAGTATCACTAGTGGCCATTTTGGATGCTGACAAAGAGGGGTTTTTACGTAGCAACCGCTCCTTAACTCAAACTGTTGGTCGCGCTGCGCGTAACTTAAATGGCAAAGCCATTATGTATGCTGACACTATAACAGCCAGTATGCAGAAAACCATAGATGAGACCAACTACAGAAGAGAGAAACAAATGACTTATAATACCGAAAATAATATTATACCCAGAGCATTAAACAAAAATTTGGACAGCGCTTTGGTAAAAAATTCTGTTTCTACTTACCATTTCCAAAAAGAAGAATTACGTGCCGCCGAACCAGACTTGGAATATCTTACCCAGGATCAAAAGGAAAAAATGATACGGGGAAAACGCAAAGAAATGGAAAAAGCGGCCAAGGAATTAAACTTCATGGAAGCTGCCAAACTAAGGGATGAAATCAAAATATTGCAAGAATCATGATAAAAAACCTTTTACCAAATCGTTATTTACTCGTTTTCGTCAATGTGCTATTTGTATTTGCAACCCAAGCACAAAGTCTAAGCAAAAAACACATTGAAACTGCTGCTGAAGATGCATTGCCAGATGCCGTGAAGGACTTATTTGAGTTTTTACTAATTCCCAATGATGGTAACTATACTGACCACATTGAGCAAAACTTAGACAGATGTACAGTCATTTTCTCTGATTTGGGATTTAAAACCCAAAGATTGGAAACTACGGGCGCCCCACTCCTTTTTGCAGAAAAAACATATAAAAAAAAGGCAAAGACCATGTTGTTTTATTTACAGATTGATGGTCAGCCAGTTGATACTTCGGCATGGGATCAACCTAACCCCTATCTACCAGTAATCAAGAAAAAAGTTGGTGACAACTGGGTAATTGTCCCTAAAGTAGAAAACAAGGAAGACCTTGATAAGGATTGGAGAATATTTGCACGCTCAGCATCAGATTCCAAGGGACCTGCCATGGCCTTTATTTCAGCGCTGCGAGTTTTGGGAAAAATGGGCAAGACACCAAAATACAATATTAAGGTCATCATGGATTTTCAAGAAGAACTTGGTTCACCAGACCTCCCAGGCTTGGTCAAAAGTTACAGCACACTTCTTAAAGCTGACGCCATACTGATCATGGACGGTACTAGACATCTATCCAACTTACCTACTCTTACATATGGCGCCCGTGGAATTGCAACTGCTACACTAAAAGTTTTTGGTGCTAGAAGGTCTTTGCACAGTGGTCAATATGGAAACTTTGCCCCAAATCCAGTTTTTGAGACAGCTCGTCTATTGGGTTCCTTAAAGAATGAGGATGGAATAGTTACAATTCCAGGATTTTATGATGGTATTCAATTAAGTACTGTTGAAAAGGAGAAGCTGAATCAGGTTCCTGAAGATATGGAACTAATCAAATCAAGCCTGGGAATTTCCCAGCCGGATATGGTTGGAGAGACCTATCAAGAATCGCTTCAATATCCATCTTTAAACATAAGAGGATTAAACGCCGCTTGGGTCGGCCAGAAAGTGCGAACACTTATTCCATCCGAAGTTATTGCTGAAATAGATATGAGGTTGGTTCCAGAGTCAGATGGAAAAAGACTAATGGAATCTCTTAAGACATATATTGTTGAACGTGGTTTTCATCTTGTAGACTCCATTCCAACAGATGAAGAACGAGCCAAACACAAAAAATTGGCATCCTTTAGTTATCGTCTAGGTTCCAGTCCTTTCCGTACGTCATTTGATTCATCTCTGGGTAAGATGCTGAATAGAGCAATGACTAGATTGTTTGATGATAAGTACATCAATATGAGAACAACGGGAGGGTCACAACCTATTGGTCCTTTTATAAACACACTTGGCGTGCCCGCCGTAGCCTTGCGAATACCTAATCCGGACAACAGCATTCATGCGCCAAACGAGAATCTGAGAATTGGAAACTTTTTAGAAGGCATTATGTCCTGTATCGCTGTTCTTGATGAACAAATGGAATAACACAGTTCTTTTTGCATTCTTTATTGTTAAGGTTAAAAAAGAAAGCGCGCTCCCAGAACAAAATGTTCAGGAACGCGCTTCCAAACTAACCAACTAAACCAACCATCATGAAACACCTAGTTAGGTGCTCTTTTAATATTATCCTTAGACTTACCCGATTGTAATCAATCGTTTGGGTCTTGGCAAAGCTTCTTCTTTTTTGGGCAAAGTCAACTTTAAAATTCCATTTTCGTAAGCAGCGTCAATTTTAGTACCGTCCACTGTTTCTGGTAGTGTAAAAACTCTTTTAAAGGATGAATATGAGAACTCTCTTCGTGAATAATTTTCCTTGGTTTCTTCATTTTCTGATTTCACTTCATTGGAAATGGTCAAAACATCATTATCCACTTCAATTTTAAAATCGTCTTTTTTACCTCCTGGAATAGCTAATTCCAATTCAAAATTCTCCGTGTTGTTTTTTATATTGACAGCTGGTAAATTAGTATTCAAATTTTCCATACCTCCAAACCAATCTGGTCTTACCAAGTCATTCATTAAAGATGGAAAAAACAAGCTATTTCTTTTTACTATACTCATGTTGATTCATTTTTATATTAAACATTCAAATCAACCAACTATAGTCAAATCTTATACCATTGTAAATATCATGTCAATTTGACATTTTATTAACAAATAATACTGCCATAATGTCCTTAGTTGTAATGAGCTTTAAAAATATTAATGAGTACATCTGGTGGAACAACCTTATCTGGGTATTTGTGCATCACCTCCAAAACTTGCCCAATTGCAGATGGGGGAAGTCCCATGGCAAGACCTATATTATGTAGTGTATGTATTTCTTTTTCATGCTGCTCTTGATCTATATTCATTAAAAGCAACAATCTATTAAACTGAACAATGCGCTCTGATTGGGACTTTAGGACTACTTTTGGAGATTTCTGCTTTAGGAGCTCATCAAATATTTCCTTATCAACACCTAAATTAGAAGCTACCCCAAGTAAAAAATGGTACTCAGATTCTTTAAGTGAATAATCCACCCTGGCAAAGGCAATCATTTCTGAAAGAATGCTTAATTTTTCTTTTTGAGTACCCATTACGCTGGTTTTGAGGCTTGGTTCATATAAGATAACTCCAAAACAACCAACTTTAGTGCATAAAAAACCCTGAATTGCCTCAGAATCAAACCAGTTAACTTAAATGATTACAAGGAATTAGGCAATTACTCTCACTGGAACCCTATATCCTTTACCCTTAACTGCACTATTAAGCTCTCATTCTTCATAATTCAATTTGCATTTGAAAGAGAATTCATTTGTAGGAATTGAAGTAAAACAAAAAAGGGCAACGTTTACTCAACGTTGCCCTATATTTTTAAGATAGAAAAGTTACCCCAATACTTCTTTGACCTTATCAGCCGCTTCTTGAAACTGAACAGCGGAATGTACCGCCAATCCAGAATTGTCTATAATTTCTTTGGCCAATTCAGCATTTGTTCCTTGTAACCTAACTATGATTGGCACTTTAATGGCATCTCCCATATTTTTATAGGCATCTACAACACCCTGTGCTACACGGTCACAACGCACAATACCACCAAAAATATTGATAAGGATTGCTTTTACATTAGGATCTTTTAAAATGATTCGGAAAGCTTCCTCTACTCTTTTAGCATCTGCAGTACCTCCAACATCTAAAAAGTTAGCCGGTTCACCGCCTGCCATTTTTATCAAATCCATCGTTGCCATTGCAAGTCCGGCTCCATTCACCATGCACCCTACATTTCCATCCAAATCAACATAGTTCAACCCTACTTCGCGTGCTTCAACCTCAATTGGATTTTCTTCACGTAAGTCGCGCATTTCAGCATAGTTCTTTCTTCTGTATAACGCATTGTCATCTATGGACACCTTAGCATCCACAGCCATTATTTTATCATCTGATGTCTTTAAAACAGGGTTGATTTCGAACATACTTGAATCACTTTCAACATATGCCTTATACAATGACGAAACAAACTTTGTCATTTCTTTGAAAGCCATACCGGATAGTCCGAGATTAAAAGCAATTTTACGGGCTTGAAAAGGCATTAATCCTGTTGCCGGGTCAATCTCTTCGGTAAAAATTAAATGTGGGGTCTTTTCCGCAACTTCCTCAATATCCATTCCTCCTTCTGTGGAATACATAACCATATTTCTACCAGTGGCCCTATTTAATAAGACCGACATGTAAAATTCATTGGTCTCACTATCCCCAGGGTAATAAACATCCTCAGCAACAAGCACTTGGTGTACTTTTTTACCTTCTGCAGAAGTCTGAGGAGTGATTAGGTTCATTCCTATTATATTTCCTGCTATTTCTTCTACTTCTTTCAAGTTTTTGGCCAATTTTACTCCGCCACCTTTACCTCGACCACCTGCATGGACCTGTGCTTTTATCACGTGCCATCCTGTACCTGTTTCTTGTGTAAGTCGTTTGGCAGCATCCACTGCTTCTTTAGCATTGCGAGCAACTAATCCGCGTTGGATTCTAACTCCAAAACTTGCTAAAATTTCTTTCCCTTGATATTCGTGAAGATTCATCTGTGAACTAACTTTTATTTGCCGACAAAAATAGAAAACGACATTGACAAATAGAAGGTGAAGAAAGAATAATTAGAAATGAGTTCCATTTTGATGGAATAATTGAAAAAAACAGCTCTAAATACTGCTTAGGCCGGTAACAAACTAAACCGTGAAATTTTTAAAATCCAAAGGGTCAAAATTTTTAAAATGTCCATTCATTTCAATGATTCCCTTTGTACGGTTAACTTCGCTCAGCACTGTTGTAGTAGCTTTTAGGTGGTTTTTAATAAACAACAACCGGTCTGTCTCATTTGAAATCTGAAGAAGTTTATATTCCTGTTCAAAAGAAAGTCCCATTTTGTGGGCAAGAGAATAACTATTAAACTGCTTAGGAGAGATTTTAGTGAACGGTACATCCATTAAATCGTATAATTTTTCAAGCAGAAGCAGCACTTCTTTCCTCAATTCTTCGTTCGCATCATTTTCAACATCCAAAAATTCAACATCTCCTCCTGCATAAAGTTTTCCTTCCAATTGATTCTCAAAAGATAAAATTTTAAAAACTTGCCGCGCCACACAAACCACATCCATTTCCCCGCTTTCATAGGTCGTTACAACTTCAACCAACTGTACTTCAGTGCCGTAAACAAGAGTGTTGTTTATAAAAACAGGAATGCCAAATGTTATGGCCTCTTGCCTGCAATCATTAATCAATTGCTTGTAGCGTTCTTCAAAAATATGCAGTGGTACAGTTTCTCCAGGAAAGAAAACAGATTGCAATGGTAATAGGGGTAATCTCATCATCGTAATTTGTGCTAAATGTACAATGCCAAGTTTAAATGAACAAGTGATAACAAGTTATCGATTGTTATTTTTAAAACAAATTGTTATATTTATATTATTAAGTCTAATATTCTTGTGGAACTAAATGGCAACGTTTAGATTTGTTCAAAAGACTAATAGCATATGAATTCCTTAAATCTATTGAAAATTGCTGAGCAATTTGGTGCACCACTGTATATATATGATGCAGAAAAAATTTCTTCACAGTTTCAACGTTTAACCAATGCTTTTAAAGGTGTTAGTAACCTACGTTTAAACTATGCCGCCAAAGCGCTTTCCAATATATCAATCCTTCGTTTAATGGACCATTTGGGCAGCGGTTTAGATACCGTTTCCATTCAAGAAGTGAAATTAGGACTTATGGCGGGCTTTAAGCCTGAGTCCATTATCTATACACCAAATGGAGTTTCTTTAGAAGAAATTGAAGAAGCTTCCGCTCTTGGTGTTCAAATCAATATCGACAATCTATCGGTTTTAGAACAGTTTGGCAGTAAACATCCAGATGTTCCCGTTTGCATCAGAATTAATCCACATGTAATGGCAGGAGGTAATTCTAATATCTCTGTAGGCCATATAGATTCAAAATTCGGTATCAGTATCCATCAGATTCCGCATTTATTGCGCATTGTAGATTTGACCCAAATGAATATCAATGGCATCCATATGCATACAGGAAGTGATATTTTGGACATTGACGTCTTTCTTTATGCGTCTGAAATCTTGTTTGAAACAGCCAAAAATTTCAAAGATTTGGATTTCATAGACTTTGGAAGCGGTTTTAAAGTTCCCTACAAAGCTGGAGACATTGAAACCAACATTGAAGAATTAGGAAAAAAATTGACAACTAGATTCAACGAATTCTGCGCAGAGTATGGAAAAGAGCTTACCTTAGCTTTTGAACCGGGGAAGTTTTTAGTGAGTGAGGCAGGTCACTTTTTGGCCAAAGTCAATGTGGTAAAACAAACAACTTCTACTGTTTTTGCTAGTGTAGATTCAGGGTTCAACCACCTAATTAGGCCTATGTTATACGGAGCATCACATGAAATAAGTAATATTTCCAACCCAAAGGGAAGAGAACGTTATTACTCTGTTGTTGGCTATATATGTGAAACAGACACTTTTGGAAGCAACCGAAGGATTAGCGAAATCTCTGAAGGTGATGTTTTATGTTTTAAGAATGCCGGTGCCTATTGTTTTACCATGGCCAGCAATTATAACTCCAGATTTAGACCTCCTGAAGTGCTTTGGCACAATGGAAAAGCACATTTAATAAGAGAACGAGAGACTTTTGATGATATTCTTAGAAATCAAGTAGACGTAAAAGAACTATTTGAATCTCCAGAAAAAATAGCCGCCAAGTAGTATGGGGGTTATTGCTATATTCATATCAATAACTTTAATCTTTTTGGCTGGCCTGCATTTTTACTGGGCCATATTTGGCATTAAGGACCCTTCTACAGTGCTTCCCACAAACTTAAAGAGTAACAAAGTAAAGTCTCCGGGTAAATTTGGTGCTGTCTTCGTGGGTATTGCTTTACTCTTCTTCGCCTTTGTCTTCATTAACAAAGTATCGGTTTATATTGAATCAGACTGGTTAAGCTATGCTACCATAGGCATTGGTCTTTTGTTTATAATTCGTGCTTTGGGAGATTTTAAATATGTTGGTTTTTTCAAGTCTGCCAAGAACAGTCGGTTTTCAGCTCTGGATACCCGATACTATTCACCTTTATGTCTGTTTCTGGGTGCACTTATCCTAATTTTAGAGCTATTAGGTTAAATACTATTTTGGCACAATTTTCGTTAGTTTTGTAATAGTCGTAAGACTAAACCCTCAAAACAAGGAACGATGCGCGCAGTTTTTACCTACATGACTAAAATAAGTTTACTTCTTTTTCTTTTGGTCGGATTTCAAACCCAAGCCCAAAATGTAGAATGGCTAAGTTGGAATGAAGCGGTTGAATTATCCCAAACCGATGCCAAACCCAAAAAAATGTTTATCGATGTTTATACGGACTGGTGTGGCTGGTGCAAGAAAATGGATAAGGATACTTTTCAAAATGAAGAAGTTGCCGCTTATATGCGAAACAACTTTTACATGGTAAAATTGGACGCTGAAGGTAAGGACCCTATAGATTTTCAAGGTAAAACTTTCAATTTTGTAGCTTCGGGCAGACGAGGGTATCATGAGTTTGCTGCTGCATTGTTACAAGGCAAAATGAGTTACCCTACCGTAGTATTTCTAGATGAAAAATTGAATATGCTTTCTCCGGTTCCCGGATATCAAAAAGTAAAACCTTTTTTACAGATTGCTCGTTATTTTGGTGACAATATTTACAAGGATAAGGATTGGAACACATATGCCGGTCTAGGGAAATAAATGAGCCTTTGTTTACAAAATAGAGACTACCAGAAATCCTAAATACGTTCCCAGAGCATTGCCTAAAGTACCAACCAGTATTGCAGGTAAAATCAACTCTTTTCGATTAAAAGTTTCGGCAAGTGCAATGGCGGAAGTTCCTCCACCGATATTTGCCTGACTTGCAATTGAAATCATATCCCAATCCCTAAACGTAAAAGCTCCCAATAGAATAATGACACATCCGTGTATAAGAACCGCTATTGATGTAAACAACAATAGCGTGAGTCCAACTTCTTTTAGCGCTATTACCGAACTTATTTCACAATAGGCACCAATTACGGCAAGAAATAGATAAACCAAATACAACCCCAGTGTGTGACCTCCTTTTAATTTGGAAACAAAAGAAGTCTGTGCAAGTATAATACCAAAAGTAGAAAGTGTAATGATGGACGGTATTTTTGGAAGAACCTCAGCAATGAGCTCGGAAACCAAGAATGCGGCCAAACCTATAAACAATAACCAACCCATTGATTGCAAATTGATTGCATCGTTATCGGTTTTATCATTTTCAGTGGAAGAAGCACTGATTTTTTTGTCCTTGAAAAAGCGTCTCAGCAAAACGGGGAAAGCTATAGTAACAATCACCCAAATTGCGGTAATTACATTATCCACAGCAATGGCTCCAGCATAAAGCGTTCCACGTTCCTGAAAATCATATGCCAATGCAACCGCATTAAAATTAACGCTACCCCCAGTATATGTCCCAGTAAGCATCCCTGCCAATATTCTTCCGTCATCACCCAAAACATTTTGAGGAGAAACCAAGTGCCATGAAACCAAAATGCCCAATACCGTAGCCAATGAACCTATTAAAAATAAACCGATCATTGGTGCGCCTGCCTTTTTAATCGACCTAAGGTTTGCCCCTAGTAATAAAAAGAATATGGAAATAGGTGCTAAATAGTTAAAAATAGCGTCATACAAGGGAATCGTATTTGAGGCAGAGGGAATCAGTTTCAGATTGGCAACAATTGCGGTAAAAACAATGACCAATAATGCAGCACCCATTGGTTTACCCCATTTTGTTTTAGCTGCGTATAATGATAAAATCACCATTAGACATAAAACAGTCAATACGTAAACAGGATTTTCTATGAAATTCATGTGTTAGAATGCAAACAGAATAGCAAACATAACGAATTGGTTTAGTTATCTAAAAAACCGTTTTTGACAACTAGCCGAAAGACTGGCAATTTCAGATTATATATTATCTGCTATAGTTTGGACTCTCTTTGGTAATGGTAACATCGTGTGGGTGGCTCTCATTGATTCCACTGGCAGTAATTTTGACAAAACGACCAGATTCTTTTAAGGTCTCTATATCCTTTGCACCGCAATAACCCATTCCAGCTCGCAATCCGCCAACAAATTGATGAATACTCTCAAACAAATCTCCTTTGTAGGGAACACGACCTACGATACCTTCAGGAACCAATTTTTTAATATCATCTTCCACATCTTGGAAATAGCGGTCCTTACTACCTTCCTTCATGGCTTCAACAGAACCCATTCCTCGATAAGATTTAAATTTTCGTCCTTCATAAATAATGGTTTCTCCTGGAGATTCTTTTGTCCCTGCCAACAATGAACCTAGCATAACCGTATCTGCCCCTGCTGCAATAGCTTTGGGAATATCTCCTGTATACCTAATTCCACCATCTGCAATTACGGGCACTCCACTGCCTTTTATAGCGGCAGCAACCTCCAAAACAGCTGAAAACTGGGGAAAACCTACACCAGCAACAACTCGAGTGGTACAAATAGAACCTGGACCAATACCCACTTTAACGGCATCCGCTCCAGCTTCAACTAGATATTTAGCGGCTTCACCAGTGGCAATATTTCCGACAATAACCTCTAACTCTGGAAAAGCCTTTTTAACTTCTTTAAGGACAGTAACCACTCCTTTGGTATGGCCATGCGCCGTATCAATTACAATGGCATCCACTCCAGCATTGACCAAAGCTCCTGCCCTATCCACTGCATCTGCAGTTACACCTATAGCTGCTGCCACACGCAGTCGACCATATTGATCCTTATTGGCCATTGGTTTTTGGGTAAGTTTGGTAATATCCCTAAAAGTGATTAACCCAACCAGCACATAATCATCATTAACCACCGGGAGTTTTTCAATCTTGTTCTTTTGCAAAATTACCTCTGCCTCTTCTAGTGATGTTCCTTCACCTACTGTAACCAAGTTTTCTGTGGTCATCACTTCTGCAATAGGTCTATCATCATTTTTCTCGAAACGTAAATCACGATTGGTAACAATCCCTATTAGTTTTTTATCCGAATCGACAATGGGAATTCCGCCAATGCTGTGCTCTTTCATGTTAGCCTTTGCATCTCCAACAATGGAATTTAAGGGAAGTGTAACAGGGTCCATTATCATCCCACTTTCCGCTCTCTTTACTTTTCTCACTTTAATGGCCTGCTGCTCAATGGTCATGTTTTTATGCAAAACACCTATACCACCTTCCTGGGCCATGGCAATTGCCATTTGCGACTCGGTAACAGTATCCATTGCTGCGGAAACAATAGGAACATTAATAATTATATTTCTTGTGAATTTTGTCTGGATACTAACTTCTCTGGGAAGTACTTCTGAATATCCAGGGACTAGGAGAACATCATCATATGTTAGTCCTTCGCCAACAATTTTGTTAAGGTGGGCTTCCATTGCAATTACGGATTAATTGCGTGCAAAGGTACGCTTTTTTATATACCAAATTCTTTAAGCTTAGATGGATTAAGTGCACATCCATTTCACAACTTGATCACACAACTAGTTGATAACAAAAACGTAACCTAAAATTATTTTTATTTATTCTAAATAAGCTTTGTTTTTTCAAACTCGAACATTACTTTTGTCCTCCAATAAATTAGTTATTTTAAATCAGTCTAAATAAAATGTTGAGATTCACAACCTACCTACTGTTCTTTTTCACAATTCTAATTAACGCACAACAAACTCCTATTTCAAATGACTCCACGCTTATAAAATTAGATGAAGTTGTTTTATCTGCCAAAGTGATTCTTGGAAGCAAGTTTGAAGCTAAAAACCGTACTGGTTCTGCATACTACCTGTCAGAACAGGAAATCAAAAAATTCAACTACACAGATGTTAACCGTACGCTAAGAAGCGTTCCCGGTGTAAATGTTTATGAAGAGGATGGTTTTGGACTTCGCCCAAACATAAGTCTTAGGGGAACATCTCCAGAACGAAGCGCAAAAATTACTTTAATGGAAGATGGCGTTCTAATTGCTCCTGCTCCTTATAGCGCACCATCTGCCTACTATTTTCCTACAATTGCCCGTATGCAAGCAGTAGAAATCCTTAAAGGCAGCAGCCAAGTGCAATACGGCCCCTACACTACAGGTGGTGCTATCAATATGATCTCTACAGAGGTTCCTAACAAATTTAAATCCTTTGTCAATACCAGTTACGGCAGTTTCCAAAGTGGACGCGTACATGCCCAACTTGGTGACAGCAAGAAGAATTTTGGGTATTCAATTGAATACTTAAATTATAGCTCCAATGGTTTTAAAAATTTGGATAACGATGGAGACACTGGTTTTGATAAAAATGATTTAGTTGCCAAGTTTCTTATAAACACTAGTCCCGGTGCCAAGCTTGGGCAAGAGTTTGAAGTAAAATTCCAATACTCCGATGAGAATTCAGATGAGACCTATCTGGGTTTAACTCAAAGTGATTTTGATGCCACTCCTTTTAGACGCTACGCAGGTTCACAAGTAGACGAGATGACAACAGAACACATACAATTTACGGGTACTCACACCTTTAAATTCAGTGATTACTTTAGGATTACCACTACGGGTTACTACAATGATTTTAGCCGTAACTGGTATAAAGTTGATTTTGTCACTGTAGATGGTGAGAGAGAAGGGATTGGAAACATTTTCGATGATCCTATGGCATTTGCTCCATACATTGACCTTGTAACTGGGGAAGCTGATAGCAATGCAGATGATGCCCTTAATGTAAGAGCCAATAATAGAAGTTATCTGTCTACAGGCATCCAAACAAAGTTTGATTACCACTGGTCTGGGGAAAACAGTTTTCATGACCTAGAAATAGGATTACGCTATCATTTTGATGAAGAAGATCGTTTTCAATGGATTGACGATTATGGCATAGCTAATGGCTCACTCCAACTAACAAATGCAGGAATTCCCGGAACCAATGCAAACCGAATCAGTGATGCAAGGGCGTTCTCAAGCTATGCATTATATAAGCTTAAATACAAAAATCTTACACTAACACCAGGATTACGCTATGAAAACATCACATTGCGAAGAATGAACTACGGGAATAGCGATGTAGACAGAACAGGTGCTGACCTTTCGGAACGCGAAAACAAAGTAGATGTCTTTATCCCCGGAATGGGCTTTAACTACAACTTTAGTAATATATCTGTATTTGGCGGTGTGCATAAAGGATTTTCTCCACCAAGCAATCAGGAAGGAGAAGATCCTGAAGAAAGCGTTAATTATGAGCTTGGGACACGTTTTTCATATGCAGGATTCACAGGTGAACTTGTTGGGTTTTACAACGATTATAGTAATTTGTTGGGAAGTGATTTAGCAGCTACAGGTGGTACAGGCTCGCTGGACCAGTTCAATGCTGGTGAGGTAAAAGTACAAGGGTTGGAATTTCTAATCAACTACAATTTCTTGCCGAATGGAAAGAAAATTATTCTGCCGTTTACCTTTGGGTATACGTTTACTGATACTGAATTCTTGAACAGTTTTGGGAGTGAAGACGATCTTTGGGGAGAAGTTACAGCAGGTGATGAGTTACCATATCTATCCAAACATCAATTTAATGGGACCCTTTCCTTAGAGCATCAAAAATATGAAATCAATCTAAGCGGCAGATTCAATGGTGAATTTAGAACTGAAGCTGGTAGAGGGACTATTCCTGCGAATGAACGAGTTGCTTCAAATTTCATCTTTGATTTAGCCGGTAAATATAGACTTAACGAACACATTGGAATAACTGCCAATGTCATCAACTTGTTTGACAAAACCTATGCCGTGGCAAGGGTTCCTGCAGGATTACGCCCTGGACATCCTTTTGGAATCTATGCAGGACTGGAATTCAGATATTAATTTGAGTTGAAATTAATTCTAAGTAGGCATCTGTTTATACAGGTGCCTTTTTTAATGATATACAGAAAACAGTTCAGTAGCCTTGTTGTAAGCAGCTTCAAAAACCATCCAGTTCACCCCTGAATGAGCTTTTTCTGCTGTAAAATAAGATAACATCTTTTCTGTTGGCATATTTCCGGTGAGTTCATCTTTTGCCATAGGACAACCTCCAAAACCTTGCACCGCACCATCAAAACGACGACAACCCGCCTTGTAAGCAGCATTTACTTTTTCATGCCATCTGGTAGGTGTTGTATGTAGATGTGCTCCAAACTCAATGTCTGGGTATTTGGGTATCAAATTTGAAAATAAGTATTCAATAACTTCTGGTGTAGAGCTTCCTATGGTATCTGAAAGTGATAAGATTTTCACCCCCATTGCTGCCAATTTCTCGGTCCATTCACCAACAATCTCAACATTCCAAGGGTCTCCATACGGATTTCCAAAACCCATTGAAATATAAGTTACCACTTCCTTATTATTGGCATTGGCTATTTCTAAAATACCCTTTAACGTTTCCACTGATTGCGCAATAGTTTTATGGGTGTTACGCATCTGAAAGTTTTCAGAAATAGAAAAAGGATATCCCAAATAGTCAATTTCTGGATGTTTACATGCATCGCTGGCTCCTCTTATATTGGCAATAATGGCCAAAAGTTTACTTTTAGTTTTGGAAAGGTCCAACTGAGACAAAACGTCCGCAGTATCGACCATCTGAGGAATAGCTTTTGGCGAAACAAAACTTCCAAAATCTATGGTATCAAAACCGCATCCCAACAAAGATTGAATGTACTTTACCTTTTCTTTTGTAGGAATAAAGGTTTTAATGCCTTGCATGGCATCTCGTGGACATTCTATGAGTTTAACTTTTGACATAGCCTGAATGTAAAATTACCACTATTTATCCGATAGAAACAGATAAATGGCAATCCCAACAAACACAATAATTTGTAGCCATTTTAGATAGACTCCCACTTTTTGACGTGCTAAAATATATGTAGATATGCTTCCGGCCAACAAGGCTATAGTGCTAAAAACAACAAAGGCGGATAACATAAAAAGTATTCCAAGCACATAGAACTGCACTACTGTATTTAGTTCGTTGCTAAATAAAAATCCAGGGAAAAACGCCAAAAAGAAGATCGTGACTTTTGGATTAAGCACGTTCATAGTAAACCCTTTCCAAAATAACTTTGTCAATCCTTTTTTTGAATTGCCTTTTACATTGAATTGAATTGAGGAATCGCTTTTATAAACCATCACAGCCAAGTAGAGGAGGTAGATTCCCCCGAATAGTTTAATGATAAAAAAGAGTATATCACTTCTTTTAATGACTTCTGAAACACCAAAAGCCAAGAATGTGGTGTGCACCAAACATCCACTTACAAGTCCGGCAACTATTGCCAATCCAGATTTTACTCCGTTTGATATGCTTTGGGTGAGCACAAAGATGTTATCCGGCCCTGGCGAAATGGCCAGCGCAGTAGAAGCCATCATAAACACAAAGAGCGTATCATAATTCAAACCAAATGGATTTAGCCTTGAAAAATACAAAATAATACATGTGCCCAGTACGGAAACCTACCAAGTATATGATGGCGGCTTAATATTGTTCATGCGCAGATAAAGATTGGCCTTGGCCCTATGATTGGTTAAATGGTCCTGTACATAGAAAAAGGCAAAAGCCCTGCTTACTGTATTTCCGCTATGGTACATGACACAAGTCTCATCCAGTTTTGATTGTTCCACAGCGTAAATTACTTCCGTGGTGTAAGCAAATCCATTTTTTAGTAGTTGTAAAATTTCTTGCTTACTCATTGTAGAGGCATCCGGCGTATTTGGTTTTACCTCCATGCCTTGCACGTATCTTTTTGTAAGCAATTCTACTGTATACCCAATATGTACCAGTTGTTCAGCAAAAGTTTTGCTTTCAGGTGTTGGTCTATAACCATATAGCTCTTCGGGCATAGCATTTGCAACTTCTAAACAGTGTTTTTCTGCTTCTAACCAAACAGGAAGATACATTTTGGTAAAATCCGTTTTGGGTACTTTTTGGGTTTGAGCAACCATTGCCACTGTAAACAATAAAAGGACTGAGGTGCAAACTATATTTCTCATTATTGGGTATTAGATTGAGCTTTTGCCAAAATAGCTTGGTTTATCTTTTTAACCAAAGAAGGCCCCTCATATACGAACCCTGTATAAAGTTGAATTAAATCGGCTCCGGCATCTAACTTTTCCAATGCATCTTCTGCGGAATGTATTCCCCCTACTCCAATAATTGGAAATGCCTTATTACTTTTTTCGGCCAAAAACCGAATCACTTCGGTACTCCTTTTGGCAAGAGGTTTTCCACTTAATCCCCCTTTTTCTTCTGAAATTATAAGGTGCGACTTCAATCCTTTTCTGGAAATGGTCGTGTTGGTTGCAATAATTCCGTCAATTGCAGTATCCGCCATTATAGACACAATATCGAGTAATTGATCATCTGTTAAATCGGGAGCAATTTTTAATAAGATTGGTTTTTCTTTTACCGCTCGTTTCTTCGCCAATTTTCCATTTTGACGTTTTAACTTTTTCAACAAATTGGTTAATGGTTCTTTATCTTGTAGTTCCCTTAAACCTGGGGTGTTTGGAGAACTTACATTGACCACAAAATAATCTACATATTCAAAAAGTGCTTCAAAACATATGAGATAATCCTTTATGGCATTCTCATTGGGGGTTAATTTATTCTTTCCAATGTTACCGCCAATAAATACTCTGTGTTTTTTCTTTAATTGTTCAACCGCTTCAAAAACCCCTTTATTATTAAATCCCATACGATTGATGATGGCTTCATCATCCAATAATCTAAACAATCGTTTTTTAGGATTCCCGTCTTGCGGCTTGGGAGTAAGCGTGCCTATTTCCACAAAACCAAAACCAAAATCGGACAGTTCGTTGTAAAGCTTAGCGTCTTTATCAAATCCTGCCGCCAGTCCAACAGGGTTTTTGAACTTTAGCCCAAAAACTTCCCTTTCTAATAATGGATCATTAATTGCAAAGGCCTTCCTGAATAGTCCTGAGAGTCCTAATTTGGAAAGTATCTTTATTGCCCGAAAAGAAAAATGATGAGCAGTTTCAGCATCAAGCAGAAAAACTAATGGGCGAATGAGGAACTTGTACATTTAAAAAATTTGAACAAAAATATAAACTCTTAAATCAGATTTTAACAAATCAACTATTTTTCGTCAACTGACCTATCTACATAAATAGGCAGCAAGCTTAATTGATTGCAAAGTTCTAAATAGAAATTATATTGTTTGGCGTTAAAAATTGATAATAATCGTTTGTCCAGCATTCGCACGTTTTGTTTCATGCTATCTAGAATATCTTTGTATTTATAGGACATTGCCACTAAATCTTCCGGTGAACTCTGCGCATGTTTTCTTAAAAGAAAATCTGCTTGATCTTTTAAAATTTCATTTCTGATTTTAAGTTCCGCCCCCCAATTCTTCATTTTTTCAATTTGATCATCATTGAGCTGAAAAACTTCTTCAATCACTTCATCATCCTGTCCACCAATGCCTAAAATACACTCTTCTTGCGCTACGCAATGTAGACTGCATATCAAAAAAAAATAAAAAAGAAATCCTTTCAATTGGGTTGATTTTCAAAAGTTGGGAAAGATAACTTTTCAAGTACTCTTTTTCTTAAAATCACGATTGAATAAACGTTATTTTTGATGAAACGCACTTTATGGAAAAATTACTACCCCGATTTCTAGAATATGTGTCCATTGATACGCAAAGTGACCCTTATTCCAAAACTACTCCCAGTACAGAAAAACAATGGAATTTGGCTAAAAAACTGGTCATGGAACTTCATCAAATTGGAATGCAGGACGTATCCATAGATGAAAACGCCTACATCATGGCAACCCTACCCAGTAACATTGATAAAAAAGTACCCATTATAGGTTTCATTTCTCACATAGATACCACGCCAGATTTTACTGGAAAAAACATAAAACCGCAAATAGTAGAAAATTACGACGGAAAAGACATTGTGCTCAACAAAGCAAAAGACATTGTGTTATCTCCAGACTATTTTGAAGATTTGTTGCAATATGAAGGCCAAACGTTGATTACCACAGATGGCACCACCTTATTGGGTGCAGATGACAAAGCGGGAATTGCAGAGATTATTACTGCAATGGAATACCTAACACAGCGCCCAGAAATAAAGCATGGTGAAATTCGTATTGCTTTTACACCTGATGAAGAAATTGGAAGGGGAGCCCATAAATTTGATGTGGAAAAATTTGGTGCAGCTTGGGCCTATACTATGGATGGAAGTCAAGTGGGTGAGCTGGAGTTTGAAAATTTTAATGCTGCCAGTGCCAAAATAAAAATTGGGGGCAAGAGCGTTCACCCGGGCTATGCCAAGAATAAAATGGTGAATGCCATAGGTATTGCCAATGAGTTTTTGAGCTTTATGCCTTCCAGGGAAGTCCCAGAAAAGACTTCGGACAGGGAAGGTTTTTTCCATGTGCACAAAATAAAGGGAGAAATTGAGAAAGCGGACATAGAACTTATTATCCGAGATCATGATGAAAACCATTTTGAAGCTAGAAAAGAACTGCTAAAGGATATTACCTATAAACTCAATAAAAAATATGGGGATTATGTAGCGCTTCATATTGATGACCAATACCGGAACATGCGTGAAAAAGTGGAGCCGGTCTTCCATATTGTTGAAATTGCAAGGGAAGCTATGGAATCTCTAGGTATTGAGCCCATTATAAAACCGATAAGGGGTGGCACTGATGGTTCTCAATTAAGTTTTATGGGCTTGCCTTGCCCCAATATTTTTGCTGGAGGTCATAATTTTCATGGAAAATATGAATATGTGCCTTTGGAAAGTATGGAAAAGGCCGTACAGGTCATTGTGAAAATTTGCGAGCTTACCGCAATTCAAATTAAGTAAGGTGGAAAAAGCTGAAAAACTGAATATATACTACCAAGCAGAACATCACTTTAGGGAAGGAATCTGCGCATTGCGAGAACTAGCTTTACAAACCAAGAGTGTAGAAGATTACAAATGGAACATTCCTGTTTATACCGTAAACGGCAAAAATGTGTTTGGTATTTGTAGATTTAAAAACCATTTTGGGGTGTGGTTCTATAATGGTGTTTTTCTAAAAGATTCTAAAAAGGTATTGCGTAACGCTCAAGAAGGAAAAACCAAAGCAATGCGCCATTGGTATTTTTCTTCTGAAAAGGATATTGATAGGGAGGCGGTCTTAGCTTATATGATAGAGTCCATCGAAAACCAAGAAAAAGAACTTTCCATTGCCCCGGAAAAGTCTTCAAAAGAATTGCAAGTGCCATCATTTTTAAAGCAAGCTTTGGCAAAAGACAATACTGTTAAAGCTACATTTGAAGCCCTTTCTCCATATAAGCAAAAAGAATTCTGCGAATATATTATGGAGGCCAAACAAGAAAAGACCAAAGCCAGAAGATTGGAAAAAATTCTACCCATGATTAAAAAAGGTATAGGCCTTAATGATGCTTACCGCTAACAAGTTTAAAAGCTCCTTTGCTCGTCATCCTGAGCCTGTCGAAGGAAGGAATCATGTTCCTAAATTCATACGGGTCATCCATTAATTTGGTCTGGATCTTTACAATAAAATTCCCGAACTTCACTTATCAGTTGCTAAAGAATCATTGAAACGATTTTTAGCCTATCGTTAGGCACAAGCTAAAAAAACAGGAACTTTTGTAACACCTTCAACTATTCTGTATCAAAACATAAAACCTTTTAATTATGCAGTTTCCTTTTAGCAAATCATATTCAGATACAGAACAACAAAATCTTGTTAAACAAGCTATAGATGGCAACAAAGAATCTTTAAGTGAAATTATAAGCTTTCATCAACCTTTCATTTATAATGTAGCTTGGAGAATGTGTCACAATCCTATAGATGCTCAAGATTTAACTCAAGAAGTGCTTATTAAAGTCATTACCAAATTAGGACAGTTCAACTTTAAAAGTAAATTTAGAACTTGGCTTTATCGTATCGTTGTTAATGAGTTTTTACAATCTAAAAGAAGAAAAGACGAAGCACAATTTTCAGATTTTGATGATTATGGAGAACGTTTAGACCAAGTTCCTAATCCAGAATTAAGTATTGAAGAAGAAATTAGCTACCAAGAGTTATCTAAAGAGATGCAAGTTCGGTGTATGAGCGGAATGATTATGTGTTTAAACAGAGAACAACGCCTAATTTTTATTTTAGGTGCAAGTTTTGGTATTGATCACACACTTGGAGCTGATATCTTTGGTGTTAGTCCACAAAATTTTAGAATAAAACTTCACAGAGCACGTAAAGATTTGTTTAACTATATGAACAACAAGTGTGGCTTAGTAAATAAAGAAAACCCTTGTAGATGCCCTAAAAAAGCAAAAGCCTTGAAGCAAATGGGCGTTTTAGATGAGGAAAAAATGCTCTTCAATATCAAAACAAAAACGAAAGTAAAAGATTTTGTAGAAAATAATCACGAAGAAGCTTTAGACGATTTTACTACAACTTACACTAAATTATTTCAAGAGCATCCTGTTAAAGAAGATTTTAACAAAGAGACCATTATTAATGAACTTATAAATAACGATAAATTATCAAGTTACTTTAGATTATAAACCCATTTTTTTAAGGTTTACATATAAAAAAGTTGTTTCATTTTGAGGCAACTTTTTTGCTTTTGTAACACATTCCATATTCTCACATCAAAACAGTAAATCATATATAATTTATTGAAATGGAATTTAAAAAAGAGATTATTATCAACAAACCTATTGAAGCTATTTGGGAAGTCTTGGGAAATCAATTTGGTGATGCTTACAAATGGGCTTCAGGTTTAAATCATTCTAAAGCATTTAGCCCACCAGTAATTAAAGGAGCACCTTCAAACAATAGGTCTTGCGAACTACCGTCTGGGAAAATTAAGGAAGTCATAAGGAAATTTGACCCTGGCAATTACGTACTTGAATACGAAGTCATTGAAGGTTTTCCATTTTTTGTAGATACGGCAATTAATAATTGGCAACTAACTGCAATAAGCCCAGAGAGGACAAAAGTGGATATGCATCTAATAGTGAAGACTAAGGGTTTAGTAGGTAGTATTATGAACCCTATGATGAAAATGCAATTAAAAAAACAAATTGCGCATATTCCAAATGACTTGAAATACTATGTTGAAACAGGAAATCCAAGTCAAAACAAAGCAAAAGAAATTGAAAAACTATCAAATAAGGTTGCTTAGGTTTTGTAACACTTATCCAAGCATTGTATCAAAGTACTAGAACTTAAATTTTAAATTATGAAAATCACAACGAAATCAATATTAACATTCACAGTCTTAGCAATAATGAGTCTGAATGCTTCAGCCCAAAGTATGGCAAAAAAGTTCCGTACAGTAAAAGTAGAAATGAAAATTAATGCACCTGCAGAACGAGTATGGGAAGCAATGGTTTTAGATTATGGAGAAATATCAAACTTCTCACCATATATCTATACTTCAGAATATACTAACGGTTCATTAAAAGGCGAATTAGGAGCTGAGCGCAAGTGCAATTTTAATGAAAAAGGAACACAATGGTCTAAAGAGCGTATTGCAGAGATTGACAATGAGAATATGGTAATGCGCAATGTAGTCCTAGATGGAGCTAAACTACCTTTAAATTTTGACAATTCTCAAGCTTTTTATAGAGTAAAAGATAATGGTGATGGTACTTCAACCGCTTCATACGAGTTTCAATTTAGAACTAAACCAGCATTTTTAGGCATAATTGCAAAAGGTGGATTCAAAAAACAATTATCTGGTACTCTTGTAGGTCTAAAGCACTACATAGAAACTGGTGAACGTGTTACTGGTGGAACTGACAAATACAAGGAAATAAAGAAGAAGTATCCTAAAGCTACAATAATAAAAACATAAATAATAAATTTTAATTAACATCTAAAAATCAAGACAATGAAAAAAGTAAAAATTCTATTCATCTTATTAATTTCTGTAACTACAATGTTGCAAGCACAAACACCATTAGTAACAGAAATAGAAAGCTCAGCAGATAAAGTTTGGGAGCAAATTCGAAAAATGGACAATATTGATGAGCTTTCATCTTTTGTGTCTAAAGTACAATGGAAAGGTCCAAAAGGTATTGGTGGAGAAAGAGTTTGTACTTCTGCTGACGGAAAAGGTTATTTTAAAGAAAAGATAACAGGATTCGATGACAAAACTAGAACTTACTCTTATCAAGTTATAGAAGGTGTACCGGCTAAAAACATGAACAATGCGATAAAAGTTGTTGATTTAGGCTATAATAAATCAATGATTGTTTGGACATCAAGTTATGAATTTATGGAAAACCCAAATATGACCAGAGAGCAATTTGATGGGTTTATAACTAGTGCGCGAGTAGAAATGGTAGAAAATATAGTTAAATTGTTGAAATAAAGCCAGTGCATAACAATGTATAAAAGTAATAGCGGTTTGGGTTTTAATCCAAACCGTTTTTGCGTTTAATTAGGTATGTTGTTATCTGAAAAGTAGTTGTATATTAATCCCGCTACTACTCTTATACTAAACGATAAGTGCAACCATAACAAAGGATATTGCTTATCCAACTTTTGGTAGCTTCCAGCCATTGTGATAGGCTGTCTTCAAAAGCGCATCGGCTTCACTTTTATTAAAACTTGATTTTTCGGCATCCCAGAACAACCGCTCTCCCGTTTTAAAAGCAATATTGCCCATGTGGCAAACCTTGGCCGCATCGTATCCAACTTTTATAGGGGCTCTTAATATGGTTTTATCTCGCTGTTTTACTGCTTCAACAAAGTTGGCTGTATGCAAGTCCAATCCATTACCTGTATTGGGTTGTAATGGAACCGGTTCTATTTTGGGTCCAAGGTCCTCACTCCAATTCGGACGGTTTTTTTCTGGAATTACTTCCCAACCTCCACGATCTAACACCAAAGTACCATTGTTTCCAATAAAAGCTATTCCGTGGTTTCGTCCATAATTACCTCCATCAATACCCGTTGCATGTTCCCACAAAAGTGAGAAATCATCAAATTCATAAACAGTCTGTAAAGTGTCCGGGGTTTCAGATGCATCATCGGGGTATGCGAATTTTCCACCCAAAGCCATAACAGACTTAGGTGTTGAAGCTTTCATTCCATACAGGGCATAATCTATTAGGTGAACCCCCCAATCAGTCATTAATCCACCCGCATAATCCCAAAACCATCTAAAGTTAAAGTGGAATCGATTTTGATTGAAAGGACGGTTTTGCGCAGGTCCTAGCCACATTTTATAATCCACTCCGTTTGGAACGGAACTATTGGGAACTACCGGCACGGGTTTCATCCAACCTTGAAATGCCCAGGCTTTGGCCATGCGTATTTTTCCCAAGGCCCCGGAGTGCACATAATTGATCGCGTCAACAAAATGAGGTTGGCTTCGCTGCCATTGACCTATTTGGACCATCCGATCGCTAGAATTGACACGGTTTAACATTACATCGCACTCGGCTATGGAGTTGGCAATAGGTTTCTCGCAATACACATCTTTCCCTGCTTGTAAAGCATCAATCAACTGTAAGCAATGCCAATGGTCTGGAGTACCCACAATTACAATATCCAAATCTTTATTCTCTAGTAATTTACGGTAGTCGCTATATAACTTGGGTTTTTTAAGACCTGCTTCTTCTAAATCTGCCACACGTTGTTTAAGTACATTTTCGTCTATATCGCACAGCGCCAAGACATTGATTTCCGACATTTTTAGCATGGAAGTCAGATTGGCAAAGCCCATCCCCTTGCATCCAATTAGGCCCACATTAATTCTGTCGTTGGCTCCAACTTTCTTTCGCATTGTTGCCAAAAGTTCCATTGGTAATAGTGTTGAGACTGCCACTCCTCCAGCAAATAATGTGTTTCTTTTGATGAAATTCCTTCTAGTTTCCATGATAAAAATTGATGTTCAACAAGTTATCACTTTTTTATCGTTTTCGGTCTGAAACAAAAAAAGCACCTGATAACAGGTGCTTTTTACTTCCTAAAAGGATTGAATTTTATTTTTTAGCTGGAGGAGCTGCCGCTTTCTTACTCATCTCCATAGAGATAGCAGAACGATCAAATTTTAAGCGACCGGCCATGGTTTCAATAACACAAGAAAAATCTTTGTCATTTAATTCCACAATCTTGCCGTGAAGTCCACTTTTCGTTATAATTCGATCTCCTTTTTTAAGCTCCGAAGTAAATTTTTTCTCATCCTTCTGACGTTTCATTTGCGGGCGAATCATAAAAAAATACGCCACTACAAAAATCAATATCAGTGGTAAAAACTGTCCAATATTTTCCATCTAAAAATTTGCTCTATTTAACAGGACCCGCAGCTTGTGCGTTCTTTGGGTTAACAAAGGCCTTTATTCTTAAAAGTTCTGAACCTTTTTCAGTATTCGCAGTAACAGTTACCGTTTTGGTCACTTGATTTTGACCAGAACCATTAAACTTAACCAATAATTCACCGCTTTCACCTGCCGCAATTGGCGTATTTTTTGGATATTCTGGAACAGTACATCCACAGCTGCTCTTGGCATCAGTAATAATTAAAGGAGCATTCCCAGTATTGGTAAATTTAAACACGGTCTCTTGTGGAGTACCTTGAGCAATTGTACCAAAATCATGTTCTGATTTTTCAAAACTCATTACAGGAAGCTGCTTTTGTGCTTCATCTCTATCTGTAGCACTTTCAACATTGTCAGCAACTATTTTACTTGAAGCCTTATCCTTGCAGGAAACACTTACAAGAGCAACAGTCAAAATCAAACTTAAAATTGTTGTTATTTTTTTCATACTAAAAAATTATTTTTTCCAAAATTAATCAAATATTGTTTATTGTAGACCTCTTCCTATTTTTTGCAGCTTACCAGTAGATTTATATTCCTTGGCCAGCTTATCTAAAACCCCGTTAATAAAAATACTGCTCTTGGGTGTTGAATACTCCTTCGCTATTTCCAAATATTCATTTAGTGTAACTTTCTCTGGTATGGATGAGAAATTGAGCAGCTCACATATCCCCATTTTTAATATTATAGAATCAATCTCTGCAATACGATCATTATCCCAATTAGGTGTTTTACCTTCTATCTCTTTTTCCCACTTGGCATCATTCAACAAGGTTTTGGTCAGCAATTCATTGGCATATTCCATGTCTTGTTGATCTTTTAACAAAGAAGGGAGAAAGAAGTTTTCATCTGAAGATGCGGTTGATTTACGCAATCGTTTGGCCAAATACGTGTTTACTATTGGAATATCATCTACCCAAGTAAGTTTCTCATCTTCAAAATAATCATAGATCTTATCATTAGGAGCGATAATGTTTTTGTAAAGCTGAAGTATTATTTCTTTATCGTTTTCATAACCACCCTTATCATTGGTCATATATTCCTTGTAGATATCGCTTGCAATAACCTCTTTGTAGATAATTTTAACGTACTCTTCGTTCAAGTACCAATTATTCAATTTTCTTTTGGAGAGTTCTTTTTTGAGCGACTCGTTGTTAGAGATTTGAAGCAATAATTTGTTTTTCACAAATTTTTCTCCATTTGGATACTTGTCATCCTCCGTAGCAACATATTTTTTTGAAGCGTGGTTCACATGCTTTTCGGCCATTTTATGCAATTCGGCCAAAAGACTCAAAACAAGCAAATAGAGCACATACATGTTCTCTATACTCACTTTTAGAAACTTCTGTTGTTTCTCCAAGGAATCATCTTTGGATTGGATCAATGCATAAATACATTGCATCACTTTTACTCTGATATGCCTTCTGGTAAGCATTTTTAAAGAACTTTTAAAGTCATAGATTGGCTTTCACTGCGCAAAAGTAATCTTATATTTCTTTCCCACCTACCAAAGTTGTTTTCTTATCAGTTTTATAACATTTACTTTGTCAGTAATCCCATATATTTGCTGAATTGTCAGTAAAAAACGACTTCTGAAAAACCATCTTTTCCCTCTTATGAAGGAACTAAAACACCTTAACAAATACTTTAAAAAATACTGGTTTAAACTGTTTTTGGGGATTTTAATCACCATCATTGCCCGTGTTTTTTCCCTTATCATGCCTTCCTATGTGAATAAATCCATACAGGCTGTGGAGGGTTTTATCTCAGAGACCATTTCTTTATCTGAAGCTAAAGGACTTTTATTTGAATATATACTCATTATTGTTGGTGCCGCATTACTATCAGGACTTTTCACCTTTTTAATGCGCCAGACCATCATCAATGTTTCTAGATATATAGAGTACGATTTAAAGAATGAAGTCTTTGACCACTATCAATTCCTAAATCTCAATTTCTACAAAAAAAATAGAATTGGTGATTTAATGAACAGAATCAGTGAAGATGTTAACCAAGTGCGAATGTATGGGGGGCCAGCGATCATGTACGGCATTCAGACACTTACCCTCTTTGTATGTTTAATTCCCTTAATGTTTATCAAGGCACCTACTTTGGCGGCTTACACCCTACTTCCTTTGCCTTTTTTATCGGTTTTAATCTATCAGATAAGTAAAATCATACATAAAAGAAGTACAAAGGTTCAAGAATATTTGTCTACGCTTTCAACATTTACACAAGAGTCTTTTTCTGGGGTTTCGGTAATAAAAGCATATGGATTAGAACCAAAAATCAATGCTGAACTTAAGGATTTGGCCATTGAAGGAAAAGATACAAGCATGGATTTAGCCAAAGTAAACGCTTGGTTCTTTCCTCTAATGATTTTATTGATTGGTATAAGCAACATTTTTGTTATTTACATCGGTGGCAAACAATACATTAATGGCGAAATAGCTTCTATAGGTATTATTGCTGAATTTATCCTTTATGTAAACATGCTAACGTGGCCAGTTGCAGTTGTAGGTTGGTTAACATCAATTGTACAACGGGCAGAAGCTTCCCAAAAAAGAATCAACGAGTTTTTAAAAGTACAGCCTACAATTAAAAATGAGGTCCAAGAGTATACACCCATAACTGGGGATATCGAATTTAGAAACGTGACCTTCACCTATGAAGACACAAATATAACAGCGCTCAATAATATTTCCTTTACTATAAAAGCTGGACAGACGGTAGCATTTTTAGGAAAGACAGGATCTGGAAAATCAACTATTCTAGATTTGGTTGCCAGGCTTTACGATGTATCCTCTGGTGAAGTTTTAATTGATGGCACAGCGATACAGGAATTGAATCTAAATAGTTTGCGAAGCGCCATTGGTGCAGTGCCTCAAGATGCTTTTCTTTTTTCTGATACGATAGAAAACAATATTCGTTTTGGAAATGAAAATGCTTCATTTGAAGAAATTGTATCCGTGGCCAAAAAAGCAGTAGTCCACGAAAACATTGAAGGATTTACTAAAAAATATGACACTGTTCTTGGCGAGCGTGGCATTACTTTAAGTGGTGGGCAAAAACAACGAGTATCAATAGCCAGAGCTTTGTTAAAAGACCCGCGAATATATCTTTTTGATGATTGCTTGTCTGCAGTAGATACAGAAACAGAGGAAGAGATATTGAATAATTTAAAACAAGTGTCTCAGAATAAAACTACACTTATTGTAAGCCATAGAGTATCTTCTGCAAAAAATGCAGATAAGATAATTGTACTTGAAAATGGTACAATAATCCAAGAAGGCACACATGAAAAATTAAACAATATTGAAGGATACTACAAAGAGCTCTACCTTAACCAACTCTCTGAGAAAGAATGATAAAAAAGTTGCTGGATTAGCATTTTTTTTACATTTTTGATAGAATTATTCAACATTGCATTAAACGACACACTAGACCATATGGGCGATAAAGATATAATGGATCAGGAAGAAATTCACTCCAAAGTACTACGGGCAGGGAGAAGAACCTACTTTTTTGATGTAAGAAGCACCAAGGCTGGCGATTATTATTTAACAATCACCGAAAGCAAAAAATTCACACATGATGATGGTTCTTTTCACTACAAGAAGCATAAAATCTACTTATACAAGGAAGATTTTACAGCTTTTAAAGAAATCATGGAGGAAATGATGGATTACATTATTGATGAAAAAGGTCAAGAAGTGATCTCAGAAAGACATCAAAAAGATTTCAAGAAAGAAGAAGAAAACAATGCAAGTGAAAATGGAGAGGCAACAGGAAGCTTTACAGATGTTGATTTCGATGACATTTAAACTGAATCTCTAAAAAAAACTTAAAACGACCTCTACTAAGCAGGTCGTTTTTTATTTTTAGCAATGACTAACACAAACACAATCTTATGAAACAATTCAACATCTTGTTCTTTATGATGCTTGGACTTGGGCTAATGGCTCAAAATGTAACCTTGGACTATTACTTACCCGGTAATATTTCTTATAATCCTAATATTCCAAAACCAGCCGAAGTTATTGGACATGAAGTTGGAGAATGGCATGTGACCCATGATAAACTAGCGTTCTATATGCAGCAACTTGCCGCTTCAAGTGATAGAATTACAATAGAAGATCGCGGAAAAACTTATGAAGGTAGACCCGTTCTTTTACTAACCATCACCACACCAAAAAATCATCAAAATATTGAAACCATAAGACAGCAACATGTTGCATTATCCGAAGGAGGTACTACAAATACTTCGGAAATGCCCATAGTTGTCTACCAAGGGTTTTCCATTCATGGAAACGAACCCAGTGGTTCTAATGCTTCTCTGGCCTACGCCTATTATTTGGCTGCTGCACAAGGTCCGGAAATTGATGCCATGTTGGAGAATATGGTCATTCTTTTAGATCCAAGTTTTAATCCAGACGGCCTTCAACGTTTTGCATATTGGGCCAATGTCAATAAAAGTAAAAACTTGAATTCTGATAATAACGAAAGAGAATACCATGAAGTATGGCCTGGTGGACGGACGAACCATTATTGGTTTGATATGAACCGTGATTGGTTACCCGTGCAACTTCCAGAAAGTAGGGCGCGTATTGAAACCTTTCACAATTGGTTGCCAAATATTTTGACGGATCATCATGAAATGGGCACAAATTCTACCTTTTTCTTCCAGCCGGGAGAGCCTACAAGAGTAAACCCTTTAACCCCAAAAGTTAATCAGGAGCTCACAAAAGAAATTGCCACTTACCATGCAAAAGCATTGGACAAAATTGGTTCTCTCTATTATTCCGAAGAAAATTACGACGACTATTACTACGGAAAAGGCTCCACCTTTCCAGATGTTAATGGTAGCATAGGAATTCTTTTTGAACAAGGAAGTTCCAGAGGACATATTCAAGAAAGTGAGAATGGTACGCTGACCTTTCCATTTACCATCAGAAACCAATTCACTACAGCCATGTCCACTATAGAGGCCGCTAAAAACATGCGTACCAAAATATTGGATTACCAACAGAAGTTTTATCGCGACATGCGCTCAGAAGTCGCAAAAAGCAAAACCAAAGCAATCATTTTCGGTGATAGTAAGGATGCTTCCAAAACTTGGCATTTGGCAGAAATTTTGAATCGACACAAAATAAAATTTCACGAGCTGGCCTCCGATGCAACTATTTCTGGGAAGACGTACAAAAAGGGATATAGTTATGTTGTTCCTATGAATCAAAAAAATCCAAGGTTGATCAACGCCATGTTTGAGAAAAGAACAACCTTCCAAGACAGTCTTTTTTATGATATTTCTGCATGGACATTTCCCTTGTCCTTTAATGTAGATTATGCAAATTTAACCTCGCTTTCCAATGCTGGGTCTCAGGTCACCGATTTTCAAGCACCTAAAGGTGGAACAGATAAACAGAGTAATTATGCCTATCTGTTTGAGTGGCATGAGTATTACACTCCAAAAGCTTTGAATAAAATTTTGCAAAAAGGGTTACGAGCAAAAACAGCTAAATCTCCATTTTCTTTAGAAGGTAAACAATATGATTATGGCACCATAATGGTACCAGTGCAAAATCAGAAATTAAACCCAGAGGATTTGCACAACTTTTTGAATGAAGTAGCAAAAGACAGCAGGATTAAAATTACTGCGGTTTCCACTGGGCTTACCAAAGGAATAGATTTGGGAAGTAATGATTTTGACCCTATCAAAAAACAAAAAGTAGCCATTTTGGTTGGTG
Organism: uncultured Allomuricauda sp.; assembly: GCF_947499585.1. GTDB lineage: Bacteria > Bacteroidota > Bacteroidia > Flavobacteriales > Flavobacteriaceae > Flagellimonas. The sequence goes on along the minus strand of NZ_CANMOO010000001.1, from coordinate 343,709 downwards.
ATGGCGTGCGTTCTTATGATGCCGGCGAGATTTGGCATCTGTTTGATACTCGCTATGATATGAAAATCACCAAAATAGACACTCGGTACTTCAACACTGCTGATCTGGATAAATACACAGACTTGATTTTACCTAGTGGATGGGGGAATAAAATTTTGGATAAGCAAGGTGCTGAAAAAATCAAAAATTGGGTAAAAAATGGTGGAACTGTAATTGGCTATAGAAACACCGCCAATTGGTTTAACAAGCATGAGTTCATGAAGCTTGAGATGAAGAAGGATACGCTAGTGGCCAAAAACATAACATTTGACCAGAAAGGCGATTTTAAAGGAGCCCAAGTTACTGGTGGCGCTATTTTCGAAACAAAACTAGATCGCTCACATCCCATTAATTTTGGATACAAAAACGATAAACTAGCCATGTTCAGAAACACAAATGTTTATCTAAAACCAGAAAAGAATAGTTATGACAACCCTATTCAATATACCAACAACCCACTTTTAAGTGGTTATATTTCAGAAGAAAATCAAGAACTCATTAAGAACAGTGTGCCTTTTAAAGCAAAAAGAATGGGCAAAGGGAGGGTAATTCTTTTTACTGACAACACTAATTTCAGAGCCTTTTGGTATGGAACCAACAAACTGTTGATGAATGCTATTTTCTTTGGACAAATGATGTAATTAAAGTTTCACGATTTTTAAAAGGATACGCCTAAATTATTTAAAATGGCAAGAACACCAAGTAATATGTTACCTCTGGGCACCAAAGCACCTTCTTTCAATTTAATTGATACTGCAACGAATGCTTTGCGTTCGCTAGAGGATGTAAAAGGTGACAAAGGCACTGTTGTGATGTTTATTTGCAATCACTGCCCATTTGTAATTCATGTGAATCCTGAAATTTCCAGATTAGGAAAAGAATATCAAGCCAAAGGAGTAGGTTTTATTGCGATTTCGAGTAACGACGTAATCAATTATCCGCAAGATGCACCTCATTTGATGAAACTTAAAGCTGAAGAGGAAAGCTATTCTTTTCCCTATTTATATGATGAAACCCAAGAGGTTGCCAGAGCATATGATGCAGCATGCACGCCAGATTTTTATCTTTTTGACGAAGATTTAAAACTTGTCTATCGTGGGCAATTGGATGATTCTAGGCCAGGCAATGGCATCCCCTTGACCGGAACTGATTTAAGAAATGCCATGGATGCACTGCTGGAAGGAAGGAGTCCAGAGGCAAATCAAAAACCCAGTATTGGTTGTAATATAAAATGGGCTGATAACTGATTATTTTCCTATTGAACTAAAAGCTGCCTAAGATGAAAATCAATCCAAAAAAAGCACTTGAAAAACTAGCTGAACAAGATTCCCCATTCTTGACCTTATTTGAACATGGAACGCTGGCTGTTGAAATCTATAAACCAGAAAGAATAGATTTACAACAACCGCATTCTCGAGATGAGGTATATGTTGTAGTTTCAGGAACAGGAGAATTTATGAATGATGGTGAACGGACAACTTTTTCACCTGGCGACTTTTTATTTGTACCTGCAGGTGTGGAACACCGATTTGAAAACTTTACGGATGACTTTTCTACCTGGGTCATTTTTTATGGTCCTGAAGGTGGCGAATCTGAATAGAGTCCAATGAATATTTATTTTGAGCCAGTCAATTCTTCAACAATTGATACTTATATTTTAGTAGGGAAGAAATCCTATCAAGAGCATTACCTTCATTTATGGGAAAATGAAGATTCAACCCCGTATATTTCAAAGAGTTTCACGAAAACAATAGTTCAGAATGAGTTATTTGACCCGAATATTGAAAACTTCTTAGTGCAAGCTGAACATACCACAGTAGGCATTGTAAAGTTGATTAAAAATAAAGCTCTTGATGAGCTTTCAAGTGAAAATGCATTACTAGCTGAAAAAATCTATCTTCTGCAGGCCTATTCTGGTAAGGGTCTTGGTAAAATGGTTTTACAACTCATAGAAAGCTATGCCAAAGACTTAAACAAAGATGTTATTTGGTTAGACACCATGAAAAAAGGTAACCCCATTAACTTTTACTTGAAAAATGGGTTCAAAATCAAAAGAGAAAGTGAATTAAAACTGTCAGGAGCAAAGCTTTCAGAAAAAGAGATGTGGGTGTTAACCAAACAGCTTTAAATTACCATTCTTCTCTTTTAATCAAGCTCTCTATATGTGCAAAATGATGGCTTCCATGCCATGCATAACGACCTATATTTTCCTCAAGAGTGGTCTCTTGATTACCTTCAGGATGGGTGAATTTTCGTTTTAAATCTTTCCCAGAGAGTCCTTTCAAAAGATAAACCAGTTTAGCATGTACAGCTTTTAGATGATCTAAAGACATTTGAATAGGTGCCGATTGTGCATCGAACAATTTGGACCATTCTTTTTCCAGATATGGTTTAATCACAGGGTTATCCTCAGTCAATCCCCACTTAAATCTAATGTAGCTATGATGATGACTATCCGATATATGGTGCACTAATTGTCTCACTGTCCAGCCGCCAGGCCTGTATGGCGTTTCTAATTGCTCATTTGAAAGTGGAGTTACCATATCTTCTAGTCTTTGCGGTAAATGCTCTAAAATCGCAATCCAATCGTTTATGTGCTTTTCAGTGATAGGCTGCGGAATTTTATAAGTGCCAATAGGGTATCTAAGTTGTTCTAAAGTGTCTTTTTCCATAGCTTAAAAGTAGCAAAATTTCGAGTTATTATATGGCTGAAACATGACTAAAATCATTTAGATTTTTAAAACTTTAATAGACTTTTAACGGCAATAAAAGCATACAGAACATTTATCCACTAATTTTGTAGGACACCTATTTTCAATTTAAAAAAACAACATTTATGGCAACAATTAGATTGGGCGATACCGCTCCAGATTTTACCGCTGAAACATCCCAAGGAACATTAAATTTTTATGACTATTTAGGCGATGGTTGGGGAATCCTTTTCTCTCATCCTGCCGATTTTACACCTGTTTGCACAACAGAACTGGGAACTGCGGCAAAGTTTAAAGGTGAGTTTGAAAAACGAAATGTGAAAATGATGGCATTAAGTGTGGATGGTGCAGCGTCTCATGCAGAATGGATAAAAGATATAAATGAAACGCAAAATACCGTTGTCAACTTTCCTATTATTGCAGATGAAGATAGAAAAGTCTCTGACCTTTATGATATGATTCATCCCAATGCGGATGACACCCTAACTGTTCGTTCGGTTTTCATTGTTGGACCAGACAAAAAAGTGAAGTTGATTTTGACTTATCCCGCTTCAACAGGGCGCAATTTTTATGAGTTAGTTCGTGTGATAGATTCATTGCAATTAACAGCTCATCATAAAGTGGCAACACCTGCCAATTGGGAGCATGGCGAAAAAGTGGTGGTTAGTCCATCAATCCCTACCGAGGAGGCTAAAGAAATCTTCACAAAAGGTGTTGAAGAGATAAAACCATACTTGAGGCTAACACCAGACCCTACTGCTTAACCTTAATTTAATGTCAAAAATTAACAAAAAACCTTAATTAACAATAAATTAAGTGTACCTTTGCAGCTAATTAATTTTTTTAGTATTTATTATGAGTAAAGGAACAGTAAAATTCTTCAACGATTCAAAAGGCTACGGCTTTATTACAGAAGAAGGTTCAAACACAGATCACTTCGTACACGTTTCAGGCCTAATTGATGAAATTAGAGAAGGTGACGCAGTAGAATTCGAACTACAGCAAGGTAAAAAAGGATTGAACGCCGTAAACGTACAAGTTATAGATTAAGGTAACAGCACACTTTTTTATAGAACAAACCCGGGCAATGCCCGGGTTTTTTATTTTCATTTTTGTTTAAACTTTACGCAACCTATTGCATTTTTTCAATCTAAACTTTAAACAAACACAGGTTCCCCTACACCATTAAATAAACAACACTATGAACACTTTCTTTGGGATTCTTTCCTTGCTCCTTGTTATCAACCTATTATTACTGCTGTTAAGTGTAAATAGCTCCAAAAAGTAGATTTTCTAGAGTTTTATGCTCCGAGAAAAATAGTTTCGGACAATATAGTAGGGTTTTTATGCGTTCGGTTGTTAAATAGATATAGTTTCCCCACAAGCAAAATCTTGAATAAATGAGCACCTTCTTTATCGTATTACTTTTATTACTTGCCCTTAATCTTTGTTTATTATTGGTAAGTGTAAATAGATCAAAATAAAAAAGCTTCCTAAATAGGAAGCTTTTTTATTTTGTATTCTTGCCTTTACAAGAATGTCAATTATTTTACATTCATCAACTCTACATCAAAAATTAGCGTAGCATCCGGAGGAATAACACCACCGGCACCAGCACTACCATAAGCTAAATTGGAAGGAATGACCAAACGTGCCTTATCTCCTACCTTTAACAACGCTATACCTTCATCCCATCCCGGAATTACTTGACCTACACCCAAAGCAAAATCTATAGGTTGGTTTCTGCTGTATGAAGAATCAAATACTTGTCCATTAGTCAAACTGCCTTCATAGTGTACAGAAACTGTTTTTCCTTTTTCAGCTTTGGCCCCATTACCTTGTTGTATCATTTTGTACCGAAGTCCACTTTCAGTAGTATCAAAACCAGCGGCTAACTTTTCCATTTCAGCGGCGGCTTTTTCTTTGGCCTCAGCAATTTTTTGCTCTCTTGCACCTTCAAACACCCTAAAAGCTTCAATGGCATTCCAAGCTTCGGCTTCTGAACCTACTCTAAGAATTTCAAGGTTATCAATTGCATCTCCTTGAGCTATGGCATCCACCACTTCCATTCCTTCTTCCACATGACCAAAAACAGTATGCTTGTTATCTAACCAAGGCGTAGCAACATGTGTTATAAAAAATTGACTTCCGTTAGTACCAGGTCCAGCATTGGCCATGGATAGGATTCCAGGCCCCTCATGGGTCAATTCTGAATGAAACTCATCATCAAATTTGTATCCTGGATCACCTGTTCCGGTTCCTTGTGGACATCCACCTTGAATCATGAAATCTGCAATAACCCTATGGAACTTAAGTCCATCATAGTATGGTTTTCCTTGAGGTTTGGCACTGTTCTCCATGTTTCCCTCTGCCAAGGCAACAAAGTTACCTACGGTTCCAGGTGTTTTGTCATGGGTAAGTTTTACTACAATCTCACCCTTTGTTGTGTTGAATTTTGCGTAAATTCCTTCTTGCATTTTTGCTCTTTTTAATAAGCGGCAAAGGTAGGGGTTTTTATGTATTTGAAGTTCCGTAAATTTTGACGAATTTTTGTCTTATTATATATACCCAATTATTTTATACGATTTGAAAAACCATAAGAATTGAAACAGATTAATGTAAAAAAAGGAGAGATTTTACAAAAAAGCGGAGACTTAAACAGCAAAGTCTATAAAGTGAATTCGGGACTCTTGAGAAGTTATACCATTGATCAAAAAGGAAAGGAACATATTTTTATGTTTGCGCCAGAAAATTGGACGATAGCGGATAGCCAATCAAAAGAAACGCCTTGTGATTTATATATTGATGCTCTTGAAGATTCTTCAATAGTGGTTTTGACAAAAGACATCCAAAGGGAAGGTAAAAATGTCGGCGCATTTATTAAGCGTCTTTCTGTATTGCAAAAAAGAGTTGTTATGCTCATGAGTTTTTCTGCTATCGAACGTTTTGAGCATTTTGAACAAACCTATCCTGAAATTCTTCAGCGAGTTACCCAAAAAATGATTGCTTCATATTTAGGAATTACACCAGAGGCATTGAGTAAAATAAAAAGGGAACGAATTAAAAAGAGCTAACAATTGCATTTCTTAACCTACATTAATGCACAGTACGTAATTGAACAAGATATTTGATTGAACCAATTTTTACAATCAAATGAAAAACTTACCAATTCTACTAAAAATTTCAGCAATTCTATGGGTTATTTGGGGACTCGTTCATATTCTGGCTGGTGTAATGACAATGAAAGGAGTAATAACTAACGATATTAGTTCCTCCATAATTGGCATTGCTGACGCGGCTGACCCCGCTACTCTGCAAATAAACTATCCAAAAGCAGCTGGTGCGGTAATTGGACAGCATGGATTCAATTTATTTTGGATTGGAATAGTGACTTTTATTTCCGCTTTCTTTATTTGGAAAGGAAATAGAAATGCCGTTTTCCTTGCTGCAATCACAGGTGGGTTAGCTGATTTGGGGTACTTCTTATTTATGGATTTAGGAGGATATGTAAAATTCGTTCCCGGAACTGTTATGACCATCGTTTCTTCGTTAGCAATAATTTTGAGTTTTTACGCTTATTTCAAAGCACGAAATCCAAATCTGACGGAATAAAAAAAGTTTTAACTAAACCACTACCCTTTAATCTTTGTTGAAGGAATAGTTCCGTATTTATCTATAAGATAGACCAAACTGGCCATGGTAGCCGCGCCTAGTTCTAATTCACGCTTATTTACATGTTCAAAAGTGTCGTTTTCTGCGTGGTGGTGATCAAAATATCGTTGAGAGTCTGGTCGTAATCCAGCCAAGACCAAGTCTTCATTTTTTAAAGGGCCAATATCCGCTCCACTATACCCTTTAACAAACATATGAATCAAGTAAGGTTCAAACAGGTTTGCCCAGCTTTGTACTTGTTTCAGATTTTCTTCGGAACAATCAAAAGAGAAACCTCTGGGTGTAAATCCTCCTGAATCGCTTTCTAGGGCAAAAACGTGCTTTTCATTTTTACTCAGCGCCACTTCAGCATATTTGTTTCCGCCGCGAAGTCCATTTTCTTCATTCATAAACAACACAACACGAAGTGTACGTTTGGGCTTATAACCAGATTCTTTCAATAGGCGAAGTACATCCATACTCTGCACACAACCTGCTCCATCATCATGGGAACCGTCCCCAAGATCCCAAGAATCCAAATGACCTCCCACAACCATAATTTCATTTGGGTATGTAGAACCTTTTATCTCTCCTATAACATTATAGGATTCAACATCATCAAGCTGTTTACAGCTTTGTTTGAAGTAAAGCTTAATATTTGGATTTAACTTGAGGGTGGTGCTCAATAATTCTGCTCCTTTAGTACTTATAGCAGCCGCAGGAATCCGATCCTCAACCGGTGTGTCCCCGTAGCTCATGGATCCTGTATGTGGAAAATCATCTAAACTTAGTGTCACAGAACGAACAATAACACCGACCGCACCATATTTACCCGCCTCTGAAGCACCTGAATATCTTTGGTCCACACAACCCGAGTATGAAGCAAATGTGCTTATCAGCTTTGGTTCCATTGGGCGGTTGTAAAACACAATTTTACCTGCTATCTGATCTTTTCCCAGTTTTTCTAAATCTTCTATTCCTTGAACCTCAATAATATTGGTCTTTAAACCTTTGTCCGGGGTTGCAACAGATCCTCCAAGTGCGCAAATGGGAACATTGGTAGTAAGGCCTGGCTTTGTTTCTATATAAGCAAACTCTGGAGTGCCCCTTACCCATTTTGGGACCATCACGGGCTGCAACCATACACGGTCCAACCCTAAAGAATCTAATTGTGCTTTTGTATAATCCACGGCCTGTTGTGCCTGCACAGAACCTGAAAGGCGCCCGCCAATCTGATTAGAGAGATGATTTAGCCAATCATATGCTTTTCCATTGGTCAGGGCCTGATCATAGATCGCTCTAATTTGCTTCTCATCATCTGTTTGTGAAAAAAAAGGGGTACTAGCCAATAAAAGGGCTAGAAGTAAAGTTGTTCTCATTAGGTTTCTTTTTCCAGTTGTTGCTTAAAGCTTTCTAAATTAGCTTTTATTTTTTCGTCCAACTCAGGTTCTGTAACATCTTTATGCTTTTTTAACGCTTCCAATAAAATAGTCGCTACAATTACCCGAGCAGCTTTTTTATTATCTGCGGGAACAATATACCATGGTGCATGGGACTTTGAGGTTTCATTGATAGCTTTTTCATAACACCTTTGGTATTCATTCCATAACTTTCGTTCCTTAAGGTCGCCTGCCGAAAATTTCCAGTTTTTCTCCTTCAATCTTAACCTTCTTAATAAACGTTGCCGCTGTTCTTCTTTAGAGAGGTGAAGAAAAAACTTGAATATTAGTGTTCCATTTTCAGAAATATGCCTTTCAAAGTCATTTATTTGTCGATATCTTTTTTCCCAAAACCCATCATCTATATCTGATACCGACTCAATACCTGGAATGTTTTCGCCCATAATATACTCCGGATGGACTTTCGTTACCAATACATTTTCATAATGGGTTCTATTAAATACACTGAATTTACCCCGTGCAGGTAATGCAATATAATGCCTCCACAAGTAATCATGTTTTAACTCCAGCTCCGTGGGGACTTTAAAACTGTGAACTACCACGCCCCTTGCATTAAAATCCTTAAAAACCTCTCTTATAAGGCTATCCTTACCTGAAGTATCCATTCCTTGCAGACAAACAAGAATTCCGTATTTTCCATGAGCGTATAACGTATCTTGAAATTTTCCCAATTTCTTTCGCACGTCTTCCAGCCATTCTTTAAGCTCTTTATCTGAGCTGTTAAGGTCATTAAAAGTGCTTATTTCGGAAAGTTTTAAGGTATTTTCTGCTTGATATGCAGTAATATTGATTTTTTCCATAAGAATGAATATAGGTCTTTTTGTTCATTCCTTCAATCATCTCCTCAAAACTACCATTCAACGATAGTTTTTACATTTTGTAGTTTTAGCTGGTCTTTTATCGATTTTTTTTACCTCAAAGCGATTCTTCCCGTAATTTAGTAGGAAACATAAGACGCACAGTCCCAAATCTAGCGTTATGAAAACAAAAAAGATTATTCTCTTTGTAGTCTTTATTTTAGGCGTTCTTGGCCTATTACTAATGGCTTCATTCACCACACGCAATGCATGCGAGTATGCAAATTCCAATATAGAGTACATTAAAAGTCAAACAGAGAAGGCAATAATTGCGGATGATTTTGAAATGTCGAAGTACTTTGTCTATAAAGCCTTAAATGGTATTGAGAAAACCAAGCTCAATTTTATAGATTGTGGATGCGAAGGAACCATAGAAAGTCTTGAAAAAGCGCTTTTTTATCTTAAAGAAGCAACAAGGGCTGAAACCTTTGAAACTTCAAAAAAGTCATTGCATATTGCATTGGAGAGTACCACTATTGGAATTAAAGTACTTAAAACATTTGAAGAAGAGTTTTCAAGTTCATATGGTAATGACATGTTGGTTTTGAACACAAAAGATGCTATTGACCAGCAGAACGGCATTCTTATGCCACAAGGAGAAGCTTTAAGAAAACGAGTGCACAACTGCTTGCTCGGTTTTGAGACTTCTCTTGATAAGGTAGTAAATGAGGTAGAATGTAAAGAAGCCCAAGGGTTTATCACAAAAATACATGAAGAAGCTAGGTTAACTTTACTCAACACAGAACTATCTGAGCCAAAAAAACAGTATTACCAGCGCGTTAAGACCATATCACACGATGCGCTTTCTAAGTTGGGCGATTGTCCTTTTGATTAATTATTTACTGGCAAAAAGTTTTACATCTTCTTCTGAGACCTCCTTGCCTCCAAGAATGATCAATCTTTCTACCACATTGCGAAGTTCACGTACGTTTCCAGTCCAATCGTAACCCTTTAATAGTTCAATGGCTTTTTTAGAAAAACTTTTTGCTGCTGTACCTTGTTCAGCAGCTATTTGACCAGAAAAATGATCAATTAGTATAGGAATGTCGTCTCTTCTATCGTTTAAAGAAGGAACTTTTATTAAAATTACCGCCAATCGATGGTATAAATCTTCTCTAAATTTATTATCGGCAATTTCCTTTTTAAGATCTTTATTGGTAGCGGCCAAAACTCGCACATCAACTTTAATATCCTTGTCCGTGCCCACCCTGGAAATTTTGTTTTCCTGCAATGCCCTTAACACTTTAGCTTGTGCGGAAAGACTCATATCCCCAATTTCATCCAAAAAAATGGTTCCTTTATTTGCAGCTTCAAATTTTCCGGCTCTATCTTTTATAGCGGAGGTAAACGCTCCTTTTACATGTCCAAACAGTTCACTTTCTATTAATTCTGAAGGAATAGCAGCACAATTTACCTCAATAAAAGGTGCTGAAGAACGGGGACTCTTTTCATGCAACCAATGGGCCACCAATTCTTTTCCTGTGCCATTAGATCCAGTAATTAAAACCCGGGCATCTGTGGGGGCCACTTTCTCAATCATATCCTTTATAACCCCGATCTCATCACTTTCTCCAACCATTTCGTAGTTTTTGGAGACCTTCTTTTTCAGGATTTTATTCTCTACCACCAATTCTTTGCGGTCCAGTGCATTTCTTACCGTGGTCAACAAACGATTTAAATCTGGTGGTTTTGATATATAATCAAAGGCACCCAAACGCATTGTATTCACTGCTGTATCTAAATCTCCATGACCAGAAATCATGATAAACGGGATTTCTGGTTTTATCTTTCGAGCTGCTTCCAATACCTCGACACCATCCATTTTTGGCATTTTAATATCGCACAACACCAAATCAAAATCTTCCTTTTTAATAGCTTCAATACCCCTTAGACCATCCTCGGCTTCATTAACCTCATAAGTGTCACTTTCTTCACTTAAAATCTTTACCAAAACTCTTCTAATGGCAGATTCATCCTCTATTACCAATATTTTTGACATATTATGCTATTTAAAAAATTCCAATCTTGAATCCAGTTCTAATATAAAGATTTGACTCATCATTCAATAAAAAAACATCGCCCCTTTTATCATTCCTTAATTTTCCTTCTTGCTCGAATGAACGCCCTACTAAAGCGTACAAAGACATTCTTTTGGATATATTGTACTGGTACCCCAATGCTCCAATTAAAGCAGAAAGGGAAATTTTTGACCCCAATTGCCCATCTGGCAAAACAATATCATTCTGGACATTTATAAAATATCCATCTAACAACACTGTCGCTTCCAAAGTATGCTTTTTTGTAATATGGTGTTTAAAATTAGACCTTGGTATTCCTAAGGTATAGGACCATTTTGGGTGAAATCTTCTATAATAACTCACCAATGGCAAGGGTACGGGAAGTCCCGTAGTACTGTTATAAGATAGTCCAAGTACTATTCTAAATGGTTTGTCCGCATTTGGTTTTTCTTTCCAGAGAGTTGCAGTTGCGTTAAAGAAGAAATCATCGGTAATAGTTCCATTGGTAAAATTGGAAGCAAACCTTGGCGTTATTATGGTTACCAAATTCCAATTTTCATTCCATTTGGTTATAAAACCAAGGTTAAGGTCTGCCACATGAAAGCGAATTAATTCGCTTTTGTCAAATGGAAAATCACGAGAATAACCAATATCAAGTCTATTATATTCTAAACCTGTTATTAAGTAGTCCTTTTTTTCGTTCAATTTAATAGGAAGGTTGAACAGTAGTTTATAACGCTGCGTTTTAATACCAGAGTCATTTTCCGGGATGTTTAAATACTCAAATTTAAATATATCCGAACTTTGACCGTATCCTGTTTGGTAGGTAAGCATTCCAAAGAACAATCCAAGAATCCAAACTACACTATTATGTATCGAGGTTTTTATTTTTCCTGAGGTTTTTGATACTGGATTAGATGTACATCTCGCTGCGGGAACGGAATACTAACATTATTTTCTTTGAATTTCGTATTTATATTGTATCGAATTTCACTTTTAATCTTAGGGTCACCAAAACTATCATTAGTAAAAAAATGAAGTGAAAACAATAGGGCGGAATCTCCGAAATCATCAAAAAGCACAAATGGCTTTGGGTTTTTCAACACATGCTTTTGTTCTGCTGCCACTTGTTCTAAAAGTTGGGTAACCAAAACAACATCACTTCCGTAAGCTACACCAACATTCACTCTTTCTCGTGTAGTTCTATGATTTTGGGTGTAGTTATATACAATATCACTAATGAACTTATGATTGGGAATAATAATGACTTTATCATCTCTGGTTATTGCCCTTGTTGTTCTTAATTTAATTTCAAAAACCTTACCAACTTTGTTATCAACTTCAACAATATCACCTACCTGTAATGACTTATCCACAATAATAAAAATACCGCCAAGAATATCTTGAAACAATTCTTGAAGGGCTAACCCTAACCCTACAAATAATGCGGCAGAAGCCGTTATCATAAGGGTAATGTCAATACCGGCAGCACTTAGGGTAACCAAAACCACTACTAGATAGATAACGTAATTGATGAACTTAAAAACGCTTGAGAACTTTTGCTTATCCTCTTGCTCCATTTTCCTTGTAAACAGATACCTAAGCCATTTTAAGAGAAACTTGGTGACAATAAAGGCAATTGTTAAAAGCAATAACAACCCCACGGTAAAGTGAATAGATTTCTCTCCTTCACCCAAATGAAATCCCAGGTTTAGAAATTCCTTAATGGAGCCCCAAATATCTTCTTTGATGATTTCCTGTATTTCGCTGGTCTCTTCTTGCATCTTAACTTAGTATCTCAGCCATTTGAACAATTCCTTGTATGTGGGTCTCTTGCCGTACATTAATATTCCCACTCTATAAATTTTTGCCGCCAACCAAACTATTCCAAAAAATGTTCCAATAAGCAGGGTAATCGATAGCAGTAGTTGCCACAAAGGTACACCACCTTCGCCAATTCCTCCTGGAAGCCTCATCAACATAACTATGGGAGAAGTTAGCGGAAACAATGAAAAGCCAACAGCAATCGGCCCGTGTGGGTTGCTGAAAACTGAGAAGAAACCTACATAAATGGCTAGCATCAACGGTAATATTATTGGAAAAATAAATTGCTGAGTGTCCGTTTCATTATCAACTGCGGCACCGATTGCCGCATAAATTGAGCTGTAAATAAAATATCCTAAAATAAAGTACACCAAAAAGGAACTAATCAATAGAAACCATGGAATGTTTAAAATTTCCTTGGCATATAACATCATTTCGGTGCTTGGAGGCGCAGAGAACTGCCCCATACCATTCATACTGCCAGGCACCATTGGATTTTCAGTGGCAATTGCTGCTAAATCAATTCCTAAAAACAACGATACAAGAAACAATAAAAGTGAAGCAGAAATAATCCAAATTGTAAATTGTGTAATTCCAGCTAACGAAGTACCTATTATTTTGCCCAACATCAATTGAAAAGGTTTTACTGAGGAAATAATCACCTCAATAATTCTGCTGGTTTTTTCTTCTATGACACTTCGCATCACAAAACCGCCATAAATAATGATAAACATCATAATGGCATATCCAAATCCTCCTCCAATAAACGCTTTTATCTCGTTTATACCTTTCACACTTTTCTCACCATCAAACGTAGCTAGGTTAATTTCAAAGGATGCTTCAATATCCGAAAACTGCCCTTGAGAAACTCCTAGGTTCTCCAACCTCTTTTGTCTAAGTTTCTTCTGAAAAATACCTTCTAACCGTTGCGTAACATTGGTATTGGGATTATCCTTGGTAAATAAGTATGCTGATTTAGAGACCTGCTCCAAATCCGCGCCTTTTGGCAAGTGAAGCAATCCATAATATCCCAACGAGCTTGTAGAATCTTTAGCTTCCTGTAAAGAAAGGCCTTTAAAGTGAACATAGGACATGCTTTCTGACGTCTTAAATTGTTCATCAAAAAAACCGCTTTCATTTAGAACTGAGATTACCCGTTTCTCGCTATCATTTATTTTGGTCAAATAGGCAATCAATACAATCATCCCCACAATTAAAAGAGGGCTCAAAATGGTCATGATTATAAACGACTTGTTCCTCACTTTCGCCAAATATTCCCGCCTTATAATTAGCCACAGCTTACCGGTCATTCTCTTTGTTGTTTACTGTTTGAATAAAAATGTCGTTGGCTGAAGGGATGGTTTCTTCAAAGCGATTGATATTTGCTTGGTTAGACAGTTCAGCAAGAACTCCTGCGGTTTGATTGGATGGCAACTGAATGGTAAAGTCCAGCTGTTTCTCTTCCTTATCAAAGCTTGAAGATAAAATCTGAAATTTATCTTCCAAAGTTTTTACAAATGTATCTCCGTCCTGTTGTATTTCTAATCCAACGTTGAAAATGTTGTTTTTGTATGCCTTTTTTATGTCGGAAAGTTTACCGTCCAGAATTTTTTCCGATTTATGAATTAGCGCAATATACTCGCACAACTCTTCCACGGATTCCATTCGGTGCGTTGAAAATATAATGGAAGTTCCTTTTTCCTTAAGCAGAAGAATTTCATCTTTTATAATGTTGGCATTAATAGGGTCAAATCCACTAAAAGGTTCATCAAAAATCAACAATTTAGGTTCATGTAAAACAGTGACTATAAATTGGATTTTTTGAGCCATTCCTTTGGAAAGCTCCTGAATTTTTTTGTTCCACCAGTCTCCTATGTCCAAACGGTCAAACCAATATTTCAGTCTTTTTTTTGCCTCACTTTTAGAAAGGCCCTTAAGTTGAGCTAAGTACAATGCCTGCTCCCCTACTTTCATACTTTTGTACAGCCCCCTTTCTTCTGGCAAATAGCCAATATGGGCAATGTGTTCTGGAGCTAGAGGACTACCATTAAATAGCACCTCTCCTTTATCTTGATACGTTATTTGATTGATAATGCGTATAAAAGTGGTCTTTCCCGCCCCATTTGGACCTAAAAGACCGTAAATACAGTTTTCTGGTATTTCTAGTGAAATGTTGCTCAGTGCAGTAAAGTCACCATAGGTTTTGGTGACATTTTTGGCAACAAGGATATGATCCATTTAAACTATTTTTTCAAAGATATGTATTTGACCAAAGAAGACTACTACGCTCATAAAAACAAAACCCACCCTTAAAAATCAAGGATGGGAAAAAAATTGCTATGAAAAAGAAAATTAGATGCTGGTTGCCCAACATCAGTTCCAAATATACGTTTTTTATTTAAACGGAAAAGCATTAATTGTTAGGAGAACATATCTTTAACTTTTTCAAAAAACGACTTATCTGACTTTTCCGGTTTCGGAACAAAGTTCTCGTCATTCTGCATGCGTTCAAAGAATTCTTTTTGTTCCCTATTCAATTCTTTTGGGGTCCAAACGTTTACATGTACCAGTAAATCTCCACTGCCATACCCATTAATACTGGAGATACCCTTACCACGCAATCTCAATATCTTTCCAGATTGAATTCCAGATTCCAATTTTATCCTAACCTTTCCTCCTACGGCATCAATCTCTTTAGAACTGCCCAACACAGCTTCAGAAAAGCTGATGTATAGGTCGTAATGCAAATTATCACCTTCTCTTTTTAAGGTATCATGCTCTTCCGTCTCAATTGCTACCAATAAGTCTCCTGGAATTCCATCTCCTGGAGCTCCATTTCCTTTTCCGGAAACCTTCAACTGCATTCCTTCTTCTACACCAGGTGGAATTTTTATGGAAACTGTTTCCTCCTCCATCTTAAGTCCTTGTGCATCTGCTCCGCTAGGTCTTTTATCAATGGTTTGTCCAGCTCCACCACAAGTACTACAAGTAGTTGCTGTCTGCATTCTACCTAAAATTGTATTGGTGATTTTAGTAACTTGACCACTGCCGTTACAAGTAGGGCATGTTTTGTAGGTTACCCCTTCTGCTTGGACCTTTCTTCTGACCTTTACTTTTTTCTCTACGCCATTGGCAACTTCCTCTAGTGTCAACTTAACCCTAATGCGGAGGTTACTTCCTTTTACCCTACGTTGTCCGCCTCCAAAGCCTCCAAAACCACTAAATCCGCCACCACCAAAAGCACTACCGAAAATATCTCCAAACTGACTGAAGATATCATCCATATTCATACCTCCACCACCAAATCCAGCACCACCTTCAAAGGCGGCATGGCCAAATTGGTCATATTTAGCACGTTTATCAGGGTCGCTCAGCACTTCATAAGCTTCGGCCGCTTTTTTGAACATTTCTTCAGCTTTGGAATCGCCCGGATTTTTATCCGGATGAAATTCAATAGCCTTTTTTCTATAAGCTTTTTTTATTTCGGCAGCCGTAGCTCCTTTGGAAACGCCCAATATTTCGTAAAAGTCATCCTTCATATACTCTTAATTTCCAACGACTACTTTTGGGTGTCGTATGATGCGTTCTCCAAGTTTGAATCCTTTTTCGACCACATCTATTATTTTACCTTTCATCTTTTTGTTTGGAGCAGGGATTTGAGTTATGGCATCATGTACTTCAGCATCAAAAACATCCCCTTCGCCTACTTCAACTTCTTCCAGCCCCTTGCCTTTCAAAGTTTCTTTAAATTTATTACTGATGAGCTCCACCCCTTTGAACATTTCTTTATCCTCAGATTTTGAAATCTCTTTAAGGGCCCTATCAAAATCATCTAAAACTGGTAGCAATGAAACAATCACTTCTTGCCCAGCAGTTTTAAAAAGCTCCATGCGTTCTTTTGAAGTCCTTCTTTTAAAATTTTCAAATTCAGCAAAAAGTCTGAGGAATTTATCTTTCTCCTTTGCCAAATCTTCACGTAGCTGATCTTCTATGGAAATCTCTTCTTTCTCTTCAACTTCATTTTCCATAGCTATATTTTCATCGCTCAGTTCAGGATTGTTAGCGGTTTGGGAATCGTTTGGTTTTCCCTCCATCTCCTCAACCTTACTTTTCTTGCTCATATACTATTATTTTATTTCCTTTTTTGAAGTGGCAAAAGTACTGCCAATTGTCTAAAAATGTCAAAATGTCACAACAAATCACAAAAAAAATCCGCCTGTGGCGGACATGTGTATTCATAAGGGTATTATTGAGCAATGTCACACAAATTCTTTGTTCATTGATGCCATCTGTGATTCACTATCTTCTTTCCTTGATAGATAAAGGTTTTCCAAGGCAGTACCTATGTTTGTATGTTGAAAAATAAACCCTTTTTTCTCAATACGTTTGCTGCTAACCCGCTGACTGGCATAAAGGATATACGACATTTCACCCAAGATAACCTGCATTGCAAGCCTTGGCACATTGGGCAGAATTAGGGGTTTATCAAGTATTCTAGCCAATTCCTTTGTCATCTTCGCATTGGTCACGGGATTCGGAGCCACTGCATTAAACGTCCCTTTTAGATTATTTTCAATAACAAAAACAAAAATCTGTGCTAAATCTTCAATATGAATCCATGATTGCCACTGATTTCCAGTTCCAAAAGCAGCTCCAACAAAGTTTTGAACAGGCCTTGCCATTTTAGGCAATGCCCCTCCCAAGATTGACAGCACAATGCCTATTCTTATTTTGGAAACATTAAAATTAAAACTATTGAATGTATCCACTTCACGTTCCCATTTTTCTACAGTCTCACCTAAAAAGCTATCATCAATATCCGTTTCATTTTCATTATAAAAATTAATGAGGGAATTTGGGTAAATTCCAATCGCAGAAGCTGAAACAAAAGATTTGATTTGGGCAGAATCAATTTCCCCTAGTGCCTTGTGTAATGTTCGAAGACTATTTATTCTGCTGGAAAGCACTTTTTTCTTGTATGCCGGCGACCATCTTTTAGCAATACCCGCGCCAGCAAGATTTATTATGGCAGAGACCCCTTCTAAACAGGCTAAATCTATTTCGTCTTTAGACGGATTCCAATAAAAACCGCTAAAGTCCTGAGATGAAACTATTTTTTCTCTTCGTGTGGTCAAATAATTAACAGAGATACCTTTCTCTCGCAAAACCTTTACAATGGCTTTGCCTACTAATCCCGTGGCACCTGTAATCAAAACCTTCATACAATCATTTTGAGGCAAATTTAATGGTTTAAACTGCTGTTTATGAGGCATTAATTTAGGTTTAACACAATTGTTTAAACTTTAAACAAATTTATGATAATATTGAACCATCAATTAACAGAGCCTTGGCAAAAAGCTAGATCTTAGTTGCCCTTAGCATTTCCCGTTTACCGGGAGGACCTGGCAATCGTTCAACTTTAAAACCTACAGCCTGCAAAGCCCTTCTTACACTACCCTTAGCAGCATAGGTTACCAAAACCCCTTCCTGCTTCATTGCCTGATACATTTTTAAAAATACATCTTCTGTCCATAATTCTGGTTGTACCCTAGCGCCAAAGGCATCAAAATAAACCAGATTGAACAAATTAATGTCGTTTATCGAATTAAAATCCTTCAACTGCTTTTTGAGTTGAAACCCATCTGTAATGGAAACTTGACTTTCCCATTCAGATTTGTGCATTTTTTCAAAAGATCCCTGATGCTCTCTTGAATTCAACTGCGTGCAATAATCCAATTCCTTAACCTCAGCAAAGGAAACTGGAAATGCTTCAACCCCAACGTAATTAACTTGCAAATTCAATTTTTCTACTTCTAAAAGTGTAATCAACGCATTAAGTCCCGTACCAAAACCAATTTCCAGAATGCTAATCCTTGTGCTCTTGAACAATCTAAGTCCATGCTCAATAAAGACATGATACGCCTCTTGAATTGCTCCATGTTTGGAATGATACTGCTCATCCCAATCCTCTATTTGGATTGTTTTTGAACCATCACCCGTTACTATTATTCTTCTTTTCAAAATATCATAGCCTTTTACCCCATACTATCATTACAATTTCTTGTTATCCTTTGAACAAGATGCATCAAAAATGTTAAAACAATTAGGGATTGGGAAAAACTTAATTTTTTAGTTTAAAACTGTTTAATTTTAATCTAAAAGTAAGCAATGCTATTGCTTATTGTTTAATTTTATCGGTTCAAATTCTTTTAGCATGGGAACAATGACAAACACCTTGACGGTAGAAAAGGCAAAGACCTCCAAAATTAAAGATGTAGATTTTGATAATCTTTCTTTTGGAAGTATTTATACTGATCACATGCTTGTATGTGATTATAAAGATGGCGAATGGAAAACTCCCAAGGTTGTTCCTTACCAACCTTTAACCCTGGATCCTTCCGCAAAAATCTTTCATTACGGACAATCCATTTTTGAAGGAATGAAAGCCTACAAAGATGATGAAGGTAGTGTTTGGCTATTTAGACCGTTAGAAAATTTTAAACGTTTGAACAAATCTGCCAAGCGTATAGCTATACCAGAACTTCCTGAAGAATATTTTATGGAAGGGCTCACCACGCTTTTGCAAGTTGAGAAAGATTGGATTCCACAAAACCCAGGAAGCTCCTTATATATTCGCCCATTCATTTTAGCTTCGGGAACAGGTTTCCATGCCTCACCCGCAGATGAGTACAAGTTCATTATTGCCTGTGCTCCATCTGGCGCATATTTTTCAGGCAAAGTAAAAGTGTTGATAGAGGAGAACTATTCTAGGGCTGCCAACGGTGGTGTAGGCTATGCCAAGGCTGGGGGGAATTATGCTGGACAATTTTATCCAACCCAATTGGCCATTGAAAAAGGATACAATCAGGTTATTTGGACAGATGACAATGAGCATGAGTACATAGAAGAAGCTGGTGCCATGAATATTTTTATTCGGATAAATGACACCTTAATAACTGGACCTACCAGTGATCGTATACTTGATGGTATTACTCGTAAAAGTATTTTGGATATAGCAAAAGATGAAGGTATTGTTACTGAAGTCCGTAAAATATCCGTTACTGAAGTTGTAGAAGCGGCTAAAGCAGGAACATTAAAAGAAATGTTTGGTGCTGGTACCGCTGCCGTGGTATCGCCAATAGCTTCTTTTGGCTATAAGGACACTGACTTTGATTTGCCAGAATTGACAGACAGCTACGCATCTAGACTTAAAAAACGAATTACCGATATTCAATATAATAGAGCTGAAGATAAATTTGGCTGGAGATTTAAAGTACAGTAAATAAAAAAGCGCCGTAAAGGCGCTTTTTTATTTGTCTAAAACTCCTTGAATATTTGGTTTAAAATAGTTAGGCCCTTTAAGTACTTTCCCATCTTCTCTATAAATAGGATTACCGTCTGATCCCAACTTACTCATATTGCTTCGTTGGATTTCTTCAAAGACCTCTTCAATTTTGTATTGCATTCCATGCTCCAAAATGGTTCCACAAAGTATATACAGCATATCACCCAAGGCGTCGGCGACCTCAACCAAGTCACCGTCATTGGCAGCTTCTAAATATTCCTTATTCTCTTCATCCATAAGATTGAACCGCAATTGATTCTTTGCTTCTCCCAAATTGGCTTTTGGTTCTTTTAAAACACCTAGACCAAAAGAATTGTGGAATAACTCCACCGCCTTTATTTTACTTTCCATTACACTTGAATTGATTTAGCTTTGCGTAAAAATAAAAAATATGTTCAGCACAGGACAATTAATTTTTGCAGCACTTTTCGTTGTAGTTTTTATAGTAATCATAGCCCTATCATACCGCAAGGACAAAAACATGCACAAAAAAAATTACAAAGGGGTAAAGTGGGTTTTAATTTCTTTTATCACATTCGTAATTATTTTGTTCTTGATTAAATACTTTCTTAAAAATTAACAAGAACATTGACTTCACCACAAAAAATAAAAGTTTTACAACTTTAATCAGAGTGCAACTCGTATACTATAGGAAAAGACGTACTTTTGTTTAACATTAGTTTAGCATATTCAAATGACAACATTTTTCACACTTCTATTCATTTTGCTTGCGGTTAATGCGATTCTATTAATTTTCAGTGTTAATGGAACCAAGGAAAGGTCTAGAAAACCAATTCAAAAAATCTCGGAGACTTCAATTACAAAAATTTTCCCCAACGAACCCTCCGAAACCGAATACAAAAAAGCTGTATAGTTTGTACCTTTAGGGTATGAAGCAGGCTTTTCTCGTTTTTTTAGGCGGTGGATTAGGTAGCGTTCTTCGCTATGTTATCTCAAAACCCCTAAATATTTTACTTCAAAATTTTTTCTTAGGTACCTTTTTAGTCAACATTGCTGGTTGTCTGCTTATTGGCATTATTCTGGGCCTATCTTCACGAAATAATTTACTTTCAATTAACAGCACCCTTTTCCTAGCAACTGGTTTTTGTGGGGGATTCACAACTTTTTCCGCATTTGCGTTTGAAAAGCACAGTCTATTAAAAAATAGTGAGCTTTTTCATTTTTCCGTTTACACCATAGCCAGTATTATAGTGGGCGTTCTAGCTGTTGCTTTAGGCATATGGCTCTCAAAACTAGGAGAGTAGTTACAAAATCAATTTTTCTTATTTCTTTTTGTTATTTATTAAACATTTTTCATTTAAATCGATGATTTTCACTTTAAATCGTTGATATGTAATGCTCATGTTAATAAAAAATCATTAAATACTTAATAAAAGTATATTTAAAATCACATACCCCTAAAAAAATAGGGGTATTTCTTTTTTAAACATAAAAATAAAGGTGATAGCCTCCATTTATAGATGGTCTTTATTGAATTAACATATATTTGGCGCATCAATTAACTACTTAATTATGAAAAAAGTCGAGGCAATTATTAGAAAATCCAAATTTGATGAGGTGAAAAAAGCGCTTCATGAAATTGAGGTAAACTTCTTCAGTTACTGGGATGTAACCGGAGTTGGTAATGAAAAACAAGGGCATGTATATCGTGGTATTTCATATAGCACTTCAGATATACAAAGAAGGTACTTGGTCATTGTAGTATCAGATGACTTCTTGGAACGCACAGTAGAAACTTTATTGAATTCCGCTTCCACAGGAAACGTAGGAGATGGAAAAATCTTTGTTTCTGATGTTATAGAAGCCTACAGGGTAAGAACCAAGGAAAGCGGAAGTGCCGGAATAAACTAACAACTAAACTAACTATCAATATTTAAAGATTATGGACGCAGGATTGTTTACAGCAAATAACATATGGATGATGGTTTGTACCGCCCTAGTGTTTTTCATGCACTTAGGATTCTCTTTCTTAGAGATTGGTCTTACCAGACAAAAGAATACCGTAAATATTTTATTTAAGAATGTATTTATAATATGTGTTGGATTATTACTCTATTATATTGGAGGCTTTAATCTAATGTACCCAGGTTTTGAAGATGGAGACTTAGGTTTCTTCAAGTTTGCAGGATTTGGAATTGCAGCCCCTGAGGGCGGAATGACCCCAGATTATGCAAGTGGAGGCTATACTTGGTGGACAGATTTCTTATTCCAAGGAATGTTCGCAGCGACAGCAGCAACTATTGTTTCTGGTGCGGTAGCAGAACGGATTAAACTTGGAGCTTTTATGATTTTCACCTTAATATATGTAGGCCTTGTTTACCCAATAGTAGGTTCATGGCAATGGGGAAGCGGATTCCTTTCTTCACTTTCTTATGGTGAAGCTGAAGGTTTCTATGACTTTGCAGGCTCTACATTGGTTCACTCTGTAGGTGGATGGGGCGCTTTGATTGCTATCTATCTTTTAGGTGCAAGAATTGGAAAATTTGGCGAAGACGGTAAAGCCAAGGCCATACCGGGTCATAATTTACCTTTTGCAGCAGCAGGGGTGCTAATACTTTGGCTAGGGTGGTTTGGTTTTAACGGTGGTTCTGTACTTTCAGGAGACCCAGCGGGCACCTCACTCGTTTTAGCAACTACTTGTTTAGCTGCCGCGGCAGGTGGAGTGTCAGCATTCTTAACCTCATGGATCAAATACAAAAACTTTGACTTGACCATGTTCTTGAATGGTATTCTTGGAGGATTGGTAGGTATTACCGCTGGTGCAGACCAAATGTCACCAAATGAAGCAGTAATTATTGGACTTCTAGCTGGGGTTATCATTGTATTTGGTGTTGCTCTTATTGATAAACTTAAGCTTGATGATCCTGTGGGTGCTGTAGCAGTACACTTAATCTGTGGTATCTGGGGCACCCTAGCAGTTGGTATATTTGGAGAACTTGCAGGTATGGACCAATTTTTAGTGCAATTGGCAGGTGTAGGTGCAGCAGCAACATTCTGCTCCCTCAGTGCATTTATCATCCTCTTCACCATTAAGAAAGTTTCAGGTCTAAGGGTTTCCGAAGAAGAAGAATTGGAAGGTTTAGACATCCATGAACATGGAATGGATGCTTACGCTGATTTTAGAATGAATCAACACTAATGCAAAAAAGGAAACGGAGCGTTTGTCAGAACGCTCCGTTATATAACCTTTTCAAATTACAAAACTCTACAATTAAAATTAAATGTTTCTCTAATAGAGAACACCTAAAATAATTAAGATATGAAAACGATTATAAACACAAAATACGTAAAAAATTTAGCTTTTGCAGCTTTGGCCTTAGTATCTCTAACTGCTTTTGGGCAAGAGGAAG
The DNA here is from genome assembly GCF_947499585.1 of uncultured Allomuricauda sp. Lineage (GTDB taxonomy): Bacteria > Bacteroidota > Bacteroidia > Flavobacteriales > Flavobacteriaceae > Flagellimonas. Next base: position 320,433 of record NZ_CANMOO010000001.1, on the reverse strand, counting down.
AAGAAGCAAAACCAAAGTTTGAATTTAGCGGAACTGTTGATGCATATTACAGAACCAACCTTACCGCTCCCAATGGTGAAGACGCTATAGCACCCGGGTCATCATTTGCAAATTTGGATGGATTTTCTCTAGGTATGGCCAATGTGATCGCAGCTTATGAAGGTGAAAAAGTTGGATTTGTAGCTGATTTGGTTTTTGGACCAAGAGGATCAGACGCCACATTTAACTCACCACAATACTTGAACTCTGCTGGTGGAGGAACCGGTGAGATTCTTAACCAATTATATGTATACTGGAATGTAAGTGATGCAGTAACGTTGACTTTTGGAAATTTCAATACTTTTTTGGGGTATGAGGTAATTTCTCCTGCAGCTAATTTCAACTATAGTACTTCTTATTTATTTTCATACGGCCCTTTTAGCCATACAGGTTTAAAAGCCGACTTTGATTTAGGTAATGAGTGGTCCGCTATGCTTGCCGTTATGAACCCAACAGATTTAACGGAACTTAATGGTACCGGAGATTATGCAGTTGGCGCTCAATTGGGATATTCTGGCCAGTTCTTGAATTTCTTATACAGCCAAGGTGGGTTTGAGATTGATTATACTGGTGGATTTGATGTAAGCGAAGATTTTTTCTTGGGAATAAATGCCGCTCACTTTAGTCAAGAAGATGATGGCGGTAGTTTTACAGGAGTAGCCCTTTATCCTCAATATGCAACTTCTGAAAACTTTACTATTGGTCTTCGTGGGGAGTACTTTATGGAAAGTGATTCTTTTGGTGCTATTGGCAGCGTATTTGATGCAGATGGTGATGCAAGCGTATTGGCATTGACCCTAACTGGCAGTGCTACTATTGGCGATTTGATTTTAAAGCCTGAAATCAGATTGGACAGTTCATCTGAAGATTCTTTTATAGATAATGATTTGGCTCCAACTGCAAGTTTAGCTTCAGTTCTTTTTGCCGCTATCTATTCTTTCTAGACCCAAAAAATATTTTAATGCTAATAGAAAGCCTTACTCCTTAGGGATTAAGGCTTTTTTAATCCCTATTAAAGGCTTTCACTCCTGCTCTCATATTAGTTCTCAAATAATTTTGCCTTGGCACTAGAGGGCAGGAGTACTTTTTATTATAAACACAATAAGGGTTGTATGCCCTATTGAAATCAATTAAAATAGTGTCTCCTTCTGGGATGGTTAAATCAATATAACGTCCTCCTCCATAAGTTTCCGTTCCATTAGTTTCATCTAAAAAAGGTAGAAAAAGATAGTCTTTATACTCCTCCGTATCCATCAAATCCAAGGTTTGATATATCTCTAACTTATGTTTAATTCCATTAAGCTGAAAATGAGCAATTCCATATACCACTTCTTCAGTTTTCTCGTCTGTAGTGGTGGCAAGTAAAAATGGAATGGCGTCGGGAGTTCGCTCAAATTTAGCCCTCACGATATAATTTGTGTCAGGCTCAAAAAAATCCAAGCCTTCAAAATCCTTTCTATATCTATCAGGGAGAGGAGATGTTTCAGGGTTTTTGAAAGTGGCATTTAAATTTTTCTGAAAATCGATTACTTCTTTTATTGCTGATGATTTAACCTGAATCCCAGTTGTTGAAGAATGGTATTTTTTATCTGGCCCACATGCCAATATCAAGAATACAAGAGTCCATATTGAATATTTCATCTACTCAAATAATTTCTAGTAAAAGTAACGGAAATCATTCTTAATAGTACCTTCGCAACAGCTCTCGCATTTAAATTATTTACAAAATGATAAAAAACATATTTCTTTTAGCATTCTTGATATTTTCAATTTCTTGCATGGACAAAAAACAGACTGGAGATATTCTTAACACCACCCAAAGAGAATTTCCAGAATTAGCGGCTAACAGATACAATGTAGCATTCCTAATTATGGATGGAGTGTACAATACGGAGTTCACTGCTCCATATGATATTTTTCAGCATACTCAATATAGAGAAGGCATTAAAGCCATGAATACTTTTACCGTCGCAAATACTTTGAAACCCATAACCTCTTTTGAAGGAGTGCGTATCCTACCGGATTTTGATTATACACAAGATTCTATACCCAATATCGACATTCTTGTAGTTCCCAGTGCCGAACACCACTTGGATACAGACTTAAAGGATACTACTATGCTTAATTTTGTGAAAAAAGTGAGTGAAAATGCCCTTTTTGTTACCTCACATTGCGATGGCGCATTTGTTTTAGCTAAAACCGGGATTTTAGACCAGGTGGTTTCTACAACTTTTCCAAGTGATATTGAAAAATACAAAGCTATGTTTCCTCAATTAAAAGTTAAGGATAGTGTTCTTTTTGTGCATGATGGAAAATTTATTACCTCCGCTGGTGGTGCCAAAAGTTTTGAAGCGGCCCTATACTTATGTGAACATCTTTATGGAAAGGAAATTGCCGAATCCATTGCAGGAGGATTGGTTATTGATTGGGACCTAAATAGTTTTCCAAGACTTATTCCTCAATAATCTCGTAACGAGCATCTTTTAGATACTGTTCGACCAACTTATTGAATTTTGGTGTTATCCGAAGTAAGGCTGTGCCTTCTAAGCTATATAACCTATCAGCATCTTTAAATCCATTTTTTAAAGCTTCCTCTAAATAAAATAATGCCGTTCCAAAATCTTCATTTTTTGCACTTAAGGTTATTGTCTCCAAATAAAATTCAAAATTCTGAGGTTCTAAAATAGTCTTTAGCATGTATAAGAGTGCTAACGCATCCTCATCTATTAAAGCTTCGGACCTTACAATATCAATATTATCTTCGGTCAAAGCATTAATATAGCCAAGTAAACGAACTCCCATTTCTTTTTCATAGCTATTGCTCCCTGAAATAAACTTATCTATCTCACTTTTTTGATAACTCCACCAACCTAAATTGTTGAAATTATGTGTGATAACATCCTCCTCCATATAATATTGGTAATCTTCTTTTAACAGGGATTCTTTAAAAAAGGCTGCATTTTCTGTTCTTCGCATCGTTTTAAAACGCTGATCCCTTCTAATGCTTTTTTGAATTTGTCTTAGGGAATCCAGATTTTTATGTGCGCCATAAATAGACATCATTTCGCTCAAATACTGCTCAGCCAAAAGCAGTTTCTGAGAATTTTTCAATTTGTTCGCTTTAAGAACATCCTCATTGAATGCTTTATCAATATATGCTGAATCTTTTGCTACGAATCCTTTTGCCATTGCACTCAATGTAAACAATTGCATCGACCTCTTAAGGTAACTAATATCCGGCCATTCCTTTTGTTCTTCATATAACAGCACCTGGTTTGGAAATCTAAATCTGTCCAAAACCTTTTTGGTAGCAAGCATTTCAGTGAAATTGTAATCACTCTTGTTTGTAATGCCAATAAAATGAAATGCGCGTTTAATGTTTAACAAATCAGTATTTGCAATAGAAGAACCTATGGAAATAACGCCTTTTACATTTTTTATAAAAATTGGAACCAGATTAGCGAAGCGAGCACTTGAGGCAGCCCCAGCAGAATACACACGTCCTCTATGAATAGGAAGAATGCTCATCACCTTGTTAAGCACCTTTCCCGCTTTAACCATACTATTGGATAGCGAAACACTATCCAAAATTCTAGGCGCAACAAGCACATAACCTTCTTGCTCTGCAGCTTGGACAAACATTGAAAGTGCTTGCTTTTCTTTTCCTTCTAAATCAAATATCAACAATAGTGGCCACTTTTTTTCTGTGGTAAAGTCTGTTGGCAAATAAAGAGAGAAAGTATCTGGAACAGAATCATTGACGGGCAGGGCATCCAAGATTGTCCCCTTTTTCAACACCATTTGCTGCGAAAACCCATGCTGCAACAGGAATATGGCAAGAAAAAGTAAAACATATTTTTTTTTCATAACTCTTTAACAACAAAAATCCGGCCAAAAAAGTATAAGACCACTTAAAAATAATCGAAAATTATTGGAAAACCTTACTGGCTTTTATAGGCCCATTTGCCACAATGTTAGATAAAACTATGTGCGTCCTGCATTCTCCATAGACAATAAGTTCATCTATAAACTTTTCCAAGTGAAACTGATCTTTTAAAACCACTTCCATAATTATATTCTCATTGCCGGTTATACGATAACAATTAACCACTTCTTGAAATGATTTTACTTTGCTGAGAAAAGGTTTCAGTTTACCCATGAAGGCCCGCAACATAATGATTGCTTTTAATTGATGCCCGGCCATTGCATAGGAAACAGATGTTCCATATCCCTCGATGACACCAAGGTCTTCCATCTTTTTGACCCGTTCTGCAACTGCCGGTGGAGTTAACCCGACTTTACGGCCAATATTCGCAAAAGATTCCCTTGCATTTTGTTGCAAACAATTAAGGATTTCCCAGTTTAATTCATCTATCTTCATATCTAAAGTAAAAAACAATAATAATTTTATAATCAAAAGTAAAATATCATTTATGCTTTAAAAAGTAAAGTTACATTATCTTTTTCATATGTAATTTTATATCTACAAATTGCTATAAAAAAAATGGAGAGAAGTTCTTTAAATTCTCTAGGAGTATATCGTAAATCACTAGCCTTACGTGATTTGAGCGAAGCTGTTGCCTCCTATTTTTCTTATAATAGAGATATGCTGTCTTTGCGGAAGTATGATAGTTTTCGTGATGATATCACCCAATCCCTTATGACAGATGCAGTCCTCATTACCAAAGAGGTGGAACAAGCTGCATTAAGCAATTCATATTCTGTTAGAATGAAGAGTTTAACCTTCATTAACATCATGACCCGCAATATTTTGGCTTATTGTAATGGGCTTGAAAGAGACGGCGTTAAAGAGAAGGAGTACTTAAACCTTCTAAGAAAGGAAATTAAAGTTTTTAGGAGTTCCTTTAAAAAATGGAGAAAGTCTTTCCAAAATGGAAACGACTAACTTAAAGTCACTTTTTACTTCTTAAAGATTTACATATTACGCCTGTATTGCCCCCCAACTTGAAACAATGCTTTTGTAATCTGTCCCAAGGAACTGTATTTACTCACTTCCATTAGCTTTTCAAATAGATTTTCATTCTTTATTGCGGTCTGTTGGAGTTGTTTCAACTGTTTTTCCGTTTCCTCGTGGTTCCGAATTTGTAAACTCTGCAGTGTTTTTATTTGACTCTTCTTTTCATCCTCGGTTGCCCTAATGACCTCCGCAGGGAGTATTGTAGGTGAGCCTTTGGAACTTAAAAATGTATTTACCCCTATGATGGGATATGCCCCTGAATGTTTTAAAGTTTCATAGTGCAGACTTTCTTCTTGAATTTTTGAACGCTGGTACATTGTCTCCATCGCTCCCAAAACCCCGCCCCGTTCTGTGATTCTGTCAAACTCCAATAAAACCGCTTCTTCCACCAAATCTGTTAACTCTTCAATAATGAATGAGCCCTGCAAAGGATTTTCATTTTTGGCCAAACCCAATTCCTTGTTAATAATCAATTGGATCGCCATGGCCCTTCTCACAGATTCTTCTGTAGGTGTTGTAATTGCTTCATCATAGGCATTGGTATGAAGAGAATTACAATTGTCATAAATAGCATAAAGCGCTTGTAACGTAGTCCTTATATCATTAAAATCAATTTCTTGGGCATGTAAACTTCTGCCAGAAGTTTGAATGTGATACTTCAACATTTGAGCTCTAGAATCTGCTCCATATTTTTCTTTCATCGCCTTAGCCCAAATCTTTCTCGCCACCCTTCCTATTACCGCATATTCTGGATCTACTCCATTAGAGAAAAAGAATGATAGGTTTGGACCAAACTTATTAATATCCATTCCTCTACTTAAATAGTATTCTACATAAGTAAATCCGTTGGATAAAGTAAACGCCAATTGGGTAATGGGGTTTGCCCCTGCTTCTGCTATATGGTATCCAGATATTGAAACGGAATAGAAATTACGAACCTGATGTTGTATAAAATATTCTTGTACATCACCCATTAATCTAAGTGCAAATTCTGTAGAAAATATGCATGTATTCTGCGCTTGATCTTCTTTTAAAATATCAGCCTGCACTGTTCCTCGTACCTGGCTTAGCGTATTCTTTCTAATTTCATCATAAACTGGTTTAGGCAAAACCTGATCTCCCGTTACACCCAAAAGCATTAAGCCTAAACCATCATTTCCCTTAGGAAGTTTTCCTAAATAAGTAGGTCTTTGGGTCTTCTTCTGCTTGAAAATTGTTTCGATTTTTTGCTCAATCTCTTTTTCCAGGCCTTTTTCCTTGATATACTTTTCACAATTTTGATCAATGGCAGCATTCATGAAAAATGCCAATAACATTGGCGCCGGACCATTAATCGTCATACTTACAGAGGTCATCGGGTTACTTAAATCAAACCCTGAATACAGTTTTTTAGCATCGTCTAAACAACAGATTGAGACTCCCGCATTTCCAATTTTACCATAGATATCCGGTCTATGGTCAGGGTCGTTGCCATAAAGGGTCACGGAATCAAAAGCGGTGGAAAGCCTTTTAGCCGGCATATCCAAACTTACATAATGAAAACGTCTGTTAGTGCGCTCTGGACCACCTTCACCTGCAAACATTCTTGTTGGATCTTCCCCTTCTCTTTTAAAAGGGTACAATCCAGAAGTATAGGGAAACTCTCCTGGTACATTTTCCTGTAGACCCCATCTAAGTATATCTCCCCAAGCTTGGTACTTTGGTAATGCTACTTTGGGAATTTTGCTATGGGAGAGTGATTCTGTATGCGTTTCAATATTGACTTCTTTACCTCTTACCTTAAAGGAATAAATTTCTGATTTATATGTGTTTATCTTATCCTGCCATTTTAAAATAGATTCCCAGTTATGGGGATCAAGATTTAGTTTCACCTTATCAAATTGTGCCAATAACAATTTCACAAATGGAAGCTCATCGTTCTGAACCTGTTTTAGAATTACATCATTATCAAGTCCTGATTTTATTAAATGAGATTTCCCACTCCCGTCTGAAATAACAGATAAAATGGTTTGATGAATCCCGAATAATTTTTGGGCCACGATAACTTGCTCATCAACTTTTTTATCATAAGCCCTGTTACTTTCCGCTATTTCAGATAAATATCTTGTCCTTGCAGGAGGAATAACAAATATCTTTTCGGCCATTTCATTAGTGACTTCAAAATTTGAAACCAACTTTGAGCCTGCTTTTGAAAGCAATGTATCCATCACAACCTTATAGAGCTTGTTCATTCCGGGGTCATTGAACTGGGACGCAATTGTTCCAAAAATTGGCAGGTCATCCTGGTTAACATCCCACAATCCTTGGTTGCGCATGTATTGCTTTTTCACATCACGCAAAGCATCCAAAGCTCCTCTTTTATCAAACTTGTTTATGGCAACAACATCTGCAAAATCCAGCATGTCTATTTTTTCAAGCTGTGTGGCAGCTCCAAATTCAGGGGTCATTACGTATAGCGAAACATCACTATGTTCTATAATTTCAGTATCAGACTGGCCAATACCAGAAGTTTCAAGAATAATCAAATCAAAACTAGCGGCCTTAAGCACTTGGACTGCTTCTGCTACATGTTTGGAAAGTGCCAGATTGGACTGTCTTGTAGCCAAGGAACGCATGTAAACTCTCTCATTGTTAATGGCATTCATCCTGATTCTATCGCCTAACAATGCTCCGCCGGTTTTTCTCTTGGAAGGATCAACAGAAATTATTCCGATATGTTTCTCTGGAAAATCACTCAAAAACCTCCTGACCAACTCGTCTACCAAGCTAGACTTTCCTGCCCCTCCCGTTCCTGTTATACCAAGGACGGGAACTTTCTTTGCACCATTACTTATTTCATTTTGGTAATCTTCAAATACCGCATGCTTATTTTCCGCTAAAGAAATAAGTCTAGCAATTGTATTTACCTGTTTCTCTAAAAGTAATTCGGGCAGTTTCTTTTCCTTCGGTAATACTAAATTGGGAACCTCTGTATCGCAACGTTTTACCAAATCGTTGATCATTCCCTGAAGGCCCATTTCCCTACCATCATCAGGAGAATAAATTCTTTCTATTCCATAATCGACCAATTCCTTGATCTCTTTTGGAAGGATTACCCCTCCTCCTCCTCCAAAAATCTTAATATGTTCTGCACCCTTTTCTTTGAGCAAATCGAACATATACCTAAAGTATTCATTATGCCCTCCTTGATAAGAAGTCATTGCTATAGCATTGGCATCTTCTTGGATAGCACAATCCACAACCTCTTCTGCACTTCTATCATGACCCAAATGAATTACTTCAACCCCAGTAGATTGTATAATACGCCTCATAATATTGATAGCAGCATCGTGACCATCAAACAAAGAAGCAGCGGTAACAATTCTAATTTTATTTTTAGGTTTATAAGGTTTTGATTGTTCCATTGATAAAAAAGGGTCTGTTTTAGGCCTGCAATTTACGGAAAATGCAACTTCTAATTGATTTTGATTAGAATTTTATAAAAATTGAGGAGCCTTCAAGTTGCTTTTTTTGAATGTCATAATTTTATCTGGTTAAAATATTTCTAATGAAGCTGACCATACTCATCCATTGTCCTGATCAATCTGGAATTATAAGTTCCGTCACTCATTTTATTCACGAGCACAAGGGCAATATTATTTACTTGGATCAGCATGTTGACAAGGAGGCCGGAGTATTTTTTATGAGATTGGAAAGCGAATTTGAAAAGGCCATTGATGTTTCATTTTTTAAAGAAGTATTTGAACAGAAGTTGGCGGAAAAATATAAAATGAAATGGGGTATGCACTTAGATGGGGAAAAACCGAAAATGGCCATTTTTGTATCCAAATACAATCATTGTATTTATGATTTGTTAAGCAGATATCATTCTGGAGAATTATTGGTAGACATTCCATTTATAATAAGCAATCATCAAGACTTAGAATATATAGCAGACCAGTTTCAAATTCCGTATTATCATATACCCGTTACTAAAGACACCAAAGTGTCTGCAGAGGAAAAGCAATTGGAACTATTAAAGAAATATCGGGTTGATTTTATTGTTTTGGCCAGGTATATGCAGATTCTGTCTCCAAAAGTGATCGATGTTTATCCCCAAAAAATAATAAATATCCACCATTCCTTTTTACCCGCTTTTGCCGGAGCAAAACCCTATCACGCTGCTTTTGAACGAGGAGTAAAGATTATTGGAGCTACGAGCCATTATGTAACAGCAGAATTAGATGCCGGTCCAATCATTGAGCAGGACGTAACCACCGTGTCACACTCACATTCCATAAAAGATTTTATAACAAAAGGAAGGGATTTGGAAAAAATTGTGCTTTCGCGTGCAGTTCAACTTCATGTTGCAAGAAAAACTATTGTTTATAATAATAAAACGGTGATTTTTTCTTAAAAACACTCTGAGAAAATTCTGTTTCTTCCGCTTTAGCAGTAATTTCACTTTAACTATAAAAACATATATATGAAACGAATACTGCTATGCATATTGGTGTTTCAGCTTGTGGGTTGTGCTGAATTGCAACAAGTTGTAAATCAATTACCACAAGGAACAACTGGTATTGGAAATGCTGAAATTGCTCAAGGTCTCAGGGATGCACTTAACCTTGGGGTAGAAAAACAGGTAAATAAATTGACCCTAAAGGATGGTTTTTTTAGAAATGAATTGGTTAAAATTTTATTGCCAGAAGAGTTAAAGAAAGTTGATAAGACTCTAAGAGACGTAGGCTTGGGGAATTTGGCGGATGAAGGACTCAGAATTCTTAACAGAGCCGCAGAAGATGCCGTAAAGGAAGCCACTCCTATTTTTGTAGATGCTGTAAAAGGAATCACCTTTAACGATGCCAAGCAAATCTTACTTGGAAATGACAATGCCGCAACGTCCTACTTGGAACAATCTACCAAAGTAAAATTATATGACAAGTTTAATCCTGTAATCAAAAATTCGTTTGCCAAAGTTGGTGCAGATCAAATTTGGAATAATATTATCACCAAGTATAACAAATTACCCTTAACAAATGATGTAAATCCAGATTTAACGGACTATACAACTCAAGAAGCTTTGAATGGAGTGTATGCGATGATTGCTGTTGAAGAAAAGGAAATAAGAACTAAAATTGCATCAAGATCAACAGAATTGTTAAAAAAGGTCTTTGCTTTGCAAGATTAATTATAAATTTTTCTTAATTATGCAATAACGATGGAGTTTCATCGTTATTATCTCAAATAAAAAGAGAAAATTATAACAAAATCCTAAAGTTAAATTAACCTTGGCTACAAGGTTAATTTGGAATTTTGCAACAAATTATCTGAGTTAGCATTTTTTTGAGTTAGTTAGTTTAAACCGGTGTTCTCACCGGTTTTTTCGTTCTCTTCAACTAACTATTAATCAGCACCTTATTAACCACAATATCTAGAGTAAAAAAAAGTCTTAAAAGGTAAACTATTATCGGGAGTTACGTTTTTTAAGATTTATTTAACATTTCGAGTTTGTTAAATCAGTAATTTCAAAGTAAGCTAATTCACTAACTTAAAATGAGAAGACCAGGTTTCCTTGTTTTTCTATTTTTCCTAACATGTATGTCATGCATTGCAAAGACACACAATAATGGTGCCGAATTTGAAGATAAATTAGCTCCTCTTGTCCTCCAAGATTCTTTAGAATGGGCGGATTATTATTACAACATCCACCGATACAAAAAGGCCATTTCCATTTATGAAAAGAATTTGGAAAATCCGCATACTGAAAGAACTCATATCCTTAAGAAAATTGCATTAAGTGAAGCTGCCCTGGAAAATTCATCCAAGTCCGCTGCAACCTTAAATGACTATTTGCAATTGGACTTTAATCCAAATTTTCTTTTAAATGAAGGTTTTGATCCTATAAGAGAAAGTAAAGCGTTTAAAAATATATCCGATATTGTTATTCCCCGGGTTACTACATGGTCCTTGTTGTACCTATTTGTTGCAGTAATAGGGTTTTATGTTGTTCTATTAATTGTTTTAAATAGACAAATACATCCTACTTCTCGATTTTTAATTGCGATTTTTATTTTCATTCACTCATTCTTCATTTTACACATATCCATAAATAGGGCGAATTATTTCTTTGAATACCCGCACACCTATTTAATGTCTACCTGGGCCTCTTTTTTATATGGTCCATTATTGTATTTCTATTTTAAGAATACTTCTCAGAAATATTTATTTAAAGCTAATGACATATTGCATCTAATACCCACAGTAATGCTGTTAGGGTATCTTACTTTTAACGTTTATGTTTTTTCTGGGGAAAGCAAAGTAACGCTTATGCTTTCTAGACTTCAGGAAGGATTAAATCCGCAGGATTCTGGCAAACTGGCGCTATTAGTGGTTTTAAAAATTATTTCTTTAACCGTTTACGGTTACTTTATTAGAAAAGTCTATCTCAAGAGCAAAAAGGAAAAGCTTTTAGGTACCAAAAATCAGATATGGCAAAAAAATATCTATCATATTCATATCTTTTATGTCTTAACCTATACTGCATACGGTATCGTTATCATCAATGGCTTCAAGAATGGAATTTTATTTGATGTCTCTGTTGCTGCCATGGCCTTAATGGTCATTTATGTAGGTTATTCTGCCAATATACAGCCAGATGTTTTTAGCGGAGCTTATGCTTACACAAATAGATTGTTTCCTAAATATGAAAAATCTGGATTGACACCTAGTCTCTCCTATGAGCTTAAGGAGAGCCTCTTGCATCTTTTTGCTGTTGACAAAATTTACAAGGAGAACAATATTAACCTGGATATGGTTGCGCAGAAGCTCAATACTACACGCCATAATGCATCGCAAATAATAAACGAGCATTTTGATGTCAGTTTTCATGAGTTTGTAAATATGTATCGCATCAAGGAAGCAAAGCAATTGCTTATAGATGACAGATCTCGAAGATTAAATATCATCAATGTGGCTTACGAGGTTGGCTACAACAACAAGGTTACGTTCAACAAAGCATTTAAAAAAGATACCCAACTTACTCCCAGTCAGTATCAAAGAAATGTAGTGAGCGCTTAACAATGAAAAGTGGTAAACATAAATCGGTAAGGTAAAGGTTTATAAGGCATTGCTTTAAAGCAGGTTGTTCCACTTATCTTAAATCTCAAAACAGCCCATTAGAATGCTTTACAACGATTCTTCGGTTTCATTTTAGGGTAAATATTTGAATTAGTCATCAATACGCTATGGGCTGTTTTACTCTTTTTTATACAATCCATCAAAGGCGGTATTAACTACCTCGTTCCCTTGAAGTATCTCCCAAAGCTGTCTTACGGTGCCATCATCATTTTTGGTCCATGTAATTCTATTTACATAGTTTTTACCATCTTCTTTGGTAAACTCATCTGACGATAGTATCATTTGATTGCCAATCCTATTTCCTTTAAGCTTTAGGTATGTTCCAGCATTATCCACCCAAAGTTGCTCCCATTGTTTGGTCGTTGTATTAAAAAAATTGAGGCTTGTTCCTGTAAAACCAGAACTTGCACTCGTCCAATTTTCTCGAATGACACAATCCCCTTCCTCTTTGCTAATTTTACTCTTTCCTGCGGCTGTGCCATTATTTGAATCAATAACTTCCCACTCCCCTATCCAAAAATCAAAAGCCGAATGTTCTGGGGAACAGCAAGTGCATGAATTATCATTTTGGGCATTCACAAAAAAGGAAGCAAAGAATATTAACGCTAGACATAACTTTTTCATGCGGTACTATTTTACGTTTTGCAAATAACTTATAACTCTCTCATTAAAAACAGTAGGTTCTTCCACATTGACTACGTGTCCGCAATCTTCAATTACAAATAATGTAGACTCAACATGTGAATTAACTACTTTTCTAATCGTTGGAAGAAATAAATAATCTTCCCCACCCATGATATAGAATGTCGGAATCTTAACATCCACCGCTCTAAAGAAACGTAGTAAAGGGTTAATTTCAGAAGTCAATTTAAACCATCTAATAAATTCCTTTTGATATAATTTTTTGGCTTCCCTAACAAAGAGCGATCTAGATTCTCTATGATTCTTATTTGGCATAATTACAAACGCAAAAAATTTGTACAACCAGATATAGGGTACTATGGATTTAAAAACAACTCCCAACCGCATTAAAATTTGAGAACGAAGATTCAGCTTCATTATAGCCCCTCCCATTACCATGCTCCTAACTCTATCTGAATACTTTTCAGCCAAATTTCTAATCAGAATTGTACCTAAAGATATTCCAATAAAATGAGATGCTTTTACCTTCTCATAATCCAATACTTCAATAATATCTGCGGTAATAGAATCAAAAGTATATTTATCGTTAAATGCATCTTTAATATTAGGCTTAGAGTTGCCATGCCCCCTTAAATCCAATAGGAGTATATTAAAATGTTTTTTGAAATCTCTTATTTGTTTGTACCAAATGGTAGAACTACCTCCTGCCCCATGAACAAATGTGACCCATTCTTTTGATGTTTTGTGCTGATATTTTGTATAGTGAAGCAATGCCTTTTTTTATAAATGTACGTTAATTTTTTGCTTAGAAATGGTCAGGTTTTTACCCTAGATGGGCGAATTTAGTTAAATTTTAGATAAAGTACCTGATTTCTAGACGTATACACTCCTTCTCCATAGTCCATAGCCCTGTTTTCAACGTATCTTTGTTATAACAAATCTTATAGAATGAAAAATCAGTATTGTAGAGTTGGAGCAGTGACTCCAATCACCAGCGGAAATCAAGCCGTGTCAATTTTAGAGTTCAGGTATCAAAGTTTTATTGAAAAAGCTACTGATGCAACTTATATGGACACCAATTTAGGCGAATTTTTTAAGAGAAAAGCTCAAGGAATTAAAAGAATACTAGAGAATCTAGGCTAAACTATTCATTATAGTTTCCCTAATTCAATCTCCATTTCTTGTTGTATATTTCTTGCTTTGTTAGCTGCCACTTCAGCAAAATCTCCCCCTTGAGAAGCATATAATATACCTCTTGAAGAATTTACAAGTAGCCCTACATTTTTAGTTATACCATATTTACAGACCTCCTGTAAATTACCCCCTTGCGCCCCTACCCCAGGAACCAGTAAAAAGCTATCAGGAACAATCTGTCGTACCTCCTCTAAATGAGATGCCTTGGTCGCTCCCACTACATACATTAAATTTTCATAGTTCTTGTATGTCTTGGATGTTTCTAAAACTTCTTTGTACAACTCATGATTGCCCACATTTTTAGTCTGAAAATCAAAAGCCCCTTGATTAGAGGTCAAAGCCAACAAAATAGTATGTTTATCTTCAAATTCTAAGAATGGTTCTACAGAATCTCTGCCCATATATGGAGCTATGGTGATAGAATCAAAATTTAGCGTTTCAAAAAATGCCTTGGCATACCTGGTTGATGTATTCCCAATGTCTCCCCTTTTGGCGTCTGCAATAGTGAATATCTCAGGGTGCTTTTCATTCAAATATTCCATCGTTCTCTCCAAAGACTTCCACCCTTGTAGACCGTATGCCTCATAAAAAGCTATGTTGGGCTTATAAGCCACACAAAACTGGTGCGTAGCATCTATAATTGCTTTATTGAATGAAAAAATTGGATCTTCATCTTCAAGCAAGTGCTTGGGTATTTTGGCTAAATCAGTATCCAGGCCAACACATAGAAATGATTTTTTTTTGAAAATTTGGCCAACTAGTTCTTGAGTGGTCATAAATTAAAAAATCTCAGATGCTTCTTTCAGTTTCTCCGTATTTTCCACCAACATCAATTCGTCAATAATTTTCTGAACATCTCCATTAATTATATTCTGTAAATCATAAAGAGTTAATCCAATTCTATGGTCCGTAACCCTACCTTGAGGGTAGTTATAGGTTCTAATCTTTGCAGAACGGTCACCACTACTTACCTGCGAATTACGTTTAGCAGCATCTTCTTCTTGTTTTTTGGCCAATTCTAGATCATATAATCTTGAACGCAATACTTTAAAAGCTTTTTCCTTGTTCTTATGCTGAGATTTTTGATCTTGACATTGTGCCACAAGACCTGTTGGAATGTGAGTTAGACGAACGGCAGAATAGGTTGTATTAACGGATTGCCCACCTGGTCCAGAAGAACAGAAAAAGTCAATACGTACATCTTTAGGTTCTATTTGAACATCAAAATCTTCTGCTTCCGGAATTACCATTACTGTAGCGGCACTGGTATGAACCCTGCCCTGGGTTTCTGTCTGTGGCACACGTTGCACACGGTGCACTCCTGCCTCAAACTTGAGCGTACCATAAACATCCTCTCCAGATACCTCAAAATGAATTTCTTTATAACCCCCGCTTGTGCCTTCGTTTAAGTCAATAATATTGGTTCTCCAACCTTTAGATTCGCAATATTTTGAGTACATACGGTATAAATCCCCTGCAAAAATACTGGCTTCATCACCACCGGTTCCTGCCCTGATCTCCATAACAACATCCTTCTCATCTTCTGGGTCTTTCGGTATTAGCAAAAGCTTTATTTCTTCTTCCAGCTTTGGAAGCCCACTTTTGGCCTCATCCAATTGCATTTTGGCCATTTCCAACATTTCCGCATCACTTCCATCAGAAATTATCTCTTCCGCCTCACTAATGTTATTGGTAAGTTCAAGATACTGGTCGCGTTTGTCAACAAGCATTTTAAGGTCTTTGTACTCCTTGTTAAGCTTTACATATCTTTTTTGGTCGGTAATGATATCTGGTTGGATAATAAGGTCAGAAACCTCATCAAAACGTTGTTTTACTATATTGAGCTTGTCTAGCATAAATCAATCCGCGTTAAGAATGCGAATTTACGATTTTTGATTGGATTTTATTTTTGAAATAAATCAGCTAATTCCCAATAAAAGTAGCTCCAAGCGTCAGTATATTAGCATCAAGCCCATCGCTTCTATCGTATTTGCTAAAACGTAAATCAATGGTTTTTAATCCGAAGGTCAAAATCTTGGAATTAGCAAAGATATCCTTGTACTGAATACCTAAACCATATTGATGTGCATCATATTTGGACAAATCATAATCTGAAGTATAAAATTCTAGCGTAGAAACCGCTTCTTCTTTTGTATAAAAGTAATCAGCTGCTGATTGCGTGTAATATCTATAGGTTGGGTATAGTGTAAACTTGTCCGTTACCTTAAATGGTGCTTCTATACTAAAAGTATGCGAAGTGATTCCCCAATCATCCCAATAAAACCTATAATAGGACCGTAAAATCACGAGGTCATTTACATAATAATTCAACCTTCCACCAAATGGAATTTTGAATCTGGTATCGGGTAACCGCTCTACATCATCAGCAAGCTGAAAATCATCAATAAAAAAGTCTTCCGTGTCGCCAAAATAAACACGCTGAAATGGTGTGCTCAATAATCCATTTTGAGATACAACATCCATAAAAAGAGCACCTTGCAGTTTCTTACTTAGGATTTGAGAAAAACTTAACGATACCGAATAAGAATTTCTGTTTTCTTTATCGAACACTGAAAAATTGGGATTGTATGTGCCATTTCCAGTAATTCTATCATCAAAGAAGCCTTCGCGTAATTCAATGGGATAAATGGCATTCCATTTATCCAAAAAGACATTGCCGCTTAGGGTCAATTCTGTATTCTTTTCATTGAAAAGCCTGGAATAACTTCCTCCGAAACCAATAGAGAAATAGTCATATTCTGTTGAAAAATAGGCATTGGCGCTCCAGATGGAATTCCTATCCTCTGAACTATGCTGATAACTAGGGTTTATGTAGGCCAAAAGGTCCTTTCTGGATTCACCGGAAGAAGCATCAAAAGGGGTAGTATTGATATTGCCACCATCCAAAGGATTAACATTACTTGATGATGCCGAAGTATAAGCAGATAGTCCCACATCAACCGTAAGCACATCATTCTCATTCATTGGCATTCGCAATACTATGGTAGAAGTGGCATCAGTGAGTTCTTCCGTACCCTCACCTCCTGTTACCGCCGCATTTTGTCCATCTTGACCATAATAACTAAAAAGGACATCTATTTCGCTGGTTTCTAAAACCCTTTTTTGATAGGATGTATTACTCTGCTGTGCCAATCCCAAGGAAACAATAAAGAAGAAAATAAAGGTGCATTTTACTTTTGAAAAAGCAAAGGGTTTCAAACAAGCAACCTTTTGGTGAGCGTTTTTAATTACAACCACAACCACCTCCTGTTTTACCACCATTGGCCCCAGCCGAAGCCTCTCTATAAATTTGAAAATTCGTTTCAAAACGCTCAGATGTTTTTGCGCCCAACTGCATTTCAATGTCATTTAGGTAAACCTTGTCATACTCACGCACTGCCACACAGGAACTAGAGAATACTAGTAAAGCGAATAAAAAAAGAAGTTTTCGCATATCTTAAATTTACTGATTTTTATCAAACAAGATTCCTGAACTTTTATGAATTTTGTTATCAGAATCCACAACAACAACCTCAACACCATCCATTTGATTAATGAGATGAATTCCACTATCCTTTCCCATTATAAAAACTGCGGTAGCCAGAGCATCACTTAATTCGGCATTTTTTGTGAACACAGAAACACTATTGACTCCCGTAGTAGGGTAACCGGTTCTTGGGTCTATAATATGGGAATATTTTTTTTCGTTCAGGATAACATACTTTTCATAATTACCAGAGGTAGCAACTGAAGATTCCACCACTGGCAACCAGCTAAAGACTTTATCCTTGCTCAATGGATTGGCAATGCCAATCAACCATTTTTCTCCTGTTACTTTTGTTCCCCAGGTTGTTAAATCTCCAGACGCATTAATTACACCACCTTTCACTTGTTTAGATATCAAAAGCTCTTTTGCACGGTCAGCGGCATATCCCTTACCTATTGCCCCGAAACCAATACGCATTCCTGGTTCTGATAAATAAATGGTCTGTTCAATAGGATCAAGTAGTATTTTTTTATGACCGATTTTTGAAACTGACTGACGTAATTCGTCTTCCGTAGGCATACCTTTCATACTTCCATCGAACTTCCAAATATTGTCCATGGAAGCATAAGAAATATCAAAAGCACCATCAGTAATCTCAGAAATCTTTTTTGCCCGTTCTACTAAATGATAAAGCTCGGTAGATACTTTCACTGGTTTTATACCAGCATTTTTATTGACCAATGCAGTTTCTGAGGCTTCATCCCATGAAGATATTATCTTCTCTATCCGTTCAATCTCTGAAACGGCTTCATCAATATTTATATAACCGATATCCTCATTGGGGGCTATCACAGTTATTTCAAACCGGGTGCCCATGAGTTTCAATGTTCTTTTTACGGTAACATCCTCTTGCATTTGTCCTTTGGACAGCGTGCAAAGTAAGCTGCAAAAAAGGACTAGAAATGCTTTCATTTTATAAAATCATTCAACAAGGAAATATATTCTTGTGGAGAGTTCTTTCTATTAAAACCTGTTTTTCCTAAAACCGATTTTTGTTTATCCATAACCACAACTAAGGGAAAATGTCCTTTTGGATTATATTGCTCTGCAAGAGATTTGTTGGAGTTGAGTTTATCTTGTTGAAGTTGGTTTTTTTTCTTTTTTGGGAAATCCGCATTATATAAAACATAGTTTGCAGAAGCATATTTTTTAAAATCTTCTGAATCCAAAATATTTCGCTTTAACCTAATACAAGGTGGACACCAATCTGAACCTGAAAATACCAAAACAATAGGCTTGTCCTCCTCATTGGCGAGCTTGACGGCATCATCAAAAGTATCTTGCCACTGTTGAGCCTGTATTGTGCCAAAAAAAAGACAAAATGCTAAAAGCAATAATTGTTTCATACGTTTAATCTTAAAATTTAAAGCTATTCAAAAACCCGTAGCGTAGTTCCTGTGAGTTCAGTATTAAAAACCCGTAAAGGGTTGCTGGTAATTGAATTTAAAGGCGTTCCTGTCTGGCTAAACCTTGAGCCATGGGTAGAACATCTAAAAATTCCACCATCTTCAGAAATAAATCTTACTTCTTCTGTTTGCTGATGACTACAGATTTGACTGGCGGCAATAAGATTTCCCTCAAGGTTTCTGGCAACAACAATATCTGTATAATTAAAGTTTTGATCGGATTTCACTAAAATAAAGCCGCCGTTGTTTGCAAGAGGAGCCGCCTCAGCAGCATCTAAATCTACGGTAAAGTCCACTCCGTCTGGTTCCGGGAACTGTTCCAGGTCTTCAGAATCGGATGAACATCCATGTAAACAAGGGAATGTTAGGGCAAATGCAGCACTTGCTCCTAAACTTCTTAAGAATTCTTTTCTTTCCATAGCGCGGGGTTTATAGAAAGAACGTTAAATTATGCTGAATCGTATGCTAATATTCAAAGAGTCCAAATTCACTTTTGATGGTCAGTTTTTTATGTTCTGCATTTTCCACTCGCCCTATAATTTGCGCGTCCACATTGAAACTTTTTGAAATAGAAATGATATCCTCGGCAACTTGTTCATCCACATACAATTCCATTCGGTGTCCACAATTGAAAACTTGGTACATTTCCTTCCAATCGGTACCAGATTGCTCCTGGATTAATTTGAATAAAGGAGGAATGGAAAACATGTTATCTTTAATAATATGGAGGTGTTCCACAAAGTGTAGAATTTTGGTCTGGGCACCACCACTACAATGCACTATTCCATGGATTTGTTCTGAGGAATATTTCTCTAATATCTTTTTAATAATTGGAGCATAAGTTCTAGTTGGTGACAAAACCAGTTTTCCCGCATCCAATGGAGAATCGGTAACATCATCGGTTAGTTTTGTATTTCCAGAGTACACAAGTTCCTCAGGAACGGACTCATCATAACTTTCTGGGTACTTTTCGGCCAGATACTTGCCAAAAACATCATGCCTGGCAGAGGTAAGTCCATTACTTCCCATTCCGCCATTATATTCGTTTTCGTAGGTTGCCTGACCAAAGGAAGCCAAACCAACAATAACATCTCCAGCCTTTATATTGGCGTTATCAATTACCTCATCCCTTTTAATTCGTGCCGTTACCGTAGAATCAACGATAATGGTACGCACCAAATCCCCTACATCAGCTGTTTCCCCACCTGTGGAATGGATAATCATTCCATGTTTTTTTAAATCAGCTATCAACTCTTCTGTTCCATTGATAATGGCAGAAATAACCTCCCCGGGAATCAAATTTTTATTTCGTCCTATGGTGGATGATAACATGATATTATTGGTAGCCCCTACACAAATTAGGTCATCTACATTCATAATAAGTGCATCTTGGGCAATACCCTTCCAGACAGAAACATCACCAGTTTCTTTCCAATACATGTACGCCAATGAAGATTTTGTTCCCGCTCCATCTGCATGCATCACCAAACAATGCTCTTCACTACCTGTTAAATAGTCAGGAACTATCTTGCAAAAAGCTTTAGGAAAAAGCCCTTTATCAATGTTTTTTATGGCGTTGTGCACGTCTTCTTTTGAAGCTGAAACCCCCCTTTGGGCATATCTTTTACTGTTGTCTGAGGACATAAATAAGATTTGGGCAAAAATAGTAGAAAGCCATCAATTAATTGTAGGATCTATTATTCTTTGTAAACACATTGAAAAAATGTCTTCGTGGTCCATATTACTTGGCAAACAACAATTCTCTATACTTGGTCAATGGCCATAAATCGTCCGAAATTAATTTTTCCAGCTTATTTGATTGCTCACGAATAGCATCAAAATGAGGCTTTACATTATTGCAGTACGCTTGGGCTTTTTTATTGATTGTTGAAAGTGCATTCGCACGTCTGCGTGCAGCGGTCATTTCGTCGGTCTGCTTTTTGATCTCAATCATATGCTCCCCTATCTGCTCTAAAATATTTAATTGACTTTCCGCCACTTTGTTGTAGGCAGCTCCATACACCTCTTTTAAGCCTTTCACATTTTCCAAAAGTAAATTTTGATAACGCAAAGCAGCAGGAATGATATGACTGTAAACCATTTCACCCAATACCCTTCCTTCAATCTGAAGATGTAAGATATAAGCTTCCAGTTCAACTTCTTGATGCGCTTTCAACTCCACCTCGCTCATAACATCCATATCCTTGAAAAGCGCGACACTTTCTTTGGAAGTAAGCACTTGTAGAGCCTCTGGAGTATTTTTGTTATTGCTTAACTTCCTTCTCCTGGCCTCGTCTTGCCATTCCATTCCATAACCATCCCCATCAAAACGAATTCTTTTTGAAGTCTTAATATATTCTCTTAACACATTAAAGACCGCCTCATCTTTTTTAAGGCTTTTCTTATCTATCAATGCATCCACTTCTTTTTTAAAGTTGGTGAGCTGCTTAGCAACAATGGTATTTAAAATGGTCATTGGTTTGGCACAATTGGTCTTTGCTCCAACCCCCCTCATTTCAAACTTATTTCCGGTAAAGGCAAATGGAGATGTTCTGTTACGATCGGTATTATCCAGTAAAATTTCGGGAATCTTACCAACCACATTGAGTTTAAGTTCTGTTTTCTCTTCTGGTGAAAGTTTTCCTTTGGAAACTCCCTCCAATTCATCCAAAACATCGCTTAACTGTGCTCCAATAAAAATAGAAATAATGGATGGAGGTGCCTCATTAGCGCCTAGTCTATGATCGTTACTTGCTGATGCGATAGAGGAACGCAACAGTTCTTCGTATGTATCAACCGCTTTTATGGTGTTTATAAAAAAAGTCAAGAACTGAAGGTTTTTCATTGGCGTAGAACCTGGACTCAAAAGGTTGACGCCAGTATCCGTTGCCAAGGACCAATTATTATGTTTACCCGAACCATTAACCCCTGCAAAAGGTTTTTCATGAAACAGTACCCTAAAATTATGTCTGTCAGCAATCTCTTCCATAACATCCATCAATAATAGGTTGTGATCTACGGAAAGATTGGCTTCTTCAAAAACCGGAGCCAGTTCAAACTGGTTTGGTGCTACCTCGTTATGCCTTGTTTTTACCGGAATACCCAGTTTTGTACACTGTTTTTCCAAATCACTCATAAAACTCAAGACCCTGGCCGGAATAACCCCAAAGTAATGATCATCCAATTGCTGACCTTTAGCGGCAGGATTGCCTACTAACGTTCTCCCAGTCATCACTATATCAAGTCTGGATTGCGCCAATGACTTGTCTAACAAAAAATATTCCTGTTCCCAACCCAAGGTTGCGTATACTTTACGAACGTTTTTATCAAAAAATTGCGCTACTCCTGTAGCGGCTTCATCAACAGCATGTAATGCTCTAAGCAAAGGTGCTTTATTATCTAATGCTTCTCCTGTATAGGCCACAAAAATTGTGGGTATGCAAAGTGTTGTTTTGTAAATAAATGCGGGAGATGTAGGGTCCCATGCCGTATAACCCCTTGCCTCAAAGGTATTCCGTATTCCACCACTTGGAAAACTGGAAGCATCTGGTTCTTGTTGAACCAATTGCGCTCCCCCAAATTTTTCCATTGCTTTGCCATCTGGCAGTATATCAAAAAAAGCATCGTGTTTTTCTGCTGTAGAACCTGTCAAAGGTTGAAACCAATGTGTATAGTGCGTTGCTCCCATTGATAAGGCCCAAGCCTTCATTCCTTCCGCAACTTGATCCGCAATTTTTCTATCTATTTTACTTCCCTGAAAAATGGCAGATTTCACTTTGTCATATGCTTCTTTTGTTAAAAACTGGAGCATTCTATCCTCATTGAACACATTCTTTCCAAACAATTCTGAACGCCTACCTGTTTCTTCAATATTCGGATGGGTTCTTTTACGGCTTTCTGCCAAAGCTTCAAATCTAGTATTTGACATTGTTTAATACATTTAGATTACAAAATTACAATTAAGAATTTAATAATATATGCTTCAAAAATTACTTTTTTTTCATTTAACCCTTCATAATTTAGGGGTAAATTAAATTATTACAACTTGTTTGTTATTTTAACCCTTTAAAATGGATATTATCAAATGAAAAATATATTTTTGTCAATCGTAAATTTGAGAACAAATAACTACCGCAATTATGAGTAAATCAAAATTAGAATACATCTGGTTAGATGGTCACGAACCAACTCAAAACATGAGAAGCAAAACCAAAGTTGAAAACGACTTTAGTGGAAAATTAGAAGACTGTCCAATTTGGTCTTTTGACGGCTCATCAACTGAACAAGCATCAGGAGGTTCTTCCGATTGTTTATTAAAACCTGTTGCTATTTTTCCTGATCCGGTAAGAAAAAATGGCTGGTTGATAATGGCAGAAGTTTTAAGTGCTGATGGAACACCGCATCCTTCCAATGCAAGAGCTAAAATTGATGATGATGATGATGATTTCTGGTTTGGCTTTGAACAAGAATATTTCCTAATGGATACGAAAACAGATTTGCCTTTAGGTTTTCCACGTGGTGGATTTCCTGGGCCACAAGGTAAATACTACTGCTCAGTGGGAGGTAGATATACTTGGGGGAGAGATCTTGTTGAAGAACATGCGGATTTATGTATTGAAGCTGGATTAAATTTTGAAGGTATCAACCAAGAAGTCGCACCTGGCCAATGGGAGTTTCAATTATTTGCCAAAGGAGCCAAAAAAGCAGGTGATGAGATTTGGATTGCCCGTTATTTATTAGATAGATTGACAGAAAAACATGGGTATTATATTGAATACCATCCTAAACCTGTAAAAGGAGATTGGAATGGTTCTGGTATGCATGCCAACTTCTCTAACACAACTTTACGAACTTGTGGTTCTAAAGAAATATATGAAAAAATATGTGAGGCATTTAGACCAGTTACTGATGAACATATGGATGTATATGGGGAATTTAATGATGAGCGTTTAACTGGATTACATGAAACTGCCCACGTATCTGATTTCTCTTATGGTGTTTCTGACAGAGGGGCATCTATTAGAATCCCAATCATTACCGTAGAAAAAGGTTGGAAAGGATGGTTAGAAGACAGAAGACCTGCTTCTAATGGTGATCCTTACAAAATTGCAGGTAGAATTATTAAAACAGTAAAATCTGCTGACGTATAGTATACATTAATTGTTGATTATAGTTTAAAAGCCGTCCCTATTGGGGCGGTTTTTTATGTTACGGTAAGGTATACGAAAACTATATAGAAAATCATCAAGACCAAACCATCTCTCCACCCCAACCGCAGTCCTTTTGGAAAGAACACCAATGGGAGTATTAGAAAGGAAATACCCAGCATCCAGAAAATATCGCTAGAAAGCAAACCTTGGTCCACAACTGTTATAGGAGTAATTATTGATGTAATTCCAAGAACCGCTAAAAGATTAAAAATATTGGAGCCAATTAAATTCCCTAGAGAAATAGCTTTTTCCTTTTTCAAAATTGCGATGATAGATGCTGCCAATTCTGGAATACTTGTACCTACAGAAACAATGGTTATTCCAATGATCCTATCACTAACTCCAAAGGTAGAGGCCATTCCTACAGCGCCATCAATCAATAACTCTGAACCACCCCAAAGTGCTGTGCCTCCTATCCCCAAGAACATCACAATTTTATATAACGGTAAAGGAATATCATCTTCTGGCATTTCATCCACAACGGCTGTTTTCTGAAATCTGAGCAGGTAAATAAGGAACAAAAACAAAAAAACCACCATGATAATACCTTCATACTGCTGTAGTACTCCATCAAAATAAATGAAGCCTACAAAAAGTAATGAAGCAACCATCATTACCGGCCAATCTGTAGTATAAAAACTTTTTCGAACATCTATACTCCCCAATAAAACGGTGATAGCCAATACCAAGCCTAAATTTGCAATATTAGACCCTACTACATTCCCAAGAGCCAAATCAGGAAAACCATCCAGAGCAGCCTTTATACTTACAATAAGTTCAGGTGCAGAAGTAGCAAAGGAAACCACTGTCATTCCTATAATTATTTTTGGAATTGCCAATCTCAGTGATAAGGCTACCGCAGCCTTTAACAACCAATTTCCTCCCAAGATGAGGAGTACAAGACCCAGAATAATAAAAAGTAGATTTCCCAACGATAAAAATTTGCTGTAAATATAGATGAAGATTTATTCGCACATACGTTTGAAGGGGAAAAAATTATGCGTCAAAAATCACTCAAATTCTTCTTAAAAAACTTCTTTAAAAAATACCATCTCTTCCTCATGCTCGGAAATGAAATCATCAAAATCAATACTTTTTTAAACGAAAGGCCCCTTGGTTTTCAAAATCTTGATTAAAACACCCCTATAAATCTTACATTTTATTATAAAAAATATCTTTTCTTATTTCATTATGATACTTTTTTCAAGGAAGTCACATAAATTTTAAATGCTATTTCATTTTTAAACCTACAATCTTGTATTCAATTGTATTGATTTACTTCCAAAAATTTGGAAACATGATTATTCTCATTTTATATTAAATAACGTAACCGGTTAACAGTAGTTTTTTCAACCCTTAAAATCAATCAATACAATGATTACAATAGCTAAATTTTTGGTGATGTTGCTCATACAACTCATCGCTTTCATTTTTGTTTAACCCTTAAAACCAATCACTATGATTACTTCATTTGGAATACTCATTATACTATTAGGAATTGTTACACTGGTTACAAAACCGCTTTTTAAAAATGCCAAATTATTGCAATGGTTCTCCGCAAAGAGAAGCCTTCAAATAATAGGTATTGGTATTGTGCTAAGTATTGTTACCGGAACCTTCTTTTATGCGGAACCTGGTACAGCTTACGCGGTGCAATATCCCTGGGGCGGTCAGAAAGCAGTTTTTAGACAGGGAATACACACTAAAATGTGGGGCAGATTAATCCCTATTCAATTTGAATTACCCATTAAATATGTAATCCCCAGTCAAGAACATGGTTTAGGCGAGCAAAGCGAATATGCCAATGTGGATGAAGCCAAATACTGGGCTTTTAGCGATGCTGTAAAGGCTCGGATTGCGACCTCCGTGGTCATAAGTATAAATACAGAGAATGAGGCTCAATTTTTATCCGTTGCAGACCGTAACAAAACTGAGAAGAACATGATACGATCTAGGATTATCCCCAATATTGATCAGTCTATAAAAAATACCTGCAAACTTATGGACGCCCAAGATTATATCTCTGGTCAAGCTTCAGATTTTGATCGTTATTTTAAAGATCAATTGGAGAATGGAATGTATGTATTGGAAGAGTACGCAGATAATCAAACCAGGGAAATTATTGGCGATAGCAGTACTGTTAGGACCATAGTAAATAAAGACACCAAACATAAAAGGTTTCGCATTCAAATTAGAAATGGTGAACCTGTTCGCGAAAAAGGCAACTCACTTAAAGCTTATGGGCTAACTGTGATACAAGCTGTAGTAACTGAAATTGACTGGGAAGCAACTTTTGATAATAGATTGCAATTACAGAAGGAAGAAGTGGCACAGACCCAGTTAGAAAAGCAGCAAGCCGAAAGAGAGTTCTACCGAGCGCAAAAAGAAAAAGCACGTGGTGAAGCAGATAAAGCTACAGAGAGAGCTCGTTTAGAAAAAGAACAGATACAGAAGACCATTGCAGCAGAAACTGAGGCCAAAGTTGCAGAATTCAACCTTGTTAAGGAAAAAAAGCAGTTTGAGGTAGAGAAGTTCAAGGCACTGAGTAAAAAAGTAGCCGCAGATGCAGAATCATATCAGAATGCAAAATTGGTAACTGCTGGACTAACCCCGCAAGAGCGTGCAGAGTGGGACTATAAAACTTCAGTAGGCGTAGCTCGTGAGTTAAAAGAACTACGATTACCTGAGATATTTATAGAAGGTGGTTCTAATAAAAACCCAGACAACACCCTTTTAGAATCTTTAATTGGTGCTGATCTTGCAAAACAAATGATGAATAAGTCTGAAAAGTAACTCAAAAAAACAACCCGGTCATGGACCGGGCTGTTTACATTTATAAAGTTGTTTTTTTAATCTTCTGCTCCAATTTTTTG
The DNA here is from genome assembly GCF_947499585.1 of uncultured Allomuricauda sp. Lineage (GTDB taxonomy): Bacteria > Bacteroidota > Bacteroidia > Flavobacteriales > Flavobacteriaceae > Flagellimonas. Next base: position 293,425 of record NZ_CANMOO010000001.1, on the reverse strand, counting down.
TAAAAAGGCAATGTCTTCCTCCACGGTTAATAAAAGTAGGCTTGTAGCAGTACAGAAAACCGGACTGGTAATACAATGATGTCCATTCCAACTGCCATCTTCATTTTGAATTTTTAAAATACGTCCATTCATGTTGTCATACCATTTTTTCCAATCGTCATCCTTACCCACTAATAAAGACTCACCTGTTTGCAGGTAACTCAAAAACTCTTCTCCCCCATTATTCCCAAAACCGTCCAACACTTCATCTTTTTGTGCTGTTTTCTTAGCAGATTCATAGACTTTGTATGCAGCCCCATATTTCTGAGCTTCACCACTCACATATCCTATTTCTTCCAAAGTTTCCGCATTTACTTCGGCATCGGGCGCTATCTTGCCCTCCGCCTTGGCTTTGTTAACATCAGCCTTGGCTTTCCTTGCTTCTTTAGCACTTGCCCTTACACTTCCACTTACGGAATAAAGCATAATTCCTGCCCCATCATCCGTTTTAACCGAACCATCTTCTTCATTATAATTATCTTTTTGATATTTTCTTGATCTTTCCAAAACTTCCTTATCAATTGAAGCTCCCACCGTTTGGGCGGATTCTAAAGCGCTATTAGCCATTCCACTCTGCAAAACACCAGCCCAACCGGCACCTTTTTGCTTTCCATGTTCATCGGTTCCTTCCTGAATATGTGCAATACAGATATCTAGACAGCGTACAATCCTTTTTCTGTCCATACCAGATAGATTTCTATCAAGAATATTAGAAAGGAACTGTGCCGCTAGAACGGCATCAATGTTTTCACCAAGTTTTGTTTGTATCTGAGTATTTCTGATTTTGGTGATGTAAGGACTGTCATTATCCACACGCTCTATAGTTTTTAGTATATAGTATAATGCATTTTTAAGATTTTCAGCATGAACACCTGTTTTTAAAGTCGTACCGCTCCTTAATAAGGCCATGCCAACCATTGCCGTAGTAGCTGGATCGGCATTTACTGCATGTGGATCTCTAATATGTTGTGCCGAATGACTACCCGCCCCATAACCCCCATTGGGTAATTGAGCTGTAGCCAACCACTGAAGTCCATCTCGTACTGCCAATTGTAGATTCTCATCAGACTTGTAACGGTTAAAACTTTCAGACGATTGTTCACCCATCACAGTCATGAATACGCAACCCTTCTCGGGCTGTAAAGTTCTTTTTGGCTTAGAAGCTGTTAATGCAATATAAAACACCATCCCCACCAACGCCAAGGTAGGTCCTAATAGAAATTTCAATTTTGTCTTCATCTTTAGAAAATTTAATTTTTGCTGAAACTAGACAACACAATCTGCTCAAAAAATCAGCATTGAGTCTGATTCGTCTTTGGATGAGTGTACTTAGAGTTCTGTTGAGGGAAGACTTCTCAACAGATTTTATTGGCTATACTATTTGAAAACACTTCAACCTGCGAGGAATAAATCGAAAATTAATGGCAGAATTTCATATCAAAATTCCATCTTGGCTGGACTCTTTTTTAGAAAACTTTAGCAACTTTATACGTTTACATTTTGTTTGATATGCCTATTTTACGTTTTTCTAACAAATCAAACTCAAAATGTTGAAAAAAATAACAATTCTAATCATTGCAATTACTGTCTTGCACTCCTGCAAACAGCAACCCAAAAAAGAAGACTCCCCTAACCTTAGTGCAGATTTTGCAACCCTATTGGACGACTATTACGAAGGTGGGTTAAAGCTAAATCCTTTAAACGCTACCATGGCTGGTGATCATCGTTATGATGATGTGTTTGCAAATCCGCTCTCGGATGAGTTTGCCACCAAAGCAAAGGCTCATTTTGAAAACTATAAAAATAAATTAGCTTCTTTTCCAGATGAAAGTCTTACGGAAAGTGAACAGATGAGCAAGGCTATTTTAGCATGGGAATGTGACATAAACCTTGGTGAATTTAATTTCAACGCCAATCTTACCCCAATTGACCAAATGTGGTCTCCTAACCTATTTATGGGGCAATTGGCCAGTGGCTCCAGTGCACAACCTTTTAACACGGTTGAAGACTATCAAAAATGGATGAAAAGAGTAGATGGATATTTGGAATGGATGGCTAGCGCAGAGGAAAGAATGAAAGAAGGAATGACCAAAGGTCATGTACTTCCAAAAACACTGATTAAAAAAGTGCTACCCCAATTACAATCTCTTACCGCTAAGGATTTGGACAAACACCTTTTTTATCAGCCCATAAAAAATTTGCCTGATAGTTTTACTGAAGATGAAAAATCCACTTTGACCGAAGCATATCAAAATATGGTGAACAACAAAGTGATTCCTGCATATCAAAAATTACACGATTTTATGAGTGATGAATATTCGCAAGTAGGTCGTGAATCCAGCGGAATTCAAGGAGAACCCAATGGAGATGCTTATTATGCGCATCAAATAAAAAAGTATACCACTACCAACATGACCGCTGCAGAAATTCATGATTTGGGCTTGAGTGAAGTAGCCAGAATACGGTCTCAAATGGAAGAGATTAAGGAGCAAGTAGGTTTTGAAGGAGATTTAAAAGCTTTCTTTGATTTTGTCCGTAGTAATAAGGAACTAATGCCTTATGCCAACCCACAACAGGTAATTGATAATTTCAATGCTATCCATGACCGTATGAAACCCCAAATAGAAAAACTTTTTGATGTAAAACCAAAAACCCCTTTTGAAGTTCGCCGTACGGAAGCATTTAGGGAAAAATCAGCAAGTGCAGAATACAATCCAGGCTCGTTGGACGGCACTCGTCCTGGTATTTTTTACACCCCTATTCCAGAGGTTACAAAATATAATGTTTACTCCGATGAATCCTTGTTTCTTCACGAAGCCATTCCAGGCCATCATTATCAAATATCACTGACACAAGAAAGTGAAGTACTGCCTAAATTTAGAAAAACACTTTGGTATAGTGGGTACGGAGAAGGATGGGCACTTTACAGTGAATCTTTGGGGACCGAATTAGGCCTTTATACCGATCCATATCAACTTTTTGGAATGCTTGGAGCCGAAATGCACAGAGCCGTGCGCCTTGTGGTTGATACCGGTCTTCATTCCAAAGGCTGGACGCGTGAGCAAGCCATTCAATATTCGTTGGACAATGAGGCAGAATCCGAGGCAAGTATTGTTTCTGAAATTGAGCGATATATGGCCAACCCTGGACAAGCATTATCGTATAAAATAGGACAGTTAAAAATCATGGAATTGCGCGAAAAAGCCAAAACCGCTTTAGGAGATAATTTTGACGTTCGTCAGTTTCACAATCAAGTTTTAGAAACGGGATGTGTGCCACTGGCATTGCTCGAGGATAAAATAAATAATTGGATCAAAGAAAAAAGTTAGTTGATAAAAAGGGCCGTTTATAGCGGCCCTTTTTAATCTTAACAGGAATAAGTAATAACTTGATTATCTTTGTCTCTACCAACACCTTAGCCCATGCTCTACAAACTATTGGCAAAAATCAACAAAATTATCCTCCCATCGTATTCCAAGAGAAGATTAGACTTGTCACAAGCATCCAAACTACAGTTGGCAATTATTGGTTGGCGCTATTTTGTTACTACAAAAGCTTTAGACTAATACTCTAGCAACGCCCTTATATCATAACCATTGAGCTTATCTGCACCGTTTAAAAAGGTAAGGTGAATCAAAAAATTACACTGCACCACCTCCCCTCCTAACCTCTCTACTAATTTACAAACAGCATTCGCAGTTCCACCGGTCGCCAATACATCATCATGTACCAGCACTTTTTCTCCTTTTTGTATGGCATCTGTATGAATTTCAAGCGTATCAGAACCATATTCCAGCTCATAGGATTCTGAAAATGTTTTATAAGGAAGTTTTCCTTTTTTACGTACAGGAACAAAACCTGCATTAAGTTTTGAAGCAATTAGCGGAGCAAAAATAAAACCTCTGCTATCTACGCCCACTACTTTATCAATCCCTTTGTCTCCAATCATGTCACAAAGTGTTTCGCAGGCTTGGACAAGCACTTTTGAATCTTTTAAAAGAGGGGTGATATCCTTAAAAACAACTCCTGGCTTTGGGAAGTCTTCTATATCACGGATGTAGGGTTCAAAATCCATTATTTTAGTTATGAGGTTTTGTCGTAAATTTAAAAAGAAATATATTTGCACCCCATTAAAAAGGCCTCGTGGCGCAACTGAATAGCGCATCTGATTACGGCTCAGAAGGTTACAGGTTTGAATCCTGTCGAGGTCACAATAAATAAAGGAGTTCACGGAGTTTTGCTTTGGAGCTCCTTTTTATTTGCCTAAAATTTGTCTAAAAAATTTAACAATGAGAATGATGGTAGCGGGAAATCGCTTTGGTTTGGTTTTTCAACGAAAAGGTAATTCTAAGAATAAATAAAAACAAGAAATACTCATCCATTTGCTCTTCAAATCAATTTTTCAATTGTTCTTTTGAAGCTTCAGAATTCCTTAGTCCAGGAATCAACTTTTATCTTTTTGATTATCTATAGAGCACCTTCTATTCTAAAATGCACATCTGATAGGGCCTTTAATGCATTGGCTGCTTGCTCTGCAGTAATATCCCGTTGTGGGTTCGCGAACATCTCATAGCCTACCATGAATTTCTTTACAGTTGCCGAGCGCAGGAGTGGTGGATAAAACGACATATGGAAATGCCATTCGGAGTAATCCTTTCCGTCTGTGGGCATTTGGTGGATACCCGATGAATAGGGAAAAGAGACCCCAAAAAGGTTATCATATTTTGTAGTCAACACTTTGATCATTTTCGCAAAGGAAACTTCTTCATCTTTGTTCAATTGACCAATATGTTGGTAGTGCTTTTTAGGAACGATCATGGCTTCATATGGCCAAGTGGCCCAAAATGGGATAAGTGCAACAAAGTCCTTGTTTTCCAAAATTATTCGCTCCCTGACTTTCAATTCTTGCTTTAGGTAATCGCCTAAAAGACTGGTATTGTTTGCTTTAAAATAATCTTTCTGCTGTTTGGTTTTTTTTCTTGGTTCTTCCGGAATTGTGGATTGGGCCCATATCTGTCCATGGGGATGAGGATTACTGCATCCCATGACGTCCCCTTTGTTCTCAAAAATTTGAACATGGTCAATCTCCTCCATATCACCCAATTCTTTGTACTCTTTTTTCCACAGTCTTACCACATCTGAAATAGCTTCAACTGTCATTAAGGGAAGAGTAAGACTATGATCTGGGGAAAAACAGATGACTTTACAGATACCTTTTTCCGTTTCTGCCTTAAGAAGCCCTTTGCTATATTTTTCTTTTTCTCCGTCCATCAAGATGGCACCATAATCATTCTTAAAAGCGAAGGTACTTTTGTAGTCCTCATTAATAGAACCGTTAGCTCGAGTATTTGTCGGACACAGGTAGCAATTGGCGTCATATTTTGGGCGTTGGTCAGCGTTAGATTTTTCGGTTTTTCCCTGCCATGGCCTTTTGGTACGGTGCGGTGAAACCAATATCCACTCACCAGTCAAGATGTTATACCTTCTGTGGGGCTGTTCGGATAACATAGTACTCATAGTTATTTGATTCGTTTTACCCCATCTCCGATTGCTACCGTAAATGGACTTAATCGAATATTGAATTTTAAATCATATGCCAAAGCGGCTTCTGTTATGAAAGAATCCATTCTATCCTTATGAACCAGATTAATGGTACATCCACCGAAACCTCCACCCATCATTCTAGAACCTATTACACCTTCATGTTCTTGGGCAAAATCCACTAGAAAATCAAGTTCCTCACAGCTCACCTGATAAAGATTCCTTAGCCCTTCATGTGACTCAAACATTTTTTGTCCGAAGGTCTTAAGATTTTCATTTTCCAAGGCTTCACTGGCAGTAATGGTTCGGGCATTTTCCTGTACCACGTAGAGTAATCTATTAAAAATTTTGGAAGCTAACTTTGATTCAAATTCCTTGACAATATCTTCTGGAACACGTGCCAGTACATCATGCTCTGGGTATTTTTCTTGGATGGCCTTAAGGGCATCATCACACTCTTGTCGCCTCAAATTGTATTCGCTAGTGGCCAAGTTATGCGATACATTGGTGTTTAACAGTACAATGGAATAAGGTTCAATATTAGCTGAGATGTATTCAAAGGATAGGTCGTTGCAATCCAAGCGTATGAGTTTTCCTTTTTTGCCCCGCACTACGGCAAATTGATCCATAATCCCACACTTGGTCCCTACAAAATGGTGCTCCGCATCTCTAGAGATGGTGATAACCTCATCATCAGAAAGACCAATTGAAAAAAGTGCATCAAGACCTTTGGCAAACCCACATTCCAACGCTGCTGAAGAACTTATACCTGAACCGATGGGAAGGTCACTTTCTACGATACAGTCAAATCCTTTGATTTTATTTGGATGTGCTTGTTCTATAAAATGAACAACGCCCAAAAAATAGTTATGCCATTCTTTTTCGCTTACTTCTACTTTGTCCAAGTCAATCTCAAAGTGATTGTCATAATTTTTGGAGTAGCAATTACATTTACGAGTTCCATTTTTTTTAAAATTCAACCGAACTTTTAGATTGATGGCGGCAGGAAGTACTTGACCTCCATTATAATCCAAATGCTCTCCAATTAGGTTAATTCTTCCTGGAGACTCTATAATGATATCACTGCTGTGAAAGGTAGTTTTTAAACTCCTTTTATCTGTTACGCCTTCCATGAAAATTTATGTATAAAAATTCGATTGATTTCCAATGTGTTCACTTAGTGTTTTTAGGTTTATTTACTGGAAGTTATTTAAAAGATAAAATATGTGCTTAGTACCATAGCTGTTATAATAATTCCTGCCAAAAGCCCATATTTCCATGGCGTAGTATCGATTTCTTTAGTTACAACTTCTTCCATAATGGTAGTTTTTGGTTTCAACTTACCCATCAATAGCATAAAGCCTACGTTTATAACAAATAAAATTCCCATAATATGCAAGAAATGTGGGTACGCTTCTGCTTTGATAATGCTTAATGCTTTTGAGTCGGTAATACCATTGGCTGCAGCTTCGGCAAGCGCACTATCCACCATAATAGGGCTTATCACAAACTGACTTACTAAATACATAATCACTCCGACGGTTAAAACAAGTTTAGCACCAAGAGCCGGAACTTTTTTGGTATAGATACCTACCACTATTACGGCAAAAATTGGCACACTCAAACTTCCCAACGATTCTTGTATGTAGGCGAAAAGTCCGTCTGGAGCCGAGGCTATAAATGGGGCTATGAACAACGAGATGATTGCCAACCCAAGTCCGAACCGTTTTCCAGCCTTTACCGTCTGTTCTTCAGCCGCATTTTTACTGAAAAATTTATAGAGATCAAAACCAAACAAAGTTGCGCTACTGTTCAAAAGACTATTAAAAGAACTCAAAACCGCACCGAACAATACTGCTGCAAAGAAACCTAGTAATGAAGGCGGTAAAACTTTTCTAACCAATTCTGGGTAGGCCAAATCTGCATTTGCAAGGTCTCCTTTAAATACATGCCAAGCAATAACCCCTGGAAGCACAACAATTATCGGAATCAAGAATTTTACCAAAGCTGCCAAAATAACCCCTTTCTGACCCTCGGCCAGACTCTTTGCACCAAATACACGTTGCAGTATAGATTGATTGGTTCCCCAGTAGTACATTTGTGCCAAAATCATTCCCGTAAATACCGTGCCAAACGGTATAGATGCATCAACTTCTCCTTTTATATTGAACTTCTCGGGATTAGTATCCCAAAGTATATTCAAACCATCCCCAATACTACCGTCACCTATAAGTTTTAAACCAAAATAGGGTATCAAAAATCCCCCTATGAGCAACCCTATCGCATTTATTAAATCAGAAACAGCTACTGCTTTCAATCCGCCAAAAATCGCATAAATAGATCCAATAACACCTATACTCCATACACATATCCATATGGTTGCATTTTGACTGATTCCGAACAAATTAGGTAAATCAAACATGGAACTGAATGCTAAAGATCCAGAATACAGGATTGTTGGCAATAGAACTATGCCATAGGCGAACAAGAAAAGTATGGACAAAATAGCCTTGGTCTGTGTATCGAACCTGTTTTCTATAAATTGAGGAATTGTGGTAATACCACTCTTCATATACTTAGGCAACAGCACAAGCGCCGTTAATATCATTGCGATGGCTGCCAAAGTTTCCCATGCCATCACCAAAACACCTTCGGTAAAAGCTTGACCGTTAAGCCCAACTATCTGTTCTGCAGAAAGATTGGTGAGCAACAGTGAACCAGCTATGGTAATGGCACCAAGGCTTCTGCCTCCAAGAAAATACCCTTCGGCAGATTTTTCGTTTGTACTTCGTGTCGACCACCATGCAATGATTGCCACTAATAGTGTAAAGCCTACAAAGGATAAAATAGATGACATTCCCATAATCGGTTGTTTATGTTATTCAGTTGATTTCATTTGTGCCAATCCACATTTAGGAATTTTGAATGTGTTCATTCCTTCCTCTAAATAGATCTTTTGCTTTTGCACAAGTATACCTTCACAATTATACAAAGAACAATTATATTCACCTTTACCATTTTTTACAACCAAAACAACATCTTCAGAAGGTTTTGCATTTACAACATCTATTTTTTCATGAAGCTCCGTAAGTTTTAAAAATTGGTTTTCAAAGATGCCCAATATTATTTTATCATCTTTTTCCACCTTTTGAACGGGATAATTAGCAAGTGGGGATGTGGGTAAGAATTTACCTGTCAGTAAGATATCCGAATTTTCGTTCCAATATTTTGTGTAAAATCGAATCATGTTCAAATGAGACTCTGGCGCTTCGTTTAGCATTACTGAGATTTGAGGCACGCCAAAAATAGTATTTAGATAGTGAAGGGCGGCGTCTTGTACAGTCTCATCAAAATGCCATGTAACCATATCTGAATGGACCGCGGTATCACCACATAACATTTTTATATCCGCAATACGTACTCGATTCATGGTATAATCCCCTGGACAATCAAAAGCACGAAGCATATTGCCATATTTTCGCATGGCTGGCCCAGTATACTTTTGTCTGAACTCTATAAATATTTCTGGATTTACTTTTTTGACTTCAACAATTACTTGTGAGAGCAATGCATCTACGGCCTCATCGATTGATGAAAAGTCACGATCACTGTCAGAACCGAAAGGAGTCTCTTGGTAGCTTCTAAAATCATCGATAAAATCAAGTTTCAATCCATCTAGATTCCAATCTTTCACCGCACTCACATAAATACCAACCAAATAATTTCTGACTTCAGGGTATCTAGGGTCAAAAACGGGCGCCCACCTATGGTTTTCGGTCAAAAATTTGCCTTTGAACTTTTGGTAAGCCTTTGATTTTTTACCGCAAAATGGAACAGAATACCATATTCCCACCTTCATTCCTATATTTTGTATTTCTTGGACCAACTCAGCCATATTGAGAAAACGTTCTGGAAGCCAATCACCTGTATAGTCGTATCCACGATTAGTATCTTTCGTTTGCCAACCATCATCAATAATGATGGATTCAAACCCTAAATCTTTAGCAATTTGACATTCTTTAAACAGTAAATCCTCGTTGAGATTTTGATGAAATTGATACCATGTAGAGTACAAAGGTTTTTTCGCTATTGCTGGTACTGAAGTCGGCTTTAGGTTTTCATAACCCTCCCACCATTTTGAAGTTTCTTTTAAGGCTTGAGAAAAATGAATTTTGCGCTGGTCAATGCGGATATCCGCACTAAAATCCTTAACTGGATATTTGCTTTCAGTAAAAAATATGATTTGACAGTAGAAATGGTTGTCTTCTTCTCGGTATTTTGCAGCCATTTCAACTCTATTTATTGCATTGGAACAAGCAAAACAAAGTACATTTTCATCATTGTTACCGAAAAGAGAAATAACAGGGGCATCAATAGATATTCTTGATTCATGGTTCTCAAGTTCCCAATCGGCCTCTATGCGTTTTGAGAAATCGGCAGTAGGCTTCCACATCCCTTTAACTTTTGTTGCAGGTATTCTCCATTGGAGCGTTAATGGCTCTGGAAAGCTTCCACCATGGTTCTGATATTCAAATCGAAAAATTTGTAAAGCACCTTCATCTGTTATCAGTTCTAAATTGGTTGAACCATTTTTCTCGTTAATATTAAAAATCAGGGAATCTATTTCTTTCTCTGTTGTACTTACAATCATTTCTTCAAAAAATATTAAAACTTTACCGCTAGAATATTTAGTATTAAATTACTGCAGTCAATTAATAGCTGAGAAAAGCCAGATAGATTTTATCTGGCTTTTACACTTTTGAATTTAAACTAACTTAAACTAACTCAAACTATATCGTTAATTACTTTTTAAAACAAATAGCCACCGCGTCTAAACAAAAAAATCAAACAACGAAGTCTTTTTGGAATAAAATACTATGATATAGTATGCTACTCCTCAAAGATAATAAAAAAAATGAGATGTCATCATATTGATAAATTCCAAAATAGGATTATGTCAATTTATTAGATGAAAATCACAGATTTCAAAAAAGATTAAGGTTTTATACAGAACCTCTATCTATTAAATAGGAAGGAGTAATTTGTTGGGTAATCTCACCGCTTTTTACATGCAACGCAGCTTGAACACCCATTTCGCTGAAGTCAGTTGAGATTGTAGTAATTCCACCAGATATGAATTTTTTAATGATGTGATCATCATGCGACAGAATGCCAACATCTTTCCCTAAAACATACTTTTTATCTGCGCAATCTTTTAGTATATCCCATAAAAAAGAATCATTTGTGGCAAAATACAAATGATCTTTCTTTAAAATAGACAAGTCGTATTTCTTTTCTATAACCCCCTTCACATTATGATCCGATAAGAACTTTTCAAATGCATTTACAACACTATTGGGAAGATCTCCATCTTCATCTACAAATAACACAAATAGCTTGTACTTTCTTATTTTTGGGAGTAACTTTAATAACTTGCTGTACGTTGAATTCCCAAACTCTTGACTGATATAGGAATATTTCTTGCTTGGCTGAACAAACCTATCAACAACGAGCAATTTATCTGGAGAAAAAGACCCTAACAAAGATTTTGCCACTGGATGGGGTATGGGAGCCACTACATAAAAACCATATTTACCCTTAATGTTCATCAATGTATTCTCAAATACAGATAAATTATTGTGATGAAAGAAAACATCAATTTGAAAACGTTCTCCCAATTCTCCACGGAAAGCGTCGTAGAATTCCTTTTGAAAACGCTGAAGTGAATAAAGAAGCAAAGCGATTCTTCTCACCATATTTGTTTCCTTACTAACAATAAAATATCCTTTGGCCTTTTTGGACTCCACAAGTCCTCTGCTCTTTAATTCCTCATAAGCACCAACAATTGTTTTTCTAGCATAACCCAATTCTGCAACCATCTCATTTATTGAAGGTAGTTGATCTTGCCGCTCTAAAACCCCATCGTCAATAGATTCGATAATACCCAGCACCAAATGTTCATGTTTTGTCAAGTCATATTTTTCTTGGTACTTATTTATTACATCAACCACTGTCATACTTCTAACTTTCTAGATGTTGCCCTATTTATCGGAGCAATATAAGATTAACAATATTAAATATCAATTCCAACCCAAAACTGTCTTTCATTAATAGCTGTAAATATAACTCTGCTCTTACCACGGTAAACCCCGTGGACACTTGACAACTTGTTACACACCCATTTGTTTTTCAAATACCTGAAATGACAATAATACAACAAAATGCACCTTATTTTGTTAAATCCGTTATTTTATAACTCTCATTTTTAAATATTAAAAATTTTGTTTTACATTTGACTAATAGCACACTATATCATAGTTAATCATTTTTTCAAAAAACATATCATCTTTTGAAGAGTTTGAAATTCAGTTATAGTGAGCTGTTGGCTTGTAAGATGAACCGTTTCACTATTCATTAACTAAACTCAATTAAAATTAATTCAATAACCAATTTTTAAAGATTATGAAGCAAACTTTAACTAAACTTAAGACGACGAAGTCAGCCTTTTCTGCACTGTTCGTTCTTCTTATTTTCGGAGTACAGACATCGTTGGCACAAACCACGGTATCTGGAGCTATTGCGGATTCTGATGGTCCTTTACCGGGAGCTAGTATTGTGGTTCAAGGGACTACAACAGGTGCCGTTTCCGATTTTGATGGAAACTATACCATCAATGTCCCGGAAGGTTCCAACACCCTTGTTTTTTCCTATGTAGGCTATGGAGTGCAAGAAATTAATGTTGACGGAAGAACAACGATAAACGTGACGCTGGAACCTGACGCCCAATCCTTAAGCGAAGTGGTAGTTGTAGGGTATGGTACTCAACGAAAAGCTGACCTTACCGGTGCCGTAGGTTCTCTTAATGCTGTTGAAATTGTAAAACAACCTATTGTAAGTGTGGATCAAGTGTTGGCTGGTACCATTTCTGGTGTTAATATTACCAACAGGAGTGGTGACCCAGGAGCTCCTATTAGTGTTAATATTAGAGGTGTTGGAACATTAAGTGCAGATGCTAATCCGCTTTACGTAATCGATGGTGTTCCGTTAGTAGGGACCAATAACATAACGGTAAATACATCATCTACTACGGATTCAAATCCATTGGCAAGTATTAATCCAAGCGATATCGAATCAATAGATGTTTTAAAAGATGCGGCTTCTGCGGCTATTTATGGTGCTAGAGGTGCTAACGGTGTAATTATCATTACCACTAAAAAAGGAACCAGAGGAGATCCAAAAGTAACCTATGATGGTTACATATCCTCTGCTTCACCAAGAGAAACACTTGATGTTCTCAACGTTCAGCAATATATTGGCATCCAACAAGAATTGGGTAGAGACTTCTCGGCTTTTAGCGGACAACCCAATGTTGATTGGCAAGATGCTATTTTCCAAGACAGCTTCGTCCAAAATCATAACGTCGGTGTAAGCGGCGGCGGTGAAAATGGAACCTATTACATTTCAGGTTCTTTTCTTGACAACGAAGGTATTCAACGGGCTCAGTCTTTTCGTCGTTATTCCTTAAGAGCTAATTCTGAATTTAAAATTGGGAAACGATTAAAGTTTGGCGAGTCCTTACAGATAAGTCAAAGTGATCGTTTAACCCAGAGTGAGGGAGCCTTAAACGCAGGTTTCAATGCCGCCTTAAATGCACCTTATTTTCAGATACTAGGCGATGGACCGTTTGGTTATAATTTAGCCAACCCAAGTACCTTAGGAGGTGCCACAGGAGCTAACCTGGTACAGTTGACTGATGAAAGAATAAACAAGACTACCATTCAGAACAGAAAAGTGCTGGGGCACTTTTTTGGAGAATGGGAAATCATAGACAACTTAAAACTAAGACCTTCCATTGGTATTGATTACAATGTGGGAACTGGAGATTTCTTACAAGCTGAGACCACTTTTGATGGTAATTCTACTAGACAGTCTTTGCTTGTGCAATCAAGGCCAATAGAATTGACGTTGACTACCGGTGCTACGCTTTCTTATGATAGAACCTTCGGTGATCATAATTTTGGAGCGTTAATAGGTTTTGAACAAACGAAATTTAGATTTGACAAAGTAAGATTGCAGGGTAGAAACTTGTTTAACGATAACTTCGCAGCTAGTGGTACTACAGTTGCAGGGGCAAATGAAGCAGATCTCTTTACCTTACAAGGTGTTATTGGGCGTTTGACCTATAATTATAAAGGAAAGTATTTAGCTACCATTAATGTTCGTAGAGATGCTACCTCCAAGTTCGCAGAAGATAATAGAGATGATATTTTCCCTTCTATCTCGGTAGGTTGGAGAATCTCCCAAGAAGATTTCATGAGTGATTATGATTTCATTGATGATTTAAAGTTAAGAGTTGGCTATGGTGAATTAGGGAACCAAAACCTTGGGGATGGTACAGCCAGAACTTTTCCTTTCCTTACTACATTAAACAACAACATATTTTATGTTTTAGGAGATGATCAAGGAACGGTAGTTGGTCCTGCGCCAACCACATTTGCCAATCAGCAAATTGGATGGGAAACTTCAAAGCAAATCGATATCGGTCTTGATTTCAGTTTGATGAAAGGTAAAATAACCGGGGTGTTTGATTATTTCAAGAAAACAAATGAGGACGCATTAGTAAACTTGCCTCTTCCATTTGCTAGTGGATTCTTTTTGCCTGCCCCTACAAATGCAGGTGAAATTACCAATTCGGGTATTGAACTTGCCCTTAATTATAAAGACAAAATTGGAGACGATTTTGAATATGGCGTTGGCTTTAATATAACGACCGTAAAAAACACAGTTCAAAGTTTAGGACCGGTTAGTGCGATAATTACGGGTGTAGGAGGTGCACAATCCCATAGAACCATTGTTGGGGAGAGTTTAGGTCATTTCTTTGGTTATAAAACAGATGGTTTATACCAAAATGATGCGGAAGTCGCTGCAGCAATTCCAGATGCCAATGGTACTCCCTCTCCAGGAGATATCCGATTTGTGGATGTAAATGGTGATGGTAGAGTAGATGCAGGAGATAGAACCATACTAGGTAGTCCTTACCCTGGATTCTTTTATGGCTTAAATCTTCAAGCCAAGTACAAGGGATTTGATTTTTCAGCCTTGTTAAGAGGAGTTGGTGACAGGCAGATTTTCAATTCATCAAGGATAACATTGGAAGGATTGACGGGAACTAACAATTTCAGCACTCAGGTATTAAACCGATGGACAGGAGAAGGCACAACCAATTCCAGCTCTAACCCTAGATTGGCAGGTACTGGAGATCCAAATGGAAATAACCGTATCTCAGACCGTTTTATTGAGGATGCGGATTACTTAAGGATCCAGAACATACAATTTGGGTATACCGTACCTAAAGACGCATTACAAAGTTGGACTAATAATTTTGTATCCAATATGAGGTTTTTTGTAAGTGTACAGAATCTAGCGACTTTCACCAACTATTCAGGTTTTGATCCAGAAGTTGGTCGAGCCCAAAGTTTCCAAAAAGGTAATAACCCGCTTGCAACAGGGCAAGATGATGGACAGGCTCCTTTACCCAGGATAATTCAATTGGGATGGTCAGTTAGTTTTAACTAAAAAATTGTTATTTTAAAATAAAAGAAAAATCATGAAAAGTAAAATTTTATTTCTTGTCGCTATCTGTACGTTGACAGTCTTGTCATGCGACGATGAGCTAGATTTACAGCCTTTAGATAGTATTACTATTGATACATTTTACAATAGTCGTGCGGATTTTGACGGCGCAATCTTTGCAGCCTATTCATCCATACAGGATTTTTGGGGCACAAGTACCGAAACATTATCGGAGAGAGGTGAGTATTGGAAACTGTCAATGGTGATTACGGATGATGTTGCAGCCGACCCAGTGACTAGTGATCAAATCTCCATAGACGTTGACAACCTGCAATTAAGGGCAGCAGATGTTCCATATGCAGCAGTGTACACACAGATTTATGAAGGAATTTTTCGTGCGAATCTGGTATTGGGGAATTTGGATGGAGACAATGAGTTAACAGCAGAGGACAAAACCGTTTTAGAAGCTGAAGCAAAGTTCCTGAGAGCTTGGTTTCATTTTCAAGCAATGAAAATGTTTGGAACTCCACCTATAGCATTAGAAGTTTTAACGGATATTAATAATCTAGCATTGCCAAATGCCACGCAAGAGGATTTGTATACCGCCATTCTTGGTGATTTAGGTACAGCCGCTGCGGGTTTACCAGATGCTTGGGATTCCAGTAATACAGGAAGAGCTACATCTTGGGCCGCAACAGCCTTAATTGGAAAAGTAAATGTGTTCAGAGAGGATTGGCCAGCTGCCACAACAGCGCTTGCCAATGTTGTCAACAATGGCCCATTTAGCCTAGTTCCTAATTACGAAGATGTTTTTGCCTTTACCAATGAAAATAACTCAGAATCTATTTTTGAAATTCAATATGGTGGGCCACAGTCTGATGATAACCTTTGGGTTTTTGATGACACTCATTCAGAAAACTTCAAAGCATCACAAGGTACAGGCCGCGGTTGGTACTGGGATGCTGGAAACGGGGCTCCCGGGGGTAAACTAGGTTGGTGGGCTCCCACACAGGATTTAGTAGATTCTTTTGAAGCTGGAGATACTAGATTACCCACTATTCTATATCAAGATGGTGATATGTATTTCACAACATTCGAATCTTTACCTTATGATACAGAATGGTCTTCAACAAATTATACCTTAAAAAAGTATCGTGGTGAAATAAATACAGTTCCAGGAAATCATGCCCCTAACCAACAAGCAGACTTCAATAATGAACGTTGGATGCGTTTAGCAGAGGTGAAATTGTTGTATGCAGAGGCGCTTATTAGAGGTAGTGGAGACTTGGGAATTGCTAGAACTCAAATAGATGATATTAGAACTAGAGCTGGCCTTGCTGCCACTACTGCCGCAGATGGAGATTTGTTGACTGCTATGATGCAAGAAAAAAGAGTAGAGTTGGCTTTAGAGCCACATAGATGGTTTGATATTGTTCGCTGGGATTTAGGACCAACAATTTTTGGAGGCGATTGGGATCCAAGGTATGAAGTGTTTCCATTCCCTCAATCAGAAGTGGATAGATCTGACGGACTATTAGATCAAAACACGGGATATTAGACAAGAATCCTATTTTTAATCATATAGTTTAAATCATTTTGAGGAATCCAATTAAATTTATGATTGGATTCTTTTTTTTAAACCATTTATGCAAATGCCTTTTAAATACCATATTTGGCTTCGTTCTGTCTTAAGTGCCCTGGCACTTACTTTACCTCTTATTTCATGCGAAGAAAATACGAGTAGCCTGTTTCATGATTTGTCACCAAAAGAAACTGGGATAACCTTCAATAATGCATTAGTAATTGGAGGTGAGCCAAGTGTGCTCGAATTTGAATATATGTATAATGGTGCGGGAGTTGCCGTAGCAGATTTTGATCAAGATGGGATGCAAGACATTTACTTTACGGGTAATATGGTCAGCAATCGGTTGTACCGTAATCTTGGGAAGTTTAAATTCCAGGATATCACGGAAACTGCGCAGGTGGGAACTACAGGTTGGTCAAATGGGGTTGCGATTATTGATATTAACCAAGACGGGTATCCTGATATTTACGTTTGCAAGGGAGGTCCGAGAGGGTCATCCAATGAGGATAGGGCCAATCTCTTGTTTGTCAACAACGGAATGAAAGATGATAAATTATCCTTTACAGAAGAAGCAAGTAAATGGGGAATAGCCGATAGTAGTTACTCGGTTCAAGCAAATTTCTTTGATTATGATGGTGATGGTGATTTGGACATGTATCTTCTCAGTAATGCCTTAGTGGATTACAATAGAAACACTTCACGTCCTAAAGATTGGTCGGGCAAGGCCCCTTCTGTGGATAAATTGTTCAGAAATAATGGGGACCATACTTATACCGATGTATCAAAAGATGCGAATATCCTTATGGAGGGTTTCGGCCTAGGTGTAGAAGCCTGTGATATTAATCAAGATGGTTGGACGGACATCTACGTATCAAACGATTTTTTAACTGATGATTTCCTTTATATTAATCAAAAGGATGGAACTTTTAAGAATGAAATTTTTGAATACATGGGTCATCTTACCTTCAATGGAATGGGTAATGACATTGCGGACATCAACAATGATGGCTTCATGGATGTGGTTGTTTTGGATATGCTCCCACCTGATAATAAAAGATGGAAATTGACTATGATGGGCAATAATTATGACGAACATCATAACGCTATTTCCAATGGATATCAACCCCAATATATTAGAAATACCTTACAGTTAAACAATGGAAATGGTTCATTTAGTGAGGTTGGACAAATAGCGGGGATATCTGCTACGGAGTGGAGTTGGAGCGCCTTACTTTCTGATTATGACCACGATGGAAAAAAGGACTTATTTGTCACCAACGGTTACCGGCAGGACATTACTAATCTAGATTTTATGGTGTATGGCAATACCATTCTGTCCATGGGTTCCGAAGAGGCCAATAGGGCAAAACGTCTGGAGGAACTAAATAAATTACCAGGAATAAAACGATCCAACTATTTGTTTAAAAATGACGGCGAACTACAATTTAAGGACATATCAGAAGACGCTGGAATTACAAAACCCACTTTTTCAAACGGTGCGGCCTATGCAGATTTTGATAATGATGGTGATTTGGATTTGGTGGTCAATAATATTGACGACCCGGCAAGCATATTAAGGAACAATACCAAGATTGATAGCACGCAATCGTATATAAAATTTCGTTTTAAAGGCAACAGTCCAAATCTGGAAGGTATAGGAAGTCAAGTTGAACTTTATTATCAAGGAAACCTTCAAAAGCAATATTTTACACCGTACCGGGGATATCTTTCTTCTGTGGAGTCTAGTCTTCATTTTGGTTTAGGAAACACTAAAAAAATTGATAGCGTCATCATCACATGGCCAAATAAGATGCAGGAAATCCTGAAAAACATTGCTGTCAATCAAGAATTGGTTGTTCATCAAACTAACGCACAAACCCTTCATAAGAATAATCCGAAAAAGACATCAAGACTATTTAAAGAAATCGATAGTATTGGTTTGGAATTCACACACCACGAAAACGATTTTGTTGATTATAAAATTCAACCCCTTCTACCACACATGCACTCAAAGAATGGACCGGGTATGGCGGTGGGTGACGCTAACGGTGATGGACTTGAAGATGTTTATATAGCTGGGGCTTCCAGGCAAGCTGGTGTATTAAAAATGCAGAATAAGGATGAAAAGTCTTTCTCAGAAACTGCTTTTCAAGAGACAGACCATGAAGATATGGGCGCTTTGTTTTTTGATGCAGATGCAGATGGCGATCAAGATTTATACGTGGTAAGCGGAGGATCATCCGCAGTAAAGGGTAGCACCACATATCAAGACCGTATCTATGAAAATGATGGTACAGGAGCATATTCAAAAGTGGATGCTTTACCTAAATCTTTGATAAGTGGATCTGTAGTAACTGGTGCCGATTACGATAGAGATGGAGATATAGATCTTTTTGTTGGAGGTAGAGTGCGACCAGGAGAATATCCGCTATCACCAAAAAGCACGGTATTGAAAAATGAAAGCTCCATCGGAAATATCAAATTCAGCGAAGACAAAGTCTTTTCAAACAACTCTGCTGAACTGGGAATGGTTACAGCAGCACTTTGGACTGATTTTAATAATGATTCTTGGATAGATTTAATCGTTGTTGGGGAGTTTATGCCCATTCGATTCTTCAAAAACAATGAAGGTAAGCTTGAAGAAATCACAGAGCAAATTGCATTAAAAGGAACCAACGGTTGGTGGAACAGTATAACATCCGGCGATTTTGATAACGACGGGGATAGTGATTATGTGCTTGGAAATTTTGGCCTGAACAGTCGCTATAAAGCAAGCGTAACCGAACCACTTTGCATCTATGCCAAAGATTATGATAAGAATGGTCAAATAGACCCCGTAATGTGCCATTATATAGATGGGAAAAATTACATAGCACATTCTAGAAATGACCTTATTGACCAAATCAACGCAATGCGGGTTAGGTTTAGAACGTATAACGATTATGCAGAGGCAACTTTTGAAGAATCATTTGCTGAAGGGGAACTCTCAGATGCCCTCATTGTTAAAAGCGAAACCTTTGCCAGCAGTTATCTGGAAAACTTGGGCAATGGAAAGTTTGCATTAAAACCTTTACCTATTTCCATGCAAACGGCTCCCATGTATGGGATAAACGTTGGGGACTATAATCAAGACAATCATCTGGATATTTTAGCGGTGGGCAATTTTTATAGTGGAGAAGTCTTTAATGGTAGATACGATGCATCAATCGGGTGGCTCATGGCAGGAGATGGCAGGGGCGGTTTTGAATCCATAAAAGTGGATGACAGCGGATTCTTTGTAAGAGGTGATGCCAAAAGCCAAGCTAATCTAT
Organism: uncultured Allomuricauda sp.; assembly: GCF_947499585.1. GTDB lineage: Bacteria > Bacteroidota > Bacteroidia > Flavobacteriales > Flavobacteriaceae > Flagellimonas. Next base: position 273,376 of record NZ_CANMOO010000001.1, on the reverse strand, counting down.
TCACCAAGGATGCTGAGCTGGTGCTATCTGGAATCAACAATGATGAATTAAAAATTCATTCAAGAAAACTAGGCAATCAGTTTATATATCAATCGAATCCACAAGATGCTTCACTCACAATCCATTTTGAAGATGGTTCCATACAAAAAAGAGAACTGTATTATGGAGCGGGATATTTATCGCAGGGAAGTCGCAGGCAGTCAATACCCAAAGAAGCTAAATTCATTATCGTAAGGAATTTTAAAGGAGTTGAAACAAAAATTGATGTAAGAGAATGAAAAAGAATGTCATACTTGTTTTTATCTATTGTGTGCTTGCATTTATCGTTTCTTGTAAAAAAACAGATAATTCAAAATTCCATTTGTTGAGTCCATCAGAATCGGGCATTGACTTCAACAATAAAATAGTTGAAAATGACAGTATCAATGTGTTCAACTTCATGAACATTTATACGGGTGCGGGCACTGCTGTTGGCGATATTAATAATGATGGATTGGTAGACGTTTACTTTAGCGGTAATATGGTTTCAGGTAGACTTTACCTCAATAAAGGAAACATGAAATTTGAGGATATCACTGAAAAATCTGGACTGATCAACAATCGTTGGGGTACTGGTGCTGCCATGGTCGATATTAATCAGGACGGATTTTTAGACATCTACATATGCGTATCTGGCAGCGCCCAATTAGCAGAACGAGCCAACATGCTTTACATCAATAACGGTGACAACACCTTTACTGAAAAAGCCGCTGAATATGGTTTGGACGATCAACGTCAATCCATGCATGTCACCTTTTTTGACTACGATAAGGATAATGATTTGGATATGTACCTTTTGGTCAATCCTGCCGCGTATGAATATAATGTAAATGTAAGTAATCCTAGAAAATTGGATGGCTCATCCGTAAGCAATGATCGGTTGTATAGAAATGATGGCAATGGAAAATTTACGGATGTTTCGCTAACATCCGGCATTCTTATGGAGGGCTACGGACTGGGTGTCGGCATATCCGATATTAATAATGATTCATGGCCTGATATATATGTTTCCAATGATTTTGTTGGTAACGATATCCTTTATATAAATCAAGGTGACGGAACGTTTAAAGACGAATTGGATACCTATATAAAACACACTTCCTACGCAGGAATGGGGAACGATATCGCAGACATTGATAATAATGGCAGACCGGATATTATGGTTTTGGATATGCATCCTGAAGATAACTTGCGGCAAAAACTGATTATTTCCTCTACTGGATTTGACCGGTTCAACCTAATGCTAGATGCAGGTTATTCACCGCAATACACTAGAAATACGCTCCAATTGAATCAAGGTGAAGGAAAGTTCAGTGAAATTGGCTATTTGGCCGGAGTAAGCAGCACAGACTGGAGTTGGAGTGCGCTCTTGGCAGATTATGACAATGACGGTTTTAAAGATTTATATGTTACCAATGGATTTTTAAGGGATTTAGGGAACCTGGATTATATTCACTATCAAAACAGGAGCAATAGCCCTATGGGTGATAGGGAAGCAAAAATCAAGGAAAAATTAAATTCCATTCATAATTTGCCCCGTGCCGAATTGGTGAACTATGTATTTAAAAATAATGGCAATACCACATTTGAAAATACCACCGAGGGTTGGGGCATAAAGGATAAAAGCTGCTCAAATGGTGCTGCTTTTGCCGATCTGGATAATGATGGAGATTTGGATTTGGTTGTGAACAACGTAAACCAAAATGCTTTTGTCTATGAAAACAATACTAAAAAGGAAGAAGGGAATTTTCTGCAACTACAGTTAAAGGGCAACCAGGGGAATTTTGAAGGAATCGGTTCACGAATCAAGATAAACTCGGAAAGCAACGCCCAATATTACCAGCACTACTTAAGTAGAGGTTATGAATCTAGTGTTGACCCTAACATTCATTTCGGGTTGGGGAAAGATACTATTGTTTCATATGTAGAAGTTTGGTGGCCCGATGATTCCTATCAAAGAATAACCGACGTAAAATCCAACCAAAAACTTATTCTAAGACAGTCAGAAGCCAAGAAAGTTGATTCGATTAAGAAGATTCCGCCTATGAAAGTGAATCAATGGTTTACAGAAATCACGGATTCCCTTGGCATCGATTATTTTCAAAAAGAAGATCCAATCGTGGACTTTCGTATTCAACCTACACTACCCCACATGCATTCTCGTGGTGGACCTGGTATAGCGATTGGTGATGTTGATTCCAACGGAATGGAGGATTTTTATGTGGGAGGGTCAGCAGGATCAACCGGACAAATATATTTGCAAAAAGAAGACGGTTTCAAGAACACCTTTATAGGCTACGAAGAACGTTTAAGGGAAGATATGGGCATGCTATTTTTTGATGCTAATGAAGATGGTCATAAAGATTTATATGTTGTAAGTGGTGGCATTCCTACTTCCTACACAGAGGATGTGTATCAAGACAGGCTGTATGCAAATGATGGAAAGGGAAACTTTTCATTGACCAATGCGTTACCCGTTGTTGATGTTAGCGGGTCATGTGTTACCGCATCTGATTTTGACAAAGATGGGGATTTGGACCTATTCGTAGGAGGCAGGGTTGACCCAGGCAGTTACCCCATGCCGGCAACCAGTCAGTTATATGAAAACATATCAACGGGAGGCGAACCTAAATTCCGGGAAATAGGGGAAAGCATTCAACATTGGGAAAAATTGACCATGGTCACTTCCGCTATTTGGTCAGATTATGATAATGATGGATGGTCTGATTTAATCGTAGTAGGTGAATTTATGTCCATTACCCTTTTTCATAATGATAAAGGGAAGTTGAGACTCGTGGAAAATCCGATTGGACTTGAAAAATCAGAAGGCTGGTGGAATAGTATTTCAAGTGGTGATTTTGATAACGATGGAGATATGGATTATATCGTTGGAAATTTGGGCTTGAATACCAAATACAAAGCTTCAAAAGATGAACCTCTCTGTATTTATGCTAAAGATTATGATAAGGACGGCAGAATTGACCCCATTATCTGTTATTACAATGATGGTGAAAATTACATTTCCCATACCCGAGATAAACTAATTGAGCAAATCAATGCTATGAGAGGGCGTTTCCAGACCTATCAGTCTTATGCGGAAAAAACCTTTGAAGAGTCTTTCTTGCTAGAAGAATTGGAAGATGCGTATATAGTAAAAAGTCATGTATTTGAAAGCTCTTATCTGGAGAATTTGGGTAATGGGAAATTTCAAATCACGGCACTGCCATTAACTGCACAGGTGGCCCCGACAGAGGGAACTATAGTAGAAGATTTTGACCAAGATGGAAATTTAGATCTCTTATTGACAGGAAACTCATATGTGACCGAAGTCTCAAATGGCCGATATGATGCCCAATACGGGACACTCCTAAAGGGAAATGGGGATGGAACATTTGAGTATCTTGAATTAGCAGAAAGTGGACTTGTAAACAATTATGATTCAAGCGGGCTTGCACAGCTGAAGAACAAGAATGGTACGTCTTTCATTATCATTGGAAACAACAGTGGACCACTAAAAGTGTTTGCATCCCAATTCAAGGATACGAAATTGAAATTTCTTGATGTAGAGGATGATAGTATGCATGCGCTCATCACTTTTACAAATGGGAAAAAACAGAAGCTGGAATTTCAATATGGGTCAGGTTACCTATCGCAACATTCAAGAAGGTTATCCATAACCCATAACATAAAACAAATAGACGTAACTAACTTTAAGGGCAACACAAAAACAGTTTATGAAAATGATTAAGTCATATATTATAATGGGTATAGTGACTACATCACTAATAATCTCTTGCGGTGAAACACATAAGCCAGAGGAATTGGAAGCCTATTTTGAAAATAGCGTTACAGAGTATAATCGAAAACTTACCGATGTTATTGTAGCGGATATTTTTACACCTCCCGTAGCAAGCAGAATTTATGCCTATTCAAATATTGCGGCATACGAGGGCATTCGCTTTAGGGATTCCACAAAAATTTCTCTTGGAGGCCAGTTGAATGATTTAACCCTTACTACCAGACCAGATGCTAACAAAGAATACTACTATCCTTTAACTTCAATGGTCGCTTTTCTTAACGTGGCCAAAGTGTTGGTTTTTGATATAGAAAGAATAGATAATTTACGCCATGACCTTTTAAAGGATGTTCAAGAAATAGGTATTGATAAGGAAATTTATGAAAATTCCATATCGTTAGGAGATGCCATTTCCTCAGAAATCATTGAACGAGCAAGCACAGATGGGTATTTACGTCGTACTGCCCTACCCCGTTTTAGTGTAAATAAAGACCCAGGGCGCTGGAAACCGACACCACCTGACTATATGGAAGCCATAGAACCACATTGGAATACTATCAAACCCTTTGTTTTGGATTCCGCAGGTCAGTTCGACCCCGGTTTGCCAACAAATTTTGAGATTTCTGACAACTCACAGTTTTACAAAGAAGCCCAAGAAGTGTACGAAACTGTAAAAAATGTTGATTCTACTCAATTAGAAATAGCAAAATTCTGGGACTGCAACCCAAATATTTCAACTACCAAAGGTCATGTGATGTACTTTCAACAGCAAATTTCACCCGGTGGGCACTGGGTTCACATCACCGCTCAAGTGCTGGACGAGAAAGAAACAAACGCAGTTGACGCTGCGGCAACGCTAGCTCAAGTGAGTGTTGCCATAGCGGATGCCTTTATCAGTTGCTGGGACCAAAAATATAAAAGTAGCCTTACTCGCCCTGAAACCTTTATCAATGAGCATATTGACCCCGATTGGGCACCAATCCTACAGACACCAGCATTTCCAGAACATACCTCTGGGCATAGTGTAGCCTCTTCAGCTGCAGCAACAGTATTGACCCATATTTTTGGAGACAATTACGCTTTTGCTGATGAAACGGAGGTACCATATGGACTTCCTGTTCGTAGCTATAAATCTTTTAACCATGCAGCCAAAGAGGCGGCAATAAGCAGACTTTATGGCGGAATCCATTATCGCCCAGCTATAGAATTGGGCGTAAAGCAAGGTAAAGCCGTGGGTGAATATGTTATTGAACAAATAGATTTGGACTGATATGTAATCATTCTAAAAACCAATATACAACTAGATAAGCCAACTAAATTCTTAATTATGGAACACATACCCTCAAAACGTTTATTTTCCTTAGATGTATTTCGTGGCATGACCATGTTCATGCTTATTGCTGAGGCTGCTGGGTTCCACCATTCTTTTTATGAGCTGGTCAAGGATACTCCATTTCTTTCCGGTATAGGGGAACAATTACATCATCATCCATGGCATGGGTTTCGCTTTTGGGATTTGATTCAGCCATTCTTTATGTTCATAGTTGGAGTGGCCATGCCATTCTCTATCGGAAAACGCCTAAAAACGGGCAACAGAAAAGCTGTGACACGTCATATTCTTCAACGTTGTTTCCTATTATTTGCCTTTGGGGTGTTGCTGCATTGCGTATACAGTCACGCGTTGGTTTGGGAGCTTTGGAATGTATTGGTGCAATTGGCATTCACTATCCTAATTGCATATGCAATTATGAATTTATCGAACCGAAACCAACTACTAATTTCGATAGGTCTTTTGGTGCTAACTGAATTGCTTTACCGTTTTTATGACCCCGCAGCCCCCTTTAACAATGGAGCAAGTTTTGGTTCTTTTATGGATCGCGTTTTTATGGGGAAAATTAATGGTGATGGCTGGGTGACCATCAATTTTATCCCTACCGCCGCGCATACCATTTGGGGTGTAGTTTGCGGACGACTTCTTTTAAACAAGAGTGAATCTTCACAAAAATTGAAAGCATTTGTGCTCTGGGGAAGCATTGCCATGGTTTTAGGAATAGCATTGGATATTCTGAATATCACACCCGTTATAAAAAGATTGGCCACTAGCTCATTTACCTTGCTATCAGGTGGAATAGCGGTCTTGGTACTTGCGCTGTTTTACTGGTATATTGATGTAAAGGGAAATGCAAAAAAATGGATGCGATTTTTTTCTGTAGTGGGAACCAATTCCATTTTTATATACCTATTTGCTGAAACGGTAGGTATACAGTGGTTTAGAGGTTTCGGTAAAATCTTTACAGATGGAATTCTCAATCCCTTGGGAATGGGAGAACATAGCATTATGGTAATCAATTCACTTTTTGTGCTTTTGATTTTTTGGTACCTGACATACTTCTTGGATAAAAAGAAAGTCTATTTCAAAGTGTAGCAGAACAATAAGTCCATCTATTCATATACAACACGATTAAACACAATTGAAAATCTATTTAAAATGAAATATTTTATAACAATTCTATGTATTGCGATGACTGCTTTTTCTTGTAAAAAGGAAAAAGCTGTAAGTCTTTTTAATGGACAAGATTTAAGTGGATGGCATGTTGATGTTCCTGAAATGGATACTATCCCAAATACCATAAATCCATTTATCATAAGAAATGGCATGTTGGTGAGTTTGGGTACTCCACGAGGCCACCTCATTACCGATGATGTTTATAAAAATTACAGATTAGAAGTTGAATATCGTTTCGCCGGCGAACCTGGCAACTGCGGAGTATTGATCCATGCTTCTACCCCAAGGGCACTATACAAAATGTTTCCAAAATCTTTAGAAGTACAAATGCAGCATGAGGACGCTGGTGATTTTTGGGTTATTGTAGAAGACATAGAAGTAGATAATATGGTGGAACGAAGAGGTCCAAAGGAGGAATGGGGAATTACAGAAGGTAAAAAACGAAGAATAATCAACCTTACAGATGGTTCTGAAAAGCCTTTGGGTGAATGGAACACCATGATTATCGAATGCCTAAAAGATGAGATAAAAGTTTGGGTAAATGGAGATTTGGTCAATCATGGATTTAATGCTACAGTTACTAGTGGTCGAATTGCAATCCAAGCAGAAGGTTCCGAAGTGGAATTCCGAAAAATAAACATTTCATCGATAGATAAACTATCGGAATAACTAGGCTAGTGAGCCTCTAATTGATATCAAGGGAAACGATGCATCATCCAAGAACTTCAAAAATCATTTTGCTATCCATGCTATGCATAGCCCATGTGTCCATACTATTTGGGCAACAAAAAAAGGGGTACACGCAAAAACTACCTGCAACAACATTGAAAATTGAAATGGTTGCAATTCCTAGTGGTTCTTTCAAGATGGGAAGCCCAGTAGGCGAAAAAGGAAGAAAGGAAGACGAAGGTCCGCAGCGAAATATGGAAATTGAAGGTTTTTGGATGTCCAGTTATGAGATTACGTGGGAACTCTATAATCTCTTTTTACAACGTGAGTTGGACAATGTGGCATTTGCAGAAAAAGGAAAAGAAGTAGAAAAAAGAGTAGACGCTGTAGCTGGTGCAACTATCCCATATGTTGATATGAGTTTAGGAATGGGGACTGGGAAAAACCTTCCCATTGGCAATGTAACGCAATTAGGAGCTTCAAAATTTTGTGAATGGCTTTCTGCGGTTACTGGAAACTTTTACCGATTACCAACTGAAGCTGAATGGGAATATGCAGCAAGAGCTGGAACTGCAGATGCGTATTCTTTTGATAATGATGACTCTATAGAGGAATATGCCTGGTTTTCAGATAATAGTGGAGCAACCTACCATGAAATTGGCAAAAAAAAGCCAAACCCATGGGGATTATATGATATGTATGGCAATGTTGCTGAATGGACTTTGGATCAATATGATACAAACGCTTATAAGGAAAGTACCGGTCCCTATATCAGGGTTAAAAAAGAATATCCCGCGGTAATTCGTGGAGGATCATATAAAGATTCTCCAGAAATGATGCGCAGCGCATCAAGAGCATTTTCAAAACCTGTTTGGAAACAGCGAGACCCACAATTCCCAAAAAGCAAATGGTGGCACACCGATGCTCCTTTTGTAGGTTTTAGAATCATAAGACCATACATGACACCAAATCAAAAAGAGCAAAATAGCTATTGGCTTGGGAAAGAATAGCAATAACAACTTTGAAAACACATAAGAAGATGAAAAAAGACAAGACCTCAAAAAGACAAAACACCCGTAGGGATTTTGTTAAAAACACGACCCTTTTATCTGCAGGAATGCTATTGCCAACATTAGATGTTGGGGCCATGGCCAATGTATTTGAAAACAAGACCTTAAAACTTGCATTGGTAGGTTGTGGTGGACGTGGTTCAGGTGCTGCCGACCAAGCCCTACAAGCTGACGACAATGTTGAGTTGATAGCAATGGCCGATGCTTTTGAAGATAGGCTTACAAGCAGCTTGAACAATTTAAGCGAGAAATATGAGGGTACTGGCAAAATCAAGGTGAAAGAAAAACATCGTTTTGTTGGTTTTGATGCCTATAAAAAAGCGATTGATTTAGCCGATGTAGTCATTTTGGCCACACCTCCAGGTTTTAGACCACAGCATTTTGCATATGCTGTTGAAAATAACAAGCATGTGTTTATGGAAAAACCTTTGGCCACGGATGTTCCGGGAATTCGGAAAGTCTTGGAAATGGCAGAAGTGGCCAAATCCAAGAAATTGAACGTTGTGGTTGGTCTGCAGCGCCATTATCAGGAAAATTACCTGCAAACATTGGATTTGCTTAAAAATGACTCTATAGGTAAGATAGTTTCTGGTCAGGTCTATTGGAATAGTGCTGGTGTTTGGGTTAAGCCAAGAAAACCAGAATATACTGAAATGGAATACCAAATGCGCAATTGGTATTATTTTAATTGGCTGTGTGGAGATCATATTTTAGAACAGCACATACATAATATTGATGTTGCCAATTGGTTCATCGGCGAGTATCCTGTTTCTGCTCAAGGTATGGGTGGGCGCTTGGTACGTACAGGTAAGGAATATGGAGAAATCTTCGATCATCATTTCGTAGAATTCACATACCCTAGTGGCGCCGTGGTGGCCAGCCAATGCAGGCATCAACCAAATACAATGTACCGAGTAGGAGAAGCGTTCCAAGGTACAAAAGGTACCGTAGTGACCAATGATGCGGGTACAGCTAAAATTTTCGATATCGATGGAAAAGAATTGCATTCCATTTCAAATAGTGAAGGCCATAACCCTTACCAGGAAGAACATAATAGACTATTTGCCTCTATAAGAAACAATGAAGTCATAAACAATGGTGAATACGGAGCTAAAAGTACAATGACCGCAATATTAGGAAGAATGGCAACTTACAGTGGTAAGGTAGTGACGTGGGAAGAAGCTATGAAATCTGAATTGCGTTTAGTTCCGGAAGAGCTTTCTTGGGATGCAAACCCACCTGTTATGCCTAATGAGGATGGCACTTATCCAATACCAATACCAGGCAAATCTATTGTACTATAAACTATTTTGAAATTATTAAACATAGCCCAACTAAACGTAAAACTCATTCACAAAATCAAAATAATTCGTTTAACTTCCAGCTCTTGCTTTTTAGCCCTAAAAAGTAAAAACGAAGAGGTGGTAAAATGGAAATTAGGTTTCAATGTATCTACATCTGGTATGACACGCCTAACAAAAAACTAAGATGGAAAAAAAGTCGATTAAAGCTGATAAGTTAATTCACAGCGCTTTACCTATTTTATTTTTGTTGGGAATGATTGTTTACGGCTTAGTGCTTAGGCCGTATTTTTTTAACCAGTCGGTAATTCCTTTGGAAATCATTTTTCTTAGTTCTTCTTTTTTCGCGGTGACCCATTTAATCTATTTGGGGTTTTCGTGGGATATCATTCTTGCTAATGCGGTGAAAAAACTAACCAAAGGTTTACCTACTATTCTCATCTTATTCGCTATTGGAATAGTCATAGGAAGTTGGATTGTTTCAGGAACAATACCCATGTTTGTCTACTATGGAATTAAATTAGTCAACCCTGACTACATTTACGTATTGGCCTTCATTATACCTATCTTTTTTTCAATGTTCACAGGAACCTCTTATGGCTCTGTTGGTACTATAGGAGTTGTAATTTTAGGGGTGGCAACAATAATCAATGCCAATCTCGCTATTGTTGCCGGCGCTGTTATCGGTGGCGCCTTCTTTGGGGATAAAATGTCTCCATTATCGGATACAACCAATATCGCCGCTTTGGCTACCGGAGTAGATTTATACGACCATATTAACTCAATGCTTTACACAACCTTACCTTCTGCAATTATTGCTGCTATCATTTACACCATTTTGGGTTTTGTGTACCCTGCAGAATCAGTTGTAGGTGATTTTGCCGAATTGGAAACCACGCTTACAGCCGTCACTTCAATTTTCAATTTTAATGTTTTGTTACTTCTACCTGTTTTAATTGTTTTGATAGGTTCATTTAAAAAATTGCCAACAATTCCGGTGCTATTAACTTCCTCATTGGTCGCTTGTATTTTTGCATTGCTCTTTCAAGGCTATGGTTTTGAAGATGTAATTCAATCCGTTTATAAAGGTTTTCATACCAACATGGCAGTATGGCAAAAAACAGTTCCAGAAAATATTAGTGTTCTATTTAATCGCGGAGGTCTTTATGCTCTAAACGATGCTATTATAATAGCACTTTTTGTTTTTTTATTTATTGGTATTCTTGATACCAATAATGCCATTCCTAAAATTGTCGAAAAAGTATTTTCATATGCTAAAACCAAATCATCAGTCATATTATCATCCTTGGCAGCTGCCGGAATAACCAATGGAATGACAGGGAATCAGTATGCTACCAGTTTTATTGTTGGAGAAGCCTTTAAAACGAAATACGATGCACTAGGAATCAATCGAAAAGTGCTAAGTCGTTCCCTGGAAGATTATGGAACAATGATAGAAAGTTTAGTGCCATGGCATCCAACAGCGTTGTTCATGGTTTCTGTTATGGGTGTAGCCGTAGGAGATTATTGGTATTTTCAGTTACTTAGTTTAATAAATCTTATTATAGCTCCCTTAATTGCTATTTTAGGCATAGGATGTTTTTACAAAAAAGGCAATTCGGTAAATGAAGAAAAAAAATAACCAAAAACATAATAATAGCCCTGAGGAGCTTTCATATGAAGGGGCAATGGTCACTCCAATATTTCAAACATCCAACTTTAAATTTGATAGCTGGGAAGCCATAAGTAATGCTTTTGACCATAGAACCAAAAGTTTCATTTACTCAAGAGGTAATAATCCCACTGTGGAAGTTGCCCAGAGAAAGTTGGCGGATCTTGCAAGTGGAGAAAAAGCCCTTTTGTTTGGGTCAGGGATGGCGGCCATTTCCGCCGCGGTATTGCATTGTGTTCAAAAAGATGGACATATCATAGCGATAAAAAATATTTATGGCCCCACTAACAATCTTCTTTATACTTACTTGAAAGATAAAATGAATGTTTCCATCACTTTTGTCTCAGGGGTTGAGTTGGGTGAATTCGAAGCTGCAATTCAAGCAAATACCAATCTTATCTATTTGGAAAGCCCGTCTTCAGGTGTTTTTTCTTTACAGGACATTCGTTCAGTAGCTGCTTTGGCTAAAAAAAATGGCATCAAGACAGTAATAGACAATACTTGGGCAACGCCATTTTTTCAAAAACCTCTGGAAATGGGAATAGATTTGGAGGTGCATTCCTGCTCCAAATATATTGGGGGTCATAGTGATGTGGTCGCAGGTGTAGTTATTGGCAGCAGTGAATTAATGAATCAGATTTTTAAGAAGGAATATGAATGGCTTGGAGCTCGTATTTCACCAGCTGAGGCTGCCCTAATCACTAGAAGCTTAAAAACTCTGCCTCTAAGAATGAAAGCCCATGAAGCAAATGCATTAGAGATTGCCGAATTTCTAGAAAATCACCCTAAAATCACAAGCGTAAATTACCCAGGCCTAAAGAGTTTTAAACAGTATGATTTAGGAAAAAGACAGATGAGTGGTAATTCAGGTTTATTATCCTTTCGCCTAGCTACAAATGATTTAGAAAAAGCCAAGACCTTCTTTAATAATTTAAAGAAGTTCCGAATAGCAGTCAGTTGGGGTGGTTATGAAAGTTTGATTTATGCATTGGCCATTAGCTATGTCAAGGAGATGACAAGGGAACAATTTGCATCCACCGGTCTTACCTATGGGGATATGCGATTATCAGTTGGTTTGGAAAACGCAACCGAATTGATTCTGGATTTAGAGCAGGCTTTGGAGTTGATTTAGCATGAACTAATAACTATCCTTCATCCAATTGTAAGGTTTTCTTTTTATCCAAAGCCCTCTGGTAAAATCAGGAAAATTTTGTGGTTCCCCATTGTTTTCAATAGATACTTCGGACAATGGTGTTACTGCGCTCCATGCAGCAGCATCATATGCGTCCATAGGTGGGGCAATATTTTGCTTTGCAGACTCCACAAAGGCATTCATTACAAAAAAGTCCATCCCACCGTGACCAGAACCTTCAGCATACTCTCCAAACTTTTTCCATAATGGGTGGTCATATTCTTTAAGCCATGAGGTGGCCTCATCCCATTTGTGAGGTTCCGATTTGCCCTCCACATATATTCTATTTCCATCCACTTCCCATAAGCCGTTTGCACCTTGCACTCGAAAACCTAAAGAATAAGGACGCGGTAAATTGCAATCATGAGTGATTATAATGGTTTCTCCCCTAGCTGTTTCAATAGTTGAGGTGATTACATCCCCTTGCTTAAATTTCACCTTGGCGTTTGGATGACTCTCTCCACCGTGTTTTACCACATAGTTATGCAATCCAATCGCTTTTGAAGCATAGGAACTCATCGAAACAAATCGATTTCCTCGGTTGATATCCGCCATTGCTGCTATTGGACCCAAGCCGTGGGTGGGATAGACATCTCCATTTCGCTTTACAGAATGTTCGGTTCTCCATTTAGCTTCAGAAATAGCTTTCTCACCAAATTCAACTCCTCCTCCATAAGGCTGTTGGCCATTATTGAACTTCACTTCTCTTAAATCATGTTGGTAACCGCATCTAAAATGAACCGTTTCACCAAAAACATTCTGTTTTACCATGTTGAGAATGGCCATAACATCCCTCCGATAGTTTACATTTTCCAGAATCATCATGTGGGTACCCGTTTGCTCATGGGTATTTACCAAATCCCAACATTCTTCCAACGTATTTGCAGCGGATACTTCCACACCCGCATACTTTCCTGCTTTCATCGCATCAACGGTCATACGAACATGCCACAACCAAGGAGTAGAAATGATTACAGCATCCACATCTTCTAATTCCAATAGATTCCTATAGTCGTAGTCATTTTTTCCAAAAACCTTAGGTGATTTACCGCCTCCAGTTTTAATCATTCCCTTGGCCAAGTCTATTCTGGCAGGGTCGATATCGCAAATAGCCGTTACCTCAACATCTTCTCTCAATAGGATATTAGTAAGATGGTTTGTACCTCTTAGACCAACACCGATAAAACCAACTTTCAATTTATCTTCAAACTTGCTAGAGACAAAACCTGAAGCAATATTTGGAGCAAGTACAACCCCGGCTCCCAAAATTGAACTACTTTTTATAAATTTTCTTCTTGAATTCATGGCTTATTGGTGTTTTTGTTTAATTCGTTATACTCTAGTATTGTTCTATCTAAAATTCAATCTGTATTAGACCGATGATTGCTCTACATAGCTTTTGGCATTTTCGGAGTTTACAATTCCAATAGGCAACAACTTTTCCTTAGGGAATACCTTTTTGAACAATAGATTTTCAATTACATATTTTAATCCTAATGAGGCCTGCATTTTAGGATCTTGGTGAATTAAAAAATCAATTATTCCTTTTTGAAGGTATTTTAAATTTTGATCAAGTAAATCATAGCCAATTAATGAAATCTTATTGTTATCGATTGAATCTAAAACTTTAGCTACTTCATAAGCTCTTGAGGTAGTGACAAAAATACCCTGCAAGTCCTTATGCAATTCCAGAAACGAAACCAGTTTTGTTTTAAACTCTTCGGTCATTAAGGTGATGGTTAAAGGAGAATTCAATCCATTCTCCAAGCAATATGCGACAAACCCTTGCTCTTTTTCGCGCATATGTCTTGCATTCTCATAAGATTCATTAATATGAACAATGGCAAAATTGCCTTTATCCGAACCAGACATATGAAGAAGTCTTCCTGCTGTCTTCCCGCTAAGAACCAAATCTTGACCAACATAAAGGTCAATGTTGTTAGATAGAGGACTATTAAAAGTGCCCAAAAGTATATCAGTATTGCCTAACTTTTCAAGAATACTATTTGTTTCACGGTCAAAAAGAGGAACAAAGAACAAAGCATGTACTCCATCTCTATGCGCCTTATGTCCCAATTGAAGAAATGACTTAGGTTTGAACGGGTTGAAATAATATATGATCACATCTACAGTGAAGGCACTATATTCTGAAATTACTTCTTGAAGCCCTTCCTCACAAGGTCGCCAAAAAGGATCTAAGTCGGGATTGGGCAGTAAGACACCTATTTTATGGATAACCCCATTTTTAAGGGTTTGGGCAATAGGATTAGGTTTGTAATCGAGTTCCTTTATGGCAGCCATTATTTTTTCCTCAGAAGCCTTTGAAACCCTCCCTCTTTTGTGTAACACTCTATCCACTGTCCCTATTGACACCTCAGCTTTTTCTGCAATATCCTTGATAGTGTGTTTAGTTCTCATGGAACCAAAAATAGTAAAAAAGTTATATGAATTTTGAAAAAATGTGTACGTTAACATAAATATGCGTGTACGACAACACTTTTTTGATATATTTGCTTTGCTATTTGTGTTTAATAGCATGACTTGTATCACTTAATTTCAATAATCTTTATATTTTTTAATCCTGTTTATGGCTTTAGAAAAAATTGTTTCATTGGCCCCTGGTAGAACTTGTCTTTTTGGAGATCATCAAGACTATCTAGAATTACCGGTCATTGCATGTGCTATAAGCCGTCACATCACACTAACAGCTACTAAAAATGATATCCAGGAATTCATTATTCATAAACCAGATATTAATGAAAGAAGGGTTATTGATATATCGGAACCAATAGTAAAGATTGAGAAGGGGGACCACTTATTGACCGCACTTGAAGTTGTAGCTCAGTATGGGTGCATACCAAACAAGGGTTATGACATTCATATTAGTGGAAATATAGCCATAAATGCAGGAACTTCAAGTTCATCAGCAGTTGTAGTGGCTTGGATAAAATTTCTCTTAACTGCTTTCGGATGCAATCAAAAGATTACAAAAGAATTTGTCTCCAAACTTGCATATCAAACTGAAGTGGAATACCACAATTCCCCAGGCGGAAAAATGGACCAGTATAGTATAGGGTTAGGAAACATCATGTACTTGGAAACTGATGCTAAAGCAAATTATGTAACGTTTGACAAACCTTTAAAAGGATTAATAGTTGCCGAATCCGGCGTGCCCAAACAAACAACAGGTGTCTTAGGTGAGTTAAAAGAAAAAGCGCTCTTGGCGGTACATAAAGTAAAAGAAAAGATTTCCTCTTTTGAATTAAAAGAGGTCAACAAAGATGAATTACCATCTTATCTCAATTATGTATCGGATGACTTGAAAGTATTCCTATCCGCAGCTGTTCTAAATCACGATATTACTCGAAGAGCATTAAAAGAATTTCAAAAGGAAACATGGTCAACAAAATCTATTGGTGCTTTAATGACCGAACACCATGAAATACTTAAAAATTATTTGAATCTCACTGTTCCAAAAATTGATGCAATGATAAACACGGCTATATCTGCTGGAGCTTTAGGGGCCAAAATTGTTGGTTCTGGACGAGGTGGCAGTATTGTAGTTCTTGCTAATGAAGGAGAAGAAGATAAAATTATTGATTCATTACTTAAAGCTGGAGCTAAAGATGCCTATAAGGTTCAGGTAGATCCAGGGGCAAGAATAGTAGAACCAAAATCAATACAATCATGAAATCACATACAACTTTAATAATTCTTGCGGGCGGAGCGTCTTCAAGAATGAAAAAAACAGATACTTCCAATCAAGGAGATTTAACGCAGGAAGAAATAAAACAGGCCAATGAGCGGAGTAAAGGATTAATTTCAGTTGGAAAGGATAAAAGACCTTTTATGGATTATTTGCTAAATAATGCACAAAAAGCTGGATATAAATACATCTATATTGTTGTTGGGGCAAATGCTACTTTATTCAAAGAATATTATGGAGGCAAAGACAGCGAGAACAACTTCCACGGCTTATGGATCTCCTTTGCAACGCAGCACATTACAAAAGACCGAATAAAACCGCTAGGTACTGCGGACGCTGTTTTTCAAGCTATAGAACAATACCCGGAATTAAAAATGGCGACCTATTCGGTATGTAATAGCGATAACCTATATTCTATAGCAGCCTTGAAAGCGCTAAGGGAAACCAATAGTCCAAATGCTTTTATTAGCTATGATCGCGATAGTCTTGAATTTACCAAAGAAAGAATTTCCCGTTTCGCATTGGCTAAATTGAACGATGAAGGTCATTTACAGCAAATCGTTGAAAAACCGGATTTAAGTCTAATAGACAATTATAAAGATGCTGATGGTAAATTAAGGGTAAGCATGAACATATTTAAGTTTGATGGCATCATGTTTTACGAATACCTTAAAAATTGCCCGCTTAACGAAGTAAGAAACGAAAAAGAATTGCCTACTGCATTATTGAATATGATTCAAGACTACCCGAACACTGCTATTGGCGTCCCTTTTTCTGAGCATGTTCCAGATTTGACAGCGAAATCAGATATTATAGCTGTAAAACAATATTTAGAAAAAAAACATGAAAAACTAAATTGGTAATGAATAAAAAAAACAAAGTAATTCTGCTATTTTTTCTTGTGGCGGGAACCTTATGTGCCCAAAAAAAAGAACAGAATTTTGAATTAGCTGGACAACAAGTCCAATTAACTGGAGAGTTTCGGGATTTTGAAACTGCAACCACCATCGAAAAATTGAGTGACGGTCTTGAAATCCTAACAATATCCCTGACACATCAAAAAGGAGCGACTCCTCCCGAATTTTCCCTCAAATGGAAATTACCTTCAAGTAATATCGCTGGGTATTGGAGCAGTGCTGCATTCAATGATAAAACGATAGGTCCTAGTTGGGCACCTTCCTCAGTTCGATCCATGTTGGCCAAACAAGCTCCTGTGATAACCCTTTTTGGTCATGATGATAGCAATCGATTGACTTTTGCAGCTACTGAAGCGCTAAACACAATTGTTTTGAGTTCAGGTGTTAAAGAAGAAGATGGACTTGTCTATAACGAGATGACCTTCTTTTCAGAAAAACATCAGTCGGTGACAAACTATGAGGTTAAAATACGTTTCGATTCAAGACCCCAGTTATATTCCAAGGCTCTAGAAGAAGTAGCTGATTGGTGGGCATCTTTTGACCAATTAAAACCTGTTGAAGTTCCAGAAGTAGCCCGTAAGCCCGTTTACTCTAGTTGGTATAGCTATCATCAGAACGTAACGATGAAAGATTTGCTGGCTGAGTGTAGACTTGCCAAACAAATGGGTTTTGAATCCATTATTGTAGACGATGGCTGGCAAACCATGGACAGTAATAGAGGTTATGCCTTTACGGGTGATTGGGAACCAGAACGGATTCCAGAAATGAAGGAGTTTGTAAATGAGGTACATAATCTAGGCATGAAGTTTATTTTATGGTATGCTGTTCCTTTCGCTGGTGAAAATTCAAAAGCCTATGAGAAAATGAAAGGGAAATTTCTTAGGTATTGGAACGGACAGGGCACATATGTTTTAGATCCTAGGTATCCTGAGGTGAGGGAATTCATTATCAAAACCTATGTAGATGCAACAAACAATTGGGATTTAGATGGTTTTAAGCTGGATTTTATTGGAAGGTTTATTGCGGATGAAGACACCAAATTCACCATGGATGATGGGCGTGACCATGCTTCCGTTAATGAAGCGACTGATGTATTGATGACTGATTTGGTAAAATCACTTCAAGAAATCAAACCTGATATCATGATTGAGTTTAGGCAACCCTATGTTGGGCCGGCGATGCGAAAATATGGAAATATGTTCCGAGCAACGGATTGCCCTAATCTATCCTCAGTGAATAGAATAAGAACCTCAGATTTAAGGCTCTTAAGTGGTTCAACTGCGGTTCATTCCGATATGTTAATGTGGCATTATGACGAACCCGTTGAAGTAGCAGCATTACAAATGCTCAACGTAATGTATTCCGTACCACAAATTTCGGTTAGGCTGGAAGATATTCCTGAAGACCATTTTAAGATGATTAAATTCTATACAGATTATTGGCTTAAAAACAGAGAGGTGCTGTTGGACGGTGATTTTCACCCCACAAGCCCGTTGACCAATTATCCTATACTTGAAGCAGCCAAAAACAACAAAAAAATAACCACCATATTCAATGATCAAATAGTAGATGTACAGATAGAAAAATTTGAGGAAATTGATATAATCAACGCGAAAACATCCAATAGAATAGTGATGGTGATCAGTGGAAAATCTAAAAAGTTTGAGTATAAAATAATGGATTGTCTTGGTGCGGAAACAAAAAAAGAAACCATAGAGTTATCTGAGGGCGCCTACTCTTTTAATGTACCAACTTCAGGATTAATTTCTTTTAAAGCGACCAATTAAATGATGATTATGAAGATTTATAAAAAATGGCAGGCAAGATTCTTATTAACAGTCTTGACGACAATATTGTGTAGTTCATGTGCTGAGAAAAAACAATCAACGGAACATGAATCCCGCCCAAATATTTTATGGATTTTTCTTGAAGACACCGCTCCCTTGTTAGGTGCATACGGCACAACTATTATTTCAACTCCAAATATTGATAGCCTTGCCAAACAAGGTGTAGTGTATACCAATGTTTTTATGCCTGCACCTGTATGTTCAGCAAGTCGTTCCAGTATTATTACAGGAGTGATGTCAACAACTACAGGAGCGCACAATCATCACAGCTCTAGAACAAAAGAGTCAGCTATCTATTTGCCAGATAGTTTAAAAACCATTCCAGAGCTTTTTAAAAATGCCGGTTATTTCACCTTTAACAATGGTAAAGATGACTATAACTTCATGTATGACAGAAGGGATTTATACACACAAGATTATAGGTTACATCCTTTATATGGCAAAAGCGGAGTCCATTTAAGCTTGGATACCTTGAAGAATCACCAACCCTTCTTTGGGCAAATACAGTTAAAAGGAGGAAAAGAGATATTTTCCAATACTTTCAAGGACAATGTAAAGACCCCTGTTGACCGTTCAAAGATAGTACTGCCTCCTTACTTGCCAAACCATCCGGTAATTGTTGAAGAGTATGCCAATCATCTTGATGCTATTCAAATAACCGACGAAAAAGTAGGGAAGATCATTAAAGATTTAAGGGATAATGGTTTGTTGGAAAATACCGTGGTATTCTTTTTTTCGGACCATGGAATGAGACTGACACGGAACAAACAATTCTTATATGATGGCGGTCTTCATGTTCCTTTGATAGTTGCTGACTTTACTAAGAACATTAATACGTTAACACCTGGAACGGTCAAAGAAGACTTGGTAAGCGGACTGGATATTGGAACCGGATCTATGGCCTTGGCCAATATTGAGATACCCAATTATACGGAAGGGCAGAATATGTTTGGCGACGCCTATAAAAGGAATTACGTTATTTCAACAAGGGATCGCTGTGATTTTACGATTGATAGAATCCGTTCGGTACGATCAAAAGAGTATAAGTACATCCGAAATTTTAAGACTGACAGGCCATATACACAACCCACTTATATGGATTTTGACGGTATCGAGTTCGTTAAGGTCATGCACCAATTACATAATGCTAAAAAATTGAATTCTGTTCAAGACATATTTATGTCTGACGAAAGACCGGAAAAAGAATTATATCATCTACCCAGTGACCCTTTTGAGTTGAACAACCTCGCAAATGATTCTAACTATGATAACGTCTTAAAAGAATATTCCAGCGTTTTGGAGGATTGGATCATTGAAACTGATGATAAAGGACAGTATCCAGAAGATGAAGAGAATTTAAAATTGATGTTGGGTATTTGGGGCAAACATGCCATAAACCCTGAATACGATACCTTAAGAAAAAAATATCCGGATCTTGAAGGCTCTTTGATTTCCTTAAAGAGTGAGCCTTCAAAATTGATAGGAACTCACAACTGATTATAATTAATTCAAATTGGTTTATACATCAATAGGATTAAAGGATAATTATTATCGTTTGGAAAAAGCATCAAAAGATAGAATTTAACGCTGGATATCATGAACTCATAATTCTAAATTGATAGGGATTTAATTTGGGGCAATTCATATTGTTTATAATCTTTTTAACAGCAATGAGCCAAAAAAATAAACTAAATGAACGAACCTTATTCCGTTAAGGAATCTATTGTGGACTTGGCTTTTTCCAATTCCTTTTCCAATCTTTCATTTTCTTGAAGATATTCTATACGGACCTGTTCCAATTTCCGCTCAAATTCATCTGCTGGAACATACTCTGGCTCTAACAACGCACTTTTCAAAATACTAAAAAGGGTAAACAAAAAACTTATGACAATGGCAGAAATCATTGCAATGAGCAATGTTTTTTCACGCTTTAATGAGGAGGAATTTTTTTTAAGCAGTTTTTTCTCATCTTTTGACAACTTACGATTACCCGAAAGTTGATCTAAAAAAACATCCCATTTTTCCTCTTCTTTTACATGCATGTCCTTAAACCCACCTTCGTTTAAAAACAAATGGGTACTCGGTGTAGAGGCTAGCATGAATATTTGCACGCCATTACCGCTCATAATATCCAACAGACTGGAATCATATTCCCTTATTTCCTTAATCAATTTTTCAACAAACCCAAGGGTATAATTAGGACGTAGAAATTCATCATAAAGAACTTGAATTTCAAAATAGTCCCTACGTTTTAAAGCATACTCCAAAAAGCGGTCTTTTAATTCGGCCTTGAAAAATTCGCCCATCTCCCAGTTAAGAAAAATTAAAGTTTTGGTTTATTGGTCTATCTAAACAAAGTTACTTTAAATGCAGAGTAATCATCATTGTTAATATAAAGAATTCACGTTTTTTAGAATCTTTCACAATTTCCTATTTTGCATTTTTGACCCATTTTATATCCCTTGGGTTTTTAAAATGACTATTGGTTTTCAAAAAAAAAGAAAGAAGTAAATGATTTTGCTTAATTTACAACTGCGTGAAAAAAGGAATAGTTGTCTGCAACTCTAGTTATTATTTTATTTGACTTTCAAATATTCTTAAACGTATCGCACTAATTAATTACTAGTAACTAGTTGGTACTTTTATCAAATCCAAGTTAAACTCAAGTGAATAATACTAAGAAAATATTAATCCTAGTTTCTTTGGTCATTGGCGCCACATTGTTTGCGCAAGAGTTACCCCCTATTAAAAATTATGCTCCTTCAGATTATTTGGCTGAAAACCAAAACTGGGCTATCTCGCAAGCCGGAGACAAAGTAATTTATGTAGCCAACAGCAAAGGACTTTTAGAGTTTAACGGCGCTAAATGGACATTGTTCCCTTCACCAAATGAAACCATAATTAGATCAGTAAAAGTTGTAGGCGACAAAATATATACAGGTTGCTATACGGAATTTGGGTATTGGCAAGAAGATGATTTTGGGATGCTTCAATACAACTCCTTATCAAAAAAGATAAAAAAGGATTTTAAACAAGATGAAGAGTTCTGGAACATTTTGGACATGGATCAGTGGATAGTGTTCCAATCCCTTGATCGGATCTATATCTACGATTTAAAGGATAATTCGGTTAATGTTATTGATTCTGACACTTCCTCACCTAAAATATTCAACCTCAATCAAAGTATTTATTTTCAAAGACTTGGTAAAGGAATTTTTAAGATTGAGAACGGTAAAGATGTATTGGTCTATGATGCTGAACCCTTTAAACAAGATGAAGTAATCAACATTTTTCAGCACCAAGGAGATTTGTTGGTTCTTACTCGTCACAACGGATTTTATAAAAATCAAAATGATTCTTTTAACAAATGGAATATAACTGCAGACACATTGTTATCCAATGTGAGTATATACAGCGCTCTGGAATTGACAGACGGAGGCTTTGTTTTAGGCACCATCTCTCATGGTATGATCTATTTGGATGAAAATGGAAATTTGATATCTCATATAGATCAAATAAAAGGATTGCGGAACAACACTGTTTTATCCCTTTATGAAGATTTTGATAATAACATTTGGCTTGGACTTGATAACGGAATCAGTTATGTAAATCTTAAATCTGCATTTAAAGTATACCATGACAATAAAGGAGTTGCGGGAAGTGTGTATGCTTCCGTTGTTCTTAATAACATTTTGTATTTGGGAACAAATCAGGGACTGTTTTATAAGGAATTAGATAGTGATACTGATTTCAGACTAATCAACAGTACCCAAGGTCAAGTATGGTCTTTAAATATAATTGGACAAACTTTATTCTGTGGCCATCATACCGGTACATTTATTATTGACGAAAATAAAGCTAGAAGAATTGCTGATATTCAGGGCACTTGGAATGTAAGCGATTTAAATGGTGACCCCAACCTTCTTTTACAAGGAAATTATGATGGACTATACGTGCTGGAAAAATCAAGTGATGGATGGCATATTAAAAACAAGATTGAAGGGTTTAATCATTCATCGCGCTATTTTGAGACGTTGGAAGAAGAGATTTTTGTAAACCATGAATACAAGGGAGTTTTTAGAATTGAGGTTGATAGTGCTTTTTCTAAAGCAAAAAATGTATCCGTAGACACATTAATTAAAGGCTCCAATTCAGGAATATTAAAATATAAAGGAGATTTATTGTATTCATATGAAAACGGAATTTTAAAATATGATAAAAAAGACAAAACGTTTGTCAAGGATAGTATTCTGAGTAAAGCTTATACAAAAGACGAATATCTTTCAGGTAAAATGACAATGGATAATAAGAATGATTATTTATGGGTATTTACAAATTCCAATATCAGTTTTGTATCCCGCGGAAACTTGTCTAACACTCCAATCATTAAATCTATTCCATTAACTGAAAACGTGCGAAGTGGAATTGTAGGGTATGAAAGTGTTACAGCGCTAGAAGAAGAAGGAAAATATTTATTTGGAACCAGTTCTGGGTATGTAACTATTGATGTAGATGATTTTAGTGAGCGGGATTTTAGCGTAAATATAAGTAGCATTAGAAAAGCAGGTAAAAACACAGGTGAAAATGAAAAAGAGCTATTAAGTAAAAGTCTAAAAGGCAGTTTTGAAAGTGATGAAAACAATCTTGAAATGTCTTTTTATACTGCGGATTATGACAAATACCTAAGGCCAAGCTATCAGTTTCAACTTTCAGGGATTTACTCTAACTGGAGTGATTGGTCCCAAAAGTCTTCTGCAACCTTCGAAAATCTTCCTTTTGGCGAGTATACGTTTAATGTCAGGGCAAAAATTGGTGACAAAATTTCCAACAATATTGCTACTTACTCTTTTAAAATTGCTAGACCTTGGTATATATCCAACCTAATGTTGGCATTTTATTTTCTAGGGGCAGTATTGGGTTCAATTATAATTCACAATTTATACAAAAGGCATTACCACAAACGACAACAAAAACTAATTGAAAAGAATAAGCGGGATATAGAGTTGGCAAAAGCTCAAAACGAGAAAGAAATAATCAAAATCAAAAACGAGCAGCTCAAAGAAGAATTTAGAAGTAAGAGCAATGAATTAGCAGCATCAACCTTAAGTATAATTAAAAAGAATGAGTTGCTATCCAAAGTCAAAGAACAACTCGTATCCAATGTAGAAGATAAAAATTCTGTTAAACCAATCATTACTATTATTGATAAAAGCCTAAATCAAAATGATGATTGGGAGTTGTTCAAAGAAGCTTTTAACAATGCGGATAGAAAGTTTTTGAAGAAATTGAAGAAGGCGCATCCAAATCTTTCTCCTAACGATATTAGGTTATGCGCTTACCTTCGTTTAAACTTATCATCAAAAGAAATAGCTCCTTTATTGAACATTTCACCAAGAAGTGTAGAGATCAAAAGGTACAGACTTCGCAAAAAAATGGACTTAACTCATGATGATAACTTGGTAAACTACATCCTTAAACTGTAAATTACTCTACAACTTTCCAATAGTACCTCAACAATACCTATACAAACTGGAATCCAACTAAAATTGGAAACTTTCGCTTTGCTTCTGAGACCCTCTAAAATAAGGGGTTTTATCAATTTCGTAAAAAAAAGCCATTTTTTTTATCATGTATGTTTTTTGTTGAGGTAATTTTTAAGGTCTTCCTATTATTTTAAGATAAGTTTAACCGTTCGCAAAAAACAGAAAGTTCCCCAACTCTTCAAAATTTTTGTTTCACTGAAACGGCATACATGATTTTCTTTTTAGCGAACATCAAACTAAAACTAAACATTACTATGAAAAACAATTTACTGAGATTACTGCTCCTATTGTTTACAACTGCTATCTACGCCCAAGCCGACAAGGTTTCTGTTGTAAGCAATGATGAAGGAATGAAATTGGTGGTCAATGGAAAGGATTTTATGATGAATGGGATGAATTGGGACTACATTCCAATTGGCACCAACACAGTGAACGCTGCATTCTGGAAAAAGCCAGATGACATTATCAAGGCTGGATTAGATACAGAAATGTCCCTATTAAAGAACATGGGTGTTAACGTTATTCGTCAATATACAGGTGTCCCTGCAAAATGGATACAGTATATCTATGAAAACTATGGCATCTATACAATGCTCAACCATTCTTTTGGACGCTATGGGCTTACATTGAATGGCGTTTGGACTCCTGTAACTATTTATGATGACCCTACTACTTCAGAATTTTTAATGACTGAAATGGAAGAGTTGGTAAATGGTTATAAAGATACTCCCGGGCTACTTCTTTACTTATTAGGTAATGAAAACAACTATGGGTTATTCTGGGCAGGAGCGGAAACTGAAGATTTTCCAGACGATGAAGGAAGAATAAATTTCATAGGCGAAAGTCGAGGAAGACCTATGTATAGATTAATGAATGAGGCCGCTAAAAAAATGAAGGCTATGGATTCTTCACATCCTGTAGCTATTTGTAATGGTGATGTATTGTTCATTGATATTGTAGCGGAGGAGTGTAAAGATATTGACATTTATGGAACCAATACCTATCGTGGGGCTTCTTTCGGAGACATGTTTCAAGTAGTAAAAGACAAACTCAACAAACCTGTAATGTTTACAGAGTTTGGAGCTGATGCGTTCAATGCCATCGAAAACAAAGAAGATCAATATTCCCAGGCATACTATATGGTAGAAAACTGGAAAGAGATCTATCAAAATGCAGCTGGTCTGGGAAAAGCTGACAACTCAATTGGAGGTTTCACTTTCCAATTCAGTGATGGTTGGTGGAAATTTGGATTTGATGATAGAAAAAATGCCGATGTGCATGATAACAACGCTTCATGGTCCAATGGTGGATATGCGAGAGACCTCGCCGCCCCAGGAGTAAATAACATGAACGAGGAATGGTTTGGGATTTGTGCCAAGGGTGCTACCAACCCTAGAGGGCTATACGACCTTTATCCAAGGGCAGCCTATTATGCACTAAAAGATGCGCATCAATTAAATCCTTACGACGAAGGTGTAAATCTGGATTTTGTAAACAATCATTTTAGTAATATACAGTTGATGGATGCTGTGCTTAAAGCTCGTGGTGATAAAGCCGCTTTAAACGGAGAGCAAAGTAATCTGCTTCGCATCAGTAACCTTCAAGCAAAGTTCTCAACCTTCAGTACTGGAGGTAGTTTAATTACGACTCCGGATACTCCTAACCCAGACGACCCTAACACCTTTCCAAATCAGTTAGGATTCGATCACATGCAGTCGTATTTTATTGGAGTAGAAGGAAACCCTGCACCTAACATGAGAGCAGAGGTAAATATGAATGTTGTTGGTAACGTGGCGCGAAACCCAATCAATGAGATTTTTTATGAGAATAACTCCCGTCCTATTGATGTGAGTACTGACCAAGGAGACGTAATTGTTTCTGATGTAAATAGAATTCGCGTATATCAAGCAGAGTTTGAATGGAACGCCAAAGAATTTGATCTAAAAGGTTTCTATAGAACAGGTCATTATCATTGGGGTTATGAAGGTGACTTTTTCGGATTGTATCCAGAAGCCAACTATGGCCCTAACCTAGATATTTACAACGGTGAAATATTAGGAATGGAAATTGACGGTAAGGGCCCTTTAAAAGGACTAAAGGCCGCTATTGGTCCTCAATTATGGTGGGGCGCAAACCCAACCATGCTTTTCAAGTACAAAAAGCATATTGGGAAATTTGATGTTACCGGTATTTACCATAGAGACTTTGAAACCAATCTGGTTTTTGATGAAAATGGACGTCGGGTCTTAGATGCAAATCAAGTACGAAGTGGTGTAATCCCATTTTGGCCGACCGAAAGGGCTACTTTGGCTATTGAAAGGGAGTTCGGCAAATTTGGAATTATGATGGGAGGAATTTGGGCAGGAAGCCCATTGAACGGTACTACATTTCAAGATGTTAGAGGTACTCCTGGAAGCTATGTCGTTTTTGAAGATCGAATTCAGGCAAATGATAACTGGGGTGGTAAAGTTAAGGTCACCTATGAAGGTGGAAAATTCAATTGGTACGGTCAAGCGGCAGCTATGGGCTTAATTGCCAATGGTGGCGCCGATCAAACAATGACCTTTACCGGTTGGAAATTAAGGGATACGGGGAGTGGTAATGTAACCAGTGTATTTTCTGGATTTACCATCGCTGCAGGAAATTTTCAGATTGCTCCTAATTTCATGTGGCAAAAACCATTGGTGGATGCCATGCCTCAAGATGTACAAGCCCCAGGACGCCTAAGGAACAATCTTGATGATCCCTTTTCCGTTCGAGGCAACAGAGAGACCACTGCCGGTGAGATCCTCTTGACTTTCGACCCTACCCCGGGTACTTGGATGTACGAGTGGGATAATGACAGATCGGAGGATGCCAAATTCGCCATGAATCTTGGATTTGTGTATCGTCACCTTCCTACAACCGTTGATTCATATATCGGTTTCAACGCCGACAGGTCCTTCTTTGCTTTCCCAAATTCGGTTCCCGCTGAAGATTTATGGGAAGTCCATTCCAGAATGGTATCCAAACTTGGTTCGGATTTCGGTCTAATTGGAAATTTCTACTATGGCAACGGGCAAGCTAACGGAGATAGTGAACGATTGATAAAACGTTTTGGCGGAGATGTAAGAATGATTTATAAGAAATGGAAAGTACAGTATACCCAAAAAATTAACGATTGGGGACCATTTGATTACCATCGAGATTTTAACTTAACGTACCCAGTACAATTGATGTTGGATATCTCTACAACTCTTGGTAAGCCTGACTGGTTTATTTTACCAAGCACACAAATAGGAATTCGTGGTACATGGAGATCCTTAAATGAGTTTTCACCACGTTATTTGCCAAACGCGGTACCGCCCAACACTTTTTCACAAGAACCTATAATTAGTCCAGTTGGATTTGGTAATGGTAACGAGTGGGAGATTATGACATATGTACACATCAACATTGGTAAATAAAAAGATTGAAAAATGAAAAATATTAGAAATATACACTTACGTTTTATAGTTCTTTTTAGCTTGGGCATTGCTGTTTTTACAAGTTGTGAAAGAGACTTTTCAGATGATGTACAGTTTGCAACATTCTCGTCCAACGGGGATATATTTACAGATGCTCCTGTAGGACTTACGGATGAATTCTTTGATTCTTTTGATCCAAATGAAGGTGCTAATCCCGAAGGCTTTGGCACTGATGATAACGTGGCTTTTGAAGGGTCATCTTCTATACGAATTGATGTGCCCGCTCCAGATGACCCTGATGGAGGATTTATTGGAGGTATTTTCCTGGATCGTGGTGCTGGCAGGGATTTAACAGGTTTTGATGCCTTGACCTTCTATGTTAAAGGTTCTACTACCGCTACCATAGGGGAAGTAGGCTTTGGAACTGATTTTGGTCAAAACAAATTTGCGGTAACCGCCCAGAACATACGCTTATCCACCGATTGGCGAAAAGTTATCATTCCTATTCCAGATCCATCAAAATTGGTACAGGAAAGGGGAATGTTTTTTTTCTCGGCGGGGACACAAACTACCAATGGTTTTGGATTTACTTTTTGGATTGATGAGTTGCGGTTTGAAAAATTGGGCACTGTGGCTCAACCAAGTCCTGCTATTTTAAACGGGATGGATGTTGTACAACAGGCCTTTACTGGTTCTAATCTTATAGTAAACGGTCTTACACAAACTTTTAACTTGGATACTGGTGTCAACCAAACCGTTATAGCAGCACCATCTTATTTCAATTTTAGCTCTTCAGATATTGAAGTTGCCAGAGTGAGTGAATTAGGTGAAGTATCTGTTGTAGGTGAGGGAACTGCAGAAATAACAGCTTTATTGGGAGGAGTATTGGCAGACGGGTCTCTGGAAGTTACTTCTGCCGGTAGTTTAGCTTTTGCTCCGCCCCCAGCACGGCCAGCAGCCAACGTAAAATCAATTTTCAGCGAAGCATATACACCGGATACCAATAGCAATTTTGCTCCTGGATTTGGAGGGTCTACCACAGAAACATCCATTACCAACAATAATGGCGACTTTGTGTTGGCCTATACCAATAATAATTTTACTGGTATTGTATTCGAAAATACAGTAGATGCCTCAGGACTAACATTTTTGCATGTAGATGTTTATGTGCAGAGCGCCGGAGTTGAGGTCGGGATTCAAATTAGGGATATTGGGGGCAACCAGGAGTTAGAGACCAATACCGACAATGGTTTACCACAGGGTGATGATGTGGATTTTAGGTTTGACCTGACAGGATTCACCGTTGGTCAATGGACATCGTTCGAGGTACCCTTGGGGGGTGACCTTGCTACCCAGAAAAATAACTTGGGTGCACTTATACTTACAGGAGGACCAAACTTCCTATTTGACAACATTTACTTCTACACGGAATAACTGGCTCTTGAAAATCGAAAAAAATGATTATGAAATATATGCAAATTAAAACAATACAATCGGTAGCGCTAACATGCCTTGGGGTAATTGCAATGAGCGTGATATCCGGTTGTGAAACAGATGAAACACAGACAGTGGCTACATTTACAAATTTAGTTTTAGACGAGAATTTTGACAACGATGGTGCACCAAACGACCAAGTTTGGGGCTTCGATATCGGTAATGGTATAGATGGATGGGGTAATCAAGAATTACAATACTACACAGACCGTCCAGAAAATGTAACCATACAAAATGGGGTATTGTTGATTACTGCACAACAAGAATCTTTTCAAGGTTCTGAATATACTTCAGCAAGGTTATTGACAAAAGATAAATTTGAGCAACGATACGGTCGTTTTGAAGCGCGTATCCGTTTGCCTTTTGGACAAGGCATCTGGCCTGCATTCTGGATGCTTGGCGCTGATATAGATGAAAATCCGTGGCCAGGAGCAGGAGAAATTGATATTATGGAATATCGTGGACAAAACCCTACTGTACTAATAGGTAGTGTGCACGGTCCTGGCTACAACGGTGGTGATGCTATTTCCAAGGAATATACCTTAGAAAATGACCGCTTTGATACCGGCTTCCACATTTTTGGAATTGAATGGGGTCCGGATTTTGTCAATTTCTATGTTGACGATGTGCTTTACAATCAAATTACCCCGGAAGATGTCAATGAAGAAACGGATGGTGAAGGGGTATGGGTTTTTAACAAGCCCTTCTACATTCTAATGAACCTTGCGGTCGGAGGCACTTTTGTAGGCTCACCAAACGCTGAAACCGAATTTCCTCAAACCATGATAGTGGATTATGTAAGGGTATATAAAAATAACGCTGATTAAACTAACTAAAACGAAAAAGACAATGAAACTATTACTCAAAAATATCAAGATAATTTCAATATTAATCTTGGCCATATCCTTTTTAGGATGTGAAGACGATGACACTTTACTACCGGAAGTTATTTCGAGCTTCTCTTTTACTCTTAATGAAGATACCGGTACGGTAACATTTCTTAATATCTCAGAAAAAGCAAGAACCTATCTATGGGACTTTGGAGATGGCACCTCATCTACTGAGATAAATCCTATAAAAACTTATACTTCTGGCACATATACAATTGTACTTACTGCATCCAATACAGCAGGCGCTTCAAGTACTTTTGAAGATGAACTGACCGTTACTATACCAGATCCTCCTACGCCGCTCACATTGCCCATTGATTTTGATGGCACCGATGTGGATTATGATATCATTGTAGGTGACAACATCGGATTTACAGTAGAGACTAACCCCGAAAATGGCAATGGAAACGACACCAATGTTGGACAAATGGTAACCGGTGGTGGTCAATTCCAAAATGTGCAATTCCCTTTAGGACCGGCAGTGGACTTTAGTGGTGCTAACAAGACTATTCAATTGGAGTTATTCGCATCTACAGAAATCGCTGTTTTGATCAAGTTTGAGGATGGTGCAGATGGAGCGCGTGATGCAGAGGTCGGGGCTACCCATACCGGTTCAGGGTGGGAAACTTTAAGTTTTGACTTTGCCGCTGATGCAGTAGCCAGCTTTATTGAAGGTGATTCTCAAAACGGCCAACCTATTGTTCCAGATGGTCAATACGGTAAATTAATCTTGTTCATTGGCTTCAATACAAACCCAGGAGTTGAGGGTACTTTCTTTGTAGATAACATTGAACAGGTGGGGGCCGGTATCGGCAATGGAACCTGCACAGCGGAAACGGAAGAATCTATTTCCGCAACAGACCTGAACATCACCTGGCAGACCAATACACCCGCCGTGACAGAGGATAATGTAACTTTTGCTTGGGTGGACAATCCTGACTTTGACGGTCCGGTGAACACCTCATGCAAAGTTGGACAGGTAACTAGGGCCAACAACTCTCCATTTGACAACCTTCAAATCGATTTGGCCGATAAATTCGACTTCAATGCAGTTGAGGGACTACGAATGAAAGTATGGTCCCCTGTTCCCAACACCCCAATTTTATTGAAATTGGAAGAGATCGGGAATTCTGGCAACTTTGTTGAAGTAACAGCTACAACCAGTGTAACGAGTGATTGGGAAGAACTTACTTTCGATTTTCCTTCCACACCGACGCCACAGTTCGATAAGATGGTGATCTTCTTCAACTTCAACGTGGCCGATGGCAGTACGTACTATTTCGATGACCTGATGGTCTATGGTACACCTAGCGGGGGTGCTTGTGTTCCCGAAACCGGAGAATCCACAGCTGCTGCAGACCTGAACATCACCTGGCAGACCAACACACCTGCCGTGATAGAGGACAATGCTTCTTTCACATGGATTGATAACCCAGACTTTGACGGTCCGGTGAACACCTCGTGTAAAGTAGGTCAAGTGGTAAGGGCAAACAATTCCCCGTTCGATAATATCCAAATCGACCTGGCCGCCAAGTTGGACTTTAACGCGGTCGAAGGTTTAAGAATGAAGGTTTGGTCCCCTGTTCCGAATACCCCAGTATTACTGAAATTGGAAGAGATCGGCAATTCCGGCAACTTTGTTGAAGTAACAGCTACAACCAGTGTAACGAGTGATTGGGAAGAACTTACTTTCGATTTTCCTTCCACACCGACGCCACAGTTCGATAAGATGGTGATCTTCTTCAACTTCAACGTGGCCGATGGCAGTACGTACTATTTCGATGACCTGATGGTCTATGGTACACCTAGCGGGGGTGCTTGTGTTCCCGAAACCGGAGAATCCACAGCTGCTGCAGATTTGAACATTACCTGGCAGACCAACACACCTGCCGTGATAGAGGACAATGCTTCTTTCACATGGATTGATAACCCAGACTTTGACGGTCCGGTGAACACCTCGTGTAAAGTAGGTCAAGTGGTAAGGGCAAACAATTCCCCGTTCGATAATATCCAAATCGACCTGGCCGCCAAGTTGGACTTTAACGCGGTCGAAGGTTTAAGAATGAAGGTTTGGTCCCCTGTTCCGAATACCCCAGTATTACTGAAATTGGAAGAGATCGGCAATTCCGGCAACTTTGCGGAGGTTCTGGCGACCACCAGTGTCACCAACGGTTGGGAAGAACTGACCTTTGATTTTGATGCGACATCGACGCCACAGTTCGATAAGATGGTGATCTTCTTCAACTTCAACGTGGCCGATGGCAGTACGTACTATTTCGATGACCTGATGGTCTATGGTACGCCTGTTAGTGGTCCTACACCATTGTCTTCGCTCCCAGCAGATTTTGAAGGTGGAGAAGAGTTTGGAGGTGTTTTTGAGCCAGCAAGTGTCAACGGTTCTATTACTTCTAATACCGTTTCAGGGGGAATCAATACTTCAGCTAACGTTTACACATTTAACAAGCCTTCAGGAACTGAGTTTTATGGCGGAATGGAAAATGTTTTTGCTACGCCATTGGATATGACTACAACAAGAACATTTAAGGTTAAAGTGTATTCAACTAAGGCCAATGTAGTGTTTCAGTTCGAATTGCAATCCAGACCTAATCCTGGAAGCATTCCAAATTACAGCTTACAGCAAACAGTCACAAACGCAAATGAATGGGTGGAATTAACCTTTGATTTTGGAGCTGTAGTCCCTGTGGATTTCAACCCAAACATCTACAACTCTATAGTTATAATACCTGATTTTGATACCGGAAATCAACCGACATCTTCATCAGAAACCTATTATATAGATGATGTAATTCTTGAATAAAAAGCATTCCAACTATGAATAGAGAAAAAAGGCTAGTATCAAGCAAATTTTTTGCTAGCCTTTTTTTAACCAATTCCATTGTACAGTCCAATAGATTTTGGACACTGTTATAAACTGAAAAGTTTGAAGGAATAGGTACGATTACAACAACAATTGTTGAAGCCAAAGAAGCAGATTTAAGATGAGTTCAAAATCTTTAAAAATTGTTATCAGGTTACTGATAATTGGAACCTGCTTCCTTTCATCTTGTAAAAAGCAACAGATGGTCAAAGAAAATAGCGCTGATATCATTATAGAACAAAAAGTAGATTCTTTGTTGGCATTAATGACCATGGAAGAAAAAATTGGTCAAATGACACAGGTTAGGCATTTTGATGACCTTTCAGATGACAATGATATTGCCGCTAAATTTATCGGTTCCGTTATACACACCCAAGGACCTTTACCTGGTAATGGCGCTGCCGAATGGCAAGCCAAATTCACAAAGTTACAGGAGCTAGCACTGTCCACTAGATTGGGAATTCCATTATTATTTGGTGTTGATGCCATACATGGTCAAAACACTTATGAAGGAGCTACCATATTTCCGCACAACATTGGTTTAGGGGCTACCAGAAATGCTGAACTGGTAGAGAAAGCTGCTAGAATTACGGCAATAGAAGCCCAAGCAACAGGTTTTACCTGGGTTTTCTCCCCCTGCATAGCAATACCCTATAATGAAAAATGGGGTAGAGTTTATGAAGCTTTTTCTGAAAGCACCAAATTAACGGAAGTATTGACAAAAGCTTCTGTTAAAGGCCTCCAAGGAAATCTTTTAGACAAGTATACGGTAATGGCGACAGCTAAGCACTTTATTGGAGATGGTGCAACGGATTCTGGCGTTGAAGGTGGTGAAACCTCTTTAAACCCGCAACAAGTGCAAGAACGTTTGTTGCCTCCTTACATTGTTGCAGTCAATGAAGGAGTTGGTTCCGTAATGGCCTCATTCAATTCTATGTCTGGTAGACCAATGCATGCCCACAAAGAATTAATTACGGACATGCTCAAAGGTGCCATGAAATTTGATGGCATTATGGTATCAGACT
This sequence comes from uncultured Allomuricauda sp., assembly GCF_947499585.1. GTDB lineage: Bacteria > Bacteroidota > Bacteroidia > Flavobacteriales > Flavobacteriaceae > Flagellimonas. The sequence continues at coordinate 239,385 of NZ_CANMOO010000001.1, read as the reverse complement.
GGAAAGGGTATTCAAGATTTGGCGAGAATGATGTTATCAATGCCGGTGTAGATGTGATTATGGCAGTAGAAGGCGATCTGGACATGTATCTTGAAGGATTAAAAGGCGGTGTTGAAAGTGGTTACGTATCCCAAAATCGAATTGATGATGCTGTACGCCGTGTATTACGGCAAAAATATAGACTTGGTCTTTTTGAAAATCCTTTTCCTGATTCAACCTTAATTGAAAAAATAGGAATTCAAGAGCATAGAGATGTAGCAAGACAAGCAGTAAGAGAGTCACTGGTTTTACTCAAAAACAACAAAAACACGCTGCCATTAAACAAAAATTTGAGCAAGATTGTTGTGGTTGGTGAACATGCCAATAACTCTGGTTTGCAGTCCGGCGGTTGGACCATAAATTGGCAAGGCACAACAGAAAATTATACTGGTGCTACAACTATTCTACAAGGAATTGAAAAAATGGCAAAAGGCAATGTTGTTTATGATATGGATGCCACTGGAAATCATGACGATGCTGATATTGCCATCATTGTTGTTGGTGAAACCCCATATGCCGAATCTTTTGGGGATATTGGAGGTGAGATAGATGCCTATCAAATAACATTAACAGAAGCTCACCAAAATTATATCAACAGTTACACAGACAAAGGTGTAAGGACAGTGGTCGTGCTCATTTCTGGTCGTCCATTGGTAACTACCAAACAGATTGAACAATCAGACGCATTTGTAGCGGCTTGGCTACCAGGCTCTGAGGGTGATGGCATTGCAGAAGTGCTATTTGGAGATTATAGTTTTAAGGGAAAGTTACCACATTCTTGGCCAAAATCAGAAGAGGATTATAAAGGAAAATACGGCCCAAATTTTTGGAATGACTCTATTACCCCTCTGTTTTCATATGGGTTTGGATTGCGATAATGATATTTCAAAAAATAGAATAAATGAAGCATATAGATTCATAGAGAATAATCAGAAAAAACAAACAGCAGTGCTATGAAATCAATAGTAAAAATAATAGTTGTAGCAATGGTTTTAGTAGTAAACCATTCATGTAAAGAGAAAACGATCAAAGCAGAAGAAAATCAACCCCAAACAATAAAAGAAGTGACAGCTAAAGATATTCTAGGCAATCCTGATTACTTGGCCATATCATACGGAGGTTATAGAGAAGCCACTCGCGAAGTTCAACCTACAATTGATGAGCTAAAAGATGATATGAAAATACTATCTGCAATGGGCATCAAAATCTTACGGACGTATAACGTTCAGCTTCAACAAGCTTCCAATTTGCTAAAAGCCATTAGCGAACTAAAGATTGAGGATTCCAACTTTGAAATGTACGTAATGCTAGGTGCATGGATAGACTGTAAAAACGCTTGGACCGGTGAAACTCCGGATCATGAAGTGGAAAGTGAACAAAACGAGGGTGAAATTGCCAGAGCTGCGGAGTTGGCAAACAAATATCCAGACATTGTAAAAATCATTGCTGTAGGCAATGAGGCCATGGTAAAATGGGCAACCAGCTATTATGTGCAGCCCAGTGTTATCCTAAAATGGGTGAATCATCTTCAAGAGTTAAAGAAAAATGGAGAACTACCGAAAGAGCTATGGATTACAAGTTCTGATGATTTTGCTTCTTGGGGAGGTGGAGACGAGAGTTATCATACTGAAGACTTAGAAAATCTTATTAAAGCCGTGGATTACATTTCCATGCATACGTACGCCTATCACAACTCACACTATAACCCTGAGTTTTGGGGTGTACCTGAAGAAGAGGAGCAGCTTTCAGCTATTGAAAAAATAGATGCGGCAATGCTTCGTGCCAAAGAATTTGCCAAGGCTCAGTATAAAGCAGTATCAGATCATGCAAAAAGTGTTGGCGTAAACAAACCCATACATATTGGTGAAACTGGGTGGGCAACAGTCTCCAATGGTCATTATGGGCCAACTGGATCAAAGGCAACAGACGAATACAAAGAAGCGGCCTATCATGAACATATGCGTAATTGGACTAATAAAGAAGGTATATCTTGTTTTTATTTTGAAGCTTTTAACGAGCAATGGAAAGATGCTCAAAATGTGCATGGCTCTGAAAATCATTTTGGTTTGTTTACCATAGATGGACAAGCAAAATATGCTTTATGGGACTTGGTTGATAAAGGGACTTTTAGCGGGTTGACCAGAAATGGAAACCCTATCACCAAAACATACAACGGAGATAAAGATGCATTAATGAAAGATGTTTTGGTCCCTCCCACAAAGAAAGAACAAGCTATCATGCATTAAGATGAAAAAGTTTAACAAATTTAATATCACATTGACATTGACCGTAATACTCAGTGCTTGCACCGTAGAGAACAAATTAGAAGTTGAAGTTTATGAAACTTCAGCAGATGGAAACAAATTAAGTCCGATAACCGAAGTAGTTGCTGATGGAATTACTTCACAAATCAAATTACTGCCAGAACAAAAATTTCAGACTATTACTGGATTCGGTGGTTCATTTACAGAAGCTTCGGCTTATCTGTTGAATCAATTGAGCAAAGAGAATCGCAAAAAAATCATTGATGCTTACTTTGGAAATGAGGGTGCCAGATATTCCTTGACACGAACACATATGAACTCATGCGACTTCTCAGTAAGCAATTACTCTTATGCCCCTGTTGAAGGGGATATGGAATTAAAAAATTTCTCTATTGACGAAGACCGCGATGATATCATCCCATTTATTAAAGAGGCCATGGCTGCATCCAAAGATGGGTTCAAAATATTGGCCTCTCCGTGGACAGCTCCACCATGGATGAAAGACAACAACGATTGGCGCGGTGGCAAATTATTACCTGAATACTATGATACTTGGGCTTTATTCTTTTCAAAATATATTGATGCCTATAAACTTGAGGATATTGATATTTGGGGATTTACGGTAGAAAACGAACCATTAGGCAACAATAACAACTGGGAGAGCATGCATTACAGCCCCCAAGAAATGACAGATTTTGTTAAACATCATTTAGGCCCTAAGTTAGAAACTGATGGACATGATGTGAAAATATTGGGTTATGATCAAAATCGAGGAGAAGAGTTGGAAGAATGGGTAAAGGTTATGTTCCAAGACGAAGCCTCTTCTAAGTACTTTGACGGCACTGCAATACATTGGTATGCTAGCACGTACGATTGGTTTCCAGAATCCTTGCAATTTGCACATAACGCAGCTCCTACAAAATATCTAATACAATCGGAGGCATGTGTTGATGCAGAAGTTCCCAAATGGAAAGATGATCAATGGTATTGGTCCAAAGAAGCTACAGATTGGGGATGGGATTGGGCACCGGAACATGAAAAACACTTGCACCCAAAATACGCTCCTGTCTACAGATATGCCCGTGACATTATTGGATGTCTTAACAATTGGGTAGATGGCTGGATAGACTGGAATATGGTGCTAGATACACAAGGAGGTCCTAATTGGTTCAAAAACTGGTGCGTAGCTCCCGTAATTGTAGATCCAGAAAAAGATGAAGTATACTTTACTCCAATTTACTATACCCTGGTTCATTTTAGCAAATACATACGACCTGGCGCCGTGCGCATAGGGTTAGAAAACTCTGATGATTCTTTGATGGTTACTGCAGCACAAAACCCAGATGGGTCAATTACTGTGATTCTATTAAACCAAGAGGCAGAAACAAAACAAATAGCATTATCACTGGGTGAAAGTTCCAATACCATACAAATAAGCCCTCAAGCAATACAAACAGTGGTTATTAAAAAACCAACTAATACTAACTAAAACAAAACGATTATGTCAATTGTAAAAACAGCTGAAAAAGATAGAGTACCATTAGGGCAAAAGGCTGCATTCGGTGCAGGTCATTTGGTTTTGAACCTATACCCTGGAGCATTGGGTTTCTTTATGTTCTTTTTATTGACTGCTTTTGGAATGGACCCATTTTTGGCAGGACTTTTAGGTGGATTGCCTCGATTTTTTGATGCGATTACCGATCCAATCATGGGATTTATTTCGGATAACACAAGTTCAAAATGGGGTAGAAGAAGACCATATATTTTGGTTGGAGGTATTTTAAGTGCCATTACTTTTGTGCTTCTTTGGCAGCTTGATGAAAACAATTCTTCAGACTATAATTTTTGGTACTTTCTAATTATGTCTATGGTTTTTCTTATTGGAAATACCATGTTTGCTACACCTTTGGTTGGTTTAGGCTATGAAATGACTTCTGATTATAACGAACGTACACGTATAATGGCATTTTCGCAAACGGTTGGTCTATTGGCTTGGGTAATTGTTCCTTGGTTTTGGGTAATTATTGCCGACCCTAATATTTTTAGTAATCAAGCTGAAGGTGTAAGAACCATGGCAATTTATGTAGGAGTAGCTTGTTTACTACTAGGGCTTTTGCCAGCTATTTTTTGTAGAGGTATCGATGCTTCTCATATGGGAAATAGGAAAAAATTAACTTTTACCTCAATGTTTACCAACTTGAAGGATTTATTCATCAGTATAAAAGAGGCTGTAAAGAATAAACCTTTTATGAAATTATGTGGCGCTACTTTTTTAGTATTTAACGGTTACCAAATTGTGGCGTCTTTTAGTTTTTTCATTTTCGTTTTTTATATTTTTAATGGGAGCTACGAAGCCACTTCAACATGGCCAGCTTGGTTTAGTTCCATTGGAGCATTGGTTTCAGCATTTTTAGTGATTCCAATTGTATCAAAAATGGCTGAAAAATGGGGTAAAAAGAAAGCGTTTATTATTTCAACAGCTCTTTCCATTGTTGGATATGCCATGAAATGGTGGGCTTTTACTCCTGACAATATTTGGCTTTCTTTTATTCCAATACCTTTAATGTCATTTGGTTTAGGAAGTTTATTCACCTTAATGATGAGTATGACTGCCGATGTTTGTGATTTAGATGAACTTGTTAATGGCATGCCAAGGAAAGAGGGTACTTTCGGAGCATTATACTGGTGGGTTGTAAAACTTGGTCAAGGATTGGCTCTAGTTTTAGGAGGCCTAGTATTAAAGTTAATAGGATTTGACGGCAACGCAGCTACTCAATCTATTGATACTTTAACAAAGTTGCGAATCGCTGACATAATTATACCTATAGTAACAGCTGCTTTGGCTATTTGGATTATGTGGAAATACAGCCTGTCTGAAGAAAGAGCAAAAGATATTAAAGCTCAATTAGAAGAAAGAAGAGGCGTGTTATAACAATGTTGAATTGTTAAGTGAATTTATATAACTAAAAAAAATAATAAAATGTCAACCAAAATAATAATACTAATAATAGGAGTCTTATTTATCTTGATTGCGCTGCTCGCAAGTAAAAAAGGTAGTTCTAAGCTAGGAATACCTTTAGGAATCCTTGGTGTTTTAATGATGATTTACGGAAGTTATTCGTCAGATTTAGTCAATTACAATAGCCAAATTGAACAAGTCTCTATAGGAAAAAAGTTAAAGATTGACGGACCGGTTAATGCTGTAAAAGTTGTTTCTCCAATAGATAAAGATTCTGTGGATTGCCGGATTTTAACAATGGGAGTATATCCCGAAGCCCATAAAAAAGATATTTGGGTAATGGTTAGACCCACTGATGATAGATATTATCCACAATCTGACCATACCAATACATCCTACAAAAGAGAAGGCGAATGGCAGGTTGTTACTCGTTTTGGTGGAGATAAGGGAGAAGCTTATGATTTGATTATTTATGAGGCAGACCCCACAGCTTCTTCATTTTTTAGTTCCACAATAGAAAAATGGAAAGAAGCCGATGATTATCCCGGTTTAAAGCTAGAAGAAATACCAGCTGGAGCCAAAGAAGTGGAGCGCCTTAAGATTTACACAAGGAAAAACTGTAGAGGAGTTTTTTAGTACATACCACTAAGGATGAATCTATTGAGAAATTAAACCTGAATTAGTAAAACGTAGTGGGGAACTTTAGCCTAAATTTGAATAAACCTAATAATACAATATAACAGAACATTATGTCGTCATCTAGAAAAGAAAAGTTTTTGGCGTTGGCCGCACTAGACTATGTCGGTAAAACCACTGAAGAACTGGAAATTCTATGCAAACGCGTTTTAGAAGGCGGAATGCATGGATTATGTTTTAGTCCCTATATAGAAGGTCAAAAACCAGGAGATCAGATTACAGAGGATCAAATACGTAGACGAATGGAAATTATTAAGCCGTATACCAAATGGATTCGTTCTTTTTCATGTACAGAAGGTAATGAAGTCATTCCGCGTATTGCCAGAGAATATGGAATTAAGACCATGGTGGGTGCTTGGTTAGGTGATGACCCAAAAGTAAATAAGCAAGAAATTGAAAACCTCATTGAATTGGCCAAAGATGGATACGTTGATATTGCAGCAGTTGGCAACGAAGTAATGCTACGGGGAGATTTAACGGAAGATGAACTGTTAGATTTTATGAATCAAGTGAAGCAAGCAGTTCCCAATGTTCCTGTTGGCTATGTTGACGCCTATTATGAATTTACTGAACGTGAAAGAATAACCGAAGCTTGTGATGTTATTCTAGCCAATTGTTATCCGTTTTGGGAAGGTTGCGATATGGATTATTCTTTGCTGTACATGAAAGACATGTATCAAAGAGTGTTGAAAGTAGCCAATGGCAAAAAGATAATCGTTTCTGAAACCGGGTGGCCTAGTCAAGGAACAAGTCTTGAAGGTGCATTCCCATCTCATGAAAACGCATTGAAATATTTCATGAACACTCAAAAATGGTCTGAAGAAGATGATATTGAGGTATTCTACTTCTCATCTTTTGATGAATCTTGGAAAGTTGGAGCTGAAGGAGATGTAGGGGCTTATTGGGGTCTTTGGGATAAGGATGAGGCACTAAAGTTTTAATCAACAATTTATTGAAAAGAGTTTGTCGGAATTATATCTAGATAAACTCTAAACAATCTCAGCACTCAACCCAGCTTGAAGTAATTTTGAGCATCTAGGTTTTAAATCTTTATACTCACCAGTCTTTACAGTGCACTTACCATTGTGATGTACAATTAAAGAGCACTGCTCCGCTTGTTCCGGAGTATGTTCGCAGACGTCTATTAGCGTTTCAATAACATGGTCAAAAGTATTCACCTCGTCATTAAAAAGCACTATCTCACTCTGCTTTACAGTTTGTTCTTCTAAAAGGAGTTCTTCTGATACTTTTTCTTTGATTCCCATAATTTTGGAATTAATCAATCCTAATTTACATATTTTGTGGAAATCCAATTATTCTTTTCTAGTTTTTTTTCAAATTCTAAACTATATGCACCACATTTTGAAGAAATTGCATCTAAATCCTCCAAATAAAAGCCACTTAAGAAAAGTGTGCCACCAGTATTTAGGCAATTGGCATAAATTGGAATATCCTCAAGCAAAATATTCCTGTTGATGTTAGCAAGTATAATATCATACTTTTTATCAGTTAATAAACTGCTATCACCTTGATAAACATCAATGTCATTACAACTATTTCGTTCAACGTTTTCTTTGGAGTTTAAAAAGCACCATTCATCAATATCAATGGCATCCACAGATTTGGCTCCTCTCATTTTAGCAAGTATTGCCAAAACTCCAGTGCCACAACCCATGTCCAGAACTGATTTTCCTTTAAAATCCATATCTAAAATATGTTGTAACATCATATGGGTTGTCTCATGATGCCCTGTCCCAAAACTCATTTTGGGCTCTATAACAATATCATATGCTACGTTCTCTGACTCATGGAAAGGAGCTCTTACCATGCATTCATCACCAACCTTAATGGGTTGAAAGCTTTTTTCCCACTCGGCATTCCAGTTTTGTTGAACAATCTCTTTACTGGACCAAGTAATTTTAAAATCTGGATTTTGAAGTGCAAACAAATCCTTCAAAATGCCTTCCTCCCAATCAGATTTCAGCACATAAGCCAATAGCTCAGAATCATTCTCCACAAAACTCTCAAATCCTGCTTCGCTCAATTCAGCAATCAAAATATCTGTTGCAGGTTGTAAAGGAGTTATTTTAAAATTGTATTCAAGATATACCAAACTAAAAATTAAGGATTAAATGGCCTTGATAATGGCAACAAAATCATCAGCTTTTAAAGATGCTCCTCCAATAAGACCACCATCCACATCTGGTTTTGAGAATATCTCTTCAGCATTTGAAGGTTTTACACTGCCTCCATATAAAATGGAAACCCCATCAGCAATCGAAGCATTGTAAGCTTCTGAAATGGTTTTTCTTATAAATGCATGCATCTCTTGAGCTTGTTCTGGGCTTGCAGTTTCACCCGTACCTATTGCCCAAACAGGTTCGTATGCCAAAACAATGTTGCTCCATACTTTGCCATCTAAATCAAACAAAGCATTCTTTAGCTGGCTTTCGACAATTGCAAAATGATTGTCAGATTTTCTGTCTTCCAATTCTTCGCCAAAACAGAAAATGACCTTCATTCCTTTTTCCAATGCCGTTTTCGTTTTTTTCGATAATAAATCATCCGTTTCTCCAAAAAGTGCTCGGCGTTCAGAATGCCCTATAATAACAGTATCCACTTCTATGTTCAAAAGCATATCTGCCGAAATTTCGCCTGTATAAGCCCCATTTTCAGCAAAGTGCATGTTCTGTGCGGCTACTTGTATTGTTGATGATTGTAGGTTTCTTTGGGCCGCAACCAAATTCACAAAAGTTGGCGCTACAATAACCTCTGCATGAGTATCCGGTAATTTTGCCGATAATTCTGATAACAAGACTTCCGTTTCATCAAGGTTTTTATTCATTTTCCAGTTTCCTGCAACTATTTTAGTTCTCATGTTATTGGTATTTCTTTAGTGTTATGTTTAGAAGTTTAGTTGATCTAAATCGTTATAATGTACTTTTTGCATGATTGTTCCTTTCTTCAAAACAAGTACTGCCGGATTGGAACGCACAATGGTTTTAAGTGTGGTTTCATCAGTAAAATAAAAGTCAAAATCTAGATTGTGATTTTTCTTAACCTTATCTGCCCTCTCGTTACTGGAGGCCGACATTCCGACAACTTTATATCCTTTAGCTTTTGCCTTTGTTGCAACCGCAGCAACATCGGAGAAAAAATCATTATTACTTTTAGCCAAATCATATGCAATGACCATTACCAAATTATCCTCTGCCAAGATCTCTGAAGCTAAATCCTGTCCGTCTTGCTCAATAGTAAAATCATGGATTGGAGGTTCATATCCTTTCTGGATTTCTGTTGTTTCAACATCAATAAACTCACCATCCACAGATGGGTATTCACCATTGGTAACCACAATTTTGTCATCGCCATTTACTTTAAATCGCCAAGCATACTCATAAACCGCTTTGGGAGCATTCTCTGGAACACTCATACCTTCTTGAATGTTTGCTCCAATCTTATAAGGTCTAAAGTCAACAGAGGGCAGATGGTTTAATACGTGGTTCGCAAACAAAGCGCACGCAAACAATGACACTCCACCTAAAATCCAATTGACTTTGGGACTAAAAATGGATTTGATATGTTTTCTGCCAAAAAATAAGATTAGAATAAATATTAAAAGAATGATGTCTTTTGTAAAAGATTCCCATGGAGTCAGTTTTACCGCATCTCCAAAGCAACCACAATCTGTTACTTTATTGAAGTATGCAGAATAAAATGTTAGGAACGTAAAGAAAACTATCATTAATAGCAGGCTCCAAACGGTAAATTTTGGTTTAAACCCTATAAGTAGCAACACGCCTAAAATCACTTCCACAATGACCACAAAAATGGAAATTGCCAAGGCTAAAGGCATCAAAAAAGGTAAATCCAAAACCCCTTGACTAAAATATTCCTCAAGCTTAAAAGAGAACCCGACAGGGTCATTCAATTTGATGAGTCCACTTATTATAAATAAGACTCCAACAAAGATTCTAGAAATCCATACCAAGTACTTCATTATTTTTCACTTAAATGAATTAGCGCAAATACGGCATAATTGATTATATCCTGATAGTTGGCATCTATACCCTCACTGACCAACGTAGCCCCCGCATTATCTTCTATTTGTTTTACCCGGAGCAACTTTTGCAAGATTAAATCCGTTAGCGAACTTACACGTATATCTCGCCAAGCTTCGCCATAATCATGGTTTTTGTTCTCCATCAAACTTTTTGTAATGGAAACTTCTTTATCATAAAGACCAATGGCTTCATCTGCATCAAGATCAGGCTGTTCTGCAATGCCTTTTTCAAGTTGAATCAATGCCATTATGGAATAATTTATTATTCCAATAAATTCAGATTGCTCCCCTTCATCCACTTTTCTCACTTCATTTTGCTGTAAGCTACGGATACGTTGGGCCTTGATGAAAATCTGATCTGTAAGCGAAGGAAGTCTCAAAATGCGCCAAGCCGTACCGTAATCTTGCGTCTTTTTTAAAAATAGTTCCCTGCAGGTATTGATCACTGCATCATATTGTTGGGAGGTCTGCTGCATGTATTCTTGCTAATTTGCGTAAATTTCGTCCAAATAAATAGCACTCTAAAGCACTTCGCCAAAGATAATCAAACACAATAAAGCAGGGATTTTTTATGACCATAAACTGCAAAGGAGCACTCATAGACTTAAGCACCCCCAGAGTAATGGGCATTCTTAACCTAACACCGGATTCTTTTTATGACGGTGGTTTGTGCAAAGACGAAAGTTCCATTCTTAAACAAGTCGAAAAAATGCTTTTAGATGGAGCTACTTTTATAGATATGGGTGCCTATAGCTCTAGACCAGGTGCAGAACATGTGCCTGAAGATGATGAATTAAAAAGAATGCTCCCCATACTTGAACTGATACGCAACAACTTTCCAGAAACCTTAATTTCAATAGATACTTTTAGAAGTAAGGTCGCTTTAGAAAGCATACAGCTTGGCGCGGCAATTATCAATGATATTTCTGCTGGGAATTTAGATGCAGATATGCTAAACGTCATAGCACAATATCAAGTTCCGTACATAATGATGCACCTAAAAGGAACTCCGCAATCCATGCAAAAGGAAGCTACCTATGATGATTTGCTAAAAGATTTGCTATTCTATTTTTCAAAAAAAGTAAGTGACACTACTTCCAAAAAAATCAATGATATCATAATTGATCCAGGGTTTGGGTTTGCAAAAACAACAAAACAAAATTATAAACTCCTTGGCAACTTAGATTTATTCAAAACTTTTGGAGTGCCTATTCTAGTAGGTCTAAGTAGAAAGTCCATGATATATAAAGTCTTAAAATCATCTTCAAAAGAGGCTTTAAACGGTACTTCTGCCTTGCATACCGTTGCTTTATTGAAAGGAGCAAGCATTTTACGTGCACATGATGTAAAAGAAGCTATGGAATGTATTAAACTTGTGCAGGAATTAAATGTGAACACCAAGTAATTTTTGGTTCTTCTATTTTTGCTAATTTTACAAAAACACCGCGGTTGGATTTTCTTAATTTTCTTGAATTTAAAATCACAGATATCATAGACATTGTTCTAGTCGCCGCTCTACTTTACTACATCTACAAATTAGTTAAAGGTACTGTCGCTATTAATATTTTTATAGGAATTGTGATTGTTTGGGCTTTATGGAAGCTTACCGAACTGTTACAAATGAAAATGATCAGCAGCATGGTAGGTGGATTCATGAATATTGGACTTATTGCCTTGATCATTGTTTTTCAGCAAGAAATAAGGAAGTTTTTATTGATGATTGGTTCCACCAATTTTGCGTCTAAGCGGAATTTTATCCGACATTTTAAATTCCTAAAGCAAGAGGCCATGCCCACAGATACCAATGTGGATGCCGTTATTGGAGCTTGCGAAAAAATGGGAAGTACAAAGACCGGCGCTATTATTGTTATTGAAAGAACCAATTCTTTGGACTTTGTAAGATCTTCTGGAGACACCATGAATATTGAAATAACCCAGCCCATTCTAGAGAGTATTTTCTACAAGAACAGTCCTTTGCATGATGGGGCAGCAATAATTCAGGATAATTTTATTACAGCTACCAGGGTAATCTTGCCTGTCTCCAATGATCGTGATATTCCCCTACGTTATGGATTAAGGCACCGTGCTGCGGTTGGAATTACTGAAAAAACCGATTCTATTTGTTTGGTGGTAAGTGAAGAAACCGGTCTAATTTCTTACATAAAAAATGGAGAGTTTGTTCCTTACAAAGGTCTAGAGGAACTTACTGATCTTATCAAAAAAGATTTGGAATAGATGGATTGCAAAAATTGTGACAATTCTTTAAGGACAGATTTTAGTTACTGTCCAAATTGTGGAGCAAAAATCATCAAAAACCGGTTATCCTTAAAAAACGTTTGGCAGGATCTAAGATATCAAGTGTTCAACTTGGACAACACTCTTTTTAAAACGTTTAGACATTTATTCTCTAAACCAGAAGTTGTTGTTGAAAGATACATATCAGGAACGAGAAAAAAATACATGAATCCGATAAGTTATTTCGCTATTGCAATAACGCTTTCAGGAATCTTGTTTTTTATACTTAGAAAAGTATACAATGTAGAACTAGCACCTAACATTTTATCAGAAGACGAGATGCCAAATATGGATTTCGTGTTTGACTATCAAGGGTTACTTTCCTATATCATAATGCCCATATACGCATTAATGACCTGGCTTCTATTTTTAGATAAAAAAAAGCTCAACTACACTGAACATTTAGTTGTCAACGCCTATATTACTGGGCAAACCTCTTTTGTACAGGTCCTGATCTGTTTACCTTTATTCGGTTTTTTTGATATTAGATACGATATTTTCAATTGGATATTCTTGTTGATGATACTTGTATATCAATTTTTTGTGCTCGGTCGAATACACCAAACAGGGTTTTTAAGCACTTTTGCAAGAGGTTTTATTTACTTGATTTTCTTCGCCATCGTAATGCTGGCTTTAGGAATGGTCATTATCCTATTAACTACAATGACTGGGCAGTTAACATTGGAAAACCTTGCTCCAAAATAGTCTAGGCAACTTCTTCTGCCAAAAACTGAGCTTCATACAAGTCACTATAATAACCTCCGTTTTTCAGAAGCTCCTGGTGAGTTCCTGTTTCAACAATCTTTCCAGCATCCATCACAATAATCTTATCCGCTTTTTTAATGGTTGCCAATCGGTGTGCTATTATAATTGATGTTCTTCCTTCCGTGATTTTATCGGTAGCCTTCTGTATAAGTTGTTCAGAATAGGTGTCTACGGATGAAGTGGCCTCATCCAAGATAAGAATACTTGGATTGCTCACGTAAGCTCTTAAAAACGCTATTAATTGCCTTTGGCCACTGGAAAGCATAGTTCCACGCTCCTTAACATTATACTGATAGCCCCCTGGTAAACTGGAAATAAATTCATGTACTCCAATTTGCTTAGCTGCTGCTTCAATTTCTGATAAAGCAACAGATTCTTCACGCAATGAAATATTGTTGGCTATTGAATCGGCAAAAAGGAAAACATCTTGCAGGACAATGGCAATGTGAGAGCGAAGTGATTTCAATGAATAGTCACGAATATTATGACCATCAATCAAAATATTTCCAGAATTAATTTCGTAAAAACGGTTCAATAGGTTGATAATGGTGGATTTTCCGGCACCTGTTGCTCCTACTATTGCAACAGTCTCTCCTGCCTTAACATTAAATGAAATACCATGTAAAACTTCTTCATTCTCAACATAACCAAAACGAACATCGGAGAATTCAATAGTCCCCTTAACATCAGTGTCTTTCAATTTACCTTCATCAGAAATATGGCTTTCCGTATCCAGAATTTTAAATACTCTGTTGGCCGCAACCATTCCCATTTGTAGGGTATTGAATTTATCTGCAATCTGGCGAAGTGGTCGGAACAACAAATCCATCAAGAAAAAGAAGGCAAAAATGGAACCCGTATCATTTAAAGCAACGTTTTCAATGTTTTGGATGACACCAAAATAAACCACCAAACCAATACCGATAGAATAGGAAATCTCTGCAATTGGGAAAAAGATGGAATTGTACCAAACTGTCTTTAACCAAGCATTTTGATGTTTTTCATTGATTTTTCTGAATTTCTCCTTTTCAATTTCCTCTCTGTTGAAGAGCTGAACAATCTTCATTCCCGCAATTCTTTCTTGAACGAATGAGTTAAGGTTGGAAACTTGGGCACGAACTTCAATGAAAGCAACTTTCATCGCCTGTTGAAACAATCGTGTAGCTACCAAGATTACGGGTAAAATTGCAAAGACGATAAATGCCAATTTCCAATTGATATAAATCATTACTGCAGCGCCGGAAAGCATTTTTAGTAAATCGGCTACTATAACAAAAAAACCTTGGCTAAAAATCTCGCCAATACGTTGCATATCCGCAACAGCTCTAGTGACCAATACACCAATGGAAGAATTATCAAAATAGGTCATTTTAAAACCCATCATCTTTTGAAAAAGCCTGATACGAATATCTTTAATGACAGATTCCCCTAGAAGGTTTGCATAATAATTGAAAGAAAGTTGACATAATACTTGTCCAAATAACGCCCCCAACATAGCGAGTACTACAAAGACGAGTTTGTCACTGTCTTTGTTAGAAAGTGCCTCATTTATGATATCTCTAACCAGAATTGGCGTTAAAACAGCAAAAGCAGCAGATAGGATGGCAACAATGGCCACAACCCAAAAGATAGTCCTATAGGGTTTGGTATGTGCAAAAATCCTTTTGAACAGACCAAAATCAAATGCTTTTCCTATTTCATCATTCTTACTCATTAAATATTTTTTTTGGGTACAAGACCTTGGTCAAATATAATCCTTTTGCAGGGACAGAAACTCCTGCCTCTCCCCTATTCTTGCTTGTTATTATTGTATTGATTTCTTCAGGTTTCATCTTTGCGGTACCAACATCCAATAACGTACCTACAATCGCTCTAACCATATTGCGAAGGAAACGATCAGCACTAATCCTGAAAATTAATTTGTCTTCTTCTTTTTTCCAAACTGCTTGCCTAATATCACAATTAAACGTCTTGACATCTGTATTGGACTTGGAAAAACATTCAAAATCCGTATGCTCTAATAAAAAAGAAGCCGCATTGTTCATTGCCTCAATATTCAAAGGCTGTCTAACAAAATGAGTGAAATCTGAATAAAAAGGGTTTTTTTCTTGAACTATCCAATATTTATACGTGCGTTCGATAGCATCAAACCTAGCGTGTGCATCCGAATTTACCTGAATAACTTCTTGAACAGACACATCATCTGGAAGGAAAGCATTTAGGCGATAAACCAACTCTATTTTATCTTCAATTAAATCAAAGTCAAAATGGGCAAACATTTCTTTGGCATGTACTCCGGCATCTGTTCTACCTGCGCCAACTACTTCAATTTTTTTTCGCAGCAAGGTCGACAACACATTTTCCAGTACTTCTTGCACCGTAATAGCATTAGGTTGGTTCTGCCATCCATGATAAGCCTTTCCGAAATAAGAAAATCGGATAAAATATCTCAATTGGATTCTTTAATTTTAAGGCATTAAAGATACTTGAATCCCCCGCAAAAGATATCTAACCACTATTTTTTAGCATATTTTTAGCGTTATGACCAAAATTCTATTGCTTTCAGACACCCATGGGCACATGGATGAAACCATTTTAAAGTATGCAAGACAGGCTGATGAAATTTGGCATGCCGGTGACATTGGAAACCTTGATGTAACAGATCAACTTAAGAAAATTAGGCCTTTGCGAGGAGTTTATGGCAACATAGATGACCATGTAATACAGAAAGAGTTTCCAGAACACAATCGTTTTTTGTGTGAAGAGGTAGACGTATGGATGACTCATATAGGGGGCTATCCCAACAAATACAATGTTAGGATACGGGAAGAAATAAAACAGAATCCACCAAAATTATTCATTTGCGGCCATTCACATATTTTAAAGGTGATGAGTGACA
The DNA here is from genome assembly GCF_947499585.1 of uncultured Allomuricauda sp. Lineage (GTDB taxonomy): Bacteria > Bacteroidota > Bacteroidia > Flavobacteriales > Flavobacteriaceae > Flagellimonas. The sequence continues at coordinate 223,405 of NZ_CANMOO010000001.1, read as the reverse complement.
AAAAGCTAAATCTGTTGCACATGAATCCTGGAGCTTGTGGAAAGTATGGGTTTCATCATGTACGGACCATGCTCAGGTTTGTAATCGATGGAGATAAAATATCTGATTTGGAAGTGATTGAGTTAGAAAAAAGATAGCCTATGAAAACAAAAGGTTGTCTATTGCTATTCGTGTTTTTTGCAGTTGCGTGTTCAAAAAAAGAAAAAAAAGAGGTTTTTAATGCTTCAGCACCCAAGTCTGGTGTTTCCCTTTATATTCTAGGAACGGCTCAGGATGGAGGAAGTCCGCACATTGGTTGTAAAAAAGAGTGTTGTTCCATTTTGTTTAAAAATCCGGACCATGAACGCAAGGTTGTTTCTTTGGGTGTGGTTGATCACGAAAATTCAAAATCGTTCCTTTTTGAAGCCACCCCAGATATGCCCTCACAATTAAAACTTTTAAAAGAACTTTCAGAAAAGGATGAAGAAACTCCTGATGGCATTTTTTTGACCCATGCACACATAGGACATTATACAGGTTTAATGTATTTGGGCAGGGAAGCCATGGGTGCCCAAGCAGTTTCCGTTTATGCAATGCCCAAAATGAAATCATTTATAGAAAACAATGGTCCTTGGAATCAATTAGTGACATTAAAAAACATACTTGTAAAGGAAATTGAAAACGAAAAAAAAGTACAGCTTACCCCAAATCTGAGTGTTATTCCCTTTACCGTCCCACATAGAGATGAATATTCAGAAACTGTAGGTTATAAAATTATTGGGGGCAATAAATCGGCGCTTTTTATTCCTGATATTGATAAATGGTCCAAATGGGAGAAAAGCATCATTGAAGAGGTGCGTAAGGTAGATTTTGCCTTTTTAGATGCCACTTTTTATGATGGTAAAGAAATCAACAACCGAGATATTTCTGAAATACCGCATCCTTTTGTGATAGAAAGCACAACTCTTTTTGAAAAATTACCTGATACTGAAAAGGCAAAAATCCATTTTATTCATTTTAACCATACCAACCCTTTGCTTAATGAAAATAGTGATGAATTTAAAAGGGTAGTTAAGCAAGGTTTCAACATTACTCAATTCAATAAAAAAATTGATTTGTAATTTCTTCCTCCTTTACCTTTATTAACGGTAAGATTTTTAAACCTATTACGTCTAAGTGGGTAAACAATTATTCAAAACAACATGAAAAAACTTAGTTTAAAACTGTTAACTATTACTACATTTTTACTTTTGGCCTCTTGTGCACAAAAAGCTAAAAAAGCAGAAACAACTGTTATTGAAGCTGTTGAAGAAGTTTCTAAAGCTCCCATTTATGACACCAACGAACCAATGACAGTCTTAGCTGCTGTTGCCCATGCGCATGGTGGTTGGAACGATTTATGGAAAAAAGGAGACGTTGAATACACTTATGATTATAGATCAAATGAAAAGGCTGACGTATCCACAGAACGCTACATTTTTAATTCCGAAGCTTCATACGGAAAGTACTCCCAACATCAGATCAATGTAATGCCAGATAAGCCAGGAGAAGTTATTCAATGTTTTGATGGCAAAGAGACGTTAGTCTTGGTAAATGGAAAGAAATCCGAAGACCCTCAATTGGTAGGTACTGGTGATTTCCTTAGAAGGGCAAATTATTATTGGTTCACTATGCCTTATAAACTTAATGATAAAGGCACCGTTGCCAAATACCTTGGGCAAGAGGAATATAATGGAAAGATGTATGACAAAGTTCATGTGACCTATGACCCAGAAGTAACTGGAAAAGAGCAAAATGATATTTATATCTTATATGTTAATCCAGAAACCAAACTAATTGACAGGTTTTTCTTTTCATTGCCATTCTTAGGTGTAGAAGAACCCGTAATCATTGCAAACTATGAATACGAAGACATAGAGGGACAAATGATTTCAACCAAGCGCTCCTATTTTATGCCAAGCGAGCAAGGTTATTCTGAGGAGCCAAATCTTGTACAGACAATGACCAATGTAAAATTTAGTAATGGGTTTACCGAGGAAACATTAATGCAATAGTTTGAAATCCTTTTAGATTAGAATAAATAAAAAACCCGGCCAAGGCCGGGTTTTTCTCGCACTAATACTACTAAGATGTTAGGTTTAACGTAAGCGATCAACAGATTTTACAAGATCTTCATCCTTTTTGATAGCTCTGTTGGCCAGAACTAGAAAAACGATAGAAAATACAGGAATCAGCATCCCAATACCCTTCTCAGAAATAACATTTTCTCCGGATAAGTTTAGCGATCGGTAAACGAAAAATCCTAGTAAAAAAAGATTCAATATCATATTCAATCTGTTTATCACAAATTGATTTTGTCTGTTATTGTACATAAAAATCGAAATCAAGGCCAAAGCTGCCGAGGCGTAAAAAGCAATACTGATCCACAACTCGCTCTTGGCAAAAAACTTTGTTCCATCACCATCAACCCATAAATTCAATACAAACGGCAATGCACCAGCAATTAGTGCCACTAACCCCAAAAAAAATGTTTGAATTCGTTGAATCATTGTTTAAATTGATATCGGATGGCAAAAATAAGTGTCTTTTCGGTAAATGACCCCTATTGTTGAAAAATAATTTGTATACTTGTGTCGTTATTAGCAAAGCACTTACCCAGGGAAATCTTTCCTATCGTAGTACCCCAATAACTTTTTACTTCAATTATACACATTATACAAGTTTAATTTATTCATTACTTAATGTTCGAGATTTCAGATCTAAAAGCTAAAAAGCTTCCTGAATTGCAGGAAATTGCAAAAGGCCTCAATGTCCCAAAATTTAAGACTCAAAAAAAACTGGACTTAGTCTACCAGATACTTGATGTGCAAGCGTCTAACCCAAAAGTGGTACAAGAGAGCGCTGTAGCACCAAAAGAAAAAGTTGCTCCAAAACCTAGAAAAGAAAGAGCTCCAAGACCAAAAAAAGAAATAAAAGAAACTGTTTCGGAAACTGTTGTTGAACCTGCAAAGGTAAAAGCAGAGTCTGAAACTGTTGAGAAAAAAGAGAATACGCCAGTAGCGCAGCCCAATAAAAGGGAGCCGCACAAACAAGGTGGATCTCAAAAACCTCAAAACAGCAGAAGAAACAATCCACATCAAAGAAATAGCGGCCACGAAAAAAAGAGCAGCAATTTTGATAAAGACTTAAAAAACAGGTATAAAGAACCTGAATTTGAGTTTGATAGTATTATTGAAAGCGAAGGCGTTCTTGACATTATGCAGGACGGTTATGGCTTTTTACGTTCTTCTGACTACAATTATTTGTCTTCTCCCGATGATATCTATGTTTCCCAGTCGCAGATTAGGTTATTTGGCCTAAAGACAGGAGACACCGTACTTGGTAACGTTAGACCTCCTAAAGAGGGAGAGAAGTATTTCCCCCTTATTAAGGTCAGTAAAATAAATGGGTTAGACCCACAAGTGGTTAGGGATAGAGTGTCCTTTGAACACCTTACTCCACTATTCCCAAAAGAAAAATTTAAATTGGCAGAGAGGCAAAGTACATTATCCACTAGGATAATGGATTTGTTCTCACCTATAGGTAAAGGACAGCGTGGCATGATTGTCTCCCAACCAAAAACGGGTAAAACCATGCTACTTAAGGATATCGCCAATGCAATTGCTGCGAACCATCCAGAAGTATATCAAATTATCCTTCTTATAGATGAGCGTCCAGAGGAAGTTACAGATATGCAACGTAATGTACGCGGTGAAGTTGTTGCTTCTACTTTTGACAAAGAAGCTACGGAACATGTACGTGTTGCAAATATTGTATTGGAAAAAGCAAAACGCTTGGTAGAATGTGGACATGATGTGGTTATCCTTTTAGATTCCATTACACGATTGGCACGAGCTTACAATACCGTGCAGCCTGCTTCAGGTAAGGTATTGAGTGGTGGTGTGGATGCCAATGCATTACATAAACCAAAACGTTTCTTTGGTGCGGCACGAAATATTGAAAATGGTGGATCACTTTCTATTATCGCTACAGCTTTAACGGAAACCGGTTCTAAAATGGACGAAGTGATCTTTGAAGAATTTAAGGGTACCGGTAATATGGAGCTGCAGTTGGATAGAAGGATTTCTAACCGTAGAATATTCCCAGCTATCGACCTTATCTCTTCCTCTACACGTAGAGACGATCTTTTATTGGATGCCACTACCATACAACGCATGTGGATCATGCGAAAATATTTAGCAGATATGAATCCTGTAGAAGCAATGGAGTTTATGGAACAACGCATAAAGCAAACCAAAAACAATGAAGAGTTTTTGTTAACCATGAGTCAATAGCTCTGAGTTTGTAAAACCCTGAAAACAGTATAGTTTTAAAACCCTTTGAGTCACATCAAAGGGTTTTTTTATGTACTAATTCTGAAGAAAAAACATATCTTTAGTGCAGTTTCCCCATACTATGAACACTAAAACACTTACAAAATGAAAAACGCAAGAAAAGCAACCACTCTTCTGTTGGGTTCAATGCTTCTTATTTTAGGAGCTTGCCACGAAAAACCAAAAAAAGATGAAGAGCCACATGAAGAACCTCAAGAAAGAGTAAAACCACCCAAACAAATTATTTCCTTAGAAGAATCTAAAAAATTGTATGACAACTATTCAAAGAACAGGGTAGAACTCATAAAATCGTATGAAAGGGAAGAAAACAATGACGAAAAGTTTGAAGCAGCTAGATATGCTTCTTGGGATTATAAAACCATCAAACAGTATATTGCATTCATTGAGCAAGAGGCAAAAGATGCCAAAGTCGATATTTCCACAATTCGTTTTTATTTTGCCAATTATCCAGATAAAGAAAAGCTCCCCGATGGACAGAAAGTGGTACACCCAAGACAAAACTCTATTTTCATACTTCCAACTATAAAAATTGATGATTTGGATTATGGATTTTATATAGGAGAAGATGGCGAGGCCAAATTGATTAAGGATGCTGTTAATGTCAAAGGTATGGGCGGTATTTCTAAAAACGATGAAAAGTCATATGCAAGTTTTGTTCCTAGTCTTTCTGCACCTCCTGTGCTATTCAAGGGTCAAAGTTTGAATATGAATCACGGGAATTCGGGACCTCCACCAAACAACGATTTTTAACTTAAGATGATCCAAGAGCTCATCATTTTTCTAAAAAATCAGTATTTTCTAGCCATTTATTTTGTTACATGGTTGGTTGCTGTTTATAGGTATAAAAGATATTTTGATACCGTATTGAAATATCTGCCTATACTTATCATCTATACTTTTTTTACTGAGCTCTTGGGTTACTTTATTAAAAATCATGCAGATTTTCAGTTTTTTTCAGATGACAGATATAATTGGCATAACGTCATTATCTATAATGTTTATCAAATAGTTACTTTTCTTTTCTTCTACTGGGTGTATTGGAAAACCCTTAAAAACAAATCTTCAAAAAAAGTAATTGAGTATGGGGCTTATCTATGCTCATTGTCCTATTTAGTTAACACTTTCATTCAAAATCCATTGCACAAACAACTAACCTATGCGCATGCTATCGGTTCATTAATTTTAGTTTTTGCGATCATACTTTATTTCAAAGAGAAAAAATCAGAAGACAATCCTTACCCTCAAAAACACAATTTGCTGTATTGGGTAAGTACAGGCCTGTTTGTTTTTTATGCTTTTTTCCCTTTTATTTTACTTTCAGATTATTTTAACCTGAGTATTTCAACTCAGTATCATCTCAGAATTACATTACTGACCTTTATAGCCTTAATGTATCTACTTTTCATTGTTGGTCTTTTAATCGGAAAAAGAAAGGCTTTTAGGTAATTCTTCCCATTTTTCAATTACCCACCTATTACCACAGATTTCACTTCTTTCACAACTTAAGACGTTCGGTTATCGATCACATATACGTTTTTGTAAGTTTTTTCGTTCAAATAAAGTTGAAATTATTTTAACGAATAAAAGATACCGTTTACCGACACATTGAAGTAAACCGCCTAAAACTAAAATATTGACCCTTAAATAGTAAATACTTTTAATCAAAATTCGGATAGTAAATCCAGCAAATATTTACAAAGATGAAAACGCCCCAAATTGTTTTATCTGCATTATGTTTTATAATAGCAATGACCTACACCTCATGTGTAAAGGATAGTTTTGATGATTCTGTTCCAGATACAGAAAGTGAACCTGAAACACCAATTGAGGTCCCTATAGACGAATTAGAGATTACCGAACTACAAATTCCATCAGGTTTTGAGTTTAGTACAGAAAAACAAATACAACTCATCATCAATGACAATACTGCCAATGTTAGGTATAATGTCTACGCATACAACGAAGAGGTTTCTGTTGGAAACCAAATCACGTATTTAAACGAAGAGGACGAAGAGGAAACTGGTTTTGAAGTTTCAGTAGATAATTTAAACCATTTAATTTTCAGTGGAGTTCCTGCAGGAGGCAAAATTGAACATTCCTTTGTAGTTCCAAACTATTTTGAAAAGTTGTACATCCGCAGAAAAGAAGGGTTTAAGTATTCATCAGCAGTGGTCAACATCGTTTCAAATCTTGTTACCTATACGTACACACCTGATAGCAGTGGAAAGAGAGCCTCCAATGGTAAACCTATGGTAGAAGACTTCTTATACTGTGTTAACGGTGGAGGTGATTTATTCCAAGTAGATCCCCTAACGGGAGCATATACCTTTATTTCTGATATGCCCATGGGAAGTTGGACCGCAGCAATAGATCAAGAGAATAACATGCTCTATTCAATTGGTAAGAGCAACCCTTACCCTTTAATGAGGTACGATATCGTGAATGATACATGGACCACTGTAGGTAATGTAGGAAACGGAGGGCCTCGATTAGATTATAACAAGCAAGATGGGTTGTTATATTTTTCCACCGGGGCGAAGCTCTTTACAATTGATCCCCAAAATGCCAATATACTTTCAAACTGGATTATAAATGGCCTTGATAAAACTCAAGGAGGAGATATGGCTTTTGCAGAAGATGGCACCATATTTCTCTCTTCATTTTCCGGATTATACAGACTAGACCTAAATTCTGATGGAGACTATGACGCTATAAGAATTAGTGGTGAAGATTTACCTTTTCAACCCACTTCTATGACTTTTGACTCAAACAATGAATTATGGTTAGCCAATAATGGAGGAAATAGCAATCTTATTGTGATGGATACCGAAACCGGCGGATGGGAATACCGTTACGGCCCAAATTCTACTTCAGGCATAACATATGATAGAGCCATTAATGACTTGACAACATTTAAGATTTTTGATGAAGTTACGGTTGATCCTGATACAGATGGTGACGGAATTACAGATAGTAATGATGAATACCCAGATGATGCAGATAAGGCTTTTGAACAATTTACTCCTAGTAAATATGGCTGGGGAACTCTAGCTTTTGAAGATTTATGGCCCTTTCTTGGAGATTATGATTTTAATGATACGGCTGTAAATTACAGATTTGTTGCCGTTTTGAATGCGGATAATATGGCAGTGCAATTAGATGTACATTTTGAAGTAACATCTGACGGAGCTGGCCTTATTAATGCCTTTGGTATTGAACTGGAAAGTATAGCACCTAGTCTAATTGAATCCGTTACAGGAACTGTTTTGACCGAAGACTTTATCAATGTTGCATCAAATGGAGTGGAACAAGGACAAAATAGAGCTGTAATAATACTATTTGATGATAACCATGCCATGTTGAATGTACCTACGACGGTCGCTATAAAATTCACAACTCCGATTACGACCACCCAGTTGGGCTTGGCTCCTTTTAACCCATTCATAATTGTTAATGGAGACAGAGGTAAGGAGATTCATTTACCAAATAGATTCAGAACAACTTTAGGTGTAAATGATACAACTGTAGGAGGCGTAAATAGAGATGAAGATGGAAATTATAAAACCGATACTGGTCTGCCTTGGGCCATTAATATTATGCACAACTTTAAGCCACCAAAAGAAAATATCCCTGTAAATCAAGCCTATAACTTTTTTAATGAATGGGCCACTTCCGGAGGAACTTTGTTCCAGGATTGGTACAAAGATTCAGCAGGATATAGAAATGAATCTGTATTGCAAGATTAGCCAGTTCAGTTATAATTATAAAAAAAATGCCCCTTTTATGGGGCATTTTTAATCGTAATAGAAAACGCTACGGACAAAATATTTTCCTCACCACATTTTTAACTGCTTTTACAACTTTGAAATGCTGTTTATCGACAAAATATGTGTTTTTGTAGGTTTTTTCGTTCATTTAATGAAATTCTCAACAATGAAGAAGAACAGAATTTTTAGATTAGTTCTTATTTTCATAACGGCCTTTATATTTCAAGGCTGTTTAAAAGAAAAATATAACGATTATCTTGAGTCAATAGCCAATGATTCTACTGCGATTGAGAACCCAATCTTAACAGATTTAAAATTCCCTTCTGATTTTGATTTTAAGACCGAAACCATAGTATCGGTCAGTATAAACGATAATTCCCCAAACGTACTTTACGAAGTTTACGCCTATAGTGATGAACTTATTAATAGTTTAGACAGTATTACTGGCCCGCTACCCAATAAACTTTTTGAAAGATTGCCCTTTAATGGCTCCATCCAAGAAAGTGTTACGCTATCATCAATTATTGACAACCTATTTATCGTTAGAAAATCAAATGAACACATTGACGATTTTGTAGTTCCTATAATACAAAACTCGGCTTCTTATACTTACAATGGTAGTGCAGGTAAGAAAACTGTTTCTAAAATAACTACAGAAAAAAGTCAACGCAATACTGATTGCGCCAACGTTTATGGCCAAAGATTTTATACCGATTTAAGTAACACCATAATTGAGACCAACGGTGATATCAACACCATTTCGAATATCCAGTTTCCCAAACAAGGGATAACGGCGATCATAACAGCCACTCCAGTGGACGGAGTTGAACTTAAAAACCGTCTTTCACTTGCCGGTGCTGGCTTTTCCACCCCAATTTTCACATTTTCCGGTTTTAATTTCTGGATAAGCTCAAGAATTGATACCAATAATGATTCAGATGGTTATGTGGAATTTGAAATGACATTTGACACACCAGTTCAAAACCTGTTGATGCATTTTAGAAGTGTAGATGCTTCAATGTATCAGTTTGTTGGTGCGCAGCACGTTGAAACCATATTATCTGGAGGAAGCGAATTCTTTTACGACGATTCCGAAAGAATACTCAAAGACATTGATTCACGATCTAAGGGAAGATATTATAGAGATGGTTATGGTTCTATTCTGATTTCAGCAACTTCAGGAACCTTTGATAAAATTGTTTGGCGAAGGATCGATGACCCAACAAGCAATTCACAAAATGACTCTAATTGGTTTACATTTTCTGAAATTGAGGTTTGCAATGATCAAGATGGAGACGGCGTAACGGACTCAGTAGATGAATATCCTAACGATGCAACAAAAGCATACTCAACAACCTATCCTTCAAGTTCCACAAAAGCTTCTTTGATCTTTGAAGATCTTTGGCCTTTTAAAGGAGATTATGATTTTAATGATACAGCGTTAGACTATTCAATAATCAAAATTTTTAATTCCTCAAACCAATTGGTAGCAATTGATTTTGACTACGTGGTAACTTCAGATGGCGCAGGCTTTGTTAATAGTATGGCTTTTGAAATAGAGGGTCTAAACCCAAATAATGTAGCATCCATTACTGGTCAAATTCTAGAAGGAGATGTTTTTAACCTTGCTAACAATGGAACAGAGTTGGGGCAACAACATACCGTAGTGGCATTATTTGATGACCACTCAACCCTTGTTAATCAAGAAAACATTGTGAGAGTTACATTTGTCAACCCAATTTTGGACACATCATTGGATTTTGCTCCTTTTAATCCATTTTTAGTAGCCAATGGAGAAAGAGAAAAAGAGATTCATTTAGCCAATTACGAGCCAACAACGTTAGGTAATTCCCAACCCGAGGTTTTAGGGAACAATGCAGACATAGATGGTAGCTATACAACTGAGAACGGTCTGCCATGGGCAATTAACGTAATTGAATCTTTCCCACTTTTACTAGAAAAAGAACCTATAAATACAGGCTATCTTTATTTTGAAGAATGGGGATTGTCTGGAGGGCAAAATAGAAAAGACTGGTATAAAGACTTTCCTGATTATAGAAATAGGGCAAAACTAAAAGGGAACTAAACTAATTTTACTAACATTAGAGAAGCTTCTTTCCAAAATTGGTATAAAATTCAATTGGTTATACAATGAATCGGAATTGTAAGGTTAAGCAACTAACATAAAACTAAAAGCGCCCCTAATTAGGGACGCTTTTAGTTTTATATAAGTATGAAATAGAATTACATTGCTGCAACACTACTCATTAACTTGCTCTTTAGGTTAGCCGCTTTATTATTGTGAATAATATTTCGCTTTGCCAACTTATCTATCATACCTACAACTGTAGGTAAAAGTGTTTCAGCAGCTTTTTTATCCTCTTCATTTCGCAGTTTTCTAATAGCATTACGAACAGTCTTATGTTGATACCTGTTGCGTAAACGTACTGCTTCGTTTCTTCTAATTCTCTTTAATGCTGACTTATGGTTTGCCATTGTCTTAATTTAAATGGATAACGAAAGATTGAAACTGGTAATAACCTATGTTTTAAACCTTTCTTTTTTTATTATACTTTACAATTATTTTTGTAGCCCGTAGGGGAATCGAACCCCTGTTACCAGGATGAAAACCTGGCGTCCTAACCCCTAGACGAACGGGCCATTTGGATAAAATGAAAAACTAAAAGTTAAGTCAAAGATGTTTCCTATCATATAGCTTTTAATGAATCTACCCAATATTTCACTGAACTCGTAGCCCGTAGGGGAATCGAACCCCTGTTACCAGGATGAAAACCTGGCGTCCTAACCCCTAGACGAACGGGCCGGGTGCATAATTGCGGATGCAAAAATACAACTATTTTTAAGTCTTGCAAGAGTAAATATTATTTTTTGCTCCTTTTAATAAGCCTTGGCAAACAGTACTCTTTGCATAGACGGTTTTCCGGTCACCATGCACTTACCTTCCTCTTTTTCAGCATTTAAAAGAATACAGCGTATAGTGGCCTTTGTCTCTTCTTTTATCTTATCCTCTGTTTCTGCAGTACCATCCCAATGAGCTAATACAAAACCTCCCTTTCCTTCTATAACTTCCTTAAATTCATCGTATGAATCTACTTTGGTTATGTGCGCTTTCCTATAATCTAAAGCTTTCTTATAAATGTTTTCCTGAATCTCATCCATTAAAGACACTATTTTACCAACAATATCTTCTGCCTTTATAGATTCTTTTTCCAACGTATCCCTTCTTGCAACCTCATATGTTCCATTTTCCAAATCTCGTTGTCCAATGGCCAAACGTACGGGAACACCCTTTAATTCATATTCATTGAATTTAAAACCTGGCTTATGCGTATCCCTCTTATCGTATTTTACAGAAATTCCTTTGGAACGTAATTCTTTTACTAAAGGATCTACTTTTTCAGAAATAGCATCTAACTGCTCCAATCCCTTGTAAATTGGAACAATTACAACTTGAATTGGCGCTAATTTAGGTGGAAGCACCAACCCATTATCATCGCTATGGGTCATAACCAAAGCACCCATTAACCGTGTTGAAACACCCCATGAAGTAGCCCAAACATGTTCTTGTTTTCCTTCTTTAGTAGCAAACTTAACATCAAAAGCCTTTGCAAAATTCTGCCCAAGAAAGTGTGAGGTTCCTGCCTGCAAAGCCTTTCCATCTTGCATTAAAGCTTCAATACAATAAGTTTCTTCGGCGCCAGCAAAACGCTCACTTTCCGTTTTTGTCCCTTTTATTACAGGAACGGCCATATGTTCTTCAGCAAATTCCGCATACACGTGCATCATTTGTTGCGCTTCTTCCACAGCCTCTTGTCTTGTTGCATGCGCCGTATGACCTTCTTGCCATAAAAATTCCGCTGTGCGCAAAAACAAACGCGTACGCATTTCCCAACGTACCACATTGGCCCATTGGTTGATCAGTAAGGGTAAATCACGATAAGACTGTATCCATCTTCTATACGTATCCCATATAATGGTTTCGGATGTGGGGCGAACAATCAGTTCTTCCTCTAGCTTGGCATCTTCATCTACAACAATACCGCTCCCATCTTCAGCATTCTTTAATCTGTAATGCGTAACAACAGCACATTCTTTAGCAAAACCTTCTACGTGGCTAGCTTCTTTGCTCAAATATGATTTTGGTATAAACAAAGGGAAATAAGCGTTCTCATGCCCAGTTTCTTTGAACATTTTATCCAATTGGGCCTGCATTTTCTCCCATATGGCAAAGCCATAAGGTTTAATGACCATACATCCCCTAACTCCTGAATTTTCAGCTAAATCTGCTTTTACTACAAGTTCATTATACCATTTGGAATAATCCTCGCTTCTACTTGTTAATTTTTTACCCATCTACATTAGTTTGGCACAAAACTTGTGACTTTGTCTTCAAAATAGTTCGGTAAAACTAACTATTTTTAGTATGTTCAACAATAAAAATTGCGTTATGATAAAGTCTCTACCCTACTCCAAATTTCAAATCCTGACCATATCCGTTATGGGCATTCTTCTAATGACTTCTTGCGGTTCATATCAAACAGCTTCTTATTATGATGACGATGGAATTTATTCCAACAATAATAGAACAGTTCGCGTAGAAAAAAAATCAGCTGAAGCCGTAAGAATAGAAAAGCAGGAGAGCGATATTTATGGAGATTATTTTGGACAAAAAGCAAATGAATACGGTGATATTTTAGAGGAAGAGATTTTCACCGATGTCGACAGTTATTCCAGCGGTGTTGAAAACGATAGTATTCCAATAGGTGAGCAGACAGATTACTTTGCAAACAATAATTCCTACAACGGAAATCCAGGTTGGGGAGACAATCCAACAAACGTATCAATAAATATCTATGACAACTGGGGCGGTGGCTTTGGTTGGGGCGCTGACCCTTGGCTTTGGAACAACTGGGGCTGGGGTGGCTTTGGTTACGGCTGGGGCTGGAACAACCCTTGGAGATGGAACCGTTGGGGCGGTGGCTTCGGTTGGGGCTGGGCCGGTGGCTGGGGACATCCCTATTGGGGCGGTGGCTTTGGCTGGGGCGGCTATGGTTACGGTTGGAACAGAGGATATAATAGAGGCTTTTATAACAGAGGTTTCCGCAACAATAGAGGTTACGCATACAACAGAGGAAGAAGAGGGTATTCAAATACAATAATTCCTGGAACATCAATTCGTGGAAGGTCAAATGTAGCAGCAAGAAGAAGCGGCTACTCATCAAGATATAGAACTAATGCCAATGCTGGGCGTTCTAATGTAAACCGAAGCGCATCAGCAGGAAGAAGTTCTAGAACATACCGTAGCGGAACCGGAACCACTGCAAGAAGGTCAGTAAGCGCAGATGCCATTGCAAGAAACAGAAGCTATAGAACCAGTAGAAGCACCAGAACCACTCCTAATTATAGTGGAAACTCTAGAACAAATCGTTCTTATGGGACTTCTCCATCAACAAGAAGTAGCGGAACATACAGAAGCGGTAGTACCAATAGAAATTCTTCTTCCGGGTATAGAACTTCAGGAAGAAGTACTAGAAGTTATCAGTCTTCAGGTAGAACTGCACCACGTAGCAGCAACTACAATAGATCATCCAGAAGTTCAAGAAGCTCTGGAAGTTATAGGAGTAGCGGAAGTAACCGAAGCTCAAGAAGCAGTGGAAGTTACAGGAGTTCCGGGGGCAGTTCAAGAAGTTCAGGAAGCTACAGAAGTTCTGGAGGTTCTAGCAGATCTTCTGGCGGTTCAAGATCATCATCTAGCAGGAGCGGAAGAAGACAATAAATCCTAAAAATTTACTGTAAAAACTAAATCACGAGAAATGAAAAGAATTTCAACTTTCATAATGGTATTGGCATGCACATTTGTAAGTGCTCAAAACATAAATGACGTATTGCGATATAGCACTGAAAATATTCAGGGAACAGCAAGATTTCAATCTATGAGTGGTGCTTTTGGTGCCCTGGGAGGAGATTTATCCTCTTTAAATGTGAACCCAGCTGGTTCTGCTGTTTTTAATCACAGTCAGTTTACAGTTTCTGGTTCCAATTACAATAGAAGTAACGATGCCTTTTTTGGGAATAGCTTTCGCAACACCGATATTAATTCGTTGGAATTAAATCAAGTGGGAGGCGTTTTTGTCTTCAAATCTTCAGATAGTCCATGGAAAAAACTTGCATTGGCTTTCAATTATGATTTAGTACAAAATTTTGATGATGAATTTGTAGTTTCAGGAAATACAACTCAAGGTATTGACAACTACTTCTTAAATTTTGCCCAAGGACAGGCTCTTGGCCCGCTAAGAGTTCAGCAAGGAGAATTTATAGAAGATGCCTATTTAGATATAGGTTCCAATATTGGTTTTGGAGCGCAACAGGCATTTCTTGGGTTTCAAGCCGGTATTATAGAACCAACTGCGGATGAAGATACTAATACTTCCTACTTTTCAAATGCGCAATACAGCAATGTAAACCAGGAGTATTTACAAAGCACAACGGGCTACAATAGCAAATTCACTGTAAACTTTGCTGGGCAATACCAAGAAAACCTTTATCTAGGGGCTTCCTTAAACTTTCATACAGTTTTGTATGATAGATTGACTTTATTGGATGAAAATGGTTATGACGCTGATTCTCCAGTACAGTTTACCACATTTGATAATTTACTTCATACAGAAGGCTATGGTTTTTCTTTTAGTTTGGGCGGTATAGCAAAGTTGAACGATAATATTCGTGTAGGTGGTAGTTATCAATCCCCTACTTGGTATGAACTAACGGATGATACATCGCAACGTATCAATTCTACATTGGCCGAGCAGGATATTGATTTTATCAACTTCAGTATTGTTAATTTGTTTGAAGAGTACAGAATAAAAACTCCATCAAAGCTTACCGGAAGCGTAGCTGTTGTTTTTGGAAAAGATGGCCTTTTGAGTTTTGACTACGGATATCAAGATATGTCGCAAGCTGAGCTTAGACCTACTACAGACCCTAGTTTTGTATCGGAAAATGATTTTATAGCTGCGCAACTAGGTGTTGTAAACACTTATAGACTTGGAGGGGAATATCGTATTGATGAAGTTAGTTTACGTGCCGGATACAGGTATGAGAGCAGTCCTTATGAAAATGGAGATATTGTGGGTGATTTAAACGGATACTCAGGTGGTATTGGTTATAATTTTGGCGGAAGTAGATTAGATTTAGCCGTTAACAGAACTGAACAGGATATAAGCACATTGTTGTTTGATTCTGGAATTAACAGCTCTGCAATGATAAACAGGATAAACACCAATGTTACTTTAGGATATACCTTAAAATTCTAAGTAGATAAAATATTGTAATTAAAGGCCGGAGCAATCCGGTCTTTTTTAGTTTAGCGCACTAAAGAAAAGTGTCTTCTTACAGATCGTGCAACAACAACCCCTGAATCATCACGATCGTAGTCTAAACGAAACCAATAGTCAGAAGATGGCAATTGTCTGCCATTAAACGTACCGTCCCAGCCTCCTGTTACATCTAATTCTTTCAATAACTTTCCGTAACGATCAAAGATAAAAACGCTAGGATCAGTAAGGGTTTCAATCCCCAATACATTCCAATTGTCATGTATACCATCACCATTAGGAGTAAAAAACTTTGGGTAACCAACCACTAGGAAAGGAAGAGGTTCCGTAATACCACAACCATTTTTATCATTGATAATTACTGTGTTTTCACCCGGCGGCACATCAAAAAACAATGGGTCATCTTGAAATTCACCGCCATTAATGGCATATTCATAATCTCCATCACCCAAAGGAATAATTTCTATATTGTAAGGATCTGTTTGATCACTATTGACTAAATCATCAATTACGCGTACCTCGTCTAATTCTGGAACTCCATAGAAAGTGATAAGAATATCATCAGTGATAACAGTAGCTAAAGTAGTTTCAATGGTCACTCTATAACGTCCAGAATTAGGGCTTGTAACTGTAAATTCCGTCTCTGTAGGGCCACTTGCCAAAACTGTTTCGTAAGTACCATCGTCATCTGCATCCAATTCCCAAGTAACATTTGCTACAGCAGGTCCAGCTGGAGAATTTAAAGCACTCAATATTATATCTGGATCACCTTCGCAGGCAATGATATCCAATCCTAAGAATTCATCACGCAACGTACAATCTAAAGCAGTATTCTGATCAGCATCCACGGAACTCCCTGTAAATGTCAACGAAAAAGGCTCCGCATCTCCATCAAAATTAGTGTTGTAGTTATTTATAAATAAGTAGTAAATCTCTCCTGCAACAACATCTAGCCATTCATCATAGGTATTCTGACTTCCCACCACAAATGGTGCTCCCAATCTACCATCTATAGGATTAACCCCAATACCAGTAAAACCAGTATCATTGACCTCGTAGTTACAACGGATAGGTTGCGAGGTTCCGTTCCCAACAATGGTACAAAAGTTTTGCCCTGAGGTTTGATCAAAAGGTCCATAAAGGGCAAAATCCAATTCTGAAGTAATTATTCCTCCAGGAGTAACCGGAAGTGCCTCAAGATCAAAACCAATCTGTCCATTCGTTCCCGCTCTAAAAACATACCAAGAAGTGTTATTCTCCAGATTGGCAGAACTAACACTACCTTTTTCTAAACAGCCTGATTCGGTTATTACATCTGGGTCAAAGTCATCAATATCACCACTTCCATCCGTAGTGGACAAAATAGGTGCATCGGCACAAACAGGAATTGCAGTTCTACAATCTGGGGAGTTTTGAGCATTTGCTCCAATGGAAAATAGAAATAAACAACAGATAGCGCTAAATAGAGCTCTCATAGAATTTTGGGGCTAAAGGTTATTCTGTGATCTACCTTGTATAACTGCCCAAAACACCCTTTTATTATTTTTCAACCGAAAAATAATACAGTTAATCGATAAAATGCACAATAAGCTACCTTCTCAAGGAAAAATGGTTCTGTAAATACTTCGCATTTATCCTATTTCCACTATCATCTAAATAGGATAATTTGAACCAATAATCTGTGGAAGGAAGCGGCCTTCCGTTAAGACTACCGTCCCAACCAGCACTAAATTCCGTCATTTCTTTTATTAGTTTACCATATCGGTCATAAATAGTGATAATAGGATCATTCAATTCTGAAAGTCCTTCAACTTGCCAAGTTTCATTAAGTACATCTCCATTTGGTGAGAAAATAGGCGAGAATCCTACTATAACAATATTACTTTCCACAACTTCTCCGCAACCATAAATATCTCTCATGGTTACCGAATGTGTACCTCCCAGTACACCTTCAAAAACATTGCTTGTTTGAAACGCTCCATCATCCAATCGATACTCAAAATCCCCATCAACCTCAGTGATAACGGTCAAGGTATTGCTTGATTGCAAATCCTCAATTTCAATATCTGATATAATAGGCAAACTAGATGTTTGAACACTTATCGTTCTCTGTGACTCACAACTTAATCCATTGGAAGAATTGGTGACTGTTACCGTATATTCCCCACCTTGAGAAACAGATATAGTTGGTGTTTGTTCCCCTGTACTCCATAAATAGGTATAGCTAGGGTTAGGTATGGTCTCCCCAATTACAATTCCGCTGGAATCCTCGCAGATGGTCACTTCTTCTGGAAAAGTAAGTTCTGGAGTTTCAATGGCATCAAAAACGAAATTTTCTGAAGCATCATAACAATTAGGGTTTGCCAAAGAAGTTGTTCTTACATAAATAACCTCTTGTCCTGAACTCTTTTCATATTGTTTCATCAAGGGATTTATACCCGCTACAGCATCTGCCTGAGAACTGTGATAACTAACAATATAATTGTCTGGATTCTGTGATCCAAGTGCCTCCAAATCCTTTAATTCCAAATCAAAAGTCATATCCTCGGTATGACATAAAACCTCGTCCATCATTGTTCCTGTTGTAGGAACCGCATTAAACGCCACTTGAACATCACTGATAATTGTACCCATAGGAGTTGTTACAACCGTACGGTACATAGCAGAGTTCAAAACATTTAATGTTGATGAAATAGCTCCGACTATTGGTTGAAATCCACTGCCAGTATCATTATACCACTCATAAGCCGTTGCACCCGAAGTAGTGGCATTTAAAACAACTGATTCATTCTCACAAGCAGCAATCGGAGGACCCAATAAATTATTTATTATGGAACAATCTAAGGCATCATTTGGGTTGGTTACCCAAATATCTCCCGTAAATTGAATGGAGAAACCAGAATTTAAGTTACTGAAATTGTTGATCAGCAGGTAATAGTCTTCACCAGGGTTTACATTGACCCAGTCTTCGTAATGAACGGAATCTTCATCCCCAGTAGGGTCTTCCCCAACACCAATAAATGTTTTAAAATCACTATTATCGAAGAAATTGCAGCGAACAGGATCACCTAGACTACCACAACTACTAGCTCTGTATAGTGCAAAATCCCAATCTTCTGTGCTATCATGACCTATATTAAAACCAAATTGCCCTGCGGCGGCAGTTCTAAATCTGTACCATACCGAGTTGGACTCTATGGCACCGGAAACGGTCTGTTCCAGACATCCACTAGAGGTAGCTCCATTGAAGTCATCTGTACCATAACCATTGGCACCTCCATTTATTGGGGTATTATTACAAATAGGAATAGCATCGGAACATTCTGAAGTAACTTGAGAATGAGCCATTTGGCAAAAGAAAACAACCGCTAAAACCTTCGTCAACAATTTCACCATAAAGGGTTGTAAGTTTGGGTGTTATAAAAATAAATCAGCTTTTGCCTTAACAATAATTTATGTTGTCAAACTAGGTATACCAGATGTTAAATAGGGTATTAATGTATATCTTTGCTTCTTGAAGAAAAAGGAAATGAAACTAGAGCAGGCTTTGGAAGAACAATATGAGGAAAGAGGCAACGACCATGTTGGCTCTTCATCAGAGACCCCTATTAGGAAAGATGCGTTTGTATTGAGCGAGGATGAAAAGATTGAAAGAATACAAAAAAGTGTAAGGGAAATTATGTTGACCCTTGGTCTTGATTTAGATGATGACAGCCTTAATGGTACGCCAAATAGGGTAGCCAAAATGTATGTAAAAGAGATTTTTGGTGGACTTCATCCTGATAGAAAACCAAAATCCTCTACGTTCAAAAACAAGTACAAATATGGAGAGATGTTGGTTGAGAAAAACATTGTTCTGTATTCAACTTGTGAACACCATCTGCTACCTATTATAGGGAGAGCCCATATTGCTTATATTTCCAATGGAACAGTCGTAGGTCTTTCAAAAATGAACCGTGTGGTTGATTACTATGCAAAACGCCCGCAGGTACAAGAAAGGTTGAACATCCAAGTTGTTAAAGAGCTTCAAAAAGTATTGGGAACGGAAGATGTTGCTTGTGTCATAGACGCAAAACACCTCTGTGTAAATTCTAGGGGAATACGTGATATTGAAAGCAGCACTGTTACGGCAGAATATGGAGGAAAATTTAAAGATGAAGCCGTAAGAAGAGAATTTTTGGACTACATCAACCTAGATACCGATTTTTAAACATTAGTTTTTCAATGCAACTTTATAAGAACCAAACCCTAAAAGTTCATAATTCACTTTCAGGAAAGAAAGAGGTTTTTCAACCCATAAATGAAGGCCATATTGGTATGTATGTTTGTGGACCAACAGTTTACAGTAATGTTCACCTTGGAAACTGCCGTACCTTCATGTCTTTTGATATGATTTTCAGATATTTCAAACATTTAGGCTTTAAAGTGCGGTATGTACGTAATATTACTGATGCCGGACATTTGGAAAATGATGCGGATGATGGAGAGGATAAAATTGCTAAAAAGGCAAAACTAGAACAAATTGAACCAATGGAAGTAGTTCAACGGTATACTGTTGATTTTCATAACACGCTCCAAAAATTCAACTTTTTACCCCCCAGTATAGAACCCACAGCTACAGGTCATATTATTGAGCAAATAGAAATCATAAAAGAAATTCTTGAAAAAGGTTATGCTTATGAGGCAAATGGCTCCGTATACTTTGATGTTCTAAAATTTAACGAGAGTAACGAATACGGCAAGCTTAGTGGGAGAAAGTTGGAAGATATGATTGCCAATACCCGTGAGCTTACCGCACAGGATGAAAAAAGAAACCCTCAAGATTTTGCCCTTTGGAAAAAAGCAGAACCACAGCATATTATGCGTTGGCCTTCTCCATGGGGAGATGGTTTCCCCGGTTGGCATTTGGAATGTACCGCAATGAGCACCAAGTATCTTGGTGAGACATTTGATATTCACGGTGGCGGAATGGATTTAAAATTTCCACATCACGAATGTGAAATTGCCCAGGCAGAAGCTAGCAAAGGAAAGTCCCCAGTTAAATATTGGTTGCATGCCAATATGTTGACCTTGAATGGGAAAAAAATGTCCAAGTCTACTGGAAATAATATATATCCCTCAGAGATTTTTACTGGTGAAAACGATATTCTAAGTAAAGCATACGCTCCATCTGCTGTAAGGTTTTTTATGATGCAGGCTCATTACACAAGTATTTTAGACCTAAGTGATGATGCGCTCCTAGCTTCGGAAAAAGGATATAATCGTTTGATGGATGGGATGGAAAATCTTAAGAACCTTAGCACTGGAACCAAATCTGATTTCGACATTAACACTTGGCGGCAAAAATGCTATGATGCCATGAATGATGATTTTAATACCCCTATCCTGATTGCGCATCTTTTTGATGCCGTTAAACACATCAATCTAATCAAAGAAGGTAACGAGAGTATTAGTGAGGAGGATAAAACCTTACTTCTAAATACATTGAATACCTTTGTTTATGATGTTATAGGGCTGGAAAATCAATCCACTGTAAAAGATGATTCCAATGCATTGAACGGTGTTATGGATTTGTTGATCGAGCTACGAAATCAAGCACGTGCCAATAAAGATTTTGCCACTTCTGATCAGATAAGGGATAAATTGACTGCCTTGGGCATTCAGCTTAAAGATGGAAAAGACGGCACTAGTTTCAGCATAAATTAAACGGATAAATCATATTGAATAAAAGGAATGTCGATTAAAAAAATCCTTATTGCTCCTTTTGTTCTTTTGGTAAGATTATACCAGCTTTTGATTTCACCATATACCCCCGCCACATGCAGGTACTCCCCTACTTGTTCTGCCTATACTTTAGAAGCATTAAAAAAGCATGGCCTCTTTAAAGGAGGGTGGTTGTCCATAAAGCGAATTTTTAGCTGCAACCCATGGGGCGGTAAAGGATATGACCCTGTTCCTTAGTAGAATCTATTTTAGAAGGAGAGCATGCGCTAATTCACTATTAAAGCTGAACTTCTAAAAATCAAGTTAATCTAACTTGGCAACCGTCCAAAACATTTATCTTAGCCCAAAAATTTTACACATGTACTTCCTAGGCTTTAATTGGAATCCAGATGGCACCCTATTTAAATTGGGTTTTATCCAGATTAAATATTACAACTTACTCTGGATTGCAGCTTTTGTTGTGGGGTGGTATATTATGAAGCGAATTTTCCTGAATGAAAAAAAATCGATGGAAAAATTAGATTCGCTTTTTATCCATGGAGTAGTTTCCATAATGTTAGGAGCACGTTTAGGACATGTCTTTTTTTACGACTGGGACTATTACAAAAACCACTTATTGGAAATCCTATTGCCTATCCGAGAAAGTGCGAACGAGTCTTTATTTGGGTTTATAAACGGTTATGAATTCACAGGTTTCACGGGATTGGCAAGTCACGGCGCTACAATAGCGGCCATTATTGGTGTATGGCTGTATTGCAGAAAATGGAAGGATATAAAAATGCTTTGGCTGCTTGACAGAATGGTCGTTGCTACTGCTATCGGAGCTGGTTTTGTACGACTGGGAAATTTTTTCAATTCAGAAATAAATGGAAAAATTGTGGACAAATCTTTTGCTTTGGCCACTCGTTTTATAAGAGATTCAGATGATATGCCCGCTTACAAAGCTATGTCCATCACCAAAGAAAAGACTGCTAGTGCTGCCTATAAAGCAATTGAGAACAATCCGGAATTTTCAAGCGTTTTAGAATCAATTCCATACAGACACCCGGCACAATTATATGAGGGTGTTTGCTATCTTTTTGTGTTCGTGGCACTATATTTTTTGTATTGGAAAACAGACAAAAAAGATAAGACAGGTTACCTGTTTGGTTTCTTTATGGTAGGATTGTGGACCATTCGTTTCTTTGTGGAATACTTTAAGAAGAGCCAAGGAGGTTTTGAGGAGTCATTGGGGCTTCTTTCCACAGGACAATGGTTAAGTATTCCAATGATTCTAGTAGGAATATATTTTATGTTTAGACCAGGTTCAACTAAAACTGCCAGCTAGAATGCGTACACTTTTTACAGTCTTATTTATTTCTGTTCTGTTATTGCAATCTTGCAAAACAGAATCCAAAAAGGAAATAAAAACTGAGGCTATCAGCTTCACAAAAGAAGGGGTTCTAACTATTTTAAAACAAGAAACCGATTCCATATTAACCCAGTTAGATATTGAAATTGCTGAATCTGAATATGAAACCCAGACTGGATTAATGTATCGTGAATCCATGGAAGACAATCAAGGAATGTTATTTATTTTTCCTGATGTGGCCATGCACTCTTTTTACATGAAGAACACACAAATTGCTTTGGATATTATCTATATCGATGAAAGTTTAAAAATTGCCAGTTTTCAGAGAGATGCCCAACCATACAATGAAACAGGGCTTTCTTCCAAAGTTCCAGTAAAATATGTGTTGGAAATTAATGCAGGCCTTTCCGAAAGATTGGGATTGGATATTGGTGATGCCATATCCTTTACTAAAGAATAGATGTCACTTTACCTATTAGAAAATCAAACGTCAGAGCGATTAGAATTTAGAAGGTTTCTATCTTCAGATTTCGATGATTGGATGCCATTCTATCAAAATCCATTATCCACTAAATATTGGGATGGATTACCCACTGATCCTTCAGTAGCGTGCAAAGAACAGTTTGTGCGAGTTTTTGAACGATATGACCTAGGATTGGGTGGTATGAACGCCCTAATCCTAAAAGAAACAAACCAATTGGTTGGCATGTGCGGTCTTTTGGTTCAAAATGTTGATGAAGTTGAAGAATTAGAGATTGGTTATTCCATTTTACCTGAATTCTGGTTACAAGGTTTTGCTTTTGAAGCAGCTCAAAAATGTAAAGATTTTGCCTTTGAGAATAACTTTGCAAATTCTTTGATCTCTATAATTCATATTGACAACATTCCTTCACAAAAAGTGGCACTCAAAAACAGTATGCACTTGGACAAAACCACCACCTACAAGGACAATCCCGTTCATATTTTTAGGGTAAATCAAGGATAATCTTTATTTTCAGAACAGTAATCCAATTCTGGATATTGATAGTTGAATGAATCAGCATAAAAACTACGCGATACTGATCAACAATAAGTCCCAAACTAAAGGTTTGGTGCATGATCTATTGAGTAACTCGGTTATTGATGAGTTTAAAGAATTACACAATAAAAAAGGATTGCTTTTCTCAAGATCTGAGATTGAACGTTTCATGGACGAAGAAGAACGGCACGACACTAAAATTCTAACTCAAGGAATTTCCCAATCCTTAAAATCTATGAGCAGTGGAGAACAAAAAAAAGCCCTGCTGAGTCATTTACTGGAGCAAAAACCTGATTTTTTGGTGTTGGTCAACCCTTTTGACAATTTAGACATTGCCACCCAGACCAATTTAAAAGAACAATTATTATCTATTTGCAAAACCACCAGTTTAGTTCAGCTGGTAAGTCGTTCAAACGATATTTTACTAATAACCACAGATTTCTTCAAACTAGATGGAAACAAATTGTTCTCTTACGCTTCACCAGAAACATTCTGGGAACAGCACGAACAAGCCTCCATTAAATTCATTGAAACCATTCCATCGCCGATTAAACCCTCAGAAGTTGAGGACACGCAGCTTATCAATTTCGCAGACGTATCCGTCAGTTTTGATGGCCGTCAAGTTTTGAATAGCATCAATTGGACTATTAATAAAGGTGAATTCTGGCAGCTTATTGGTCCTAATGGTAGTGGAAAAACCACCTTACTATCAATGATTACAGGTGATAGCCACAAAGGATACGGGCAAGACCTTACGTTGTTTGGCCAAAAAAAAGGAAGTGGAGAAAGTGTGTGGGATTTAAAAAAGGAAATTGGATATTTTACTCCAGCAATGACGGATAAATTTAGAGGATACCATACTACAGAGAATATGGTCATCTCAGGGTTTTATGATTCCGTAGGTCTTTATACCAATCCATCTGATCAAGAAAAACGTTTGGCGAATCAATGGCTAAAACTTTTACAGCTTTATGACAAAAGAAAAATCCCATTCTTGGAACTTACCACAGGGGAAAAGCGATTGGTTATGACGGCAAGGGCAATGGTAAAACATCCTCCATTACTAATCTTGGATGAACCCACTGCTGGTTTGGATGATGCCAGTGCAGCACTATTTATTGCTTTGGTCAACAAAATTTCGCAAGAAAGTGAAACAGCAATTATTTTTGTTTCCCACAGAACTGAGGTTGGATTAGAGCCACAATTTGATTACATTTTAGCTATGAATAAAAATGGTTCGACCGGAAAAGTAACAAATCATGCGAATAGTTGAAGCTACAACATCAGATGCAACATATATAGCGCTTTTAGCCAGAATTACTTTTACAGAAACCTTTGGTCATTTCTTTTCTGATAAAACCGACTTGTACCAATATTTAGATCAGACTTTTGGGGTTCAAAAAATTCGTAATAGTATTGAAAAGCCGAATAATATTTTTTGGCTTGCCTATATTGATGAGCTTCCTGTTGGTTATGCTAAATTGAAACTAAACTCCCCATCAAAATTTATTGCTGCGGAAAATGTGTGCCAACTTCAGAAAATATATGTCTTGAAAGATTTTCTATCCAAGAAAGTTGGTCACTCACTACAAAATGAACTGCTGAGTAGAGCAGCTATGAGCAACTCCGAAAAAATTTGGTTATCCGTTTTAAAAACTAATGTGAGGGCAATCAAGTTCTATGAAAAAAATGATTTTGAAACCATTGGTGACCATGATTTCCAAATTGGAAAGGAACATTTTGAGTTTCAGGCAATGACCAAAAATTTAATTTAAATCGAAATCTTGTGCGAGAAGAAATACTTCAGCTATACGATAAGGTGGTAGATGCAAATTCCAACTTTGTTAGAAAGGGGAAAACCATGCCCTATACTTCTGCTAATGGGCATATGTTTTCACTGCTCAATAAAGATGGAGAATTAGGAATTCGCCTTTCCAAGGAAGATACGGTCAAGTTTGATGAAACTTATGGAGCTAAACCTTTTATATCCTATGGTGCAACGATGCGGGAATATGTCTTGATTCCTGAATCGTTATTGGAGGATGAAGAAACATTGGGGAAATATCTTCAAAAAGGATTTGAATATGTAATGTCCTTACCTCCAAAATAAATTTAATAACCATGGGTTTTTATGATTTGTCAAAAGAACAACGAGTAGACCTAGTTCATACAATCGAATCGGACATACTGCACGACCTTCAAAAAAAACGAACAGAAACCATTCTTAAGTATTTTTCAGATGAGGATACCTATATTAGAAAAACCGGGTATTTGGGCATTGGAAAAATTTATAAAAACAACAAAGTTGATACATCAATCATCATTTCTCTTCTTAATGGACTCATAGAATCTGAACTTGAAAAAGTAAGACAGACTACCATCAACGCAGCTGGAGAATTAGGCAAGATTAATTTTGAAAATGTAGAGCACTTTTTTGATAAGGGTCTGTTTGATGAACACCACTCCGTTAGAAATGCCGTGATTGGTTCGATTAAAAAAATGGGGGAGAAAAACCCAACTCCCGTTTTAAACTGGGCTAAAAAATACCTGCACCATCCAGACAAAGAAGTTAGGCGAGAGATTTGTCATGGTATAGAACTAAGGGGAAGAAAGCACCCCCAAGATATTCTCCCATTATTAAAAGAATTACAACATGACCCAACGGCTCTCGTAAAAAACACGCTAATTCATGTTTTGGGGCAAATTGCCTATAAAAAGGGATGTTTAGCTACGGTTGTAAGCGAATTGAATACTTGGGAAAACAAAGAATTGGCTGATAAAGCTTTGGATGAGATTGTAGATGTCCACCATCGGTATAAAAACTTTGCCATACTAACTCAAAAACAAGCTATAGCCTACATTGATGAAAATTATAGCAGAAAAAACTAAATAGATTTTAAGGGTACAAAAAAACCACCTTTAAGGTGGTTTTTTTATGTTATGAATCTTATAGAAGCCTATTCGTCAGCTCCCGCTATTTTCTTCTTCAATGCATCAAACATGATAGGTGTTGCTATAAATACAGAAGAATATGTACCTACAATTACACCTACAATCATAGCAAACATAAATCCTCTTAGACTTTCTCCCCCAAAGACGAAGATGGCCAATAATACGATTAATGTAGTTAATGAGGTATTCAATGTACGACTCAAAGTACTATTTAATGCTTGATTAATATTTTCTCCGTTGTTCCATCCTTTTAGATTTACAATCTCTCGAATACGGTCAAACACTACCACCGTATCGTTCAAGGAGTAACCGATAACGGTAAGAATTGCTGCAATAAAAGCTTGATCAATCTCCATGTTAAACGGCATAATACTACCCGTTAAAGAGAAAATCCCCAATACGATCATAACATCGTGGAATACCGCTACAACAGCCCCTAAAGAGAACTGCCATTTTCTAAATCGTAATAAGATATATAAGAACACAACAGCCAAAGAACCAATAATCGCTAAAAAGGCGTTGTTCTTAATATCATCCGCAATGGTCGGACCAACTTTAACGGATTGCAATATGCCTATTGACTGCACTGATGCTCCTACCGTAAAGTCTTCAAAAGAAGTCCCATCTGGCAAATATTTCTGCAGTGATGTATATAATTTATTCTGAATTTCATTATCCACTTCGATACCTTCAACTTCCACCTTGTAAGGTGTAGTCACTTTAATCTGATTGGCTTCACCAAAAGTTTTTACATTGGTTCCACTACCAAATACAGTATTTAGTTCAGAGGCTATCTCAGATGGATTAACGGCTTTTTCAAAACGGATTTGATAAGAACGTCCTCCAACAAAATCAACCCCTTGTTGCAATCCAGTAGTGAACAAAGAGAACACTCCAACACCAACAAGAATCAAAGAAACCACATAAGCAATCTTACGTTTACTCAAGAAATTGATGGTCATATTCTTGAACAGGTTCTTGGTTATGGGTGTAGAGAAATCTAGGCTTCTTCCCTTTTTGGAAACATACCAATCCACCAACAAGCGTGTAATAAAAATTGCTGTAAATAAAGAAGTAACAATACCTATTAATAAGGTAGTTGCAAATCCTTTAATTGGACCTGAACCAAAGATGAAAAGTATGATTGCAGTAAGTCCTGTTGTGATATTCGCATCTAAAATAGAGGACAGTGCATTGCTAAAACCATCAGCTACAGCTTGTGCCTTTCCTTTACCACGTGCCAATTCTTCTTTAATACGTTCAAATATCAGTACGTTGGCATCCACAGACATACCTATGGTCAAAACAATACCGGCAATACCTGGTAAAGTCAATACAGCACCTAAACTTGTAAGTACTCCAAAAATTAATACAATGTTCAATATTAAAGCGATATCTGCAAAGATTCCAGCTTTTCCATAATAGAAAACCATCCAAACCAATACAAACATCATGGCTATCAAGAAAGACATAAAACCACTATCTATAGCCTCTTGTCCTAAAGATGGACCAACAACCTCTGATTGAATTATCTCCGCTGAGGCTGGTAATTTACCTGCTCGCAATACGTTCGCAATATCTTTGGTTTCATTTACGGTAAACGTTCCTGTAATTTCTGAACGACCACCTGATATAGGTCCTGTGGAAACTCCTGGAGCGGTATATACTTTGTTATCCAAGACGATAGCAATACCAGTTTGGTTGTTGAAAGCGTCGCCAGTCAACTTTTCCCATTCCTTTGCGCCTTTTGTATTCATGGTCATGCTTACCGCAGCCTTGTTGTATTGATCAAAAGTGTCTTGTGCATCAGAAACCACATCTCCACTTATTCTAGGAGTATTGTCTCTATTCGATTTTAAAGCGTACAATTCTGCCAGTTCAGAATCTTTAGCAGATCGTTCCCAAAGGAATTTAGTAAACTGTACATCATTTGGCAAAAGCCTTCTGATTTCTCGCATTCTAAGGTATCCACCTATTTCGGCAGTATCAGTAACCAATACTCTAGCAATTGCATGACTACCTGGGCTAGCAGGAATCAATTTACCCAATAATGGGTTTGCTTGAGTTGTTAAGTCTAAAGAATCTTGGGCAACATCTGATAATAAAGAATCAATTTCTGATTCTGGTTTAGAGATTTCTTCCTCTTCTTTAACAGGTTCTAAAATCTCTTTAAGTTTCTCATTTGCATTAACAAAAAAGCTTCCCAAGCTCTGATTGCTCTGTGCATAGGTTTCCCAGAACTCCAATTGAGCTGTGCTTGACAATAATTCTTGTGCTCTTGCAATGTCTCTTGCTCCAGGTAATTCCACCAAAATACGGCCAGAATTTCCTTCTCTCTGAATGTTAGGTTGCGTTACTCCAAAACCATCAATACGTTCACGAAGTACTTCAAAAGCCGAAACGATAGATTCATCAATCTTAGTTCTAATGATAGGTTTAACCTGGTCATCGGTCATCTGAAAATTGACAACATCGCTCAATCCCTTGTTTGCAAAAATATCGGGGGAAGCTAATTTGGCATCTCCCTTTATATTATCAAAAGCTTCAAAAAACAACTCCAAATAGGTGTTATCGCTATTCTTAGAAGCAGCATCGGCATCCGCCAAAGCTTTATTGAAAATTGGGTTTTTAGTATTGTTTGCAAGACCTTTCAAGATATCTTTTACAGAAATCTGTAAGGTCACATTGATACCTCCTTTAAGGTCCAATCCTTTATTCAGTTCTTTTTTCTTAGCATCGTCATAACTGGTATATCCCAAGACAGGGTTGCTACCAATGGAATCTAAATATGATGCTTCTAAAGCCTCACGCTTAGCCACATAATCTTCCTCAGCTTCCGAAATTTGAGTAATGGCGTATGTTTCGGCATCCCCTTCTAACTTACTTGCGATAAATGTATAGGAAAGCTGATAAATACTTACCAAACCAAAAAGGAGCGCAAAAAGCTTTATAAGTCCTTTATTTTGCATTGATTATTAAATTTTTAGAAGTTTTCTTAAACAGCGTGCAAATATATCATTTCCCACAAGATTTGCCAATAGAATTTAGTGGAATTGCAAATGGGCAGTCTCCTGCCCATTTATTTTAAATCTTAAAATGTATCAAAGCTTACAGTTGAAGTAGGCCGTTAGTTTTTTTAACTCCTTCCGCGCTTTCTTGCATTTTGGCCTTTTCTGCGTCGCCTAATTCAATTTCTACAATCTTTTCAATACCGTTTCTACCTAGTATTACAGGCACACCTATACAAATATCATTAAGGTCATATTCTCCTTCTAAAAGTGTAGAGCATGGAAACATTTTTTTCTGATCACAAGCAATTGCTTGTACTAATCCAGAAACAGCAGCTCCAGGGGCATACCATGCACTGGTTCCCAATAGTTTTGTAAGTGTGGCACCTCCTACTTTGGTGTCTTCAACAACTTGTTGCATACGGTCTTCTGCTAAAAACTCTGAAACCTTAACGCTATTCCTTGTTGCATGGCCAATTAATGGAACCATACCTGTATCACTATGACCGCCAATCACCATACCGTCTACATCAGAGATTGGGGCTTCTAATGCCTCTGCCAATCTGTACTTGAAACGAGCACTATCCAAAGCGCCGCCCATGCCTATAATTCTATGTCTTGGCAAATCTGTGGTTTTATGTACCAAATAGGTCATGGTATCCATTGGATTACTTACAACAATTAAAATAACATTTGGTGAATGCTCTAAAAGGCTAGATGATACTGTCTTTACAATTCCCGCATTAATACCTATAAGTTCCTCACGTGTCATTCCCGGTTTACGAGGAATACCTGATGTAATTACAGCGATATCGCTACCAGCAGTTTTGGAATAATCACTTGTACTTCCCGTAATTTTGGTATCAAAACCATTTAAGGAAGCCGTTTGCATTAAATCCATTGCTTTCCCTTCTGCATATCCTTCCTTAATGTCCAATAAGACAACTTCTGATGCAAAATTTTTCATTGCGATATATTCGGCACAACTTGCACCAACAGCGCCTGCTCCTACTACGGTAACTTTCATCTTTTTAGGTTTAAATTTTAATCGTTCAAAAATAAGGCATTTAGGTAAGAAAAAAACTGATTTTTGACATTTTACACAACATCTATTTTCCTATAGTCTTGTAGGTAAATTAAACCTAATGTTAATAAAATATGTAGTTCAACGAAGAAATATATGTTAGGTATACCATACATCGAATTTGCAACAATAGTTCTTTATAAATCAGCGTTCTAATAATCCCAAATTACGTTTAACCTACTTAGCCTATGAAAAAGTTCTTTTCATTGTTGTCAATTGTATGCATAATTGCTATTAGCAACTGTACCAGTATCCCAGAAAATAATGATCCTATTTTAGGTATCTGGGCTAGATCTGGCTCAACTCTTGAAAACAAAAACGAAAACGCCACCCGAGAGGAGTGGATTTTCAACGACGTCTACTTAGGTAGATACCAAAGTTATTCTGAATCCAACTTATTATTTTACACCGATTTTAAATGGTCTGAAGAAAATGGCGTTTATACCATTATTTATTCAGATACTGAAATAACCGATGTTATTGTAAGTTTGGAAGAGACCAATGACCCAGAAATATTAGCTCTAGAGAATGGCACCGTCTTCGCCACTAGAGAGTAATTAAGAAGACGCGCAATATGAAAATTAAAAGGCCCCAACTTTCGTTGGGGCTTTTTTTATGTTATAATGTTATTTTCTATCTAAATCCGAAGTTCACTCCAAATGTAAAAGTGCTAAATTCGGCTATGTTATAGTCTGCATTTAATCTAAAGAAACCCAACTTCAATTTTGTTCCAATGTTTCCTGATACTCCGCTCACTTTATTACTAATGGCAAACGGATCATTATAAACAATTGGTGCGGCGATGGTTTCAATTTCATATCTACCTAAAATATCGGTATCAGCTTTTCCGGTGATATAATTAAGGCCTCCATAAAAATTGATGACAGGCAGACGTGTAGAAACTACAGCACTAAAGTTCCAAGAACTAAATTGAGCGTCAATACGCTGGTTTTCACCACTTATAGCTTCCGTACTAGTAAAATCATACTCACCACTTAATTTGGTGTATCCAATTACCGCAGAGATTGCGACAGGCAGTAATTTGTCTGCAGGAAGGTGTTTTGTAAAATCATGTTGAACTCCAAAACCAATAAGTCCAATGGAGACATCATCTGTTTTTATTTTTGGTAAAAATCTAGCTTTAACCTCAGTTCCTTTGATTAAACCCACGCTAGCTTGAATATATCCTGAAGGAACAAAGTTTAGGTCCTCCGAAGACAAACCAGATGGTAATTCAAATTCTGTACTTACCTGTTGTCCTTCAATAGTTGCGTTAATTGCAACATCAACTCCTTCTATATCACCAAGTGCCGTTGCTACTTCTTTAGAAGTACTGCCATCAACAAACGTAAGGTTTTCATAATCCGCCGTATTTAGCGTAAAAGCTTTTTTATCAGCTTTATTTTTGAATCCTGTTATATTACCAATAATAGAAATTTCAAACCCACCTAATGGTTTTGCATCAGCTGAATTATACCATCCATTGGAAATACTATAAACCCCTGCTTCAGTTACCGGAGCTAACCAAGCTGTTGTGAATCGCTCGGCGTCATTTAGACCGGCTGCTAAGAGATCATTTAAATTAGATTGTGCTATTCCAAAGGAAAAACTACTTAATGCGAATAAAAGAACAATTCTTTTCATCTTGTAAAATTTTTCCTAAAACTAAAAAACTCGCTTTGTAAGAGCGAGTTTTTGTTGTGAAACAGCAGTTATCTATACATCTATGTTCGCATAGACGGCATTTTTCTCTATAAATTCACGTCTTGGAGGCACTTCATCCCCCATTAACATTGAGAAGATACGATCAGTTTCTGTTGCATTATCTATGGTAACTTGTCGCAAAGTTCTAAAATCAGGATTCATTGTGGTATCCCATAATTGCTCTGCATTCATTTCACCAAGACCTTTGTAACGTTGTATTCCCGCGGCTCCATTCATAGATTCTACAATCTGATCACGTTCCTCATCATTCCAAGCATATCTTCTTTTAGTACCTTTCTTAACAAGATATAATGGTGGGGTTGCTATGTAAACATGTCCCCCTTCTATCAATTCACGCATATATCTGAAGAAGAATGTAAGAATCAAGGTCTCAATGTGGCTACCATCTACATCCGCATCACACATGATTACTACTTTGTGGTAGCGTAATTTTTCAAGGTTCAATGCTTTACTATCCTCTTCTGTTCCAATAGTAACACCAAGTGCCGTGTAGATATTTTTAATCTCTTCGTTTTCAAAAACCTTGTGTTGCATAGCTTTCTCAACATTCAAGATTTTACCACGTAAAGGCAATATTGCCTGAAACTTTCTATCTCTTCCTTGTTTGGCTGTTCCTCCTGCAGAGTCACCCTCTACCAAGAACACTTCGCAATTGGCAGGATCCTGATCTGAACAATCTGATAATTTTCCTGGAAGACCTCCAATACTCATTACCGTTTTGCGTTGGACCATTTCTCTAGCCTTTGCAGCTGCATGTCTTGCTGTAGCTGCCAAAACAACTTTTTGGACTATTACTTTTGCATCGTCTGGATGTTCTTCCAGATAATTGGTCAGCATTTCTGAAACTGCCTGACTTACGGCACTGGTCACCTCCCTATTTCCTAATTTAGTTTTGGTCTGACCTTCAAACTGAGGCTCTGCAACCTTAACCGAAACAATGGCTGTTAACCCTTCTCTAAAATCATCACCAGCAATCTCAAATTTTAGCTTATCAAGCATTCCAGAACTATCTGCATACTTTTTTAAGGTAGATGTTAATCCTCTTCTAAAACCTGACAAATGAGTTCCTCCTTCGTGAGTATTGATATTGTTTACGTAAGAATGAAGGTTTTCGGTAAACCCTGTATTGTAGACCATAGCTACTTCTACGGGAATTCCATTTTTTTCACCCTCCATTGAGATTACACTTTGGATAAGTGGCTCACGATTACTATCTAAAAATTTGATAAATTCTTTTAATCCTTCATTAGAATGAAAAGTTTCCGAGATGTATTCTCCTTTATCATCCTTATTTCGCTTATCTGTAAGGGTAATAGTAACACCTTTATTCAAGTAAGAAAGCTCACGCATTCTATTTGCCAAAGTATCATAACTATACTCTATGGTTTGGGAAAAAATGGTTTCATCTGGTATAAAGGTCACCACTGTACCCGTTTCTTGACTCTCGCCTACGCTTTTAACAGGATATAGGGTTTTACCTCTTTCATATTCTTGCTCCCATACTTTTCCTTCTCTAAAGACCGTGGCCTTTAAATGAGCGGACAAAGCATTAACTACGGAAACCCCAACACCATGTAGACCCCCAGAAACCTTATAAGAGTCTTTATCAAACTTACCACCAGCACCAATCTTGGTCATTACCACCTCTAGAGCAGAAACACCCTCCTTTTTATGAAGGTCGATAGGGATTCCTCTACCGTTGTCTTTTGTTGTTATGGAATTGTCTTCATTAATAATAACATCAATAGTGTCACAATGGCCACCCATAGCTTCATCTATGGAATTATCAACCACTTCATATACCAAATGGTGCAGTCCTCTAACCCCAACATCACCTATATACATGGAAGGTCGCATGCGCACGTGTTCCATCCCTTCCAGGGCCTGAATACTGTCCGCTGAATATTGGTCTTTTTTAGCTTCTTCGCTCATATATTTTCTTTATTAGCCTTGAAATTTTCAAATCTTACAAATATAAGGAATACCCAATGGAATTAGGTACTTGAAGCCATTTGCAACCTCTAAGTTATCAACAAGTGAATGTGGAAAAATAAGGTTTGGTTTTTAATGTGAAACCTACCTTGGAAAGCATCAAAAAGCCCCTTAGTTAAGGGGCTTTTCTGACTAATTGAAAATGAAACAAAACGGCATCTTCCTACAACATATTCTATAAATTGGTTGGTTATTTTACATATGCATCTTCGTGTACGCTAGCTACTGCCCTTCCAGAAGGATCATTCATATTTTTAAAGGCTTCATCCCACTCCAAAGCTATTTTTGTGCTGCAAGCCACCGAAGGTTCCTGTGGAACGCTCAATGCCGCTGCATCTGAAGGGAAATGCCCTTCAAAAATAGAACGGTAATAGTACTCTTCTTTACTTGCGGGTGTTTGTATGGGAAACTTAAAATGGGCATTTGCCAATTGTTCATCACTTACTTCCTGATCCACCAGCTCTTTTAATGTATCTATCCAGCTGTAACCCACTCCATCTGAAAATTGCTCCTTCTGCCTCCAAGCTACACTGTGAGGCAAATACGATTCAAACGCTTTACGAACCACCCATTTTTCCATACGCTCCCCATTAATCATTTTATCTTTTGGGTTGATGCGCATGGCAACATCCATAAACTCCTTATCCAAAAACGGAACTCGTCCTTCAATTCCCCATGCAGCAAGTGATTTGTTAGCTCTAAGACAATCATACATGTGTAACTTATCCAGTTTTCTAACTGTTTCTTCGTGAAAATCCTTTGGACTTGGGGCTTTATGGAAATATAGGTATCCCCCAAACAACTCATCAGCACCTTCTCCTGACAAAACCATCTTTATTCCCATTGACTTAATTACCCTTGCCATTAAATACATAGGTGTAGAAGCCCTTATGGTAGTAACATCATAGGTTTCCAAATTATAGATAACGTCTTTAATGGCATCTAAACCTTCTTGTATCGTAAATTTTATTTCATGATGAATAGTTCCAATATGCTCCGCCACTTTTTGGGCAGCGGCCAAATCTGGCGAACCTTCCAATCCAACAGAAAAAGAATGTAATTGGGGCCACCAAGCTTCCTTGGTATCTCCCGACTCAATCCTCATTTGAGAGTATTTTTTTGCAACTGCAGAAGTTACCGAAGAATCCAATCCACCAGATAACAAAACCCCATAAGGCACATCAGACATTAATTGACGATGGACCGCAGCCTCTAGAGCATCTCTAATCTCCGCAATACTGGTTTCATTCTCCTTTACGGTTTCATAATCCATCCAGTCTCTCTTATACCATCTTTTAAATTCACCATCTTTACTATGTAGATAGTGACCAGGAGGAAATAATTCAATTTTTGAACACGTTCCTTCTAAAGCTTTAAGTTCTGAAGCCACATAAAAGGTTCCGTTTTTATCCCAGCCAATGTATAGTGGAATAATTCCCATATGGTCTCTTGCGATGAAATACTCATCTTTTTCGCTATCATATATGGCAAAACCAAAAATTCCGTTCAGTTCATCAACAAAATCAACACCCTTCTCTTGGTATAATGCTAAAATTACCTCACAATCCGATTTGGTTTTAAACTCATAACTACCTTCAAACTGCTGTCTAAGTTCCCTATGGTTATAAATTTCACCGTTAGCTGCTAAAATCAATTTTTCGTCTGCACTGAAAAGTGGTTGCTTTCCAGATGCTGGATCTACTATGGCCAACCTCTCATGAGCTAGTATTGCTTTATCATCTGCATATATTCCACTCCAATCTGGGCCTCTATGCCTAACTTTTTTGGACATTTCCAATAGTTGAGGCCTCAACGCTTCAGTACTTTCCTTAACATCAAACGCGCATACAATTCCGCACATATCTTTAATATTTATAACAATTTTAATACAAATATGATTTTATAGTTTCATAAATGAAACATCAAACATCTTTTTAATTACAATTTATAACTAAAAAATCCATTTAAACTATAAATCTATATACTTTTAAGTTCTTTCGCACAAATCTTGAACATTTTGAAAGGTTGTCAAATTTTAACGTCTCTTTATAAAAACCCCATTCAATTACACGCTAGTTTTGGGGACAACTAAAATTTTAATCATGAAAAATGTATTCTTACTTACTTTCTTAACCCTAGCATTGGTTTTTTCTACAGAAGCCACAGCACAAAAGTTTGGTGGTTTAGATAAAAGCCCTGCTGACATCGCTGCTTATCCTTCCAGTTATAGAGTTTCGGAAAAAGCTGTTCGCGTAATCTATAGTCGTCCACAATTAAAAGGTCGTAGCCTTTCTGAACTTGCACCAGCAGGTAAGGTATGGAGAACTGGAGCTAACGAAGCACCAGAAATTACTTTTTACAAGGATGCCACAATTGGTGGAAAATCTGTAAAAGCTGGAACTTATGCATTGTTTACCATTCCTGGAGAGAGTGAATGGACCGTTATTCTGAATAGCAATTTGAATCAATGGGGAGCATACTCCTATGATAGTGCTGCAGACGTTGCTAGAGTTACTGCTAAAGCTAGTACTGACAGCGAGTCTTTGGAAGCATTCTCAATTGCTTTTGATGAAGCTGGAAGCAATATGGTCATGGGATGGGGAACCACTCGTGTTTCTTTGGCTATGAGCTTATAATCACAATAATTTTAATGTTGAAAAAGCGAGCCAAAAGGCTCGCTTTTTTATTTTACTTGATTTCCTCCAACAAAAACTTGCTCTGCTTTTAAGTTAGGAATTCCATCAACTGGCATGGTCATAATATCATCACTTAAAATCACAAAGTCAGCAAATTTGCCAGCTTCTATACTTCCTTTTTCACCTTCTTCAAAATTGGAGTGTGCCGCCCAAATAGTCATTCCTTTTAAGGTTTCTTCTCGAGAGAGTGCATCCTTCATTTGAAAACCTCCCTCTGGGTACTTTTCCAAATCTTGACGCGCCACAGCTGCATAAAATGTTAAAAAAGGACTTACGCGCTCTACTGGAAAATCGGTACCTAAGGCCACCGTACCTGCTTTATCCAATAATGTTTTAAAAGCATAGGCACCTTGCACACGCTCTTCACCCAAACGATCTTCTGCCCAATACATATCACTAGTAGCATGTGTAGGCTGTATGGAGGGAATTATTCCATTTTCAAAATAATCAAAATCTGCTTCCGAGATTACCTGTGCATGCTCCACTTTCCAGCGTCTGTCTGGTTTCCCTTCAAGTGCTTTTTTATAAGCTCTCAAAACAACAATGTTTGCCGAGTCCCCAATGGCATGGGTATTCATCTGGTATTCCGAAGCCGCAATACGTTCTGCCAAACCTTCAATTTGGTCCACTGGAGTAATCATAGCGCCAAAATGCTCTTCTTTATCCGAATATGGTTCTCTTAGTGCAGCACCACGTGAACCCAAAGCACCATCGCCATAAACTTTTACAGAACGAACATTTAACCTATCTGTCTTAATAATTCCTTTATCCAAGTAATAATCCAAGTTTTCATTGGTATTGCTCACCATAGCATATACCCTTATTGCCAATTCCCCAGCATTTTGCAAACTATCGATCAGCTCAATTGTGGATTTGTACAATCCTGCATCGTTAACCGTGGTCAAACCGTAATCTAAACACAAACGTTCTGCATCTTTTAGTGCCTGAATTTGAGTTGCCCGGTTAGGCTGCGGAATAACCGCATCTATCATTCTTTGGGGATTGTCCACCAATACACCGGTTATTTTTCCATCCTTTTTTACAATTTCCCCTCCTTCAATTTCAGTACTTGCAGTAATTCCTGCCAAATCCAAAGCTTTTTGATTAACTAAATAAGCGTGTCCATCTACTCTCTCTAAAGCGATGGGGGTATCAGGAAATAGTTCATCAAGCTTATCTTTAGTAGGAAACTCTTTGACCTCCCAATCATTTTGGTCCCATCCCCTACCTTGAATAAAGTTGGCCGGGTGTTCTTTTTGAAACGCCACTACTTTATCAATAATATCATCAAAACTGGAAGTACCGACCAAATCCACAACTTGTTGGGTAAGGCCCAATCCATAAAAGTGGCAGTGCGCATCTATTAATCCTGGAACAATAGTTTTTCCTTCTGCATCTATCTCTTTCTTTGCTTTATATTTTTGATTGATGTCCTCAATATCAGCAACTGCCACAATTTTTCCATCTTTTACAGCAATACTGGTTGCTTTGGAGAAATTGGCATCTACAGTGTAGACATTCGCGTTGAAAACGATTAAATCTACCTCTTCTTTTGAATTACAGGAAGCAAATAAAAGAGTGATTGAAAAATAGAAAAGAAACTTATTCATTTTTGAAGGTTTCCTCAAAAATAGAAAATGTAATCGTATGTATTTATTATCGTCTTATTAATCTTCAAATTGGGTCATCACAAACTCTACTCTACGATTGGAAAGATGACTCTCTTTGATTTTTCCATTTCCGAGCGGTCTTGTGTCCCCAACACCTTCCCAAACAATGCGATTGTCGTCAATGCCAAGATTTTTAAGATAAAGTGCAACGGCCCTGGCTCTTAAAGAGGATATAAACTTGTTGTATCCAGGTTGTCCAACATTATCGGAATGACCTGTAATCTTCATTTGCACCTCGGCATTTTCTTTAAGGTACTTGAATATTTTTTTAACGCTCGCTACTGCTTCAGCATCCAATTCGTATCCTTTTGGCTCAAATGGATTGCGCTCTAGAACGTATATCTTGTCTTTTTCATAATTAACCCTTGGCAACTCTTCCAAAGCTAAATTGTCAACATAATAATAAGAGAAGTCGCTGGATAATATAGACCCTTCTTGTTCTAACAACTCTGTATTTATGTTGTTATTAAAATTGCCCACAATAATATGGTTTTCAAAACCTTTAGCCTCAAATTCAGCTGTTAGCGTTATCCAATCATCTGTGTTTGCCAATGATTTGTTTGGTTTAAGCTTTACTACTTGAAATGCTACATCTTCCTGTAAATCCAAACGAGAACCGGTCAAAGCCGAACCATTCGGGAACTTTACTTTTTTATTGACCAACACAATTGACATATTTTTCAAAGCCAAACTAGAAGCCTCTGCAAGACTCAATTGCAATGTAATTTTATAAGGGTGTTTTTCTCTGAGTGTTTTGCTGGTGTTCAACTGAATATATTCACGATAATCGTTCAATGCATAGAAATAAAGTCCTACATAACCCGAGCCTTCATTCGCTTTTTGGGAGCCCTTAAAATTAGATGGCACACCAAAATCACTTGAACCGCATGCGTTAAAGTAGTCACCTGAACTTGATGTCGGCAAAGAAACATCTTCAAGCAAAGTACCAAAATTGGTGATGTTCTCTGGACAGGATTTATAATTTTCAAAGCCAGGGTTTAAAATCAAATTTTGCCCTGAAAGTGGAGTTCCTAGTAAAAAACAAAAACTGAGAAGTAAAAAAATACGAGTAACCTTGTAAAACATAGTTATGTTGATTTGTAGGTTCTCGTACCGCTTATACAAACGTGGTTTTTTAGCCCATATTGTTTAACTTGATATTTTTTGGCATTGCCAATTTCATACTTCTTATAATACTAATTTCCAACAAAATTCGTTACTATAGTCCAAATCTTACTATGATGCGCATAGTCACCTATATGCTCGTTTTATCTATTGTTCCTTATTTAGGCTTTGGCCAAAATAAGATAAATGGCAAAGTTGTTGATCAACTTGGATTTCCTGTATATAGGGCTTCTGTTGAAATAAATGCAACGGACATTATTACCTACACCGACTATGAGGGTACCTTTTTGCTCAGTAGCGAAAAAGATTTTCACTGGAAAATCAACATCAAATCCAAAGGTTATAAACCAGAGTCTTTTTTTGTTTTAAGCGGTGGCAATGCAGGTAATATTGTATTGGAATATGATACCGATATAAAGAAACTATTGGATGGCAGTTCTAGCTTGCACCAAAAATTTTATTGGGATTCATGGAATGAAGCAATTTTGTTTCCCACATCTGAAAACCTTTTGGCCAGCGTCTTCAATAGTTCCAATTAGATTCAACCCTTCTTCCAACCTTCCAGTTATCTAGTGGCAGATTTAATGCAAGTAAAGTTGTACTATTGTAGATGATGATAGGTTATTACTCATCAACAAATTCGGTCATCACAAATTCAACTCTGCGATTCTTCCTTCTGGCTTTATCTGTAAGTGTACTATCCAAAGGAATCTTATTTCCATAACCAGCATAGGTTATACGTGTTTTTTCAAGCCCTAAACGTATTAGATGGCGTGCAACGGTATTGGCTCTTTCATTAGATAATACCTCATTGTATTCTTCGGAGCCCAAATCGTCTGTATGTCCACTAATGGATACCTTTAGACTAGGGTTCTTTTTTAGGTACTCATAAACATCCTTTAAACTTTGTTTTGCTTTAGGTTCCAATTCAAAGCGATCAAAATCAAAATTAACATGATTAAGCACATAACTTTGATTCGGCTTGTATTCAGGACCTAAATATGTGAGTGTAATATCGTCTAAGTAATAATATGAATACCCTTCGTCATTGACCGTATTCTTTCCAAAATCCAAATAGTTTGTACCTCCGTTACTTTTAAAGTTCCCTAGGATAAGGGTGCTTTCAAATCCTTTGGCAACAATATCCAATTCAACTTGCATCCAGTTCTTTTTATCATCATAAAACCCATTGGACGAAAATTGTTTGGCATGCGTGGTTTTTGTAATCTCAGAGGCCAAAGTAGCATTTGAGAGCTGCCTTTTGGTATGAATAGATAATGGTTTTTCTGAAAATACGGCACCAATATCCATTACTGCTCCGTCGGATTTTTCAGAAAGACTTAGAGAAAGACTAAGTCTATACCTATGTCCTTTTTTTAAGGTTTCAGATAGCTGTACTTGAATATATTCCCTGTAATCTTTTGGGGCAAACAAATACAGGCCAGCATAGCCATTTCCCTCAAAAGCTTCTTGTTTTCCTTTAAAATTCAATGGAATTCCTAGCTTGGTCTTGCTACATTCATTAAAATAGTCCGTAGTTCCCAACGTTGGGGCACTCCAATATTCGGCGTCTTTGTTTAGATTGCTCATTTTAATTGGGCATTCTATAAAATCTTCGAAACCACCGTTGTGTACCAGGTTCTGGGATACCGCTGACGAAAAAATCAGGGTAAAAAGAGAAAGGGACAATATGTGTATGAATCGTAATCGCATGACTTCCAATTGAATTGGAGCAATCGACCTTGATAAAATAAGCAGGTCATTAGTAAGATGTATAACGATTTTCCTAACACCTTATTGTATTTTTCCTACAAATCAGAAGTCAAACTTATACGAAACCCCCGCTAGAGCCTGAAAACCTTGAACCCTAAAATTGGCCCAACGTTGATAATCATTATTGGCAATATTGGAAGCTTTTACAAAAACCGAAAGTTGTTCATTAAAACGATACCCAACGTGAGCGTTGGCATCAAAAAAACTATCCAATGTCACAATGGTTGAAGGGAACAAATTGGGTGGAGTACTGGCTACAGCTGTTGACACCAAATCCTCACGCTCGCCAACATAAAACAAATTGGCGCCAAGGTACCATTGCTTATCTATTTGGTAATCCATGAACAAAGACCCTTTAACACTTGGTAAGTTCCAAGCTGGGTTATCGGTTTCGGTATCATAGTCATAGAATTCAGCATTGATG
Organism: uncultured Allomuricauda sp.; assembly: GCF_947499585.1. Lineage (GTDB taxonomy): Bacteria > Bacteroidota > Bacteroidia > Flavobacteriales > Flavobacteriaceae > Flagellimonas. The sequence goes on along the minus strand of NZ_CANMOO010000001.1, from coordinate 181,368 downwards.
CCCAAAGTAAAATTTCGGTTTACATCTATATTCAATTCTCCGAAAATGCCAAGGGTTTTTACATCATCATAAAAAACCTGAAAGGAATTCCCATAGAAATAGCCCTTTTCATCATCCCTAACCAAGTTTTGTGGATTTAAAAGGAATAATGGTCTTCTATTTTCGGCAGTGTATGAGCCTTTAAGATTATAACTTACATTAGAAAGTAATTGGCCTTTTAAACCTAAATATCCTTCATATTGTTGGTCTGTGGGCAGTATGGACAGGGTTGGAGAAACATAAGGGTTCTCTTCTACAAAATCGTAGTAAGAATTTTGTTTTAGCTCTCCTTCTAACCCTCCATAGGCAATTACTGTTTCATCAAGTAAGCGATAAGACGCTGTTACAGCTGGATAAATATAAAAGTTGCTGTCGTTATTTTCCGTATCCAATCCATATACAAGATTGGCTCCCAAATTTAGGGTAAGGTCATCTCTTAATATTAAAAGACTTGGGTTTACCCCAGCTTGAAAATGACTATAGTTAATCTCCCCATCGTTTACGGTATTGTTCAAAGATGCATTTTTGAAGTTCCCGTTTACATAATCCAATTTTGTATTGATGGTCACCAATTCTTCGGTAATAGGAAGCTCTATAGTTGGCTTGATAACCACACGATTCTCTCCGGATTCTGTGGCATCCCAAAATCGTCTCAGCAAGATATTACCCTTTTTAAAGAAGGAGTCTTCCAAATTTAGGTGTGCTTTTGCTTCGGCATTAAAATAATTTTGTCTTTCATCAATTGAAGCAACCGTAGCATCATCAAAAGCGCCGTTTTCTATGCCATACCAATTGTATAACTGATGTTGGAGCCCAAGGTCTGCGCCCCACTCCATATCCCTGTCTTTTTTCGCATAGGAAACATCAAACTTCGTGTTATAAAAATCAGCTTCAAGCGGTGTAGTTTCAATATCTCCGCGAGATGAATGATGGCTAAACCCAAAATCCAATAAATCCTCTCCTCTATTAAATTCTCTACTGGTGTATAGATCTACTAAAGCATTATTGAAATTCCCTAACCCTACTGAAGCATATGAATTGTATAAGGTGGGAGCTGGAGTCTTCTTCACTCTCGATGCCTTTCCTTTTGCTGGCGTAAATGTTGAGGCAACAGGAACAGAGAAAATACTGTAATTGATTTTCTTTTTTTGAAGCACAATGGAATCATTCAGATTAGGAGTCGATTTTAGTTTAAAGGCATCTGAAACAGTGGGGGAATACGGTTTTACAACGGTAACTGTTTCAGTACCAATATCATCGGTTTCCTGTGCTAAAACAGTGCCCCAAAAGCTCAAAAATAGAATTGAATATATATAGATGTTCTTGTACATGATTTGCTGTGGTTTAGTTCCCATTAGGATCTACTGAAGAATTACTTTGTGCTTCACGGGCTTTTATAATGGAAAGCTCTCCTTTTGCCTCTGCCACGATATCATCATATTCGGCAAAATTGGTGATTACACTTTCTAAGATGTATGTTGCCTGAAAAGCATCTTTCAAACCATAAAAATTCTTAGCCATGATAATCAGACCTTTTCCGCCCCACTCTTTATGAGCTGAATAATCTTTTGCCAATTTTTGGACAGATACATTTGAAGCTTCATAATCTTGGTTCTTATTTTTGAAATAGGCATCATAAAACCAGGCTTCGGCCGCCATTTCTCCAATTGCTATCTTCCTTACCTCTTTGTATGCAGTCTCCGCTAAAGGTTCGTTATTGGTTGCAATGGCCGAGCGGGCAATCATGATTTGCGCATCACTCTTAATCCGATTATCAATTTTGGGAGCCTTCAATACCTTTTCTGCATAAGCTATGGTCTGGCGATAACCTTTTTGTCCATAATAGCCTTTCATTAAATTGGATTGTGCAAAGGTTCTGTTCTGAACAATTTCTGCAGTATTTTCCAACGTTTCCAAATATGGGATGGCGCTCTGATAATCTTGTTTTCCAACAAATATCTCGCACACCCTGGTAAGTGCTTGCTCTGTAAATTCTCCATTGCCGCTGTCAGCAACAATTTGATATTTAGGCAATGCTTTTTCCTTATCTCCTTTTGAAAAATAGAGCTGGGCCAAATTAAAGTTCACCTTTAGCGCATGAAGTCCATTGGGGAATTCTTTCAGGTAGTCCTCATAGCCTCTAACAGCTAAATCAGTCTTACCTTCGACATATTTTCTTTCTGCAGATTCAAAACTTGCATTGTCCAGTTCAGCATCTGTAACTTCAACAAAGTCCAAGTTTCTAGCCCAAGCTGCATATTCGCTAACCCTACCCTCATCCACATATATCAATTTAGCAGTAGCTACGGCTTGTTTTGCTTCTTGTGTATTCGGGTACTTCTGCACTACGCCCTTTAACTTTGTTAAAGCCTGATCGTTTCTATTGGCGTTGTAATGTACCAAGCCTTGACGCAACATAGCCCGTGGGGCAAACTTGCTCCTGCCAAATTCATCCACCAATCGGTCATACGTTTGTAATCCTATAGATTCTTTGTTGTTTTTGATATAAGAATTACCAAGTTCAAATAGTGCATCATCACGTAAAGAAGATTTGGAATATCTGGTTAAAAATTGATTTAATCCATCAATCTTAGCAGAATTGTTTCCTAGAAACCCACTGCACAAGGCTTTTTGAAATGCTGCGTAATCTCGTTCAGGGCCATTTAATTTGGATGACTCATGATAAGCGGATTGTGCGGATTTGTACTTACTGGTCACAAAATAACTGTCTCCTAGTCGTAAATAACTATCATTCAACCGCTCGCCATCTTCAGTACCGGAATTGGTTACATTTTTAAAATATGTAATTGCCTTGCCGTAATCTTTCAACTTAAAATAACAGTATCCCAGGTTATAGTCCAAATCTTGATATTCCTCCATTTTCTTTGATGCCGGAAGCTTCTGAAATTGGCTAAAATCTGCAAGTGCTTCATCAAACCTATTTAACCTGTAGGCAGATTCTGCTTTCCAGTATAAGGTGCGTGATTCAAAATCTGCATTCTCCGCACTTTTTAAGGATTTTGAAAACCGTTCAAAAGCTGGTTCGTAATCACCATCCATGAATAATTCCACACCTCTGTAAAATGCTACTTTTTGATAGGTCTCTTTACTGGCATACCCCTTATTCTTTTCTAGTAGCGTCATGGCCCCTTCAAAATTTTTGGAGGTGATATAAGAATCCACCAACAATTCCTGTATTTCCTGTTGATGCTCATCCTTCGGGTATTTTTCCAAATAAGTGGTCATCACCTGCGGAACGGGTTCGTAGGCATTTCCTATTTCATAACTCAATCTTGCGTAGTTTAAAAGCGCATCTTTTTGAATCTCAGCACTGAAATCCATTTGGGATGCATTTCTAAAAGCATTTAACGCCTCTGATTTCTTGTCTAGCTTTAAATAACATTCCGCTAAATGATAATATGCATTTTGGGAAACACTGTTAGTGCCTCCTATAATTTTATTAAACTGTTGGATCGCTCCTTCATAGTCACCTTTTTTGTAATGGCTATATCCGGTTAAGTAATAATCCGTATTACTTAATTTACCTCTCTTACCTCTATATTTTTTTAAATAGGGAATGGCCTCACCATATTGTTCAAGGTTAAAGTAACTTTCCCCTATAATCTTATTGAGTTCTGATATTTCTTTACGGTCAGATTTTGGCAGGTGCTTTTTAGCTATTTCAATGGCCTCTTCAAAATTTCCAAGTTTAAAATTTAAGTCAGCTTGATAATAGGACAACTTTTCATTAAGCAACTCAGGGTCCGTAATCTGGTCAAAACGTGCGCTTGCTTCATCATAATCGTCCTGTTCGTAAGCAATATATCCTAAATAATATTTAGCCTGTGAACCATACTTTGGTGAATTGCTCACTTTGCTCAAATAGCGTTCCGCATCCTTAGGTTTTTTGGAAGCATATAACGCATAGCCGTTATTGAAGTTAAAACGTTCCTTCTCCGCATTTGACATGGCAGACTGATCTACCTTTCTGTACCATTTTAAAGCATAAGGATATTTTCCCGTCTCAAAATAGTAGTCGGCAACATCTAAAAAAGCAGAGTTACGCTTGGTGGAAGTTGGGTAACGCTCCACAAAATCTTCCATTTTTTTATCCGCTCCACGCTGACCCAATCTAATTGCGGCATTGGCAGAATAATAAGCACTGTTCGCTTCGGTTTCACCGTCTTTGGTGGTGGTTTTTACTTTTTCAAAAACAGCCTGCGAGGCCTGATATTGTTGATTGTTATATAAGGCCAATGCATCTTGAAAAGCCTTGTCCTCATGTGAATAGATTTTGGTTTCTTGAGCTTTAACAATAAAAAAAGCACCCAATAAAGTGGGAAAAAGAAGGAGATTTTTTCGATTCATAGTGTTCTACGCTGTTCTCGATTGATTGTTTACATAACGTCAAAATTTGGGCCAAAGTATATTTAAAAGCTAAGAAGCGAAATTTGGATAGGCTTAACGCTTTATAATTTTAGAACTTAGTACCTTTATTTTTTTAATGTAAAACTATGCCCGAAACTATCGTAAAATTACAAGATGTTGCTGTTTTTCAAAATGAAAATTTAATTCTTAACAATATCACCTTAGAAGTTAAGAAGGGTGAGTTTGTTTATGTCATTGGAAAAACGGGAAGTGGCAAAAGTAGTTTTATGAAAACCTTGTATGCTGATATTCCATTAAAACAGGGAACAGGCAGTGTAGTGGATTTTGATTTAAAGAAACTTCAAGAAAAAGATATTCCATTCTTACGGAGGAAACTAGGCATCGTTTTTCAAGATTTTAAATTACTGCCGGACCGAAACATAAACAATAATCTCCGTTTTGTGTTAAAAGCTACCGGATGGACAGATGCTTCTAAAATGGATGCCAAGATTGAAGAGGTTTTGGACAAAGTGGGAATGAAAACAAAAGGTTTTAAGTTTCCGCATGAACTTTCTGGGGGAGAACAACAACGCATAGCTATTGCCCGTGCGCTATTAAATGACCCCGAACTCATTCTTGCAGATGAGCCCACAGGAAATCTTGATCCCCAGACAAGCGTAGAGGTCATGAAAGTGCTGCAAGACATTAACCAAAATGGACGTACCATAATCATGGCAACCCATGATTACGCGCTCATCCTAAAATATCCCCACAAAACACTAAAATGTGATGGCAGTAAGGTTTTTGAAGTTATTCAAAAAGCGATTTGATCATGATTCTTAAAAAACAGGATTGCAATAAGGACAAAAAATCAAGACCTTTAATTGGGATACTTCTATTTTTAATCTCAATTATCTTAATGGTTTTAACCGGACCGCTGGGGCTTGTCTACGGCTTTTTTCAACAATTATTCACCAAAGGCTTAGTTGGAGTTGGCGAATTTGCCTTAAAAATCGCCGTTTCCATAGATCAGCTGGGGAATGTAGTCATGCAACATCTCTTTAACTTATTATGGATAAAAGATGGAGGATATGAATTTGGGAATAGCGATGAAACTATTTCCAGCGCTCTTGGAAAAAACAAGCAATTAGGCACATTATCAGAGTTTGGAAAGGCAATAGACAAAATTTTGGATAGCATTGATTCAAATCACTCCCTTAATTCTATAGACTATTATATTCAGCCCTCTGAAGAGAACCGTTAACAAATAATTGAATATTGTTAACCGGTTAATCCTTTGACCGCCAAAAGTTTTTTGTTTATTTGTCAAAACTAAATTTTCTTCCCTTTTATGGAAATTCTTGGTATTGATATTGGAGGCTCAGGTATTAAAGGTGCGTTGGTAAACGCCGAAACTGGAGAAATGCTGACGGAAAGATACCGCATTCCTACTCCCAGTTCAAGAAAGCCAGAAGATATGGCAGAAGTCATATCTCAAATTGTTGATCATTTTAAGTATGACGGCCCTGTTGGTTGTGGTTTTCCAACAATCGTTAAAAATGGAGTTTGCCAATCTGCCGGAAATCTGCATCCAAGTTGGGTTGGGGTAAATATAGATGAACTCTTCACAAAAGTTACCGGCCATGAATTCACCGTTTTAAACGATGCCGATGCTGCTGGTTATGCTTCAATGAATTATGGTGTTGGAAAAGGGAAAAATGGACTTGTACTCATGATCACCATAGGCACAGGATTAGGTAGTGGTGCTTTTTACAATGGCGTATTGCTTCCTAATTTTGAATTGGGTCAAATTCCTTATAAAAAATACAAGAAAATTGAAGAGTGGGCGGCTGCATCGGCAAAAGAAAGAGAAGGTCTCACTTTTGAAAGATGGGGCAAACGCTTCAATAAGTTCCTAAAATTGGTAGAATTGATAATTTCTCCAGACCTAATCATTGTAGGTGGGGGCACATCAAAAAAATGGCAGGAATTCAACCATTTAATTACCATTGAAACTGATGTGGTAAAAGCGGAATTAATGAACCATGCCGGTATTATTGGGGCTGCCGTAGCTTGTTTAAGAGAACAGCATCATGGTCACTTAAGCGAAAAAGCTTAATCTATCTTGTTTCGCTTTCTGTCTACTTCTTTTAGATAAATTTTTCTAAGTCTAATATGACTAGGAGTTACCTCAACATATTCATCTTTCTGAATATATTCCAATGCTTCTTCCAAAGAAAACTTTATAGCCGGTACAATTTTAGCCTTATCATCTGCACCTGAAGAACGTACATTCGATAATTTTTTAGTCTTGGTTACATTAACGGTCATATCATCACCACGTGAATTTTCACCAATAACCTGTCCTTCGTAAATATCTTCTCCCGGATCAATAAAAAATTTGCCTCTATCTTGAAGTTTATCGATAGAATAAGGAATAGCAGTACCATTCTCCATAGAGACCAGAGACCCGTTTTGCCTTTGTGCAATATCCCCTTTTAAAGGTTGGTACTCTAAAAAGCGATGAGCCATAATCGCTTCACCTGCGGTGGCAGTCAACAATTGATTTCTAAGACCAATAATTCCTCTGGACGGAATCAAAAATTCACAAAGCATTCGAGAACCCTTTGCTTCCATACTGGTCATTTCACCTTTTCTAATGGAAACCATTTCTACTGCCTTTCCAGATACTTCTTCTGGCAAATCAATGGTTAAATGTTCTACTGGTTCACATTTTACTCCATCAACTTCTTTGATTATAACCTGAGGCTGTCCTATTTGAAGTTCGTACCCTTCTCTACGCATGGTTTCTATCAATACGGAAAGATGCAAAACACCTCGACCAAAAACCATGAATTTATCCGCACTATCGGTTTCTTCAACGCGTAGCGCCAAATTCTTTTCCAGTTCTTTTTCCAAACGTTCTTTGATATGTCTGGATGTCACAAATTTACCATCCTTACCAAAAAATGGACTGTCATTAATTGTAAACAACATGCTCATTGTAGGTTCATCAATGGCAATGGTTTTCAATTTTTCGGGATTTTCTAAATCAGCAACCGTGTCACCAATTTCAAAGCCTTCCATACCAACTATTGCGCAAATATCACCCGCTACAACTTCTTGTACTTTTTTACGACCCAATCCTTCAAAAGTAAAAAGTTCTTTCACTTTGGTTTTTACAATACTACCATCCCTTTTCACCAAAGAGATTTGCTGGCCTTCTTTTAAAGTACCACGTTGTAATCTACCAATAGCAATACGTCCTGTAAAAGATGAGAAATCCAAAGAAGTAATCAACATTTGAGTAGACCCTTGCTCTGGTTTAAATTCTGGGACATGTTCTATTACCATATCCAGAAGTGGTTCTATATTAGAGGTCGGTTTTTGAAAATCTTCGCTCATCCAGTTCTGCTTTGCTGAACCGTATACCGTTGGAAAATCCAATTGCCATTCTTCAGCTCCCAGTTCAAACATTAAATCGAAAACCTTTTCATGTACTTCTTCTGGAGTACAATTTTCCTTATCAACTTTATTGATGACAACGCAAGGTTTTAATCCAAGATCAATAGCTTTTTGTAAAACGAATCGAGTCTGTGGCATAGGTCCTTCAAAGGCATCTACCAATAACAGTACCCCATCTGCCATATTAAGCACACGCTCAACTTCACCTCCAAAATCGGCGTGACCAGGAGTATCTATGATATTTATTTTAGTGTCTTTGTAAACAACAGAAACGTTCTTGGAAACAATTGTAATTCCCCGCTCTCTTTCAAGGTCATTATTATCCAAAATTAAATCACCCTTGTTCTCATTGTCTCTGAATAACTGACAATGAAACATGATTTTATCAACCAAGGTTGTTTTACCGTGGTCAACGTGCGCTATGATAGCAATATTCTTAATCTTGGTCATAACCTAATTTTTAAGGCTGCAAAGATACTGCTATTTTCTGCTTGTTAGTGCTATCAAATGTTATTTTTATCTTATTGATTTTGAGTGTGTTTCATAGTTATTTTCCAACACACCATCGCTTCTCGCTAATAATCCAACCCAAACTAAAATTTAAAACTGGGTGGATTCCCCCTTCAAAAGGACCAAAATAATAACCGGCTCCCGCATCTATTGAAAAACTCAATCCAGAATTATAACTTCTTTGCACACCATAAACCAAGCCTGAATATGCATGTACGCCATCTACCAGTGTATTTTCTACAACTCTTTTCTCAGGAGAAAAAACTGCAACAGTGGGAGCTATATAATTCCCCGAATTTCCATAAATCTGTCTACCTCTTCTATACCTACCATTAAAATTGTTGTAATATCTGTTCTGAACGGTAATGGCCGGGAAGAAATCGTAATCTTCAATAGGTGTAGAGCTTGCCGGTTCCAATGCAACTTGCCATGCTACCCTAAAATCCAAAGTGCTATTGACCCCTAAACCCATCTCATACTCAAGGCCAGGGTTAAAGAAGTTAATCTTAATTTGTCTTACCTCGCAGTTTTTGCCAAATTGGGCCTGTATCAGAGTGCAACAAAAGAAGGTTGCTAAAAGGATAATTCTATGCATTGTAGGTTAATTTGGTACTATTATAACATATACTTTTTCAAAATAGTATTTTTGCCAAAACATGTGTTGATGCAATTAGACGTAATCCCTCAGTTAAAACATACAAATAGTGATAATTTTTTCTTGCTAGCGGGTCCTTGTGCCATTGAAGGTGAAGAAATGGCCCTTCGAATTGCCGAACAAGTAGTTGAGATTACGGAGAAGCTTGAGATCCCCTATGTTTTTAAGGGAAGTTTTAAAAAGGCCAATAGAAGCCGAATAGATTCTTTTACTGGTATTGGCGACGAAAAAGCATTGAAAATCCTAAGAAAAGTATCAGAGACTTTTAAAGTTCCCACAGTTACGGATATACACACAGAACAGGATGCAGCCATGGCTGCGGAATATGTAGATATCCTTCAGATTCCTGCTTTTTTGGTTAGGCAAACAGATTTAGTCGTAGCGGCTGCAAAAACCGGTAAAACCGTAAACCTGAAAAAGGGACAATTTATGTCTCCAGAGAGCATGAAACATGCCGTTACCAAAGTGACAGAGACGGGTAATGAGCAGGCCATTATAACAGATCGCGGTACCATGTTCGGTTACCAGGATATGATTGTGGATTTTAGAGGTATCCCCACCATGAAGCAGTATGCACCTGTGGTACTAGATGTAACGCATTCGTTACAACAACCAAATCAATCTTCTGGTGTAACTGGGGGAAGACCTGCGTTAATAGGAACTATGGCACGTGCAGGCATTGCCGCGGGAGTTGACGGACTTTTTATGGAAACCCATTTTGACCCGGCCAATGCCAAGAGTGATGGCGCAAATATGTTAGACCTAAGTCTACTTGAAAAACTATTGACCGATTTGGTGGCGATAAGAAAAACTATAAATAGCCTCTAGCCAATCTTACTTCCAAAATCCTTTGTGGTTTACATCATAGGCATCTTGTAAGACTTCAATCAAAACTTGCCCATCAATTTCATCCAAAGTAGTATAGCGAAGAGATTTCATTACTTTTCTTCCATCTGTAGTCATTTTATCAAGATGGGCCGTTAAATGAGCAGAGCTCCAAAAACCAACATCAGCATACTTTTTTTTGGAGGGTACATTTATATAACAAAATGGCTTACCGTCTAAATAGTAAAATGGGATCCTATATTTAAATTTTAGCTCCAACTCTGGAATAGTCGTTTCAATCAGTACTTGTAACTGTAATAAAATACCTTTAAAAGGTTCCTCTTGGCTTAGAATGTAGTCCTCTGCTGGATTCATAATTCAAAAATAAGTGGTAATTCATCTAATTTTTTAAAAAAAATCATCGTGATAAGAAAATTATATTAACTTTGAATTTCAAAGTACTTTAAAATGGAATCAAAAAAATACTTAGACGATATTTCCCAAATCAAGGATTTAATGAATCGTTCTTCCAGATTTATCTCTCTTAGCGGGCTATCTGGGATTTTAGCTGGCATCTATGCCATTACTGGAGCCATTGTCACTTATATCTTCCTAATTCCTAAAAACGAAGGTTATGTGACCCTACATAGTTGGAATTTTAAAATAATTGTGGGTATTTTAATCGCAGTTGCTGTTCTGAGCTTGGTTACTGCTTATTTATTGTCCTCAAAAAAAGCAAAAAAAAATAATGAAAAGGTATGGGATGAAACCACTAAAAGATTGCTTATCAGTTTTTTGGTGCCACTGGTTACTGGTGGTATATATATTCTCATCAAACTTAACAGCCAGCATTATGGACTCACAGGGTCATTGATGCTCATTTTTTATGGATTGGCGTTGGTAAATGCCTCCAAATACACCATTGGAAATGTAAAATATTTGGGGTATGCAGAAATTATTTTAGGATTGATATGTGCTGCACTACCTGGATACGGATTTTGGTTCTGGGTGATTGGATTTGGTGTTTTGCACATTATATATGGCAGCCTGATTTATTTTAAAGAAGAAAAAGCATAGCATGGGGCTTATTGACAATATCAACAAATTGTTTGATCATCGCATAAGATTAGGTATAATGTCTATTCTTATGGTTAATGAAGAGGTTGATTTTAATCGGCTTAAAGAGTTATTGGATGTTACGGATGGTAATCTCGCAAGTCACACAAAGACATTGGAAAAAGCGGAGTATATAAAAATTGAAAAGTCGTTCATTGGCAAAAAACCCAACACAAGATATTCAGCTACTGCATTAGGTAAAATATCCTTTAAAAAACACATAGAAGCATTGGAACATATCATTAAAAATCAATAATCATTTTTTTATTCATTCACTTTGAAATTCAAAGTACTTTAAATTATATATTATGGCTATTCAAAAACAGAAAATTGGAAACTGGTTTAAAAACTCAATCTCAGCTAAAATGCTAACCGTAGGATTCTTAATTCTAATATTATTGATTCCGCTGAGTTTTGTAAAAGACCTTATTAGAGAAAGAGGATTTAGACAAACTGATGTTATTGCCGAAATCAACAGTAAATGGGGTGAAAAAGTGGTGCTCTATGGACCTATTTTAAAAGTCCCTTATAGAACTTATGTAGAAGAAAAAGTTTTTGATGAAAAAACCAAAACTTTTTTGAAAACTGAAAAACCGGAGATGCATACAGCGTATTTCTTTCCTTGGGAACTTGATATAGACTCTAACGTAAACACACAACCTTTAGAACGTGGCATCTATGAGTCTGTAGTATATACCGCTGATACCAAAATAAAAGGAAAATTTGCCAAGCTCAACTTCGCTGTCAGGGAAATAAAGGACGAAGATATTCTTTGGAACAAAGCTACAGTTGTATTTAAAACTAGCAATCTTAAAGGCATTCGGAACACCATCAACGTAAAACTTGGCGAAAATACATATCCTTTAAAACCCAAGTTCGATTCTTCTTTTATGAATACCTTGGAATCTGGTTTTTTAACGGACTTAAATAAAATAAAGGAACATTCTTTGGCTTTTGAATCTAATTTCGGGATAAATGGCAGCCAAACACTACAGTATATTCCCATTGGCAGAGAAACTGATGTATCCATGAAGTCCAATTGGCATTCTCCAAGCTTTAATGGAAATTTTCTCCCAGATACAGAAGGTAAAAAGATTTCTGACAAAGGTTTTGAAGCCAAATGGAAGGTGTTGGAAACCAACCGAAGATTTGGGCAATACTTTTTTGATTCGTTGCCAGATTTATCACAATTTTCATTTGGAACCGAGTTTCTTGTGCCTGTGGACGACTACCAGAAAACCGAGCGAACCAGTAAATATGGCCTTATGATTGTTGGGTTGACTCTTTTAGTATTTCTATTGATTCAGATTAGCAGTAAAATATCCATTCATCCCTTTCAATATTTGATGATTGGATTGGCATTGGTCATGTTCTATACCCTTTTAATTTCCATTTCTGAACATCAAAGTTACCTTTTTGCCTATCTAATTTCAGGAGTATCTGTAGTAACACTGATTACAATATATTCCAGATCCATCTTAAAAAATTCAAAATTCACTTTTTTGATTTTAGGATCCATGTTCAGTTTGTATACGTTCATTTTTGTGATAATACAGCTGGAAGACTATGCCTTACTAGTTGGTAGTATAGGTCTGTTTGTCATTTTGAGTGTTATCATGTTTACCTCTAGAAAAATTGATTGGTCAGGAAGTCAACTGCCTGCCTAAAAGTATATGTACTGTTCCAGTAAACCTGGAACAGTATTTTTTACAATCGCTTTAAATCATATTTCATGAACAGATTCATATTATTTACAATAGTTCATTATAGAACACTACTGCTCTCTTTATTATTTGCGACCATATTGGTACTGGTCAGGGCATTGGTTACAGGCTCCTCCTTTTACGGTTTTTTAATTTGGAATCTATTCTTAGCTGCTTTGCCTTACATACTTACGCAAACAGTATATTGGTATCCGTATGAGAGAATAAAAAATCGTACTCGTTTGGTATTGTTTTTAATTTGGTTGGTTCTCATTCCAAATGCGCCTTACATTATAACAGATCTCATACATCTACATAATGAATACTCTTTCTGGAAATGGTTTGATCTGTTTATTGTCTTTGTTTTTGCTTTTAACGGATTGATTTTAGGCATTCTATCTTTGATTGATGTATTCAAATTCTTATGCTTCTATCTACAAGAAAGATGGGCATTAGTTATCGCCTTTGGTATTTGTATAGTGAGCGGATATGGTATTTATGTAGGTAGGTTCCTTCGGTTTAATTCATGGGACATTTTAGTTCGACCACGCTTACTGTCCAATGAAATAGTTTTAAGTTTAGGACAATCTAAAGTATGGTTGATGACATTTGCATTTGGAATATTTCTTTGGATGGTTTTTTCTGTTCTTCGTTGGGTTAAGGAATAGTCGTTGTTAAACATGGTTTTTTTATGGTTAACCGTTTCTTAACCAAAAGTAATTCTCTTGTAAAATTGGTAATCCGTGTAGTTTTATACATTTGAAGAAACCATCATTATGAAAACCCAACTACTTTTTCTTTCAATTCTTTTTTCAATCACATTTTATGCCCAAGAACATTCACATAAAAGTTCTGGTGCTATAACGTACCCTAATGTCCCTGGATACAAAACATTGAAAACCGATTTGCACCAACATACGGTATTTTCAGATGGAAACGTTTGGCCTACCATTCGCGTGATGGAAGCCTTACGAGATAATTTGGATGTAATCTCTTTGACAGAACATATAGAATACCAACCACATTCTAAAGATATTCCCCATCCTGACAGAAACCGTTCTTTTGAATTGGCATTGCAAGAAGCAAAAAAACACGATTTATTGATTGTACATGGCTCTGAAATTACTAGAAGTGCTCCAGCAGGGCATAGTAATGCCATCTTTATTTCTGATGCTAACAATCTAATGGACAAAGATTCTGTAAAACAATTTGTTGAGGCGAAGAAACAAGGTGCCTTCGTATTCTGGAACCATCCTGCATGGTATCCACAATCTCCTAATGGAAACCCTGTTTTGAGTGATTTTCAAAAAAATCGGATTAAAAATGGAGAGTTGCACGGTATTGAAGTCATCAATGCAACCGATTATGCTGAAGAATCCCTGGCCCTGGCCTTGGAAAACAATTTAACCATCATGGGAACGAGTGATGTTCATGATCTAATTGATTGGGACTACACTGAAAAAGGTCACAATCGACCAATTACATTGGTTTTTGCTAAAGAAAGCTCCGAAACTTCCTTAAAAGAAGCCCTTTTTGCAGGTAGAACAGTTGCTGTTTTTAATTCGCTCTTGGTAGGAAAAGAGGAAAATTTGACCCCATTATTAAAAGCTTGCATTGTTGTGGAGGATGCTACTTATATTGATAATACTTCCATTTTAAAGGTTACCTTGAAAAATGTTTCGAGCAGTGATCTTTTATTTGAAAACCAAATGCCAAATACGTTTTATTCAAGTTCTCCAGTTTTTACCGTTCCTGCAGAAGGAACAAAGACCATACAAATAAAAACATTGGAAAGATTAGATTCTGTTGAATTAAAATTAAAGGCACTGGGCGCTTATGTTGCTCCTAAGAAGCACCCTGTAATCCAATGGCAGATTCAAGTCAAGGATAACTAAGCGACAGAGAAAAGGGCAGAACCATTGATTTCATTATCAAAGTCTGTTTTTATTTTATCTATATAGCCTTGAGGTGTTTTTTCTGAAATCCAAACCCATTGGTTTTTAATGTCCACATCAAAATGGAAAGAGGAAAAATCCCCAAAGCATTCACTATCTAATCGAGATAATAGGAATTTGGTGATTCTAGGTCGTAATCGATATTCTAAATCTATACAAACCTTTTTTATGGTTGGATTGGTATCTCCAGAAATTACCCAGTTGAAATTCACTAGTTTGGTTATAAAGGGAATACCAAGATAACAAAAAATAACAATTGAATAACGAATAGGAAACACTCCTCGACCAAGCACAATTATTCTAGTCCATCCACGTAATCTTGTAGATAAGAATACCTTTTGGTCAAGCTTCCATTTTGGGTCATTCGCGCCCGTTCTAGGATTCCATCCGCATCTCCATCAAAGAAAGCGGGAATCACATATTTTGAAAAAGCTCCACCAAAACCGTTGCTGGCATCTCTAGGCAGTTCACAAGGTAAATTGTCCACGGCCATCACAGCAATGGCGTTGGCATTCTTATAATCGGTCTCCTTTTCTGTTAAAGGGTCGTAGCCATAAATAGGTTCTGCA
Source organism: uncultured Allomuricauda sp. (assembly GCF_947499585.1). GTDB lineage: Bacteria > Bacteroidota > Bacteroidia > Flavobacteriales > Flavobacteriaceae > Flagellimonas. Next base: position 166,163 of record NZ_CANMOO010000001.1, on the reverse strand, counting down.
ATGGTAGACGGTTTAATTGTGGAAGCTACGGGACCATCAATATCGCAACTCACGTCCGCTACTACTTTTATGTTGAAATCGGGATGCTTTGCATCTTCGCGAGTATACAAATAGGGCGCTCCATCTCCATAAAAATGACCTGCTATATAAAAATCCGTAACCTCAGCAAAGCGAAAAAAGTTGGATTTGTATTCATGTGGGTTTTCGAAAAAATCTGCTTTATTGCCTCTGACCCCATCTTTGCGTTTGTTGTATTCTGATGCATCTATCTGGCAATACACAGGTTCGTTAAAGCTGTCTTTTAAATATTCTGCAACGTTTACTCTTTTAAGACCCATAGCATCTAACATTTCTCTAGACCCATTACCTACCCTACCCCTACCTGTAAGTAAAATTTTAATGTTTGGAAGTTTTATTTTTTTGAGTTCGGTTATCAGTGCTTGTTGATCTTTTAAAGTTTCTGCTTTTGGAAGGTTGAACACATTAAACTTTAACCCATATGCCCGTATGCCATTATAGGCCCCCACTATGCCTGCATAACGGCCAAATGCCACTAAACGCTGCCCTTTGCTATTGGTAATTACCTCATGGTCATAGAGTTCTATGTTCTTTTCTAAAATAGCACTTAACAATGGACGGTTATAGGGCTGTTTTTTTATGGTATGTGAGAAGAAAAAATATTTTTTGTTAGGGATTAGAGCTTCTATTGGCACTTCTTTTACCCCGAGCAAGACATCGCAATTTTCCATGTTTTGAGATATGGAAACACCTTTTTCTTGGTATTCTTCATCTTTAAATACTCGAATAGGGGAAGATTCCACACTTAAATGTGCTTCTGGAAAGGTGGAAAGGACATTTTGACACTCTGCCGGGGATAGTACCACTCTGCGATCTGGCGGGTTTTTTCGTTCTCTTATAATTCCGAACTTCATAAATAATCTGGTATAATTATTGACCTAAAATAAGGGTATTGAAGAGGTGGCACAAACTTTTTTCTCCTTTGATAGATAAAAGTTAACTTTGCCGCCCGCGTTAGGGATAGAGGCAAGTACCTTGTACAGCCGATAGCCCGACCCTTTTACAGAAGGGAAACGCACATCCTTAGACTTTGTTTAGGGGGATTAAGATCATTGAAATAATGGGGCCGACCGGTTTTGACAGCGAGACCAATGGCATTGTAAGCATGTCGAGCGCTGGGATACAGCTCGTTAAACTCATTTTCCACACTTTTAATTGGCGATAATAACTACGCTCTTGCCGCTTAATCCGAATTATAGTAGGATTTAGCCTCGTCCCTACTAGGTAGGGAAGCGAGATGTTCCTGGATAGCCCTTGTTGATGGCGATCCATTTAGGAGCACCATAAAAGTCAACATAAGGATGTTGTTCGCTTTGGCGGCATCACTAAAACTTTAAGAAGCTAAGTGTACGATAGGCGGTCTTTGGTCGGTCGTGCATCGAAAACTGAATAAGGACTAAGCATGTAGAAAGCACTGACTTTGCTTGTTTGGACGAGGGTTCGACTCCCTCCGGCTCCACTAGAACAAAAAAACCACGCCAAAAAGGCGTGGTTTTTTACTTTATGGAAAAGCTAAATAACTGCTCAATCCCGTTATTTCTGTCTATAAATCCGATTGATCTTTATTTCTTTTAGGAGTGATTGCCCATCAGTCTTACCGGATTGAATCTGTTTTACGATATCCATGCCTTTTATCACCTTTCCAAAGGCAGCAAAACCTTGCCCATCTGGGTTGCGTTTTCCTTCAAAATCAAGGTCTGGTTGGTCATTAACACATATAAAAAAAGCGGCTGATGCGGTCCCTGGTGCCAATCTAGCCATTGAAACTGTTCCGTTTTTATGTAAAATCCCCGTATTGTTAGTTGTTTCGTGTTCAATGGGAGGCAGCGCTAGGTCACCAGAAATGAAATTTCCTTGGATGACTTCTATTTTTTTTGGGTTCACAGGTTGATTGTCCATTCTTACAACTCTGTAAAAACTGGCCCCTTCAAAATTTCCGTTTTCAACATAATGGAGAAAGTTCTTAACCGTAATTGGAGCCTTTTCCGGATATACCTGTAAAACAATATTTCCTACTTCCGTTTCTATGGTATAGATATGTTTTGATTCCACATCCTGTGCAGTAATCTCTACACCAGTTTTCTCTTTACATTTGAAGGAACTATTCAGCAATAAAAGGCAGAAAAAACTAAATACCAAAGCTGGTGTTTTAAAAAAATTAAGCATAGTTTTTGTTATTTTATGGCGTAAATCCTTTTTATCTCAATCTTCTTTTTCAGTATTTGACTGTCGGTTTCACCTCCTTGGATCTTACGCACGACATCCATACCATCGATAACTTGTCCAAAGGCAGCAAAGCCTTGGCCATCTGGATTGCGTTTTCCTCCATAGTTAAGTTCTGGCTGATCATTAATACAAATAAAGAACTCAGCAGCGGTAGTGCCCACATCCAACCTTCCCATGGAAACTGTTCCATTCTTATGGGTCAGCCCTGTTTCTAAGGTTGTTTCGTGGGCGATTACTGGAAAGTAATGTTCCTTTCCAGTGAAATCACCTTGTATCACTTCAATCTTTACAGGGTTTATAGGTTGATTGTCTAATCGTACCACCCTATAGAAATAAGCTCCATCAAATTCTGCCTGATTCACATATTCAATAAAATTACCAACTGTTATGGGCGCTTTATCTTGGTATACTTCAAAAGTTATATCTCCAACCTCTGTTTCAATCACATAATGATTCTTAGAAACAGAGGAACAGCTTGTTAGAACAGCAAAAAGAAAAAAAGAAAGGATTGTTCTCATTAATCCAATATTTTAAAGGTTAATCAACAATTGAAACCGCAAAGTTGGTACGCATACTACTATCAAATCGATCCACAACGCCGCCATCTGCATAATTGATAACAAAGCTTATGTTAAAAGAATCCCCAGCTCCCAAATCTCCAACTGAGAGATTTGGAAAGCCGCTAACTAACTCATTTGAAGATAAGGTTATTGTGGTTGGAAAATCAACAATAACTTCCTCTTCGATTACTGAGGATTCCCCGTTTACGCTACTAACGTAAGATTTGTTTACAATAATGGATTGCACGGGTCTTTTATCACCTTTGAAGCTCACAGTAAAACCGAGTTCATAAGTGTTTATATCGGTCAAAGAAACTTCAGCGGCACTGGTGACATCTACATCCAATAGCACCCCATACTCAGTTCCTTTTAAAAAATCTGGCACCACTTGGTTTTCGTCATCACTACAGGAAAGTGTTATACCAATTATGACTGCCAGAGCGTATTTTATAATATTTTTCATTGTCTTATTTTTTAAGTTTAGTTGTCCCAGAAAACAAATTCATCATTATTGGGTACGGTTGGTGGTGTAACACTGGATGGATAAGGAAATCTGTTTAGCGTTGGACTGGTCTGTACAACCAATGTTAGGTCATCTGGAATCCCAGTTCTACGCCAATCATTATATTGCTCCATTCCATTACCAAAAAGGTGTACGTATTTTTCGAGCATTATCAGCTTTAATTTATCTGCATCACTAGAAGCATTGAAAGCTAATAGTCTATCGGCAACATAGGTATCTATTTGAGCAGCTGAAATCCCTGGGCCCACTCCTAAGTCGTTAACCTTTGCCATTGATTCCCGTATGCCCTCTTCAAACAATACCTCTACACTTGCAGAAGCGGTAATACCTAGTGCCATTACTGCCTCAGCTTCAATAAAAATGCGCATGGCGTTGGTCATCATTCTATAGGTAGCTGCTCCTTTTAGTCCCAAATCGGCAGTAGTAATTCCTCCAGAACCATCATCGTATTTTCCTCCTGCAGGATATGCTCCATGGAAGGTTCTAGTGTCTTGGTCCTCAAAAGTAGATAGGCCATTGGGGTTACCGGAATCTCGCCCAATAAACACACCAGGAGTTTGGTTATATAGATAATAAGGTATTCGAGGGTCATTATTACCGGTCAAAAGATCATTAAAATAGTTTGCTATTCTGTTATCCAACCTTGTCACATAATCAACTTCAAAAAGCGACATTCTGTTTTCAGGTGCGGCCGTGTCACCATACAAAAGTTGAAAATCGTCAGCACTCGATTGTATAAGATTGTCTTGTGCTATCAAGCTTTCCATTTTGGGACCTACACTACTATCTACCAACCGTGTCTGATTGTACATTTTAAGCAACAGGGTATTCCCCATTCTTTCCCACTTGGCAAGATCGCCACCATAAACTACGTCATCACTTCCGGGGGAAAGCACTGAAGTTTTGTTTAAATCACCCAGTGCTTCGATAATCAATGCTTCCAAATTGGCATAGATTTCGCTTCCTGGATCATAAGCGGGCATATCAATTTCACCATTGAAGGCTTCGGAATAGGGTATGTCATTCCAAAGATCTACCATAAGGCTAAAAGTATAGGCTTTCATTAGCTTGGCTATTCCAACATAATGCCAATTTTCTTCTATAGTTCCTTGGGTAATAACGTCTTCAAGATCCTTGAGACCACCACTATAAAGATTACTGTTCCATAAACCATCGATAGTAGTTCTAGTGACCGTGTAGTTGTCATACCTTGAATTTACCCTGGTTTGCACAGCACTTGAGGTAATGGCATTCACCAGACTTGCAAAAGACTCTATTACAGATACTTGACCATGTGGCAACAACTCTATAACCGTTGCTGTTGTTGGGCTGTTTGGGTTATCGTTAATATCTAAATCACATGATGAGAAAATCAACATCAATATGAAAAGATAGGGTGCTTTTTTATATATAATATTTTTCATCGAATTGTATTTATATCTATTAGAATGAGAGTTTTATGTTCAGAGCCATATTTTTTACCGTTGGTGGGGCATACTGCTCCACACCTTGAGCATTACCTGCTCCGTAAGTTGACACTTCAGGGTCTAAATGGGGGTAATTTGGGGCCTTAAACCATAAATTCCTTCCCAATAAAGTCACACTCATACTTCCGAATGGAAGTTTTTTCAACATCTGTTTTGTAAATGTATATCCTAAACTAAGCTCTCTAAGTCTAAAAACCGTGGCATCAAAAATCAATGATTCCGCACTAAATCGATACTGATTACGTTGTGTACCGTTTGTAGCGCCACTCCAGTAATTCTGAGGGGAAATTTGAATATTGTTCGTTACGGTATTTCCATTTTGGTCCAACATGGGCTGTGTTGGGTCGTTCGGGTCTGCCAAAACACCAGGTAGAACATAGGTTCTATCCCTGTCTACAGCAGTTTCCTCAGTCAAACCAAAACCTCTTAGATATCCGTTAGAAAGAGAAAGGATATCACCCCCTTGCTTCCAATCGAAAAGAAATCCTAGTTTGAATCCTTTATAGGTCATTGTGTTGTTTATACCCATTAGAAAATCAGGGTTTGGATCACCTACTATTTGTTGCCCTGGTGCCTTGGTGGGCAATCCAGTAAGGGCATTGATCAGAAGATTGCCATTGGCATCCCTATTTTGTACCTCACCTTCAATAACGCCATATGGTTCACCAACACGTAAGATATTACCGTAGGCAGCAACCCTGTTCCCAGGATTTATTTGATCTAAACCATCGATAAGCTTTTCTACTTTACTTACATTTCTGGCGAAGGTTGTATAAATGTTCCAGCTGAATCCTTCCGGATTTAGAAAAGGATTCAAGTCCAGTCCAACTTCCCATCCTTTATTCGATATCTCTCCCGCATTCAATGTTTTTGTAAAATACCCAGTCGCCGCAGGTATGTTCACACTGAAAATCTGATCTTCCGTAATCTTACTATAGTAGGTAACATCGATTCCCACTCTACCTTTCATTAGATTAAGTTCGAGACCGGCTTCATATTCGGTAGTAAATTCTGGTTTTAAGTTTTCATTCCCTAAATTATCACCTACCTCAGTACCAGATATTCCGTTAAAAGGAAATTGAAGCCCTGATCCGTCGCCATTTATGGTATTGACGGTTTGGAGTAAATAAGGATCCGCATCATTCCCGATTTTAGTATAGGCCAATCTCAACTTGCCGAATGTGAAGAAATCCGATTTCACATTAAATGCGTCCGTAAAGTTAAAAGTTGTTGATATGGATGGGTAAAAGAAACTTCTTTCCCCTTTAGGTAATGTGGACGACCAGTCATTTCTTCCAGTCAGGTTCAAAAATAAATAGTCCTTATAGGAAAGTACCATATCACTGAAAAGCCCCACAATTCTTCTATTACTTAAAGTAGATAAATCCGTAACAACTGATTCAGTATTGGTAATTCTTGAAATTCCACGTTTAATAATGCCTATACCCGTAAAGCTCGTAATATCAGTTTTTCTTTGGTTGAAATTATGCCCTAAAACCACTCTTAAATTGAGGTCTTCGGTCAATTGTTTCGATCCCGTAACGATAAAATCTGAAGATATTTCCGTAAAGGTGATATCATTGTCCGTAATGCTGCCAGGAGAATTGAAACTACCTCTAGGAATGATCTGAACTCTGCTATCGGTATAGGTGTTGAGTCCAATTTTATAAGAAAAATTCAACCATTCGTTTGCTTTGTAATCGGCAGAAAGATATCCGTAAACCCTGTTCACATCACTATCGTAAGGCCCTTCTTGTGCCAACCATCTAGGGTTGTCCCAAAATGTATATCGAAGTTGTTCTCCAGTGACTTCATCGATATATGGAAAACCTGTTAAATCATAGCTACGAGGAACAAACAGGGTTTGCCTATTAATGCTGGACAATGTATTGTGTCCACCTGATAAGATTCCGTCTTGATGTGTATTAACGTAAGTCGCAGATGCCTTTATTTTTAAGCCGTTTTCAAGATTGGTCAGCCCAGAAACCTTAATGGATGTTCTTTTAAGACCTGTAAAGGGTATAAAGCCCTCATTATCAAGATTACTCGCTGTTACCGCAAAGGCATTTTTACCATCTCCACCTTGTGCCCTTATGGATGTTTCTCTTTGGAAACCTGTTCTGTAAAAATCTTTTACATTGTTAGGAAACGCTCTATAAGGAACTGCGTCACCTACATGGTTAATATATTTAATTACACCATCATCCGAAAACAAACCCCCATTACCGTCCAAGTTAGGATCATCAAACGCCGGACCCCAAGACTCTGTAGCAACGGGGCTAAAAGTATATTGTCCATTTAGATAGTTTCCCTGGCCATATTTATTTTGATAATCAGGAAATCTTGAAATGGTCTCGGCACCTACGGTATTCGATATTTCTACTTCCATTCCTTTTCTGGAGGCACTACCCGATCGAGTGGTAATGATGATTACCCCATTTGAAGCTCGTGAACCATATAATGCCGCAGCTGCCCCTCCTTTTAAGACCGTCATACTGGCTATATCATTGGGGTCAAGGTCCAAAGCCCTATTGGAATAAGAAGACGAAGCACCGGCTAAATCTGCTGTGCTGGTAGTTGAATTGTCAAATGGAATACCATCTACCACAAAGAGCGGTTGGTTGTTACCTGTTGCAGAATTGTTCCCCCTAATAATGATATTCGTTGAAGAACCCGAAGCACCTCCAGAGCCAGAGATATTCACCCCTGCTACTTTACCGCTCAAAGCCCTTAAAACATCTGCCTCAGCTTTATCAGCCAATTGATCGCCTTTAACTTCTGAAACTGCATAGGACAGTGTCTTTTTATTTCGTTCAATACCTAAAGCGGTAACTACCACTTCATCAAGCGCGTTGGCATCTTCTCTTAATTGTGTATTGATTGTTGTGCGTTGGTTAATGGCCACCTCTTTCGATTCATACCCTATGTACGAGAACACAAGATGTGTAGTTGATGCGGGCACTTTTAGGGAATAAAGACCATCAAAGTCAGTAACAGCACCTACTGTTGTACCTTTAGCAACAACTGTAGCTCCAATAAGGGGCACATCCAGTTCATCCGTCACAAGCCCTGTTATTGTAAGGTCTTGGGTTACGTTTACACCTCTTTTTGTGGCCAATACTTTTTGAGCTTTTTTTGAATTGGGATATAGCAGTATATCATCTCCATTCTCAATATCCCTAAGTTCATTAAGCTTTTCTTTTAGCCTTTCTAACTTATTTTTTCCGTTTCTATTGTTCTTATAAATGACAATATATTTATCGCCAATCGTCTCAAATTTTAGATTGGTGCCACTTAGTAAAGAGTTAACCACAACTTCTATTTCTGTTTCTTTACTAAAAAGCTCACTTAAAGACACCTCAACCTCTACATTCTCGAGTAGTTTGGTTTCATAACTAAAGAATACATGGTAATTCTCACTTGCAGCCTGTAAAGCATCCGTGAGTTTTATTTTATTAGCTTTTGAAAAGGTATAAGATGGGTCCTTATTCGTTTCTGATAAATTAGCTGATGCATAGCTGCTGCTCAAAATGAAAGCCAACAGTAGAATGCCTCTTTTGAAGACAATAGATTTTTTCATAAATTTGGTCGTTAATTAGTTGTATTATATTGCAATTAGTGGGGGTAATCTTGTTCAGAAGATTATCCCTTTTTTATTTGATAAACTCAGCCCCAATTATTCTCTCAATGGTAGTTATCGCAACTTCTTGGTTCGTAATTGAAACCCCTACGGTAACTTCTTTATCTCTGAGTGCATTATCTTTAAGTTTTAGTTGAATCCCGTATACATCTTCCATCTTAGCTAGCACAACATGTAAAGGTGTATTTGTATACGTCATAACCCCATCTCTCCATGAAGTTTCGTTCTTTTTCGCCTTTTGTTTTTCTGGTAATTTTCGGCTTTTAGCCTTATACGTTATTTTTTCACCGGGAGCCATGAGGAGTTGCTTGTTCAAATTGCCCTTTATATCTAACTTGATCTTCCCTTTATCCAAAATCACTTTGGTATCTTCCTTTCTATTATCAACGTTAAAAGCTGTTCCTAGAACCTCTACGTCTACATCATCAGTAATAACTATAAATTTGGCGTGTGTTTCTTCAATAGGAGTTACATTAAAGTAGGCCTCTCCATCTAACCATACTTTACGATCAACGGCTTTGTCCCATTTTTTTGCTAAACGTAATTTGGAATTGGCACCCAAGGTAACATGGGTTCCATCTGGAAGTTCGATTTTCTTATACTCTCCGTAGGCCGTAGTATAATAATCTGTATTGATGTTTTTGTAGAATAAGCTGAAAGCTACCAATACAACTATTGAAGCTGCTGCTACATAATTAAATACCCTTTTCCGGTTTCTTTTGAGAACCCGTATTTTACCGGTCGTTTTATTGGCATACTTGGAAACAAACTCTTGGTATTTCTCCTGAATTTGAGCTTCACTTACCCTATTGCTATCATAATATTCATGAACACCTTCTAAAAAAAGTTTTGCCTTCTCAATATCCAAGGATTTACTTGGGTGTTCCTCCAAGAAAGCATCCCAAAAAGCACTTACTGCCTCATTTGGGGAGTATACCCACTCTCTAAAATAAGAGTCCTTGATGAAGTCTTCAAAAAGATAATTTTTAAAATTTTTGTGGCTCATGTAACAATGCTATTTATAATAGAAGCCGCAAAACATAAAAATGTAACCTTGGAAAATAAACTTTTTTAAAAAAACTTGTTTTAAACTAAAAAAGCAGACACTATAAAAGACCTTATTTTTTCTGAAAATATGGAGTTTTTCAGTTTTTTAAGGGCCCTGGAAACATAGTTTCGAGCTACTTGGTTGCTCACGTTCATTATGTCTTCAATTTCCTTATAAGAGAAATTAGCATAGTATTTCAGGTAGATGATTTCCTTTTGCTTGTCCGGTAATTTTTCTATGGCATTTTTCAAGTTCATTTTTAAGCATGAACTTTCCTCTGCTTGCATTATTTCCTTTTCTACAGAGGTAATCGATTTTTCATTAACAAGGGTCACCAAGTAATTATCCTTATTTTTTTTGGACCGGTTATCCTTAATAATACGATGAATAAGGTTTTTTCGAATCGCTTTGCATGCAAACGCTTCAAAATTTTTGATGTCCTTTAATTTTTCTGAATGCTCCAAAGTCCAAACAAAAAAGTTCTGAATGGTATCTTCCACTTTCACGGAATCATTGTGCACAAGGCAACCATATTGATATAGTTTGCTATAGTGCTTTCTGTATAATGATTCCACCATTCTTTCTCAGTTTAATGGTTATATCAAGGATACTGATTATTTATAGTGTCCAAAATAAATAATTGTTCTTTCCTAAAACTGCGTATTGTTTTATGATATTTCTGATGCAGTGAGTACTAAATTACAGAAATTTAAAGAACATGTTCCCATACCATAATAGAGAGTCAAACCACTTAGGAAATTTCTTTCTTGGTTTTGTGGGAACAGGAAACCGTTATCTATCATAGGATTCGCTGAGAAGTTTTTCACTTTCATAAGGGGCTTCCCTGATAAAAATTGCTTCATAACTATGTTCTTAAACTTGTGGCTCTATTTTTCTAACTAGAAAATTGGTTAAAAGGCTCTATTTTTCGATGAAACCAACTTCATTTACCATTTATCCGTTGTTCCTTTCCTTGAACGATTCCTTTATGTCAAAATCCTGTGTCTTCCCAACTTTGTATCAAAGAAGTTCCCATGAAAACACTTGTAAATAATATCAAGAAAGAGTTTACTCCAGATAACTTAACTGCTGCTATTAGCTGTTTGATTATCTCTGTCACCGTTTTCTTTATTATGGCGGTAATTGGTAGAGATACACTGTTATAATTACTCCCTATCATTTTCAGTATTAAGGTTCTGTAACCGTTCATAACTAAAAACCATTCTCCTATTTGGTGGCTTTTTACTTTATCCATAAATTCAATGATTAATTGATTTTAAGGATTTGTACACCATCATTGACATAGAAACTACCGGTAACGGGATCAAAGGAAACAAGATTACCGAAATCGCTGTTTTTAAATACGATGGTGAGCAAATAATTGACGAGTTTACCTCTCTAGTGAACCCACAATGCCCCATTCCACATTTTATAACCGGTCTTACTGGAATTGACAATCAACTTGTTCAACACGCACCAACTTTTCCTGAAATTGCTGATAAAGTGCTAGAGGTTACCAAAGACAGCATTTTTGTGGCTCATGCCGTGAACTTTGATTATGGTGTTATCAAAGAAGAATTTAGACAGATAGGTGTTGATTTTACCAGAAAGAAACTATGTACCGTTCGTTTGTCCCGTAAACTTATTCCAGGGTTACAATCCTATAGTTTAGGCAAACTGTGTTCAGCCATCAACATTCCATTAAAAGACAGACACCGCGCTAGAGGAGATGCCCATGCCACGGTATTATTGTTCCAAAAATTGCTTAAAACACCAGATTCAGAATCAGTATTTCAAAAATTTCTGAATGCCAGAAGTCAAGAAGCCACATTGCCCCCTCACCTATCCAAATCTGTTTTTAACAAAATTCCCCAGAAACCTGGTATTTACTATTTTAAAAATCAGAAAGGTGAAATTATCTATGTAGGCAAAGCCATCAACCTAAAAAAAAGGGTGTTGGGTCACTTTTATGACAAGAGCACAAAAGAAACCCAAATGTGCAGCGAAACCGCGGATATAGATTTTAAGCTTTCTGGTAGTGAACTTGTGGCATTACTGATGGAATCTGCCGAAATAAAAAAACACTTTCCGCCATTTAACAGAGCCCAAAAACGAATTGTAAAACAGTATGCCATATTTGCATATGAAGACAGAAAAGGGATTGTTCACCTAGCCTTTAATGCTATAAAAGGAGTTCCAAATCCGCTTAAAGTATTCTATAATCAAACGGATTGCAGAGCCTATTTACATGAAATATGCAAAGTATTTGCGCTCTGTCCAAAATATTGCCATTTACAACAGACCAATGCAGCATGCTCCCATCATGAACTAACTTCTTGTGATGGGGTATGCCGGGGAGATGAACCTATACCCTTGTACAATAAAAAGGTTGAAGCCGCTGTTGCAGGCATGAAAGCTTCACAGTCCGAAGTTAGAATTATTAAGGAAAAAGGTAGAAATGAGGATGAAAATGCTGTAGTTCTTATTACCGAAGGTATGTACAGAGGATACGGGTTTATTGATCAGCAATTGGAAGTTTCTTCGCTAACTGATATAGAAGCCTTTATAATCCCACAGAAAAATACGCTGGAAGCACAACGAATCGTAGAATCTTTATTACCAAAACTGGAATCGTTTGTGTTGTAAAATGCAGAAAGTAGCGAACAAACTCACTTATTAATCCGGCGATACATCTTAACCATAAAAACTATCCAAGCAATAAAGACTAGGGCAACTAACAAAACATAAGGAAGTATAATATCCATAACACAAGTGATTGATTTGTATTAATAAGGCCCCTATACCGGAATCCGTAACATTCGAATTCTTAGTGTTTCCCTTGGAAAAGTGCAATCTAAAAAGTGGACTAAATAACCATCATCACTTTAAGAGATAACTCTAAGTTAGTAAGAAATAAGTTACGTTTTAATAAGAAATTGTGATTTTTTTAACTTTTAGGTCATCAGACTTTGAAGATAGCCTTAAAAACGGCTGCAGAATCAGCAAGATATTGAAAGCCAGTATGTAGTTCTCTTTGTGCCACTGCATAGGGATAAAAGGTTATTGGTTCTATACAAACCATGTTTCTAACTTCTGTCCAACACATAAAATGTTCAAAACCTTCCGTCTCAATAGTAATCACCTTTTTGTCCTTTAGCGTAATGGAGTTGCAACTTTCAACTTGTAAGGCCCTACCTCCCACAGTCAGTACCTCATCCAAGGTAATCTCCTTTTGGTCCGCAAGGATTATCGGGTTATCTGCATGCAGTTTAAATGCAGGATGATATCCCAGCATAAATGGCATATCTCGTTCTCCAGAAACCGAAAAGGTTACTTCAAGTGTATTCTCCTTTAACTCAAAAGACTTTTCAAAAGCGAAAGTATATGGCCAAACCAACCACTCTTTGTTCGACTTTTCAGGGAATTTAGAATTTTTGACCCTTGTTCCAGCCGTATATTCTTTTTTGAAAGTAATTGTAGTTTCCGTTTGGGAAATTACATCATATTCCAATTCACGAAGTAGTCCGTGTTGATCTTGAATTGCTCCACTTCCTCTTGGCACTTGTATTCTAAAGTCCGTTTCGTTTAATGGCCCAATAATAGGAAACATCTCTGTATCTGCACTTCTCCACCCAGGACTCCCTTTTTGGTGGATAAATTCATGACCCTCAGCTATAAAACTTGTTAGTTCACCTTTATCAATCCCAACCGTGCAATTTCCTTTTTTGAGCAGTACCATTATTTAGTATTGATAAGTCTGTATATCAAGATTGCCGTACGTTTGGTCAACGCTTCTATGGTATTGAGGTTTACTGTTTCTTCCGGAGTATGTGCGTTGGAACCCATAGCGCCAAGCCCATCTAAACAATCTACATATTCAGCAATGAAAGATACATCTGCAGCGCCTCTTTTACCGGGGTCATATGCCAAAACCTCTCCTTGGTCTAAGTCTAGACTTACCTCATTCAATATGTTCAATAATGCGGTATTTCCCTCTGTGGGTTTCATTGCAGGGTAACTATCTGTAAACGTAACTTTTGCTGAGGTTTTGGGTAGGTTATTGGACACTATCTCCCTCATCTTTACTCTAGCTCTTTCCTTTTGTTCTTCTGATATAAACCTCAACCCTCCTCTAACCATGGCTTTTTGAGCAACCACATTACTTTTTCCAAAGACATCTCCTTTGCTGGTGGAACTGTCATAGTTTACAAAAGTACCTCCTAACAAAGTGCCAGGGTTAAAAGTCAATAAATCTTCTCCTTTTACATCTGTATAAAATTGATGCAGGATACGTGACATTTCAAATATGGCCCCTGCGCCGGTCCGTTCACTGAATATTCCTGAGGAATGAGCTCGTTTACCTTCAACCTCAACAGCCCATCCAGAAGACCCCCTTCTTGCCACGGTTGCATAGTTAAAACCTGTGGATGTTTCAAAACCAAGGGCAATGTCACTTCTTTTAGCAGCATCCAACAAATCTTTCCTGCTAATGGTCAAAGGTTTTCCCGTGCTTTCTTCATCTCCGGTAAAAGCAACAATAATCTGTGCATTTTTTAATAATCCGTTATCATGCAATGCTTTTAAAGCGTAGAGTACAATAACATCTCCGCCTTTCATGTCATTTCCACCTGGAGCATGGGCAACACTGTCATTGACCATCTTAAATTTCTGAAAAGGACTGTCTTCTTCAAAAACGGTATCCAAATGACCAACAAGCAATAGTTTTTTTCCCTTATTCCCAGAAGTCTCCGCAAACAAATGTCCAGAGCGGTTCATCTCATCTGGCATTTCAATCCATTTGGTTTCAAAATTAATTCCTTCAAAGGCATCTTTAAAAACCATGCCTACCTCTTTTACTCCCTTGGAATTTAGCGTACCACTATTTATGTTGACCACTTTTTCCAAAAAGGTAATGGCGTCAGCATTGTTCTTTTCAATAGAAGTTAAAATCTTCTTTTCTGTTCTGGAAAGCTCTTGGGCAGAGATAGAAGCTGATAGTAAAAGGCTGAAAATGATAAGGAAATTCTTATTGCACATATTGGTTGATTTTGATTCTAATTTAAAGAAGATTTAGTCTATATATCCTTTCTCCCGCATCCAATCGTCATTGAACATTTTACCCACATAACGGCTACCGTGATCATGGAATAAAACCACAACCACATCATCTTTGGAAAAATGCTCTTTCAGCTGCAACAGCCCCTTTATTGCGGCCCCTGCTGAATTCCCCAAAAACATACCTTCTTCCTTAGCCAAACGTTGCGTATAAACTGCGGCATCTTTATCAGTTACTTTGGTAAAACCATCAATAATATCAAAATTGACATTTTTGGGTAAAATATCTTCCCCTATTCCCTCAGTAACATAAGGGTAAATCTCGTTTTCGTCAAAAATACCAGTCTCATGATATTTTTTGAATACGGAACCATAGGTATCAATACCCCAAACTTTGATATTGGGGTTTTGTTCTTTAAGATATTTACCAACACCTGAAACGGTTCCTCCCGTGCCAACTCCCACAACAAAATGGGTTACTTTCCCTGCCGTTTGATTCCATATTTCAGGTCCCGTACTTTGGTAATGTGCCTTGGCGTTACTTGGATTATCGTATTGGTTTACATACCAAGAGTTTGGAATTTCTGTTGATAAACGCCTAGCAGTGGAATAATAGCTTCTAGGGTCATCAGGCGCTACATCTGTTGGGCAAACATGAACTTCGCTCCCAACGGCCTTTAGAATATCTACCTTCTCTTTTGACTGTTTATCGCTGATAACACAAATCATTTTATACCCTTTGACAACTGCTGCCAAAGCCAATCCCATACCTGTGTTTCCTGAGGTTCCCTCGATAATTGTACCCCCCGGTTTTAAAATACCAGAAGCCTCTGCATCTTCAACCATTTGAAGTGCCATTCTGTCCTTGACGGAGTTTCCCGGATTAAAAGTTTCGTACTTGGCCAATACCATGCAAGGAAGGTCGGCAGTCAATTTATTGAGTTTCACCAATGGGGTATTACCAATGGTTTCAAGAATGTTATTTGCATATTCCATAATGGTGGCAAAGATAGTTTTTTGAGTTGGGTGACCATATCAACAAAGCCTAAAAAAGACTACTAAATTTAGTGTCTTCTACTCAAATTTAATTGCCTTGACCGGAGTTATTTTGGTTATAATATAAGAGGGCACTAAAAGCATAACCAAGCAGAGTAACATTACTCCAAGGTTTAACAATAAAACCGTAGAAACATCAATATGTACCGGAATATACTCGATATAGTATTCTTCAGGATTGGGAAATTTAAACAACCGGAATTTATCTTGAAGGTAGAGCAATGCCAAACCAATACCATTGCCCCATAACAACCCAATTGCAATCAAATAAGTGGCATTGTACAGAAACACCTTACGGATGCTCCAATTCTCAGAACCTAAAGCTTTTAAGACTCCTATCATTTGGGTTCGCTCCAAAATGAGCACCAATAGGGCGGTAATCATGTTTATTCCCCCCACTATGATCATTATCCCAATAATAAGCGCGATATTAAAATCGAACAGGCTGATCCATTCAAAGATTCTGAAGTACTTGGTTTTAATATTCTGCGTATCTAAATTGGAGAGTGTTTTTCCATAGATTTCATTGCTCTTCTCCTCAAGTTGGTCAAAATCTTCCAGAAATACTTCAAAATTCCCTATTTCGTTGGATGTCCATTTGTTCATTCGTTGTATATGGCGAATGTCTACAAAGACATAAGTGGCATCAAACTCCTCAAAGCCACTATCGTAAATCCCTTTGATTTTGAACTTTCTGTTATTGGGAACTTTGGATGCATCTCCATCTTTTAAGAAAAAAGAGAAAAAAGAATCATCAACTTCTAGTTGCAAGCGATTTGCCATCATCCTTGAAATCAACACCTCATCATTCAGTTTTCCAGAATAATCTGGTAATCTTCCATCAACAATGTATTCTTCAAAAACAGTCCAATTATAATCTTGACCCACACCTTTGGCCAACATACCTTCAAACGTGTCTTCCGTTCTTATAATTCCACCTTTGGTGGCTACAGCTTGAACATGTGAGACGCCTTCAACATCTTTGAATTTTGGGTAAAAATCCTGCTCTAAAGGAACTGGGTCTACGGAAACTTCAGAAGTATTGTTATCGTAATTTGAAATTTGAATATGGCCGTTAAAAGCAGCAACTTTTTCTCTAATCTTGTGTTTTAAGCCCACCCCGGTAGCAATGGCAATAAGCATCATTACAATACCAATTGCAATAGCTGCAATGGCAATTTTTATTATAGGGGCGGAAATGCTAATTTTATGCTCCTTCCCTGTAATCAGGCGCTTGGCTATAAACAATTCTAAATTCAACGAATGTCCATTTTATCTATTTCCAAAAGTACAGTTTTATTGTTGGTTTTGCTGCTTTCTTCATGTAGGGGACAGGAAAAAGAAAGTAAGCTCACGGCCGTAAACGCAGAAACTGATTCGCTGCCAAAAATTAGTGTTGCTGCCAATAGAACAGAAGAATACCTGCAATTGCTCGAAGGCAAAACCATAGGAGTTGTTGCCAATCAAACCAGTGTTATTTTCAAAGAAAATGGACATACGCATTTAGTGGATTCCTTGCTCTCTTTAGATGTCAATATTAAAAAAGTATTTGCACCTGAGCATGGGTTTCGCGGAAAGGCTGATGCAGGAGAATTGGTTAAAGATGGTGTCGACACTAAAACAGGACTTCCCATTACATCTTTATATGGAAAAAATAGGAAACCTTCCAAAGAACAATTAGAAGGACTCGATCTTGTGGTTTTTGATATTCAGGATGTAGGAGTCAGATTCTATACCTACATTGCCACATTACAATTAGTCATGGAAGCTTGTGCTGAAAACAACATTCCCGTAATTGTTTTGGACAGACCAAATCCCAATGGGCACTACGTGGATGGTCCCACCATGAAAAAGGAACATACCAGCTTTTTGGGCATGACAACAATTCCTTTAGTATATGGGATGACAATTGGAGAGTACGCACAAATGATAAATGAAGAACAGTGGTTAGAAAATGGAAAGAAAGCCGATTTGACCGTAATTCAACTTAAAAATTACAGTCATAACTCTGAATACCATCTTCCAATACGGCCTTCCCCTAACATCCCGAACGATGTTTCCATTAACCTTTACCCAAGTTTGGGGCTTTTTGAAGGCACTAATGTTAACGCCGGACGCGGAACTGAATTTCAATTTCAACGGTACGGAGCATCTTTTTTGGATAGTACCCAATATGATTTTAGCTATATGCCCAAACCTAATTTTGGTTCTAAACATCCAAAAGAAGAAGACAAAATGTGTTTTGGCCAAGACCTCTCCAAAACACCACAAATGGACTCAGTTTCTTTGTTATGGCTTATTGACGCTTTCAAAAACACTTTGGACAAATCCAAGTTCTTTATCACCAAATCCTTTACCAAACATGTGGGAACACCAGAATTACAAAAACAAATTGAAAAGGGTTTAACTGAATCAGAAATAAAAGCCACTTGGCAAGAAGACCTGGAAGCTTTCAAAAAAATAAGAGCTAAGTATTTAATCTACGATTAGCATCGCTAACTTTTTACAAAACTTTAAACAGAATCATAGTACAATGCCGTTTTATGCCAAAGCGTGGTTTTGAACCTTCTGCTAAAAAACCCAAAGTGACCTATTTTTTCAGCACCAATATCTTTGAGTCTTACAAGTTCAATTCTTTTATCAGCAGAAGTAAATACATCGTGTATTCTTTTTAATGCTTTTTCTGTTCCAATGGGGTCATCCTCAATTGCTAGGGTCAAAAGTTTACCGCAAAACTCATTATAGTATACTTTTTGACCACTTTTGTTCAACTGCTCGGTCATGTTATGAATTTTTCTTCTCCCATGCCATTGTTTTATCACCCCCTTAGGAACATCTTCTAAAAGACCAAGCCGCTTTCCAGGAAAATACCCAAAAACCCTTGTAACAGAAGGGAAAACTACATGCCATAAAAAATAAAGTTGCTGCTTTTTTACATCCCAATCTTTATAGTAGGCTGTCTGGGCACCAATATTAACTATTCCATTAATCAATGAACAATCTTCGGACATTCCTATTATGGTTCCTCCAATACTATGGCCTAAAACCAAAATTGAATGATTTGGATAGTTTTGTTTTACATATTGTAATACTTCCGTGAAATCCTTTTGTCCCCAAACTGAAAAAGAAGCTTGGAAACCTCTCAGTTTCTTTGGCCTCGAGGCTGCAATACCACGGTAGTCATAGGTAATCACTTCAAAACCATAATCTGACATATACAAGGCATAATTCTTATACAAATCTTTGCTTACAGCCGTGGCTGAATTAATAATAAGTACTTTCTCTTTATTTAAAGAAGGTTTAGCGGAGTAAATAGTTCCTTTGAGTACAAACCCATCTTTACAAGGAATATCAATCTCTTTGCACATCATACGTAAAGATTCCTAAAAAGGTTACTTAGGTTCTGTGGTAGTAGGCCTCCTATATTTATGAAAAGGTTGTTTGAGCAAGCCTATAATACTACTGTTTTCTTTTTCATCCGGAAAAGTATCCACGCCATAAACGATGGAATCCACATCCATTTTCATGAAGGTTCCAAAAAGTCTATCCCAAATAGAGAAAATATTGCCATAGTTAGAATCGGTATAGGGTAATCTATAGTGATGATGCACTTTATGCATATCTGGACTCACAATAAGCCAACTTATCGCATTGTCAACTTTTTTGGGCAGTCGGATGTTGGCATGGTTAAATTGGGAAAGAACAACGGATAAACTTTGATACAGCATAATGATACCGATTGGGGCACCAACAACAAAAACACCTATTAAAGTAAAAGTATATCGAATTAAACTCTCCAAAGGATGATGTCTATTAGCCGTGGTTGTATCTACATTATGATCTGAGTGATGCACCAAATGAACCATCCAAAGAGGTTTTACTTTATGTTCTACCAAATGCGCAGTATAGGCACCAATTAAATCTAGAAACATAACTCCAAGAACAACATAAAGCCACAGAGGCATTTCTGGCAACCAGTTTATAATTCCAAAGTGGTTTTCCACTGTCCAATCCGATGTTTTCAATAATAAAAAAGCCAGGGGAAAGTTGATAATAATGGTAGTGAGGGTAAAGAAAAAATTTGGAACAGAATGACGCCATTTCTTATAACTAACACTAAAAAGTGGCACTATTCCTTCTAAAATCCAGAAGAACGTAATTCCTCCAACAAGAATAAGACTTCTGTGCAGTGCTGGTATATTTTCGAAATATAAGATGATCTGCTCCATATTCTCAAATATAAGAAATCATTAAAGTTTTATTTTCTTTTTCATTTCTTCAACAATATTAAAAGCAGCAGGACACACAGCCACGTTTTTTAATGTGAGATTGCTGATCTGGTGAAATTTTTTTCGGTCCGTATGAGGAAATTCTCTGCATGCTTTTGGTCTAACATCATAAATAGAGCAATAATTATCGGCTCCAAGAAAAGCACAGGGCACTTCTTTTAATACATAATCATTTTCTTCATCTACTCTTAAATATTGATCAATAAACTTTGATGGTTTTATTCTAAAGTGCTTTGCAATTCTCTCAACATCTGCGTTGGTAAAAAGAGGACCTGTTGTTTTGCAGCAATTAGCACATGTAAGACAATCTGTTCTTTGGAACTCAACTTCATGCAATTCACTCATCACGTAATCCAAATTCTTTGGCGGGCGTTTTTTCAGCTTGATAAAAAACCTTTTGTTTTCTTCATGTTTTTCCTTTGCTTTCTTTGGTAATTGTTCCAATGCCTCTTTCATGATAGACAAACATAAAAAAGAGATTCCAATTAAACCTTTATCTACTAATAAAGTCCCATTTTTGCATCATCTATTTTGAATTATGGTGGATATTCTTGGAAAAGCTTTGCTCGATTATCAGTCTGGCAATTACACAGAAGATATTAAAACCTATTCCTCACTTGATGAGGAAGATAGTGTTCCGCTGCCCTATTTATTTCGAGATTTTGATGAAATGCCTTTTTTAGAGCAAAAAGCTCTAGAATTGACAGAGGGCAAGGTACTTGATATTGGTTGCGGAGCTGGGAATCACACCTTATACCTGCAAAAAAAGGGATTTGAAGTTACTGCTTTGGATGCTTCAAAAGGTGCAATTGAAGTCTGCAAAAAAAGAGGGGTTAAATCTTCAGTTCACAGTTCTTTTCTTGACTATAATAGTTCAAAATTCGATACACTTTTATTACTTATGAATGGCATAGGTCTAGCTGGAAAGTTGGGTCATTTGCACGCTTTTCTAAATCATTTAAAATCGCTTTTATTACCAAACGGCCAGATTTTATTGGATTCCAGTGATATCATTTATATGTTTGAACAAGATGAAGACGGTGGATTTTGGGTACCAAACAATGATAACTATTATGGTGAAGTAACCTTTGTCATGGAGTACAAGAGACAAAAAAGTCAGGCTTTTGATTGGCTTTACATTGATTTTACAACTTTACAAAATGCTTGTATAGCCCTTGATTTTGATTGTGAACTTGTAAGTGAGGGAGAACATTACGACTATTTGGCAAAACTTTCTTTAAAATCATAATAGAATGCCTGCCTTATCGTTTTTAATACATATCAATATAACATGAAAAAGAAAATCTTTATCGCATTCATATTTGTTTTTGGATTTATCATTGCCTGTTCTAATGATTCTGATGATTCCTCAACTACTCAAAGTGTTAACAAAACTCCAAACCTGCAGGCTACCGGTTCTTCTGCAAACGATATTTTATCCAATGATAATTTTGACAGGCTTTTGATTGAAATAGCCTACGTTGAAGGTTTTCAACCAACAGGACAGACAGTTTCTAATTTTGAAGACTATCTGAAAGAACGAACTTTTAAGCAGAATATAGAATTCTCTTTTAAAAGTCTTTCATCACCAGACGAAGAAACACTAGTCCTGGACGAAATTGCCGAATTGGAAAGTGAGAATAGAACTGCTTACAACAGTGGAACTACACTTGCTATTTATATTTATTTTGCTGATGCCCCTTCTGATGGAGATGATGAGGAAGAAGGTTTGGTCACATTAGGAGCTGTTTACAGAAATACCTCCATGGTGATATACGAATCCACTATAAGGGATTTAGCAAGCAGAAGTTCAACCATAACCGTAACCGATGTAGAAACAGCCACATTGAACCACGAATTCGGGCATTTGTTTGGACTTGTTAACTTAGGCACAGTTCCTGTAAATGACCACGAAGACCCTGATGCGGAAAACCATTGTGACGTACCGGGTTGTCTTATGCGGGCCGAATTACAGTTTGGCGCTCAAATGATGAAAATGATGGAAAGCAATGCTTCAAAAGGATCTGCAGCTGTTCCTGTTCTTGATGCCGAATGTATTTTAGATTTACAAAGTAACGGCGGACGCTAACAGAGCAACCTAGGGAATATTTAAATATTTATGTGTCTGTAAAGATACTTTCCACTTTGGGTTTTGCATTACGTAATCCACGATTATAGGAACCATCTTTTCACGGACACTCCATTCTGGTTGTAGATAGAGAATGCAGTTTTTGTTTACTTTGGCCGCTTGTTCTTCAGCAAAAATTAAATCATGTTTATTGTAGACAATGATTTTAAGTTCATCAGCAAAATCATATATTTCCTCAACCGGAAGTTTGTTTTTCTTTGGGGAAAGACAAATCCAATCCCAAGTTCCCGTAAAAGGATAAGCACCGGAAGTTTCAATATGTGTTTGAAGGTTTTTAGCCTTTAATGCAGCAGTCAAAGGACCCATATCCCATGTAAGTGGCTCACCACCAGTGATTACTATTGTATCAGAATATATTGCTGCATTGTCAACAATACTCCCAATTGAAGTAGGCGGATGCGTCTCGGCATTCCAGCTTTCTTTAACATCACACCAATGACACCCAACATCACAACCTCCTATGCGAATAAAATAAGCTGCGGTTCCTTTATGATAACCTTCCCCCTGAATGGTATAAAATTCTTCCATTAAGGGGAGCATATGACCCTTGTTCACCAAATCCATTACCTCTGCTGTAACCATTTTGCAAAGATAGGATTTAGTTCATCTTAGACCTAGGTTTAAAAGCTATCTAATCGCCATCACTTCAATCTCAATTTTGGCTCCGGCAGCAAGATCTTTAGCTGCAAAAGTAGTTCTGGCTGGTTTGTTAGTGAAATACTGGGTATATATTTCATTAAAAGCTTTGAAGTCATTAATATCACTAAGAATCACAGTACACTTCACCACATTGTCCAGTGACAATCCATGATGTTTTAAAACTCCCTGAATATTCTTGATAGTCTGCTCTGTTTCGCCTTGAATACCTCCATCGGCCAATTTTCCAACAGAGCGGTCCATGCCTATCTGTCCGGCTAAAAAGAAAAGGTTTCCTGCCTGAACGGCTTCACTGAATGGGGCTTTTGCTCGCTCAGGATTTGCTGGCTTGTGAAAAATGATTTCTGTTTTTTCTTGTGAATATGTATTGGTCAATACCCCCATCATCAAAATGGAAAGAAAAATGCGAAGAGTAGCTTTCATAAGTGTGTTTTTAGAATTGCCCAAAATTACCCTATTTTTATCGGAAATTGAATTCCATGAGCAGCAAAGAAAAATTCTTTGAACATATTGAAAAAGGCTATACCACCAAAGGTGATTTCATTACAATGGGAGCCGGAATGTTCAATGGAGAAACGGTAACCAACGCTTTTGTCAAGATTCCTCTAAAGACACTTAACAGACACGGGTTAATTGCTGGTGCCACGGGTACGGGAAAAACAAAAACACTACAAGTTATTGCGGAAAACCTCTCTAATAAAGGTATTCCTGTTCTGCTTATGGATTTAAAAGGTGATTTAAGTGGGATTGCACAACCAAGTCCCGGTCATCCTAAAATAGATGAACGCCATGAAAAAATTGGGCTGCCGTTTGAAGCCAATGGATTTCCAGTAGAGATTTTATCCCTTTCAGACCAAGATGGTGTTCGATTAAGGGCCACTGTTTCTGAATTTGGCCCCGTTTTGCTTTCCAGAATTCTTGATTTAACCGTTACTCAAGAAGGAATTGTCGCTGTAGTCTTTAAGTATTGCGATGACAATAAGCTGCCTTTGTTAGATTTAAAAGATTTTAAGAAAGTATTGCAGTACGCCACAGGAGAAGGAAAAAAGGAGTTCCAAGAATCCTATGGGCGTATTTCTACAAGTTCCACAGGAACTATTCTAAGAAAGATTATTGAGCTGGAACAACAAGGAGCTGACCTGTTCTTTGGTGAAAAATCATTTGAAGTTGATGATTTGGTTCGTATTGATGAAAATGGAAGAGGTTACATCAATATTATTAGACTTACGGATATTCAGGATAGACCAAAGCTCTTTTCTACATTTATGTTGAGCCTTTTAGCTGAAATCTACGCTACTTTTCCAGAACAAGGGGATAGCGATAGACCAGAGTTGATTCTTTTTATCGATGAAGCCCACCTTATTTTTAAAGAAGCTTCAAAAGCCTTATTGGACCAGATTGAGAGCATTGTAAAATTGATTCGCTCTAAAGGCATTGGACTCTATTTTGTAACCCAAAACCCTACTGATGTTCCAGATGATGTGTTAGCGCAGTTGGGGTTAAAAGTACAGCACGCCCTAAGGGCATTTACCGCAAAAGATAGGAAGGCCATAAAGCTTACCGCCGAAAACTACCCAGACTCTGAGTTTTATGATACTAAAGAAGTACTGACATCATTAGGAATTGGAGAGGCCCTTATTTCCGCATTAGATGAAAAAGGAAGACCTACTCCATTGGCAGCAACTTTGCTTCGTGCTCCTATGAGTCGTATGGATGTTTTGACCAAGGCCGAACTTAAAGAAACTTTGGGCAAATCCAAATTGATTAAAAAATATAATGACGACGTTGATAGAGAGAGCGCTTATGAATTGCTGAATGAAAAAATAGAAAAAGCTCAAAAAGAAGCTGAAAAGGAAGAGAAACAAAAAACTACATCACGAAGAAAAACATCCACTAGAAGAAGCACTAGAATGAACCCAGTAGTAAAAGTTTTGACAAGTGCTACGTTTATTCGTGGAGTACTTGGGGTTTTGAAAAAAGTTATCCGATAATTTTTATGAAAAGAATATTTATAGTTTTTGCACTTGGATGCTGTCTTGCATTCATTCAGTGTGGTAAAAATGACACCACATTTTTAATAACCGAAAACTCCGTGGGATCTCTTCTAAAAACATCTACAATAGGTACTTTGGAAACCATTTTTGTTCAAGATTCCATTGTAAAGGACACTTCTAGATTTAAGGTTGGAACAAAGACTGAAAAAATCAAGGTTTTTGAAAAAGGGGGCAAACATCTTTTAACGCTTACTTCAAATTCTGAAAGTGTTCCCACTATTGGAAACATTAGAATATTTGATTCGCGCTATACTACAGCCAAGGGGATTGGCTTAAACAGTACATTCAAAGAGATTCAAAATAAGTATACAATCAAAAAAACAGTGACAACTCTTAACAGTGTTGTTGTATTTCCTAAAGGAAGTAATCTATATTTTACAATTGATAAAGAGGAATTGCCTTCTAACCTTCGCTATACTACTTCCAATATTGAAACTGTTCAAATACCGGACAATGCCAAAATAAAATATTTGATGTTGGGGTGGGATTAGCCTTTGTTAATTAAATCCTAAAGGACGTAGCTACTTATTTTCGTTTGGGTAATTTGAAAGTTAAATCCAACCAAATGAAAACAATACACTTTCTTACTATCTTCCTAGCTCCCATTATTTTACTGGCTCAATACGATTTTGAACCTTCTGCAGAACACCCATTTGGGTTACCAAATCCAAAGGCGCCAAAAGAACTATTGGATTTTGCACCGTTGATAGGGGAATGCAACTGCAAATCTGAAACCAGAAACCCTGATCAGACTTGGGCGGAGCCTGTTGACATGATTTGGCGATTTAAATACATTATGAATGGTATGGCCATTCAAGATGAAACCCTGAAAGAAGATGAAACCTATTCCGGTAGTATTCGTCAATTTAGTCAAGATAGCACGCGATGGTATGTCCATTATTACACCACTCGAACTGTTTCTACAACATTAAGAGCATGGGAAGGAAATAAAAATGAAGAAGGTAAAATTGTATTGTATAGTGAACAAAAAGCACCAAACGGTACGGATGGTTTTTATAGACTCTCATTTTATGACATTGATGATAAAGGTTTTAAATGGGTTGGAGAATGGGTAGATAAAACTGAATCTGTAGTTTTTCCAACGTGGCGAATCGATTGTTCAAATGGTAAAATATCTAATACCGATGACAGTGAAAAAAATAAAGTAGTTGCCGCTTCCAGAGGTTTCTCAACTGCTTTTATCGCCCAAGATTTTGATGCAATGGCAAACAGTTACACTCAGGATGCCAAACTCATTCCGTTAGGAGTTCCAATAGTAGAGGGAAGAGAGGCCATTAAAGCACGTTGGCTGTTAGGAAAGGACACTAAGATCCTATCTCATGGTATGGATACATCAGAAATAAAAATTATAGGGGACTATGCCTATGATTATGGGTATTACTATGGTACTAGTAAAAAAGGAGAAGAACCTGAGACTAGTTGGAAAGGAAAATATGTGGTTGTCTGGAAAAAAGAGGAAGGCGCTTGGAAAATGTATATTGATATATGGAATAGGCTTATAGATTAAAATAAGCCATATTTCTCTCTATTTGCAAGTACTTTTGGGCTATTGGTCTGCATCCATTCCGTTAGTTCCAGTAATTTTTCAACATAAGTTTTTCCAAAATCAGTGAGACTATATTCCACTCTAATGGGCACTTCTGGAAATGCCTTTCTAGAAATATAGCCGTCAGCTTCCAGTACCTTTAGACGTTGGCTTAAAACTTTATTAGATATACCATAGACAAACTTTTTAAGCTTATTGAAGCGTAAAACCGGAAAATAACCCAACCAAAGAATAATCAATGTACTCCATTGATCTGATGCAACTGACATTACATCGCGAACAGGACAAAGCTCAGGTGGGTTCTTGTAATCAATATGCCCAAACATTTTTTCAATTTTTTTTGCAGTTCTAAGTTGTTGATTTTCAGTAACAGTTTCCATATTTATACTTAGTTTGGAATGGGTGACTTCTTTTTTCTTACAAAAGGATTCTGTATTTTTAGTTTCCTTAAAAGAGTAAGTTACAAAAAGTAACCTGATGAAAAAACTAATTACGAAAATTCTTCCTATCGCGTATGGTCAATATTTCAACCTGTATGCGTTGTTAGCTCCACAAAAAACCGCGCACAAGGCTTTCAATTTGTTTTGTACCGTTAGAAAAGGAAGAGTTTTGCCTCAGCAGGAGGCATATTTAGATAAAGCCAAGAATGGAGTAGAGTCAGCCGCTGGGCATAAACTACAATCTTATCATTGGCCTGGGAAGAAAGAAACCGTGTTGTTAGTGCACGGTTGGGAAAGTAATACCTTTCGTTGGCGTAATCTTATACATAAACTTCAAGATGCTGATTTTAATATTATAGCTTTTGATGCTCCCTCACATGGGCATTCTACCGGTAAAATTCTATACGTACCCTTATATGAGGAAGCCCTTCACTATATGATTAAAAAATATGATCCAAAATATCTTATTGGGCATTCCGTAGGAGGCATGACATTGATGTACAATGAGTATAAAAACCCGAATCCCAATGTAGAAAAATTGGTTACTATAGGTGCTCCATCAGAGTTTCATGAAATCATGGAGCATTATCAGCACCTATTAAAATTCAATAATAGGGTAATGAGTGCTTTGGACAACTACATCCTTAAAAGATTCGGTTTTAAAATACATGATTTTTCTGCATCAAAATTCGCGCAATCCAACACTAAAAAAGGGTTGCTATTTCACGACAGATTAGATGCGATAGCGCCATATCACGCCTCTGAAAATGTAAGCGCAAATTGGAAGGGCAGCACATTGATAAGTACAGAAGGATTGGGGCATTCCATGCACCAAGAAGACATAAACAACCAAATTATTTCTTTTCTGGAGGCCTAACAGAAAATTACATCCAAAGTTATGCTAAGCCTGTGTCCGATATTAAAAATCCCTATACGGTGATTCTAAATACTGATTTGCTTCTTCTTCAGAAAATCGCGCAGTTTCATTATCCCAATGCAACGTTTTATTAGGAAAACGACCTGCAATAACGCCTAATAATATGGTTTCCGTTAATCTTGCAGAATAAGAGAAAGGTGCTGTACAATTATCATTGCCCAAACACGCATCCACAAACTGATGGTAATGTTTTGGACCTTCGGAATCGTAATTGCGTATGGGTTTGCCCATATTATTTGCTTTCTCCACCGCTGCAATTTCCGTTGATATGTCTACATATTTTCCATCAACGATTTTCTTTGGCAATTGCATAAAGTGTGGTAATAACAAACGCCCTTTTTCTCCTATGAACATAGCACCTTGATCTGGTAATACTCCATCCATAGCTTCTTTAGTATCCAGTGACATTTTATCTTCCATAGCTTGATTATCACCATTTTCAACTTCTTCATTTTTCTGCGAATGACCGACTGAATTGGGCAATTCAAGATCCTTATGCATTTTTGGAGCACCAGGACCATCATACCAAACCCACTTCAATTTATCGGCAGTATACTGTGTACCTGGAAATTCATATGTAACCATATTCTTCTCTGGAAAGCCAAATCCTGTTGGTTGCCTACATTCGTTTTTAATAGTGAGTGGTACATCCAACTGAAGGGCATTATAAGGGGTATCAAAAATATGTACTCCCATATCTCCCAAAGTACCACAACCATAATCCATCAATTTTCTCCAGTTTCCAGGATGATAATAATCTTTTTTATAAGGTCTTTCTGCGGCGGTACCCAACCAAAGATTCCAATCCAAGGTTTCCGGAATGGGGTCACTACCTGAAGGAGCCTGGCCATTGTACCCCCAATCCTTGGGAGACCATGCTCTTACCGTATGTACTTTACCAATGATTCCAGATTGAATCAACAAAGTGGCCAATTTGTAGTCATAAAAAGAGTGTACCTGAATGCCCATTTGGGTAATCAAGTTCTTTTCAGTGGCCAGTTTACGCATTTCTCTTGCTTCAGATACGTGATGTGTTAACGGTTTTTGACAATATACTGGCTTACCCATATCCATAGCCATCATAGAAGCTGGGGCATGTGTATGATCTGGTGTAGACACAATAACGGCATCGATATCATCACTCATCACTCTTAGCATTTCTCTATAATCTGAAAATGTCTTAGCTTTTGAATGAATCTTTTTTGCCGCTTCCAAGTTGTTAGAGTCCACATCGCAAAGCGCCACAACGTCCACCAATTTATGAGATGAAATTGCCTTTAAATCTTCAAAACCCATATTCCCTACACCAATATGTGCAGTTCGTAACCGTTTATTCCCAGAAAAAGCCCAAGTTCCTGAAGGCAATAATGCCAATGATGATGCTACTGCGGCGGTCTTTAAAAACTCTCTTTTTTTCATATCTAAAACCTGTTATAATTTTTTAACTTTTATGTTTCTGAACCAGATAGGGCTGGAGTGATCCTGCAAGCCAATGAATCCGGTTTTATATTTTCCATAATCAGCGCTGTTTTTCCATTTGTCCGAATTTTTCTTTTCGTACCAAGCTTCATCCCATGGAACAAAAGATAGTACCATTTCTCCATTAAGCCAATGTTCTACCTTTTTAGGGGTAAAGACAATTTTCGAAGAATTCCATTCACCTATCGGGTTCAATGTCTTTTTTGTCGAATCTGCTGGGTGCATGGCATAATCTGAACCCGTTCGCTGCAATGGTTTTAATTCTTCAGGTTTATCCGTATAGCCAAGGCTAGTATTATAGGCGGTTAAATCATGGATTCTGGCATAGTTTTCATCATCGATGAGCTGATATTCAGGTGAAACCTCTGGTGGCCCGTCATATCCTTCTTTAAGATGATAGAAAATACCGCTGTTACCTCCTTCAGGTAATTTCCATTCAAGATATAGCTCAAAATTATCGAATTCCTCAGCACCATATATAATATCCTTGCCTCCCTTGTAGTTTTGTTCAAGCCCTAATTCGGTATCAAATGTCAGTGTACTATCCTTAACCACCCAACCTGGAGGAAGGGAATCTCCATTGTAAGCCCTCCAACCTTCTGTATTTGCGCCGTCAAAAAGGTAAATCCATTCGTTGGATTTTGTGGCAGCTTGTGTCTCACTTGTTACTGTAGTTTGGTTTTTAATGTCCTTTTTACAAGATGCTATTAATACAAACGAAATTAGGATAACAATTTTCTTCATGTACTTGTTTTTCAAATTGATAGCTTCATAGTTATTAAATATAAATACATTTCTTTTTTTAGGAAACATTATATAGACAACCAACATCTCATAAACTACGAATACCATTTTATCTAGAACCATCAGTACTTTCAATAAAATTACTGCACATCTATTTGGAAGATTGACAATGACAATCTACTTTTATCCAACTATGCAAAATATTACTCCTTTCCATATCGCTATTCCTGTCCACAATCTAGATGAATGTAGAACTTTTTATGCAACTATTTTAGAATGCGAAGAGGGTCGAAGTAGTGACCATTGGGTCGATTTTAACCTATTTGGCCACCAACTGGTGATTCATTACAAACCAAAATCCAATGAAGAGCTACATATTAATCCAGTTGATGGTAAAAATGTTCCTGTTCCCCATTATGGAGTTGTTTTACCCTGGGATACATTTCAATCTTTTTCGAAAACCATAAAAGATAAAGGTGTTGAGTTCATTATTGAGCCCTACGTTAGGTTTGAAGGTGAAGTTGGCGAACAGGCTACCATGTTTTTTCTAGATCCAGCAGGTAACGCTCTAGAGTTTAAAGCATTTAAGGATATGGGGCAGTTGTTCGCTAAATGAAGTGTTGATGGTGCTTAAAATTTCCAAAATCCATCCTAGTTTGGCCATTTTGGTTAAGATTGTAAAAGCAAGAAAATGTTACAATCAACTAAGCCAAATTGATACCTTTTTTTCTCACCCAGAAAAAAGCAAATATCATGTTTGGAATCCAACAAAGCCAAGCCACTATTCTATAGGCAATTAGAAACTCGCCAAAGGCAATTGTTAAAAGTGGTAGCCATATGCGAAGTGTAACGGCTGCAAAACAAGCGGCATAACTGTAAATCATCATTCCTTGATGGAGCGCTAAATCTTTTGCTCGAATAGCAAAATATGCCTTTAGGGTGGTGTATAACCAGATTATTCCCAAGCAAAGAAACCCCAATGAAGCAATAAGGCCGCCAGTGGCAAAAAAAGCGATGTAAACACCACAAATACCCCCAATTAGAACAGAAAACACATATGCCTTCCCAAGGTTGCGATGTAATGCTAGGTTTTTGGAGCGAAGTTTTTTACTAAACTGAGACCAACCGCTCATGAGTGCCAAACCACCAAAAGTAATATGGCCATAGAAACCAACGTTCCAAACCTCGTTCGCTAATAGTTCGGCAGTTTTACTGTATAAAATACCAAATCTATCAGCGGCAAACCAATATATTAATGGGTAAAGCCCTACCCCTATTGCCAAAAAAGCAAATACTATCCATGCTATTTTATTTCTTATAATACCTGCCATGCTTTATTGTTTATGGGCAAATTATCCAATATGTAGTTTAAAGAACAAGAATTATAATTCTAAAGCGTGATAAAATCAATTGAGTAGGTACTATTACCTCTTAAACTGATTTATGGTTCTTTTATTGATAACCGTTTTCTTCTACAATCTTATCCTAGTTTTACCGTATGTCCGAAGCCTTCATTTATTTATAACGCCAACTTGTAAGATCAGCATCTTTTGGTGCGCTTTTGGCTATTCGTTCCATTATTTTGGGTACATACATAGAATTATAACGCATTCTAGTGATGTGATTGGGCAATTCTGGGTCTCCATTCCAACAATGCTCCGCCCTATCACCATACAATACTTCGCCTTCATAGTAAGGGTCGGTCGTGTTTTCTAAAAAGTCCTCCATTAAATAAACAGCATTGTTTAAATAATAGTTGTCCATATCACCACAATAAATATGAATTTTCCCTTTGAGGTCTTCACCTAATTTATCCCAATCGCGTTCCAGAATATGTTTAAGATCAAAGTTTTCTCTCCAATATTCAGCTACCGTTGGATTGATTTCCCCCGTCATTTTATCCCAAATTCGCTCTGGATAACCATCATTGCCTTGAGGAGAGTATGTGGCCTCCCAAATGTCCCACTGTTGACCTGATCTTGATTTTGTGCCCAGAACCAATTCTAAATGATTGGATTCACGAACCGTTGACTGAACATGACCCAGATAATCGCGATGAGACGGCACTTCTAGCTTTTTGTGATCACTTTCATAATAATATGCATTCTTGTCTTCGTAGATATTGGTCAGACAATAGGCTCTAAAATCAATAGGGTCCGGACAAGCAGCAAAGCAACCGTTGTATTCTTCAGGATACTTTACTTGTACAGCAAGAGCTTCCCAACCTCCTGTTGAGCCACCATACAAAAACCGTGACCAACCTTCTCCCATACCTCTGAACTCCTTTTCTATATATGGAATTAATTCATGGGTAATTGCATCACCATAAGGTCCTTGACTTGCAGAATTTACCGCATACGAATCATCGTAGTATGGTGTTGGGTGTTGAATTTCAATAATTAAAAACCGAGGAAAATCTGGTTCGTTCCATCTTTTATAAAATTCGTAAGCCTCTTGTTGTTGAATAATATTGTAGCCATCAACATCAAAACGTGCAGAATACTCCGGTTTTGTGTTTGGGTCTGGGGGTGAAGTTCTAAAACCTCCAAAATCATTTGGAAAATGACCATGGAAAACCATTAACGGGTACTTTGCCTCTGGGTGTTCTTCAAAACCTTTTGGAAGCAAAACATGAGCTCCCAAATACATGTCCCTGCCCCAAAACTCAGATAGTTTTTCAGATTTTATTTTTATATGTTTTATCCATTCAGTGTCTTCCGCCTCTTCAATTGGCGGAACAACTTTATCCATGGTAACACTAAGGTTTTGGATACCATTTTCATCAATGGTAATCTTAAAAGGTTCGCTATATAGATTTCCTGGCGACCTGTTCCACTGCTGTCCCTCTCCATTATCCATAGGTAATTTAACAGTATGGCCAGTGGATAGATTGAATGTTTCATATGTATGCAAAAGTGCTTGCACATTGTACTCCCCGGGAGGTACCTTTTTTAAACTTGCATACGGAAATCCGAATACTGAATCATTGAATACAATTTCATCTCCTGGTTTCATACCATCTACGTCCATCCCAAAAATCAATTGGGTATCTAATCCACCACTGATTTGAAAACGAGGTTCTTTTTCATCATTTGTAGAAAGCATTAAAAGCAAACGCCCATCAATAGCATTCTCGCTTATTTCCTTAGAAAAAGAGACTGAAATCTGATTTGAGTTTTCAATTTTAGTGCAAGAATTTAAAAATAGTAAAAGACAAAAGAACGCGGAAAGTAGATTTTTCATGATCAGTACAGAATTTGATCAAAAAGGTACTGAATTTAAATCGCTGTTCAAATCATTTTATACCCTAACTAAAAATGGATACTAATTAACGCTTGCAAAACGTTATATATCTAGAAATCATAGGGTACCATACCTACTAAATTACCAAATGATGAAAGTTGTACTATTATTAATTACCGTCTTATTCTCGTCCATGGCATTATCTAGCTGCACCAATGACGAAGGTGACAGTGATTTAGACATTATCACTCCAAATGACGAACAAGAAAGGGTTTCAATTCAACCTGAAAAAGAAAGCAGCAACTAAGTATTTTTTACCTTGTGTCTTTCTCTTGCCAATAGAGTGTTTTTTAGAAGCATAGCGATGGTCATTGGTCCAACACCTCCTGGGACTGGAGTAATGTATGAAGCTTTTTTACTTACGTTTTCAAAATCAACATCGCCTGTAATGTAATATCCTTTTTCTCTGGTTTCATCCGGCACACGGGTTATCCCCACATCAATTACAACGGCACCATCCTTGACCATTTCCGCCTTTAAAAAGTTAGGGACTCCCAAGGCGGAAACAATAATGTCCGCTTTTTGGGTAAAGGACTCAATATTCTTGGTTCTACTATGGGTTAAAGTAACTGTTGCGTTGGCCGCTTTCCCTTTCTGACTCATAAGAATGCTAATGGGTCTTCCTACGATATGGCTACGTCCAATTACAACGGTATGTTTCCCTTCTGTATCCACATTATAACGTCTCAACAGCTCCATTATCCCAAAAGGCGTAGCGGATATAAAAGATTCCATATCCAAGGCCATCTTACCAAAATTGGTAGGGTGGAAACCGTCTACATCTTTATCAGGGTCAACTGCCATAAGCACCTTCTCCTCATCTATATGCTTAGGTAAGGGCAATTGCACAATATATCCATCAATATCCGGATTGGTATTTAAATTCTCGACCTGTTTCAATAATGCTTCCTCTGTGGTTTCTTCTGGAAGGTGTATTAAGGTTGATTCAAAACCTATTTTTTTACAGGAACGTACTTTACTGCCTACATAGGTTAGGCTTGCTCCATCCGTACCAACCAAAACTGCAGCCAAATGAGGTACTTTTTCTCCTCTCTTCCTCATCTCTGCTACTTCAATAGCAATTTCGTCTTTTATTTGGTTTGATATTTTCTTTCCGTCAAGGATTTCCATGAGATTGGTTTATTTTGGCTAAGGTTTTCAGGTCATTGATTTAAATTACCGCATGTTTTGCATCATTTGCATCATCTTCTTTCCGCCGCCGCCTTGCATCATTTTCATCATCTTGCTCATCTGTTCAAATTGTTTCAACAACTGATTTACTTCTTGTACGGTGCGTCCGCTTCCCATGGCAATGCGTTTTTTACGGCTTGCATTTAATTTTGATGGGGTTGAACGTTCTTCTGGAGTCATAGAATGTATAATGGCCTCAATGTGTTTAAAGGCATCATCATCTATATCCAATCCTTTTAGTGCTTTTCCAGCCCCCGGAATCATCCCCATAAGGTCCTTCATGTTCCCCATTTTCTTAATCTGCTGTATCTGACTAAGAAAGTCATCAAAACCAAAGCGGTTCTTGGCAATTTTCTTTTGAATTTTTCGGGCTTGTTCTTCATCAAACTGTTCCTGGGCCCTCTCTACCAAGGAAACCACATCACCCATTCCCAAAATTCTGTCTGCCATCCTTGAAGGATAGAAAACATCAATGGCTTCCATTTTTTCTCCTGTACCAATAAACTTAATTGGCTTGTCAACAACAGATTTAATAGAAATGGCCGCACCACCTCTGGTATCGCCATCTAATTTGGTCAATATAACTCCATCAAAATTTAAGACATCATTAAAGGCTTTTGCTGTGTTTACAGCATCTTGACCAGTCATGGAATCAACCACAAAAAGAGTTTCCTGAGGAGTAATGGCCTTATGGATATTGGCTATCTCTGTCATCATCTGCTCATCCACAGCTAAACGACCTGCGGTATCTACGATGACTATATCACATCCAGTACTTTTTGCTTGTTTTACACCAGCTTTTGCTATAGCTACAGGGTCATTGTTTTCCCTATCTGAATAAACATCTACCCCTATTTGCTCTCCTACCACATGTAATTGGTCTATCGCCGCTGGACGATACACATCACATGCAACCAAAAGTGGTTTCTTATTTTTTTTACTTTTTAAATAACTGGCTAGTTTACCAGAAAAAGTGGTCTTACCTGAACCTTGTAGACCAGACATTAGAATTACCGAAGGATTACCAGAAAGGTCTAGCTCTTCCGCATCTCCTCCCATTAACTCGGTAAGTTCATCTTTTACAATCTTGACCATCAACTGGCCAGGTTGCAAATTGGTCAAAACATTTTGACCTAAGGCCTTTTCCTTTACCCTATTGGTAAACTCCTTGGCTATCTTAAAATTGACATCTGCATCTAGA
Organism: uncultured Allomuricauda sp.; assembly: GCF_947499585.1. Taxonomy (GTDB): domain Bacteria; phylum Bacteroidota; class Bacteroidia; order Flavobacteriales; family Flavobacteriaceae; genus Flagellimonas. The sequence continues at coordinate 130,479 of NZ_CANMOO010000001.1, read as the reverse complement.
AGAGCCCTTCTTACTTCCTTAAGGGTTTCCGCTACATTGATTTCTGTTATCTGTCCATGACCTTTGAGGACGTGGAACGCTTTATCCAGTTTTTCACTTAAATTATCGAACATGTGCTTTCGTCATTTTTGAAGAAGGACAAATTTAAGAATAAAAAGAAAAGGACGGCTTTGGGGATAGCCGTCCTTTTCAAAAAAATTGGGGAAATATTTTATGGCTTCTCAAAAACCAATGTATCCGTAGAATTTTCATCTTCATGTATCAATTCAATACGGTTTGCTTCTACTGAGTTTATGTACCAGTCATCTGTTAGTTCTCCTAGAACAGCCTCATCACCAAAGTTCAAGAAGAATTTTAACTCATTATCGTGATTTCTTAATACTCTCCATACACCTGCAGCTATAGGATCATCATTCACTGAAACTTCAACTTGATGCATAGTAGAGAAATTGAAGTCCATTCCTGCAAATTCTGAGGTCATGTCCATATCATTTTCTTTATACATGGCAACATTCCAAGCTCCACCCATCATCATGTTTCTAATCTCAGGCACATCACCGTCACCGGCATTGTCATCACATACTCGTAATAGCACTAATTCATAATCAATTTCTTCAACTTCAAATCTTAATCTGGTATTGTTAAGGTCTCTAAGAGGCCATTCAAAGCTTACTCCAGGTTCGTCTCCCATTGTAATCAGTAGAGATAAGACTTGATCATTGTTATAACCAATCTCCCAAGTACCTTCTGATGTTGTAATCCCGTTGCTTAACGTTACAACACCTTCTGGCAAGAATTTAAACTCGAATCCTAAAAGTCTGTCAATTTCTTCACCTTGGTTTTTCACCTTTTTGATAATCCACTCACATTCTTTCAAGATTTCTCTCAAAGTCTCTGGACCTGGCACTTCTCCTGGATCATCTTCGCAAAGCTGCTTAAGAATTATCTTGTTTCCATCGTCTGAATACAGTTTAATGGTATGATCTCCGATTTCATATACCAACCATTCTAGGTTAAAGTCAACCAACGTATCAAATTCAAGGGTCAATAATGGTCCCCGCTCTGTAAAACTTGAGGCCCAAGTACCGTTAAGGACACCACCTTCTCTATCTTTTACTGTTACGGTACCATCTTCGGCAAAAGTCATTATGTACTCTAAGTACTGATCCGTTTGACTTTGGTTATCTCTAATTACCTCACGAACCTCCCATGGACACTGCGTTAAACAAAAGTCAAATCGTTCTTCATCAAAATCATCATCGTTAAAATCATCATCATCATCTTCATCACATTCTTCTTTAGCCATTTCCAATGCATTGGCCAATTCACCATTGCTATCCACAACGATCTCTGTACCATCAAATTTCTTCAAAATCAACGGGAATTGTATGCTTACAAGATCATTATCCTCTAATCCAGCAAAGAATTTCCTTAATTCTTCATCACTGTTTACAGATACTTCTCCTGTTTGTTGGTTATTAATATCAAACGTGAATAATGTAATAGGGTATACAAAGTCAATACATTCAATATCATCATCACCTCCACCTTCTATACATTGTGCAGCCAATTCTCTTAGTTGTTCTTTGTTTTCGATAACAATCTCAGTAAAATCAGCAAGAGTAATAGTAATTGGGAAAATGATATCTAAAATATCTTCGTCCACATCAACTTCATCAAAAATATCTTCAATAGTGTGAAGATCTTCTCTAGAGTCTATTGTAATTTGGATTCCATTTACCTCAACAGTATATGGGAATTTTAAAGCAAAACAGCTAGCGCCGTCCACTATGTTATCAAAAGAACCATCATTGGAAGATGTTTTTTCGATCAATTCAGCAGTAGAAGAGTTTGCTGTAATGGTTTCTTGATCATTACCTCCTGCTACTTCTTCAAATTCCTCTTGACAAGAGGTAAAATTAAGGGCCATAACTACAAGGCCAGCATACAATAAATTATTTATCAACTTTTTCATAACGATTTGGATTTTCAGTTAGAATACAACCTTAAAACAACTCTCAAGTAAAAAACCCTACTTTATCTTAATTTTTTTTAAAATATCTTTGAGCAATCGACAAACCTTCCTCAATGAACAACGTTTGCGAAGAGCAAGTCTTTAGCTCAATATTCAAGGCTAATTCCAAAACGGTATTCAATTATATATATTATAAATTTGGCAATGAGGAGAAATCCCATGATGCTGTCCAAGAAGCATTTGTAAAACTTTGGGAAAATTGCTCCAAGGTAACACCGGAAAAAGCAAAGTCATATTTATATACGGTTGCCAACAATCTATACCTAAATGTAATTAAGGCGGAAAAAGTTAGGTTGAAGTACGCAGAACCAACTTATGAGCACTCCAATGAGTCTCCAGAGTTTTTGTTGGAGGAGAAAGAATACAAGGAGAAATTGGACAAAGCATTGAATGATTTGCCCGAAAACCAAAGAACTACTTTTTTACTTAATAGAATCGATGGGAAAAAATATGCTGAAATTGCCGAAATGGAGGGAGTAAGCATTAAAGCCATTGAAAAACGTATGCATTTGGCATTAAAAACATTACGGGAACAAATTGATGGTATTTAAAGTCTATTAAAAAGTAGGGTTTTTTATAAGATAATTGTTATAAAGGTATAAAGCATAGAAATCATGCAAGAAAATTACTTAGCAAAATGGTTAAACGGTGAACTCTCTGGGGAGGAGCTTGCAGAATTTAAAAAGTCCGAAGCTTACGCCTCCTACCAGAAATTAAAGGATGTTTCAGCAACTTTGAAAGCTCCTGAATTTGATGTTGACCAAGCTTTGGAACAATTAAAAGAAGAACGTATTGGTAATGCCCCAAAGGTTATTGCATTGAATCCGTTTAAAAAATTCTTGCGTGTTGCTGCCGTTATTGCTGTATTACTTGCCGGCTCTTATTTTTATGTAAGCACCTTGGACGAATCTGTTACAGCACAGTTGGCAGAACGTTCTGAAGTCATCTTACCGGACAATTCTGAAATTATCTTAAATGCAGGTTCCAGAGTCTCTTTTAGTGAGAAAAATTGGAATGAAAAACGAAATGTTTCCTTAAAAGGTGAGGCATTTTTTAAAGTTGCCAAAGGAAAACGATTTACCGTCTCTACAGATCAAGGAACAGTAGCTGTTCTGGGGACCCAGTTTAATGTGGAAAACCGAGAAGGATTTTTTGAGGTGACTTGTTATGAAGGCTTAGTAAGTGTAACCTATAACAATACTGAAACCAAGTTACCAGCTGGCACATCCTTTTTGGTCATTAATGGCAAAATTATGGATACCACCAAGCCCAATACCGCACAACCATCATGGGTAAATAACGAAAGTAGCTTTAATAGTATTCCGTTGGAATATGTTTTTAGTGAACTGGAAAGACAATATAACATCGAAGTAAATTCACAAAATGTGGATAAAAGTCTGTTATTTACTGGAACTTTTAGCAACACAGACTTAAATATGGCGTTAAAAAGTATAAGTACCCCATCTCATATTGATTACAAACTTGAGGGTGATAAAGTACTTTTCTATGCTGAAAAAGCTCCGCAGTAGTCATTTTGGCCTCCTCTTTGGGTTTTTCTTCTTGCTGTATTCCAGTATAAATGCACAGGAAGGACAAGACACACCCATAGCTCTCGTTCAGTACATAAAGAATTTAGAAGACAAATTCAATGTCAAGTTTTCATATATAAATGAAGATTTGGAAGATATTGATGTTGCTGTACCTAGCAATTTAGTGGCATTGCCTGATATTCTTGAATACATTGAGACCCAGTTTCAGATAAAAACGGAAAAGCTTAATGACCGTTACTATACCATTACCAAAAGCACCCTTGTAACAGTCCGGGGAAAGATACTGGACAACTTTGCAGAAAACACCATTCCAGGTGCTTCTGTGGAGGTTTTTGATACGGAAATAGCCATTGCCACAGACACAGATGGCACCTTTGTTCTAAAAGACATTCCTAGAAACGCAACGTTGAAGGTTAGATCTCTTGGCTACATCACTAAATACATTAATGTAGAAGAATTATTAAAAGAAGGTGGGGTGGCCAAAATACTCTTGGCCCAATATTATGAACAACTAAAAGAAGTGATTGTCTATCAGTTTCTAACAACCGGACTTATTAGGGATAAAGATGCCAGCATCACCTTGAACACGGCAGATTTTGGAATTTTACCAGGATTAATTGAGCCTGACATCTTACAGACCTTACAGGCACTCCCAGGAATTAAAAGTATTGATGAAACCGTATCCGACATTAATGTACGTGGGGGTACCAACGATCAAAACTTGATTTTATGGAATGGTATTAAAATGTATCAATCCGGGCATTTCTTTGGATTAATTTCGGCTTTTAATCCTTATCTAACAGACAAAATAACCGTTATTAAAAATGGTACACCTTCTGCGTATGGAGATGGTGTAAGTAGCGTGATAAAAATGGAGACCAGCAATGAACTATCAGATTATTTAACCGGTGGTGCTGGGTTTAACTTTATTAGTGGGGATGTATATGGTCAAATCCCTATCACTGAAAAAATTGGATTACAATTTTCCGCTAGACGATCAACCACTGATTTTTTAAACACCCCCACCTATAATAAGTTTTTTGATCGTGCTTTTCAGGATAGTGAAGTAACCAATGAAAATAACATAGCAGTAGATGAGGATATTATAAGGGATGAAAATTTCTTTTTTTACGATTTTACCGGAAAGCTTTTGTATGATGTAAATGACCAGCACCAACTAAGGTTGAATTTTATCAGTATCAATAACAATCTTGATTATATTGAAACCAATCTTATAGATTTAGAGACTACCAATAGTGTTTTAAAGCAAACCAATCTATCTTTTGGTGGGCAGCTGCAAAGTCAATGGACGGATAGACTTTCTTCCAACTTAAACATTTATTATTCCCGTTATAATTTAGATGCCCAAAACCTCTTTGGCAATCAAATACAGCTTCTACTTCAGAATAATCAGGTTTTGGAAAATGCGATAAAACTAAATACAGATTACTCATTATTGGAGAACCTCAACTGGAACAATGGTTATCAGTACATTGAAACAGGTATTACGAATACCACCAACCTTACGCAACCACCTTTTGATAGTGAAATAAAGGGAGTTATTAGAATTCATGCTCCACACACTGAAATTGGCTATAGCTCTCCTGAAAATAAATTTATTGGTAAAGCAGGTGTTCGTTTTAACTATATAGAAAACCTTGGCACATTTTCAAAGTTCTTGGTTGAACCTCGCCTTAATCTGAATTTTAGGTTGGCAAATCATCTAAGGGGTGAAGTTCTGGGGGAATTTAAGAGTCAGACCACCAATCAGATTATAGATTTAGAACAGAATTTCTTGGGTATTGAAAAACGCAGATGGATTTTATCTGATGACAATACTTTGCCCATTACAAAGAGTAAGCAAGGATCTCTGGGAATAAACTATGATAAGAACAGCATCTACATTGGCGTAGAAGGGTTTTACAAAAAAGTAGATGGCATAAGCACCAGTACTCAAGGATTTCAGAACCAAAATCAATTCAATGGAGAGATTGGTAGTTATGATGTTAAAGGAGTTGAATTTTTAATCAACAAAAAAGGAACTAACTACAGCACATGGCTAACTTATACTTACAACAAAAATGATTATAACTTTAATGCCATAAACCCTAATAGTTTTCCCAATAATCTAGATATTAGGCATACCATCACCTTTGCAGGTACTTATTCCTACGAAAATCTGAAATTAAGTTTGGGGGTCAACTACCGTTCTGGAAAACCATTTACGGAACCCCAAGAAGGTGATTTGGCTCTTGATACCACTGTTTTTCCTGCGAGAATCAATTATGAGTCACCCAACAGCAGTAGACTCCCTGATTATCTAAGGGTAGATGCTTCCGCTATTTATAAATTTAATATTAACCAGCGAATAAAGGCCACTACTGGAATTTCCCTCCTTAATATGACCAACCGAAAAAATAGCTTAAACAAATATTATAGAGTTACGGAGGATAACCAAATTGAAACCGTGGAAAGCATCTCTTTGGGCCTTACACCCAATATTAGCTTCAGGGTTAGTTTTTGATTACATCCGTTCAGGAACTTCAATCCCCAAAAGTTTAAAGGCGGATTGAATCACTTCTCCAACTTTTCTGGATAATTGCACCCTGAATCGTTTTTTCTGTTCGTCTGTCTCTCCTAAAATGGACACTTGTTGGTAAAAAGAATTGAATTCTTTCACTAGATCATAAGTGTAGTTGGCTATTAAGGCAGGACTATAGTTTTCTGCCGCCAATTGAATGGTTTCGGGGAAAAGCTGAAGTTGCTTAAGTAGTTCTTTCTCTTTTTCGTGCAACGCCAATGAGGTATCCGCTGGATTTGACCCAACACCATCCGCTTTACGCAGAATAGATTGAATTCGTGCATACGTATACTGAATAAAAGGCCCTGTATTTCCTTGAAAATCAACAGATTCTTCAGGATTGAAAAGAATCCGTTTTTTAGGGTCCACTTTTAGAATATAGTATTTTAAAGCTCCCAAACCAATAGTTCTGTACAACCTTTGTTTTTCTTCTTCAGAATACCCCTCCAGTTTTCCCAATTCTTGTGAGATGTTAGCGGCCGTGGTCTCCATATTTTCTATCAAATCATCAGCGTCCACAACCGTACCTTCCCTACTCTTCATTTTTCCACTGGGAAGATCTACCATACCGTAACTTAAATGATACAATTGGTTTGCCCAGTCATATCCAAGTTTTTTAAGAATTAAAAACAGTACTTTAAAATGGTAATCTTGCTCATTACCCACAGTGTATACCATTCCATTAATATCTGGAAAATCCGTTACCCGTTGAATAGCTGTTCCAATATCTTGGGTCATATATACCGCAGTTCCATCCGAACGCAGCACAATCTTTTCATCTAATCCTTCATCTGTCAGATCAATCCACACACTGCCATCCTCTTTTTTAAAGAAAATGCCTTTTTCCAAGCCATCTCTGACCACATCTCTGCCCAAAAGATAAGTATCACTCTCATAGTACAAAGTGTCAAAATCAACGCCTAAATTTTTATAGGTAATGTCAAAACCCGCATACACCCAACTGTTCATTTTTTTCCAAAGTGCTACGACCTCATCATCACCTGCTTCCCATTTTATCAGCATTTCTTGGGCTTCAAGCAAGATTGGCGCTTCTTTTTCAGCCTTAGCCTTTTCAACACCATTAGATACCAGCTCAGAAATTTGTTCTTTATACGCTTTATCAAAAGCCACATAATATTTCCCTACCAAATGATCGCCCTTTGCTCCAGAAGTTTCAGGAGTTTCGCCATCTCCAAACTTTTGCCAGGCCAACATACTCTTACAGATATGAATTCCGCGATCATTAATGATTTGGGTTTTATAGACCTTTTTACCAGAAGCTTTTAAAATTTCAGCTACCGAATATCCTAAAAGGTTATTTCTGATATGCCCCAAATGCAAAGGTTTATTTGTGTTTGGAGAAGAATATTCCACCATCGTAGCGCCAGTGGAAGGAGTTTTTATATACCCATAATACTTCTCTTCTTGAATAGTATTGAAAAAATTAAGATAAAAATCATTATCAATAACAACATTTAAAAAGCCCTTTACCACATTGAATTTGGCAACCTCATCTACATTTTCTTGCAAGTACTCGCCAATCTTAGTGCCTATTTCAACAGGGTTACCTTTTACAAAGCGCAACATGGGAAAAATAACTACTGTAATATCACCTTCAAAGTCTTTGCGCGTGGGTTGAAACTCCACAGAAGGTAATTCCACATTAAAAATAGAAGAGGCTGCTTTTTTTACTGTAGTAGTAAGGACGTGCTGAATATTCATCTATACGCTGCGTTTAAGGGTGCAAAACTAATCAATTCTTTGTCTTTAATTAGTAAGACCTACAGTAATCCATCCAGTTTTGGTTAACTTTAGATATTCTGTTTTTGATAGAAAAATGAACATAGAAGCATATAGACAATATTGCCTGTCCAAAAATGGAGTAACCGAGTCCATTCCTTTTTCCAAACTGCCCGACGTTTTAGTGTTTAAAGTAAAAGGTAAAATGTTCACTGCTACAGATATAAGCACCTTTGCAAGCTTTAGCATAAAATGTGTTCCACACACCATTGAAGAATTAAGAGCAACTTACCCTGCTATGGAAGAGCCCTCTTATTTCAGTAAAAAACATTGGAGTAGAGTGGTTATGGATGGGAGTATTCCAGATGAACTACTTTTTAGTTGGTTGGACACCTCCTATAATCTGGTTGTTGAAAATCTTCCCAAATCCATGCGCCTGCAACTTGAAAACGAAAACACGTCTATATAAAACGATGCCCCATGCTTCTTAATGTTTCTTACACCGATAAAAAAATCACAAAAAAAGTTGATGAAGCAGTAGGCAAGCCCTTTACCCTAAAAGAACGTTTTGCATTGGGTGGAATAGGTTCTCCTAAACTTTTTATTACAGATGCCAACATCGAAATCCAAAATTTACTAATACTGGACAACAACTTAAACACCTGTAATATAGAAATGCGCCCTAAAGGAATCATTGTGCGTTTTAGATCACTATTGGAAACCTATGGCTTAATCATTCCGTATTACAAGCTCACTGTATATAAAGGCGATTTTGCTATATATTCCATTTATAAGGACAATTATTTTATAAAAGTAAAGTCTGATACAAAAGCCATTCAAAAGTATTTTAGAAAGTTTTTGGATTATAAAGCCGATAATGCCCCAACCTCAATTGAAGATTTATGAATATCCTTCGAAAAAAACCAAAAATTGAAGTAAAACCTACTGCAACTGATAAAAAGTTAATCCTAATAGGGTGGGGTGTTGTTATCCTTAACTTCATAGTAGTATTGATGTTTTATTTTGATTTACCAGAAACCATACCCGTTCACTTTAATTTAAAAGGTGAGATCAATGGGTTTGGAAGTAAATCCACCCTCTGGATTATTCCGGCCATAAGTGCAGCATTATATTTGGTTACCAGTTTTTTAGCATTAAAATTGAAGCCCTATTATATGAATTACCCAGTAAAAGTCACGTTGAAAAACGCCAGAGAATTATACGCCTTGGGCATACGCATGCTAGCCGTAATGAACCTTACAACAGTAATTATTTTTCTACTAACAACCATAATCTTCCTATTGAAGATAAAGGGGTTTATTGATACTATTGATGTAAAGAACCTTATTGGTTTATGGATTGCCATTGCATTACTTCCTTTTATCTATACTTTTAAAATGTTCATTGTTTCAAGACGATGAAAATTCTTCTCACAGGTGCCAACGGATATATTGGAATGCGTTTATTACCTCGGCTGTTAGCATTGGGACATGAGGTCATCTGCGCCGTACGCGATGAAAAAAGACTTTCAGTAGACAAAGATGTCAGGGAACAAATTAAAGTGGTTGAAATAGATTTTCTGGAAGATATCGACAAAAGCAAAATACCCAAAGATATTGATGCTGCCTATTATCTTATCCATTCAATGACTTCTTCTATTGATGATTTTGATGAAAAAGAGGCCATAACCGCTAAAAGCTTCAATGAATATCTTTCTGATACCAATATTAAACAGGTAGTTTATTTGAGCGGCATTGTAAACGAAAAGAAATTGTCCAAACACTTAAGCTCTAGAAAAAACGTTGAGGATATTTTATACCAAGGTAATTTTGATCTTACCGTTTTACGAGCAGGTATTATTGTAGGTTCAGGAAGTTCATCCTTTGAAATCATTAGGGATTTAGGTGAAAAGCTTCCCTTTATGATTACGCCCAAGTGGGTTTTGACAAAATCCCAGCCCATTGCAATTAGAGATATTATCAACTTTCTAACTGGGGTTCTTGGAAACCAAAAAACTTATGACCAATCTTTTGACATTGGAGGCCCGGATGTGCTTACATACAAAGAAATGCTTCACAAATATGCAGAGGTAAGGGGTTTTAAAAATTGGATACTCACTGTTCCGATAATGACACCAAAGTTATCTTCCTATTGGTTGTATTTTGTTACCTCAACCTCATATAAATTGGCCATTAACCTTGTAGATAGCATGAAAATGGAGGTGGTAGCCAAAGACGACAAATTGCAACAATTATTGGGACTTAAAACCCACTCTTACGAACAAGCAATTGAAATGGCCTTTAAAAAGATTGAACAGAATCTGGTTTTGAGCAGTTGGAAAGACAGTATTGTTAGCGGCCAGATAAGTGACGATTTGGAAAAATACATTCAAGTACCCAAGTATGGGGTATTAAAAGATGAAAAAAGGCTTCCAATAAAAAATGAAAGTGCAGTTTTGGATAATATTTGGCGCATTGGTGGTGAACAAGGTTGGTATTATGGAAATAGATTATGGAAAATCCGTGGGTTTTTAGATAAGCTAAACGGTGGTCCTGGATTACGTCGAGGACGCACACATCCAGATAAAATATTTCCCGGGGATGCGCTTGATTTCTGGCGTGTTTTGCTTGCGGACAAAAAAGCAAAGCGACTTCTTCTTTTTGCAGAAATGCGAATGCCCGGAGAAGCATGGCTAGAGTTTAAAATAGATGAGCATAACGTCTTGCACCAAACTGCAACCTTTAGGCCAAAAGGGCTTAGGGGCAGACTGTATTGGTATAGTATTCTACCCTTTCACTATTTTATTTTTGGGGGAATGATCAAAAATCTTTCAAAAACATAACGTTCTGGCCTAAATTTTGAAACAAGTTTCCGTGTAAATCGTCAAATCTTATAGACTAAAGCAACCCTTTGGCCTAAAAACTTGTCTTTCTTTAAAAGACCATGAAAATTCAACCTATGCGATCTATTAAGCTTATTGCTTTACTATTGTTTTTCAATTTCATCCAGCTTCAGCTATCTGCACAAACCATTTCTTCAAAAATCATTGATAGTAAAACCAAGGAGCCCATTCCTTATGCCACCATTCAATATGGAGAAAACCAAGGAGTCATTACCAATGAAGAAGGGCGTTTTAGCTTTGAATTGAATGAATCCGTTGAGCAGTTAGATTCCATTTATGTATCCAGTATGGGGTACACTAAAACAGGGATTACCTTTCAACAGGCACTTGATAGCATCATAACAATAACACCTAAGGCCATAGAACTAAGTGGCGTGTATCTTTTTGACAAAGAACTGAGTGTTGATGACATTATGGAAAAAGTGGAAGAACGTCTTCCTATAAATTATAATAAAGCACCCATAAAACAGCGTTTCTTTTTAAGGCAGTCCAGTTACAATACCATGCAGAAACTGGATATCGAATTTAAAAAATCAACCATTGAAGAATTGAACAAAAAACTGATAGATAGCATCATTAATATTCTTCCACGAAGTGCTACCTATTATACCGAAACCCTAGGCGATTTTTACCGTGCAGATGAAGAAAATAAATTGGAAGTGATTAAGGCCGCAGAATTGTATGACAAAAGCAATGAAGGCTCCATGGAAGCACTTTCAGACAAGATGGAAGCCATTTTCAAAGCCAATGTAAAGCCAGATTCTTATTTAAAGATAAAATCTGGCATTTTTGGCCAAAAGGTACAGGTAGATTCCATTTTGGAAGCAGAGGATGACACTGAAGAAATAGAAGAGGAGTTAAAAAAACCTGAGAAAAACGATTTTCTAGGTAACCGAAAATATGTGCTTGATGAAATACATTCCCAGTTTTTTGGAAAAAAGTCCAAATTGGATGTGGCCAAGAAACTTAACCGATACGATTTTGAACTTTTAGGTTATTCTGAACTTGAAAACCAAGGTGTATACGTAATTGGATATGAACCTTCAGGAAGAGCTGATTTTAAAGGTAAGCTTTTCGTTAATATAGAAGATTTTGCCATTATGCGCATAGACTATGAAAATGTAAAAACTATAAAAAGCATCAAATTATTGGGCCTTAGTTATAGCGAACAAACATATAACGGGACCACCGTATTCTCTAAATATGGAACGGACAAGTATAATCTCAAATTTATGACCTTGACCTTTGGCCGTAAAATGGGAGTGGACCGCCCGTTAAAAGTGATTGAAAAAAATAAGCATGTAAAAGGCCGAAGAAAACAAAACGAACTATCCCTTGCTTTGGATATTGTGAATTACAATACAGAAAAGTTTGAAATGGTAGTTTTTAATTCCAATACCATCTCAAAAACAAGTTTTGAAGAATTGGAAGAGGACGAAACAGTAAAAGCCACCTATTTATCTTCCTATAATCCAGAGTTTTGGAAAGGATATAATATTATGGAACCAAACCGGGCCATAAGGGAGTTTACAGTGGAGGAATAACTAAGCAGTCTCTTAAAGAAAAATGATACAATCTTCTCTTTATCTGAAAAAAAGATTCTTTATCCAAAAAAAAACAATACTACTTATCAATCATTTGGAAAACAAATGACTGACAAATATAAAATAAGTGAAGAGTGCAAAGGGCCTTTATCATTGGCGATTTTTTCTTGTATAGATAGTTTTCTATAAAGAGAATCATCTTACTCAAGTGTGATATGTCAACTCTTAAATTTGAAGTTGAAAACTCATGTCAATGTTTTTGGCAAAAAGACTTCTGCCATCATACAACGGGCGCTTCCTCCTCCACAGGTTTCAATAGTGTCCAACGGACTATGGATAATTTTACAATGCTTTTCAATAGCGGCTATCCTAGCCTTATCCAAACTATTATATGCTGCTGAACTCATTACCATAAAACGTTCATTATCTGCTCCTATAACCTGAAGCATGTTACCAGCAAATTGGTACATCTGTTCCTCTGTAATGGAAATGATTTCCCTACCATCTTTTTTAAGATGATCTATTACATTTTTACGTTCCTTTTTGTCATCAATAGTATCTGAACAGATAACTGCAAAAGTCTCAGCCATTGCCATCATAACATTGGTATGGTAAATGGGCAAACGTTCTCCATTTACAGTTTGGTTGGCTGTAAATATTACTGGAAAACAATCAAAATCCTCACAAAACTCAATAAAGAGTTCTTCATCTGCTCGCTCGGACAATGCACAATATGCCTTTTGATTGACCCTATCTTTTAAGATACTACCTGTTCCCTCTAAAAAAACACCTTCCTCTTCAGCCGCGGTATAATCAACAACATTATCTATACGAAAGCCATGTCCTTCCAAAATATCAAAAATATCCTCTCTACGTTCTTTTCTTCGATTTTCCGCAAACATAGGGTACACGCATACTGTGCCGCTTTCGTGAAACGAAATCCAATTATTTGGAAATATGGAATCAGGAGTGTCCGTTTCCTTTTTATCATCCACCACGATAACATTCACTCCGTGATTTCTTAGCTTGGTCACAAAATCATCAAACTCCTTTTGAGCTTTACAATTGATTTCGCCATTTTTAATACTTAAATCCTCTTGAAAGTAATTGTTGACCGCCGTCTGCTCATTCATTCTGAAATTGACAGGCCTGATCATTAAAATGCTATTTGTTACTTGCATTGAAAAAGTTAATTTATGCTCTTATTAAAGGTAATGTGCTACAACGGAGAAGGCCTTCTTGTTTTGCAATTTCAGAATATGGGATTTCTTCAACAGTAAAACCTTGTTCTCTAAGCCAATTGTTTAATCTGGTAAAGTTTTTTTCTGAAACCACTACTTCAGGAGAAATAGAAAATACGTTGCTGAACATACTGTACATCTCATCCTTGGTGATTTCAAATATGTTTTCCTTTCCAAAATGATTTACTAACCATTCGTATTCTTCCTGGACCAAAAATCCATTTTTATGTAAAATGGCCTTGTCCTTTCCCACAGGTTGAAAACAACAATCTAAATGCAACGCATTCTCCTTAGCATTGGTATTGGATTTTCTCAATTCAAAGGATTTGACCTTTTTATGTGGGAACATACTCCTTATATATTCTACAGCAGCCTTATTGGTTCTTGCCGTAATAAAATCTGTATAATCATTGCCCGTATAGGTGCCAATAAAAATATATTCTTTCCAAGGCATTACATCACCCCCTTCTATATGAACTTCTTCTGGTGGCCTTATAACTTTGCTTGGATCTATTTTCCCCAAAACATGATCTATTGCTTCAAACTCACGTTCTCTATCAGGCAATATATTGGCATGAAATAGTTTGTCCTCAATTACAAAAGCAATGTCCCTTGAAAAAATCTGATTACAATCTTGCAAAACTGATGGCCTAAAGACTTCAACTCCATGTTTTTTAAAAACTTTGGAAAAAGCATCCATCTCCTTTATCATATCAACTTCTTTAGGATACGTTCCAGCGAGAATATGTTCCAAAGATTTTGGATCATATGCTTCCTCTGGAGTTGGAGTTGGGCCACAACTTTCCGCCGTTCCCAAAATTACCGCCTTTAGTGGGCTTGTTTCATCGATAATATGCAACTGCATCATACAATATATTTTCAAAACTAAAGGATTCATTCCAGTTACGAATAGCAAGAAATCCTTAAAAATTCTATGGCAAAACTAGTGTTTTACTGGCGATTTTTCCTTTCACAAAAAAAGAAAAAACCCAATTTCATCAGGGGTTTTCCCCAACCTTTATGAATTTCACCCTTATTCATTTAAGTATCTGATTTACAATTATATAAAATGGATTCTTTTTGAGAATTTCTCGTGCAAAAATGCGAAAAATTACGTTGTTATCATTACATTTAATTTGAGAAAGAAACTTCAGGATGAAAAAAGTTGTTTTCCCTTTATGTTTTATCATCATGGCGAGCATTGGTTTATTATCCATGAATTCTTTGCCAGGAAAAATATCTTTATCCAAAGTATTTAATACTAAGGAGAATAAGGTTCCTAATTATTCCACAAAATATTCAGATTGTATTACTAAAAGCGATCATTCCCAATTTTCTAAATCTTTACAAACCAAAATACCTCAAGTAGATGAAATTTTTATTGAAGAAATAGATGCATGCTTGAAAAACTATCAACGTTCTCTTGATTCTACTATTAAAAACCTAAATGCCATTGATGCACATGAGTTTCTGCATTCCGAATATCTAAGATGTAAGGTTAAAATTAGTGCAGGTTCTTTATCAGAAATTCAGAAGTACTATCACCAAGGTATTATGCAAATATGTTATGATAAGGATAGGTTTTTAAATCTCCATTCTAACGGTAACATAGCCAATTTATAAAAAAGAAAAGGCGATTTTATCAAATCGCCTTACTTCTAAACTTTATTTTTTACAGATAAGTTATCTTTTTTCCACTTTAACAAAAGGTCTTAGGTTTTCACCAATATATATCTGTCTTGGTCTTCCTATTGGTTCGCCTCTCAACCTCATCTCTCTCCATTGGGCAATCCAGCCAGGTAGTCTTCCTAGGGCGAACATTACAGTAAACATCTCCGTAGGAATACCTAATGCCCTGTAGATAATTCCAGAATAAAAATCTACATTAGGATAGAGTTTTCTTTTTACAAAATACTCATCTTCCAAAGCTTCTTTTTCAAGAGCTTTTGCAATATCCAAGATTGGGTCTTCAATTCCAAGGTTGCCCAATACTTCATCTGCAGATTTTTTGATAATCTTTGCTCTTGGATCAAAGTTCTTATATACCCGGTGTCCAAAGCCCATTAACCTAAAAGGGTCATTTTTATCCTTGGCTTTGGCCATATATTTTTTTGTATCCCCTCCATCTTCTTGAATAGCTTCAAGCATTTCTAAAACCGCTTGGTTGGCACCACCATGCAAAGGACCCCACAATGCAGAGATTCCAGCTGATAATGACGCAAAAAGACCGGCATGTGATGAACCTACTATACGCACTGTAGATGTAGAGCAATTCTGCTCATGGTCTGCATGTAAAATCAATAGTTTGTCTAATGCATCTATAGCAATCGGATCTTTTCTATACTCTTGGTTTGGCTTTTTAAACATCATTTTATGGATGTTTTCCACGTAGCCTAGACTATCATCTCCGTAATCCAGAGGCAATCCTTTCTTTTTACGCTGCGCCCAAGCAACTAAAACTGGAAACTTAGCAAGAATACGAACTATGGAACTGTACATTGCAGTTTCTGAAGAAACGTCAACTGAAACAGGGTTAAAAGCCACTAATGCACTTGTTAACGAGGATAACACACCCATTGGATGTGCTGACTTTGGAAAACCATCCAAAATCTTTTTCATCTCCTCATCTACATGAGATTCCTCTTTAATGTCATTATGAAAAGCATCTAGTTGTTCCTTGTTCGGTAATTCTCCAAAAATTAAAAGATAAGCCACTTCCAAAAAATCAGCTTTCTCAGCTAACTCTTCAATAGAATAACCTCTATATCGTAAAATTCCTTTTTCTCCATCCAAAAAAGTGATAGCACTCTCACATGAACCTGTATTTTTATAGCCTGGATCAATGGTTACTATACTACTTACTCCTCTAAGTGTTTTTATATCTATAGCTAGTTCATTCTCAGTACCTTTAATAACTGGGAATTCGTATTTTTTACCATCATATTCAAGTATAGCTTTGTCCGACATTGTATGTTTTAATAGATTAATAAAATAGAACCTTAAATTTACGAAAAAGCATGGGCATTAACAATATTCCAAGCTTCAATTATGGTTCAGGAATTGCATATTATATGGGTCGTAAACTAGCGAAGAAGCTAACTAAAATTATACAACTCTTTATAATAGTTATCTACAGATTTCTTCCAGGTAAATCTCTTTTTTTTAGCTGCAGTTTGAATTTTTTTCCATGTGGGCTTATCATTCTTATAGACATCCAAGGCAAGGTCAAAACCTTCTAACATACTCTTGATTTTTTCATCATAAGTATCCCCATCAAAACTGAAACCTGTCTTCATATGTGAGACGGTATCTTTTAGGCCTCCTGTATGATGAACCAAGCATGGATTGCCATTACGCATAGCTAACATTTGACTTATTCCACAGGGTTCAAAAAGACTAGGCATAAAATACAGGTCAGATTCCAAGTAAATGGAGTCAATAAGGCTTTCAGATTGGCCATTGGTAAAAACGAAATTCTTATGCTCATAGCTCAATTTTCTAAAAAGTTCTTCATACTCAGGGGCTCCAGTGCCTAAAAGCATGAAAATACCATCTACCTTTTCCAGCTTTTTCAGAATTTCAACAAAAGCCTCTGGGGAGCGTCTAAAAAAGTAAAATTTTTGTTCTGTTAATCTAGCTACACTGGATACAATGAATTTTGGTCTGTTATCCACGTACTCCATTATTTTTTCACCTGTGTGCGCCAAGAAATCCGCTTTATATTTTTTTGATTCTTCTTGTAACCATCTAAAAAGTGCTTTTACCGTATTTCTGTAAATAAAACCTGATTCTTCTGCATTGATATTTTTGTAATTGCACCCATTTAAAATACCAAAGAGTCTTCCCTCTTCATCAGCCTTTAACAAATCTTTTTCTAACCCTTCGCCACCAATGAATTCTGGCGGGGAGCTAGGAAGCAACACATCATCCTTGTATGATGGAGAAACGGTATGTACCGCATCAGCAAAACGAATGCCAACCGCCATTAAATTAATGCAGTCTTGATACCGATAATCCATAAGGGACATATAGTCGATTGGTATATCTGGAAACCAATTCTTAAGCGATGAGTAATTGTCATCAAACGGTCTAATACCTTGAATAGCCAAATTGTGTATGCTATAAACAGTGCGAATATCCTTTAGGCTTTTATAATCCTTATGGTATTCCCTTAAAAATAAAAATAGACTTGAATGCCAATCGTGTAAATGAATAATATCCAACTTTCCAAAAGCGCCTTTTTTAATTGCCTCGGCCACAGCCGTACAGAAAATGAAATATTTCACAGCATCTGTATAGAAAGGCTCTTCTGGGTCATTATGATAGATATGGGCAATGTCACCAGCTTCAATTTCTGGATGGTGGATTACATAATGAACAATGTTCGGATATTCTTTCTTTGGTTTTACTTCATAAAGTTCTGCGGTATAGGACAGCCCTCTTAGACTAAAGTTTAGATTTGTTTTAAATAGGCCATCTTGATGAAGTCTAGAATACGACGGTACAATTACATGAACCTTATCTCCTCGTTCTGAAATTTGTCTAGGAACGTCTCTAACCACGTCTCCCATTCCACCAGCCTTACAATTGGCCAAAGCATCATTTTCTGCCGCAGCAAAAAGAAAATTGTTCATTAGGTAAGTTTTGTTTAGTCAATTAAGTTAACCAAAGTTTATTTCTGAAACAAAAAAAAGCCTTTCCCAATTGAGAAAGGCTTTTATGGTGCTAAAAAATCATTATCATTACTTTATTTTGAAAGCTTTCTCCTGTGGATAGTATGCTATACTTCCCAACTCTTCTTCAATACGTAATAACTGATTGTATTTGGCCATTCTATCACTTCTTGAGGCAGAACCTGTTTTAATCTGTCCTGTATTTAGAGCGACTGCTAAATCTGCAATGGTATTGTCTTCTGTTTCTCCTGAACGGTGAGACATAACTGAAGTATATCCTGCATTCTTTGCCATGTTTACGGCAGCAATCGTTTCAGACAATGTACCAATCTGGTTTACTTTTATTAAAATTGAATTGGCAATGCCATTTTCAATTCCTCTGGATAGTCTTTCTACATTGGTCACAAATAAATCATCACCAACCAATTGTACTTTATCTCCAACTTTATCTGTCAATGTTTTCCAACCATCCCAATCATTTTCATCCATTCCATCTTCAATGGATATGATAGGGTATTTTTCACATAGGTCCGCAAGATATTGTGCTTGTTCTTCTGAGGTTCTTACTACTCCTTTATCACCTTCAAACTTGGTATAGTCATATTTACCGTCTACGAAAAATTCGGCGGCGGCACAATCCAAAGCAATCATCACATCATCACCTAATTTATATCCAGCTTTTTCAACTGCTTTCGCAATGGTATCCAAAGCATCTTCTGTTCCACCTTCCAAATTTGGCGCAAATCCACCTTCATCACCTACAGCAGTACTCAGTCCTCTGTCATGCAGTACTTTTTTAAGGTTGTGGAAGATTTCTGTTCCCATTTGCATGGAATGACTAAAATCATTTGCCTTTACCGGCATTACCATAAACTCTTGAAAAGCAATTGGAGCATCTGAGTGAGAACCTCCATTGATAATATTCATCATAGGTACTGGTAGTGTATTGGCGCTTACGCCACCAACATATCTATACAAAGGCATGCCCAATTCATTTGCAGCAGCTTTAGCAACTGCAAGCGATACTCCTAGGATTGCATTTGCTCCCAATTTAGATTTGTTTGGTGTTCCATCCAAAGCAATCATGGTCTCATCAATATAGTTTTGTTCAAAAACTGATGTACCCACTAATTCTTCCGCTATAGTTGTGTTTACGTTATTGACCGCCTGTCCAACACCTTTTCCCATAAACGAACTTCCGCCGTCTCTCAATTCAACAGCTTCATGCTCTCCTGTAGATGCCCCTGAAGGTACTGCAGCTCTTCCCAAAATTCCGTTTTCGGTCACTACATCTACCTCTACTGTTGGATTACCTCTTGAGTCTAAAATTTGTCTTGCATGAATGTTGATAATAATACTCATCTGAACTTAATATTTATGGTTGAAATTAATTCGGCTAAGATACGAAAGGTGAACTTTTTAGCTTCATGATAATACTCATAAAACACTGATAATAACCTAAAAATAAACTACAACGTTTTAGTTACGACTTGTCTTGATCGCTTCAAAAAACTGGTCAAACAAATAATCTGCATCATGTGGGCCAGGACTGGCTTCAGGGTGATACTGAACGGAAAACACTTCTTTTCCTTTCATTTTTATACCAGCAACAGTATCGTCATTAAGATGCAAATGGGTAATCTCCAAATCTTGATTAGCTTCTGTTTCTTCCCTGTTCACGGCAAAACCATGGTTTTGCGAGGTAATTTCTCCCTTTCCAGTAACTAAATTGAGAATGGGATGGTTAATACCTCTATGCCCGTTGTGCATTTTATATGTTGAAACGCCATTTGCCAATGCCAATACCTGATGTCCCAAGCATATTCCAAACAATGGTTTATTGGATTTTATCATCTCTTTTGTAGTTGAAATGGCATCCGTCAATGGTTCTGGATCTCCTGGCCCATTGGATATAAAATATCCATCTGGATTCCATTTCTTCATTTCTTCAAACGGAGTATTGTATGGAAACACTTTTATGTAAGCCCCTCTTTTAGCCAAGTTTCTAAGAATGTTCTTCTTGATACCTATATCCAAGGCTGAAATTTTATAAGTAGCATTCTCTTCTCCATAGTAATACGGTTCTGTGGTCGAAACTTTAGAGGAGAGTTCTAGTCCTTCCATACTTGGAACGTTGGCCAACTCTTTTTTCAATGCATCTATCTCATCCACACGTGTTGAAATCAAAGCGTTCATTGCTCCATTATCACGTATATAGCTTACCAACGCTCTGGTATCCACATCAGAAATGGCAAAAAGGTTGTTCTTCTCCAAAAAATCCAATAGGCTCATGTCCGCACTTGGACGCGAGTATTCATAACTAAAGTTTTTTACGATTAGTCCAGCAATTTTAATAGAATCCGATTCTATTTCTTCCGCATTGGTTCCGTAGTTACCGATATGTGCATTGGTCGTAACCATTAATTGGCCAAAATAGGAAGGGTCTGTAAAAATTTCTTGATAACCTGTCATTCCGGTGTTGAAACATACTTCTCCAACAGCGGTACCTTCATTATTCCCAATGGCTTTGCCATAAAAAATAGTACCATCTGCCAGTAATAACAGTGCTCTTTTCTTTGAGTGATACTTCATGCGATTTTTAATTTCAAGTTTGACAAAAAAACATAAAAAAAGGATAAGTTTTCACTTATCCTTTTTTTTCTAATACAATAGTTAATAACATATTGCTATTCCTCTGAATCATCTGTTGTTTCTGTTTCAGCTACTGGAGCAGCAGCTTCTACTTTTTTACCTCCACCTCTTCTACTTCTTCGTGTAGTTTTCTTGGCGGGTTTTCCAGCGTTGTAAACTTCATTGAAATCTACCAACTCTATCATGGCCATATCAGCATTATCCCCAAGACGGTTACCCAACTTGATGATTCTTGTATATCCTCCCGGTCTATCAGCAACTTTTTCAGAAACTGCACCAAACAGTTCCGTAACAGCATACTTGCTTCTTAGGTTACTAAAAACAATCCTCCTGTTGTGAGTTCCTTTCTCAGTAGTTTGGTTGTTCTCTGCTTTAGACTTGGTAATCAACGGTTCTACAAATTGCTTCAATGCTTTTGCTTTGGCAACTGTAGTGTTGATTCTTTTATGTTCTATTAGGGAGCACGCCATATTGGCCAACATGGCCTTTCTATGGGCGGCTGTTCTTCCTAAGTGATTAAATTTCTTTCCGTGTCTCATGTTTTTGTTTTATCATCTTGCTTCCTAACTCGTATTGTCACGAGGAGCAAAATATGATTACTTAATCTTTGTCCAATTTATATTTGGATAAATCCATTCCAAACTGAAGACCTTTGTTGATTACCAACTCTTCTAATTCGGTCAATGATTTTTTACCAAAGTTTCTGAACTTCATTAAATCATTCTTGTTGAAGGAAACCAAATCTCCCAAAGTATCAACTTCAGCAGCTTTTAGACAGTTCAAGGCCCTTACGGACAAGTCCATGTCTACCAATTTGGTTTTTAACAACTGACGCATATGCAAAGACTCTTCATCATATGTCTCTGTTTGCGCAATTTCATCAGCTTCTAATGTAATACGTTCATCAGAGAACAACATGAAGTGGTGAATTAAAACTTTAGCAGCTTCAGTCAATGCATCCTTAGGATTGATAGAACCATCTGTTAAGATTTCAAAAACCAATTTTTCATAATCGGTTTTTTGCTCTACCCTAAAGTTTTCAATGCTATATTTTACATTCTTAACTGGGGTGTAAACAGAATCTACAGCAATGCTACCCAAAGGTGCATTGGATTTTTTGTTCTCCTCAGCAGGAACATAACCACGTCCTTTTTCAATTATAACCTCTAGGTTAATACTTACTTTAGGATCCATGTTACAGATAACTAAATCTGGATTGAGTACTTGGTACCCAGAAATGAATTTTTGGAAATCTCCAGCGGTTAATTGTTCTTTTCCACTAACGGAAACAGAAACTGTTTCGCTCTCAACATCATCAATCTGTCTTTTGAAACGAACTTGCTTAAGATTCAATATCATTTCTGTAACGTCTTCAACAACGCCAGGAATAACAGAAAACTCATGTTCAACTCCATCTATGCGAACAGAAGTAATTGCAAAACCTTCCAAAGAGGAAAGTAGAACTCTTCTTAACGCATTTCCAACTGTTAATCCGTAACCAGGTTCCAAAGGGCGAAATTCAAATTTCCCTTCGAAATCGGTTGAATCTATCATTATAACTTTATCGGGCTTCTGAAAATTTAGTAATGCCATATTGGATTAATGTTGATTTTATTTAGAGTATAACTCGACGATTAATTGTTCCTTGATATTTTCAGGAATCTGCATTCTTTCTGGAATGGCTACAAAAGCGCCTTCTTGCTTTTCAGTGTTCCAGGTAATCCATTCGTAAACGCTACTGTTGTTGGTCAACGAATCTAGTATAGCTTGCACGGATTTAGATTTCTCTCTAACTCCAACCACATCACCTGGTTTTAATGAGTAAGAAGGAATATTAACAATCTCTCCGTTTACAATAATATGTCTGTGAGAAACCAATTGTCTTGCACCACTTCTCGTAGGAGAAAGTCCCATTCTATAGACTACGTTGTCTAAACGGGATTCACACAACTGAAGTAAAACCTCACCGGTCACTCCTTTACTTCTGTTGGCTTTTTCAAAAAGGTTTCTAAATTGTTTTTCCAAAATACCGTAGGTATACTTGGCTTTTTGCTTCTCCATTAACTGGACTGCATATTCAGACTTTTTTCCACGACGTCTGTTATTACCGTGTTGTCCTGGAGGGTAACTTTTCTTTTCGAAGGCTTTATCGTCTCCGAAAATCGCTTCTCCAAATTTTCTAGCGATTTTTGATTTTGGTCCTGTGTATCTTGCCATCTTCTTTAAATTGGAAAGTGCGATTATGAATTAAGGCTTATCCTTCGATAATCTATAAAGCACTTTCATGAAGACCCTAACGGGCCGTTTTATAAAATAATTAAACTCTTCTTCTTTTTGGTGGTCTACAACCGTTGTGCGGAAGTGGGGTAACATCAACTATTTCTGTTACTTCTATACCAGCATTATGAATAGAACGAATGGCAGATTCCCTACCATTTCCTGGTCCTTTTACATATACTTTTACTTTTCTTAGACCTGCCTCATGTGCAACTTTAGCACAATCTTCAGCTGCAACCTGAGCTGCATAAGGTGTGTTCTTTTTAGAACCCCTAAAACCCAGTTTACCAGCAGATGACCAAGAAATCACATCTCCTTTTTTATTGGTCAAAGAAATAATGATATTGTTAAATGAAGCAGTAACATGTGCCTCACCTGTAGATTCTACTATTACTTTGCGCTTTTTAGCTGTTTTAGTACTTGCCTTTGCCATAATACCTACCTATTATTTAGTTGCTTTCTTCTTGTTGGCAACCGTTTTTCTTTTTCCTTTTCTCGTCCTAGAGTTATTCTTGGTACGTTGACCTCTTAGTGGCAATCCAGATCTATGACGAATTCCACGGTAACAACCAATATCCATCAGTCGTTTGATGTTCAATTGTGTCTCTGAACGAAGTTCACCTTCAATAGTGAAAGAAGAAATAGTTTCCCTAATTCTTCCTATTTCATCATCACTCCAATCTGAAACCTTAGTATCCTCACTTACTTGGGCTTTTTCTAAAATTTCTTGGGCTCTACTTTTACCTATTCCATAAATGTAGGTAAGTGAAATAACTCCACGCTTCTGTTTAGGTATATCTACCCCTGCGATTCTTGCCATAATTACCCTTGTCTTTGTTTAAATCTAGGATTCTTTTTGTTGATTACGTATAATCTGCCTTTTCTGCGAACTATCTTGCATTCGGCGCTTCTCTTCTTTATTGATGCTCTTACTTTCATCGTATTAGTATCTGTAAGTAATTCTTGCTTTTGTTAAATCGTATGGGCTCATTTCAAGTTTTACCTTGTCCCCAGGAAGTAATTTTATATAATGCATACGCATTTTCCCAGAGATATGTGCCGTAACAACATGCCCGTTTTCTAATTCTACCCGGAACATTGCATTTGACAATGCTTCTATTATTGTTCCGTCTTGTTCTATTGCTGGCTGCTTTGCCATAAATTATGCTACTTTTCTATTTTTACCGGTTTTCATCAAACCATCATAATGTCTGTTCAACAAATATGAATTTACTTGTTGTACCGTGTCGATTGCAACACCCACCATAATCAACAGCGATGTACCACCATAGAACAACGCCCAACCAGCTTGTACATCCATCAACTTTACAACCACAGCAGGTAAAACCGCTAATAGTGCCAAGAAAACAGAACCAGGCAATGTAATCAACGACATAATTTTATCCAAGTAATCCCCAGTTTCCTTACCAGGTCGTATTCCTGGAATAAATCCACCGCTTCTTTTTAAATCATCAGCCATTTTATTCGTAGGAACAGTAATAGCCGTATAGAAATAAGTAAATATGATGATCAACACAGCAAACAGGATATTATATGCCAATCCAAATATATCAGCAAACTGGACTTCCATCCATTGGCCAACAGCTGTATCATTAAATGTTCTACCCAATAAACTTGGTGCAAACATAATTGCTTGTGCAAAAATGATAGGCATTACTCCAGATGCATTCAACTTTAATGGAATATATTGTCTAGATCCCATAATGTTTTTCTCATAACCTCCTGAAGCAGTTCTTCTAGCATACTGCACTGGAATTTGTCTTATTGCCATTACCAAAAGGACACTGGCTAATATTACCAAGAACCAAATGATAACTTCTATAAGTATAAACATGATACCACCAGTATTGTTAGCTGTTCTAGAAATAAATTCTTGAACAAATGATTGTGGCAATGTTGCTATAATACCAATCATAATCAATAAAGAAATACCGTTTCCAATACCTTTATCTGTAATTTTTTCTCCCAACCACATGGCAAACACACATCCTGTAACCAATATGATTACGGCAGGGATGATGAAATCAGGTCCTTTTCCCAATATAAAAGCACTGTCTGGAACTCCAAGAGCACCTAGACCAAACAAATATGCTGGAGCTTGAACAATACAGATAGCAATGGTCAGCCATCTAGTAATTTGATTTATGGTCTTTCTACCACTTTCTCCTTCTTTCTGCAATTTTTGCAAATAGGGAATAGCAATTCCCATTAGTTGAACTACAATAGAAGCAGAGATATATGGCATAATACCCAATGCAAAAACAGAAGCATTTGCAAAAGCTCCACCGGTAAAAGCATTAAGAATCCCTAAAATACCTTGTTCGGTATTAGAGGTTAATTGCGCCAATTGGGAAGTATCAATACCAGGAAGAACAACTTGGGCACCAAAACGGTACACTATAAGTAAACCAAGGGTAACGAGGATTCGTTGTCTTAGTTCTTCTATCTTCCAAATATTTGATATGGTCTCAATAAATTTCTTCATGCTATTTTTCTTATAAACTTATTGCTTCACCTCCTGCGGCTTCAATCGCTGCTTTAGCAGAAGCAGTAAATTTATGTACTGAAATTTTAAGGGATGCTTTTAATTCGCCATTTCCTAAAATTTTCACCAAATCATTCTTGTGTGCCAATCTGTTTTCAACAAGAATATCCAAGGTCACTTCTTTTTTAAGTGTACCATTGTCCACCAATTCTTGCAATTTGCTCAAATTGATTCCTTGGTATTCCTTTCTGTTGATGTTCTTAAAACCAAATTTAGGAACACGACGTTGCAAAGGCATTTGTCCACCTTCAAAACCAATCTTCTTGGAATATCCTGATCTAGACTTTGCACCCTTATGCCCTCTTGCGGCAGTTCCGCCTTTACCAGAGGCTTGACCTCTTCCTAAGCGTTTTCCATCTCTGTTAACAGCGCCTTCTGCTGGTTTAAGATTATGTAAATCCATGTACCGTTATATTTTAAGCTTCCTCAGTGGAAACCAAGTGTTTTACCTTATTTATCATTCCAAGGATATTAGGCGTTGCATCATGCTCAACAACATGCCCAATCTTGCGCAAACCAAGAGCCTCCAAAGTCCTTTTTTGGTTTTGAGTTCTCTTAATAGCGCTCTTTACTTGTTTAACCTTAATCTTTGACATAATATCCTCTTATTTATCCCTTAAAGACTTTTTCTAAAGAAATACCTCTTTGGTTAGCTACTGTTTGTGCACCTCTTAATTGTAAAAGCGCATCAAAAGTGGCTTTAACAACATTATGAGGATTGGAAGAACCTTGTGATTTTGAAAGTACATCATGTACTCCTACTGCTTCCAATACTGCTCTAACCGCACCACCTGCAATAACTCCCGTACCATGAGATGCTGGCTGAATATATACTCGTGCACCACCGTACTTTCCTTTCTGCTCATGAGGTAGCGTTCCTTTGTTCAAAGGAATTCTTATCAAATTCTTTTTAGCATCTTCAATAGCTTTGGCAATAGCAGTAGCAACTTCTTTGGATTTTCCTAAACCATGTCCTACCACACCATTCTCATCACCAACAACAACAATTGCCGAAAAACCGAATGCTCTACCACCTTTGGTAACTTTAGTAACCCTTTGGACACCAACCAAACGATCTTTCAACTCCAGTCCACCTGGCTTAACTGTTTCTACGTTTTTGTATTTCTGGTACATAGTTTATTAGAATTTAAGTCCTGCTTCCCTAGCTCCTTCAGCTAATGATTTAACCCTTCCGTGGTAAAGGTTTCCACCTCTATCAAAAGCTACCGTTTCAAAACCTAGTTTTGCAGCTTTCTCTGCAATTGCTTTACCAACTTGGCTTGCAATCTCAATTTTTGTTCCTTTTGCATCTACACCTTTATCTCTTGATGATGCAGCTGCCAATGTGACACCATTGTTATCATCAATCAATTGAGCGTATATCTCTTTATTACTTCTGAAAACAGACAATCTTGGTCTTGTTTCAGTACCAGCAGAAACTTTTCGTATTCTTCTTCTGATTCGTAATTTTCTTTCCGTCTTAGATAATCCCATCTTACTACTTATTATGCTGATTTACCGGCTTTTCTTCTTAGTTGCTCACCTACAAACTTGATTCCTTTTCCTTTGTAAGGCTCAGGCTTACGGAAAGCTCTTATTTTGGCAGCCACTTGACCAACCAATTGTTTGTCATGAGACGTTAATTTTATGATCGGGTTCTTCCCTTTTTCAGAAATAGCTTCAATTTTTACTTCTGAAGCAATATTCATTACAATATTGTGAGAGAAACCTAAAGCCAAATCCAATTTTTGTCCTTGGTTGCTTGCTCTGTAACCTACACCGACCAATTCAAGTTCTTTGGTCCATCCTTTGGAAACTCCTTCAACCATATTTAAGACCAATGATCTGTAAAGACCATGTTTGGCTTTATGTTCTTTGGAATCTGAAGGTCTGGCCACATGAACATTTCCATCTTCAACCTTTACCGCAACCCCTGAAAATTCTTGGGACAACTCTCCCAACTTACCTTTAACGGTAACTACATTCTCGTTCACTTCTACCGTGACACCATCAGGAATTGTAATTGGATTGTTACCTATTCTAGACATTTTTTTTCTCTTTACTCAATTAATAAACGTAGCACAAAACTTCGCCACCAACGTTATCCTGCTTAGCTTGTTTGCTTGTCATAACTCCATGAGATGTTGAAATAATAGCAACACCCAAGCCGTTAAGAACTCTTGGCAATTCATCTGAACCCGTATATTTACGTAGTCCAGGTTTACTCACCCTTTGCAATTTTTTAATAACTGGCTCTTTGGTAAACTTATCATACTTCAAGGCAATTTTAATGTTCCCCTGAACTTTGTTATCCTCGAACTTGTAGCTCAAAATATATCCTTGATCGAACAATATTTTGGTAATCTGTCTTTTTAGATTGGAAGCGGGAATATCCACTACCCTATGACCTGCACTACTGGCATTTCTAATTCTGGTCAAATAATCTGAAATTGGATCTGTAAGCATTTCTTTTCTTTATCTGTTTACCAACTTGCTTTTTTAACTCCTGGGATCAAACCTTGATTCGCCATTTCCCTAAAAGTAACCCTAGATATACCAAATGTTCTCATATACCCTCTTGGCCTTCCAGTCAATTTGCATCGGTTACGCATACGTACTGGAGATGCGTTTTTAGGAAGCTTTTGTAGAGCCTCATAATCACCAGCTTCTTTCAAAGCTTTTCTCTTTTCAGCATATTTTGCTACCGTTTTAGCCCTTTTTACCTCACGGGCTTTCATTGATTCCTTAGCCATACTTAGTTCTTTTTAAAGGGTAATCCCAATTCGGTTAACAATGATTTTGCTTCTTTATCTGTTTCCGCAGTAGTAACGAATGTGATATCCATACCGTTAATTCTGTTGATTTTATCAATATTGATTTCTGGGAAAATGATTTGCTCAGTAACGCCTAGGCTGTAATTTCCTCTTCCGTCAAAACCTGTAGCCTTTATTCCTTGAAAATCTCTTACTCTAGGAAGTGCAGATGTAATCAATCTATCTAAAAATTCATACATTCTTTCTCCTCTAAGAGTTACCTTGGCACCAATTGGCATACCTTTTCTCAATTTAAAAGAAGCAACATCCTTTTTTGAAAGGGTAGAAATCGCTTTTTGCCCGGTAATATTTGTCAACTCATCAACCGCGTGGTCAATAAGTTTCTTGTCAGATACAGCAGCACCAACCCCACGGCTAACAACTATCTTCTCCAACTTTGGAACTTGCATTACGTTTTTGTAACCAAACTCTTCGGACAATGCTTTTACAACACGTTCCTTATATTCTGTCTTTAATCTTGGAATGTAACTCATAACTAAATTACTTCATTGGATTTCTTCGCAAATCTAACTTTCTTTCCATCTCTCATTTCATATCCTACTCGTGTGTTCTCTCCAGATTTTGGATCGATCAACGAAAGATTGGAGATATGGATAGGAGCTTCTTTTTTCACAATTCCTCCTTGAGGATTCTTTGCACTTGGCTTTTCGTGTTTAGAAACCATGTTGGCTCCTTCTACGATAGCTTTGTTCTTTTCACGGTCAAGCTGAAGTACTTTACCTTCAGTGCCTTTGTGGTCTCCCGCAACGACTCTTACCGTATCCCCTGTTTTTATTTTCAACTTCATCTTTCTGATATTTCTTTTAAAGCACCTCTGGAGCTAATGAAACAATCTTCATGAACTGCTTGTCCCTAAGCTCTCTGGCAACTGGTCCAAAAACCCTAGTTCCTCTCATTTCACCTGTAGGATTCAATAACACACACGCGTTGTCATCAAAACGGATGTAAGAACCATCTGGTCTTCTTACTTCTTTCTTTGTACGAACCACAACAGCTGTTGAAACAGAACCTTTTTTTACAGTACCATTGGGGGCAGCTTCCTTAACAGTAACTACGATCTTATCTCCCAATGAAGCATATCTTCTTTTTGTTCCCCCAAGTACGCGGATGGTCAAAACTTCTTTTGCACCAGTGTTGTCCGCGACCTTTAATCTAGATTCTTGCTGTAACATAATTATTTAGCTCTTTCAAGGATTTCAACCAGTCTCCAACATTTAGTCTTACTCAATGGTCTTGTTTCCATTATTTTAACAGTGTCACCTTCTTTGCAATCATTCTTTTCGTCATGGGCAACATACTTCTTGGTCTTCAAAACGAATTTACCGTACATAGGGTGCTTTACTCGCTTTACCTCTGCAACCACAATCGATTTCTCCATTTTGTTGCTGGTAACAACCCCTATTCTTTCTTTTCTTAAATTTCTTTTTTCCATAAGGCAGAACCAATTATTGTAATTCCCTTTTTGTTAATTCTGTTGCAAGTCTTGCCACCGTCCTTCTCGTTTTTCTTATTTGTAAAGGATTTTCCAAAGGAGTAACTGAATGCGCTACTTTCAAATCAGCGTGTTGTTTTTTATGTTCAGCTAACCTTTCTTTTAGCTCTTCAATTGAAAGTTCTTTTATCTCTGATTGTTTCATCTTCTTCTCAATAAAAAATTAAGCGGAATAATCCCTTGCTACGATAAACTTAGTTTTCACTGGTAATTTTTGCGCGGCAAGTCTCAATGCTTCTTTTGCAATGTCCATTGGAACTCCAGCTACCTCAAACATGATTCTTCCTGGCTTAACAACTGCAACAAAATATTCAGGAGCACCTTTACCTTTACCCATACGTACTTCAAGAGGCTTTTTTGTAATAGGTTTGTCCGGGAATATTTTAATCCACAGTTGACCTTGCCTTTTCATGTACCTTGTCGCAGCAATACGTGCAGCTTCTATCTGACGGGAAGTGATGAAGTGTGAATCCAAGGACTTAATACCAAACATTCCATTGGAAAGTTGGTGCCCTCTTTGGGAGTCTCCTTTCATACGTCCCTTCTGGGCTTTACGAAATTTTGTTCTTTTTGGCTGTAACATTTTACCTTTACTTTATCTTATTACTTTCTACGACGTTGTGGTTTTTTACCATCTTGTTTGCCGCCTTTTCCTTGACCTTTGGACAATCCTATTAATGGGGAAAGTTCTCTTTTACCATAAACCTCACCTTTCATTATCCAAACTTTTATCCCCAATCTTCCATATGTAGTATGCGCTTCATGCAAAGCATAATCCACATCTGCACGGAAAGTTGACAATGGAATTCTTCCTTCCTTGTAAGACTCTGAACGTGCCATCTCAGCTCCGTTCAAACGTCCAGAAATCTGAATCTTGATTCCTTCTGCATTCATACGTATTGCTGCTGCAACTGCCATCTTAATAGCACGTCTGTATGAAATTCTGCTCTCAATCTGTCTAGCAACACTTGCCGCTACCAAATTGGCATCAAGCTCAGGTCTTTTGATTTCATGAATATTGATCTGAACTTCTTTACCAGTAATTTTCTTAAGCTCTTCTTTAAGCTTATCAACTTCCTGACCTCCCTTACCAATAATAATACCTGGTCTTGCCGTAGTAATAGTAATGGTAATAAGCTTTAAAGTTCTTTCAATAATAACCCTAGACACACTGGCTTTTGCCAAACGTGCATGGATGTATTTTCTTATTTTATCATCCTCAGCCAGCTTATCGCCGTAATCTTTACCGCCGTACCAGTTGGATTCCCATCCTCTGATAATTCCTAAGCGATTTCCTATCGGATTGGTTTTCTGTCCCATATTATACTCTAGCTTTGAACGTTGTTATTAGATTCCAAAACCATGGTAACATGATTGGAACGTTTTCTAATTCTATGTGCTCTACCTTGTGGTGCTGGACGCAATCTTTTCAACATAGTACCACCATCAACTCGGATTTCCTTTATAAAAAGATCTGCATCTTCAATACTTGCATCTTCATTCTTAGCCTCCCAGTTAGCAATTGCAGAAAGTAAAAGTTTCTCCAATTTTCTAGAAGCTTCTTTTGAATTGAACTTTAAAATTGCAAGCGCCATTTCTATCTGTTTTCCTCTAATCAAGTCAGCTACTAAACGCATCTTTCTTGGTGAGGTAGGGCAGTTATTAAGCTTTGCAAAAGCAAGTTGCTTTTTCTCCTCTTTTAACCTTTCGGCCATTTGTTTTTTACGAACTCCCATAGCTTACTTACTTTTTTCCTTTGTTTTTAGCTCCTGCATGACCTCTAAAAGATCTTGTAGGTGAAAATTCTCCAAGCTTGTGACCAACCATGTTCTCAGTTACATAAACAGGAACAAATTGTCTCCCATTATGCACTGCTATGGTTTGTCCTACGAAATCTGGTGTTATCATTGAGGCTCTAGACCATGTTTTGATAACCGTTTTCTTACCTGAATCTATATTGTTCTGGACTTTCTTCTCCAGACTATAATGAACGTAAGGTCCTTTTTTTAATGAACGTGCCATTTGCTTTTACTTTTATTTCTTTCTACGTTCTATGATATATCTATTTGTGTCTTTTGTCTTAGAACGAGTTCTAAATCCTTTAGCAGGAATACCGTTCTTAGATCTTGGATGACCCCCAGAAGCCCTTCCTTCACCACCACCCATTGGGTGATCGACAGGGTTCATAGCTACTGGCCTAGTTCTTGGCCTTCTACCCAACCATCTGCTTCTACCTGCTTTACCAGATACCAACAGTTGGTGGTCAGAGTTAGAAACAGCTCCAATAGTAGCCAAACAATTGGCCAATATCATACGTGTTTCACCAGATGGCAATTTGATTGTAACAAACTTTCCATCTTTTGCCATTAACTGTGCAAAAGTACCTGCACTTCTTGCCATTACAGCTCCTTGACCTGGTCTTAGTTCGATACAAGAAATAATGGTACCCAATGGAATTTCACCTAAAGGAAGCGCATTTCCAATTTCTGGAGCAGCCTTGGTACCAGAAGAAACCTTCTGACCTACCTGCATTCCATTTTGAGCAACTACATATCTCTTCTCACCATCTTTATATTCAACTAGTGCAATAAATGCAGTTCTATTAGGATCGTACTGGATTGAAACAATAGTAGCATCAACACCATGCTTATCTCTTTTGAAGTCGATAACACGATACCTTCTTTTATGCCCCCCACCTCTATGGCGAATGGTCATTTTTCCTTGACTGTTCCTACCACCAGACTTTTTTAACGGAGCAAGCAAGCTTTTCTCCGGCTTATCAGTAGTAATCGCGTCAAATCCGTTTACTACTCTAAAACGCTGTCCAGGGGTTATCGGTTTTAATTTTCTAACTGACATTTCTCGTCTTTATAGATTACTGTAAAAATCAATAATATCGCCTTCCGCCACATCAACAATTGCTTTTTTCAAGGCATTTGTTTTTCCGTGTTGGATTCCTGTTTTTGTATAGCGACTCTTACGATTTGGACCATAGTTCATGGTACGTACTTTATCCACAGAAACACCATAGGTAGTCTCAACCGCTTCTTTGATCTGAAGTTTGTTGGCCTTAGGGTCAACATAGAAACCATAACGATTGAAAAGCTCGCTGTCTGCGGTCATTTTTTCCGTAATGATTGGTTTTATCAACACACTCATGATATTCTTATTTCTTTAGGTTCGATTCTATTCCTTCCAAAGCACTTTCAGTCAGCACTACCTTACCAGCATTAATAATCTTGTAAGTACTTAATTCTGAGCTTGTTACAACTTCGGAACGCTCCAAATTGCGCGACGACAAATATACATTATTATTTGAATCGCCCAACACTATAAGAGACTTTTTATTTTCTATTCCCAGAGAGGTCAAAAACGCTTTAAAATCCTTGGTTTTTGGAGCTTCAAAATTGAAGTCTTCAACAACCACTAAAGCTTTGTCTTTTGACTTTAATGTTAAGGCTGATTTTCTTGCCAAACGCTTAACATTTTTGTTCAATTTTTGCTGGTAATCTTTTGGTCTTGGGCCAAAAATTCTACCACCACCTCTAAAAACAGGGGATTTAATACTACCAGCCCTTGCGGTACCAGTTCCTTTCTGTTTTTTAATCTTTCTTGTACTACCTGCTATCTCGGCTCTCTCCTTAGCCTTGTGTGTACCTTGTCTTTGGTGCGCTAAATATCGCTTAACATCTAAATAGATGGCATGCTCATTAGGCTCTATAGCGAAAACATCGTCAGAAAGGTCAACCTTTCTTCCTGTTTCTTTTCCTTTAATATCTAAAACTGCAACCTTCATTACTTCTCAATTGTTACGTAAGCATTCTTATGACCAGGAACACAACCTTTTACTACAATAAGGTTTTTCTCTGCAACCACTTTCAATACTTTCAAGTTTTGAACTGTTACTCTTCCTCCACCCATTCTACCTGCCATTTTCATTCCTTTGAAAACGCGAGCTGGGTAAGATGCTGCACCAATAGAACCAGGAGCTCTTAGTCTGTTATGCTGACCGTGGGTCGCTTGACCAACACCGGCAAAACCATGTCTTTTAACGACACCTTGAAAACCTTTTCCTTTTGATGTACCTATTACATCTACAAATTCACCTTCTACAAAAAGGTCAACACCTAAAGTGTCCCCTAATTTGTGTTCACCTTCAAAATCTCGGAATTCAATGACTTTCTTCTTTGGAGAAGCACCTGCTTTTTTAACATGACCTAGTTCAGCCTTGTTTGCACGTTTTTCTGCCTTGTCATCGAAACCAAGCTGAAGGGCACTGTACCCGTCGACCTCTTCGGTTCTGACTTGGGTAACCACGCACGGTCCAGCTTCAATAACGGTACATGGAATATTCTTTCCATTCTCGTCGAAGATGCTGGTCATACCGATTTTTCTTCCTATTAACCCAGACATATATATAATTATTAATTGTTTACTTTTTATTACACCAATTTCTTGGCAAAAAAATTGGGTCAAGAAAATCCTCTGACCCAGATTCTTTCTTTCTCCGTTTTTCCCTTGCGAAACGCTCAGGACATGTCTCCCGTCTATAACAGCACGGGAACTAAACTTATACTTTTATCTCAACTTCAACACCGCTGGGAAGCTCAAGCTTCATAAGCGCGTCAATAGTTTTTGATGAAGAGCTATAAATATCCAACAAGCGTTTGTACGAACTCAATTGAAATTGCTCTCTTGATTTTTTATTCACGTGAGGTGAACGTAAAACCGTAAATATTTTCTTGTGTGTTGGCAATGGGATTGGCCCAGTAACCACAGCACCGGTTGTCTTCACCGTTTTTACGATTTTCTCAGCAGATTTGTCCACTAAATTGTGATCGTAAGATTTAAGTTTTATTCTAATTTTTTGACTCATCTTGCTAAAAAATTAAGCGGTTACCCCTTTTACTGATTTAATTACCTCTTCTGATATATTCGATGGAGTTTCTGCATAATGTGAGAATTCCATAGTTGACGTTGCTCTACCTGAAGACAAAGTCCTTAAGGAAGTAACATATCCAAACATTTCCGAAAGTGGAACGGTACCTTTTACAACTTTAGCACCAGCTCTATCACTCATATCACTGATTGTTCCACGTCTTCTGTTCAAGTCACCAACAATATCACCCATGTTCTCTTCGGGTGTGATTACCTCAATCTTCATGATTGGCTCCATAACAACAGCGCCAGCAGCTTTACCAGCAGCTTTATAACCCATTTTTGCAGCCAATTCGAAAGAAAGTGCATCAGAATCCACAGGGTGGAAAGATCCATCTTTCAATACCACTTTCATGGTATCCATTTCAAATCCAGCCAAAGGTCCGTTTTTCATTGCAGCTGCAAATCCTTTTTCAACTGATGGAATGAATTCTTTTGGAATACGACCACCTTTAATTTGATCTACGAACTGAAGTCCTGTTCCTTCGAAATCTTCATCTGCAGGACTCATTTCAAATACAATGTCACCAAACTTACCACGACCACCAGATTGCTTCTTATAAGTTTCTCTGTGAGCAGCCATTTTAGTAAGTGCTTCTTTATATTCAACCTGTGGTTCACCTTGGTTTACTTCAACCTTAAACTCACGACGTAAACGATCAACAATAATATCCAAGTGAAGCTCACCCATTCCAGAAATAATAGTCTGTCCTGAAGCTTCATCTGTTTTTACCTGAAAAGTAGGGTCTTCTTCAGCCAATTTAGCCAAAGCCATACCTAGTTTATCTACATCAACCTTAGTCTTAGGTTCAACAGCAATACCAATTACCGGATCAGGAAAGTCCATACTTTCAAGGATAATAGGATGCTTCTCAGCCGACATGGTATCACCAGTCTTAATATCCTTAAACCCTACGGCCGCACCTATATCCCCAGCTTCTATATAATCAATGGCATTCTGCTTATTGGAATGCATCTGATAAATACGAGAAATACGTTCTTTTTTACCTGAACGATTGTTCAATATATAGGAACCA
Organism: uncultured Allomuricauda sp.; assembly: GCF_947499585.1. Taxonomy (GTDB): domain Bacteria; phylum Bacteroidota; class Bacteroidia; order Flavobacteriales; family Flavobacteriaceae; genus Flagellimonas. The sequence continues at coordinate 94,417 of NZ_CANMOO010000001.1, read as the reverse complement.
GCATCCAAACGACCTGAATATGCTCTAAAGAATGCCAAACGACCTACAAAAGGATCAGTAGCAATTTTAAACGCCAAAGCGGAAAATGGTTCTTTTGCATCAGGCTTCCTGGTAATTTCGTTACCCGTATTAGGGTCAGTACCTACAATATCATCCTTATCTATAGGTGATGGCAAGTAACGACAAACAGCATCTAACAAAAACTGAACTCCTTTGTTCTTAAATGAAGAACCACAAATCATAGGAATGATAGCCCTGTCCATTACCGCTGCTCTTAGTGCCGCATGAACTTCTTCTTCAGTGATAGAATCTTCATCCTCAAAGAATTTTTCCATCAACTCTTCATCATACTCCGCAACGGCTTCAATTAGAGCAGCTCTATACTCCTTAACTTCAGCTTTCATTTCTTCCGGAATATCAACAACATCAAATGTTGAACCGAAATTATCATCATGCCAAACTATAGCTCTATTCTTAGCCAAGTCAACAATTCCTCTAAAATCAGCCTCGTCTCCTATTGGCAATACAATTGGAACAGCATTAGAACCGAGCATGGTTTTCACCTGCTTACAAACCATTAAGAAGTTAGATCCTTGACGGTCCATTTTGTTCACGAATCCTATACGTGGCACTTTATAGTTATCAGCCAATCTCCAGTTAGTTTCTGACTGTGGCTCAACACCATCAACCGCACTAAACAAGAAAACCAAGCCATCCAAAACACGTAATGAACGATTCACCTCTACGGTAAAATCAACGTGTCCGGGAGTATCTATTATATTAAAGTGATATCCTTTTGTATCTTCTGTCGGCTTGCCATTTTCTATAGGGAATTCCCATGTACAAGTAGTTGCGGCCGACGTAATGGTAATACCACGTTCCTGCTCTTGCTCCATCCAGTCCATAGTGGCAGCACCATCATGTACTTCACCTATTTTATGACTTACACCCGTGTAAAAAAGAATACGCTCTGTAGTAGTGGTTTTTCCAGCATCAATATGCGCTGCAATACCTATATTCCTTGTGAATTTTAAATCTCTTGACATTTTACCAACTAGAATCTAAAGTGAGAGAATGCTTTATTGGCTTCCGCCATTTTGTGAGTATCTACTCTTTTCTTAACCGCCGCGCCTTCTTCTTTTGCAGCAGCCAAAACTTCTGCAGCCAATTTTTGCGCCATAGATTTTTCATTACGCTTTCTTGAGTAACTAATCAACCATTTCATCGCAGTAGAAATCTTTCTATCTGGACGGATTTGCATTGGAATCTGAAATGTAGCACCACCTACTCTTCTACTTCTTACTTCAACATGTGGCATTACATTGGAAAGTGCATCTTTCCATAATTCCAAAGCGGTTTTTTCTTCGTCAGTATTTTTTTCCTCAACGATATCAATTGCGTCATAAAAAACTTTGAAAGCAACTGATTTCTTACCATCCCACATCATCATGTTTACGAAACGTGTTACCAACTGATCGTTAAATCTTGGATCCGGTAACAATGGCCTTTTCTTTGCCTGTCTTTTTCTCATTACTTCTTCTTAAAAGTTATTTACTTTTTAGGACGTTTTGCACCGTACTTAGATCTACGTTGTGTTCTACCTGCAACACCTGCAGTATCCAATGCACCACGGACGATATGATATCTAACTCCTGGCAAATCCTTTACTCTTCCACCTCTAACCAATACTATCGAGTGCTCTTGTAGATTGTGACCTTCACCAGGGATATATGCGTTAACTTCCTTACCATTTGTTAACCTTACCCTTGCAACTTTACGCATTGCAGAGTTTGGTTTTTTTGGTGTAGTTGTATAAACACGCGTACAAACCCCTCGTCTTTGAGGACACGAATCCAAAGCAGCCGATTTACTCTTCTTGGTAATTGTGACTCTTCCTTTTCGTACTAATTGTGAAATTGTTGGCATTAAAATTTCTATTAAAAATCAAAACAACCCTCGTTTTGAGGGCTGCAAATGTAGTGATATTTCGGAATAATTCAAATCTTGACAGATTAAATTTGCAATCTATCTTAAAAAACCAAAATGAACACGAATAAAGAAAATGGAAAGCCCTAGATAACAAGGGAATATGGATCAAAAAACTCCTTTTCTATTTCTGTTTTACAATGTTCCACTAAAAGCTACCAGATTTACTAACCCACTTTTACTTTTTAGGTCCACATTTTTTTCTTTCAGAAATTGCTTGATTTCCTTTTGATGTTCAGCTCGAAACAAATCAACCAATTCTTTTTTGTTTCTACTAACGTACACGGGGTCATTATCATCCATTGAAATATAGTAATTGGTTTCACCCACAAAACGATGTGGAAAAGACACGGCATGTGATGTCTTTGCTTTTTTACCTTCTTTGAACAACTTCTTATTCTGTTCAAACAGTTTGTAATTATCCGTGGAATATATCATTTTTAAATAACCATAAGACTTCACCTTTTTATCATTAAGGAAAGTTGCATATTTAAATTTATCATTATTCAAGGAACATGAAATATCAGCATCTTTTAACAGCGCAAGGGTCTCATCTTTCTCAAGCTTCGATTTCTTAATCTCAAATTCATCATTAAATGCATTATAGCGCATATACATTTTGCTTTCTTCATCACTATTAAAGAAAATTGTACCCAACACGAATTCATCTTCTATATATATAGACCCTTCAATATCTTCCAACTCAATTTTTTGCTCAATCCCCATGTTGGCCAGATTATCCCGCATTTGATTATAAAAATTCTCAGATGCCGGATTATTCCCAAAATCAGGACCTATACCCTGCAAACCTTTTTGGTATGAACCAATAACGCCAGGCTGGACATTAGCACTTTGTTGGGCTATTGAATATGCAAAACACAAAAAGAATGTAATTCCGTGTAAAATCAACTTCATGATAGTAGTATATATATTAAGGTATAATTTACAAATTAAAATTGTGTTTTAATATTCATCCATAATCTTTAACAAACAAGACCCCTAAACTGGATGTTAAAATAAAATATATCCTACTCCAGTCGTTTTTAAACTACTTTTTAGGCAATGTTAAAATAAAGGGAATTTACGTTCAATATAATTTTTAATACCCTTAATTAAAGAGTTGATAATTATGAAGAATCATTTTACGGTTAACGCATTTAAAAACATTGTCTTAAAAATTTAGTAAAATTAGTTTGGATTATTAACATGAAATTATGATTTTAGCGCCTAGCTAATTCAAATAATTTTAAAATGAGAACAAAACTTAATGGATTGTTAACGCTGTTATTGGCGTTTGTTGTGCAAATTTCATTTGCACAAGACAAGACGATTTCAGGTAATGTGACGGATTCTGATGGACTTCCGTTGCCTGGGGTTAACATTGTCGTTGAAGGTACCACTAACGGTACTCAAACAGATTTTGATGGAAACTATGCTATTAGTGCAAGTCAAGGTCAAGCACTACTTTTTACTTACATAGGGCAAAAACCCGCGAGAAGGACTGTTGGCGCAGAGAGCGTAGTTAACGTTCAAATGCAGGAGGACGCTCAAGCTCTTGAAGAAGTAGTTGTGACGGCTCTTGGTATCAAAAGAGAGAAACAAGCATTGGGTTATGCCGTTACCGAAGTAGGTTCCGAAGAGCTTGAACAACGCGCTGAAGGTGATGTTGCTCGTGTACTTCAAGGTAAAGCTTCTGGTGTACAGATTACTCAGCAAAGTGGTCTTTCAGGTTCTGGTACCAATATTATCATTAGAGGTCAAACAACTTTTAGTGGTAGTAACCAAGCACTATTTATCGTTGATGGTGTTCCTTTCAGTACGGATACCAACCCTTCAGGAAGAAACGGATCTCGTCAAGATTTCGTAAATGGTAACAACGGTTCCAGTAGGTTCTTGGATTTGGACCCAAACAGTATAGAAAGCGTTAACGTTCTTAAAGGACTTGCCGCTGCTACACTTTATGGTTCTCAGGGACGTAACGGGGTTATCTTGATCACAACTAAAGGTGGTTCAACTACGCAAGGTCCTAAGAAAACAGAAATCACTGTTAATTCTTCGGTTTTCTTTAACGAGATTGCCTCACTTCCAGATTACCAAGATGTTTATGGTAACGGTTTTGATCAAAACTTCGGATGGTTCTTTAGTAACTGGGGTCCTGCATTCGCAGAAGGCGGAGCTTCAGGATATGGAAATCAGCCTGCAATTGATGAAAATGCAACGCTTGCTCATCCTTATTCAACTTCCACTGCAGGTATCCAAGCAGCATTCCCAGAATTTCAGGGAGCTCGTTACGATTGGAGACCTTATGACAGTGTAAAAAACTTCTTTAAAACAGGTACTGTATCAAATACATCTATTAACGTTAGAGGAACTTCTGATGACGGTAAAGTTGGATACAATATGAACTATGGTTACCTTAAGGATAATGGTTTTACTCCAAACAACAGTGTTAACAGAAACACACTTTCTGTTGGGGGTCGTGCTATCTTATCTAACAAGTTTACTATAAATGGTACATTGAACTATGCAAGAACCAAGTTCATTTCACCTCCAGTTGCTTTAAGTCAAGGTAACGGTGCTACGGGAACAGGTTCTTCCGTATTTGGTGACCTTTGGTTTACTCCAAGGAGTATAGATGTTCAAGGGCTTCCATTTCAAGACCCAGTTACTGGTGGTAGTGTATACTACAGACAGAACAACTCTATTCAACATCCACTTTGGACCGTTAACAACGCAGAGACAAATCAGGAAACCAACAGGGTTTTCGGTCAGGCAACGGTTCAATATGAGCTTAACGACAACCTAAACATTGTTTACCGTGCTGGTATTGATGTTTATAGTGAAGCAAATACGAACTTTCAAAACAAAGGTGGTATCAACAGTAACTCTGGAGATGTAAGATTGGCCAGTGGTATCTATGAAACATGGAACAATACCAATACTATTTGGGATCACAACCTTGTGTTGAATGGGGATTATGACATCACTGAAAAGATTGGTTCTACTTTCAACATAGGAGCAACTACAAGAAGAGAGGAATTCAATCAGCAAGGTGTTGCCAGTGATGGTCAGCAAGTATTTGGAGTATTAAGACACTTCAACTTCTTGAACCAAAATGAAATTCAACAGACGTCTGAAAGAAATATCGCTGGTGTATATGCACAAGCAGATTTTGACTATGACAACTTTTTGTATTTAACGCTTGCAGGTAGAAATGACTGGGTATCTAACTTCTCAAAAGATAACCGCTCACAGTTCTATCCTTCTGCAAGTATTTCTTTCATACCAACTGCGGCAATTGATGGTCTGAAATCAGAAAATGTGCTTAACTACTTAAAGATTCGTGGTGGTATTGGAGTTTCTGCAAACTTTGATGTACTAACTTCTAATTTCCCAGTGGCGAACACATTGACATTGGATACACAAGATGCACAAGATGGTTCTGGTCAAAATATAGTGACCAACACCACAGGTATACGTCTTGGAAACCCAGACTTATCTCCTGAAACTTTACAAGAAATCGAAGTTGGTATCGAGTCTAGATGGTGGGACAGCAGAATTACATTGGACGCTTCTGTATATCAGAGAAAGACCAATGATTTGATTTTGGACAGACCATTGGATCCAGCTACTGGATTTACTGTTACGGCCACCAACATTGGTGAGATCGAATCAGAAGGTATTGAGCTGGATTTGGGAGTTAACTGGATAAGAGGAAAAGAAGAAGGTGACTTTGATTGGTCGACCAACGTAAACTTTACCGCTTATGAGACTACAGTAAATGATCTTGGATTGGATACTGATCAAGTGGTTTTCTCTGGTTTTTCTAACTTAGGTAACGCTGCTATAGAAGGTGAGGCTTTTGGTGTATTCTTTGGAAGTAAAATTTTGACAGATGCCAATGGTGATTTTGTAGTAGGTGCAGATGGAAATTATGTTCAAGATCCAAATGATGGTATTATTGGTGATCCAAACCCAGACTGGGTAGCTAACGTAAGAAACAGTATTTCTTATAAGAACTTTACTTTTGGTTTCCAGTGGAACTACACTCAAGGAGGAGATGTATATTCATCTACCATTTCTACATTGTTGGGTAGAGGATTGATTACTGAAACTATAGATAGGGAGAATACTTTTATTCTACCTGGTGTTGATGCCAATGGCAATGTTAACAACAGACAGATCAACAACTCTACCTATTTCTTTAGTAACCTTTTATTTGGTCCTAATGAATTGCAAGTGTACGATGCAACAACGGTTAGATTGCAAGAAGCTTCTTTTAGCTACAGCTTGCCATCTAAATTCTTGGACAAGACTCCATTTGGTGCACTTACATTCACAGTATCTGGTAATAACCTTTGGTACAGAGCAATAAATACACCAAAAGGTGCAAACTTTGATCCTAACACCAATGGTACTGGAGTAGGTAACGGATTTGGTTTTGACTTTATCAACGGACCAAGTTCAAGAAGGTACGGGTTTAGTGTAAAAGCAACATTCTAAGAATTATAACAATGAAAACAATGAGAAACATAAATAAGTATATGACTTTGACGGTCTTGGGAGGATTGCTTGCATTCACCTCTTGTGAGACTACAGAGCTCGACATTACCTTAAATCCAAATGCGCTTACCCCAGATCAAGCGGGTGTAGATTTCTTCTTGAATTCTATTCAGGAGGATTTCGTAAGGCAGTATGAAGGTGATGCCGATTTTGACCTTAACGACAACTTCCAGTCAGGTGGTAATACCACCGGGGATGGTTTCAATGAGTTGGGCATGGAAATGACACGTGTTGTGAACATGAATGGTAGAAATTACCAAAGTGTTTATCAAGATAGTGACATGAACGATGAATGGATCAATGCCTATAGGGGTGTTCTTGCGGATATTCGCGCTATGACACCATTGGCTGAAGCTGCAGAACAAACTAGACACATTGGTATTGCCCAGTTTATTGAGGCGTATTTGATGATCAGTATGGTGGATTTCTTCGGTGATGTTCCTTACTCTGAAATCGTTCAAGGAGCGGAGCAGAATTTTAACCCTGCATTGGATTCAGGAGCAAGCATTTATGATGCCATGTTGCTTCTTTTAGATGATGCAATTGCTAATTTCAATAGCTCACCTTCTTCCGATCCAGCTAATGATTTCTTTTATGGAAATGATTATGACAAATGGGTGAATGCGGCCAATACGCTTAAACTAAAAATCTATCTACAACGTAGATTGGTGGATACAAACGCAGAAGCTAGTTTTAATGCAATCATTGCCAGCGGTAACTATATCACCGATACTGCAGATGATTTCTTGTACAGCTGGCCAGCGGCTAGTGCCACACAGCCAGATACCAGACATCCTAGATTTGGACTTAACTATCAAGCAGCAGGTGCTGGAGAGTATATGTCAAACTGGCTAATGCAATTGATGGATACTACAGATGATCCAAGGATTCGTTACTACTTTTACAGACAGACTTCGGCAGTTCCAGGAGCTGGTATAGCGCCAAATGAAGAGTTATTAAACTGTTCTTTAGAGACTCCACCGCAACATTATCTTGATGCAGGATTTGGAGGGGACTTCTGTTTTTTACCAAACGGTTTTTGGGGTAGAGCACATGGAGAAGCAGATGGTATTCCACCAGATGGTTTGTTGAGAGCTACTTACGGTACTTATCCAGTTGGTGGTAGATTTGATGATGACAGTTTCCAAGCTATTAGCCCATCTTCAGGTGGAGGCGGAACAGGCATCACCAACCTATTGACAGCTTTTGGCGTGGATTTTATGAGAGCAGAGATGGCACTGGCAGCTGGAAATACAGGAGGTGCTCGTACATTTATGATGGCTGGTATTTCTAAATCTATCGCTAAGGTTCAGGCTTTCCTATCCGGAAGAGCAGCTGGAGCTGATACTTCATTTGAGCCTTCAGAGGCTGCTATCGATTTATACATGAACACAACTGTTGGAATTCGTTTTGACGACGCTAACATAGATGGAAAATGGGATGTTCTTGGAGAGCAGTTCTTTATTGCTCATTTTGGAAATGGTGTTGAACCCTACAACTTCTACAGAAGAACAGGTTTCCCAACAACATTACAGCCAAACCTAGAGCCTGACCCAGGTACTTTTATTAGATCCATGTATTATCCTGCAAATGCTGTGAATACGAATTCCAATATCACGCAAAAAACGGATCAAACACAGCCCGTATTCTGGGATACTAACCCAAGTGCCCCTGTGGCCAACTAAAAAAAAGAGCAATGAACATAAAATTTAATTTCATGAAAAATTTTAAGATATATGTCCTGTTGGCCATGGCAGTCTTTGTTACTGCCTGTAGTGAGGACGACAAGATTACTTTACTGGTGCAGGATACTGTAACAGCCGGTGCAGTCTTGAGAACCTTGGACTCATCTGGTTCTTTGGACATGTTCGACACAGCAAGTGTTTTGTCCTTTAGTATTCAAGAGCAAGATGCCGAAGGTGGAGCCCTTTTGGATCGTGTTGAGATTACAGGAAGTTATGTGGACAACAATGGTACTGATGATGATTCTGTTTCCGGTGCTGCCCTTGCAACTATTGCTGCTAGTGAATTTGGTGAGCTAGATGGGCTTCCAACTTTTGATTACAGCCTTACTTTGGCAGAGTTTCTTACTGCAGTTGGTATACCTCTTACGCAAGTATTGCCAGGTGATCAATTTGTAGTGGACATGGAACTTTTCCTTACGGATGGTAGATCATTTAAAAACGAAGATACCACGGGTAATGTAAGTGGAGGTTCTTTCTTTAGCTCTCCCTATCGTTATACTGAAACGGTTGATGATGGCATTAGCCTTCTGTTGCCATTTCTAAACGATGGTATCAATGTTGCTGACAAGACTGGTATCAATATTGCCCCAACGGCAACTAATGATATCTACTCTGTTCAGATTAGAATTGATGATGGAGCTGATGGAGCTTTGCTTAACACGCTAACAATATTCAGAGAGTTCGTTGACAGGACCATCGAAGATGGAGATCCAGATCTTTCAGAAGCCGAAGCAGAGTTGATTAGCTATGATATTTCCAGTCTTACTTCTGACGCAGATGGTGTAAGAACTGTTGAATTCACTCGTACACTTGAGGAGCTTTATGGTGCTACGCTAACGTTTGCTGACTTAGGAATAAATGATGAATTCAATCTACGTTTCGAATTTGAGACTGCAGATGGCAGAATAGTAACAACTAATGCACCCGATACGGAGAATTATGTTCAAATCAATGTTCTAGAATGTACATTGTTGAACGCAGATGCACCGTTCCCAGGTGAATACACCATCAATTTCTTCGATAGTTTTGGAGATGGATGGGATGGAGCTCAAATTACTGTGTCTATTGATGGCGGTAGTGCAGCATCCTTTACGCTTGGAAATGGTTCTTCAGGAAATAGTAAATTCACTGTACCAGAGGGTGCTACTTCATTAGTGGTCTCTTATGTTCCTGGTGCCTTTGAATCTGAGCATTCCTATAATATTGCCGATCCAAATGGAAACCAAGCTGCTGTAGATAATGGCGGAGCCTTAGGCCCTGTTGTTGGTACAGTTGGTATAGCTGTTTGTGAGTAAACTTTATCATTAGATAATTTCATATAAAGGGCATCTGTTTAAGATGCCCTTTTTTTATACTTAAAATTGAAATACGCGATTATCTTAACTCCTAGATAAGTTTAAACACTAAGTGCCGACTATCTTCAAAAGAAACCGTTTAACTTTGTAACACCCCACTTTTATAGCCGCCTACGTTTAAAATTTGAATTATTAGTTTATATTTCATCAAAATTGGTTGAATTAAATGATTAAGGTTTTTTACATAACACTCTTACTTTTTCTTCTCGTAAGCTGTGGTGACAAAACAAAAGACAATCAGGGTACAATTGAAAAACCTGAAACCGAAAAGGAAAGTCCAGTATTCGAAAGGTTGGAGACAACAGCAAGTGGCATCAATTTCTCAAACACTATTGAGCATGATGTAGCAACAATGCAAAACCTATTTGACTACGATTACTTTTATAATGGTGCTGGAGTTGGGCTTGAAGACCTAAACAATGATGGCCTTTTAGATATCTTCTTCTGTGGAAACCAAGTAGCCAATCAACTCTATATTAATGAAGGTAATTTAAAGTTCAAAGACGCCACCGAAACTTCAAACATTAATACTGGGAAAAATTGGTCCAATGGTATCACATTTGTTGATATCAATGGAGATAACTGGATGGATATTTACATATCTCAAGGAGGCCCCAATACTAGAGAAAATCGTAAAAATCTACTCTTCATTAATCAAAAAAACGGTGCGTTTACTGAAAGTGCAGAAACATACGGCCTTGCTGATATGGGAATTAGCACACAATCCGCCTTTTTCGACTTTGACAAGGATGGCGATTTAGATTGTCTGGTAATGAACGAAAATGAGCTTTATGGTGTAGACCCTATCAACCTTCAAAAGCTCTTAAAAGCCAATCCAGACAATATATATTTTAACTCCTCACATCTTTACCGCAACGATAATGGGAAGTTTGTGGATGTCACTAAAATTGCGGGGCTAGAAAAACCAATTTTTGGATTGGGGTTAACAATTTCAGACATCAACGAAGATGGTTGGATGGATATTTATATGGCAAGCGACTATTACCTTCCTGATGCGCTTTATATAAACAATCAAAATGGGACATTTTCAGACAAAATAAAAGAATCCACAAACCAAATTTCCTTTTATGGGATGGGTATTGATATTGCCGATTTAGACAATGATAACCTACAGGATATTTTTGTTTTGGACATGGCTGCAAACGACCACGTACGTTCAAAAACGCTCATGGCCTCTATGAGCACAGGAAGATTTGACTACTTAGTGAATAAGGCAGATTTCCAGCACCAATACATGTATAACTCATTGCAGAAGAATATAGGTGATTCAAAGTTCAACAATATTGCACAATTATCAGGTGTTGCAAACACAGATTGGAGCTGGTCTGTGCTTATGAACGACTTTGATCTTGATGGACATAAAGAAATACACATCACTAACGGTTATAGACGTTATGCCCTTGATAACGACTTGCAGAGACAAGTGTTTGAGGCCAGACAAAAATATGGCTCCAATGTTCCATTAGATGTAAAACGAAGGCTCTATGAGTCTATGCCATCGGAAAAATTGCCAAATATTCTCTACAAAAGAAAGTCAGACTTAAGCTATAGCAACGTTTCTTCAGACTGGGGATTGGATGATTTCTCCTTTAGCAATGGCGCTGCCTCCGGAGATTTGGATAATGACGGTGATTTGGACCTTGTCATCAATAATATGGATGAGAACGCATTTCTATATCAAAACACATCTATAGAAGAAAAAAAAGGCAACTACTTAAAAGTGACTGCCAATGGAAATTTATCTGAAGAATTTGCCAAAGTAAAAATAGACGTTGGGGAAAACTCTCAAATAATCGAAATAAAAAGGGTAAGAGGTTATCGGTCATCACAAGAAAACAGTGCTCTTTTTGGTGTGGGCAATCAAAAAACCATAGATACGGTTACCATTTTTTGGAAATCTGGCAAAATGGAGCAAAAATTCAACGTCCCCTCAAATACAACAATGTCCTTTAATGAAAGTGAAGCTGATATTAGTATTAAAAGGCCTAAAAGAAAATCCAAATATTTCCAAGAAGTTAGTGCAACTGGTTTAGGTTTGGGTTTTATCCATAGCGAAAACGCTTATGATGATTTTGAAGAAGAAATTCTATTACCGTACAAACAATCTAATTTAGGCCCGTTTTTAACCAAAGGAGATATAAACAATGATGGCTTATTAGATTTACACGTAGGAGGCGCCTCTGGGCAATCTGGGCAGTTATATCTTCAATCGGAGCATGGTTTTACAAAGATCAACTCCCCTGCCCTCTCAGACGATGCCAATTATGAAGACATGGAGTCTGTCTTTTTTGATTTTGATGGAGACAAAGACTTAGACCTATATGTGGTAAGTGGAGGAAATGAATTTGCCGAACATTCATCATACCATACAGATAGAATTTATATAAACAATGGTAATGGGCAGTTTAACAGGTTTAATAGTGATGTTCTAAGCTCGTATCCCAAAAATGGCAAAACAGTATCCATAATTGATTATGACAAGGATGGAGATAATGACATTCTAGTTGGGAATAGGGTTGTTCCCAAAAAATACCCTAACCATCAATCATCGGTGCTATACGAAAATATGGAAGGAGAACTTGTTGATGTAACGCAAAAAGTTGTTCCAGGGCTTTTAGATTTTGGAATAGTAAACGATTTACAGGTTACAGATATTAATAATGATGGCTGGCAAGATTTTATCGTGGTTGGTGAATGGACGGGTATTGGTGTTTTCGTAAACAAACAAGGCACCTTTGAAAAGATTGGGGAAGACGTTCCAGCTTTAAACGAAAAAGGTTGGTGGTTTTCTGTCAGTGAAACCGACGTGAACAATGATGGCCTTAAAGACTACATTATTGGCAATGCTGGACTCAATATAAAGTTCAAAGCTTCTTCTGAAAAACCTTTTAAGGTATATGCTGCCGATTTTGATGAAAACGGCACCAATGATATTGTATTGAGCAAAAAATACAATGGCACCTATGTACCCGTAAGAGGAAGGGAATGTTCATCTCAACAAATGCCCTTTATAAAAGATAAATTTGAAACTTACTCAGAATTTGCCAACGCCAGTCTAGTTGATATTTATGGAGAAAAATTAAATGCTTCCTATGAGAGTAGCGTTACAGAATTCAACTCAATAATCCTTATCAATAAAGGGGATTTAAGCTTTGAAAAAGTGCTTCTCCCAGCCGAAAGCCAATCTTTTCCACTTTTGGATTGTGTTTTTATCGATATAAATGGTGATGGATATGAAGATGTAATTCCCGTGGGAAATATTTATGAAACGGAAGTTGAAACGCCTAGACTTGATGCAATTTCCGGTCTTATCCTTTTATCAAATGGAAAAGATGGTTATACATGTCTCTCCAATAATGAATCTGGATTGTTTTTAGATGGTAATGTCAAGGACATTGAAATCATCAGCAATCAAAAAAACGAGAAATTCATAATAAATACAGTTAATAACGGTCCATTGTCTGTACATAAAATATCTTTGTAAAATCTTTTAGTAAATTTTCATCTGAAAGATTCTATTCAATTGAACACTATGAACAACCAAATCTATGGAATCCGGGCAGTACTGGAAGCGATCGATTCCGAACAGCCCATAAATAAAATATTTCTTCAAAAAGGACTTGGCGGTGAGTTGTTCAGGGAACTGGAAACCTCAATACGAAAAAACGGTATCAGTAGTTCCTATGTGCCTATTGAAAAGCTAAATCGGTTAACCAAAAACAATCATCAAGGAGCTGTAGCCAATATTTCTCCTGTTCAATTCCATGTTTTTGAGGAATTGGTGGAAAAAGTATTGGGGCAAGAAAAAAGTCCTTTCTTTTTGCTTCTGGACCAAGTTTCTGATGTTAGAAATTTTGGTGCAATTATTAGAACCGCAGAGTGTTGTGGTGTAAATGGTATTATTATACCTAAAAGTGGTGCTGCGCCAATTACCGACGATACGGTTAAAACATCTGCAGGTGCTGCCTTTAAAGTTCCCATTGCAAAGGTTGACCATTTAAAAGATGCTATATTTTACCTTCAATCTTCAGGCATTAAAGTTATCGCTGCCACTGAAAAGTCTGAAAATGATATCTACACGGTAGACTTCAAGACTCCCTGCGCAATAATTATGGGTGCAGAAGACAGGGGTATTTCAACCTCCATACTTAATCTGGTCGATCATAAGGCAAAGCTCCCTTTATTGGGGGAAATTGGTTCTTTAAATGTCTCTGTAGCTTGTGGAGTGTTCTTATATGAAGCAGTGCGGCAACGTATGAGCTAAAAAGCTCTATTCATCCTTATCTTTTTTATAGTGATAGGTCACTTTAATTTTTTGATACTCTTCTTCTTCCTTTTTGGTTTCAATAAAATTACCATCTTCATCAAAATGACTTAAAAAAGGATCATCTTCTTCCCTATAACCCTCTTTTTCCCAATCGTATTTTTTTTCCTCCGGAAGCCTAACCTTCGTGGTAAGTGCCAAAAATAAACCTGTTAGAAACCCTGAAAGATGCCCCTCCCAGGAGATGTTCTCTTTTACTGGAAAAATATACCATATCATACTTCCGTAAACAAAAACAACAATCAATGAGAGTGCCACCAGTCTAAAATGCTTGGCAAAAATCCCTTTAAAAAAAATAAAACTTGCCAATACATAAATAAGGCCACTGGCTCCAATATGATATGAAGGTCTAGCAATAAACCAGGTTAAAAATCCTGAGATAAGAACGCCCAATACCAATGTTCTTAATGCGGCATGTCTGTAAAAGTATACCAGAAAGCCTGTTAATACCGCCAATGGAATGGTATTGTTATATAAGTGTTCTAGAGACCCATGAATAAATGGACTGAGCAAAACACCTATTAGGCCCGAAAGTCTTCTGGGGTAAACCCCAAACTCATTAAAATTGAGCCCAAATTGCACTTCAACCCAAAATACGGTCCAAATAGACAGTACAGCTAGCAAAGGAGCCAACAAAACCCAGTTAGAAAATTTGAAATGATTATTATCCGTCATAACTATATTTCACATTCAAATACTTGACCATACAAGTGAATTTACACAAATTGTCAGGTTTACTAAAAAGTTCTTCTTATTTGAAAGATGGTCATTACGATACATTCTTCATATAAAATTGTCTTATTTTTATCTTTATGAATGAACCTCTTGCCGAGCGTATACGACCTAAAACCCTGGATGATTACATTAGCCAAAATCATTTGGTTGGGGAACAAGGCTCATTGACGCATCAGATTAAAAAAGGAATTATTCCTTCATTGATTTTATGGGGCCCTCCAGGTACTGGCAAGACTACATTGGCCAATATTATTGCCCATGAGAGCCAAAGACCTTTCTATACGCTTAGTGCAATTAGCAGCGGTGTAAAGGATATAAGAGAGGTTATTGAGAAGGCAAAACAAAGCGGAGGCCTTTTCACTTCTAAAAACCCTATCCTATTTATTGATGAAATACATCGATTTAGTAAATCACAACAAGATTCTCTTTTAGGTGCTGTTGAAAAAGGATGGGTTACCCTTATTGGGGCTACCACGGAAAATCCAAGTTTTGAAGTAATTCCGGCACTTTTATCCAGATGTCAGGTCTACATTCTAAATCCATTTGGAAAAGAAGATCTGGAAGCGCTTTTAAAAAGGGCCATGGACACTGACAACTCCTTAAGTTCAAAAAAAATAAAGCTAAAAGAGACTGAAGCTCTGTTGCGATTGTCCGGTGGTGATGGAAGAAAGCTTTTAAATATTTTTGAGCTTATCATAAATTCTGAAACGAGTGATAATGTTACTATAACCAATGATTTGGTTATGAAAAAGGTGCAAAAAAACACTGTGCTTTATGATAAAACTGGAGAACAGCACTATGATATCATTTCCGCCTTTATTAAATCTATAAGAGGAAGTGATCCCAATGCGGCAGTATACTGGTTGGCACGAATGATAGAAGGTGGCGAAGATGTAAAGTTTATTGCACGCAGACTGGTTATTTTAGCATCCGAAGATATTGGAAATGCAAATCCGACAGCATTAGTGCTGGCAAACTCAGCTTTTCAGGCAGTAAATACTATTGGGTACCCTGAGGCAAGGATTATACTGAGCCAATGCGCTACTTACCTAGCCAGTTCAGCAAAAAGTAACGCCAGTTATGTGGCCATTAAAGAAGCACAACAAAAAGTGAAGGAAACGGGAGATCTATCAGTTCCTTTAGCAATTAGAAATGCACCAACAAAATTAATGAAAGATATAGGTTATGGTAAAGGGTACAATTATGCCCATGACCATGAAAACAGCTTTGTTGATTTTGAATTTCTCCCTGAAGAAATATCCGGAACTACATTCTATAGACCAGGGGGCAATCCCAGAGAAAATGCTATGAAAGAATTTTTAAAAAACAGATGGAAGGATAAATATCAATTTTAAAATTTGACATTTAGTTCTTTAAGTACCTTTTCGCCGTTTTCGGCATATTCAAAAAACCATTTGTCATCTTTTTTGAAAACCACTCCATTTTTATCTCCGTGGCTCACTAAAAAAACATTTTCCACAGAAGTTTCCACCAATTTCAACCTAACTTTTGGAGTACTGTCAACAAGTTGATATCCATTTTCTATAGGTTGAGCATATAACAAATCGGAATTTATGGGTTCTGCAACCACATCTGCTTTTTTCATGGAAGAAGGTACTGGCTCCATGCTTTTAAAACTCTGGGTTTCTGTAGTCGCTTCCTGAACTACCATTGGCTCCTTAGGCTTTTCTTCCAATGTTTTTACATCGTTTTTAAAACTAACCGTAATAGGTCCTTCAATTTCTTTCTCTTCTTCTTTTGGCATGTATTTGTACTGCAACGTATCAAACGACACAAATGATTTCTTCAGTGCATCTGTATAGGCAGGCCTAAATTCCTTGATCTTGCTTTTACCTTCAACGGTCCTAAAAATTTCAATAGACTGACAATCTCTAAGAACCAAAGTAGTTTTGGTGCTGAAAAGCGATGAAGTATCCTCAAGGTTTACCAAAAGGCCCAAACACCTGTTTTTTCTCAAATCCTCAGGTAATTCATCATCATAAACCGCCTGATATCCTCTCTGGTTAAAGAGATGTTTTATTGTGGTACTTGTCTGGTGCTTGTTTTGAATATTATAAGAATCAAATTTTTTGGGCACTATAATGTATTTATAATCATTTAGTTGACCATTCATTGAACAACTCAATCCTATTGTAAATATCAAAAAAAATAGTAGTCTAGATTTCATATGGAATAGATAATCAATTATCGTTCCAAGATATAATATTAAATCCAAACTGTAAAGAGGCATAATGGCTATCAGCAACATTTCTATACCCTAAAAGATTATCGCCCAAAATATAGAAATTAACTGGTCCAGCCTGAAGATTAAGGCCTAGTCCAATATTGGACAATGAATATTTATCAACAGTATAAGTAGTTTTAAGAGAAAGGGTTCTGCCCAATCTTTTTTGGTAAAACCCCGTTAACGCGGCTTGAACACCTCTAGGTCTCTTCATCATAAATAACTGTCCCCCAACACTATTTCTGTATAGATTACCATTTTGACCGCTTTCTGTATTAATTGCACAACCGCAATCTTTATTGGAAGTTTCAGCCAGACCAAAATCATAACGGATTGACCCATAAACCTTAACCGGTCTAAAAGAAATGTAGCGACTTGTATCATTATCATCAAACGGAACGGATTCTTCAATTTCATCTATAAGTTCCTGCCACAAATCATTGTTTAAATCGTTTATATCCTCTGGTAGGATAACATCTATCCCCTCATTGGTAGCGCTGCCTCTCAATGTATAATTTTTAATATCCTTGGAATTATAAATAAAGCCAACATCCAATACACTTCCTGTAATAGTTGTTTGCGGGTTTAGGTGATATGTAAAACCAGCATCAAAACCCAGTCCAAGATTTCCACCAAGCAAAACCCTTCTAGTAAAAAGACTGGTTAAATCCCTTTGGGTTGATGAAGTGTCTTCATCCAAAATATCTATAATTTCTTGCACCCCAGATGTTTGTAATTTCATATCAGCATTAATAGTATTGGCGTAGATATTGTTCTGCCCTTGGGTAGTTGTAAAAGATCCTGAGTTTTTTATAGATTGGAATTGAAAAATACTAGAATAGATTTTAGCTCTAGCTCCAATGGTAAGATCATTACTCATTTTTCTATTAACACCAAAATGAAACACATTGACCATTTCTCCTCTCAAGTTTAAATCACTTAGATCAAAACTTCTTCCTATGTTATTTCCTCCATTTCCCTCAAACGCTAAAATTGCCAAATCTTTGGGCCAATACGCAATGATATCTGTTTCACCATACACTCCAAAAGAATAGTAATCATCTGGTCTATTCTTTCCTCTAAAACCTACATTGAACAGCTCTATCTGACTGGTGGTACTAAAATCATCTCTTTTGCTCATGTCCTCTATCAACCGCTCCCTAACTTTAGTAGTAAAGTCAACACCGTCATTTGCAAATAGGTCATTTACGGTCACTCCACTTGTTGCAGCTTGAAAGTATAATCCAGATAAAACAGGTATTCCGGTGTGCCATTTTTCTGAAGTCTTCACCCCGGGATTGACCATTAAAGATTGTGGAATCTCATAAAAATCATAAAGCAATTGCTTGTTTTGGGACCACATAGAAGATACCCCAAAAAAAGTGGTTAAAAAGAATAATTTGCCTAGCCTCATTTTAATCGGAATAAAAATTCAGCGGCAGATCGCACTATAATCTTGGGTTCTGGCTCGGATGAAATACTTGTGGCATCTCCTAGGTTATTTCCCGTTACTCTAAAACTTGAAGTATTAATAAGTATATCTAAACTTTTTCCTCCAGGACCGTAGGCCACTTCTAAAGTTTCCGTTTGAGCAGGTGCAGGGTCAATACTTAAAGACTCTATGTCCAATATATTTCCTCCTTCATCCAAAAATTCAATAGTAATGTTTAATCTTTTGCTTGTAGTATTATCAAGTTCATAGCTAATGGTTCCTTCCAGCAATCGTTCAGCCACAAATTGTTCATTGAAAGCATCAAAATTGAAAGTTTGCGCATAAAAAGTGCTTACTGCGCTTACAGAATTGATGAATTCTTCATCCGATTCCAGATAAAAAATACTAGAAGCAACTGTTGGGGTAACGCTCAAATCATCAAACTGGTCAAAATCCTGTTCTTCAGAGCATGACAGAATCAGCATGGCAGCCATAACCAACAACAGGCAGGGGGGAAGCAATTTTTTCATAGGTTCTAAAAGCATTTTGTAATAAAACAACGTGGCCCTGTTATACCCTAATATAACTCTATAAAATGCTTTTTATTTCAATGAGATTGTTGATGATTTTGCATAAACCATGTTCAGGTTCTTTGTGTGCATTAAAGTGAAGTGTATGGAAACCTGCCGATTTTGCTCCCATGATATCTGCCTCGATACTATCTCCAATCATCAAAGAGTTTTGAGGTGCAACGTTTGCTTTTGTCAATGCCAATTCAAAAATGTATGGGTGCGGTTTTTTCACTCCCGCGATTTCTGAATCAATTATTTGATCAAAGTATTGATGGATATTTGATCCTTTTAATTTTTTTTCTTGAATCTCTTGAAATCCATTCGTGATAATATGAAGTTTATATCTTGGCGACAAATATTCCAATACTTCAACTGTATTTGGAAATAAATGAGAGTAAGAGGACAGATGTTCTATATACTCATAAGCCAAAACATTTATGGTTTCGTCCGATATTGTTTTCCCAATGTTATCAAAAGTCCTTTTTAAGCGTTGATATCTAAGTTGAGATTTGCTTATTCTATCCTCTCGGTATAATTTCCAATACTCAAGATTTATGGGGATGTATGCTGTTAGAAAATCCTCCAAATCCACATTCAATTGATTTTCTTCAAGAATTTTTTGAAATGTCAACGCGGAATTTTTTTCAAAGTCCCACAAGGTATGGTCCAAATCAAAGAAAACATCTGTAACCACTTCTTTAAACATAGTAACGCCTTAAGAAGGATTGATACAGTTCTAACCAATTTAACTTATGGCTACTTCCCAGCAACTCATTGGAGAAAATTATTACTAGATCTCCATTTACTTGCTTTACTTGCCTATACACCCTATCCATAACCTCAAAAGCTTCTTCCTTCTTTTTACAATTTGCAAGGGCATAATCATGTATGGCAAAGGGATGAACTTTTAGGGGTTGCCTTACTTCCATATTAATATCATAAAAATAAAACGGCGTACAGGTACCGGCCCTAAACCCGATTTCATGGGTATATCCCATAGAAAAATCATCTGTGAACTCTGTTTCAATAAGGTTGCGGTAAGTACTTGGCACATTGACCCTATTATATCTTAATCTGGAGTATTTAATTGGCCTATTAACAAGGTTGCCCAAGAGCCGTTTTTCTTCTTTTAAGACCATCTTATTTGTAGAGGACAAAAAGGATGTACTCAAGGAAACAGCACTGTAATCTGCAACCGATTTTATAAGGTACCCGAATTTGTTATTGTTTGGTGAAATGTTTTTGTCATGTGCTGAATACTTGGCAAACTGAAAGAAAAACATGGTTTTGATCGGAAACTTTTTATGAATTGCTATCAGCTCCTGAAAATTATCATAGGGGTCCTTTTTTATACCCAAAAGCACCAAGGTACGTTTGGCCATACTCCTAAATTTAAAACCACCAATATCTAAAAAGAAGCCCCCTAAACTTCTTATAAACCCTCTTAATGCATAACTATGAGATGTAGTTACGTTTATTATAGACGTGAAGCTGTACTTTCTTTTTGGGTTTTTTATATCCGGAAAACGTTCTTTTAGGGCCTGCAACATCTTATACGCCCATAAATCAACAACAGGAAGTTCCAAAAATTTGTTTTGGTAGGCAATGCTCTCTTTTGCTGGAAACCTTCCCACACTGTCTTTTACATGGGGCAGATATTCCTCATACCTGCTTAAAAGGTAAAAACTTGCCGAAAATATATCATATGGTATAGCGCTTTTTTCACCACAAGCAAAAAAACATGGGATGCCGTCCCAACTTGCTATTTTAATATCTAAATCGTTGATGCCCTGCTCAAACAACAGATCATTGCTCCTGATAAAAAATTCGTTCTGCAGGGGTTGTTTTGAGTAGGTTATTTTTGGGCCTGTGTGTCTAATAAAATCTTCAACCTTGGTTGTAAACGTTACTTCTATACCCAAAATCTTTTCAAACAGCTGTTTTGCTGTATAAGTAAGTCGGTTGGTAATTTTATGGGTAAATATCAATAACATCTCTACGTGTCAACTAAAGTATTCCTTGGTCCGCAAAACTTAAATAATCATGCTGGGTTAAAATCAAATGATCCAATATCTTAATATCTAAAGCTTCTGAAGCCTTTTTGAGTTTGTCTGTAACCTCTTTATCTGCAGTGCTTGGTTTTACCGTTCCCGAGGGGTGGTTATGGGCCAATATAATGCCCACTGCCCCAAGTTCCAACGCTTGTTTTAACACCAAACGTACATCTACCAAGGTTCCCGTAATACCACCCTTGCTCAACTGGGATTTGTGAATCACCTTGTTGGAGTTGTTAAGGTAGACAATCCAAAACTCTTCGTGCTGTAATTCGCCAATCAGGGGGTGCATTAATTCAAAAGCATCTTTACTGCCTGAAATCTTGGCAATTTTTCCAGCATCTTCTCCCCTTCTTCGACGGCCTACCTCTAGGGCCGCTGCAATGGAAACCGCCTTGGCCTCACCAATACCGTTAAACTGCATTAATTGGTTTACAGAAAGTTTACCCAGCTCGTTTAAATTATGATTTACAGAGGCTAAAATACGTTTGGAAAGCTCCACTGCACTTTCCTTTTTATTACCTGAACCTATTAAAATGGCTATCAATTCGGCATCTGAAAGTACGGAGCGCCCTTTTTGTACCAATTTTTCCCTTGGCCTATCGTCATCCGCCCAATTTTTAATGGAAAAAGAAGCCACTTTTTCTTGCATGGTCTAAATATAGGAGATTAATATTTTATGTAATTTTCTACCACTAAATATTTCCACCATGAAATCTCTTTTTAATACTGAAACTTGTTCCGAAATACTAAACCGTATTAACACCTTGACCAAATCCACCAAAGCTACCTGGGGGGAAATGGAAATTGGCCAAATGTTACACCATTGCCAGTTTCCTTTAAGTCTTGCTTTGGGCAGATACCAAATGAAAAAGCCCAACCCTTTTGTGAAGCTAATTTTTAAAAGCTTTAAAAAAGGCATGTATGATGATAAACTCTGGAAACCCAATCTGCCAACAGCAAAAGACTTTAAAGTGTCGGATAAAAAAGATTTTGAGCCTGAAAAGATTATTTTGGTTGACCTAGTTAATGATTTTCATTTGGAAAAAGATAGAAAAATATGGGAACCCCACCCTGCTTTTGGGCCTTTTACTCATGAACAGTGGGGGAAAATGCAATACAAACACTTGGACCACCACCTAAGACAGTTTGGAGTCTAATTGACAAAATCCGTAATTATTTCCTCCAGTTCGTTTTCTTTTCCTAATTTAATTCTAGCCAACACAACTAATAATACATGAGGTTGTTGGGTTTTATACGTTTACGAAGAATATAATTAATCAAACTATGACCGCAACCGAACTTATAAGTAAAGTGTTTTTACCATTATCTCTTGCTATTATTATGCTTGGTATGGGAATGACTTTAATTCCTGCCGATTTTACTAGAATTGTAAGATATCCTAAGGCAATTTTAATTGGCCTTCTAAATCAACTTATCTTTTTACCTATTATTGGTTTTTTACTAGCTATAATTTTTAATTTAAATCCCGTAATGGCAGTTGGGTTAATGATTTTAGCCACTTGTCCTGGCGGGCCTACCAGCAATTTGATAACACAGGTTTGCAAAGGAAATATTGCATTATCGGTTACATTAACCGCTATTGCCAGTATTGTAAGTATCATAACAATACCCTTTATCTTGTCCTATGCGCTGGAGTATTTTGGTACTGCCACAAATGTCACAATCAAATTGCCCATATTAGATACTATCCTTCAGATAATGGTAATCACTGTAATTCCTATTTCCATAGGAATGCTCATCCGCAGGTTTAAAACAGACTTTGCAAAGCGTATGGAAAAACCAATGCGAATTGCTTCCACCGTAATTTTTATTTTAGTCTTTCTAGCAGTATTAGCCGCAAATTTCAACATAATAGGCAAAGCAATGAAAGAAGTAGGGCTAGTCACCTTGCTATTAAACTTAATAACCATGGGATTGGGTTATTTAACGGCTAGATTATTTAAATTGAACTTAAAGAGCGCCATTTCAATCACAGTAGAGAGTGGTATACAAAATGGAACGTTGGCATTTGTGATTGCTACTTCAATATTAAATAATATAGAAATGGGCATTCCAACTGGAGCTTATGCTATATGGATGTTTATAACTGGTGGGGTTTTAATGTGGCAACTCGGAAAAAGACCTGAAACAGATTCTAAATAAGAAAACACTAAGCGCAACAAAATGAACAAAAGAAATAGTGTCTTTCTAGCAACAAGTTTAGATGGGTACATTGCTGATAAAAATGGAGGGATTGACTGGCTGGAAAGCACACCAAACCCAAACAAATCTGACTTAGGATTTAATAAATTCATTGAACAAATAGACGCCTTGGTCATGGGAAGAAATACCTTTGAAACCGTATGTGGATTCGATTTTGGATGGCCTTATAAAATACCCGTATTTGTGCTTAGTAATTCTCTAAAAGAAATTCCGAAAGATTATCAAGACAAAGCGTATTTGGTAAAGGGCACCATGCAAAAAGTAATTGAACAAATTCATCAAAAAGGGCATTATCGTTTGTACATAGATGGAGGAGCAACCGTTCAGAGTTTTTTAAAAGAAGATTTAATAGATGATTTAACTATAACAACCATTCCTATTGTTCTTGGTGATGGCATTCCTCTTTTTACTGTATTAAACCGGAAACTTGATTTTGAACTAGTTTCTTATGAGGTCTATATTAATCAATTGGTGCAAAGTCGTTATTGTAGAAAAAGAGAATAAAATAGCGACAATGACCATATGTAATTCCAAGTACATTTAATCACTTAGAACGGAAGCCACTTGCACTAAACATTCATTTCAAATTACTTGCATACTGTAACGATCTATTTCTGATTTTGTCTTTAAAAACAAAGACAATACCCTTCCTATGAAAATTCCATTCATTTTTTTGATGGCTACATTGGTTTTAATCACCAGTTGCAGAGAAAATTCTCATCAAGCTTCATCGCAAAAAGAAACAAAAACTATCCTAAACTTAAACAATCGAGAAGTACCAATCGATTCAATAAATAGATATGTGAAACTTAAAATGGAAGAAATGAATATTCCAGGGGTTTCCTATGCTATTATCAATAATGGGAAATTAGTTTTTCACAATGTAATGGGATACTCCAATTTAGAAACCAAAGAACCCATAAATAATACAACTCTATTTGAAGGAGCTTCAACTTCAAAGCCAGTATTTGTTTCTTTGGTTATGCTATTGGTAGAAGACGAAAAATTGGATTTGGATACTCCGTTATACACTTATCTAGATAAAAATGCTCGCGATAATTATGATTATGATGTCCGATATCAAAAAATTACCGCAAGAATGGTGCTGTCCCATACCACTGGCTTTCCTAATTGGCGTGGAAAAAATGAATTGACCATATCGTTTGAACCGGGTACAAACTTCAGTTATTCTGGTGAAGGATATCAATTCTTGGTTGCGGCCGTCAAATCAATTTTACAAACTGATTCTCAGGGTCTAGAGAATTATTTCCAAAAACGCATTGCAGAACCACTGGGAATGGTTCATACCAAATTTGTTCAAGATGAATATAACAGAAACCACAAGGCATTTCCCCATTTTAATGGCGTTAAAAAAGAAAAAAACAATTGGACAGCTAATGAATTTAATGCAGCTTCTGCAATGCATACCGAATCTCGGGAATTCTCCAAATGGCTAATCGCTATAATGGAGGAAAGCCTACTTTCAGAGGATAGTTCTGCAAATTTATTTGATGATCAAATCACATCTTTAAAAGCACCATCCCTTTTAACCAATGAAGGTGCTATCGCTTGGACCCTTGGGTTTGCAAAGTATAAGAATTCTGGTCATATAGTCTATGGACACGAAGGGAACAATGATGGATTCAATAGCTTGTTTCTTTTTAACAAAGAGAAAAAATGGGGTATGATTCAATTCAATAATGCTAACGAAGTATATGATTTTGGGTATGAATTGTTCGGGTTTGTTAATAAAAACAAATAAGTATAAGAACAATAGTGAATTGGGTGCTAACCCGAATCGCTATTTTGTTTAAATTAAGTAATTTCCCTGCACACAAGAAGAGAAAGGCTACGAAACAGAAACAGTGTGTTTTGGAGATGGAAATTGTATTGAAAAGCCCATACCTGAAAGTTGTTTTTGATAAAACCTTACTCTAAAATTTGATGGAAACGAACTAGAAATAAAAATGAGGATTAAAATCAGCATATTAACGCTATTAATCTTTCTTACGTCTTGCTATGGAAGCAGTCAAAATCGTGTTATAGTTAATATTCCGACAGCAGAGTCGGAGTCAGAATATATCTGGAGAACAATCCAAGATATCAAATTCTTTGAAGAACAAAATTATCAAGTTAGTCTTCCAGAGGGCTCATTAATTAGTGATTTAAAGATTAAATCTAAATTAGGGAAGCTTGCAAATGAGGATTATGAAAGATTAAAGGCATTTGTTCGAGATAGCGTATACAACAAAGCTGACTACCAAAAAGGGTATCAAAAAATAGAGGATGAACTTGAACTGATCAATAGAATGATTGATGAAATAAGTCAATCAAACTTTAAATGGAATTTCAAAAAATTCAGTACCTATCAAGTAAATCTTACCCTCTATGGACCAGGCGGAAGTTATAATCCTGATGAAGGTTCAGTGCTGATTTTCACTACAACCAACGGACGGTTCAAGAATTATGATAATCCGGCCAACACCATTATTCACGAAATAACCCATATCGGAGTTGAAGAAGCGATTATTAATAAATATAAAGTTCCTCATGCTTTAAAAGAACGGATTGTGGACACTTTTGTATTCTTAAACTTCAATGAGTATTTACCAGATTACCGAGTACAGGATATGGGAGACAAAAGAACTGACCAATATCTTAAAACAAAAGAAGATTTAAAAGATTTGGACAACTTTGTAAAACTTATTACGAAACAAAAATAATAAATCAGTTACCAACAATGAATAAAATGACACTTGAAGACATAGGATACAATGCTACGTTGGAAGAATACGGAAAAGAACATAACATCAATTCTTTTGATGTTGGTCGTGTTGTGTTGGAACATAAGGACAGATATGTGGTCAAAACCGCAACTGAAGAACTGGATGCAGAACTAATTGGCAACCTCAGATTTACAGCGGAAAGCAGATACGATTTACCGGCCGTTGGAGATTGGGTAGCTATTTCAGAATACGATGAGAATAAGGCTCTAATACATGCTGTTTACCCAAGACATTCTATATTAGAACGACAGGCAGTTGGTAAATCTACGGATACCCAAATAATAGCAACAAATATTGATTTTGGTTTAATTGTTCAATCTGTAAATAGGGATTTTAGCATCAACCGTTTAGAAAGATATTTAACCATTTGCAATACTGCCAAAGTAGCACCCATCATCATTTTAAGTAAGATAGACTTAATAGACGAACAAACGTTAAGCACGCTTCATGATGAAATAAAAGAAAGAATCAAAGAAGTTCAAGTTATTGCCATTAGCAATCAATCCCATGTTGGGCTAGATGAGATAAAAGCG
Organism: uncultured Allomuricauda sp.; assembly: GCF_947499585.1. GTDB lineage: Bacteria > Bacteroidota > Bacteroidia > Flavobacteriales > Flavobacteriaceae > Flagellimonas. Next base: position 67,840 of record NZ_CANMOO010000001.1, on the reverse strand, counting down.
ATTATCCAAAAAGGTAAGACTTACTGTTTATTAGGTTCATCCGGCGTAGGCAAATCAACGCTCTTAAACCAACTAACGGGTAAAGAACTTATGGATACAAGGTCTATAAGTGAGCGCATTGATAGAGGAAAGCATGTAACCACTCGCAGAGAATTAATCGTTTTGGAAGATGGTGGCATCCTAATCGACAATCCTGGAATGAGAGAAATTGGTATTACCGATGCTTCCGTTGGACTTGAAATTACATTTGATGAAATTATTGAATTGGCACAAAATTGTAAATTCAATAACTGCACACATTCAAATGAAGATGGTTGCGCTATACTTGATGCTGTTGAAAGTGGAGAGATTGATGCAGATTCTTATGCCAATTTTCAGAAAATGGAAAAGGAAAGAGCCTTTTTTGAATCCAGTGTTACAGAAAAGAAAAAGAAGGACAAGAACTTTGGAAAAATGATTAGAGAGGTCAAAAAACAGCGAAAACAGAATAAATTCTAAGTGTAGCTATTTATGAAAAGTATTGTCTGGAAAATACATTTAAAATCTTCTCCTGAAATGGTTTTTGGTTTTCTTTCCACAGCAAGCGGACGGGAAAAGTTCTGGGCTAAAAAAGCTCCGGAAATAAATGGAATCATCCAATTTTCTTTTCCAAATGGAGAATCTTATGAGAGTCAAATCATGAAATCTAATGCCAACAATGAATTTCAATTGGATTACTTCAATTCGATAGTCACGTTTAGCTTAGAACCTTCTAAAAATAATGGAACAGATTTAACTCTCACCAATGAAGGCGTAGCTGAAGACGAATTTCTAGAAGTACATTCTGGTTGGGTATCTGTATTAATGAATCTAAAAGCAGCAGCCGACTTTCAAATTGATTTAAGAAATCATGACCCAAACAAAACTTGGGACCAAAAATATGCCGACAATTAAAAGTCAATAGATCTCACAACATATTAGCAGGGCAAACCCTTCCAAATATTTTTAACTAATCTTGAAACCTTATCTTTAAGCATTAGCAATTAATAGATAGTTTTTAGCCTAAGCTGCATGCAACAAAAGAAAGCTCCTTGGTATTACCTTCTTCTACTTATTTTGGCTGGGGAGACCGTTTTTATTCTTCCGTTTGTACTTTCCCGCGTATTTAGACCCACCGTACTCGATGTATTTGAGTTGGACAACGTGCAAGTAGGGCTGTACGGTTCCGTGTACGGCATCGTTGCCATGGTATCATACCTTTTTGGCGGGCCTTTGGCCGATAAGTTTCCACCTAGAAAATTAATTGCGGTAGCACTTTGGATGACAGCTTTAGGAGGATTGGTCTACTCCACTTTTCCCAGTTTCACGGTTTTAAAAATACTTTATGGCTATTGGGGTTTTACCACTATTTTTTTGTTCTGGGCCCCAATGATCAAGGCAACCCGCGTTTGGGGAGGGTCAAACGCTCAAGGCAAAGCTTTTGGGTTTTTAGATGGGGGTCGTGGTTTGGTAGGTGCATTGTTTGGTGCTATGGGAGTACTTATTTTCTCCTTGTTCATTACCTCAGAAATTGCAGAAGCTTCAGTTGCAGAAAGTAGGGACGCCTTTAAGTATGTAATTTTGGTTTCGGCAGGGATAGCAGTGTTGGTTGGGTTTTTGGTATGGTTCTTCATGAAAATGGATCGCAATGCAGAACAAGCCATTATTTTGGACAAAATATCCGTTTCCCAAATAAAAGAGGTATTAAAGCTCCCTTCAGTTTTATTATTGATGGTCATTATTCTTTGTGCTTATGTAGGCTATAAAATTACCGATGTGTTTTCGCTCTACGCACAGGATGTTATGCGTTATGATCAAGTACGATCAGCACAAGTGGGTACTTTTCTATTATTTATACGTCCAGTGATTGGAGTCGTTATTGGAATTTTGGCAGATCGCTCGCGAACTACATATTGGTTAGTGGTTAGTTTTATAATTGCCTTTTTGGGAGCACTGTTGTTCGCCACAGGTATTATTTCAGAATCGGCTACGGCCTTGTTCTTTATTTCTATTCTAATTGTGGCGGCAGGGATTTATGCCGCACGCTCACTTTATTTCGCCGTAATGGAAAGAGGTGAGATTCCTTTAATACTTACCGGGACAGCGGTTGGACTTATTTCCATAATAGGGTATACCCCAGATATTTTTGCAGGTCCCGCTATGGGGTATCTGTTGGATAATTCTCCAGGAGCAGAAGGACATCAACATGTATTTTGGATGCTTGCTGTCTTTTCATTGATAGGCGGTATCGCTGCCTGGTTCTATTTCCGTTTGTACAGTAAAGAGAAAAATAAATATGCTCAAAAATCTGAAAATCATGAAATCTAATGCTAAGAATACTTTAAAGTTTAGGCTTTGGAAGTTATTGATTTTACTTCTCCTTGTTTCATCATGCAAGGAAAAATCAAAAGTAATAGAGGAAAAAGAGGTTCTTTTTGTTTCTGATGTTGCAAATGGACCAAAACCCTGGACTTCCGAAAACTTTGAAACCACTGAAGATGACTTCACTTTTGCGATAATTTCTGATTTAAATGGAGGTGAGCGTGAAGGTGTCTATAGTACCGCGGTCTCTCAATTAAATAGGTTAGACCCAACATTTGTGCTCAGTGTGGGGGATTTAATTGACGGAGGAACAGAAGATTCTTTGCAATTAGCAAAGGAATGGGACTCTTTTGATCAAAGAACTTCAAAATTAAATATGCCTTTCTTTTATTTGGGTGGAAATCACGATTTGACCAACCCTAAAATGCGGGATTTTTGGAAGAATAGATTTGGCCCGCGTTACTACCATTTTTTATATGATGATGTGTTGTTCTTAATGATGGATTCTGAAGATTATGAAGAAAAAAGAATGTTGGAGATTTATCATGCCAGAGCAGAAGCAATCAAAATTATAAGCGGTGAAATTGAAGGCATTTATGAAGAATCCGAATACTTTGGAATGGACGAACGTAGAGTTGGCGGAATGAGCAATGACCAATTTGATTACTTTAAAACAGTTCTGGAAAAATACCCAGATGTAAAGTGGATTTTTGTGCTCATGCATAAACCACTTTGGATGAGAGAAGATGAAAAAGGACTGGGCAATCTTGAAACCCTTTTAACCAATCGCCCATACACCGTAATTAATGGTCATTTTCATTCCTTTTCCCATCGTAAAAGAAAGGGTAGGGATTACACTATACTAGGTACTACCGGAGGTGGTCAAGACAAGACGGATTCACTGTCTTTTGATCACGTTACTTTAGTAAGAATGGCAAAAGAACCTATCATCACACATTTAAAAATGGAAGGCATTTTAGATGAGACAGGGAGTGTTCCAGAACAGTAATTCCATTATTAGCCTTTCAAATTAGATTAAAAATGAATTTTACAGAAGCACAGAAAGATATGCGCACCTCATACTTTGGAGGTGGCCCGGGAGTTTTTGCATCAGGGATTGTGTGGCTCGCATCTGGAGTAACTGCATGGCTAACCACAGAAAAAACAGGTGTTTTGGTATTCTTCTTCGGAGGAATGTTCATACATCCTTTAGGGATTTTGTTGTCCAAGCTTTTAAAACGTAGCGGCCAGCATAAAAAGGGAAACCCATTATCCGTTTTAGCATTGGAAAGCACCCTTCTATTGTTTATTGGGTTATTTATTGCTTATTCTATAATGTACATTCGTCCAAATTGGTTTTTTCCAGTGATGATGCTCATTATTGGTGGGCGATATTTTTTGTTTTCATCAATTTATGGAATGCGTTTTTACTGGCTTTTGGGATCAATATTAGCACTATTCGGAATTCTTGGCTTTTTTCTTACTCCATCCTTCTATTTTTTTGGATTGGTAGGAGGAGCAATTGAAATGCTGTTTTCATTTGTAATTATATCTTTAGAAAAAAAGAACTTGAAAACTAAACTCAAATAAGAACAAACGAGAACTTCAATAGTTAAAGCACAACCACATTATAAATAAGACTCCAAATGAAAACATCTTTTTTGGTTGACTGTTTTCCAAACCTTGAAAAAGAGCTCGTTGCTGAAATAGAGCAATATTCGTCCATCAAAAATTTTGAGGCCAAAGAATACATTGTAAAAGAGGGGGAGTTTATTCGATCATTGCCCATTGTGCTAGACGGAAGTATAAAGGTCTATAGTACTGAAGATACCATGCAATTTCTGCTGTACTACATTTCATCAGGGGCATCTTGTATTTACAGTTTTGCACATACCTTCAACAATGAACCTGCAGAATTTTCTGCCATTACAGAAGTAAAAAGTACTTTAATGCTCCTTCCGTTAGAAAGAGTTCGCTTATGGTTAAAAAAATATCCATCTTTTGCCAGTATGGTGCTGAATGATTATCAAAAACATTATACAGACCTGTTGCATACCACAAAACAGGTTATTTGCTATAACCTTGAAGATAGATTGATAGACTATTTAAAAACCAAAGCGGAAATCGAAAAGTCCACCCTTCTAAAAATCTCCCACCAAGAAATTGCGGACAATCTTGGTACGTCTAGAGAAGTTATAACCCGTGTATTGAAAAAACTGGGGAAAAATCAAAAAGTGGAACAAATGGGACGAAAAATAAAAGTGCTGTAAAGTAGCATATGTCACTGTTTTTGAATTGCATAACCAATAATTTTATGCTCAAATTATAAAAACATGTCAGAACAATTTCAATTAATTCCCGGTAACTCATTAAAAACCAATTCGCCCGAAGAAGGAAGGGCACTAGCGGTTAAGATTGCTAGATTAACCATAAAGATTACGCAGCCAAATGCTGAAACCAGAGAAAAATTACGCCCGATATATGCCAATGATGCTTCTATGCTAATTGCTATTGGCCAAACGGTAGCAATGGAGTTTGCTACAATAGCAAAAGCCAATAATTATTGGAAATAAAATCAGCTGTATTAGAGATTTTCATCTTCGTCTTGGGTTTCTTGCAATTCAACTTTGTTATAAGAATCATTGATCATTCTGTCCTCCTCTAAGATAACATTGGAGATTCCCAGCATAAATGAAACCAACACTATGGAAGCAAAGCGTTGAAGTTTGCCATATACCCTTTTAATAGAAAAATGTTGTAGTTGCTTCACCTTGATTTTATGACAATTATTGTTCCACACCTATATATGCTGACAAAATTGCCTTTTTAGGTAGCTCTTTTATTGAAAAGTGGCTTTTACCCTATCAAAATCCAATCCTCCATAGTTGCCAGAACTCATTAGCAGTAAAGCAGTATTATCAAAATTCTGGGCAAAAAGGTAGTCTTGAAAAACACTGGAATCTGTGAAAATCTGCACATCTTCCCGGTTTAATGCCTTTGCAATTTGGTCTGCGGTCACTTCTTCCAACTGCTTGATCTTTACAGCATCTGGTGAATAAAAGACGACAGCTTCATCCGCTGCATCCAAAGCTCCATCATATTCCTTTAAAAATTCGGCATTAAGACTGCTATAGGTATGCAATTCCAAACAAGCAATCAATTTTCTTTGAGAATACTGCTCCTTTACAGCCAGTGTGGTCGCTTTTACTTTACTGGGAGAATGTGCAAAATCTTTGAACGCTACTTTCCCCGTTCCTTCTGCAATTTTTTCCATTCGTTTTGATGCTCCTTTGAAAGAAGCTATTGCTTCATAAAAAGCATCTTCGTCCACACCCATGTTCTGGCATATCCATTTTGCTCCAGCCAAATTATTTAAATTATGTTTGCCAAAAACGGCAATGGGCATCTCCCCTTCAGGTGTATCCAGAAGCGTTTCCCCATCCTCCACGCTATAGTTTGGTGTATTATATGGAAACTTACGAATTGAATTCTCAGTGGCCTCCACCACTTTTTTCACCTCTAAATCCTCTTCATTATAGGTAATACTACCTCCGCGGACAATACTATCAACAAAAATCTGGAACTGTTCCACATAATTTTCAAAAGTGGGAAATACGTTAATATGGTCCCAGGCAATGCCGCTCAATAAGGCTATATTGGGCTTATAAAGGTGAAATTTTGGTCTTCTATCTATTGGAGAAGATAAGTACTCATCTCCTTCCAATACTATAAAATCATTTTCTTCCGTAAGGTGAACCATTCGGTTAAAGCCTTCTAACTGTGCCCCTACCATATAATCCACAGCAATGTCATGATAATGCAGTACATGCAATATCATGGATGTTATAGTGGTCTTGCCATGGCTTCCTCCAATGACAACCCTTGTTTTATATTTGGATTGCTCGTATAAAAACTCAGGATATGAATATATTTTAACACCAATGTCTTGGGCCTTTTTCAGTTCTGGATTGTCAGGTTTGGCATGCATTCCCAAAATTACCGCATCCAATTGATCATGTATTTTCTCCGGATACCAGCCAAACTCTTCAGGCAGCAAGCCTTTTTCTTTTAAACGACTTTTTGAAGGTTCAAAGACAACATCATCACTTCCGGTAATCTCATACCCTTTATGTTCCAATGCCAAGGCAAGGTTATGCATGGCGCTACCGCCAATTGCAATAAAATGGATTTTCATCGATACAATTTATAAGTCAAAAATAGACATTGACATAGCGAATACAAATAAACCATACATCTTATTAATTTTTATCTTAGGGTAAAATTTGACGTAATGAACTTATCAAAAATACAATCTAAAGAAATCATGCCGGGCTATCATGGAAAAATGGTGCATGGCGAAACAATGACCTGGGTTTTTTGGGATGTTGAAAAAGACGCTGAAGTACCTCAGCACAATCATATACATGAGCAAATTATGCATGTTTTGGAAGGTGATTTTGAATTTACAGTTGGAGGAAAAACGGACATTTATCATCGGGGAGATGTAGTTGTAATCCCTTCTAACATATCCCATGGAGGGAAAGCCCTAACACCTTGTAGATTGATGGATGTTTTTAGCCCAGCTAGAGAAGAATATAAATAGTTATGAATATATCTCTTTTAGGTAAAAATGCCTTGGTTGGGGGCAGTAGTAAAGGTATTGGAGAAGCTATTGCAAGGCAATTAGCGGATAGTGGAGCAAATGTGATACTTATGGCAAGAAACGAGGATAAAATGAAAACCATCGTTTCAGAACTTGCCATGGACAAAGGGCAAAAACATCAGTATCTGGTGGTTGACTTTTCAAACTTTGACGCTTTTAAAAAAACCATCACTCAATTTTTTGAACAGCATACCATTGATATTTTGGTGAATAATACCCAAGGCCCACAAGCAGGGGGGGCATTGGAAAAAAATGTAGAAGATTACCAAAAAGCCTTCGATTTTCTGTTTAAGTCCGTTGTTTTTACAACAGAGCTTGCACTCAAAAACATGCAGAAAAAGAAATGGGGAAGAATCATTAACGTAGCATCCATTTCTATAAAAGAGCCTTTAAACTATTTGGCATTATCCAATACTATAAGAGCGGCTGTGGTTACTTGGGCAAAAAGTCTTGCTTTTGATGTTGCAAAAGACGGAATTACCGTAAACAGTGTTCTTACAGGTTATTTTGATACGGACAGAATTGCCCAACTTAATACCACCAAGGCAGAAAAACTAGGGATAACATCCGCTGAAGTTCGTTCTGCTATGGAAGCACAGGTACCAATGAAACGTATAGGTAAACCCAAGGAATATGGCTTTTTAGTGACGTTTTTAGCATCAGACCAGTCCGCTTATATTACAGGAACAAACATTCCTATTGACGGTGGATTATTAAAATCTTTCTAGTCTAGAAAATTTCAAAAAACAAACAGTTTGTCTAATAAATTATCGTATTCGTAATTTTTAGTTAATTTTATTGCTTAACCAATAAAATTCAAACACATGAATTCAAAAGTTTTTCTAGTCGCACGTATTCTTCTTGGGCTATTTGTTTTAGTATTTGGTTTAAACAAATTCTTTGGTTTTATCCCATTTGGAGAAATGCCCGAAGCGGCAATGAACTATTTTGGTGCACTATCTTCAACACACACCTTAAAAATTGTAGGTGTTATTGAGATATTAGCAGGATTGGCATTTATACTAAATAAATATGGCGCTCTAATGGCTCTTATTTTAATGAGTGTTTCAGTAAACGCTGTTTTGTTCCATGCTACTCTAGCGCCCGCAGATATCGGTGGGGCTTTGGCATTGATTATTTTAAATATAGTTGTCCTTCTTGGCTATAAGGATAGATACAAAGATATCTTACGAGCTTAAGCTCAAACAAAAAAGCCCTTCTTTTATAGAAGGGCTTTTTAAATACTACTCGTTTTTTGATTATAAGCTCATTTTATCCTTAAATATATAAGACTGTCTTCTGGACACTTCAACTTCTTCGCCGTTTTTCATCTGAAGCTTTAGCTTGCCGTTAAACCATGGCACTACGTTTTCTATAAAATTGGTATTCACAATTTGCTGTCTATTCGCTCTGAAAAAAGATTCTACAGGAAGTTTTTCCTCTACTTGATTAAGAGACTTGTACAATAATGGCTTTTTCTCTTCAAAAAAAACACGAGTATAATTCCCAACAATTTCAAAATGAGAAATATCTCCAATCTTCACCAACCAACAAGATTCTCCATCTTTAATAAATATTTGACTGTTTTCTGTTAGCTTCTTTTCAGATTCTGTTTCTTCTGGGTTTCCACTTAATTGCGTTTTTACTTTTTCCAAAGCCATGGCAAAACGCTTTTCATTTATTGGTTTTAACAAATAATCTAATGCATTATACTCAAAGGATTTAATTGCATATTCATCAAAAGCGGTGGTAAAAACTGTTATTGGCACCTCATCCAACATTTCAAGGAGTTCAAAACCATCTTTTTCCGGCATATTGATATCTAAAAAAAGTAAGTCTGGGTTTTCCTTCTGTATGAGTTCAAACCCTTTGTCCACATTTTCAGCCTCCCCGATAAGCTCAATTTCTTCATTTTTTTTGATGAGCTCTTTTAACTCGTTACGAGCTAACCTGGAATCCTCAACAATTACAGCTTTTATCTTCATGCCAGAGGAATTTTTATATGTGCCACAACTTCGCTTGAAACCTCCTTCAAACTAAAAGAAGCTTTGTCAGCATACAATAGTTTTAACCTTTGGCGGATGTTCTTTAATCCCAATTGGGTCGTATTTTTACCTATTTGCAGTTTTCCGGTATTTCTTACCTGAATTACCAGCAGTTCTCCATCTTTTTTTATACTCAAAACAATTCTCCCCCCTTGTTTTAAGTTGGAAATTCCGTGTTTTGCAGCATTCTCTATCAATAGTTGCACAACCATTGGCGGAATGTTTAATGAGAGCGTATCATCATCTATTTCTTCAACAAATTCCAATCGATCCTCCAACTGAATTTTTGAGAGATCTATGTAATTACCAACCATTTCCAACTCTTCTGCCACCGTTATAGCGTTTGTATTGTTCTTGGTAAGCGAGTATCTTAAAATCTCAGATAATTTTGTTAGCATTTCTCTGGACTTCTCAACATCTTCCAACATTAACCCTCTAATATTATTAAGGCTGTTGAACATAAAATGTGGATTGATTTGCCCTTTTAAAGTATTAAGTTGTGCTTGTTTAAGGTTGGTATTAAGTTCCAAACGTTCAATTCTATCTTTATTTAGCTTTAGAAGCAGTTTTACAACCAGATAGGTTGTAGTCCATGCTCCAATTACAAAAAGTGAATTTAATATTTGAATCCAAACTTTATCGTAATTATTGAACATCTGGAGTTCCACTTCAGTTAGTTCAGGTCCAAATTTTGCGTAGATATAACCAAAACCATAGTTCATTGCTCCAAACAACATTGCAGTTATAAGAAAAGACACCATTACTTTGGTGAGTTCCTTAATACCGAATGAATCAAATTGAATATTTCTTTTTAAATACCAACGAAGCATAGAAGTAGAAGAAATACCGATAAACATCCCAAATATACTTGAGTATATTATCAGCTCTATGCTTATTTTCTTCAGAACAAAGAGTGAAAGCATATTAACAAAGCCCCAACCAAGAACTTGTAGAATCCAAAAAGTGTACTTGTTTTTTTTATTGGTCAATTCCATTTTTAGTAATCAATACTATTTCAAATATACTTCTTTGCAGTTTTGCCATTTATTTTTAAAGATTCTTTCGGTGTTGTATTTTCCAAAAGCCCAATGCATCATTAAATAAATGACCTATGCCCTACTTCTTTTTCCGGGAAGGCTACAACTTTTCTTATCCGTTTTCAAGAAGGCCACCCAAGTAAGTGATATCCCCGTGTAAAAAAAGATAAAGTAATCATCGTATTCCCACCCATTAAACTTTCCATAAAGCCCAATAAGCACGCCTATTATTCCTGAAATCAATACTATTTTTTGTGATGTGTTTAGTTTTTTCATTGTTGAATTTTAAAGTTTAACCCATGGGTTGATTAGATAAAAATGTCAACTAGTAAAGTGATGATTAATTTAGCTAAGGCTATCATGTTTTTTAGATTCTAATTATTTATACTTCGAAAATACCCAACAACCCTTCTAAAAAGAAGCAGATTATGACCAGTGGTAAAATTGAAAGTGCGAACGGTATCTAAAAATATCCGAAGATTTTAAGTCATAAAAAAAAGGAGCTTAAAAGCTCCTTTTTATCTTACAAATAGATGGTGTTGAACTTAATCTTTTAAAGGTGTTGGTATTTCTTCATTTCCTAAATGTTTGGAATAAAAGCCCATCATGGCCTTGTACAGCTCAATTCTGTTTTCTTCTTTTCCAAACCCATGTCCCTCGTCATATTTTACCATATAAGGTACATCATAGCCTTTTCCTCTTAACGCGCTTACAATTTGATCAGACTCATCTATGTTTACCCTAGGGTCATTGGCACCTTGTACCACAAACAATGGTTTTTTAATCTTCTCTATTTGGTATACTGGAGAAACTTCTTCCATTATAGTTTTCTCTTCTGCCACATCCTCATCATACCAGATTTCCTTAATAATCTTTAAGTAAGGTTTCCAATATGGCGGAATGGTTTTCATAAAAGTGAAAAGATTTGAAACTCCAACATAATCCACGCCACAGGCATATAAATCCGGTGTTTTGGTCAATCCTCTTAAAACAGCATACCCACCGTGACTACCTCCATATATAGCGGCCTTGTCTGCATCTACCCAACCTTGGTCAATTACGTATTGTAATCCATCTTCCACATCATCCATTGCTTTTCTTCCAATTTGTTTAAAGCCAGACTCTAAAAATTCTCTTCCATAGCCTCCTGATATTCTAAAGTTTACCTGAAGTGTAGCGTACCCTCTACTGGCAAACAATTGCGACTCTGGATTAAAACCCCATGAATCACGTATTCCCTGTGGACCTCCGTGAGGGTTTACAATTACAGGAACTTTTTCACCTGCCAACGCTGCTTTGGGTAAAGTAATGTAACCATGCAACGTTATACCATCTCTGCTTTTAAAAGTAATAGGTCTCATTTCTGACATATCCTCTTCCTTAAGCTGAGGCATGGTATTATAAAGTTCCTTGAGTTCATTTTTTTGAACATCGAAAGCGTAATATGCTCCATACAGGCGATCGCTGTCCACATATACCATATAAAGGTTTTCATCATCTGTAGTGTCTAAAACACTGTATTGCTTTCCAGGAAGTTCTTTTTTGATCTTGCTATCCAATTTTTTGTACGAATCACTTATTGGTACCACAATGTTCTTTTCTCCTTCGTAGGAGAAGTAATCTATTTCATAATTTCTTTTTCTGGAAAGCCCCATACTCTGAACATCATACTGATCATTTGTAAAGACTTTCTCTATTACTTTATCTTCCATTAAATCATAGAGCACTATCTCTGCTTTGTCACTACTTAAATTGGAAATGACATATGCGTCATGCGGATTTTCGGTTGCGTAGTTGAAATCAAGAATATTGAAGGAATCTTTCCAGTTTAATTTTTTTATGACATTGTAGCCTCCATTGCCATCTTCATAATAAATGTCTTGCTCTACACCATCACGTATTTTGGCAAAGGCCTTGAGATTACCATTTTTATCAAAATTGTACCCCGCAATAGGGTTTGCCGCGTCTTCATTGGAGTATAACTGTGTTAACTCTCCTGTATTAAGGTTTACTTTGTAAGGCTCAAAAACCTGCGGATTGTTTTTGTTCAAAGCAACAATAATATGGTCTTTATCCTCTTTCAGCAGTTCAGTGAACTGAGCTCTTACACCATCAAAAGGAGTAAGGTCTTTTTGATTGCTGCCATCTAAATCTACCGCATAGATATGATAGTTTTCATCCCCGCCCTTATCCATAGAATAGAACAATCTCCCATTATTAACCCAACCATAGGTTCTAACAAGTTCTTCTTTTTCCTCAATTGCTCTTTTTATTTCATTGGTCTCAAGGTTCTTCACATAAATATGCCTTTTCCCATCTTCGTTACTTTCTCTGTAGGACAAGTATTTTCCATCTGGTGAAAATCTAAAAGTAAAAGCCTTTGGGTTAGCAAAGTAATCTTCTACGGTATACCTGTAATCTCCTTGATCTAATGATGCAAGGGAAATCAACTCGTCGTTTGAACTAACCAAACTTGGATTTCCAGGAACAGTTTTCTCCTGGGCATATGTGGTGGTCCCAATGAGTAAAAATAGGGCGGTACCGCAAATGGCTTTTAAATTGAATGTTGTTTTCATAAGTGTCTGAATTAATAGTTTTTGATTGAAAATTGAAGCTAATCTTCTAAATAAGACTCTTTTAGTAAGCATTTGTTACATTTTATTCAATCAAAAATAGGACTGGAACCAATACCCACGAAAATGGAATATGACAAGCGGTAAATTAGCTTTGGTTAACGGATGTTATTTCTTTTCTGGTGGAAATTTTGAGAATACCTTTTTTACCAGTGCTCTTAACCTTTCTTCTCTAACGCTCGGTGAAGCATTTTCTCTAAAACCACTTTCGCTTGAAGCCTGCCAGAACAGTTCATCTTTTTGGGCATCTACAAAGTCAAACTGGATCTGACGCTGAATACCCGAGTTACCTAAAGGTAGACCTACGGAAATTCCTCCACCAACATTTCTGCCTGTTCCGCCAACGCCAACTCCTACAGCATTATTTGGAGCACTTCTGTATTCATTGCTAAGAATATTGATGAAAAAATCTGGTTCCTCCGCCAAAAGATAGCCCTTTGCTTGTAATGTAGAGTCAAGAGCCCGCATCAATCTTTTTTCATCCAATTCACTTAAACCAGATTCAATATCTGAGAAGTAATTATAGCTTGTATAGTTAGAAAAATTTGTGGCCTTATCGTAGTCGTAATTTACCCGAACTCCACTGCAGGAAAACAGTGAACATATAAATAGTATGGAAAAAAGATATCGCATTTGATATTGGAATACCTTTAAAATTAATCAATATTTGGTTTCGGAAGGAGAATAAATGATGTTATTCGTTCAATAACTTCCAGAGGTCATCCTTAAGTTCTTGGATACCTTGTTGCGCAACTGATGAAATAAATCGATAAGGTATATTCTTGAAGTCCTTGTCCAATTCAACCTTCATTTCTGCCATGAGTTCTTCATCCAACATATCACATTTAGAAATTGCGATTAGTCTTTCCTTATCCAACAATTCAGGATTGTAACGTCTTAGTTCATCCAACAGAATTTCATATTCTTTTGAAATATCATTGCTGTCCGCCGGTATTAAAAAGAGTAAGGTTGAGTTGCGCTCAATATGTCTTAAAAAGTAATGCCCCAGGCCTTTTCCTTCCGCTGCTCCTTCAATAATACCAGGAATATCAGCCATTACAAAACTCCTAAAATCTCGATATTCAACTATGCCCAAATTAGGTTTTAGCGTTGTGAATTCATAATCTGCAATTTTTGGCTTTGCAGAAGTCATTACAGAAAGAAGGGTAGATTTACCAGCATTGGGAAAACCTACAAGACCTACATCTGCCAAAACTTTCAATTCTAGCGTTATTTGGGATTCTTGACCAGGAATTCCTGGCTGGGCATATCTTGGAGTTTGATTGGTAGGGCTCTTAAAATGCCAGTTGCCACGACCTCCCATTCCTCCTTCTGCCACTATTTTTTCCTCTCCATTCTCAGTAATCTCAAAAAGAATTTCATTGCTTTCGGTATCTCTAACCAAAGTACCTAATGGTACATCCATATATACATCTTGACCATCGGCACCCGTGCTGCGGTTTTTGCTGCCATGTTCTCCATGGCTTGCTTTAAAATGTTTTTTGAACTTAAAGGTAATGAGTGTCCAAAGGTTACTATTACCTCTAATAATTACATGACCACCACGACCACCATCTCCGCCATCCGGCCCACCTTTGGTAATATATTTCTCCCGATGCAGGTGCACAGAACCCTTACCCCCTTTTCCAGAAGCTACATAAACCTTTACATAATCAACAAAATTACCTTCTGTCATGATGTGCGTTTTCGCAATTAATATTATGCCTTTGCAATCCTATAAACTAAATCGTTTTCTGAGTTTTCAGAACTTTGCTCAATGGTCAATCTGTTCTTATCCAGTGAGGTTAATTTCTCCACTGCTTTTTGAGAACGAATGTTGTTTTTGCCAACAAAAAATACAATTTCATTTACAAACTGAAATGCATAATTCATCATTAGTTGTTTGCATACCGAATTGTATCTCCCACCCCAATATGCTCTTGACAAAAATGTCCATCCTATTTCAACTGCCTCATTATACTTGGGAACTAAATTAAATCGTGAACTGCCAATCACATTACCTGATTCCTTTTCGATAATTACAAGCGCTCCTTTAGAAGCTATTGATTCATTGAAAAATTTGGTGAATCCAGATAATGTATATCTCTTATTGTCTGGGTGTTGTTCCCAAATTAAAGAATCTGAAGCAACTTTGTAAAGTGAATCAAAATCTTTTGATGACAAAGGCCTAAGTTTTACCAAATCGTTTTCTAGAATTGGCTGTAAGTCAAAACTCATCTAGATTTTTATAGATTTAAACTACGTTATGAAAGGTCGTTTACAACGGTACATAGACGCTCCGTAATTTCACTTATTTCCCCTATTCCGTTCACAGAATGAAACTTTCCTTGTTTCTCATAATAAGCTCTTAAAGGAGCAGTTTTCTGATTGTATTCATCAAATCGGTTTCGGATTTTGTCTTCATCCTGATCATCTGAACGGCCACTTGCCTTACCACGTTCCAATAAACGAGCTACTAAAACATTATCATCAGCTTCCAATGCAATGGTAGCGTCTATCTGCATGTCTTTAGATTCTAAAAAATTATCCAATGCCTCTGCTTGTGCAGTTGTTCTTGGAAATCCATCAAAAATGAACCCTGCAGCATCTGGATTTTTCTCCACTTCATCCTTCAACATACTTATAGTTACCTCATCAGGAACCAAATCACCTCTATCTATATAAGATTTGGCCAATTTGCCAAGTTCCGTTCCGTTTTTAATATTATATCTAAAAACATCTCCTGTAGAAATGTGCTTTAAATTGTAATTTTCCTTTAAAAACCCAGCCTGGGTCCCTTTTCCCGCTCCCGGCTTTCCAAAAAGCACAAGGTTGATCATATTATTCTGGTTTAGTTGATATACTTCTCTTAAGTTTCGCCCCAATTCCTTATAATCCAGGCCGTATCCTACAATAAAATTATCAGGAATCTCCATTCCCACATAGTCAATTGAATATTCACCTGAATACACATCAGATTTATAAAACAACGAAGCTATTTTAAACTCTTTCACATTGGTTTGAGAGAACAAATGCACTAATTGCTTTAATGTTCTGCCCGTATCAATAACATCTTCTAAAATAATTACACTTCTTCCATCTATATCTTCCGGAACATCCAATAGAGTTTCCACAATACCTGTAGATGTTAACCCGTGATAGGAACTCAACCGTACAAATGAAACTTGACATGGATGTTGGTATGCCTTTAAAAAATCGGACACAAACATGAACGCCCCGTTGAGTACCCCCACAAAAATAGGAGTCTCATTCTTATAGTCTTTAGCTATTTCAGTTGCCATTTTTTCTATAGCAGCTAAAATTTGTTCCTCCCCTAAAAAGGGCTTAAAAACTTTGTCATGGAGCTTGATCAAGTCGTCATCAATTTTAATAGGTTGGCAAAGATAACATTTTTAGGTGCGCTTTACCCTCTGAGCTTTTATCCCTTCGAGGAATTCATGTATTTTTGCTTTCATTCCAATTAACAGATTAATGCATTTTTTCTCTTCCAATTTTAAACTCGGTATTTTAGGTGGTGGCCAATTGGGCAAAATGTTACTTTATGAGACCCGAAAATGGGATATCTATACCAAGGTAATGGACGCTTCCGCAGAGGCTCCGTGCAAAATTGCCTGTAATCATTTTGTACAAGGCAGTCTTCTAGATTTTGATGATGTATATGCTTTTGGAAAAGATGTTGATGTCTTGACCATTGAAATTGAAAACGTAAATGTAGATGCTTTGGAAAAACTGGAAAGCGAAGGTGTAAAAGTATACCCCCCTACTAATGCGCTGCGTATTATCCAGAATAAGGCAACACAGAAGCTATTTTATACCGATAACGATATTCCCACTTCTCCGTTTACACGATTTGCCTATACTTCCGAAATTGAGGATAGTATTGCCAATGGTGGGCTGGAATTTCCTTTTGTTTGGAAAAGTGCTCAGTTTGGATATGATGGACAAGGAGTTAAAGTGGTACGCGCATTAAAAGGCCTAAGTGGATTGCCCAATGTGGAATGCATTGCTGAAAAAATGGTCGATTTTAAAAATGAACTGGCCGTTGTTGTTGCAAGAAATACCAAAGGGGAGGTAAAAACGTATCCTGTTGTTGAAATGGAATTTCATCCTGAAGCCAATCAAGTAGAATATGTTATTTGTCCAGCACGTATTGAAGAATCAATCGCAAAAAAGGCAGTAGAGGTAGCTTTAAAAGTTTCAACAAGCATAGAACATATTGGATTGCTTGCAGTAGAGTTATTCCAAACACAAGACGATGAAATTTTGGTCAATGAAGTCGCGCCAAGACCCCATAACAGTGGGCACTATAGTATTGAGGCCAGTTATACCAATCAATTTGAGCAGCACATAAGAGCAATACTTGGTTTACCTTTAGGAAAAACGGATAGTAAAGTGGCCGGAGTAATGGTCAACTTGGTAGGTGCCGAAGGATATACTGGAGACGTGATTTATGAAAACATAGATTCCATTTTAAAAATGGATGGTGTAACACCTCATGTCTACGGAAAAAAGCAAACACGCCCGTTTCGTAAAATGGGTCACGTGACCATTGTAGATGAAGATATGGCCAAAGCAAGAAAAATGGCACAACAAGTAAAAGAAACGATTAAAGTTATAAGCAAATAGCATTATGAGCAAAGTAGCCGTAGTTATGGGAAGCACCAGTGACCTTCCCGTTATGCAAGAAGCCGTTGATATTTTAAAAGGATTTGATATAGAGGTTGATGTAGACATCGTATCTGCCCACCGAACTCCTGAAAAACTGTTCGATTTTAGTAAAAATGCCCATAAAAATGGATATAACGTCATAATTGCAGGCGCTGGCGGTGCTGCACATCTTCCTGGAATGGTAGCCTCATTATCTCCCTTACCAGTGATAGGAGTTCCTGTAAAAAGCAGTAATTCTATAGATGGTTGGGACTCTATTCTATCCATTCTTCAGATGCCCGGTGGAGTTCCCGTAGCAACAGTGGCGTTAAACGGCGCAAAAAATGCTGGAATTTTAGCAGCCCAAATCATCGGCTCTTCTGATAAATGCGTTTTAGACAAAATTGAACTTTACAAACAGGGTCTTAAAGAGAAAGTCATCAAAGGAGCAGAGCAAGTCCGAAATAAGAACTAGAAGTTTTCTATTTTGAGCTGTCATACTGAGCCGGTCGAGAAGCATCGATTGAAAATTCCAAATTATAATAACAAATCCACGCATGCCTACAAACAATCCCTTACTTATTTCTTTTGATAAAGCTCCTTTTGAACAATTAAAAAACGAGCATTTTAAACCTGCCATTTTAAAAGCAATTGATAATGCTCGAGAGGAAATAGACGCAATAGTTGAAAATTCAGAACTTCCCACTTTTAAAAATACTTTAGAAGCTTTGGATTTTTCCGGAAGGCAATTGGATAGAGTATCCAGTATTTTTTTCAATCTTAATTCTGCAGAAACCAATGAAGAAATTCAAAAAATAGCTCAAGAAGTCTCTCCATTGTTGTCTGAATTCAGCAATGACATTACATTGAACGAGGCACTTTTTAAAAGAATAAAATCAGTCTACGAACAAAGAGAAACACTGAACCTAACAGCGGAACAACAAACCCTATTAGAAAAAAGGTACAAAAGCTTTAGTCGCAATGGTGCCAACTTGACGGATACCGCTAAAAAACGCCTTAGAGAGATTGATACTGAATTATCCAAGCTAAAATTAAAATTTGGGGAAAACGTATTGGCGGAAACCAATAGATATGAGCTGTTGCTCACTAATGAAGAAGATTTAAACGGCTTACCCGAAGGAGCAAAAGAAGCTGCCGCACAATTAGCAAAATCCAAGGATAAAGCAGGCTGGTTAATTACATTGGATTACCCTAGCTACATTCCATTCATGAAATATGCGGAAAACAGGGAACTTCGAAAAGAACTGTCCCTTGCATTTGGTAGTAAAGGATTTCATAAAGATGAACTGGATAACCAAGAAAATGTTCTGAAAATTGTGTCGCTTCGACATGAGAGGGCCAATTTGTTAGGATACGAAACACATGCACACTTTGTTTTAGAAGAGCGAATGGCGGAAACACCAGAAAAAGTCCTGAACTTTTTAACCGAGCTTCTAGAAAAGGCAAAACCCGCTGCCGAAAGGGAATTTGCAGAATTGCAGGCGTTTGCAAAAGAGTTGGATAACATTGCTCAACTAGAGAAATGGGACAGTTCCTACTATTCAGAAAAGTTGAAGCAAAAATTGTTCAATTTGGATGATGAAAAACTAAAACCCTACTTTAAACTAGAAAATGTAATTAATGGTGTTTTTAAAGTATCGGAAAAACTATTTGGGCTCAACTTTAAAGAAGTTTTTGATATAGAAAAATACCATGAAGATGTAAAAACCTTTGAGGTGTATGACAACTCACAAAAGTTGGTATCACTTTTCTATGCTGATTTTCATCCTAGACCGGGAAAACGGGGTGGCGCTTGGATGACTTCCTATAAACCGCAATACACCATACAAGGCGAAAATAGCAGACCTCATATTTCCAATGTTTGCAACTTTACAAAACCAACGAGCACAAAACCTTCACTCTTGACATTTAATGAGGTAACTACGCTGTTCCATGAGTTTGGTCATGCATTGCACGGTATGTTGGCAAACACTACATACCCAAGTATTTCTGGTACATCCGTCTATTGGGATTTTGTAGAGCTACCTAGTCAGGTGCTGGAAAATTGGTGTTATGAAAAAGAAGCTTTAGAGCTTTTTGCCTTCCATTATGAAACTGGAGAATTGATTCCTATGGAATTGGTGCAGAAAATTAAAGAATCTGCAACTTTCCAAGAAGGCATGGCAACACTTAGGCAACTAAGTTTTGGTTTTTTGGATATGGCGTGGCATGGAACAGACCCATCAAAAATTGAAGATGTGAAAAATTATGAATCCAAAGCCTTTGAAGGCACCAATCTTTTTCCAGAAACTCCTGAAACATGCATGAGTGTAGCATTCTCCCATATTTTTCAAGGAGGGTATTCATCCGGATATTATAGTTATAAATGGGCAGAGGTCTTGGATGCGGATGCTTTTGCCTATTTTAAGGAAAATGGAATCTTCAATAAAGAAATTGCAACTAAGTTTAAGGAACATGTGCTATCCAAAGGCGGTACAGAAAATCCCATGACACTTTACAAACGTTTTAGGGGTGCAGCGCCTAAGATTGAGCCGTTATTAGAAAGATCAGGGTTAGCCAAAACAGGTGGTTAACATCAAAATGTCACAAAACCATCTGAACTACTTCCTCCACTTAGAAAAAGAATACCAAATATAGAAAGGGTTGCGAGAACGCCAACAACAGAGCCTATAATGGTTTTACCAGGAGAAAGCATTCTTAGTCTACTTTCAGTAATCATCGATTTTTGTATTACCACCCTGTTTTTGTTCTGAAGTACCACAATTGTGGAATCTGTAACTTCAACCACTTTTACTTTTTCCATTTTTCTTTCACCCAATCTGACCTCATAATTTTGACCAACATCATAATCATCGACTCCAAGGTTTAGTTTCTTATAACTATAACAACTGTTGAATAATATTAAAAAAGCCATTAAAAGTGCAATTCTCTTCATTTAGTTAAAGCTATTAGAATAGCATTAAATGCTGATAATCATAAATTTACATAATATATGTATTCAATCTCATGAAAGAATTGATTAATTGGAATTCCCAAATACATCTTTGCAGTTGGTTTGTTTAACATATTAAAGTCTCCACATCAAATTTTGTTAACAAATGCCCAAAGTGTCTTATTGTGAACTTCTTGTGATACTTTTTAAGGTCGTTTGTTATGGACAAAGCATGGAATCATTAACTAAAATCTATTACATTTGGTACTTCTTGAAAAAAATATGGCAGCTTACGAACTTAAACCCGAAACTTGGGTTGACCAATATGCAGATTACTTGTTCAATTATGCAGTAGCACGCGTAAGTGATGCAGAAATCGCAAAAGATTTGGTACAAGAAACTTTTTTTGCAGGCCTTAACTCTGCTAAAAATTATAAAGGCGATGCGGCAGAACGCACTTGGTTAATTGCTATCCTAAAAAGAAAGGTTATTGATCATTACAGAAAGATAAACTCTAAAAAAGGAAAAGCAGAGGTTCGTATTAACTACAATGCCAATGCAGATTCTGAAGGGGATTGGTTAGAAGAACAAGTCGCTGATCCTTTTAGTAAAGATGGTGACAACACGTTGGAAAACGAAGAATTGGGATTAGCCATTCAAGAATGTATTTCAAAATTGCCTAAAAAACAGTCCTTGGTTTTTAACATGAAGACCATTCAAGGAATGAGTACAGAAGATATTTGTAATGAATTAGGAATTAATCCGTCAAACTTGTGGGTAATGATCCATAGAGCGCGAACTGCCCTTATGGGTTGCCTAAATCAAAATTGGTATTAGATATGAAGATTTCATGCGAGGAGGCATCGAATATATGCAACAAATCACAATATAAAGAAGCGGGGGGTTGGGAAATTCTTAAGCTTCGATTACATATAATTATGTGTAAAGCTTGTGCAAAATTTACAAAGGAAAACACGATGTTAACTTCTCTTTGTGACCGCGCAGGTCTTAACGTGCTTTCTGAAAGTGACAAAGATGAGATGCGTAAGGATTTAAAAAAACATCTTCAATAGAACTCATTTACGAGTAAAAACAAGCTTGCCCAAAATATAGGTATTCCTTCAACCCAAAACGAAGCGAAGTATTTATCCTGCATTTTACTCTTTAAAAGAAAAACTACTGTCAAGGCAATAGAAACAAAGAAGCGTGCTGTAAGCTCACTTAGAAGCAAATCGTCTTTGAGAAAAGTAAGAAGAAAAAAAACAGCGATTAAAACAAAGCCCGTCATGCGGGTTTTTTGAATTCCAATCAGTTGTGGTAGTGTTTTTAAACGTTTATCGTCCCACTGCAAATCTCTTATTTCAAAAGGAAGAATAAGTATTAGCACAAAAACGAATCTTTGACTGAACAAAACCCACAAATCCCAAGTAATGGGAGTTTCTGATTCCAAAACAGGCAATAGCGCCGTAAACCCCACCCAAACAATTGCTACTATATAAATCTTAAATCCTCCTAGGCTTCTCAAGTTTTTTGCATTGGGCAAAAATGGGATAGCGTATAAGGTTGATATCAAACCCAATCCAATCACCGCAAACCAAATTTCTCTACTAAGATTCATCAAAAAATAAATAGCTAGGGCAAAGCCAAAAAAACTAAAAACTTGTATGTTTTTATGATAAATATTGGATACAATTAAATACTTCTCTGCCTCTACTCCATATTTTACAAAATTGTAACACACCATCGTACTACAAAAAACAAATCCAATTAAAGAAAAATCAATAGGAACGTTTAACAAGAGTGTGGTAACAACAACCAAGGAAATCACAGCTAAAGCCACATGAACACTAGCATCCAGATAAAAATCAAATATGGTTTTAAACAATCGCATTAAACAGAATTCAGCTACTAAAGAAAAAGGTTAATTCATGGTTAACAACTTTGATTTGGCAATTATCAAAATTGCTTATTTTCATTGAATTTATCCCTAATTTTGTGCACTTTATTGAATTGAATATGAATACAGAAGTGTTTGCCTCAAGGCATATTGGCATTACAGAAAGAGACTTCCAGCCCATGTTTAAAACGGTTGGGGTAGAAAACCTGGAACAGTTAATTTATGAAACCATTCCGGATGATATAAGGCTCAAGGAACCGTTGAAGCTTCCTCAAGGCATAAGTGAGCATGAATTCTTGACACATCTTCAAGATTTATCTGAAAAAAACAAAGTTTTCAAGACCTATATTGGTTTGGGATATCATGAGTGCTTAACACCCTCTGTAATCAAAAGAAATATTCTTGAAAATCCAGGGTGGTATACTGCCTATACCCCATACCAAGCAGAAATTGCGCAAGGCCGCCTGGAGGCTTTGTTGAATTTTCAGACCATGGTATGTGATTTAACGGGAATGGAGCTGGCAAATGCATCTCTATTGGATGAGAGTACTGCAGCAGCTGAAGCCATGACCATGCTTTTTGACGTTCGTTCAAGACAACAAAAGAAAGATGGTGCACTCAAGTTTTTTGTTTCTGAAGAAGTGCTTCCCCAAACTTTGAGTTTGCTCCAGACAAGATCTACTCCTTTAGGAATAGAATTGGTAGTTGGAAACCATGAAGAGTTTGATTTTTCCATTGGTTTTTACGGAGCATTGTTGCAATATCCGGGCAAACATGGACAAGTGCATGATTACGCTGAGTTTGTGCAAAAAGCCAAAGCAAATGACATCAAAGTTGCCGTTGCAGCAGATATTTTAAGCCTAGTATTACTTACTCCTCCGGGAGAATGGGGAGTTGATGTAGTAGTGGGCACCACACAACGCTTTGGAATTCCATTAGGGTATGGCGGACCTCACGCAGCTTTCTTTGCCACAAAAGAAGACTATAAAAGAAGTATTCCCGGTAGAATTATTGGGGTTACAAAAGATACCGATGGTAATCCTGCATTGCGTATGGCATTGCAGACCAGAGAACAACACATCAAAAGAGACAAGGCAACTTCCAACATTTGTACGGCACAAGTTTTACTAGCAGTAATGGCAGGAATGTATGCCGTTTATCATGGCCCAAATGGATTAAAATACATTGCAAACAAGGTTCATACTCAAACTAAGGTGCTTTCTAAAACTCTTGAAGCATTTGGCCTTAAGCAAACTAATACCACCTTCTTTGATACATTAAAAATTAAGGTTTCCAATACAAAAAAGCTGAGAGAAGTTGCTGAAAGTAAAGGCATGAATTTAAATTTCATTGATACTGAAACAGTATCAATTTCCTTGAATGAAGCTTTCTTGGCTAAGGACCTTAACCTTTTAGTCTCTTGTTTCACAGAGTCTCAAGGTATTTCCCAGATAACAGACATAAAAGAGGTTATCCCTAGCACATTACAACGTCAAACCCCATTTTTAGAGCATGAAGTTTTCAATTCGTATCATTCTGAGACGGAGTTGATGCGTTATATCAAAAAATTGGAGCGCAAAGATTTGGCATTGAACCACTCTATGATTTCTTTGGGAAGTTGCACCATGAAGTTGAATGCAGCTTCAGAAATGCTCCCTTTAAGTTGGGCAAATTGGGGTAATATCCATCCTTTTGTACCATTAAATCAGGCGGAAGGGTATCAGGCAGTTCTAAAAGAACTTGAGGAACAATTAAATGTGATTACTGGTTTTGCTGCCACTTCATTACAACCAAATTCTGGAGCGCAGGGAGAATATGCTGGGTTAATGACCATAAGGGCCTACCACGCATCTAGAGGAGAAGAACACAGGAACATCTGTATCATTCCTGCTTCAGCACACGGCACCAATCCAGCTTCTGCAGTTATGGCAGGTATGAAAGTAGTTGTCACCAAAACTGATGAAAAAGGGAATATTGATGTTGCCGATTTAGAAGAAAAAGTTCAGTTACATTCAGAAAACCTTGCAGCCTTAATGGTAACTTACCCTTCAACTCATGGGGTGTTCGAGTCTTCTATAATTCATATAACCAAGTTAATCCATGAACACGGAGGACAAGTCTATATGGACGGTGCCAATATGAATGCCCAAGTAGGCTTGACCAATCCAGCAGTTATTGGAGCAGATGTATGCCACCTTAACCTTCATAAAACCTTTGCCATCCCACATGGTGGCGGTGGCCCTGGAGTTGGCCCTATTTGTGTTGCAGAACAACTGGTGCCTTTTCTTCCTACCAACCCAGTGGTGGAAACTGGAGGAGAAAAAGCAATTACAGCCATATCAGCAGCTCCATGGGGAAGTGCTTTGGCTTGTCTAATCTCCTATGGATATATTAAAATGTTAGGAACTGAAGGGTTAACAGATGCCACTAGAATAGCCATCCTAAACGCTAACTATATCAAAGACAAATTGAAGGGAAAGTTTGATGTATTGTACTCCGGTGAAAAAGGAAGATCCGCGCATGAAATGATTATTGATTGTAGACCTTTTAAAGCACATGGAGTTGAAGTAACCGATATCGCCAAAAGACTAATGGATTACGGGTTCCATGCTCCTACAGTATCTTTTCCAGTGGCAGGAACAATTATGATTGAACCTACAGAAAGTGAAAGTCTTGCAGAATTGGATAGGTTTTGTGATGCAATGTTGTCCATACGAGAAGAAATTGACGAAGCAAGTCCAGAAGATCAACACAATGTGTTAAAAAATGCACCACATACTTTGGAAATGATCACTAGCGATATCTGGGATTACCCATACAGTAGGAAAAAAGCTGCATTCCCATTACCCTTTGTTTCAGAAAATAAATTCTGGCCCACAATCCGAAGAACAGATGAAGCTTTTGGGGATCGTAATTTGATTTGTACTTGCGCACCGATAGAAGCATACGCAGAAATGTAGCAAAACATTATATTTATTAGTAAAAAGCCTTGGTTTAGTCCATAACCCAAGGCTTTTTTTTGTTTGCAGAAATGCAAAACCAAACTTGGACATCGTAGCAATTATTATGCGTGCATAATACCGCGAGCGATAAACAATTATATTTAAATTCTTAAAACCTCAGCATGAAAATTGGCATAACAGGTACCGGAAGTTATATTCCATCAATCGTTACAAAAAATGATGACTTTTTGGAACATGAATTTCTTGGAACGGATGGAACTACTTTTGGAAATGATAATGCCGTAATCATTGAAAAATTCAAAGCAATTACTGGAATCTCAGAAAGACGATATGCAAATCCAGAATTGAAAACATCTGACCTAGGATACCTTGCATCAGAAAAAGCCATTGAAGATGCTGGGATTGATAAAGAAGATCTGGATTACATCATCTTTGCCCACAATTTTGGGGATCTGACCCATGGAAAAAATCAAGGGGACACCTTGCCAAGTCTTGCAACACGGGTAAAACATCTACTTAAAATTAAAAACCCTAAATGTGTGGCTTATGACATGCTTTTTGGTTGCCCTGGCTGGATAGAAGGCGTTATCCAAGCTTATGCATTTATTAAAAGTGGAATGGCTAAAAAATGTTTGGTAATCGGTGGAGAAACACTCTCTAGGGTATTGGACGAGCATGACCGTGACAGTATGATCTATTCAGACGGTGCCGGAGCAGCTATTATTGAGGCAAATGCAGCTTCAGGGGAGATTTTAGGACACACTTCGGCAACATACGCGAACGAGGAAGCTTACTATCTGTTTTTCGATAAAACCTACAATAACGAAGGATGTCCAGATACCCGATATATAAAAATGCATGGACGTAAAATCTATGAATTTGCATGCACACACGTACCACAGGCAATGGCCTCTTGCTTAGATGAAAGTGGTGTTCAGATTGATGAAGTAAAGAAAATATTTATTCATCAAGCCAATGAAAAGATGGATGAAGCCATCGTAAAGAGGTTTTATCGATTGTATGATAAAGCGGCACCCGAAGACATCATGCCCATGAGCATACATAAACTGGGTAACAGTTCTGTTGCCACAGTACCCACTCTTTATGATTTAGTGAGCAAAGGAGAATTTGAACATCATAAAGTAAAAAAGGGAGATGTTATTATCTTTGCAAGCGTTGGCGCTGGTATGAATATCAATGCCATCGTTTATAAATATTAGATGTACGAAAACAACTTTCCAAACAAACGTTACAGGCATACCATAGCTTTTTTACAAAAACACATTAATACTTCCGAATCAATTTTAGATTTAGGGGTAGAAAATCCATTTTCTGAAATCATGAAATCCAACGGATATCAGGTAAATAATACAGGAGGTGAGGATTTGGATATTGATTTTGAAAAAGTCAGTAATTCTGAAGCTGAAGTCATCACAGCCTTTGAAATTTTTGAGCATTTGGTAGCTCCTTTTAATGTATTGAAGGAAATAAAAGCGAAGAAACTAGTTGCCAGCATCCCCATGCGATTATGGTTTTCATCTGCATATAGAAGCAAAACCGACCCTTGGGACAGACATTATCATGAGTTTGAAGACTGGCAGTTTGATTGGCTCTTGGAAAAGGCAGGATGGATAATCAAGGATTCCACTAAATGGACCAACCCTACCAAAAAAATAGGGATACGGCCAATTCTAAGGTTTTTTACTCCAAGATATTATATGGTTTACGCAGAACGCGTTTAAACCATTGCTGTCATTCCAAAATGATAAATGATTAGCATATCTCCATTGTTTTTTAGAATTTTAGCGTATGCGAATAAGCATCATTATCCCTGCCCATAACGAAGCATCTTATCTTTCTGCTTGTCTGGATTCTTTTATTGGACAAACCCATACCCCAGATGAAGTAATCGTTGTGGATGATAATTCTAGCGATGCTACCTTTAAAATTGCTTCTGATTATAACCAAAGATTTAATTGGATAAAAGTTTTACAACGAAAGTCGTTAGATGAGCATATTCCAGGAAAAAAAGTAGTGGATACTTTTAACTTTGGTTTGCAGCATACATTAGATTATGATTTGCTCGGCAAATTTGATGCAGATATTATTCTCCCCTCCAACTATTTTGAAACCATGCTGAATCATTTTCAAAGCAATTGGAAACTGGGCATGTGTTCTGGATTGCTATATGTAAAAAAAGGAGAAGATTGGGTGTATGAAAAGATTGCAGACAAGAATCATATTCGTGGGCCCATAAAACTATACCATAAAGCATGTTTTGATAAAATAGAAGGCTTACGCCCTGGAGTTGGCTGGGATACAGTTGATGTATTGTTGGCCAAGTATCATGATTTTGAAACCTTAACAGATTCCACATTGCATGTAAAACATCTTCGACCCACAGGCCATGTATATAGTTCCAAAAACTACAAAACCAAAGGGGAGGCGCTTTACAAAATGCGTTATGGGATCATCCTTACCAAAATAACTGCTCTAAAAATGGCCTGGCAGTCTAAAAGTCTAAATTTATATTTTCAAATGATTTTTGGTTACCTAAAAGCTATCATCAACCGACCTTCAAGATATGTCAACTATAAAGAAGGTGCTTTTATTAGAACATATCGCTGGAAGAGTATTATGTCCAAGCTATCGTAAAAATTTTGGGTTCTCCAAAGTGACTCCGATGGCTTTTGCTCGAGTCTTTTGGAAATACGTATTCCGGAAACAAGCAAAGGATACCGTTGTTTCGGAACTACTTCACAGATACAAGGATTATGTTTTGTAGAAGACGAGAGAATCTTTACGAGATTTGATAATACCATTTTCATTGAAATCAGCACTCGAACGTATGAATATGTGTTGACCCCAGGGCTTTTAGAAAATGCCTTTGAGTTGCCAGAGCAAAAAACGCTTTAATTAATCCAAAACTTCACCTATAGGTTTACCTGTGGTTCCATTTGGGAATGCTATCCCCAATAAAGTTGCTATAGTAGGAGAAATATCAGGAATCTCTGTACGGTTAGTTGTACTGCCTTTTTTTATTCCATTCCCGTAAAACAACAATGGTACATGAGTATCATAAATCATAGGTGAGCCATGTGTAGAACCGGTTCTTGGATATGAAATAAAACCAGGTTTATACACATAAATCACATCCCCAGAACGTTTTTGGTTCCATCCATTTTGTATAATGCTTGGTATTCCTTTAATGTATTCATTTTGCCACATCTGATAACCTGTATAGGTTTTGGCAATGCCTTCATATCCCAATAATTCAAATGCAATTTCTTCTTGTACATCGTCTAGATCCATATCAAGGTTATCAATCACTTTCCTATCCAAAAAATATTGATGATTACTATTTCCCTTGACAATATCCGTGGTGCCATATTTGTATTTCAAGAATTGATCGAACTTTTCTTTATTCGCATCCATTTCTACATATCCTGCTGGAATTTTTTGATCGTTTAGATAAGCTGGAACATTGATGGCCCCGTGATCTGCTGTCAAGAATACTGTATATTGACCTTCACCCACTTTTTGATCTAAGGTGTTCAAAATTTGCTCTAAATCAACATCCAATCGCAAATATGTATCTTGAATTTCTTTAGAATTCACTCCAAATTTATGGCCAATGTAATCAGTACTGGAAAAGCTGATGGCCAAAAAATCGGTAATAGCATCGGTGCCTAAATTTTCCTTTTCAAGTGCTTCAAGAGCAAAATCAGCTGTAATACTATTTCCGTAAGGAGTGTATTTTAAAATTTCAAAATCCTTCTCTTTACTTAGTAAATTTGGAGTACTATGGGGGAAAGTCGGTGTAGTTTCATCTTCAAATAAACCTTCATAGCTATTATTATCACTACCACTTTCCAAGTATAAATTAATATCTTTTAAAGTAGTCCATGCCTTTTTGTATGCTTTTATCTTACCAGACTCATTAAAATCAGTAACCCATTTAGGAAGTTGTTTCATATAGTAGGTACTACTAATCCATTTACCTTCATCAGCGCCCTCAAACCAATAAGCCGCATTGGCAGCATGTCCCCCAGGTAATACAGCGCCCCTATCTTTTAAGGACACAGCAATAACTTTACCTCTTTTTTGGGTATGTAATCGTAATTGATCCGTTATGGTCGTGGTCAACATACGATGTGGAGACATTTCTCCTGCATCTGAGGAAGTACCGACAGATTGGTAGGTATCATCCCCAGCACAATACACGCTCTTGTCCTGTGTTTTATCGTACCAATTATTTCCTATTATTCCATGAGTGGCCGGAGTAGTACCCGTATAAACGGAAGCATGTCCAGGACCCGTACTCGTAGGCGCATAATTAAAATGGTGATCTTTACAGTTAAACCCGTCGTTTATCAAACGCTTAAATCCACCCTCACCGTAGTGGTTCCAAAATCGGGTCAGATAATCATAACGCATTTGATCAACAACAATCCCCACTACTAATTTAGGTGATTGTGCTATTTGTTTTGACTTTTCAGGGGTTACATTTTTTCCTTTGCGCTGTGCCAAAGACGAACTGGCTGTAAATAGAACTAGCAGTATTACTAATAGGTTTGTTTTTCTCATGATATAATTATTGATAAACAGGAGCAAAACTATTCATTTATCTTTTTAAAACTTTAAATGAAGGTTAAATACACATCAATATTCTTATTTTTATGGCCGCAAGTCTATTTTTAGTGCATGAATTATCTTGAAGCGATTGGAAAATACTTCATCATGATATGGGAGGTATTTAAAAAACCAACCAAGTGGCCAATCATGAGATCCCTGATTTTAAAAGAAATCGATGAATTGATATTTGGCTCCCTGGGCATTATCATTTTTATTGCTTTCTTTATTGGAGGGGTGGTTACTATACAGACCGCCTTAAATCTTAATAGTCCGTTCTTACCTAAAAGTCTAATCGGTTTTGCTACAAGACAATCAGTAATTCTGGAGTTTGCCCCAACCTTTACTTCTATAATCATGGCAGGAAAAGTTGGTTCTTACATCACTTCCAGTATAGGTACCATGCGAGTCACGGAGCAGATTGATGCCCTAGAGGTCATGGGAGTGAATTCTTTGAATTATTTGGTTTTCCCTAAAATTATAGCAATGCTGATGTATCCTTTTGCAGTTGCCATTGCTATGTACGTAGGTATTCTTGGCGGATGGGTTGCTGCAGTTTTTGGCGGCTATGCTCCAAGTGGAGAATTTATTAAGGGATTACAATTAGATTTCGATTCGTTTCATGTTACCTATTCCTTTATCAAAACCTTGATTTTTGCCTTTGTTATTGCAACTGTGCCGTCCTATCATGGTTTTTATATGAAAGGCGGTGCCTTAGAAGTTGGTAAAGCAAGTACAACCGCTTTTGTTTGGACAAGTGTGGTCATCATTATTTTGAATTATACTCTAACACAACTAATGTTAGGCTGATGATAGAAGTTGAAAACATTCATAAATCGTTTGGAGACACCCATGTACTTAAGGGTATCAGCACAGCCTTTGAAGATGGAAAAACTAATTTGGTCATTGGGCAAAGTGGCTCTGGGAAAACCGTCTTTTTAAAATGTCTGTTAGGCCTATTTGAACCAGAAGAAGGTCAAATTTGCTATGATGGACGGTTTTATTCTGAACTTTCCAATAGTGAAAGGCGAGATTTAAGACAGGAGATGGGGATGGTCTTTCAAGGAAGTGCCTTATTTGATTCCATGACCGTTGAAGGAAATGTGATGTTTCCCTTGGGTATGTTTACAAAACAGTCTAAAGCTGAAATGCAAGAACGGGTCGATTTTGTTTTAGAGCGTGTAAACCTTATTGATGCACATAAAAAATTTCCTTCTGAAATTTCTGGAGGAATGAAGAAAAGAGTTGCTATTGCTAGAGCTATTGTGATGAATCCAAAATATCTGTTTTGTGATGAACCCAACTCTGGCCTAGATCCCAAGACCGCTATATTGATTGATAATCTTATTCAAGAAATTACGAAGGAATATAACATCACCACCATCATCAATACGCATGACATGAACTCGGTAATGGAAATTGGTGAAAAGATTATCTTTCTAAAAGATGGTCATAAAGAATGGGAAGGCACCAATAAAGAAATCTTCAAGACTGACAACGAAGCAGTGACCAACTTTGTATACTCTTCAGAGCTCTTCAAGAAAGTGCGTCAAATGTATATTGAAGAAAGGAATTGATATTGAGTGATGAGTTGTTTATTCTACTTCCTTAACTACAAGTGTAGTGTCTTGAAGCCTAAGTTTTAACCAAGTTGTCATTTTTTTTACTTCAACCTCTTTCTGACTTTTTTTAAGTCCTTCTTTCCATTTCACTTCAAAAACGGGAACTGTGTCCAACTTATTAAAATCTGTTTGTATTTGGTAGGAGAAGCCCAATCCTGCAACATTTTCGTAATTCGCTTTTGCCTCTGCGCTTATATTTTTAAATGGGATTTGTTTGCCTACGTTCTTGGTTAAATTGGCCACTTCATCTTCTAGCAATCGTATCTGCTCATCTTTATTCAACAACTCAGCTTTATTTTTCTCATAAAGTTCACTAACATAGTTGAACTTCTCTTGAGAATCATCTTTACCCCCCTGTAAAATCCGAAATTCAGCATCCTTTAACCTTGAATATTCATTCTTTTGAACCCTCCAAGTATTGATGATGTTTTCAGGAATTAATTCATCACCCATGCAGACTAGTTCTATTATCGGTGTTCCGTCGTCCACATATTCAATTTTTGTAAGGTTGTCCACATAGCGACCGGATGTGTTAAACTGGTATACTTCAATAGTCTCATTCAAAAACTCCTGTGCCTGTTTTTTAAACAAAGACTCTTGGAATACTTGGTAAAATGTAAATCCTGCAGGAATCATAACTAAAATACCGGTAATGGAAGCTACCCGTGCTATAAATCGTCGTCTTTGGGAATTTGCATAGCGCACCATGGGAAACCTTAAAAATTTGATTACCAAAAAAGTGGCCAAACCAATAAAGATGGTGTTTATGGTAAATAAATACATAGCACCAGCTGCATACCAAGGTTTACCAATGGCTAAACCAAAACCAACGGTGCAAAGCGGTGGCATAAGTGCTGTAGCAATGGCCACCCCAAAAATAACACTGGCTATAGTTCCTTTTTTAGCTCTGGCAATTACCAAGGCCAAACCGCCAAAAAATGCTATTAGCACATCCCTAATATCTGGTTTTGTTCTTGCTAAAAGTTCAGAAGATTCATCCCTAAGTGGAAACAAATAGAAAAACAAAAAAGCCGTGATTACACTCAGAACTACCATCACCGCAAAATTTTTGATTGATCTACGTAACGTATCAATAT
This sequence comes from uncultured Allomuricauda sp., assembly GCF_947499585.1. Taxonomy (GTDB): domain Bacteria; phylum Bacteroidota; class Bacteroidia; order Flavobacteriales; family Flavobacteriaceae; genus Flagellimonas. The sequence continues at coordinate 35,290 of NZ_CANMOO010000001.1, read as the reverse complement.
CGTTAATTGCCAAAGAAAGTCCCATTCCTAAAATAGGTCCCATTAAAGGCGAAATCAACATAGCACCAATTACAACAGCAGTGGAATTTGCGTTAAGTCCTATAGAAGCAATAAAGATGGAGCAGATAAGAATCCAAGAAGTATGTCCCTTAAACGGAATATCTGCAATTATAGACTCCTTAGTGGCGACAGCATCTGTATTGGTCCTTATTTCCAGAAGATCTGAAAGAAACTTACGTATGCTGCCCAACAGGCCTTTAAAGTCTTTTTTTACCTCGTCTCCGCTATCCTGATTGGGAGCATCGTTCCCTCCAAACAAATGTTCACTCATAATTATGTATACTGCTCACCAAATTCTTCTTTTACTTGGTTAAGCACTTTTTTAATGTCCTGTTGTTTAGATTTTGGATAAATAAGTAAAACTTCTTCTTTATCCACAATTATATAATCTTCTAATCCATCAACAACAACAATTTTTCCTTTTGGGGAACGAATCATGTTTCCTTTGGCATCTTGCAAGAGTGCCTTGCTGTTTACAATAGCATTGTCAGCTTCATCCTTATCCAATTTATCGTAGAGGGCTCCCCATGTTCCCAAATCATTCCAATCAAAAGTAGCAGGTAAGGTAAAAATAGATTTGGATTGCTCCAATATAGCATAATCTATGGAAATGTTTTCAGCCTTGGCATAGTTTTCCTGGATAAATGGTTTCTCATCAACAGTATTGTAACATGAAATCCCATCTTGGAACAATTTAAATTGACTTGGTTGATAGTTTTTGAAAGCATTTACAATGGTCGTTACACTCCACATAAATATTCCAGCATTCCACAGAAAATTACCTTGTTCCAAAAACTCCTTTGCAGTTTCATAGTCTGGCTTCTCTCTAAATTGAGACACCTTTTTTAGTTTGTCATCACTCCCCTTTTCAAACTCAATATATCCAAAACCGGTATTGGGAAATGTAGGCTGAATACCTAATGTGCAAAGCACTTCTTCTTTTTCGCATTTATCAAAACAGACTTTTACGTTATCTTCAAAGGCCTGTTCATCTTCAATCCAATGGTCGCTAGGTGCCACAATCATCACCGCGTTAGGGTTCATTTTTTGAATTTTCAAAGAAGCGTACAAAATGCAAGGAGCTGTATTTCGCATTGCTGGTTCCAAAACCACTTGTTCCTGGTTAACCATGGGCAGTTGTTCCAATACCAAATCGTTATAACGTTCATTGGTCAGAATTAAGATATTCTCTGCAGGAATGAACCGATTAAGACGGTCAAATGTTTTCTGAATCAATGTTTTCCCTGTACCCAACATATCATGAAACTGTTTGGGGTAGGAAGATGTGCTTACGGGCCAAAAACGGGAACCTACGCCTCCAGCCATTAATACCGCATAATAATTCTTGTTCATGCTTTTAATATATTTTTTATTTTAAAATGGAGGCTCTATGTGCGCATCATGAATCAATTCGACCTCCGCATTGGGTTGGAACAAATATAATCTACCCGTGGATAATTCGATGCACTCATATCGTTTTACTCTTTTTTTTCCTTTTTTAAACAGGCGTCCGTTATACAACCGAAAAGTACTACCGATTGGTAATTCAAATACGTAGTTATTTTTTCTTTCTTCTATATCAAAAGCTTTTAGCGCTATCGATAAACGTGCGTCCGTACTACTGCTAGCTTTTGGGTTTTTAAAATGATTGGCTATAATAGGTAATAATTTAGAAGGGAAAATCTCTGGCCTTATAAAGGGAATCATCATATGCTGAAAAGTATTTTTCCATTCAAGGCCATGAGGTTTAATAAAACGTCCATATTTTTCAAAAGCTACCAAATGGGCAATTTCATGAACCAGCGTAATCAAAAAACGATATTTGTTCAACGAAGCGTTTACCGTAATTTGATGCAATCCGTTTGGCAGTTTCCTATAATCACCATGACGAGTCACTCTATGGCTAACAATCTTCAAATGCACCCCGTGCCGTTGTATCAAGGTAAAACAAGGTGCAACTGCTAGGTCCGGAAGGTATTTTTGTAGGACATCATCCATCTAGTCAAAAATAGTTTATTTGTAAATCTTCTAGGAATCTAAATCGTATTATAAAAATACCTTATCATCTGTTTGCAAGAAAACAGAAGTATAGCTACTTTGCCTAAGTAACCCCAGTCACAAAGCTTTAAAAAACATGAGCAAAATATTACGAGTGCTTTCTTCTCTTCTGAAAAAAAAAGCCCCAACCAACATTGAATTTGAAACATCCAAACAATACTGGGAAGACCGTTACAAGGTTGGCGGCAATTCAGGAGCAGGATCTTATAATAGATTAGCTGAATTTAAAGCGGAAATCATCAATCAATTTGTTGCTGAGAACAATTTAGAAACTATTGTGGAATTTGGTTGTGGCGATGGAAATCAATTGAAGCTTTTTAATTTTAAGTCCTATACGGCCTATGATGTAAGCAATACTATTATTGAAAAGTGCAGAGAAATGTTCAAAGATGATTCTTCTGTTGCTTTCTTTCATGTCAATGAATACACACAACAAACATTTGACCTTTCGCTTAGTCTAGATGTAATCTATCATCTGGTTGAGGATGAGACATTTTTTCAATACATGGATAATCTGTTCAATGCATCTTCAAATTATGTTATTGTCTACTCTTCCAATACCTCAGAAAATGAAAAAACAGCGGTACATGTAAAACACAGAAAATTTACAGATTGGGCAGAACAACATAAGCCTAATTTTAAGTTGATTGAACATATCCCCAACAAATTTCCTTTCGACGAAAAAAACAAAAAGACAACTTCGTTTGCCGATTTCTATATTTACAAGAAAGTTGAGTAATAAAAAGAGAACTGAAACAAAAAACTAAGGTGTTGAAGAGGACACTTGTAAAAGTTTCCCATTATATATTTTGTGACCGGTAAGTGCAAAATCTTTAATATAGGTGGCCATCTCCAAAGCTGTTACCGGTGCTTGATACCCTGGAAAGGCTTCTTCTAACATTTCAGTTTGCACCGCGCCTAAAGCCAATACATTAAAACTGGGACCTGTTTCTTTAAATTCTTCTGCCCAGAGTTCTGTAAGCGTTATAACAGCACCTTTACTTGAACTATATGCGGATAGCCCAGGGAATTTCATACTGCCCTGTACTCCTCCCATAGAACTAATGGTGACCACATGTCCGGTCTTTCCCATCTTTGGCAATACTGTTTTGGTCATTTCAGCTACTCCAAATACATTCACTTTATAAACCGCTTCAAATTCTTCTTGTGCGGTTTCTAAAAAAGGTTTGTTCAGTAAACTACCTGCATTATTGATAAGCACATCAACCGTACCCCATTCTTTTAGGAATTTGGTCACTTCTTCAAAATCTGTAGGGTTTCCCAAATCAAAAGCCATGTTATGTACATTGGGAAGTTTTAGGTCAGCAACTGGTTTTTCATTTCTAGACAGTGCTAAAACTTGGTGCCCTTCATGAGCAAAAAGTTGTACCAGCTCAAGTCCTATACCCCTACTTGTTCCTGTTATAATAATGTTTGCCATATGAGAGACTTCTTGACTACGCTGGAAGTTACGTTATGAATTAATTCATCTTGATTTCTTGTCCAGGTGCATTGGAAATTCCCTCCAAAACAGGCAACATTTTATTGACCAAAGTTGCCATATGATCAAAATCCATAAGACTTAATTCATCCCCCACTTTATGATAGTGGTCAAAATTGGTGAAATCAAAAGTGCAATACGTATGGGATGGCACTCCAAATTCTTTATGAAATGGGTAGTTGTCTGATCGTTGGAACAAACTATACTCTCTAGCGGTAGGTAAAAACCCAACTAGGTTTTCTTTGGCGTAATCATTACTGATTTCTGCCAAGTTAGATTTTTTATAACCAGTGATGTAGACAAAATAGTCTTTCCCTCTTAATGGCACTCCAGTCATCTCAAAGTTTAACATGGTATATAAATTCAAATTCTGCGCTTTCAGCTTTTTTGCTAAATGCTCTGAACCCAACAATCCTTTTTCCTCAGCACTGAACAAAGCAAAAATCAAACTTCGTTTGTTTGTTTTTTTTGTTCCAAAGTAACGAGCCAATTCCATTACAGTAGCCGTTCCTGACGCATTATCATTTGCTCCATTGGCAATGGCATCCCCTTTATCAATAGTGATAATTCCGATATGATCATAATGCGCTCCAATCAAAATATATTCATTCTTCAATGTCGGGTCATTTCCTTCTACAACCCCAACAACGTTATACGATGTTTTCTTATAGTTAGAAAGTGTATCCCTATATGATTCAAAATAAGGTATAATGCCATTTGATTTGAAATGATTTTCAATATACTTTGCGGCCATTTCAATGCCTTCGCTACCTGAATCTCGTCCTTTTAAATCATCCGAAGCCAAGTAATTCATTAATGTTTCAATCTGTTTTGCATCTGTAAATTCAGTTTCTGAACCACCTGAAGCTTTTACTTCTGAAATCTCTTCAACCACGCTGCCTTTTACGCCATCCGGACCTGAGGGTCCTGTTGGCGGACTGACTGTTGTTGTCTCAACCAACTGGGCAGAACCGCAGCTTAACATTAGTGTCATTACAAAAAGGCTTAAAACTTTACTCATCTTAATTAATTTATGTTATTAAAGATAAAAAAAGCATCCTTAAAAGGATGCTTTCAAATTTTATTGTTCTTGACCGCGCTAGAAGTGACGTTTTTTTATGCCAACATCGTAACCGGATTCTCTAGATAAGCTCTAAGCGTTTGTAAAAATTGAGCGCCGACGGCACCATCAACTGTTCTGTGGTCACACGCCAATGTTACTTTCATTGTGTTACCAACAACAATTTCACCATTTTTCACCACTGGCTTTTCCACTATTGCCCCAACGGACAAAATTGCAGAGTTTGGCTTATTGATTATTGATGTGAATTCCAGGATTCCGAACATTCCTAAATTGGAAACAGTAAATGTACTGCCTTCCATCTCGTCTGGTTTTATCTTTTTAGATCTTGCCCTTCCTGCCAAATCTTTCACTGAGGCACCAAGCTGTGTTAAACTAAGCTGATCAGCAAATTTTATTACTGGAACAACCAAACCTTCATCCACTGCTACTGCAACTCCCATATGAATATGGTGTTTGAAAATAGTAGCATCATCTGTCCACGTTGTATTAACCTGTGGGTGTTTTTTAAGCGCCATGGCACAGGCTTTCAATACCATATCATTAAAAGACACTTTGGTATCGGGCAGATTGTTTATCTGCGCTCTTGATGCTTTTGCATTGTCCATATCCACCTCTATGGTAAGGTAGAAATGTGGCGCGGTAAATTTTGATGCGCCTAAATGCTTTGTTATAGCTTTTCGCATAGAAGAGTTCTTCACTTCTTCTATGCTTTCCTCTCCAACTGGCAAATTAATTGGTACCATTGGGGCAGAAGCTTTAGTTTCTGAAGGTGCAACAGCAACAGGTGTAACTGACGTAGAAGGTTGATAATTCTCAACATCTCGTTTCACAATTCTACCGTGATCACCTGAACCACTAACATCTGACAAATTGATTCCTTTATCACTAGCAATTTTCTTTGCCAAGGGAGAAGCCAAAATACGTTGTCCATTTTGTGAAGGAGCCGCTTCCGCAACTGGATCTTGCATTTTTGATGGCTCTGCAGCCTTCTCTTCTGTTTTAGGAGCACTTTCAACAGCTCTGGAACCTGATGAAGCACTGAGTGCAGCGTTCACATCTGTTCCTTCTGGTCCTATTACGGCCAAAACATCATCTACTGGTGCAGATTCTCCTTCTTGAATACCAATATGTAATAACACACCTGAATAAAAAGATTCAAATTCCATAGTGGCCTTATCCGTTTCAATCTCGGCCAAAATATCACCTTCCTCTACGGTATCTCCTACTTTTTTCAACCAAGCCGCTACGGTACCTTCTTCCATGGTATCGCTTAAGCGTGGCATGGTAATAATTTCAACCCCTTCTGGAATTTCAGTACTTGCAGCAACTGGACTTTCAGCAGAGCTTTCTATTTCTGCTGGAGCTGCAGCTTCTTCCTTTACCACCGGTGTTGCTGTTCCGTTTAATAATCCAGAAATATCCTCTCCATCTTCACCTATTATAGCTAAAAGTGAATCAACAGGGGCTCCATCTCCTTCTTCAATACCAATATGAAGAAGTGTTCCTTCATGAAAGGATTCAAACTCCATTGTGGCTTTGTCCGTTTCAATTTCGGCCAAAATATCCCCTTCTTCTATTTTATCCCCTACTTTCTTGAGCCATTTTGCCACGGTGCCTTCCTCCATGGTATCGCTCAATCTAGGCATGTTGATTACTTCTGCCATCTACTTATAATTTATGTTGTAAAAATGGATAATCTTTTTGTTCGTAAACAGTATCATACATCTGTTGTACTGGAGGAAAATCTGATTCTTCGGCAAACTTTTCACATTCTGCCACCAAATCTTTAACCCTTTTGTCCGTTTCTTTAATTTCATCCTCAGATGCATATCCTTTTTCAAGAATAATTTCTTTGACTTGACTTATAGGGTCTATTTTTTTATACTCCTCTACCTCTGCTTTGGTACGATAATGTTGTGCATCAGACATTGAATGTCCACGATAACGATACGTCTTCATCTCTAAGAAAGTAGGTCCGCCACCAGTACGCGCTCTTTCCACAGCTTTATCCACTTCTTTGGCGACAATGGAAGGGTCCATTCCGTCAACTGGGCCACAAGGCATTTCATACCCAAGTCCCAATTTCCAGATATCTGTGGAATAGGATGTACGTGCTACAGAAGTTCCCATGGCATATCCGTTGTTTTCACAAATAAATACTACTGGCAACTGCCACAGCATGGCCAAATTGAAAGCTTCGTGTAAAGAGCCTTGACGAACCGCACCATCACCCATGTAACAAAGCGTTACTGAATCTCTTTTGAAGTACTTATCGGCAAAAGCCAATCCGGCTCCCAAAGGAATCTGTCCGCCAACTATTCCGTGGCCTCCATAAAAACGATGTTCTTTGGAAAAAATATGCATGGAACCACCCATACCTTTGGATGTACCCGTTACTTTCCCAAAAAGTTCCGCCATTACACGTTTTGGATCAACACCCATACCAATTGGCTGTACGTGGTTTCTATACGCAGTGATCATTCGATCCTTGGTCAAATCCATTGCATGTAATGAACCTGCCAAAACTGCTTCTTGACCATTATATAAGTGAAGGAAACCTCTAACTTTTTGTTGAATATATACTGCGGCCAACTTGTCCTCGAACTTTCTCCAGAACAACATGTCCTCATACCATTTTAGGTAAACTTCTTTGGTGATTTTTTTCATCAACGGTTGTATTATATGAAATTCTCCAGCGTCGGAGAAAAGCAAAAATACATATATATCTGTTTTGTAAAAAGATTTGGTTTAAGAATCGCTCAAAAATGAACTACTAAATGCCAAAGGTAAAATATCAGCTATGGAATCGCACTTATAAATAGGACCTGTTTCGCCTCTAAGCAATATGGAAATAGGTGATTTTTGTTTTTGCTCATACTCTATTACCGATTGTCTGCAATTACCGCATGGACCTGCAGGGGAATCGACCACGTAATCTTTTGAGGTTGCGCTAATGGCTATAGATTGGATGGAAATCCCTGGGTATTTTGCTCCTGCTTGAAATATCGCCACACGCTCCGCGCAAAGCCCAGAGGGATATGATGAATTTTCTTGGTTGTTCCCAATGACCGTTTCTCCATTTTCCAGTAATACCGCAGCACCTACCTTAAAATTGGAATAAGGTGCATATGCATTTTCCCTAGCTTGTTCTGCCGCACTTAACAATTTCTGTTCGTTTTGTGAAAGACCTTCTTTGTTATCATACACGGACAGCTCAAAACCAATATGTTGTTTTTTCATTCTGATGTTAGGTATTGACCAAAAATAAGAAAACCTGTCGATGGACAGGTTTTCTTATGATTTTATTGTACTTGCTTAGTCATTTACATACTCCTCACCGAAATTAAAGGTAAGTGAGAATCGCAAAGTATTTTCTAAAGGATTCCTAACCTGTGAAGTAGAGAATAAGTATGAAAGGTCTATCTGAGCTGCCTTAAATTTAAAACCAGCACCCAAAGTAAAGAATTGTCTTGCGCCTTTTTCCTCATTTTCATTAAAATATCCCGCACGTAACATAAATGCCTCTTGGTATCTATATTCTGCACCTAATGCCCACGTAATTTCTTTTAACTCTTCTCCAAAACCATCAGGAGCATCTCCCAACGATTCAAAAGCTCCGCTTAAGAAACCTATTTGTTGGTATTCATTGTTGTCCTCTGCAGTAATTAGGCCATCTCCTGTAAAATCTCTTGGTGTTGGCACCAATAACTTATTAAATTCTGAAGTAAGACCCAATACGTTGTCTTGATCCAATATAAAATCAAAACCAGCTCCAAATTTTAAATTTGTAGGTAAAAAGTTTTCTTGACCACCAGCATCATATTGGATTTTTCCGCCTAGATTAGAGATGTTAAATCCTGCTCTCCAACGGCCATCAAAACTGTTATAGGCAATTTCTCTTGAACGGAAAAAACCTGCAATATCAACAGCAAAAGCATTGGCAGCTTGAGAATCTTGTGCTCCATCTTGAAATCTAAGGTTTGAACTGATAAATCGTCCACCAACGGCCATAGAGAATGTTTGGCTAAGTTTTAGAGAATAAGATCCATCAATCGCAAACTCATTAGGTTTTACCAAGGTAGCTTCCTCATCAATTGTTTGGCGAAGTTCTATTTCTCCCAAACCAAAATAACGGATGCTTACTGCAAACGCACTACGATCGTTGACCTTGTTGTAAAAATTAGCATTTAAAAGCGAAACGTCATTGACAATGCTTTCCAAATACGGTGTATAACTTACCCCAATTCCTGTTTTTTGGTTTGCGAAAGCAAATTTTGCTGGATTCCATTGTTGAGAGAAAGCGTCAACAGAGGTTGCCACACCCATGTCACCCATACCTGAGGCTCTCGCATCTGCGGCAATGGTCAAGAATGGGACAGCTGTTGTAATTACTCTTTCTTGTTGTGCACTTATCTGCGGGGCTATGACAAGCAACACTACCAATATCAGTAACTTTTTCATTTTAAGCGTTTAGTAAATGTTAAGGTTCAGAGCATCCAAAAGCATAGAATACCTTTAGACGTATTACATGTAAACGAACTTTTCCAAAAATTCTTGTAATTCACCCCTCTTTTTTTATCCAACCTCTAAAATGGTATTTATATTTCTGTAGAATTTGAATCCTGATCCGAAAGGTTTAACCGTTAAAACCCTAATCAATTCATACTATTTTGAAACCTACAGCGTTTAAATCGTAGCAAGTGTTTGTTAGATGGTTGTCATAATTATTTTGCAAGCACAAAATATTATGGTTAAAACATCGTTTTATTGCCAATACAAAGATTTTAATAAATCAAATCAAGTTAAAGTAGCTAGGGATGAAACCCTAGGTTTTAAAGTACTCAAGCCCAAATTATGAAAAAACACTTTATCAAAGTTGTACTTTCTAGCGCTGTTATAGTGGGAAGTTTTTCTAGTTGTAAAAATTCCTCATCCTCTTCTTCCAAGAACGTTTCTAGAGCCACAGGATGGAAAATAAATGCTAAAGAAGGTGGATTTCAATACAATTCTGATTTTAAGGAGCAGGTAACCCCTCCTGGAACCGTGTTCATTGAAGGTGGAACATTTACCAAAGGTAAAGTTCAGGATGATATCATGCACGATTGGAACAATACTCCTACACAACAACATGTTCAGTCATTCTACATGGATGAGACTGAGGTAACCAATGTTATGTATTTAGAATACTTGGATTATCTTAAATCGGTGTATCCTCCAGAAAATCCTAACTATAAAAACATTTATACGGGTGCTTTGCCAGATACATTGGTATGGAGAAACAGATTAGGCTTTAATGAGACCATGACCAATAATTATTTGCGACACCCTGCATATGCTGAATATCCAGTGGTTGGTGTAAATTGGATTCAGGCCTCTCAATATGCGGAATGGAGAACCGACAGGGTTAACGAGGCTATGTTGGAAAAAGAAGGTTTCTTGGCCCAGGATGCAAAATATAAAGTATTGAATGGTGAAATTGGAGGAACCTTTAGTACAGAAGCTTATTTGAATAACCCTGAATCAGTTTATGAAGGTCAAATAGATTCTTTACAAGGAAAACAGAAAAAAGATTCAATTAATTCATTTGCCAAAAGAAGTAGTGGTATTATAATGCCAGAATATAGACTTCCTACGGAGACTGAATGGGAATATGCAGCTCAAGCTCTTATTGGATCTAGAGAATACAACAACTACAGAGGAAGAAAGAAATATCCATGGGAAGGTGATTACACTAGAAATGGACAGCGTGTAGGCCGTGGTGATCAGTTGGCCAACTTTAAGCAAGCCAAAGGTGATTATGGGGGAATAGCGGGATGGTCAGATGATGGTGCCGATATTACAGCACAAGTAAAATCATACAAGCCAAATGATTTTGGACTTTATGAAATGGCCGGTAACGTATCCGAATGGGTTGCTGATGTATATCGACCAATTGTTGATGATGAGATAAGTGACTTTAACTATTATAGAGGAAATGTCTTTTTAAAGAAAGCTATTGGTGATGATGGTAAAGTAAAAATCTTACGTGGTGATGAAATTATGTATGACACACTGCCTAACGGTAAAATTATAGCATTGAATCTTCCAGGAGAAATTAAAGAAGTACCAGTAGATGAACAAGAAACCTATTTAAGGACCAATTTCTCTACCAGTGATAACCGAGGTTATCGTGATGGTGACCCAGGTTCTTCAAGATTTTTTGAAAGATTTAGTGATGAGTCCGATAGTAGAAAAATGTACGACTCGCCAAAACATCAAGTGGAGCGTGATTCTACAGGTAAAATCCTTCGTCAATATGATACTTCCAATTACAGAACATCGTTAATTAATGATGAAGTAAGAGTATACAAAGGAGGTTCTTGGAGAGACAGAGCTTTTTGGCTAGATCCAGCTCAACGTAGATATCTACCTCAATACATGGCAACTGATGATGTTGGATTCAGATGTGCTATGTCTAGAGTAGGTTCTAAGTCTAAAACCAAGAATAAAACCGTAAGACATAAAAAAGCAAAATAATACTTTAAGAGTATTTTAAAAAAGCCCTGACTAAAATCAGGGCTTTTTTTTATCTTCGATTTATGAAATTGGAACAACTCCACGCACTTTTTTTAGAGCACCCAATTATTTGTACGGACACAAGAAAAATAACCGAAAATTGCCTGTTTTTTGCATTAAAAGGCCCAAACTTCAATGGCAATGAATTTGCTAAAGATGCGCTTGAAAAAGGAGCATCTTATGTCATTATTGACGAGCAACAAGATGAAAATATAGATAATTGCCTTTTAGTTGATAATGTATTGGAGACGCTTCAAAAACTTTCCATATTTCATAGAAACTACAGTACGGCCAAAATCATCTCCCTTACCGGAAGCAATGGTAAAACCACTACTAAAGAACTCATCAATAAGGTCCTTTCAAAAAAATACAATACCATTGCCACCAAAGGAAATCTAAACAACCATATAGGGGTGCCCCTAACCCTTTTATCCATTAAAAATGATACAGAGATAGCTATTGTTGAAATGGGGGCCAACCATAAAGGAGAAATTGCTTTTTTGAGCAATATTGCCCAACCTGACTTTGGCTATATCACCAATTTTGGAAAAGCTCACTTAGAGGGTTTTGGAGGGGTGGAAGGCGTAATCCAAGGAAAAAGCGAGCTTTACGATTATCTCATTTCCAATGACAAATACGCTTTTTTAAATGCTGATGATGATATACAACGAAATAAATTAGGGCATTATATCAAAAAGTATGGATTCAGTACAGAACGCTCAGATTATTACAACATAAAGTTCATTGAGGCCAACCCATTCGTGGTTATTGAAGTTGAAGATAAAAAGATAGAAACGCAGCTCATTGGCAAATACAACTTCTCTAATTGCTGTGCTGCCATTTTAATGGGCAAATACTTCAATGTTCCCTTGGAGGAAATCAGAACTGCTCTAGAGTCTTATCAACCTAAGAACAACCGTTCTCAGATTATTGATAAAAATGGCTTCAAAATCATTCTTGATGCTTATAATGCAAACCCTTCAAGTATGAATGTAGCTTTGGAAAACCTAAAAATAATGGATGCAAAAAACAAAGCACTTATTCTTGGGGATATGTTTGAACTTGGCGTGGATGCAGAAAAAGAACACCAAGCAATTGCAGATTTGGCAAAAAGTATAGCCTTTAAGAATGTGTTCTTTGTTGGTGAAAACTTCTATAAAACCAGTACTTCTTTCAGAAAATTCAAAACATTTGATGACCTAAAGGAAGTACTGGTTCAAAATCCTATCAAAAAAGGCACTCTACTTATTAAAGGATCACGTGGAATGGCTCTTGAGCGGGTTCTGGATTTTTTATAATGAAGTCATAAATAAATCATAATACTTATAAAATCAGGCATTTATTGCAAGATTTCTTGAAATGTCCTTTTGTTTTGTCCGACATAGTAGTTGACAAACCAAATGGATCATGGAAAAAAGTGTTATTGTTTTTGATGGGGAATGCAACCTATGTAATGGTGTAGTAGGGTGGTTGTTAAAATTTGCCCCTGAAGATATTTTTCAATTTGTGCCTTTTCAATCTCCGCAAGGGCAAAACCTGTTACGGCAATATGGATTTTCAACAAATCAATTGGAAACCGTAATTCTTTTTGATGAACATGGAAAACATACGCACTCTGATGGTTTTTTAAAAATTATTTCTAAAATACCCAAATGGCGATTGGTCTCTGCCTTATTAGCATTTATTCCAAGGATTGTAAGAGATACTATTTACAATCTTGCTTCAAAAAACAGAGTAAAATGGTTTGGAAAATCTCAGGCTTGTACTATAAGTTTCTGAAAAAGTGGGATATACTGGATTCGAACCAGTGACCTCTGCCCTGTCAAGGCAGCGCTCTAAACCAACTGAGCTAATATCCCATTAAGAAAAGAAGTGCAATATCGTAAAATTGTCACCAATCCCCATACTCCGCGGAATTCTTTTGAGTTTCATGAAGCGTAATATGCAGTAATTGATTTTTTTCCAGTTCCGGTTTCAAAATATCATAAATAATCTTTACAAAATATTCTGTTGTAGGCAGTATCTCAAAAAACTCTGGACAATCTTCATTTAGGTTCTTATGATCAAACCTGTCTTCTATTTCTTCTTTGATCAGGGTGCCTAAAACCGCTAAATCCATTACAAAACCTGTATCTGGATTTACCTCCCCTCTAATTCTTACTTCCAAATCAAAATTATGCCCATGATAGTTAGGGCTATTGCATTTACCAAAAACCTCAACATTTTTTTCATCGCTCCAATTAGGATTATGCAGTCTATGTGCTGCATTAAAATGTGCTTTTCTACAAATTGTGGCAATCATACCGCAAAGCAAATAAAAAGATAGGACTCAACACAGTTTTTTGTATAATAAAAAAGGGTCGTTCTGGAACGACCCTTTTTATATTAATTAATATAATTAAACTATAGATTATTTAAACAATAATCAATGAGTTCTGCCTCTGCTGTTATAGTACCATTAACGCCATCAATATCTACCACAGTATTTCCATTAGCCGAAATAACTTGCCCCGTTACTTCGCCGTCAAAATCACCTGATATAAAAATGATAGAGATTACCTGTGCACTGCCAGAAACCGCAAATGTCTCTGAACCACCAAAACCATTGGCTAAGGTATAGTCAGTTTCGGTACCATCAATACTAACTCTAAAAGCTGCGTTGTTCCAACCATCTCCAAAGGAATCTTGAAAATTTATAGTCCAGTCACCTGCTGTAGGAACTGTTGGCGGACAAACTACAGGAGAAGTATATGCAAATGGAGAGCTAAAAAATGACCCATTAGCTACTGTACCTGCAGCGTTATTGGTAAATACGCGACCGTCTGTAAGTACTGCTTCTAATCTAAAATTAAATGCATCCCCTCCATCAATATCGTCAAAATCTATACCCGTAGCAGCAATTGCTTCCGAATAAGTCGCACTCACGTCTCCCCTCGGAAATCCAAATGGTCCTTCAGTAAAGCTAGAAGCTGATACAGTTGGCAGAGGAGCTTCATCTGTACTTAAATCAGGGTCACCATCCTCTATGGTATTGTCAACAAATGTAACAAAGACTCTTATTTCCGAAAGTAGAGCACCACCTTCAGCGTCTTGTGCTTCCAAAGTCCTTCCCCACACTGAACTTGTGTCTAAAATATTAAAATTATCCCCTAAAGTGGTTACTGTCCTTAATACTAAACCACGCGCAACGGTTGCTTGTACGTCATCCACTATCTTTTCCTCCGAACAGGAAACAGCTGTCATCAACCCTATAGCGAATAATATGTATGTTCTTATTTTTTTCATAATATTATTTTTATCAGTCATTGCTTTAATTAGTTCGAATTAGGGAATGAAGGTCCCGCTGGATTATTATCCCAAAATACTTGTACCGCAAGGTTTGCTTTTTGCGTAATGTTGGAATTTGAAGTCACCGCCTGATTAGGATAGAACATAGATCTTGGGAAACTTCCTGGATCTAACTCTCTATTAGGTTGTAAACTATTAGGAAATCCAGTTCTTCTATAAAAGTTATACGTTTCTATTCCGTTTCCGTAATGCGCAACAAAATAACTTTCTGCTAAGATATTCCACTGATCATCTCCCGTTGCGGAGCCAAAATCAGCAACCACGCCGTTAATGAAATCCGTTACATCCGATGATAGAGGTTCAAAAGAGAGATCAGCATTAGGATCTACTGATACAAAACTTCTCGCTTTTGCTATCTGTTTTGTAATTCCCGCTTCCAGGAAACCTTGAGCCAATCCTACATTACCTTGAGCCAGTTCTATTTCTGCTTTCCAAAAATCTACCATAAAAGCATTTAGTATTGGAGTAATCCCGGCCCCCAAACCTCCGTTAGATAGAGGGTCCGTTGGCTGCGAAACAGGACTAAAACTATCATCATCAAAACGCCCACCTGCAGGGTACACTCCCCAAGTTGTACGTTTTGGGCCATCTGGTGGAGCACCTTCATCATCTCCATGATCCCTGCCCCAATAGCCATTTGGAAGATTACAAAAAGTAAAACCTCCTGTGGTATAATGCAATGGTGGAGTTTGTAGTGAACATCTCAACGTTTGCTCATCTGCTGGAATCTCCTGCCCAGGAACTTCATTAGTCTGTCTATAAAAGTAGTACCTAATTCTAGGATCATTGGTTGTTTGCATTTTGTTCATCAACCAGTTTGAAGCATAATCCCCAGGTCCATTGGAAACATAGTTAAGTCCATATCTTGGATGCCTATTATCTGGCTGTGCAGCACTTGTACCTGGCCAAACAAAATCAAAATCATCCGCGGTATCCGTAATGTAATCTCCAGAATTGACAATTGCATTAAAGGCATCTATTGCTCCGGGATCTACCAATCTAGTTTGAAGGTAGAGTTTCATTTTTAAGGTATTGGCTGCCTTAACCCACTTTGTATAGTCATTTCCATAAAAAAGCTCCACAGGCGGGTTGGTAGATGCCGTATTGGTGAAATTGATGATCGCCTGATCCAAAAGTGCAAGTGCAGCCTCATAAACGGATGCACCACTATCTAAAGTTGCATTAACAATCTCTGGAGCTTGAACTGCTTCTGTATATGGAATATCGCCAAAAAAGTCTACCAAAGAGGAAATCGTATATGCTTCAATAAATTGAGCTATACCTAAATGCCGTGTTTGACCTGCTTCTTCCGCCAATGGCGTCATTAATCTGATATCAAAAAGAATTCCTCTATAGGCATTATCCCATTCATCATCAACATCACTATCTTGGTAAGTACTTTCATAGTCCCTACTGGACATTTGCATTACTCTGGTAAGCTCCATTCCCAAGGGTGAAAGCCCATCTCCGAATTGAAAACCACCAGTTACAAAATTATCATTTGGATCACCTGAAACATCGCCATCCAATTGTCTAGCAAAATCTTCTTGTATAGAAGTAATAAAGAAATCTGGGGCTGCTAAATCAGGTGTTAGAAAATTTGGGTCATTTGTTATATCTAGCTCAGTGACTTCGCAAGAGGTCATCATCAAGAGTCCAGTAAAAAGACTCATTGCTATATGTTTGCTTCTTATTTTCATTTTTCTATCTTTTTTAGTCATCTTAGAATGTTGCTTTTACACTGAATCCATATCTTCTTGAACTTGGTCCATTAAGGAAATCGAAACCAAATCCGTTACCTACTCCTGTACCTGACGTATTGGGGTCAAAATTGGCACCATTAGGAGTGTTAATTGCATCATACCAAAGATTGAATCCAGAAACAGTGAAAGAAAGTGCACCAAAAGGCGTGTCTTCCAAAAATTTCTTAGGTAAAGAGTATCCTAATGTAACTTCCTGTAAACGAAGTACGGTAGCATCGAACACTTGTAATTCAGAAATATTTCCCAAAATGTTATTGAAAAAATAATCTGAGTTGTTTATCTGCACGTCATTTACGCGGCCATCACTTTGGACACCAGGTAATACAAATGTATTTTCACGATCAAGTGTTTCAACAATGAGACCTCTACCCAATAAGGTAGAAATAGTACTGGACCACACATCTCCGCCTTGGGTCCAGTTGAACTGAAATCCAAAACTGAAGTTTTTATAAGAGAAAGTGTTGTTGATGTTCGCTACAAAATCCGGATTTGGATCACCAATTACCCCATCTTGTGGATCTTGAACAAAATCTCCAATACTGTTCACCACAAATTGGCCATTGGCATCTCTTAGAATACGGGTTCCATATATTACCCCTAAAGGCTGTCCTTCTATTGCCGCGTTTCCTAGGTTACCAAAACCAGAATATACGATCAAATCTGTTTCCTGCCCTAGGTCTATAACCTCAGACTCATTAGCAGTAAAGTTGACATTGGTATTCCAGTTAAAACCTCCTTCTTCTTGACTCCTGAAAAAATTCAATCCAAGATCAATTTCAACCCCTTCTCCCTTAATTTCACCAACATTGGTGTTTGTTTGGAAAAAACCAGAGGAAGGATCCAAAGGTTGTTGAACTATCAAATCCGTGGTAGTACGCTCATAAACCGAGGCATCAAGCGTAATTCTACCATCCCACCATCTAGTTTCAACACCTAATTCTATTTCTGAAACTTGTTCAGGCTTTAAATTTGGATTTCCAAGCGTTAACGGACTTGTATTCGTCACAACATTGGTTCCGGTTGGATCTTGGAAATCTTGAGTATCCAAAACTAGTCGGTTAGAAACCGGGAAATTATCTGAATTCGCATCTGGGAATCCAGCTGAAGTACCATACCCAGCTCTTATTTTCAAATAGTTGAGTACATTTTCACTTTTAAGACCATCAAAAGCCTTTGTTGGCACAAAAGAAATACTTGCACTAGGATAAAAAAGTGACCTGTTAGCCGTTGATAGGTTGGAAACCCAATCGTTTCTTCCTGCTAGGGTTACATACAGATAGTTATCATAATCAAATTCTAATTGCCCATAGAATCCGACCAGGTTACGTTGTGAAGTTTGTTGAATCTCATTCTGATTTAGGAAATTGAAATGCCTTAGAACATCAAATACCTGTTGCGCATCACTTGCAACTCCTTGCTGATCAAACACTTCCCTTCTTCCATTGACACCAACATTAAATGTTGTTCCAACCTTTTCAGTTATATCGTAATCTCCGTTGATTGCAAGATTATGATCCCAAATAGTATTGGTATTGTTCCATGTTTCATAAATACCACTAGCCAATCTGGGCTGTGGAACGTTTCCATTGATTCCTCCTTTGTTTTGAAAATTTAGGTTGTTTTCGCTGTAAACGTCAATACCAACCCTATAAATAAGGTTTAAATTATCATTAAATTGGTATTGTATGCCCATGTTACCAAAAACCCGGTTGGTTTCTTGTTCTGTTCCCGCATTGTTCGCAGTCCACAATGGATGTTGAATATCATTTCCGTCACGGTAATAAATACTTCTACCATCTATTGGACTTTGAAAAGGAAGTCCAAGTACATCAATACTCCTTGGAGTGAAGAATAAATCTCCAAATACCGAAGAACCTGAACCGGTTGCTCCGTTACCTTGACTCAATGCCACCGGAGGAGACATAAACTTTGTTCTTGCAAAATTTAACGCCCCAGTAACAGTGAACTTGTTACTAAGAACTGCTCTACCACCAATACCAAAATTGTTTCTGTTTAAACTGTTACCCGGAGTAAACCCGATATCCTTTAAGTGACCATAATTGGCATTGTAGGATATTTTACCATCATCGGAACTACCAGTTGCATTTATAGATAGATTAGTAACCGTTCCAGTTTTAAAAAAATCCCCAAAACTATCATATGGTCTCCACTCATATCTTGCACCAGCAAATTCTGGAAAAGCCTGTTGCCCTGCAGCGGAAGTTGAATAAGGGTGTGGAAGTGTTCCATTGGAATCAAAAGCTGTACTGTTTCCCCAACCAGAGACTCCGCCCCTATCAAAACTAGGGCCCCAATTACTAAAGAACCATCCAAAGGACTGGTCAAAACCATTCCCATATTGATTTTGATACTCTGGAGTAGAGGCAATCTCGTTAAAAAACAAAGAACTATTTACTGTAATTTCTGTCTTCTTAGCACCTTGACCACCAGCGCCAGCCTTTGTTGTTATTAAAATAACACCATTCCTACCCAAAGATCCATAAAGTGTGGATGCAGCCAAACCTTTTAGCACGTTGACGCTTTCTATACTGTTGGGATCTAAATCTAAAAACCTACTAGACCCGTTGTTACCGTTGATAAAATCTTGTCTGGATCCCTGTCTACCTGAAGCATTGGTATCTCCATTAAAAGGAACACCATCTACAATGAACAAAGGTTGATTACTTTGGCTAAAGGAACTGTATCCCCTAATAATAATGTTTGTTCCCGATCCAGAAAGTCCACTCTGCTGTGTAATATTAACACCTGATGCTTTACCAATTAAGACTCTTCCTAAATCTCCTTCAGCTTTTTCTTCTAATTGTTCTGAAGAAACTGAGGCAACTGCGTATCCTAAGGCTTGCTTTTCCCTTTTAATACCCAATGCCGTTACCACTACCTCTTCTAGGGCCTGCGCATCCTCCTCCATTTGAATGTCTATAACACTTTGCGCACCAACAAGTCTCCTTGCTGGTCTTTGACCGAGATATGTGTACACCAATGTTTGACCAATACTAGCTTCAATGGAATAGTTACCATCAAAATCAGATTGGGTTCCATTTGTAGTACCGTCGACTACAATATTGACCCCTGGCAGTGGTATACCTGTCTGATCAATGATTGTCCCGGTAATCGTTTTTTCTTGAGATCGAGCTAATGTTATACATAATAACATAAAGATGAGCGTCCCAAATAGCTTCTTTACTTTCATAGAGTTAAAAGTTTTGTTAGTAATTAATGAGTTAGCGCAACTGAGAAAGGCAGGCGGGATAAGGTGTTTGATAGCTAATTCAAATAATACTCCCTAGTACGAAAACAAAACTTATTGGAAAGTCTCTATTTTAAGGTAGTAAGGCCTCTCACCGCCTTACCTTTACAATTGCAACTACAAAACAATTGTATACCCCTAGATTTAAAGTACTTTTAAAACGGGACGAACAATAAAATAATTCACGCCCAACGGGAAATACCTTTTTTAACAGTTAATTATCTTTGGCCACTACTTTAAAAGGTTTGTTAAATTTTAACAAACCTGATGTTATCTATTTGATTTATAAATATTTAATTGAATTAAACTGGTCTACGTAAGACAATATCGAAGTAGATTCTAGAGGGTATGGAAATCTCTATTACTAACAGAAAACCTTTGTTTAAAAGAAGAAATTGTGTGGTAGGAAAGTTTAATGAAAATTGCTTTAAGAAGCATATACTGCCATACTGCGGAAATCATTTGGACTTAAACCAGTATCTTTTTTGAATGCGCTATAAAAACTGGTCTTACTATTAAAACCCACTTCATACATTACCGCCTTTACACTAAGAAATGGTTGGGATATGAGTAGATCTTTTGCCTCTTTTACTCTATAGTGATTTAATAAAGAATAAAAGTTTTTTGCCAAATATTCATTTAGTACTTGTGAAACCTTGTATCTATCCTTTGAAATATGTTGTGAAAGATCATTAAGACCTATTGCATTGTTCTTGTAGACTTTATCATTTTCAAAAGCCTCCTGTATCTTTTGTCTTATTTCAGTAGCCTCTTGAAGGGTAAGTCCAGATTTTACATATTTAGATTCCAATACATCCTTATGTTCCTCTGGCTGGGCTTTATGGGCAGAGAAAAAATGCTGAATAAGTTTTCTCATGTTTATGGCGGTTTGGTTAAACTGTTTATATAATTACCACAAAAACAGCATATTGTAGGTTCATCCGATAAGGGTTTACGTAAATATTTATCGGGATTGCTTACTTATCAGCCTTTAAAAACCTGAAAATAAATAGAAAAGAGGCTGTAAACGAAAGGATACAAAATAGGAAGTAACTTTTATAAAAAATTGAAGAATTTGTCTACCTACTGATGACAACAGAGTACATAAAATGCAAAAACCCACCTGTATAAGGTGGGTTTCTAATTGTGGGCGCGAAGGGATTCGAACCCCTGACCCCCTGGGTGTAAACCAGGTGCTCTGAACCAACTGAGCTACGCGCCCGTTCTTAAAACGGAGTGCAAATATAGCATCATTTTTTGGTTACCAAAAAGAAAAAACGTAAAATATCTAAACCACTTCAGCAACTACAAACGTACTGCCTCCAACATAAATTAAATCATCATCCTTTGCATTCCGTAAAGCCTTCTCCAAACCTTTTTTTACAGATGGAGAGATCTCTCCCTTAAGTCCAAATTTTCCTGCATAACCTTTTAAATCCTTAGCCTGCAATCCTCTAGGCACATTAGGTTTTACAAAGTAATATTCTGCATTTTTAGGAAATAAGCTAAGTACATCATCCAGAGCTTTATCATTTACAAAACCTAGAACAAAATGTACTCGTGGAGATTCACATTTTCTTATTTGCTCTAGTACTAGGCTAAGTCCCTGTTTATTGTGTGCCGTATCACATACAATTTTTGGTTTTTTACCCAGAATTTGCCATCTTCCCAAAAGGCTAGTGTTATCAACACATTTTTTAAGCCCAGCTTTTATATGAGCGTTCTCAACCTTAAAGCTCTTCAACCTTTTAATTGTAGCTACCACACCTTGAATATTCTTTTGCTGATAGTCCCCTAGTAAATCAGTTTTATAATTCTTAACTGGAAGTTCATCAGCGAAAACAATTTCCGAATTCTTTTGTGCTGCAATTAATTTAAAGATTGTTTCAGTTTCAGTTTGTCTCTCACTAATAACCACAGGGATCTCTCTTTTTATTATCCCAGCTTTTTCTAGAGCAATTTTTTCCAAAGTATCTCCCAAGATCTGAATATGGTCTAGTCCTATATTGGTAATTAAGGAAATCTCAGGTACAATAATATTTGTAGAATCCAATCTCCCTCCCAAACCAACTTCCACAACAGCAATGTCCACTTTTTCTCCCGCAAAAAAATGAAAGGCCATTCCAACAGTCATTTCAAAAAAAGAAAGCTCATTGCCTTCTAAAAAGGATCGATGGGTTTTTATAAAGTGCTTTACAGTGCTTTTGTCAATAGTTTTTCCATTGATTTTGATTCGTTCTCTAAAATCCTTTAGATGCGGTGATGTATACAGGCCGACCTTATATCCCGCTTCCTGAAGAATAGAAGCAAGCATGTGGCTGCTTGAACCTTTTCCATTTGTTCCTGCTACGTGTATGCTTTTAAATTTCTGATGGGGATTTCCTAGAACTTCGGAAAAACAAATAATGTTGTCTAACTTATTTTTTAGCGCATCTGGCCCTTTTTGTTGATACATTGGAAGTTGATGAAACATCCAATTCAAAGTCTCTTTATAAGTCATTTACTGACCTAACTTAAAGTTGACAACAACAAAACCAATCTGTTGAGAAGGTGCATTGGAGTCTAGGTTCCATTTATGAAGAAATGCCGTTTTTCTTGCTGGATCCAATAGGCAAGGCGCATTATTCGTAGTTCCCTTAACTCCTGGAGTTGCTTTTATTACCTTTCCATTTTTGTCTACCACAATTCTTACCACTACACGACCATCTTCATTACATTCTTGTTGCACTTTGCCTTTGTTTACCAAAGAACGACCGTTTAAACCATAACCTCCCGTGCCACTTCCACTTCCAGGGCTACCATAATAACTGGTTGCATATGGGTCTCCGTCCGGTTTCCCTTTATCTCCCGCCTTATTATCATCCCCTTCACTACCTGTTGTTTTTCCGTCAGATTTTCCAATCCCTCCTATTAAAGCATCAAGGCTCTTTTTCTTGGATTCTTGCTCCTGTCTTTTTCGTTCTTCAGTTTGTTTTTTCTCTTGTTCAACCCGTTCCGCGTCAGCCTTTGCTTTTTTAGCCACTGCATCCGCCTTACGTTTGGCTTCTTTTTGTTGATTTATTCTGATAGTCTCTTCGTTCTCACTGGTCAACACTTTTTCAACCGGTGCTTCTGGAGCAGTTTCTTTTGGCTGAGCCTGCTCCTCAACCTGCTCTACAGGTTTTGTTACCTCCTTTTTGGGTTCAGAGCGCACTTTTTCCTTAGGTTGTACCTTTCCACTACCAAAATCCATGGTGCCAAAATTTATGGCTATACCATTTTCAATTGGCGGATCCATATAGGTCATGCCTATATAAAAAAGCAATAGCAATAACACGCTTAAAAGAAGAGTTGTAAGCGTAAATGATTTTTTCTTGTGTCTCGTATCTAAAAATGACATTATTTTGGCCGCACAGCCAAGATAACCTTGTAACTATTCCTATTAGCAATGTCCATTACGTTAACGGCCTCTTTAATTGCCACGCTTTCCTCTGCTCTTAGAATGATTGTTGGCTTTTCTTGACCTTCAAGTGCCTTTTTTAATTCAATTTCAATGTATTCCTCGTTTATCTGTTCATTATTCACAAAATATTCCAAGTTCTTGTTAATGGTCACTGAAACATTCTGTGTGTTCGTGGACTTCCCCTTTGCTTTTGGTAACAGTAAATCCAAAGCGTTGGGAGCATTGGAAGTCAACATAAAAAATACCAATAACAGAAATACTATATCTGTCATTGATGACATGCTAAAATCTGGACTTACTTTATTTCTTCCTTTTAATTTCATAATGAAATTCTAGATAGGTTCATTCAATAAATCCAAAAACTCAACCGCATTAGCCTCCATTTTGTGAACCACTTTATCTGTCCTATTAACTAGGTGGTTATAACCAATATAAGCTATA
Source organism: uncultured Allomuricauda sp. (assembly GCF_947499585.1). GTDB lineage: Bacteria > Bacteroidota > Bacteroidia > Flavobacteriales > Flavobacteriaceae > Flagellimonas. The sequence goes on along the minus strand of NZ_CANMOO010000001.1, from coordinate 11,770 downwards.
ATACCAACCACAAGTCCAGCAACCGTTGTTGTCATTGCAGTATAAATTCCTGAAGCTAATGAGCCCATTTCTGCCTGACCACCGCTACTCGCCATCTCATGGAAAGCTAAAATCATACCAATTACGGTTCCTAAGAATCCAATCATTGGTGCCGCACCGGCTACAGTAGCCAATACACTTACATTCTTTTCTAGTTTGTACACCTCTAAAGTACCAGCATTTTCTATTGCAGTATTTATATCATCTAATGGTTTACCTATTCTTGATACGCCTTTTTCAGTTAATCTGGCAACGGGAGAATCTGTTTGTGCACATAGAATCTTTGCCGCTTCCAACTTACCGCTCGTGATATGGTCGCGAATCTGATTCATAAAGTTTTTGTCAATTTTTGAAGCAGCTTTAATTGCAAAAATACGTTCAAAATAAATATACATAGCTACAAAGAGAAGTACAAAAAGTACCATGATAATAACGATACTACCCGTTCCTCCACTAACAATTAAATCAATGACAGAAAGGGTTTTTTCTTCTGAAATAGATGCACCCATCTCAGCCCCTTCTTCTAAATCTTGAAAAGTAATCATATAAAATCCCCAATTTAAGTTGCAATAATAACGGAGATTTTTGAGGTAAAGTATTTTTTAGAAAAAATATCGCATTACTACAAAGCAAATAGCCCCCGCGATAAATCCAAGGAATGCAAGCCACGCTATTTTCTTAAAATACCAAAAGAAGTCAATTTTTTCCATTCCCATGGCCACAACCCCTGCCGCAGAACCAATTATCAACATACTTCCACCCGTTCCTGCAGAATAGGCTATAAAGTGCCATAATGGGTTATCCGTAGGCTCAGAAAACATCCCTAAACTTGCAGCTACAAGCGGCACATTGTCTATCACAGCCGAACCGATTCCCAGTAATATTACTACCAAATCTGAAATTTGTGTTCCTGCAATCTCAGTTCCCAAAAGCGGCGTGCTTTGCTTAAGACCTTCGGCAAAATTAAATAGCAGTCCTAAAGATTCCAGGGCTGCAACAGCCATTAAAATTCCAAGGAAAAATAATATGCTTGGCAACTCTATCTTAGTTAAGGCACTATGCACGGGGCTGTGATGTGACTCCGCATCACTTTCAGGGTCAACAGATGAAATGCTAATTTTGGAATTACTGTAGATTTCCGCAAAAGTTGCCACTACTGCTAAAGATAGCATCATGCCAACATAAGGCGGTAAATGCGTTATTGTTTTGAAAATTGGAACAAACACAATAGCAGCCAGTCCTAGATACAACATAGTGGCTCCAAATTTAGATTTAGCAGGTTCCGTTTCCTCAACATCGATACTTCCTTTGAAAGCAGGTAAAAAAGAAGCAATAAAGGTTGGCACCAACATACATACTAAAGAAGGTAATAACAAGTAGCCTATCAACTTACCTGTTGTTACTTTGTTGCCAATCCATAGCATAGTTGTGGTAACATCACCAATCGGAGACCAAGCACCCCCTGCATTAGCCGCGATTATAATTAAACCGGCATACCATAATCTATCATTTCTTACTTTAACTATTTTCTGTAGAATAGATATTAAAACAATCGTTGCGGTAAGGTTATCAATAATGGCTGAAAGAATGAATGCCAAAAAAGCAAAAATCCAAAGTATCTTTCTCTTACTCCTTGTTTTCACAAAAGATTTTATGGTTGCAAAGCCATCAAAATAATCAATGATCTCTACAATGGTCATGGCTCCCAAAAGGAAAACCAATATCTCAGAGGTCTTTCCTAGATGATGCAATAGGGTTTCCTCCAAAACATGCATTTTATCCTCATGTCCTAACGAAGAGAATCCTTCCATCAAGGCATGTTTTCCAGAATCAAACCAAGTAGTAAACCCATCTATACCAAAAGCCATCATTGCCCAAAGAATAGCCATCATTGCCAATGCCGGAATCAGCTTGTCAATCTTTAAGTTATGTTCAAGGGTAATGGCAAGGTATCCAATAACAAATATGGCAATGAGAATGGTTTCCATGTTTAGTTGGTTTATTTAGTTGAAATTTATTTTTCTTAAAACAATCTACTTTGCTAAAGATATTCAAAATGAGTTTTCCCACATAATCTTAATCCTATAAAAATATCCAGTAAATAATATTCGATTTTAAGAAATCCATAAACAACATTATATCATTCGCATTTTTTATTGCCTTTTATCAAAAAAAACCTAGTATAGGGCTATATTTGTATCCAATTTTTATTTATTTCACAATTTCATGGACTTTACACTTTCTGAAGAGCAATTAATGATACAGCAAGCGGCAAAAGATTTTGCCCAAAATGAATTGTTACCTGGAGTAATAGAAAGAGATGATGCACAAAAATTCCCTGCAGAGCAAGTAAGAAAAATGGGGGAGCTGGGCTTTTTAGGAATGATGGTAAAAGAAGAGTATGGAGGCAGTGGTCTAGATACACTTTCATATGTTTTGGTCATGGAGGAGCTATCTAAAGTTGATGCCTCAGCTTCAGTTGTGGTATCTGTGAACAATTCCCTAGTGTGTTGGGGATTGGAAACTTTTGGCTCTGAAGCTCAAAAACAAAAATATTTGACCCGCTTGGCATCAGGAGAAATTATAGGTGCTTTTTGTCTTTCTGAACCTGAAGCTGGGAGTGATGCTACTTCGCAAAAAACAACAGCCATTGATAAGGGAGACCATTACATTCTTAATGGAACCAAAAACTGGATTACAAACGGCGGTACTGCAGAGGTATATTTAGTCATTGCTCAGACTGATGTTGAAAAAGGGCATAAAGGAATTAACGCGTTGATTGTTGAAAAAGGGATGGAGGGGTTTGAAATTGGACCTAAAGAAAACAAACTAGGAATTAGGGGTAGTGATACACACTCTCTATTGTTCAATGATGTTAAAGTACCTAAGGAAAATCGTATTGGTGAGGATGGTTTCGGGTTTAAATTTGCCATGAAAACTCTTGCTGGTGGTAGAATAGGAATTGCCGCACAAGCACTTGGTATAGCGGCTGGAGCCTATGAACTTGCTAGAAAGTACTCAAAAGAACGCAAGGCCTTCGGAACAGAAATAGCAAATCATCAAGCCATAGCATTTAAATTAGCTGATATGCATACCAAAATTCAAGCTGCCCGCCATTTGGTCTATGAAGCTGCTTGTGATAAAGATAACGGAAAGGATTACACACTTTCTGGCGCCATGGCCAAACTCTATGCTTCTGAAGTTGCTATGGAAACTGCCGTTGAAGCAGTTCAAATACATGGTGGCAACGGTTTTGTTAAGGATTATCATGTGGAAAGAATGATGCGTGATGCAAAAATTACTCAGATTTATGAAGGCACCTCGGAAATTCAAAAGATTGTAATTTCTAGGAGCATATTAAAAGATTAACAAGTATAAAATCTGTTTACCCCAAAAAAGAATAGGTTAATCTCGTTTTAAAGCACTTTTTTTAATATTTTACCCCATTTATAAATAGGTATCTTATAATTTATCAATAACTCATCTTGAATTACCCCCTATTTTTAATAGGTGGTGTTGTTTTCTGTAGGCCATTTTGAGATTATCATAATTTAGCAATGCTCAAATTCTATTTTTGAATATTTTTTAACGCTTCATTCCAAACGTTGATGATTTAATTGCTATTGACTTAAAACCTTGTTGTTTATTCATTTAAAATGATATTTTTGAAGAAATATCATAATGATGACGTTAGAGAAACAGGGATTGTATCTGCCAGAATTTGAGCATGATAACTGTGGTGCAGGGTTCATTTGCAGCCTAAAAGGAAAAAAGTCCAATGATATTATTCATAAGGCTTTAGAGATACTAGATAAATTAGAACATAGAGGCGCCGTAAGCTCAGATGGCAAAACTGGTGATGGAGCTGGTATTCTAATTGATATTCCACATGATTTTTTTACAGAAGTATGCAAATTCGATTTACCTGAAGCTGGGGACTATGCAGTAAGTAACGTTTTTCTACCTCAAAAAGAAAATCAACGTAATTTCTGTATTTCAACCTTTGAAAAAAACATTAAAAATCAGGGATTACAATTATTGGGATGGCGAAATGCCCCAGTAAATCGTTCCGTACCAGGAAGAATTGCTGCTGAAACGGAGCCTTTTGTAAAACAAGTATTTGTTGGTAAAGGTGATTCCATAGATGATTTTCAGTTTAATCTGAAACTCTTCATTGCAAGAAAGATTACTGAACATGCTATCATCAAAAGTAAACTATCTCAAAGTCAGTTCTTTTACCTGCCAAGTCTTTCAACCAAAATCATCATTTTTAAAGGACTTTTGGTACCCCATGACATAAGCAGATATTACGAAGATCTTTTAGACCCTAGAGTGGTCACCCGTTTGGCATTGGTACACCAACGCTTTTCCACAAATACATTCCCAACTTGGGATTTAGCCCAACCGTTCCGTTACATGTGCCACAACGGTGAAATAAACACTCTTAGAGGGAACGTATCTAGAATGCGTTCCAGAGAAGAGCTTTTAAAAAGTGATTGGTTTGGTGAGGACATCAAAAAAATACTTCCGGTAGTTTTACCCAGAAAGTCAGATTCTGCAAGCATGGATATGGTTGTAGAAATGCTTTTGATGACAGGTCGTTCCCTACCAGAAGTAATGATGATGTTAGTTCCAGAAGCTTGGGAAAAAAATACAGAAATGTCAGAATCCAAAAGGGCATTTTATGAATACAATTCATGTTTAATGGAACCTTGGGACGGTCCCGCATCTATTCCCTTTACCGACGGAAATTATATAGGTGCTGTTTTAGATAGAAATGGATTGCGCCCATCAAGATATTCGGTTACCAAAAGAGGCTATGTAATCATGTCCTCGGAAACTGGAGTGGTTGAATTGGAACCAGAAGACATTGAATTCCACGGACGTCTTGAGCCAGGGAAAATGTTTTTGGTAAACATGGAAGAGGGCCGTATAATAAATGATGAGGAAATTAAAGAGTCCATTGCCAAAAAACATCCTTATAAAAAATGGCTAAAAAACAATCTCGTTCATTTAAAGGACATTCCTTATAATGATTGTCCTGTTTTTTACGGAGAATTTCCAATAGAAACCAGAAGGGCTGCTTTTGGCTACACCTTAGAAGATATTAATACTATTATTTTGCCAATGGCAAAATATGCCAAGGAACCTATTGGCTCCATGGGCTCAGATACCCCTATTGCCGTTTTATCTGAGCGCCCACAACTGATTTACAATTACTTTAAACAATTGTTCGCCCAAGTCACCAATCCTCCCTTGGATGGAATTCGAGAAGAATTGATAACAGATATTAGTTTAACGCTTGGGAGTGATCAAAATATTTTTAACACATCAGAACTCAATTGTAGAAAGTTAAAAATCCAAAACCCAGTAATTTCAAAAGAGGATTTGGATAAAATAAAAAATTACGATGCCAGTCCGGATTACAAAGTGGTCTCCATTTCTATCCTTTATGAAATTGAAAAAGGACATAACGGATTGGAAGAAGCTTTGGATTCCATTTTAGACCAGGCTTCATTAGCAATTGATGAAGGTGCCAACATTATCATTCTTTCAGACAGGATGATTAGCACTGAAATGGCAGCGATTCCTGCTTTATTAGCTTGTTCTTATGTAAATAGCGGGCTTAGTAGATTAGGCAAGCGTTCCAAACTTAGTATTATTATTGAATCTGCAGAACCAAGAGAAGTACATCATTTTGCACTCCTTTTTGGTTTTGGTGCAAGTGCCATAAATCCCTATTTGGTCAATGAAATCATTGGGGAACAAATTGAAGAAAATGACATTACCGAATACACTTTTGATGAAGCCATAAAAAACTACAATAAAGCTATTGGAAAAGGAATATTAAAAGTGATGAATAAAATTGGAATCTCAACTTTGAATTCTTACAGAGGTTCACAATTATTCGAGTGCATAGGTATAAATACCAAAGTGGTGGACAAATACTTCCCCAATACGCCAACCCGTATTCAAGGAATAGGTTTGTATGAAATTGAAAAGGAGATAACAAAACGCCACAAAAAAGCATTCAAAACTCAGGAGTTAGCAGCTAATCTTGATATTGAGATTGGCGGAGAGTATCGTTGGAGAAGGGATGGTGAAAAACATATGTTCAATCCATTAAGTATTGCCAAACTTCAAAAATCGGTACGCAATAACGAGCCGGATACTTATAAAGAGTATTCCAAATTGGTTAATGAGCAATCAAAAAACTTGATGACCATCCGCGGGTTGTTTGAATTTTCAAACTATGACCCAATTCCAATTGAGGAAGTAGAACCATGGACCGAAATTGTAAAAAGATTCAAGACCGGTGCCATGTCCTACGGAAGCATAAGTAAGGAAGCCCATGAAAATTTAGCGATTGCCATGAACCGGATTGGTGGAAAGAGCAACTCTGGTGAAGGCGGAGAAGATTCGGCTCGTTTTTATAAAAATCAAACAGGCGACTGGAAAAATAGCGCCATTAAACAGGTAGCCTCAGGTAGATTTGGAGTAACCTCGGACTACCTGACCAATGCAAAAGAAATCCAGATTAAAATGGCGCAAGGAGCCAAACCAGGCGAAGGGGGTCAGCTGCCTGGGCCAAAAGTGAATCCTGCCATAGCCAAGACAAGGAATTCAACTCCTTACGTGGGTCTCATTTCCCCACCACCGCATCATGATATTTATTCCATTGAGGATTTGTCCCAATTGATTTATGATTTAAAATCAGCAAACAGAGAGGCAAGAATCAATGTGAAATTAGTTTCAGAAGTAGGTGTTGGAACCGTTGCTGCAGGAGTTTCAAAAGCAAAAGCGGATGTTATTCTTATTTCCGGTTTTGATGGTGGCACTGGTGCCTCACCTCTAACCTCATTAAAACATGCTGGACTTCCATGGGAATTGGGAATTGCCGAAGCACAACAAACACTGGTTTTGAACGATTTAAGAAACCGGATAGTTTTGGAATGTGATGGGCAACTTAAAACTGGGAGAGATGTAGCCATAGCTTGCCTTTTAGGAGCTGAAGAATTTGGTTTTGCTACAGCCCCTTTAGTAGCATCAGGATGTATAATGATGCGTGTATGCCATTTAAACACATGCCCTGTAGGCATCGCGACCCAAAATCCAGAACTTCGCAAAAAGTTTAAAGGCAAACCTGAACACGTAGTTAACTACATGTATTTTGTAGCGCAGGAACTAAGAGAGATTATGGCCAAACTAGGATTTAGAACCATAGATGAAATGGTGGGTCAAGTCCAAAAACTAGATCGAAAAAAAGCTATAAATCATTATAAGGCTTCAGGAATTGACTTAAGCCCAATTCTATATCAAGTGGACGTGCCCGACGGCACTGCGTTTCATAATACTGAAAAACAAGTCCATAATATTGAAAAATCCATAGAGTTTGATATTCTTGCTAAAGCACATCCTGCACTGTTCAGAAAGGAAAAAATTTCTCTGGATTTTCCTATTTACAATACTGATCGTGCTGTTGGAGCAATTATAAGTAATGAAATATCGAAGATTTATGGTGCAGATGGCCTACCTGACAACACATTAAAACTTAATTTTACAGGTTCTGCAGGGCAGAGTTTTGGCGCTTTTGCAACAAAAGGACTTACCATGGTGGTCAACGGAAATACCAATGATTACCTAGGAAAAGGGCTTTCGGGAGCAAAATTAATCATAAAAGTACCTTATAAGTCAACCTTGAAACCTGAAGACAACATCATTACTGGCAATGTGACTTTATACGGCGCCACTTCTGGGGAAGCATATATAAATGGTAAAGCAGGGGAACGTTTTTGCGTTAGAAACTCTGGAGCTAAAGCCGTAGTGGAAGGTATAGGCGATCATGGTTGCGAATATATGACTGGAGGAGTTGCTGTGATTCTTGGGGCTGTGGGAAGAAACTTTGGCGCGGGAATGAGCGGCGGAATCGCTTATGTTTTTGATAAGGATAATTTGTTTGAGAAAAGATGCAATGGAGAGACATTGAATTTACTTCCTGTGGAAGAAGATAATGATATCAAACAGTTAAAAGAACTCATTGAAAACCATTACAATGCTACCTTAAGTCCTTTAGCACAAGATATTCTTGAAAACTGGGAGGAATGTCTTCCAAAATTTGTGAAGGTTTTTCCGGAAGAATACCGTCAAGCATTGATACGATTAGAAAAAGAAAAATTACAAACCTTATAATTTGAGCCATGGGAAAGACGACAGGATTTATGGAGTTTGACAGGAAAATAGAGGCCTATGCTCCAGTTGAAGAAAGAATCAAAAACTATAAGGAATTTACAGTTCCCTTAAAGGAAAATGAATTAAAGGACCAAGGCGCACGATGCATGGACTGCGGCATTCCATTTTGTCACAGTGGTTGTCCTTTAGGCAATCTCATTCCTGACTTTAATGATGCCGTGTATCAGGGAAAGTGGGAAAAGGCCACAAAGATTCTGCATTCAACCAATAACTTTCCAGAATTTACGGGGAGGTTATGTCCTGCACCATGCGAGGAAGCTTGTGTACTAGGCATCAACGAAGATCCAGTTTCTATTGAGAATATTGAGAAGAATATTGTTGAAACAGCCTTTGAGAATGGCTGGATAAAACCTGAGCCGCCAATCAAAAGAACAGGTAAAAAAGTAGCCGTCGTAGGATCTGGTCCTGCCGGTCTTGCTGCAGCTCAACAATTGAACAGAGCAGGACATTTCGTTACTGTTTTAGAACGTGATGAAAAAATTGGTGGGTTGTTGCGTTATGGAATTCCTGATTTTAAAATGGAAAAGAATGTAATTGATAGGCGTCTTGAGATAATGACACAAGAAGGAATCACCTTCAAAACCGGTATTAATGTTGGAGTTGATGTTAAAGCTGATGAACTCCAAAAAGAGTTTGATAGCATTGTGCTTTGCGGTGGCGCTTCGGTTAGACGAAAACTTCCCATTCCAGGTTCCGATTTAAAAGGAGTTGTGCAAGCCATGGATTTTCTTCCGCAAAACAATAGAAAAGTTGATGGTATTCCATATACAGGTGAAGAACTTTCAGCCAAAGGAAAAAGAGTTATTGTTATAGGTGGCGGAGATACCGGCTCTGATTGCATTGGTACATCAATTCGCCATGGTGCAGTTTCTGTAACCAATTTTGAGATTATGCCCAAGTCAACCACAAAAAGACCCGAGGGGCAGCCATGGCCATTTTGGCCTATGCGTCTAAGAACCAGTTCATCTCATAAAGAAGGTGCCGAGCGCGTCTTTAGCATTTCAACTAAAAAATTTATTGGTGATCAAAATGGTAATTTAAAAGGCCTGATCACAGCAGAAGTTTTCTGGGATAAAGTTCCAGGGCAAAGACCGGTTCTTAAAGAAGTAGCAGGAACGGAAAAAGAATGGGAATGTGATTTGGCCTTACTTGCACTTGGATTTACTGGTTCAGAAACAACTATAGCAGATCAACTCGGTTTGCAGATGGATACTAGAACCAACATTAGCGCATCTGAAAAAGACTACAAAACCAATGTGCCCGGTATTTTTGTTGCGGGCGATCAAAGGAGAGGACAATCCTTGATTGTTTGGGCAATATCCGAAGGAAGACAAGCCGCCCATCATGTGGATAGCTTTTTAATGGGAAAATCGAATTTACCTTTAAAAGGTGATGGCGATTTACCAAGAGTGTAAAATTGAATACCCAACCAAACCCTTTATAGAAAACTCCCCAAAGAATTATTTTGGGGAGTTTTTGTTTTTAATCATCTAATTATTAAGCGATGTACCTCGGTTTCATCTGAGGTAATTAATTTCAAAAAATATAGTCCAGCCGTGTATTCCTCAACATTAAAGGAAGTTCCCATCTTATACTTACCTGTATGAATAATTCTTCCCTCCGTAGTTATTAATTGAATAATTGCGTCTTCATAACTACTATTTTCCAATCTAAAAGAAGAACTTGTTGGGTTTGGATAAAACAATGTTTGTGCATGTTTCTCAACAAGTACATCAAACAATTCTACATCTTCAGGTAATTGTGCTTTTAAAGGAGTTCCACTAGATTGAAATTCATAGGCTCCCACATCAAAAGCGCTTCCAGAAGGTCGTGATGCATTATCCATATCGAAGGTTATTCCCCATGAAGTAACACTTGAACCCGCATCAACCACATCTGAACTAGCAGAAGAAGGGCTATAATCATTGTTTAAAATATCCGTGAGTCCCAATGTATCTATTTGGCGAGTCATAATGTTTGAATATATATTAGTTAATAAACTATCCCTTGTGTCCCTTTCATTAAAGTCAAAATAGCTTTCTTGGTTTTGCTTCCAAGTATTTCCTCCCTCAAAATCATATCCTGGATCAACCACCAGATTATTTACAAAATACGATGGAACTTCACTCTGATTTCTATATAAATCAGCTGGATCGACCGGATGCAAAACTGTGGTATTATAATGCACGCCAGCTCTTTCCGGCTCTACTATAGTATTGTTCGCTACATAATAGCCCTCATTTAAATCTTCAAATTCATGCCTGTTATGAAGAAATATTCCATGCATTTTAGGTTTTACAAACACATTATTATAAACCTTCGTGCCGCTCTCGCCATTAATTATTTGCATTCCCCAGCCTTTTTCCAAAGGGCCGTTAACGATATGATTATTGTAGACTTCATAAGCACCACCTCCTAGGCTCATGGCAAAAGCTTGCCCCCAATTCCCCCGAGTTCCATAATCATAAATAGTATTGTCTCTCACTTTGCTGTTAATATGAGCCAGATTCAATTGAATAGCATCCCAGCCTGTATCTTCAACTATATTGTGGTGTATGTCCACATTTTCTAACCAATGACCATAGACCTCTGTACCACTGCAGTTACGTCCTGAATCTAATTTATAACCTAAAGTAAAACCGATATAAATGCCCTCTCCATGGGTATTGTGAATATAATTGTGGTGAATATTTAGGTTTTTCATTACGAAACCGTTGACCCTCCACGTATCAGAATTGTTACAATCAGGATCAGTCTTTGCCATCAACCCTGCAAAACCAGCATGAGCCACCTCTATATGATCTATTTCGACATCTGTACTCAATGCGCTCAAAACCATCCCCATAGCCCATGACCCTGTTCCTTCTATCTTAATCCCATAATTGTAATTGACATCCCCTGTGCCCGTTAAATGAATGTATTTACTGTTTTTGAACTCCAATGCAGAATAGGCTGCTTCGTTTAGAACAACTTGCCCGCCACAATTTTTAAATGTCACCGGATTGGTTGCTGTTCCTTCAAAGTCATAAAAACGTATACCAGCATAATTACCTGCGGGTATACAAATTGTATCTCCAGGGGAATAACTCACATTAGATGCCCAAACCAAGTTTAAAGTCGAAGATGATAATCCGGAAAGCGTAACATCACAATTACAAGATTGCGAATTTACGGTAAACGCCAACATAAAAAATGCGGCAAAAAGTAGTCGTTTCTTCATAGTATTTAGTTTTAATGGTTACTAATCTAAATACCATAGCAAATCTGCTACATATTGATAATGCATATGGGTCGGGAAAACAAATTCATATTCGAGGCGTCTCAAATATAACAATTTGTAAGTAATATCCTACTTTTAAGTAAGGTTTGTAGAGTTGTAAAAACAAAAAAACGCCCTTTACGTTATGTAAAGGGCGTTCAAGGAAGGCGGCGACCTACTCTCCCACTTGGTATAGCAGTACCATCGGCGCAAACGGGCTTA